>NZ_JHWH01000019.1 GCF_000622145.1 Paracoccus yeei ATCC BAA-599 | reverse complement strand
CTGGCGCTTCACAAAGGGCTTCACATAGGCCGGCGGGATGAGCCGCACCTCATGGCCCAGCTTCCCGATCTCACGACCCCAGAAATGGGCGCCACCGCACGCCTCCATCACGACGACGCAGGATGGTAGCTGGCTGAAGAACGCCAGCACCTGGTCCCGCCGAAGCTTCTTGCGCAGCACCGCTCGCCCAGAAGCGTCGGCCCCGTGAAGCTGAAACACATGCTTCGCAAGATCGAGCCCGATCGTGGTAATCTCCGACATGACCTCTCCCCTCTGTGGATCGTCCCAGACCCACCCTGGCACAGCGAAGCCGTCGGGGGGGCGGTCACATCATCAAAGCCAACGATGCCAAAGCCCAGGGCCTCGAGATCCGCAAGCAGCCCGGCGCGTTCCAGATAGCGCTGCGCGGCGGGCGAGCCGGGCGCGAGCGAGGTTTTCACATGCGCGGGCGGCCTCAGCCCCAGCGCGCGGGCCTTGCGCGCAAGCAGCCCGGCCGCCACCAGCAGCCGGGGATCGCTGGTGTTGGTGCAACTGGTGATGGCGGCGATGGCCACGGCGCCGTCCCGGGCCTCGCCCGGCGGCGCGGGCATGGGCGAACCGCGCAAGGCGTGGGTCGCGGCCGCGGTGGCCGAGGCCGGGATGCGATCCTGCGGACGGCGGGGACCAGCGACGCTGACCTCGACCTCGGACAGATCCAGATCGACAATTCGGGTAAAGACCGGAGTTTCGGCGGGATCGAACCACAGGCCCTGAGGCTGGCAATAGGCCTCGACCATGGCGCAATGCGCGGCAGCGCGCCCGGTCTGGCGCAGATAGGCGATGGTCGCCGCATCGACCGGAAAGAACCCGGAATTCGCGCCGAATTCGGGCGTCATGTTGGCCACCACGGCGCGGTCGCCCGCCGAGAGCGCCGAGACCCCAGGACCAAAGAACTCGACAAAGCGGTCGGCCAGGTCGATGCGGCGCAGGCGCTCGGTCACGGTCAGCGCGAGATCCGTGGCGGTGACGCCTTCGCGCAGGCGCCCGGTCAGGCGCATGCCGATCACGTCCGGCACGCGCAGCATCACCGGCATGCCGAAAAGCACGCTTTCCGCCTCGATCCCGCCGACGCCCCAGGCCAACACGCCGATGCCGTTGATCATCGGCGTGTGGCTGTCGGTGCCGATCAGCGTGTCGGGGATCAGCCAGCCATCGCGTTCGGTCACCACAGTCGCAAGCCGCTCAAGGTTCAGGGTGTGCATGATGCCGGTGCCGGGGGGATGCACGCGGAAATTCGACAGGCTGTTCGTGGCCCATTTCATGAAGCGGTATCGCTCGGCGTTGCGGCGATATTCGTTTCGGATGTTGACGGCCATGGCGCCGGGCCGGGCATAGGCGTCGACTGCCAGCGAATGGTCGGTCGAGACATCGACCGGCAGCACCGGGTTCAACAGGGTCGGATCGTGCCCCGCCTCGGCCAGGGCGGACCGCATCGCGGCGATATCGACCAGCGCGGGGCCGCAGGTCGTGTCATGCATGAGCACGCGGCTGGGCAGAAAGGCGATCTCGGCCTGGCTTTGCGGCCGGTCAAGCCAGGCCAGCAGCGCGGTTCGCCCGGCGGCGGGTTCTGTCGCACAGCGCAGGACATTTTCCAGAAGCAGGCGATGGATATGGGGCAGCCGCGGCAGGTGCTTTCCCGCCGCAAGCGGCAGGTCGACGATACGCAAGGCCGCGCCCCCGACTTGAAGCGTGCTGATGAACTCCATGACTCTCCCCCGCCTGTCGGCGTCAATTCTGTCTAATTCAGGATGAAAAGCCAAATCGGCCCGGTCAGTCACTTGGTGCGGTCGTTGGCATCTTGCGTGCCAGGGCCCCCGACAGGTGCTGCCGCATCAGATACGAGGCCTCGAGCAGTTCATTGCGTTCGAGCACGTCGAGGATTCTCAGGTGATCGGTGCATTGCACTGTCAGTCGGTTGCGGTCCAGGTTGGCCTGGTATTCCATCAGCCGCCGCATCCGGTTCACGCGGACCAGCGACATGTGCATGAAGGGATTGCCCGACAGGCGCAGCAATTCCTCGTGAAAGATGGCGCCGTTTTCCAGCAGGCGCTCGGCGGGAAGCCGCGCGATATCGCCGTCCAGCATCCGTTCCTGCGTGCGGCGCAGGTCGGCCAGCACCCTGAGGTCCAGCCGAAAGGTAGGTTCCAGCATCCCCGCGGGTTCGATGATCATGCGAAAGCGATAGATCTGTTCGAACGACTCGGCGGTCTTGGCCACGGCCAGCAGCTTCCAGCCATAGCCCTGCTTGGGCTCGGCCCAGCCCTCGCGCGTGGCGCGCACCAGGATCTCGCTGACCTGGGCCTTGGTCAGGCCGTATCTGTCGCGCAGCATCTGTTCGGTGATGTCCGAAGGAATGCGGTCGGCCAGCCAGTCGTCGGCGATGCGGTGATAGGCGCTGCCCGCCTCGTGCAGCAGCGGGTCGGCCGGGTCGCCCTGGCTTTCCGGCATCGCCCTGGCAAAGAAACCTCGGTTAGGGATCTGTTCCAGCAGCCCCTGTTCGGCCAGCAGCAACAAAGCCTCTCGCACCGGAGAGCGTGAGACATCGAACTGGTCGGCCAGCGACTGGGTGACCAGCTTCTGGCCGATCGCGACCTCGCCACTGGTCATCAGGTCTCGGATCCTGGCTGCGACATTCAGCACCAGGGGCGTGTGCAGGCTGGTCTGCGGTTGGCGAATCTGGTCGTTCATTGTCTATCCCAAGCGGCCTTGGTTGCATTTTGACAGAAGCAAAACCAAAAAACAATTTGCTTTTGATGATGCAAAAATACAAATTCAATCAAGCCCACCGATTCGGACGGGCAGCAGAGGGAGAAAAGAATGCGATTCCTTGTCTTGCCGTGCGACGGCATCGGTCCCGAGATCACCAAGGCGACGATGGAGGTCCTGGAGGCAGCGAACCAACGCTTCGGCCTGGGCATCACCAGCGACTACGAGGATGTCGGTTTCCCCAGCCTGGAGAAATACGGCACCACGCTGCGCGATGAGGTGATCGACAAGGCCCGGACCTATGACGGCATCGTGCTGGGTCCGCAGTCGCACATGGATTACCCGGCGCGGGACAAGGGCGGCGTCAACGTCTCGGGTGGGTTCCGGGTGCGGCTGGACCTTTACGCGAACGTGCGGCCCGCGCGGACCCGGCCCTATCTGCCGGGAAAAAAGATGGACCTGGTCATCATGCGCGAGGCGACCGAGGGCTTTTACCCCGACCGCAACATGTACAAGGGCCTGGGCGAGTTCATGCCGACCGAGGACGTCGCCCTGTCGGTCCGCAAGCTGACCTCGAAAGCCTGCGAGCGGATCGCGCGCGAGGCCTTCAAGCTGGCGATGCGGCGCGGCAAGAAGGTGACGGCGGTCCACAAGGCCAACAACTTCATCATCACCGACGGCTTCTTCATGGACTGGGTGCGCAAGGTCCATCAGGACTTCCCCGAGGTCGAGCTGAACGACGTCATCATCGACGCCATGGCCGCGCATCTGGTGCGCGACCCGTCGCGCTATGACGTGATCGTGTCGACGAACTTCTATTCCGACATCCTGTCGGACCTCGCGTCCGAACTGTCGGGCAGCCTGGGGCTGGCCGGGTCGATCAACGCCAGCGCAGAAACCGGGCTGGTCTGCGCTCAGGCCCAGCACGGTTCGGCCCCCGACATCGAGAACCAGAACATCGCCAACCCGTCCTCGCTGATCCTGTCGGTGGCGATGATGCTGACCTGGCTCGGTGAGCAGCGTGGCCTGCCCGCGATGGTCGAGGCGGGTTCGGCCATCGAACACGCGGTGGATGCGGTGCTGGAAAACCCCGCGAACCGCACGCGCGACCTGGGCGGGCAAGTCAATACCGACGCCTTTGGCGCGCTGGTCGCGGCCGAGGTCGCCGGTGCGCCCGCCGACCTGCGCGTTTCGGCCTGATCGCCGCAACCGCGCCTGCAAAGCAGAGCGCCGCCCACGCGACCCGCCTGAGGAGAGACGGGTCCGGCCGGGCGGCCCCTGCGACCACACCATGTCAGGGAGGAGAGACCCATGAAACTGACCCGCCGCGCATTCGCGCTGTCCTGCGCCGCCATGGCCCTTGCGGGCACCGCCCTGGCCCAGGACGTTCCCGCCGGCTGTCGGGCCGGTCCAGCGTGGATTCCACCGCCGCCTTGATAGCGCGGGCGGCGTTAAGCAGCTTCGGATCGGCGTGCTTGATGCCCAGATGCTCCAGCAGCATGGCGGCCGACAGGATCAGCGAGGTCGGGTTGGCCTTGCCCTGGCCCTGGATGTCGGGGGCCGACCCATGCTGGGCCTGCGCCACGCAGACCGTTTCGCCCTGGTTGATCGAACCGCCCAGGCCCAGGCTGCCGCACAGTTCCGATGCCTCGTCCGACAGGATGTCGCCGAACATCTTGGTGGTGACGATCACGTCGAAGCTGTCGGGCCGCCGGATCAGCAGCGCGGCGGTGGCATCGACGATCAGCTCCTCAAGCTGGACGTCCGGGTAATCCTCGGCCACCTTGCGGACCTCACGCAGGAACAGCCCGTCCGACAGCTTGACCACGTTGGCCTTGTGAACGGCGGTGACCTTCTTGCGCCGGGCGCGGGCCAGTTCGAACGCGGCCCTGGCGACATTGCGCGACGCCCGCGCCGTGATCTTTCTGACCGATAACGCCATGTCCGGGTCGGGCATGAACTCGCCGGTGCCGGCGAACATGTTGCGGTCGGAATAGAAGCCTTCTGTGTTCTCGCGCACGATGATCAGGTCCATCGGCTTGCGCAGAACCGTCAGGTCGGGGCGCGACTTGCAGGGCCGGACGTTCGCGAACAACTCGAACTTCACCCGCAACTCGCCCGAGGGGTTGATCCCGCCCTTGTCCCGCGTCGGATAGTCGTAATGCGACACCGGCCCCAGGACCACCCCGTCCACCTGCGGGATGCGCGCCATGACCGCCGCGGGCAGCGTGGTGCCCTGCTCCGCCAGCGATTTCAGGCCGATGTCGGCCTGTTCGATGTCCAGCCCCAGGCCGAAACGGCGGTCGGCCGCATCCAGCACGCGCAGGGTCGCTTGGGTGATCTCGGGGCCGATCCCGTCTCCGGGCAGAACCAGAAGGCGCACGTTTTCATCCTTATCCTGAAGCCGGGGCAGGTCGCGGGATGCCCACGGCACCTCGCTACCTTCCTCCCAGTGGTCTTTTAGTATCTACAAATGCCAGATACGCCACAGAAAGGTATTTTGCAATATGAAAATACCACAGGACTTGGCAGCAGGATTAACCCATGCCATGTCTTGGAAATTCAGCGCGGATGCCCGATGACCAACCTAGCCAATACCCTCGTCAGCCAGATCGCGGCGCATATCAGCGCAGACGGGTTGCGCCCCGGCGACCGGTTGACCGAACGCAAGCTCGCCGAGCAGTTCCGCGTCTCGCGCTCGCCCGTGCGGGCTGCGCTGAAACAGCTCGAAGAGGCGGGGGTCCTGACCTCGGGCGAGCGCAGCGGCTATCGGCTGGTCGATGCGCAGGCGGCGCAGCAGTTCAACGCCCCGGCAGCCGAAGTCGATGAAGACGAACGGATTTACCTGAAGATCGCCGACGACCGCGTGACCGGAAAGCTGCCCGAGCGGATGACAGAAAGCGAATTCCAGCGCCGCTATGACCTGACCAAGGGCCGGGTGACGAAACTGCTGAACCGCATGGCGCAGGAGGGCTGGATCGAGCGCCTTCCCGGCCACGGCTGGGAATTCCTGCCGGTGCTGACTTCGCTGGAATCCTATCGCGACAGCTATCGCTTTCGCCAGCTGATCGAACCCGCCGCCCTGCTTGAGCCGCGCTTCCAGTTGAACCGCCCGGCACTGGAAAGCCGCCTAGCCGAGCAGCGCTGGCTGGTCGAGGGCGGCATCTGGGACATTCCCGACGCGCGGCTGTTCGAACTGAACAGCGGCATGCACGAATCGGTCATCGAATGCAGCCAGAACATCTTTTTCATCGACGCGCTGAAACGCGTGGACCGGCTGCGCCGCCTGATCGACTATCGCCAGATGCTGGACCGCGACGTGGCCCGCGAACGCTGCATCGAGCATGTCGAGTTGCTGCATCTGGTGCTGCAAGGCCGTAACAAGGACGCGTCGGATTTCATGCGTCGCCACCTGGCCGCGCTGGGTCCGCTGAAAAGCCGGGCAAAGTCGGCGGGGTGAACCCGACGTTAGGCGTTAAGCTGTCTTGCGCCATTGGATCAAGGCACCTTGGCTTGCGACGCATCCCCGCGCCCGCTGGTTCAGGCCTGCCCGTTTTAGGGTCATGCAGGCTGGCCATGTCTCGCAGAAGCTGCGGACTCGCATGAACGCGTCGCTTCAGTGTCCCAAAACTTGGGACAAGAATTTCCGCGTGCGCTCGCTTTTCGGCGCAGTGAAGAATTCCTCCGGTGCGGCCTCCTCGACGATTTCACCCGCATCCATGAAGATCACCCGGTCTGCGACCTTGCGGGCAAAACCCATCTCGTGCGTGACGCAAATCATCGTCATGCCGTCACTCGCCAGCGACACCATCACATCAAGCACCTCCGCGATCATCTCGGGGTCCAGCGCCGACGTCGGTTCGTCGAACAGCAGGATCTCGGGCTGCATGCACAGAGCACGGGCGATGGCCACGCGCTGTTGCTGGCCACCCGACAACTGGCCGGGAAACTTGGCGGCCTGATCGGGAATGCGGACCTTTTCCAGAAAGCGCATGGCGGTCGCCTCGGCATCCGTACGCGAGGTCTTGCGCACCAGCATCGGTGCCAGCGTGCAGTTCTCCAGAACGGTCATGTGTGGGAACAGGTTGAAATGCTGGAACACCATCCCGACTTCGCGCCGGATCTCGTCGATCGAGCCGACGCTGTCGTCAAGCACCGTCCCCAGGACGCGGATCGTGCCGCGGTCATGTTCCTCGAGCTGGTTGATGCAGCGGATCATGGTGGATTTGCCGGACCCCGACGGGCCGCAGACCACCACCTTCTCACCCCGCCCCACGGTCAGGTTAATGCCGCGCAGGGCGTGGAAATGGCCGTAGAACTTGTCAAGATTGCGAATCTCGATGGCCGGTGCGGTCGTGTTGATCATGGTTCTTTCCTAGCGGCGGCCGATGTTCATGCGGCGTTCAAGATAGGCACCGTAGCGGGACAGGCCGAAGACGAAGCTGAAGTAGATGGCCGATATGAAGACATAGACCTCGACATAGGCGAACTTCCAATCGCCCGTGCCATAGGCGGCGTTGCCCGCCGCGAGCAGTTCGACAAAACCCACGACCACCACGAGAGAGGTTTCCATGAAGGTAATCACGAACTGGTTGATGGTTGCGGGCAGGGCCAGCCGAAAGGCTTGCGTAAGCAGGATTCGGGCAATGCGGTGGCGATAAGGCACACCAAGCGCCTTGGCCGCTTCCTCTTGCCCGGAACCGACACCCTGAAAGCCGCCGCGCAGGATCTCGGCCTGATAGGCGGCAAAGAAAAGCGCGGCGCCGAAGATCACGCGATAAAGCTTCTGGCCGATCAGCACCTCGGGCAAGGCGAAGGGCAGGACCACGGCAGCGGTGAACAGGATCGCCAGCAGCGGCAGCGAACGGACGGCGTCGATGAACAGGCCCGTCACCTTGGCCACGACGGGCAGCTCTGACCGTCGCATCAGCGCCAGGCCGATCGCCATCGGCATCCCCAGCACGCTGGTTGCAACGAACAGGAACAAGGTCAGGCAAAGCCCGCCCCACTGTTCCTCGCCCACTTGCGACAGTCCCAGGATGCCGCCCTTCATCAGGATGTAGAAGGTCGCGGCGCCGAAGCCCCAGATCGCCGAGATCCGGCCCACTGTCCAGAAGCGCGGGATGCAACTGAGCACGATGACCGCGATGACCGAAACGATGGCCAGGGCCGAACGCCACTGTTCGTCATAGGGATAGATACCGAACAGGATCAGCCGCCAGCGGTTGGCGATGACCGACCAGCAGGCGCCGCCGGCGGCCCGGCACTCCTCGCGCCGTGCCGCAGGATCGAAGGTGGCGCTGAGGATGGCCCAGTCGATCAGGCTCCACAGGATCCAGGCCATCAGCCCGATGCAGGTCATCGTCAGCAAGGCCGAGAAGGGCGAAGCGAAGTAGCTTTTGCGCAGGTGGCGCAGCCAGAGACGTGCGGCGGGGCGCGGCTGGTTGACAGCCATGGTCATGCCGCCACCCCGATCTGCTTGCCCTTCAGCGCGATGGCACGGTTGATCCGGTTCAGGATCGCGGCCAGCGTGAAGTTGATCAGAAGAAAGCCTGCCATCAGGATGCCGATCAGTTCAAGCGTCTGGCCGGAATGGGTGATCGACCCGGCGACGACCATGAAGAAGTCTGAAAAGCCCACTGCGATGCCCAGGGTGGTCGCCTTGATCAGCCAGACATACTGGTTGATCAGGATGGGCAGTGCGGCACGGACCGCCAGCGGCAGGCGGACCCGGGAAAAGACCTGCCATGCGGTCAGGCCCAGGGCCTGCGCGGCTTCGACCTGGCCGCGTCCAACGGATCTGAACCCGCCGCGGACGATTTCCCCGATATAGGCGGCGCCGTAAAGCGCGATGCTGAAGGCCAGCACATAAAGCTCGGGCTGGATGCGGATGCCGCCGCGGATGTTCAACCCCTTCAGTTCAGGATGGCTGATCAGGGGCGTGTCCGGGATGCGGCCCAGGAACAGGATCGCAGCCATGGCGGCCAGTCCGGCCGCAAGCACCGCCAGGCGAAGGTTTCGGCTGCGTGCAGGCTGAACCCTGCGAAAGCGGCGTGCCACCGAGATCCACAGGATCAGCCCCAGCGTGACGAACAGCACCAGCACCGCCAAGGCCGCAAAGCCGCTGCCGACGTTCAGCCCGGGCAGATAGATGCCGCGCCCGCTGATCATGATCTCGCCCAGGGTGATGGCATTGCGGGGGTTTGGCAGCTGGGTTGACGCGGCATACCAGAAGAACACCTGCACGATGAGCGGGATGTTGCGGAAGATCTCGATATAGGTCGTGCCCAGCAGTCGGGCGGGGGCGTTCCGGGAGGTTCGGGCAAGGCCGACCACCAACCCCAGGATCGTGGCGAAGAACAGGGCGATCAGGCCAAGAAACAGCGTGTTGATGATGCCGGCGACCAGATACCACCAATAAGGATCGGCCGAGCTGACCGGCACCAGCGAAAAGTTCAGATCCCAGCCGGTTGACTTCCACAGGAAGCCGAAACCCGACGAGATCCCTTGCGCGGCCAGGTTCTTGCGGGCAGTCATGATGCCCGCCCCGATGACGACCGCGATCGCCGCAACGAACAGGCCTTGCAGCGTGATGCGGCGCACCGTCTTTCGCCGCCAGATGGGAACGGCTGTCATGCGAAACCCCCGTTGGTGGTTGGTGAGCCCGCACCGGAAAGGCTTCCTCGGTGCGGAAAACCCACGATCCGTCAGTCGATCACGTAGGGGAACAGCACGCCGCCGTTGTTCCACAGGTTCGTCATCTCGCGCTCCATCTTGTAGGGCGAACCTTGGCCCAGGCTGCGCTCGAACACTTCGGAATAATTGCCGATATGCTTGATGACGTTGTAGGCCCAGTCATCCGACAGGCCCAGGCCCGCGCCCATGCCGGGCGTCACGCCCAGCAGCTTGCCGACCTCGTTCGTGTGCGGATTGGCCTTCATCTCGTCCACGTTGGCGGACGTGATCCCTTCCTGTTCGGCAAACAGCAGAACCGAAAGCGTCCAGTTGGCGATGTCCAGCCAGTTGTCATCGCCTTGGCGGACCAGCATCACCTCGGGCTCCAAGGCCAGCACGTCCGGCAGCAGGACATGGGCATCCTGGTCCTGCTGGGTCGAACGGGCGATCGCCAGCACCGGACCCCATTGCGCATAGGTATCACAGCGGCCGCTGAAATAGGCGTTGTCCAGTTCCTCGGTCTTTTCGATGGCGACCAGTTCCATCTCGATGCCGATACGCTGCAGATAGGATGTCACCTGCCGTTCGGTCGAGGTGCCGGCGGGAACGCAGATGGTGCCGCCTTCGGCGTCCTTCAGGCTTTCCAAGCCCAGTTCCTTGTGCGCCATCACCTTGGTGGTGCCAAGGTAATACGAGTTCGAGAACTGCAGGTTCAGTTCGGTATCGCGGCTGAGCGTGCCGCCCGAGGCCTTGACGACGATGTCGATGTCGCCCGATTGCAGGGCCGGCCAGCGCTGTTCCCAGGAAATGGGAATGACTTTGGCCTTGGACGGATCCCCGAAGATGGCGGTGGCGATGGCGCGGCACAGGTCGATGTCGATGCCTTTCCAGACGCCTTTGTCATCCACCTCGGCAAAGCCCAGGTAGGACCCGTTGTGGCCAGGGCAGTTCATCACGCCACGTTGCTTGACGGTCTTCAGCGTGTCGCCGTCGGCCGCCAGACCCACCGTTGCAGACAGAGCCAGGGCCCCCAGTGTCATTCCAGCTTTCAGAAAGGTCTTCATGTGCCACTCCCTTGTCGGCATGTTTTCACAGGCTTTGGACACTTGCACCGCCCCCCGGCCTGCTTGTCGGGCGGTATTTACCGCGATCTTTGTGCGGTAGAGGGGTCAGGCATAGATGTAACCGCCCGACACGATGATGTTTTCTCCGGTCATGTAGGTGTTTTGCGGACCGCCGGCCATCAGCACCCAGGGCGCGATTTCCTCGGGGCGGCCGCCGCGGCCCAGCGGACTGGCCTTGGCCAATTCGCCAAGGAACCCCAGTTCGCGGGCCTTCTCGGTCGCCATTCCGGCTGGTGCGACCGAATTGACCAGGATCCCGTCCCCGGCAACCGCGTGGGCCATGCTTTTGGTCAGGCTGACCACGGCGGCCTTGGTGGCGGCGTAATGGGCGTTCTGGGGATGCGCCTTGAAGGCATCGACCGAGGTGATGTTGACGATCCGCCCGCGCACGTCGCCCCTTGGCTCCTGGCCCTGCATGTGCCGGATGGCGGCCACCATCATGTGATAGGTGCCCTTGACGTTGATCGCGTTCGATGCATCCCAGTCGGCGTCCGAGATTTCCAGGATCGGCCTGCGCGGATAGATCGCCGCCGAGTTGATCAGCGTATCCACCCGGCCGAGCTTCGCCGCCACCGCTTCGAAGGCGGCATGGGCTGCGTCCGCCGTGCGAATGTCGCAGGCGGCAAAGGCCGCTTGCACCCCTGCGTTCAGCGCCGGCGCAAGGGCGGCCTCGGCGGCCCGAGAGTCCAGGTCGACGATGCCGATGCCCGCCGCGCCCTCTGCGACCGCCATCCGTGCCAGCAGGGCGCCAAGGCCGGCGCCGCCTCCGACGATCACCACGTTCAGATCTTTCATCCGTTCTTGCCTTTCGTTTGCGTTCCCGTCGCTGTGGCCTGATGCGTGGGAAGAATGTCGAAGCGCGCCACATCGACATGCGGCGGCATGTCCAGGACGGCGCAGACCATCCGCGCCAGGTCGCCGGGCTGCACGGCCGACCTGTTCGCATACATGGCGGCCCGCGCGTCGTCCGACAGCAGCGTCTTGTAAAGACCCGTTTCGACCCGCCCCGCGACGATCTCTGTCACCCGCACACCATGGGGCGCCATGTCCAGCCGCAGGGCCTGGGCAAACCCGCCGACCGCCGCCTTTGTCGCGCAGTAGACGGCAAGGTTTGCAAATGGGGCATGACCTGCGGTCGAGCCGGTAAAGACGATATGCCCCCTGCCCCTGTCCCGCATGCCGGGCGCGACAAGCCGCGTCACCGTCAGGACCGATGACAGGTTCACGGCCACCGCCCGCGCGATATCCTCGGGCGTCTGATCGCAGAAGTTGACCATCGGCGGCATCATGCCCGCGTTGTTTATCAGGATATCGGGCTCGATGCCCCCAAGCGCCTGCGCCACGGCCTGCGGGTCGACCAGATCGACAGCCAGCGGCTGAATACCGGGTTCGACCCCCAGTTCCGCCAAGGCGGCGGCGTCCCGGCCGACGGCCACGACCCGGTGGCCCGCATCGCGCAGCGCAAGGGCAATGGCCCGCCCGATCCCGCTTGTCGCCCCTGTAACCAATGCTTGCGTCATGCTTACCCCTTCGCTCAGGCAAGGCTGACGGATCGCTGTCATAAACCAAATCAAGAAATGCGCGGGAACGGCAAGTTATTCTTTCGCATCAAACAGCTTGCCTCCCAAGGATGAAGGGCTGATCCCGATAACGCCCGCACTGGCCGCACCGCCCTAAAGCTGCACGTCCCATTGCTGCTTTTTCATCCAGACACAAAAGGCTTCGATCAGGCTTACGCGCCGATGAGCGCGCGGCAGAACCATGAAGAAGCCCGGCACCTGATCGGGCGGCATGTCGGCCATGACGTTGCGGCCGAAAGGCGCAACCAACCGGCCCAGCTTGAGGTCCTCATTGGCGTCGATGGTGGAAATCAGGCCGATCCCCAACCCGGCCAATGCGGCGCGGCGCATGGTTGCGGCGTCGTCAAAGCCGATGCCTTCATGCTCCATCTCGCCTTCGACGCCCAGATGGGCCAGCACGTCGCGCCACAGACGGTCCGAGCGGACCGGGCGCAACAGGGGCAGGTGCAGCAGGTCGGTGCGATCGCGGATGTTGCGGGCGATCTCGGGTGTGCAGCAGATTTCCTTGAAGTCCCGCATCAGCAGCGTGGCTTCGTATTGCTTCCAGCCGCCATAGCCCCACTGGATCGCCACATCGACGTCGTCCGCCACGAAATCGGGCAGGCCCACGGCCGTTGTCAGCCGCAGATCGACCCCGGGCATGGTTTCGCGAAAGCCCGCCAGCCGATCCAGCAGATAGCGGGTGGCAAAATAGGGGCTGACGTTCAGGTTGATGCGGTTGCGGCGCCCGGTCTTGGTGACGCGGCGGATCCCCTCGGCCATCTCCTCGAAGGCGGACTGGACGTAATGGGCCAGAAGGATCGCCTGCTCGTTCGGCTCGATCGCGCGCCCCTTCCGCACGAACAGCTCGATCCCAAGACTGTCCTCCAGCAGCTTGATCTGCTGGCTGACGGCCTGGGGCGTGACCAGAAGTTCGTCGGCGGCGCTGCGGAAACTGCGATGGCGGACCACCGTGTCGAACACCCGCAGCGCGTTCAGCGGCGGCAGACGGATGGGACGGTCAGCCATGATGGTCGCCCCGGCCCTGGTCATCCGCATTCATCGCCGCCTCCTCGTCAGATCACCGCCTTCTCGAGGAAGGGACGGTTCTCCAGAATACGCTCGTATCCCACCTCGGATAGATCCAACGTGCGGAAACCGCCATAGATGATCAGTTCCGAAACGCCCCGACCGGCGGCGGGGCCTTGCTGCAGGCCATGCCCCGAATAGCCGTTGGCAAAGACGAAATTCGTCACGTCGGGATGGCGTCCAACGATCAGGTTGTGGTCCAGCGTGTTGAAGTCGTAATGCCCGGCCCACTGGTTGACGACCTTGATCGCCTCGAAATTGGGGGAACGGGCGGCAAGGGCGGGCCAGATGATCTCCTCGAACTCGTCATAGCGCGGCTCGAAGTCGTCCCAGTCGACGGCAGGGTCCTCGACCGGTGGGCAGCCGGCCAGAAAGAACCGGCCCTCGGGGCGCAGGAACACGCCCGACGGGTCGATCATCAGGGGCAGCCGACCGCCGTTCACGGTCGCCGTGCCCTCGGGCGTCCGGGCGCAGTCAAAGACGAAGCTGGTGCGCTTGCGGGGTTCAACCGGCACATCCAGCCCCGCCATCCGCGCCGTCAGCGCCGCGCGGGGACCAGAGGCATTGACGACCGTCCCGGCCTTGACCGTGGCGCCCGACTTCAGCGCAACCGAGGTCACGCGGTTGCCTTCGCGCCCAATGGCCACCACCTCGTCGGTGACGTAATCAGCGCCCTGTTCGCGCGCCTTGGCCTTGAAGCCGTACATCAGCCCGGTGTTGTTGAACCACCCTTCCCCCGAACGGCCATAGGACGCCAGCAGGATGTCATCGACGTTCAGGTGCGGGAAGGAGCGGGCCAGTTCGTCCTGCCCCCACAGCACCACGTCGGCGCCGCAGGCGCGCTGGACCTCGTGGTTCTCGCGCAGCGTCCGGGCCTGCGCCTCGGTTCCCGCCAGGAAAAGATAGCCGCCGGGATGGAAGTTCAGGTCCGGTGCGGGTTCGCCCGCGACCTGCATGGTCTCGGCGAAGCTGCGGATGAACGCGCTGCCGAACTGGCTGATCCTGACATTGATCGGGTTCGAGAACTGAACCCGGATCGAGGACGAGGACAGCGAGGTCGCCGCCTTCACATAGCTGGGGTCACGCTCGACCACCAGCACGCTGCCGGTGAAGTCTGGGTTCGCAGTCAGGAAATAGGCGACGGCCGATCCGATCACCGCCCCGCCGACGATTACCACGTCATAGCTGTTCTTCACTGGGCCACCTCGTCGTCGGGGTGGCCCAGGTCCACGAACCAGCCGCCCAGATATGTGACGGCAGGGGCATGGGGATCGGCGGGGGGCAGGCGCGCCTCCACCTCGGCCCGGTGGGGTTCGGTCGTGTCCTGGGGATGAAAGCCGATATGCGCGCCAAGGCGGTTGTCCACCATGCGCTGCTTGTTGTTCGAGGTGCCGAAGACGATCGAATGGGCGACACGCGGGGCGGTCAGGCCCGCTTCGACCAGGCGGACGCAATCGTCATAGGTCAGCATCGACCACAGCATCCGCCGGTCGGTGAACTGGTCGAAGGACGAAAAGATGCGGCAGCACAGCGTTTCGATCCCGAACTTGTCCCAGTAAAGCCGGCTCAGATCCTCGACGAAGCACTTCGACACGCCGTAAAGGCTGTCGGGGCGATGCGGGGCGCTGGCGTCGATCTGGTCCTCGACCTTGTGATAGCCGATGGCGTGGACGGACGAGGCGTAGATGACGCGCTTGACCCCGTGCCTCCGGGCGCCCTCATAGATGTTGTAGCTGCCGACGATGGACGATTGCAGGATCGTCTCCCACTTCGTCTCCAGTGGCGCCCCGCCGAAATGCACGATGGCATCGACGCCCTCACACAGCGCCATCACGGCCGCCGCGTCCGACAGTTCGACCACATGGCCGTCCTCGTTCGGTTGCAGATCCGTGATCGGCACGCGGTCGGTCAGGCGCAGGGTGCGGGCCAACGGCGCCAGGCCCCGGCGCAGCTGCGTTCCCAGGCGGCCGGCGGCGCCGGTGATCAGGATGGTGTCGAAACGGGGAGCGGTCATGCGGGCACCTCTGCCGGTTCAAGGGCGGCCACCGCGCGGCCGATCCGCGCGATGGCTTCGGTCAGGACCTCGTCGCCGGTCGCGGTCGAGATGCGGAAGAACGGCGACAATCCATAGGCCGAGCCGGGGACCGACGACACATGCCCCTGGGCCAGCAGATAGTTCGACACGGCAACGTCGTCCGTCAGGACGGTTCCCTGCGGGGTGCGCCGCCCAATCAGATCCGCGCAGCCGATATAGGCGTAGAACGCGCCCTCGGGCGGCGGCAGGGTCAGGCCGTCGATCCTGGCGATTCCCGCCACCACCAGATCGCGGCGGCGCTGAAAGGCCTCGCGGAAGGTGGCGATGCAATCCTGCGGCCCGGTCAGTGCGGCCAGGGCGGCCGCCTGCATGGGGGCCGCGACGGATGTGACCGACTGGCTTTGCACGGTGTTCATCGCCTTGATCAGCGGCGCGGGACCGGCGGCATAGCCCACCCGCCAGCCGGTCATGGCATAGGCCTTGGCCACGCCGTTCACGATCAGCGTCCGGTCGCGCAGGTCCGGGCAGGCCTTGCCGAAGCTGACGAATTCGCGTCCGTCGAAGATGATGTGTTCATAGATTTCGTCCGACAGCACCAGCACCTGCGGGTGCCGCGCCAGCACACCGCCAAGCGCCTGCAGTTCGTCCCGCGAATAGACCGCGCCCGAGGGGTTACCCGGCATGTTCAGAAACAGCCATTTGGTGCGCGGCGAGATCGCGGCCTCCAGCACCTCGGGGGTCAGGCGGAAGCCTGCCTCGGGCAAACAGGCCGGGGTCACGGGCACGCCGCCCAACAGCTTCACCATCTCGGGGTAGCTGACGAAATAGGGGGCGGGCAGGATCGCCTCGTCACCATCGTTCAGCGTCGCCATCAGCGCATTGAAGATGATCTGCTTGGCGCCGTTCGCCACCACCACGTCGTCGGCGGTATAATCCAGCCCGTTTTCGCGCCGGAACTTGTCGGCCACCGCCGCGCGCAGCGCCGGCGTGCCGGCGGATGCGGTATACAGCGTCTCGCCCGCCAAGGCCGCCTTGTAGGACGCTTCCGAGACATGGGTCGGGGTCGGGAAATCAGGTTCCCCAAGCCCCAGGTCGATCACGTCGACGCCCGTCGCGCGCAGGGTCTTGGCTGCCTGCGAGGCCGCCATTGAGGCCGAGGGTTTCACCGCAGCCAGGCGTTTCGCCACATAGTTCATTTGCCGGTCTCCGTCACATAGCCCTTGGATAGATCGTCGGCGCGTGCTTCGGCGCTGCGCAGCGCCGGATCGCCGTAGCCGCCACCGCCGGGCAGATGCAACACCAGTCTGCGGCCTGCCGGAACGTGCTGCCAGCCTTTCGGCCGCATCTCCGTTCCATCGTCCAGCCGCGCGCTGCCCGGCTGGCCGTCTCGGCCCCCGTTGCGCCCGCGCGGCGGGTGCCTGATGCGGTCGAACATGGCGGAAAAGTCGAACTGGTGGCCTTCGGCCGCCGCGATCTCGATGATCTGACCCAAGCCACCGCGGTACTGGCCGTCGCCCGCCGAATCCGGGCGCAGTTCCTTGCGCCAGACCACGATGGGGCCGGTCTGCTCGGTCGCTTCGATGGGCATGGTCATCACGCCCGAAGGAAACGCCGTCGCGGACAGGCCGTCCAGCTCCGGCCGCGCACCCATCCCACCCGAGTTGAACATCAGGATTTCGGCCTGGTGTCCCGCCCTGCCCTCGACCGGGCGGGCCGAGACATGGATGTTCCACAGCGCGCCCGATCCCTCGGCAAGGATCTTTCCGGGCAGGGCCTGGGCCAACGCCCCCAGCACAAGGTCGGGGACCATGTGGCCGAAGACGTGGCGCAGGCTGACGGGCGCGGGCCATTGCGCGTTCAGGATATTGACCGGCGACGACACGGTGAAAGGTTCAAGCGAGGCCCAGTTGTTCGGGATGTCGGGCGCGATCACGCATTTCATCGCGTAACAGGCATAGGCCTTGGTATAGATGATCGGCACGTTGATGCCCCAGCGGCTTTGCCCGTCGGTGCCGCTGAAATCGACATTGACCGTCTCGCCGCGCGTTTCCACGGTGGCGGCCAGCCGGACGGGGCTGTCATAGCCGTCCGTCACAAGATCGTTGGTCCATGATCCCCGCGGCAGCGCCCGGATGCGTTCCAGCGTCGCGGCGCGGGTGCGGCTGAAAATGAAGGCCCCCAGATCATCCAGCGAGGACAGGCCGATCTCGTTCATCATCTCGATCAGGCGGCGGTGGCCCACGTCGTTGCAAGCCGCCAGCGAAAAGAAGTCGCCCACGACCTGGTTCGGCTCGCGCACGTTGGTGCGCAGGATGCGGACCAGATCGGCGTTGACGCGGCCGCGCTCGGCGAACTTCATGATCGGGATCTGGATGCCCTCTTCATAGACCGACTTGCCGTCGGCGCCGAAGCCGCGTCCGCCCACGTCCACCACATGCGCGGTGCAGGCAAAAAAGCCGATCAGTTCATTGCCCAGGAAGGACGGCGACACCATGGAAATGTCGTGCAGGTGCCCGGTGCCTTTCCAGGGATCGTTGGTGACATAGGTGTCGCCCGGATACATGTTCTCGCGGCCGATTTCGGCGATGAAATGCAGCACCGCCTCGGCCATGGTGTTGACATGGCCGGGGGTGCCGGTCACCGCCTGCGCCAGCATTCGTCCCTGCGGGTCGAAAACGCCTGCCGACAGGTCGCCCGCCTCGCGGACCGAGGTCGAAAACGCCGTCCGCAGCAGGGTCAGCGCCTGTTCCTCGACCACGGAAATCAGGCGGTTCCACATGACCTGCATGCGGATTTCATGGGTGGCATCAAGCGATGCAGCGGGGGTCGCGTTATTCATGCCGCCATCTCCTTGCGGGTCAGAAGAAGGGTACCGTCGTCCTGCATCACCACATCGAAGGGCGAAGTGACGACAGTTGAGGTTTCGCGTTCCACGATGACCGCCGGGCCGCTGACGCGGGCGCCCGGGGTCAGGGTGGTGCGCTCGACGATGGCGGTTTCCAGCGCGCGGCCCTGGGTCGGATCAAAGACCGGGCGGGTCGGGGCGCCGTCCAGCATGGCCTTGCCGCGCGTGATCTGCAGACGCTCGGGTGCGGTGCGTTCGTCCTGCGCCTTGACCGAGAACGTGACGATCTCGATTTCCAGGCCGTCCAGACCCTCGATGGCGCGGCCGAAGAAGCGGGCATAGGCCTTGCGGAAGTCGTCACGCAGCCCTTCGACATCGTCGGAGGTGAAGTCGCGGTCAGGCAGCGGCACCGGAATCTCCCACCCCTGGCCGACATAGCGCATGAAGGCGGTGATTTCCCGCTGGATGGCGCCTGCGGTTCCGGCCCGCACGAAGCCCTCGGCGGTTTGCTTCAACTCGGCCAGCATGGCGTTGACCTGCGCCGGGTCGAAATGCGACAGGCGCACGATCTTCGATGCCAGCGCCTCGTATCCGAACGGCGCCTTGAGAAAGCCGATGGCCGATCCCACGCCCGCGCCCGGCGGGATCAGGCATTCGTCGATGCCAAGCTTTTCGCACAGCCGCGCCGCGTGCAGGGGCGCCGCGCCGCCAAAGGCGATCATGATGTTGTCCGAAATGTTCTTGCCATTCTCGACCGCGTGGACGCGGGCGGCATTGGCCATGTTCTCATCGACCACCTCGACAATGCCAAAGGCAGCGGCTTCCGAAGGCAGGCACAGGCGCTCTCCCACGTCGCGGGCGATCGCATCCTGCGCGTTCGGAACCGAAAGCCTGATCGTCCCGCCTGCGAAATTGTCGGGGTCGAGCTTGCCCAGAACCAGGTCGGCATCGGTGATCGCCGGTCGCTGCCCGCCCCGCCCGTAACAGGCGGGCCCGGGTTCGGATGCCGCAGACTCCGGGCCGGTCTGGATGCGTCCCATGGCGTCGACCCAGGCGATGGAGCCGCCGCCTGCCCCGATCTCGATCATCTCGATCACCGGGATCGAGATCGGCATGCCAGATCCCTTGCAGAAGCGATAGGTGCGCGCCACCTCGAAGGTCCGCGCCGTCTTGGGCTGGAAATCCTCGATCAGGCAGATCTTGGCGGTGGTACCGCCCATGTCATAGCTGACCACGGTATCAAGGCCGAAACGCTCGGCAACGTCGGCGGCAAAGATCGCGCCCCCCGCCGGGCCGGATTCGACCAGCCGCACCGGAAACTCGGATGCGGTTTCCACCGAGATCAGCCCGCCGCCGGAATGGATCATGAAGACGGGGCAACCTGCGCCCATTTCCTTCAACCGCACCTGCAGACGGGCCAGGTAATCGGCCATCTGCGGGCGCACATAGGCATTGGCGCAGACGGTGTTGAACCGTTCGAACTCGCGCATCTGCGGCGAGACCTCGGACGAGATCGAGATCGGCACGTCCACCTTGGCCGCAATGATCTCGCGGGCCCGCCGTTCATGGGCCGGATTCATGTAGGAGTGGATAAAGCCGACGGCGACGGCGCCGAAGCCGTCGGCGGCAATCCGGTCGGCAATGGCCTGCAGCGCGGCTTCGTCCAGAGGGGCCAGTTCCTGACCCTGCGCACCGATGCGGCCGGCAACCGTGAAGCGGTCTTCGCGCGGGATCAGCGGCGTGGGCAAGCGCAGGTTCAGGTCGTATTGCTCGAACCGGTTTTCGGTCCGCATCTCGATCACGTCGCGAAAGCCCTCGGTCGTGACAAGGGCGGTGCGGGCGCCGCGCCGCTCGATCAGTGCGTTGGTGGCCAGCGTGGTGCCGTGGATCACGATGTCCAGGTCGGCGGGCGTCAGCCCCGCGTCGTGCAGCACGATGTCGATGCCATCCAGGATTGCCTGTTCCGGCGCGCTGTAATTGGTCAGCACCTTGGTCGAATACATGGTGCCGCGGCAATCCAACGCGATGTCTGTAAAGGTGCCGCCGATATCGGCACCCAATCGGACGGTCTGGCCGGTATTCATGCCTTTTCCTTTGTGGCAAGCGCGGCGTCGCGCATCTGGGACAGGGTTTGGCGCGGGGTCAGCGCCTCGGGCGAGATGTTCAGGTCAAGCAGGGCGCCGCTGCCCGATGCCAGCGCACGGGCGAAGGCCGCCGGGAAATCCTCGGTCCGCTCGACCCGCTCGGCGTGATAGCCATAGGCGCGGGCCAGCATGACGAAATCGGGATTGACCATGGTCGTGCCCGAGACGCGGCCGGGATAGCTGCGTTCCTGATGCGCGCGGATGGTGCCGTAGATGCCGTTGTTCAGCAGCAGCACGATCGGCTGCGCACCCGCTTGGACCGAGGTTGCAAGCTCCTGGCAGTTCATCTGGAAATCGCCATCGCCCGCGAAGCAGACCACCGTGCGGCCGGGATGGGCCACCTTGGCGGCGATCGCGGCGGGCAGGCCATATCCCATGGCGCCCGACTGTGGCGCCAGCAGTCGCGCCTTTGGGCCGAACTTGTAGAACTTGTTGGGCCAGACGGTGAAGTTGCCTGCGCCGTTGGTCAGGATCGCATCAGCAGGCAGCACCTCGCGCAGATGCGCGGTGGCGATGACCATATCCACAGGCGAGGGCTGCACGGGCGCGTCAAAGGCCGCCTCCCACGCCGCGCGACCCTCCGCGCGCCACCCGGCCCAGCCACCCCTGACGGGCGACAGGGCCGCGGCAAAGGCGTTCGGCCCTGCCTGAATGCCCAGCGTTGGCTGATATATCTTGCCGATCTCGCGGTCGGACGCATGGACATGGATCAGCTTTTGCACCGGCACCGGCACGTCGAGCAACGTATAGCCATCGGTCGTCATCTCGCCGAAGCGGACATTGATCGCCAGGATGACATCGGCGTCGCGCACAAGCGCCTTGACATGGGCGGGCATGCCCACGCCCGCCTCGCCGACATAGACGGGCGAGAAATTGTCGAACTGGTCCTGATAACGGAAGGCCGCCACCACCGGAATGTCGCTGGCCTCGGCAAAGGCTTGCAGGGCCTTCTTGCCGGCATCAGACCAGTTGCAGCCGCCGATCAGGATCAGCGGGCGGGCGGCGCCGGACAACATCGCCTCGACGTCAGTCAAGGCTTGGGAGGCGGGGGCGGGCTCGGCCACATGCGCCGGTCCGGTCAGAGGGGCGGCGTCCGTCAGGGTGGTCAGCATGTCCTCGGGGAGGGCGATCACAACGGGTCCGGGGCGTCCGGTGGTGGCGGCGGTCCAGGCACGGGTCAGAATTTCGGGAATCCGCTCGACCCGGTCGATCTCGACTACCCATTTCGCGACGGTGCCGAACACGGCCGGATAGTCGATTTCCTGGAACGCCTCGCGTCCCTTCATGTCCGTGCCGACCTGACCCACGAACAGGATCATCGGCGCGCTGTCCTGCATCGCGGTATGCACGCCGATGGATGCGTTGGTGGCGCCCGGGCCCCGCGTCACCATGCAGATGCCGGGCTGGCCGGTCAGCTTGCCCCAGGCCGCGGCCATGAAGCCCGCGCCGCCTTCGTTGCGGCACAGCACAAAGTCCAGCTTTCCTTGCGTGTCGTGCAACGCATCCAGCACCGCCAGATAGCTTTCGCCCGGAACGCCAAAGGCCCGGACCGCGCCAAGCGCCACCAGGCTTTCCACCAGAAGCTGCCCCCCGTTACGCATCTTGGCCTTCCTTCCTTGTCGCGGCGCCGGCTGTCCGGCCACCAGAAAATGTTACGGCTGTCTGGGAAGAGTGGCGTTCAACGCCGGCCTGAAAAACCAAGATTTGCGACAGAACGACAAATTATTCTTGTTGGACGCCACCAACGACCGCTCCCGGATTCAGCATGCCGTCCGCATCGAAGGCAGCCTTGATGCGCGCCATGATCCGACGTTCGACTGCGGGCCGCACGGCATCGGCCAAGGCGATCTTGGCCCGTCCCAGCCCGTGTTCGGCGGCAAAGCTGCCGCCCATCCGCGCCGCCAGTTTCGCCAAGGCCAGCCCCAGGTCCTGATCGCGGCCCGCGAAACCGGCCACGCCTGCGGGTGGTGTCAAGTTATAGTGGATGTTGCCGTCTGCCAGATGACCGAAGGGGTTGATCCTGACGCCGGGAACCAGGCCCTCGCACAGGGTGGCCCCTTCGGCCACGAAATCGGCGATCCGCCCCGGCGGGACCGAGATGTCGTGCTTGAGCTGCGGCCCTTCCCGCCGTTGCCCCTCGGGCTGTTCCTCGCGCAGCCGCCAGAAAGCCGCGCGTTGCGCCTCGGAGGCGGCCAGGGCGCCATCCAGGACCAGCCCGTCCTCCATACCCTGCTCCAGCACGCCGCCCAGGATATCGTCCAGGGGCACCAGTGCCGAGCCGCTGGCCACCTCGACCAGCAGGTAACAGCTTCCGCGCGTTTCCAACGGCATCGCGAGCCCCGGGACATGCTCCAACGCCAGATCCAGCCCCAGACCGGAAAAGAACTCGAGCCCGGTCAGGAACTCGCCCGCCTCGGCCCGCAGCCGGATGCCGAAGGCTGTGGCGGCGGTCAGGTCAGGCAGGGTCAGCAGCGCGGTCGCACGCTGGCGTGGTTCGGGAACAAGGCGCAAGACGGCGCGGGTCACGATGCTCAAGGTGCCCTCGGCCCCGCAGAGCAGGCGGCGCAGCGGGTATCCTGCGTTGTCTTTCTGCACAGCGCGCAGCCCGTTCCAGACGGTGCCGTCGGCCAACACCGCCTCGACCCCCAGAACCAGGTCGCCCATCATGCCGTATCGAAAGGCATGGCTGCCCCCGGCGTTGGTCCCGATCAGCCCGCCGATCTGGGCGCTGCCTTCGGCGCCCAGGTGCAGGGGAAACATCAGGCCCGACCCGTGCAGCGCCTCGTGCACGCATTGCAGCACCGCCCCGGCGCCGACCTCGATCGAACCGCTGGCAGGATCGGGGGTGCCGATGTCGGCCATCCGCGCCAGCGACAGGATCACGCCGCCGGCTTGTCCCAGCACGGCGCCGCCGCACAGCCCTGTGTTTCCGCCCTGCGGCACCACCGGCACCCCCGCTGCATGGCAGGCAGCAGCCACAGCCGCGACCTCGTCGGTTGAGGCTGGTCGAGCGACACCCAGCGGCCGTTCGCCGTAACAGTCCAGCCAGTCGCGCTGCCAGGGTGCGGCCTCGTGCCCCGGAATCCAGCCGCGCGGGCCCAGGATGGCGGCAAGTTGCAATGCAAGGCTCATGATCTAACCCGCGAAGATATAGCTGGTCTTGACCGACGTATAGAAATCCATGGCAATACGTCCCTGTTCGCGCCCGCCCAGGCTTGAGGCGCCGCGCCCGCCGAAGGGCACGTGATAATCCACGCCGGCAGTTGGCAGGTTGACCATGACCATCCCGGCATTGGAGCCGCGCCGGAAGGCGGTCGCGTGCTTCAGCGATGCCGTGCAGATCCCCGAGGACAGCCCGAACGGCGTGTCGTTGGCCACCGCCAGCGCCTCATCGAAATCCGCGACACGGATGACCGAGGCGCAGGGGCCGAAGATTTCCTCGCGGCTCGACCGCATGGCATTCGTGGCGCCCAGGAACAGCGCTGGCGCCTGGAAGCTGCCGGGGCGGTCCAGGCGTTCGCCGCCGATCACCGCGCAGCCTTCCTCGCCTGCGATGCGGACATAGTCGAGATTGCCGGCAAGCTGGCTTTCGGACACCACGGGCCCGATCTGCGTCGCGGCGTCCAGCGGATCGCCGATCACCAGCGCGGCCATGGCCTTCTCTAGTCGTTCCACAAAGGCATCATGAACCTCTGCCTCGACGATCAGGCGCGACGAGGCGGTGCAGCGCTGTCCGGTGGAAAAGAAGGCGCCGTTCAGGCAGGCATTCACCGCCAGATCCAGATCGGCGTCGGCCAGCACCACCATCGGGTTCTTGCCGCCCATTTCCAGCTGGACCTTCTTCATGGTCCTTGCGCAACCCTGCGCAATGCCCCGCCCGACCCGCTCGGACCCGGTGAACGAGATCGCGGCCACGTCCGGGTGCTCGACCAGGGCGTTACCGATCTCGGAGCCCTTGCCCATGACCAGGTTGAAGACCCCCGGCGGGCAGCCTGCCTGCTCCAGCACTTCGGCCAGAAGATGGGCGCAGCCTGGCGTCAGTTCGGCGGGCTTCATCACGACCGCATTGCCAGCGGCCAGTGCGGGGGCCGCCTTCCAGGCCGGAATGGCGATCGGAAAGTTCCAGGGTGTGATCAGGCCGACGACGCCAAGCGGTTCGCGCATGACATCCACCTCGACGCCCTCGCGGATCGCGTTCAGCTTTTCGCCCGGATTGCGTACCGCCTCGCCCGAGAAGAAGTGGAAAAGTTGCGCCGCGCGCAACGCTTCGCCCTTGGCCTCGGCCAGGGTCTTGCCTTCTTCGCGCGCAAGGAGCCGCCCGATCTCGTCATTGCGGGCCAGCAGCATGTCTCCGGCCCGGCGCAGGACATCGGCCCGCCGTTGGGGCGAGGCATTGCCCCATCCCGACTGCGCCGCACGGGCCGCATCCACCGCCGCCGCAATGTCGCCTGCCCCGCCCCGCGCATAAAACCCGATCAGGTCATCCGGGTTGGCGGGGTTGCGGTTTTCGCTGGCCTCTTCCGCTTCGACCCAGTCTCCGCCGATGAAGTTGCGCTTGATCTCCGACATGCTGTCCCCCGGCCATTTTCCGGGGAAGTATCGCGCAGCTTGCCCGCCCAATCCGCCAAGAAGAAATCATAATCGGCAAGCAGGGCTTGTCACATATTCGGGTAGTTCGGGCCGTCGCCGCCCTGGGGTGTGGTCCAGACGATGTTCTGGCTGGGATCCTTGATGTCGCAGGTCTTGCAATGCACGCAGTTCTGGAAGTTGATCTGGAAGCGCGGCCCTCGGGTCCCTCCAGCACCTCATAGACCCCGGCCGGGCAGTAGCGCTGCGCCGGCTCGGCATAAAGCGGCAGGTTCACCGCGATGGGGATCAAGGGGTCCTTCAGCTTCAGGTGGCAGGGCTGGCTTTCCTCGTGGTTGGTAAAGGAGAACGCCACATTGGTCAGCCGGTTGAAGCTCTCCTAGATAGGGAGGCGTGGAGCGTCGGCCGAGGCCAGCACCAGGGTCGCCCGGTTCGCGCCCAACTCCAACAGTTGGTCCTGACGCCACAAGAGCCAGGTTATTGCCCGGAATGTCGGACAGAACAAAGGTCACTACCCCCGCCGGCCAAGCCGCCAAGGCCAGCCTGCCGCCCTTGACGCATGACAGATGCTTGCGCACCGTGTTCATGGCCGAGATCGGCGACCCCGAGCCTATAAGCGCGGTGTTCACGGCGATCTCGTCGTCCGGCGTCAGATTGTCCGGCGGCGCGGCAGCAGCGGCGATCCGCCGCCTGGAACCAGCGCGATCACCAGATCGTCGGGCGACCGGTCAGCGACCATCTGCATCAGCCGGCGTGTGGCCTTCAGTCCTGCTTCGTCGGGCACGGGTGGCTTGCTTTGGCCACCTTGATGCGCTGGCAGCGTGTCCCGTAGCCGTAGGGCGTCACCACGAGTCCCTCAGGCAGGCCATCCCACATCGCCTCGAAGGCTGCCGCCATGCCGGCAGAGCCTTTGCCGGCGCCGCTGACAATGGTGCGGCCCTTGGGCGGCTGGGAAGCAGCCACGCCAAGGCAGGGCCCGCGTCGGCGGCGCGCACCGCTGCGTCGAACAGGGCCATAAAGATATTCTTGATGTCGGTCACTGGTTGCCCGATTTCGAACGGCCCGCCAGACCCGCCAGCAGCTGCGTCGTATCCAGCGGACCGGCGCTTCCCTGCGCGGCGCCGGCATTTTGTGCGGCCAGGATACGCAGGCGTTCCAGGCTGTTGGTCAGGTGCTGCCGCATCTCGTCGCGTGCAGCATCGGGATCGCGGTTGTCGATGGCAGCAACGATCGCGTCGTGCTCGGCATGAATCTTGCGGTAATAGGCATCCTTGGTTTCCGGCGGCACGAACTGCCCCAGATTGAAACGCGGCACGATGAAGGGGCGCAGATACTCCAGAAAGCCCGCCATGAAGTCGTTGCGCGCGCATTGCGCGATCTTGATGTGAAAATCGTAGTCGTAATGTATCTTTACCGCCTTCGGATCGGGGTGGCGTGCGTCCACCTGCTCCATCAGCGCCCGGATCTCGCGCGCCTCGTCATCGGTGCGTCGTTCGGCGCAAAGGGCGGCGGCCTCGACCTCGATGCTGAGGCGCAGTTCCAGAAGCGCGATGGTTTCCGGCAGCGACCGCAGGTCGTCCTCCGAGATCAGGAAGCTTTGTGGGCTTGGCGTCTCGTTGACAAAGACGCCCCTGCCCTGCTGCGCGGTCACCAGACCGCCCGAACGCAGGCGGGCGACGGCCTCGCGAACGACTGTCCGGCTGACGTCGAATTCGGCGCAAAGCTCGGCCTCGGTCGGCAGCTGGCTGCCCGGGGCCAGGGTTCCGGCATGGATCCGCTCGGCAAGGGCGTCGGCGACCTGTGTCGTCAATGTCTTGCGCCTTGTCATGTCCGGTCCCCCCTTGGCGGTCTTGATATGCGGCAAACGCCAGGCCCGATCCAGAGCCTATCACAGGGCAGCGGTGACGATCAGTTCGACCAGCATGCCCGGCTTGGCCATCCGGCCCTGGCCCGAGGATCGCGCGGGGGCATGGTCCATGGGCATCCAGGCGTCCCAGACCGTGTTGACTTCGTCAAAGTCGCGCACGTCGTCCAGCCACATCTGGACATGCAGGATTCGCGTCCTGTCGGTCCCTGCCTTGGCCAGCAGATCGTCGATCTTTGCCAGAACCTCGCGCATCTGGTCGCCTGCCGACTGGCCGGGTGTCGCCACCTGCCCGGTCAGATAAACGATGCCGTGGTGAACGACGCCGTGGTGAATGCGGGTGTCAAAATCGAAACGGGCGATATCGGTCATTGGTTCTGAGCCTTTCGGATCGGGTTTCCACGCAGGTAATGCGCGTAGGGCGCCTGGATCAGCCAGCCTGCATCCACCGGCAGCGTGACGCCCGTGATCGCTGCCGCGCGATCCGAGCAGAGGAACAACGCGGCCTCGGCCACGTCCGATGGCTGCACGAACTTGCGCAGCGCCGTCGTGGCGGTGATCGCTTCGGGGTCGCGTTCGCCCGCCGCGATCTTGGCCTTCAGCCCATCCGACAGTGTGTAACCCGGTGCGACCGCGTTGACGCGAATGCCATGCGGGCCAAGTTCGGCCGCGAGAATGCCCGTCAGACCCATCATCGCCTGCTTTCCCGGAGTATAGGACGGTAGCGACAGCGGCGCAAAGGAGGCCAGAGAACCGACGTTCAGGATGGCGCCGCGTCCCGCGCGCTGCATCTGCCGCCCGAACACCTGACAGCCGACCAGCGTGCCCCGGTAGTTGATGCGCCACATGCGCTCGTCTTCATCCAGCGCCTGGTCCAGCACATGCTTGCCGCTTTGCAGAATCCCCGCGCTGTTGACCAGAACCGCAGGAATGCCGATCTCGGCCTCGACAGCACCGGCAAGCGCCTCGATCGAGGCGGAATCGGCCACATCGACGGCCACAAAGGTCGCTCCGGCGGCTCCGCGGGCCTGCGCCTCGGCCACAGCGCCCCGGCCGCGTCCTTCGTCTCGTCCGGCAATGACGATCCTCGCGCCGGTTTCGGCAAAGCGCAAGGCGATGGCCTTGCCGATGCCCGAGGTCCCGCCGATAACGACGGCAGTTTCGATCTCGGCCATGTCAGCGGTCCTGCCGGTCGATATCGAAAAAGCGGCTCATGCCCTCGACCTGATAATCCATCATCGGGCGGCCGGGCTGAATGCGGCAGCCGATCCGCCGCGCCTCGCGCAGCAGCCCCGTTTCCGCGGGCTCCATGATGATGTCCACCACAGTCATCCCGGGCGTCAGTCCCGTCACATCAAGCGGCAACGGGTCGGTCTCGCGCAGCCCGATGGGGGTTGCATTGATGGCCATGTCCATGCCGCGCGGATCGGCCTCGCCCAGTTCGATCTGGCAGGACGGGAACGCTTGCTGCACGCGTTCGGCAAGACGGGCGGCGCGGTCGTGATCGATGTCGTTCAACCGGATGAAGGCAGCACCCTCCTCGGCCAGGCAATAGGTCAGGGACGCGCCCGCCCCGCCCGCCCCGACTTGCAGGATGCGCTGGCCGGCGATCCGGTGCCCGCCCGCCTTGAGGCCGTCAATGAAGCCGACACCGTCGAAATTGTCGGCATACCATGTGCCGTCGGCCTGGCGCCGGACCGCATTCGCGCTTCCTACCCGCGCGGCCCTGTCATGCGCCGCGGCGCATTTTTCAAAGGCTCGCGTCTTGAAGGGCACCGAGACGATGATTCCGCGCACGTTTTCCGCCGCCGTGATGCCTGCCCAGAAGGTGTCGAAATCCTCGGGGCGGCAACTCATCGGGACCATCAGGCTGTCAAGCCCGCGTTCCTCGAAGATTTCGTTAAAGATCCCTGGGCTTTTGGCGTGACCCACAGGGTGCGCCAACATGACGAAAACATCGGCCTTTCCGGTCCCACGCATCTATTGGACCCCTGTTGTTGCCACGGGGTGATCGGCCAGAGCTTCCAGCGCGGTCACCAAGGCCGAATGGTCGCTTTCCGCCCCGCCACGCGCGGCACAAGCGTTCATCAGTTCCTGGGCCGTCGCGGTGTTGGGAAGCGAGACACCAAGGGCGCGGGCGCTTTCCAGGGCCAGCCCCAGATCCTTCTGGTGCAGGCGGATGCGGAAGCCCGGATCGAAGGTGCGGCGGATCATCCGCTCTGCGTGAATCTCCAGCACGCGGGATGCGGCAAAGCCGCCCAAGAGCGCCTGGCGCACCTTGGCGGGATCGCAGCCGGCCTTCGAGGCAAAGACCAGCGCCTCGGCCACGGCCTCGATGTTCAGGGCGACGATGATCTGGTTGGCGATCTTGCAGGTCTGTCCCGCGCCGATGTCGCCCACCAGGGTGATGTTCTTGCCCATCAGGTCGAACAGCGGCCTTGCGCGGTCGAAATCGCCCTGATCGCCGCCGACCATGATCGTCAGGCTGGCGGCCTTGGCCCCCACCTCGCCACCCGAAACCGGGGCGTCCAGGTATCCGGCACCCGCCTCCTGGACCTGGCCCGCTATCCGGCGCGTGGCGATGGGGCTGATCGAACTCATGTCCACGACAAGCGCGCCGGACTGCACGCCTTCGGCCACGCCCTGCGGTCCGGTTATCACGCGGTCGACATCGGGCGTATCGGGCAACATGGTGATGACGACCTCGCTTGCCCGTGCAACGGCCGCGGGGCTTTCCAGCACGGTTGCCGCCAGACCCTCGGGCAGGCCAGAGCGGTGGAGCGTGGTAAACAACTCGTGCCCCGCATCGGCAAGGTGACGCGCCATCGGCGCGCCCATCACACCAAGGCCGATGAAACCGATCTTCATTGCCTTCCTCCCTCACAACGAGATTGCGATACAATTACATATGATGTATGTCATCATACAAATAAAGGCAATTCGTTTCTGGAGTGGCTATGAAAGAGCGTCCCAATTCCCTGAAAGAAGGCCTCGTCGGTGGGCACCGGGCGATCGGCTTGTGGTGCAGCCTGTCCAGCGCCCTGACGACCGAGGTCGCGGCCGGCGCAGGTGCCGACTGGCTGCTGGTGGACGGCGAACACAGCCCCAACGACCTGCGGTCCGTCATGGCCCAGCTGCAGGTGATCGCGGCCTTTCCCTGCGAAGGCGTGGTCCGCCTGCCGTCGGACGACCCGATCGTCATCAAGCAGTTCATGGACATCGGCGCGCGCAGCCTGATGGTCCCGAATGTCCGCACCGCCCGCCAGGCTGCGGACATCGTGGCGGCCATGACCTATGCGCCATCCGGTTTCCGCGGATTTTCGGTCGGTCACCGTGCCAACCAGTTCGGGCGCATCGCCGACTATCACCGCAACGCCCGCACCAACCAGTTGCTGGCCGTACAGATCGAATGCGAGACCGGGGTGGCGAATGCCGCCGAGATTGCCGCTGTCGAAGGCGTCGACGTCGTGTTCGTCGGGCCGGGCGACCTTTCGACCAACATGAACGAGATGGGCAACCCGAACGCGCCCCGGGTCCAGGAAGCCATTGCCTCGGTGCGCGAGGCCGCGCACAAGGCGGGCCGCGCCTCTGGAACCCTTGCGCCCGTCAAGGCCGATGCCGACCGCTATCTTGCCGATGGCTTCACCATGGTCGCGGTGGGGTCCGATCTCGGCGTGCTGGCGCGCGGGACGGATGCCCTGATTGCCTCTTTTGCCCGGTAAGGTCCGCCATGCCCATTCCCGCCTACAAAGCACCCAAGCGCACGTCCTATGACATCGTCATCGTCGGCGGCGCCGTTGTCGGCTCCTCGACCGCCTACTGGCTGAGCCGCCAGATGGACAAGGACATCAGCGTTCTGGTCGTCGAACGCGACAGCACCTACGAGTTTTCCTCGACCGCGCTGTCCACAAGCGCGATCCGCCAGCAGTATTCGAACCCGATCAACGTCAAGATCAGCCAGTTCGGCATCGCGTTCATCCGCGACTTCGGCGAGGCGATGGCACCCTATTTCCCCGGCGAGGCAATACCCAGCCTGGGCTTCAAGGAACACGGCTATCTCTACTGCGTCTCGCCCGAGGGGGCGGACGCCGCCCGGGCACGGGTCGAGATGCAGCGCAGCCTGGGCGCCCATACCGTCTATCTGGACCAGGGCGCGCTGAAGGACCGGTTTTCCTGGCTGAACGTCGAGGATCTGGCGGGGGGATCCTGGGGATCCAAAGACGAGGGCTGGTTCGATTCCATGGGCTTGCTGAACGGCTTTCGCCGCGCGGCGCGGGCCGAAGGGGTGGAGTATATCGACAATGCCGTGACAGGGCTTGAGGTCGAAGACGACCGTGTGACCTCCGTCAAGCTTTCGACCGGAGAGGTGGTGTCTTGCGGCACGCTGGTCAATGCGGCAGGCCCGCGCGCCCAGCAGGTCGCGGCCATGGCGGGCCTGTCGATCCCCGTCATGCCCCACAAGCGCTACAGCTTCGTCTTTGCAAGCGAGACGCCGGTCCCCGGCCGCATGCCCAACGTCATCGACCTGTCGGGGACCTTCGTCCGGCCCGAGGGCGAGTTGTTCCTGACCGGCAACACGCCGCTGGACGACGGTCCCGCGGATTTCGACGACTTCGCCATCCGGCACGACGAATTCGAGGATCGCATCTGGCCGGCGCTTTGGCACCGGATCCCCGCCTTTGACGCGCTGCGGGTCATGCAAAGCTGGTGCGGACATTACGAATACAACATGCTGGACCACAACGGCATCGTGGGCTTTCACCCCCAGATCAGGAACTTCATGTTCGCAAACGGCTTTTCCGGCCATGGGCTGCAGCAATCGCCAGCAGTGGGGCGCGCCGTTTCCGAGCTGATCCTTTACGGGGCGTTCCAGACGCTGGATCTGACGCCCTTCCGTTATGAGCGGATTGCGGCCAACGAGCCATTCCTGGAGGAAGCCGTCATCTAGCGGATTGCGCCGTCGAGCCTGTCGTTCATAGACTGCTTGCACGGCGGGAGGTTCGGCGTCGGGAATTCCTGTCAACACTCCGGCGCTTCGATCCGGCGATGTTCGACCGCGCTGCGCTGCCACAGCGCCAGATTATCATTGCGGCTGGCCTGAGCGATGCGGAAATGGAAACCGCGATCCGTCGTTCCCAACGCTGTCATCTGATCGGATATCATACTGCAAGACCTTTCTGCTTGGTGCAGGACATCGTGTGCCGGGAGCAGTTGGTCCTGGTCATCGGGGGCTCCGCAGGGTCCGTGGTTGAAGTCGCCAAACTCCACCTTGATGGCCACCCTGGAGGATGATCGCTGTCCGTGGTGCGCCGGAATGTCCGGTTCCGGATGATCGGGATGCCGTCCCGGTGCATCAACGATCCATGCGACGTCAGCCGACCCCAGTCCCAACTTCGTTCCGTTCCCCGCTGCCACGGCTGCCCAAGGCTCAGGCGGTATTGCGCCACGATCACCATGTCGCGCCGCCGGCGGGGTGATGGCCACCGATGCCGCTACGCAGGCAACCGGTTCTTTTTACGAACGTGTCTTCCCGGCAATACGCCTGGACCGGAGCTACACCTCCCCGATCACCCGGGACAGGCGGCTCCGGTGTCGATCCAGGCCCGCGTCAGCTGGCCGAAGATCTCCTGGCTGCCGGGGGCGGGCTCGCGGCCCGCGCCGGGATGCCAGCCCCAGCCGACCAGGCCGTCATGGGCGTTGTGTTCGTGAAGCTCTTCCAGCGTCTTGCCGCCGTTGCGCTCGGGATCCTTGATCTGCTGGCAGATCTCGCCCAGGGACAGGCCGACCCAGCCCATGCTGACCGGGGCCAGCGACCAGGGCTCGTGCCCCGGAATGCTGCCCTGGCCGCCGGTCAGGGTGACATTCTCGGCCCCGTGGCAGGTGTTGCAGGTCATCCCCGGCGCGCCGAAATCGGCCTCTCCGCGCACCACGGGCGGATCGTGGGGATGCATGTCGTCGCCCTGCGTCGGCCCGCCGGTGACCGGGTGGCAGTTCAGGCAGCGCGGATGGGTCAGCACCTTGCCCATTTCCTGAAACAGGGCGGCGGACCTTTCGGCCTTGTCGGCGATGGCAGCGAAGGCGTCGGGGGTTTGCAGGTCGTCCTGCGCCCAAAGCGGCGCGGCGCAGAACAGCGCCGGGACAAGAACGGCCGTGACTGATCTCATGAAATCGCTCCGCCGAAAGGAAGCTGGTATTGCCGAGCCCCGTTCAAGGCGCGCCAGGCATTGGCCATCGCCGGGGCCAGCGGCGGCACGCCCGGTTCGCCGACGCCGGTCGGATCCGCGGCGCTGCGGATGATCGAGACCTCGACCGCCGGCATCTCGGCGATCCGCAGCATGGGATAGTCGTGGAAATTCGACTGTTCCACGGTGCCCCCCGGCGCCAGGGTGATGCGGCTGTGCAGCGCGGCGGACAGGGCATAGCCGATGCCGCCCTCCATCTGCGCGCGGATCAGGTTGGGATTGACGGCGATGCCGCAATCGACGGCGCACCAGACGCGGGTGACGCGCGGGGTGCCGCCGCGATCCTCGACCTCGACCACCTCGGCGACATAGGTGCCGAAGCTTTTCGCATAGGCGATGCCATAGCCCTTGCCGTCGCGGCGCGGTCCCTGCCAACCGGCCATGCGGGCGGCCTCGGCAATCACGGCGCGTTCGCGCGCGGCCTCGGGCGGCAGCAGGTCCAGGCGGCCCTGCACGGGATCCTTTCCGGCGGCCTCCAGAACCTCGTCTAGGAAGGTCTCGACCGCATAGGCGGTGTGGGTGTGGCCAACCGAGCGCCACCACAGCACGCTGACCGGGCTTTCCATCCGCGCCCAGCCGATGCGCTTGGCGCCCAGGCGGTAGGGCAGGCCGGTGGAGCCTTCGAATGAGCTGTTGTCCGGGCCGCCCTTCAGCATCGCCTCCATCGGCGTGCCCGCCATGATCGACTGGTTCGCGACGACGTTTTCCCACCCGATGATGGCTCCGTCCGTGTCTAGCCCCGCGCGCAGGCGGTGGACGGTCATCGGGCGGTAATAGCCGCCCTTCACGTCGTCCTCTCGGGTCCAGACCAGCTTGAAGGCGCCGTCGCGCCCGGCGGCCTTGGCGATTGCACCGACCTCGGCCGCCAGATGGGCCGAGCCCTGCGCCCGCCGACCGAAGGATCCGCCCGCCATCAGCACGTTGATCGTCACGTCCTCGGGCGCGATGCCCAGGGCGCCCGCGATGGTGGGCTTGTCAAAGAACGGGAACTGGCTGCCGAACCACAGCTCGGCCTTGCCGCCCTTGGTCTCGATCACCGCATCCAGGGGTTCCATCGGCGCATGGGCCAGATAGGGGAAACGGTATTCGGCCGTCAGCACCCTGGCCGCGCCGTCGATGGCTGACAGGTCGCCCTCTTCCTCGACCGTCTCGCCGCCCTGGGCGGCGGCCTCGGCGAAGGCTGCGAACATCTGGGTGGAGCTGCGCGTTTCCGCTTTGCTGTCGTCCCATTCCAAGATCAGCGCGTCGCGGCCCTTCATCGCGGCATAGGTGTTGGTCGCATAGACCGCCACGCCCGAGGGCACGGTCCGCACCATCTCGACCCCTTTCACCGCCAGGGCGGCGCTGTCGTCCACGCGGGCCAGGGTCGCGCCGAACCGGGGCGGATGCGCCACCACCACGGTTAGCATCCCGTCGCGATAGACATCCAGGGTGAATTGCGCGGTGCCGGTGGATTTCGACGCGCTGTCCAGCTTGGGCCGGTCGGTGCCGATCAGCACGAAATCGGCGGGGGCCTTGACCGGCGGGTCTTCGGGCACCGGCTGGCGGGCGGCGGCGGTCGACAGCGCGCCGAAGCCGGACGACCGGCCCGAGGCCTCATGCGCGACGACGCCCGCCTTGACGGTGATCTCGGAGGCGGGGACGCCCCATTCCTCGGCCGCAGCGGCGACCAGCATGGCGCGGGCGGCGGCGCCGGCCTTGCGCATCTGCATGAAGCTGTTGGCGATGGCGGTGGACCCCCCGGTCCCCTGCGCCCCGAAGGCGAGGTTCGCATACAGCCTGTCGTCGGCGGGCGCGCCTTCGGCCCGCATCTGCGACCAGTCGGCGTCCAGTTCCTCGGCCACCAGGGTCGCAAGGCCGGTATAGGGCCCCTGCCCCATCTCGAGGTGCTTGATCATCACCGTGACCAGATCGTCGGTCCCGATGCGGATGAAGGCATTGGGCGCGAATGGCCCGGCCACCGTCACCTGCGCCCGGCCCCGCCCGACCGGAAGCGCCAGCGCCAGCAACAGCCCTGTCCCACCTGCCAGGAAACCCCGGCGCGTCGTCTGCACGGTCACGATCAGCCCTCCAGCGTCCGGGCGGCATCGTGGATGGCCTGCCGGATCCGCACATAGGTGGCGCAGCGGCAGATGTTTCCCGCCATCGCGTTGTTGATGTCCTCGTCGCTGGGCTGCGGGATCTGTTGCAGAAGGGCGGTCGCCGACATGACCTGCCCCGACTGGCACCAGCCGCATTGCGGCACGTCGATGGCCGTCCAGGCCGCCTGCACGGCGGCGACCTCGGGGCCTTCCATGCCCTCGATGGTGGTGACCTCGCTGCCCTCGATCATGCCGATGGGGGTCACGCAGGACCGCCGGGGCATTCCGTCCAGCATCACCGTGCAGGCACCGCATTGCGCGATGCCGCAGCCGAACTTGGTGCCGGTCAGGCGCAGTTCGTCGCGCAGGACCCACAGCAGCGGCGTTTCGGGATCCACGTCCAGATCGTGATCCCGGCCATTCACACGAAGTCGCGTCATCCCTGGCCTCATTCGCTGGGTCCGGGAATGATGGACCCCCTGTCCCTCAGGTCAAGCGAAAAGCGGCCCCGGCGCATGGCAGAACCCATTGCGCGCGGCCAGGATCGGGCGCAAGCTGAACTTTCCTCAAAGGAAAGATTGCCGTGGCCAAGACCTCCAGTCCTGCGAAGACCCTGACCCAGAACCCCCATGCCCTGCGCGACGCGCCCGAACGCAACCTGGAAGTCGCGATCGGTCGCGCCGTGCGCGAGTTGCGCAAGCGCCAGCGCATGACCGGTTCGGACCTGTCGGCGCAGACCGGGATTTCCATCGGCATGCTGTCCAAGATCGAGAACGGGGTGATCTCGCCCTCGCTCGGCACCTTGCAGGCGCTGGCCAATGCCCTGCGCGTGCCGCTGGTCCAGCTTTTCGCCGGCTTTGCCGAGCCGCGCGGCGCGATGCACGTCAAGGCGGGCCAGGGTGTCGAGATCGAGCGTCAGGGCACCCGCGCCGGCCACCAGTATCACCTGCTGGGCCATATCGGGTCGAACAACTCGGGCGTGGTGGTCGAGCCCTATCTGATCGTGCTCAGCGCAGAAAGCGACCGCTTCCCGACCTTCCAGCACGAGGGGATCGAGATGCTGTACATGCTGGACGGAATCGTCGGCTATCGCCATGGCGAACAGGTCTATCGGCTTGAGCCGGGCGACACGCTGCTGTTCGACGCCGATGCGCCGCACGGGCCGGTGGACCTGATCTCGCTTCCGGCGCGCTATCTGTCGGTCATCACCTATCCGCAATCCCGCTGAACGGAAAAGGGGCCGGGATGAACCCGGCCCCCCCAAAGCAGGACATAGGGTGTCAGCCCGGCTGCCCGGCGGGCGCGACGGCAGGGCGCGCGGCGGCGGGCGCGTGTTCGACGGGCTGGCTGGGTGCCCCGGCATAGACGCCATCGCCCAGGCGGTAGCCGACCTCGCCATGCTCGCCCGTGTCCAGGCCGTCGAACTCGACTTCCGGGTCGACGCGCAGCCCGACCAGCGCATCCGCCACCTTCAGCGCGATCCAGGTGGTGACCAGCGACACGCCGATGCTGAAGCCCATGATCAGGACCTGCGGCACCATCTGGGACAGCATCGTGCGCCCCTCGGGATAGCCCAGGCCGCCAAGCGCGGGGGCGGCGAAGATCACGGTCAGGATGCCGCCCACCGCCGCGCCGACGCCGTGGACGCCGAACACGTCGAAACTGTCGTCATAGCCGAAGCGGCGCTTGACGCTTTCGACGGCATAAAGGCAGACCGGCGCGGTCAGGAACCCGACCGCGATGGCGCCCGCGGGTCCGACAAAACCGCAGGCCGGGGTGATCGCGACCAGCCCGGCGATGCAGCCCGACAGCAGGCCGAAGGTGCTGGGGCGCTTGCGATGCACCCATTCCGTCGCCATCCAGCCAAGCGCGCCGCCGGCCCCGCCCAGGGCGGTGTTCAGCATGACCAGCGTGGCAAAGCCGTTCGCCGCCAGCGCGCAGCCGCCGCAGAAGGCCAGCCAGCCCACCCACAGCATGGCGCCGCCGGTATAGGTCATCGTCATGTTGTGGGGCGCCATCATCGCGGTGCCGTAGCCCTGGCGCGGCCCCACGACCAGCGCGCAGACCAGCGCCGCCATGCCGGCGTTCAGGTGGACGACGTTGCCGCCCGCGAAGTCCTGCACCGCAAGGCCAAAGACCCAGCCGCCGCCCCAGGCCATGTGCGCCATCGGCACATAGTTGATCGTCAGCCAGACCGCCATGAAGATCAGCACGGCCGAGAACTTCATCCGCTCGGCGAAAGCGCCGACGATCAGGGGCGGGGTGATCGCGGCGAACATCATCATGAACAGGACATACAGGTATTCGGGGATGGTCCCGACCAGGCTGTCCTGGGTGATGCCCGACAGGAACATCTTGCCGGTGCCGCCGATCACCGCCATCCAGGAGGACGGCGCAAAGGTCAGCGAATAGCCGAACAGGATCCACAGCACGCAGACCAGCGCGATGGTGGCCAGGATATGGGTCATCACCGACAGCACGTTCTTGCTGCGGGCCATGCCGGCATAGAACAGGCCCAGGCCGGGCAGCATCATCAGCATGACGATCATCGCGCAGGCGGCGACAAAGGCGGTGTCGCCGCTGTCCAGCGCCGGCTCGGCCGTCTGGGCCAGGGCCCCCAGCGGCAGGGCGGTGGCGGCCAGGGCCGCCAGGGCAGTCTTGAGGTTCATGGCATAGTTCCCGTGTCCAGAAGATCGCTCCCAGCATCGGCGCGAGACTGCCGTCGCCGCAAAGTTTCCTGAAGATCAAGATTGTTGTGCATCAGGAATTACGCCGATGCGCCGCAAAATACGCCAGCCTGCCCGCGCGGCGGTCATCCTGTGAAATCCGGCGCGCGAATCGCGCCATCATACCTTCCCTGCCTGTTTTCCCGTCCCCGGATGCGCTCTGCCGCCCTTTTCCTGATCACATGGCGGCTTGGCGGAAGTGCAGGGTGTTTCTCATAATTTTCCTGTTGCGAATTTAATTTTCGTGTAAGTTATATGAAGAAACCCGAACATGACGGAGACGAAGATGTGCGGCATCGTAGGCCTGTTCCTGAAAAAGGAAGAACTGCGCCCGAAACTTGGTGAGTTGCTGACCGACATGCTGGTCACCATGACCGACCGCGGACCCGACAGCGCGGGCATCGCGATCTATGGCGACGAGGCCGGCCGGCTGAAGCTGACCGTCCAGTCGGACACGCCCGAGGCGACCTTCCACGGCCTTGACGTGGCGCTGTCCCATGCGATCGAAAGCCCGGTCGCGATGCGCGTGATCGACACCCACGCCGTCCTGACCCTGCCGGAGGCGGCCGAGGCGCAGGCCCGCGCCTATCTGGCCGAAAAGGGCATCCGCGTCATGGGCGCGGGCCATGCGATGGAGATCTACAAGGAGGTCGGCCTGCCCCGCGACGTGGCCCGGCGGTTCCAGCTGCGCGGCATGGCCGGCAGCCACGGCATCGGCCATACCCGCATGGCGACGGAAAGCGCGGTGACGACGCTGGGGGCGCATCCGTTCTCGACCGGCACGGACCAGTGCCTCGTGCACAACGGGTCGCTCTCGAACCACAACCAGATGCGCCGCGTGCTGTCGGAAAAGGGCTTCGCCCCCCAGACCGCGAACGATACCGAGGTCGCCGCCTGCTACATCTCGTCCCGCCTGGCCGAGGGCGCGAACCTGGGCGAGGCGCTGGAAGGCACGCTGAAGGACCTGGACGGGTTCTTCACCTTTGTCGTCGGCACCAGGAACGGCTTCGGCGTGGTGCGCGACCCCATCGCCTGCAAGCCCGCCGTGATGGCCGAGACCGAGGATTACGTCGCCTTCGGCAGCGAATACCGCGCACTCGCCAACCTGCCCGGGATCGAGACCGCTCGCGTCTGGGAACCCGAACCCGCCACCGTCTATTTCTGGGAACGCTGAAATGCAGACCATCGACCTGTCATCGACGACCCTGCGCGACCTGAACAGCGCCTTGCAGGCGCAGGCTGCGCAGACCAACCAGACCGAATGGGTGGTCGAGAACCCCAAGGGCGCCCATGCCATCGCGGTCGGCCTCGATGCGCCCATCGAGGTCACCGTCAAGGGTTCGACCGGCTATTACTGCGCCGGCATGAACAAGCAGGCCACCGTGCGGGTCACCGGCTCGGCCGGGCCGGGGGTGGCGGAAAACATGATGTCGGGCACCGTCATCATCGACGGCGACGCCAGCCAGTACGCGGGCGCCACCGGCCACGGCGGGCTTCTGGTCATCAAGGGCAACGCCAGCTCGCGCTGCGGCATTTCGATGAAGGGCATCGACATCGTGGTGTTCGGCAACATCGGCCACATGTCGGCCTTCATGGCGCAATCGGGCAATCTGGTCGTGCTGGGCGATGCCGGCGACGCGCTGGGGGACAGCCTTTACGAGGCGCGACTGTTCGTGCGCGGTTCGGTGAAATCGCTCGGCTCGGACTGCATCGAGAAGGAGATGCGCCCCGAACATGTCGAGATCCTCAGGGACCTGCTGCAGCGCTCGGGCGCCGATGCCGACCCTTCGGAATTCAAGCGATACGGCTCGGCCCGGACGCTTTACAACTTCCACGTCGATCACGCCGGTGCCTATTGATGAGGGACATCATGGACAAGACCCCGCAAACCAAGCCGCGCGACAGCTGGACCTTTTCGCCGTCCGTGAACGCCGAAATCCGCCGCGCTGCCGAAACCGGCATCTACGACATCCGGGGCGGCGGGGCCAAGCGGCGGGTGCCGCATTTCGACGACCTGCTGTTCCTGGGCGCCTCGATCAGCCGCTATCCGCTGGAAGGCTACCGCGAGAAATGCGACACCTCGGTCGTGCTGGGCACGCGCTTTGCGAAAAAACCGATCGAACTGAAGATCCCGATCACCATCGCCGGCATGAGCTTCGGCGCGCTGTCCGGCCCCGCGAAAGAGGCGCTGGGGCGCGGCGCCACCCTGGCCGGCACCTCGACCACCACCGGCGACGGCGGCATGACCAACGAGGAACGCGGGCATAGCGAAAAGCTGGTCTATCAGTACCTGCCCTCGCGCTACGGCATGAACCCCGACGACCTGCGCCGCGCCGATGCCATCGAGATCGTCGTGGGCCAGGGCGCGAAGCCCGGCGGCGGCGGCATGCTCCTGGGCCAGAAGATCACCCAGCGCGTGGCGAACATGCGCAACCTGCCGGTGGGCATCGACCAGCGGTCGGCCTGCCGCCACCCGGACTGGACCGGACCGGATGATCTGGAAATCAAGATCCTGGAACTGCGCGAGATCACCAACTGGGAAAAGCCGATCTACATCAAGGTGGGCGGCGCCCGACCCTATTACGACACCGCCCTGGCGGTGAAGGCCGGGGCCGACGTGGTGGTGCTGGACGGCATGCAGGGCGGCACCGCCGCGACCCAGGACGTGTTCATCGAAAACGTCGGCCAGCCGACGCTGGCCTGCATCCGCCCCGCGGTGAAGGCGCTGCAGGACCTGGGCATGCACCGCAAGGTGCAGCTGGTCGTTTCGGGGGGCATCCGCTCGGGTGCGGACGTGGCCAAGGCCTTGGCGCTTGGCGCGGATGCGGTGGCCATCGGCACCGCCGCGCTGATCGCGCTGGGGGAAAACGACCCCAAGTGGGGCGACGAATATGCCGCGCTTGGCACCACCGCCGATGCCTATGACGACTGGCACGAAGGCCGCGACCCCGCCGGCATCACCACCCAGGACCCCGAGCTGATGGCCCGCTTCGACCCGGTCGAGGGCGCGCGCAGGCTGCGCAATTACCTTGCGGTCATGACCCTGGAATGTCAGACAATCGCGCGCGCCTGCGGCAAGAGCCATGTCCACAACCTCGAGCCCGAGGACCTTTGCGCCCTGACCATCGAGGCGGCCGCCATGGCGGGCGTGCCGCTGGCCGGCACCAGCTGGATCCCCGGTCAGGGCGGCTTCTGATCTTGACCAGAAGGGCGGGGCACAGACCCCGCCCCGGTTTAATCCTCACCCAACAGGGACCTGATCCTATGACAGATCTTGTCGAATTCGCCCGCGAAAAGGGCGTCAAATACTTCATGATTTCCTATACGGACCTGTTCGGCGCGCAGCGCGCCAAGCTGGCGCCGGCCCAGGCAATCGCCGACATGCAGGAAAACGGCGCGGGCTTTGCCGGCTTTGCGACCTGGCTGGACCTGACGCCCGCCCATCCCGACATGCTGGGCATGCCGGATGCGAACTCGGTCATCCAGCTGCCATGGAAAAAGGAAGTCGCCTGGGTCGCGTCGAACTGCGTCATGTCGGGCAACGGCCCGCTGGAGCAGGCGCCCCGCAATGTGCTGGGCAAGCTGGTCGCCGAGGCCGCCGGCATGGGGCTTGAGGTCAAGACCGGGGTCGAGCCCGAATTCTTTCTGCTGACGCCGGACGGCAAGGCGATCTCGGACAGCGCCGACACCGCCGTGAAGCCCTGCTATGACCAGCAGGCGATCCTGCGCCGCTATGACGTGATCGCGGAAATCAGCGACTACATGCTGGAACTGGGTTGGGAGCCCTATCAAAGCGACCACGAGGACGCGAACGGCCAGTTCGAAATGAACTGGAAATACGACAATGCCATGGCCACGGCCGACAAGCATTCGTTCTTCAAGTTCATGACCCGCGCCGTTGCCGAAAAGCACGGCCTGCGCGCGACCTTCATGCCCAAGCCGATCATGGGCATGACGGGAAACGGCTGCCATGCCCATATCTCGGTCTGGACCAGGGACGGCCGGAACGCCTTTTCCGACGACAGCAAGGACCTGAGCCTGTCCGATGAAGGCCGGCATTTCCTGGGCGGGATCATGAAGCACGCCTCGGCCCTGGCGCTGCCCTGCTGTCCCACCGTGAACAGCTACAAGCGCATCAACGCGCCGCGCACCTCCTCGGGGGCGACCTGGGCGCCGAACTCGGTCACCTGGACCGGCAACAACCGGACCCATATGGTGCGTGTTCCGGGCCCGGGCCGGTTCGAGCTGCGCCTGCCGGACGGCGCCGTGAACCCCTATCTGCTGCAGGCCGTCATCATCGCGGCGGGTCTGTCCGGGCTGAAGTCCAAGGCCGACCCGGGCCGGCGCTGGGACATCGACATGTATGCCGATGGCCACACCGTCACCGACGCGCCGAAACTGCCGCTGAACCTGCTGGATGCCATCCGCGCCTTCGACGAGGACACCGAACTGAAAGGCGCGCTTGGGGATGCCTTCTCGGCGGCGTTCATCAAGATGAAGACGCAGGAATGGAACGCCTATACCGCGCACCTGACCCAATGGGAGCGGGAGACTACGCTGGACATCTGAACCAGACGGGAACTGGATCAACTGGTTCCCTGTCGGGCTGGCAAACCCCTGCCCGACGCGCTAGACAGGGCTGATCGTTTTATGGGTCCTTTGCCTTGTCGCCGTTGCCACAGCCGCCGCAATCCCTTGTTCCCGGACGGGCGGGACCGTCCGTGCAAATGGTGGTCGATGTCCTCTGCGCGCGCTTGGCCTCGGGGGTCTATCCGCAAGGCAGCCGCCTGCCGTCCGAACGCCAGTTGGCCGCCAGCATGCAGGTGGCCCGCAACACCTTGCGCGAGGCGCTGGACATCCTTGAGCAGAAGGGCCTGATCCTGCGCCGGGCCGGCGCCGGATCCTTCGTCGTGGATCCCGACCGATCGGACAACGCGCTGCCTGTGGTGGCCAACAGCGGGCCGCTGCATCTGCATGTGATGCGCGGCATCCTTGAACCCGAAATCGCCCGCCTGGCCATCCTCAACATGTCGCTGGCCCGGATCGAGGCGCTGACCCGGATCACCGAGGACCTGGGCCGCACCACCGATCCGGCGCAATTCGCCCGGCTCGAGGAGGATTTCCAGCAAAAGCTGGCCGAGGGCACCGGCAACCCGCTGCTGGTGGCCTGCTACGACCTGGTGCTCAAGGCACGCCGTCAGCGCCATCGCAGCGCGATGCTGCGCCGGCTGCTGACGCCGGACCGGATGGACGAGCTGCGCCGCATCCATGTCGATCTGTTGGGCGCCCTGGCGTCCGGGGACATCGCCGCCGCGACCGACCTAGTCCAGCAGATGCTGATCGACGAACAACGCCTTCTCATGCAAGAGGGCTGACCGCCCCGGCCGGCCCCATCCCGGGCCGCTGCTGCCACAAAAGGCCAAGCGCCTGCATCTCGCGCAGCAGCAGGGGTTCGTGCCGGTCCAGCCAGCCCAGGACCGAGCGAAAGCCTGCGATGCGCGCGACGCCCCCGGTCACGCGCACGACGGGCCAACTGCCGATCAGGGCATTGTCGATGCCGAACAGCGCCTCGCCGTACCAGCGCGCGGGTCCGAACACCTGCATCATCTGGCCGCCGCGTTTCATCGAATCCAGGGCCTTGGCCGGATCGGTGCTGCCGGCGATTTCGACCGCCTGCTGCCACAGGTCCAGCGCCGCCGCATATTCCCAGCTGACCGCCGACCAATGGCCGGGATAGCGCTGCTGGTATGCCGCGTGAAAGGCTGCGGGCTGGCGAAAGAAGAAGGCGGTCTCTGCCAGCGCAGGATCGTCGAAGTCGGGAAAGTGAAAGATGAAATTCTCCATGAACGCGGCCGAGGTCCGCGCCACCATGCGCCGATAGTTGTCGCCGGTGCAGGACAGGATCGGACCGGCAAAGCCCGCCTGGAAGGCGGCCTCGGTCAAGGCATGGACCATATGCGGCTCGGACGAGCACCAGCACAGCACCTGGGGGTCGTCCTGCAGCATCGCCGCCACCATGCCCGCGGCATCGGCGGTCTGGGGCGGATAGCGCAGTTCGCGGACGATCTGCATCTCCTCGGCCGCGAAGGCGGCGCGATAGGTGGCCAGCGACGGCAGGCCCATCATGTCCTGCTGGCTGCACAGGGCCACGCGCTTCAGCTCGGGCCGGGTGCTTGCCAGCCACTCGACCCCCGTCACCACGAAGATCGGATGCACTTCGGCCGGGGCGATCAGCGTGGGCGTCTCGGGGCTCAGGTCAAAGGGCAGCAGCGTCGTGGTCAGGACGCGCCGCGACATCAGCCAGGGCAGCGCGGGCGCAAGCGAATCGCCCCCCAGCGTCAGGATGATGCGGACGCCGGCCCGCTCGACCAGCTCTGTCGCGGCGATGCGGGTTTCCTGATCGCTGATGGCCGCGTCGCGCGCCAGGACCTCGACCCTGCGTCGTTGCTGCCCGATCGCCAGGCCGCCCTGTTCGTTCACCCAGTTGGCCCAGATCAGGCAGCCCTCCAGCCCGGGCGTGCCCCAGGGCGAGGATGGGCCGCTGAGCGGCGCCAGAAATCCGATTCGAATGGGCGAGCCCGCCCGGTGTAGGTTCCGCGGCAGGCTGCCGGTGACCGCCAGCCGCTGCGCCAAGGATGAATGCACGCGATCCCCCATTGCCCGAATAACGGCAACGTTTCGCCAAATTTCGCAGCATGGTTCTTCTTTGCAATTAAAAATGTTGACCGAAAGGGAATCTGGGCCTCTAATTGGTTCAATCCAAAAGAACAGAACCGCCAAATTGGTTCGAACCACAGGGAAATCGACATGACAAAGCGAGTCGCCATCATCGGCGCTGGCCCCTCGGGGCTTGCCCAGCTGCGTGCCTTTCAATCCGCTTTCCGCAACGGGGCCGAGATCCCCGAGATCGTCTGTTTCGAAAAGCAGTCGAACTGGGGCGGGCTGTGGAACTACACCTGGCGCACCGGGACCGACGAACATGGCGAACCCGTGCACGGCTCGATGTATCGCTATCTGTGGACCAACGGGCCCAAGGAAGGGCTGGAGTTCGCCGATTATTCCTTCGAGGAGCATTTCGGCAAGCAGATCGCCTCGTATCCGCCCCGGGCCGTGATGTTCGACTATATCGAGGGCCGGATCAAAAAGGCCGGGGTGCGCGACTGGATCCGCTTCAATTCGGTGGTGCGCTGGGTCGAATACGACGACCAGGCCGAGGACTTTACCGTCACCGTCCACGACATGGAACGCGACCACGTCTATAAGGAGCGCTTCGATCACGTGATCGTCGCCTCGGGCCATTTCTCCAGCCCCAATGTTCCCGAATATCCCGGCTTCACGCATTTCTATGGCCGCATCACCCATGCCCATGACTTTCGCGACGCGCGAGAGTTCAGCGGACAGGACGTGCTGATCGTCGGTGCCAGCTACTCGGCCGAGGACATCGGCTCGCAATGCTGGAAATACGGCGCGAAATCGGTCACGTCCTGCTATCGCACCGCACCCATGGGCTTCAACTGGCCCGACAACTGGGACGAAAAGCCGGCACTGGTCCGGGTCGAGGGCAAGACCGCCCATTTCAGCGACGGCACCAGCAAGACGGTCGATGCGATCATCCTGTGCACGGGCTATCGGCATTATTTCCCGTTCCTGCCGGACGATCTGCGGCTGAAGACGGCGAACCGGCTGGCGACGGCCGATCTCTACAAGGGGGTGGTCTATGTCCACAATCCCAGGATGTTCTACCTGGGCATGCAGGACCAGTGGTTCACCTTCAACATGTTCGACGCCCAGGCCTGGTATGTGCGCGACATCATCCTGGGCCGCATCGCGGTGCCTGCCGACAAGCAGGCGATGCTGGCCGACGTGGCCGAGCGCGAGGCGCGCGAGGAAGCCGACGACGACGTGAAATATGCGATCAAGTACCAGGGCGATTACATCAAGGAACTGATCGCGGAAACCGACTATCCCAGCTTCGACGTCGATGGCGCCTGCGCGGCCTTCTATGAATGGAAGCATCACAAGGCCGAGGACATCATGGCCTTCCGCAACCACTGCTATCGCTCGGTCATCACCGGGACCATGGCGCCGGTGCACCACACGCCCTGGAAGGACGCGCTGGACGACAGCATGGAAGCCTATCTGCGAAACTGACCCCGTCCTTTCCCCGGCAATGGAGGCTCGGATGAGCGCCATCCCCTATCCCGGCCTGCTGCGCCCCGGCCCGCCACGACCCAGCGGGTTGCGCGTGGCCTCGCCCGTCGGCCGCCCGCCGGCGCAGGAACGCCACAGCGTGGCGGGCGGCGGCGCGCTGCTGCTGCCGCTGGCGCAGGGCGACCGCGTCAGCGTCATCAACGCCGAGGGCGGCCAGCGCGCCGAACTGGTCGCGGTGGACATGCAGGGCCGGCCCGGCCTGCTGGGCCCGGCCTCGGACGAGCCGCACGGGCTGCGCCGGGCGCTGAGCTCGGGCGAGGAGAGCCTGACCCGGCTGGCGCGCGGCATCGCGGCGCGCGGCATAGACCTTTCGAAGAACCATGCCATCACGCTGTTCGGCGCCGCAAGCCCGGCGGGCGACCGCGCCGAGTTCACCGCCGAAGGCGCCGGCTGGCTGATCGCCTGCGCGCCCGGCGACCCGATGGACCCGGAAAGCGGCGACACCGCCAGTCCGCTGACCCTGCTGATCGACCGCGCCAGCCCGCGAGCCAAGCAGGAGTTCGCGCTGCCCGACCCGCTGGCCGATCCGATCCTGGACATCCGGGTGAAATCCGCCACGGCCGAGGCCTATCTGGTCCGCGCCGGCGAATATATCCAGATCCTGGACGTGGACGGCCGGCAATGCACGGATTTCCAGTGTTTCGACGCCCGCAAGCTGGATCGCGGCATCCAGAACCCGCTGGACGTGACCACGACGCGCACCATCCTGGGCCACAGCTATGCCATGCCCGGGCTGCATGCGAAATATTTCGACCAGGACATGGATGCGCTGGTCGAGGTGGTGCAGGACACCTGCGGCCGGCACGACGCCTTTGCCATGGCCTGCGCCGCGAAATATTACGACGACATCGGCTATCCCGGCCATGCCAACTGCTCGGACAATTTCAACGGCGCGCTGGCGGAATACGGCGTCGATCCGCGCAAGGGCTGGATGGCGGCGAATTTCTTCTTCAACACCTGGATCGACGCGCATGGTGTGCTGATGACCGACGAGCCCTGGTCGCGGCCGGGCGACTATGTGCTGCTGCGGGCGCTGACCGACGTGGTCTGCGTGTCCTCGGCCTGCCCCGACGACACCAGCCCCGCCAATGGCTGGCACCTGTCGGACATCCATGTCCGCAGCTATGCCGCCAGCGAACGCTTCCAGCGCGCCACCGCCTGGCGGCCCATGCCCGAGTCCGAGCCGATCATGACCCGACAGACCGCCTTTCACGACAATTTCGCCGCGCTGACCCGCGATTTCATAGAATACAAGGGCTTCTGGCTGCCGAACACCTTCCCCAACTCCTCGCCCGAGGAGGAGTATCGCACCTGCCGCAACGGCGTCGCCATGATGGACCTGTCGGCGCTGCGCAAGTTCGAGGTGACCGGCCCGGACAGCGAGGCCCTGATGCAATGGGTGCTGACCCGCGACGTCAAGAAGCTGGGCGTGGGCCAGGTGGTCTATTCCGCGATGTGCTATCCGCATGGCGGCATGGTCGACGACGGCACGCTGTTCCGCATGGGCCCGGACCGCTTCCGCTGGATCGGCGGCACCGATTACGGCGGCGAATGGATGCGCGAGCAGGCCCAGGCGCTGGGGCTGAACGTGATGATCCGCTCCTCGACCGATCAGCTGCACAACCTGGCCGTCCAGGGGCCGAAATCGCGCGAGGTGATGAACGCGGCGATCTGGACCGCGCCGCACCAGACCGCGATCCCGGAACTGGGCTGGTTTCGCTGGACCGTCGGCCGGGTGAACGGCCCGAAAGGCGCCCCGGTGGTGGTCTCGCGCACCGGCTACACTGGCGAACTGGGCTATGAGATCTTCTGCCATCCCAAGGACGGGGCCGAGGTCTTTGCCGCCGTGGCCGAGGCCGGCGCGCCCCATGGCATCAAGCCCATGGGCTTGGCCGCGCTGGACCTGCTGCGCATCGAGGCCGGGCTGATCTTTGCCGATTACGAATTCACCGACCAGACCGACCCGTTCGAGGCCGGCATCGGCTTCACCGTGCCCTTGAAGACCAAGCCCGACGACTTCATCGGCCGCGAGGCGCTGATCCGGCGCAAGGAGAACCCGCGCTGGAAGCTGGTGGGCCTTGAGATCGACAGCCGCATTCCGGCCCATCACGGCGACTGCCTGCATATCGGCCGGGCGCAGGTGGGCGAAATCACCTCGGCCATGTGGTCGCCGCTGTTGGACCGCCAGATTGCGCTGGCCCGCGTGGACGTGACCCATGCGGCCGAGGGCACCGAAATCGAGGTCGGCAAGCTCGACGGGCAGCAAAAGCGCCTGCCCGCGCGCATCACCGCCTTTCCGCATTACGACCCGAAGAAAGAACGACCGCGGTCCTGAAGCCGCGGCGCTGACGACAGAGAGGTTCGACATGATTGCAGCCCGGCGTCCCAAGACGCTGGCCGGTCCCGTGCAGCCCGATGGCTGCCGGGCCCCGGAAGGAACCCCCGCCGCATCGCGGAGGGGCGCGCCTGTCGCTGCCTGTGACGGACAAAGCAAGGGACTGCCGCCGGGACATAGGGGATGCCCCGGCGCCGCAACATGCCGAGCCAGCCTGAAAGCGACCCGCGACAGGGTCCGGGGCGGCTTGTCCAACAGGGAAATGCGCAAATGGTTGAACAATCGACGACCGGCCCGATGGCCGGCGTGGCGGGGGGCGACATTCCCGCCGCGCAGGGAACGCTGCACCGCGCGCTGGACTGGCGAGGTGCCTTCTGGGTGGCGGCCGGGGTGCCGCCCCTGGTCCTGTTTTCCATCGGGGGCATCGCCGGGGTGGCGGGCAAGGCCGCCTTCGTCGTCTGGATGCTGTCCATGTGCATGGGCTTTCTGCAAAGCTTCACCTATGCGGAAATGGCCGGCATGTTCGGCAACAAGTCGGGCGGCGCCTCGGTCTATGGCGCGACGGCCTGGCTGCGTTACTCCAAGCTGATCGCGCCCCTGTCGGTCTGGTGCAACTGGTTCGCGTGGTCGCCGGTGCTGTCGCTCGGCTGCGCCATTGCGGCGGGCTATATCCTGAACGCGCTGTTCCCCATTCCCCTGGCCAGCGCGCCGCAGGTCGCCGACTGGGTTGCGGCCCATATCGCGAGCTACGGCGCGCAGACGCAGGCGGTCATCGACTACCTGGCCGCCAATCCCGGCACCCCCGTCGATGCCGCCATCCGGGCCGTGGCCCAGGCCGACGGCGTCGCGGCCCTGACCCCGGCCTTCCGCAGCTGGGAGGCGCTGGCCCTGACCGTCCCGGGCCTCGGGACGCTGCATTTCAACGCGACCTTCGTGATCGGGCTGATCCTGATGCTGGTGATCTTTGCGATCCAGCACCGGGGGATTTCCTCGACCGCCAAGGCGCAGCGGGTCATGGCGATCGTCGTGCTGGTGCCGCTGCTGCTGGTCGGGCTGGTGCCGATCCTGAACGGCTCGATCGACACGATGAACGTCACCGGCATCGTGCCGCCGACCAGCGCCTATGCCGCGAGCGACGGGGCCTGGGACATCGGCGGCTGGACGCTGTTCCTGGGCGCCATGTATATCGCCGCCTGGTCCACCTATGGCTTCGAGACCGCGGTCTGCTACACGGCCGAGTTCAGGAACCCCGAGACCGACACCTTCAAGGCCATCTTCTATTCCGGCCTGCTGTGCATCGTCTTCTTCTTCCTGATCCCCTTCGCCTTCCAGGGCGTGCTGGGGCACGAAGGGATGCTGGCGCCCGGCATCGTCGACGGCACCGGCGTCGGCGCGGCGCTGGCCGGACTTGTGAACGGTGGCGCGGTCGTCACGCAGATCCTGGTCATCCTGATGATCCTGGCGCTGTTCCTGGCCATCATGACCGCCATGGCCGGGTCGTCGCGCACGCTCTACCAGGGGTCGCGCGACGGCTGGCTGCCCCGTTACCTGAGCCACGTGAACGAGCATGGCGCGCCCACGAACGCCATGTGGACCGACCTGGGCTTCAACCTGTTCCTGCTCGCGCTGGCGTCCGATGCGACGGGCTATTTCTACGTCCTCGCCATCTCGAACGTGGGCTATATCATGTTCAATTTCCTGAACCTGAACGCCGGCTGGATCCACCGCATCGACAGCCCGCACCTGAAGCGGCCCTGGCGGGCGCCGACCGTGCTGATCGGGCTGAACACGCTTCTGGCCTTCGTAAACGCCATGTTCCTGGGCGCCGGTGCCAAGGTCTGGGGCTATTCCGGCGCGCTGTGGTCGGGGCTGATCTTCGCCAGCTTCATCCTGCCGGTGTTCTGGTTCCGCCACTACTATCAGGACAAGGGCCATTTCCCGCGCGAGGCGATGGAGGACCTGGGCCTCAGCGACCACGGCGACCTCGGCCCGCGCCGCGCCGGCATCCTGCCCTATCTGGCGCTGATCGCGGGTGCGGCGGTCGTGCTGTTCAGCAACTGGTTCTTCCAGCTGCCCACCTGAGCCGAAATCGGCGGGGCCGGCAACCCGGCCCCGTCCCAACGAAGACCATGGGAGAATGACGAGATGACGAATTCCTGGCGCTTTTCGACGCTGGCCGACCGCCACCGCGCCCTCGGCTCGGAGCTTGAGGACTGGAGCGGCATGGGCACCGCCTGGTCCTATACCTCGGGCGACCCGGATGCCGAATACTTGGCGATCCGCACCAAGGCCGGGCTGATGGACGTGTCGGGCCTGAAAAAGGTCCATATCACCGGCGCCGCCGCCAGCCATGTCATCGAGCGCGCGACCACGCGCAACCTGGAAAAGCTGATGCCCGGCCGGTCGGTCTATGCCTGCATGCTGAACGACGCTGGCAAGTTCATCGACGACTGCGTGATCTATCGCACCGGCCCCAACGCCTTCATGGTGGTCCACGGCGCCGGCCAGGGCTTCGAGCAGCTGACCATGGCCACCCAAGGCCGCGACGTCTCGGTGCGCTTCGACGACAACCTGCACGACCTGTCGCTGCAAGGCCCGCTGGCGGTCGACTACCTGGCCCAGCACGTCCCGGGCATCCGCGACCTGCCCTATTTCGCGCATCTGCAGACCTCGCTGTTCGGCAAACCGGTGATGATCTCGCGCACCGGCTATACCGGCGAGCGCGGTTATGAGCTGTTCGTGCGCGGCCAGGACGCGCCGATGATCTGGGACCGCATCCTGGACGAGGGCAAGGAGATGGGCATCATCCCCTGCCGCTTCACCACGCTCGACATGCTGCGGACGGAAAGCTACCTGCTGTTCTTCCCCTACGACAATTCGGAAATGTATCCCTTCGACAACGAGCCGGGCGGGGATACGCTGTGGGAACTGGGCCTGGACTTCACCGTCTCGCCCGGCAAGACCGGCTTCCGCGGCGCGGACGAGCATTACCGCCTGAAGGGCAAGGAGCGCTTCAAGATCTGGGGCCTGAAGCTGGAAGGCGACAAGGTTCCGGGCAACGGCGCGCCGGTGCTGCAGGACGGCAAGCAGGTCGGCGTGGTCACGCAGGCCATGCATTCGCCGCTGAACAACTGGACCGTCGCCATCGCCCGCCTGCCCGTCGCACTGGCGAACGAAGGCACCAAGCTGGTCGTGAACTGCGCCACCCATGGCGAGATCGCGGCCACCACCGGGCAGATGCCGTTCTTCGACCCGGAAAAGAAACGCCGCACCGCCAAGGGCTAAGACACCGGCCGGGGGCGGGATCGCCGCCCCCGGACCTCAGCCAAATCTGCCAGGGACCAATCGAATGACCTCGCCGCCGACCGCCCCCTTTGCCAGCCGCCCGCGCCATGCCCCGCTTGAGCCGCGGCCCTGTCGCAGCGCGCTGATCGTCACCGATGACGCGGGCGCGGCGGCGGTTGTGGCGCTGGCCGAACGATCCCCCGAACTGATCGGCAAGGCCGTGGTGCTGCATGTCCAGGACGGCTTTTCCATGGCGCCGGCGTTGGCCGCGCTGAACCCGGCGCAGCTGGTCGGCGTCGCCTCGACCGCCGAACTGCCCGCCGCGCTGGACCGCGCCCTGCAGGGCGCCGCGATGGGGCTGCAAGCCTTTCTCGCCGGCTCCGAGGGCCTGATCGGCCAGGCCCAGGCGCAGCTTCTGGCCGCCGGCCTGCCGCTGGGCGCCATCCAGTCCGAACATCGCGGCACCGCCGCCCGCCGGATGCAATGCGTGCATTGCAAGACCATCGCCGAAAACGTGACCGTAGACCCCTATATCTGCCCCGGCTGCGGCCGCGCGCTGTTCGTGCGCGACCATTTCTCGCGCCGGCTGGGCGCCTTCCAGGGTGTCTGCATCGACGACGAAACCCCCGGCGACGTGCCCGAACCCGTGGAGATCCGCTGATGCAGCCCCTGATCCTGACCGCGCGCGAAACGCTGTCGCCCCGCATCACCCGCTTTCGCTTCGAACGCCCCGACAAGGGCCCGCTGCCGCTGTTTTCCGGCGGCGCCCATGTCATGGTCGAGATGCAGGACGGCGACATCCTGCGCCGCAACGCCTATTCGCTGATCTCGGACCCCGAGGACGGCTCGGGCTATGAAATCGCCGTGCAGCGCGAGGACCAGGGCCGGGGCGGTTCCCTGTTCATGCATGAAAAGGCCCGGCCGGGCGATCTGATGCGGGTCGGCCTGCCGGTGAACCTGTTTGCGCTGAACCTGACGGCCAGAAAGCACCTGCTGATCGCCGGCGGCGTCGGCATCACCCCCTTCATCGCCCAGACCCGCGAATTGCAGCGGCTGGGCCTGCCCTATGAGCTGCATTACGCCGTGCGGGCGCGGGACGAGCTGGCCGCCCTGCCCCTGCTGCCCGAGGGCGTGCATGTCCATGTCAGCGACGAGGGCTCGCGCATCGACCTGACCGCGCTGCTGTCGGGCCAGCCCCTGGGCACGCATCTTTACGTCTGCGCCTCGGACCGGATGATTTCCACCGTGCTCGACACCGCGCAATCGCTGGGCTGGCCCCGCGACGCGCTGCATTCCGAGGAATTCCTGGCCCCCGCCCCCGGCGAGCCGTTCCAGGTGTTCTGCGCCCGCAGCCACAAGACGCTGACCGTGGGCGCCCATGAAAGCCTGCTGGAAGCCCTTGAAAACGCCGGCATCGCCGCGCCCTGGCTGTGCCGGGGCGGCGCCTGCGGGCAATGCGAAACCGATGTCATCGCCTGCGACGGCACCATCGAACACCACGACCATTGGCTGGAACCCGAGGAACGCGCCCGCAAGATCATGCCCTGCGTCTCGCGCTTTCGCGGACAGCTCCTGACCATCGACCGATAGGAGGCTCCGATGACCATCACCTTCAACAAGGAAAGCTTTCGCGGCGACTACAGCTATCACAACTCGCCCGCCGCGATCCGCCGCTTTCCGTTTCCCTTCGACCGCGACGAATACATGTATTCGGTGAACATGGAGCCGCATCGCGCCGCCGGTCCCGACCACAGCGTGTTCCAGCGCCGCTTCGACGTGGACGAGCATTACGTCGCCGAGATGGCGGACCGCGCCATCACGCTGCAGCGCGACCCGGGCCGCTGCCAGTCCCTGCCGCATATGCGGCTGGCGGGCTGGGATCTGCTGGAACTGATCATGGTGGCCAAGTCCGAGGATTACCCGGACCTGTTCGAACTGCACCGCGACGGCGACCGCTGGCGCTGGGTGAACAGGCCGCTGGACATCGACGACACGTTCACCTTCATGGACGATGCCACCCTGCCCTACGGGCCGATGGAATACATCACCCGCCAGACCCAGGGCGATTTCGCGCTGCTGGACCAGCGCGAGAACAACCTGTGGATGGATGCCGGCATGGTGACCAGCCAGGCCGACTGGAGCCTGGATTTCGACATCGGCATGAACTTCTTTGAATGGCACGCGCCGGTGCCGCGCGCGGCCGAGATGGGCATCTTCCAACGCGCGCTGAAATTCCTGCTGAACGTGCAGCAGGACACGCCGGCCCGGCGGCTCAACTGGACCATGACCGTGAACCCGCGGCTGGACACCAGTCCCGAGACCTATCCCGAATGGGGCCCGGAAAAGCGCACGCTGACCCCGGAAAACGTCGGCGAAAAGCAGTTCCTGCGCGTCGAACTGCAGACCTTCTTCCGGCTGCCGCGCTCGAACGCCATCGTGTTCCCGATCCGCTGCTATCTCTGCGCGTTGCAGGACATCGTGACGGTGCCGAAATGGGGCCGGCGGCTGCATCGGGTGCTGCGTGACCTGCCGGACGATCTGGCAACCTACAAGGGGTTCCTGGTCAACAAGCCGATGATCGTCGAATACCTGGCGAAATTCGACGATGGCGCGCCGACCTCGCCCGGCATCTACCCGGACTAGGGCCGCTTTCGCATCGCCTGCCGGCGCCGGGCCGGCGGCATCCCGAAGCGCGCCGCATAGAGGCGCGAGAAATGCGCCGCGCTGGCGAAGCCGGTCACCAGCGCCACGTCGAGCATGGACAGCGCCGTCTGCTGCACCAGTTCGTCGGCCTTGCGCAGCCGCATCTCGCGATAGAACTCCATCATCGAGGATCCCAGTTGATCGTTGAACAATCTCTGCAACTGACGCGGGCTGCACCCGACCTGGGCGGCGATCTGTTCCGGCGTCAGCGGGTCGGACAGGTGGCTGAACATCAGGTCCACCGCCTGCGCAAGCATGGGGTGGCGCAGGTCGAAGCGCTCGGCGACCGGGGATTGCTGCGGCTCGTCGGCGCTGCGGGTGCGCGGGTGGATGAACCACTCGGCCACCTGCCGGGCGAAAGCGGCGCCGTGGTCGCGGGCGATCAGCGCGCACATCATGTCCAGCGCGGCAACCCCGCCGGCGCAGGTGAAGCGGTCGCGGTCGATGACATACAGCGCGCGTTCGATCAGCAGGTCGGGCTGGTGCTCGGCCAAGGCGTCGATATGCGCCCAGTGCAGGGTAAAGCGTCGGCCCTCCATCAGCCCCAGCCGGGCCAGGATCGCGGCGCCGCCGGAAATCCCGCCCAGCCGGACCTTGCGGTTCTGCAACGCCCGCAATCCCCGCGCCAGCGCCGCATCCTCATAGCGCAGCGGGTTGCCGCCGGCGACGACCAGCGCCATGTCCAGCGCCGCCGGATCGGGCAGGGTCTCGGTCGCGAAACCGCCGCCCGAGGTGGACGCGGCAAAGCCGCCGGCGACGGAATGATAGCTGGGGCGATAGAGCGCGCGCCCTGCCAACTGGTTCGCCGCGCGCAGGGGCTCGACCGCCGCGGTCAAGGACATCAGCGAATAATCCGGCGTCAGGATGAACCCGATGCGCAGCGGTTCGTCCGCCATGCCGCCCCCGCGTCACAAAAACCTTGCGTCTGTCCCTTACAGGCAAATTCCTGTCCTCTCAAGGCAAATGACACCCGAAATCTTGCGTATCTTTCCTGCGAAGAAAGGCGAATCGGAGTGCTGGCGCCGTGAGATATTCGGGATTTCGTGTCATCAAGGAGGCCCTGACCGGCCACAAGGGCTGGAAGCCGATCTGGCGCAATCCCGATCCGCAGCCGTCCTACGATTACATCATCGTCGGCGGCGGCGGGCATGGACTGGCAACCGCCTATTACCTGGCCAGGACCTTCAAGCAGGCCCGCATCGCGGTGCTCGAGAAAAGCTGGCTGGGCTCGGGCAACATCGGGCGCAACACCACGATCATCCGCTCGAACTACCTGCTGCCGGGCAACGAGCCGTTCTATGAATTCTCGATGAAGCTTTGGGAAGGGCTTGAACAGGAATTCAATTTCAACGCCATGGTCAGCCAGCGCGGGATCCTGAACCTGATCCACAGCGACGGCCAGCGCGACGCCTATCGCCGGCGCGGCAATGCCATGCTGCTGGCGGGCGCCGATGCCGAACTGCTGGACCGCGAGGGCGTGCGCGCCATGTATCCCTGGCTGAACTTCGACAATGCCCGCTTCCCGATCAAGGGCGGGCTGCTGCAGCGCCGGGCCGGGACCGCGCGCCATGACGGCGTCGCCTGGGGCTATGCCCGCGGCGCCGACCGGGCCGGCGTCGACCTGATCCAGAACTGCGAAGTCACCGGCTTCCGCATCGAGGGCGGCAGGCTGCGCGGCGTCGAGACCTCGCGCGGCTATATCGCCGCGAAGAAGGTCGGCGTGGCGGTCGCGGGCTCGTCGGGCCGGGTCATGGCCATGGCCGGAATGCGCCTGCCGATCGAAAGCCATGTGCTGCAAGCCTTCGTCTCCGAGGGGCTGAAGCCGGTGATCGACGGCGTCATCACCTTCGGCGCCGGGCATTTCTATGTCAGCCAGTCCGACAAAGGCGGGTTAGTCTTTGGCGGCGACATCGACGGCTACAATTCGTACGCCCAACGCGGCAACATGGCGGTGATCGAGGACGTGGCCCAGGGCGGCATGGCGCTGATGCCGGCCATCGGCCGGGCGCGGCTGCTGCGGATCTGGGGCGGCATCATGGACATGTCGATGGACGGCTCGCCCATCATCGACAAGACGCCGGTCGAGGGGCTCTATCTGAACGCCGGCTGGTGCTATGGCGGCTTCAAGGCCACCCCGGCCTCGGGCTATGCCTTCGCGCATCTGCTGGCCACCGACACGCCGCACGACACCGCCCGCGCCTATCGCCTGGACCGGTTCGAGCGCGGCTATCCCATCGACGAAAAAGGCATGGGCGCGACGCCCAATCTGCACTGAGGGCCAAACGATGCTGATCCCCCATCCCCTGCTTGGCCTGCGCGACTCGGAAGAGTTCTCGTATCTCGGCGATGCCACCCTACTGGAGCGTCCCGACGGCATGGCCGCCGACGCGCCGCAGCGCTTCTATGAATACCAGCACCTGCGCGACAACCCGGCCGGCGTCCACCGCGAGCTGTGGTTCCACGAGCAGGGCGACCGCAGCTGGCTGGTCGTCACCCGCAACACCGTCACGCATGAGATCCTGGGCGCCGAGCTTGCCCGCGACGTCAAGCTGGCGATGCTGAAAGGCGGTGCGGCATGACCCGTCTGTCCGGCGGTCTGATCGACCGCAACCGCAGCCTGAATTTCACCTTCGACGGCAAGTCCTATACCGGGCACGCCGGCGACACGCTGGCCTCGGCACTGCTTGCCAACGACGTGCGGCTGATGGGCCGCGGCTTCAAGTATCACCGCCCGCGCGGCGTCTTTACCGCCGGCTCCGAGGAACCGAACGCGCTGGTGGAACTGCGCCAGGGCAACCGGCAAGAGCCGAACACCCGCGCCACCGTGGCCGAGCTGTTCGAGGGGCTGGACGCCCGCAGCCAGAACCATGTCGGCTCGCTGAGCTTCGATCTGCTGGCGGTGAACGACCTGATGTCGCCCTTTTTCGCGGCGGGCTTCTATTACAAGACCTTCATGTGGCCCAAGGCGTTCTGGGAAAAGCTTTATGAGCCGATGATCCGTCGCGCGGCGGGCCTCGGCAGCCTGTCGATGCAGGCCGACCCGGACAGCTATGACTCGGGCTTCCTGCATTGCGACCTGCTGGTCATCGGCGGCGGCGCGGCGGGGCTTGCGGCGGCGCTGACCGCGGCGCGGACCGGCGCACGGGTGATCCTGGCCGACGAGGACTTCCGCCTGGGCGGCCGCTTGCTTGCCGAACGCGCGCCGCTGGACCGGCCGGCGACCGAATGGATCGCCGAACTCGAGGCCGAATTCGCCAGCCTGCCGAACCTGCGCGTCATGCGCCGCACCACGGTCTGGGGCGCCTTCGACCATGGCATCTATGGCGCTGTGGAACGTGTCTCGGACCACCTGCCGACGCCCGGCAAGCGCGTGCGCCAATCGCTGTGGCGCATCACCGCCAAGCGCGCGATCCTGGCCGCCGGCGCGACCGAGCGTCATATTCCCTTCGCCAACAACGACCGGCCGGGGGTGATGATGGCGGGCGCGATGCGGGCCTATGCCAACCGCTGGGCGGTCAGCCCGGCCAAGCGGGTCGCGATCTTCACCAACAACGACGACGGCCACCGCACCGCCGCCGACCTGGCCGCCAAGGGGGTCGAGATCGCCGCCGTTGTCGACAGTCGCCCCGACGCGCCCGCGCGCGGCAGCTGGCGCACCATTGCCGGCGGCATGGTCACCGACAGCAAGGGCCGGCTGGGCCTGAGCAAGGTCGAGGTGACGCAGAACGGCCGCGCGGAATGGATCGACTGCGGCGCGCTCGGCGTCTCGGGCGGCTGGAACCCGAACCTGCATATCGCCTCGCACCATCGCGGGCGACCGGTCTGGAACGAGGCCGCGCAAGCCTTCCTGGCCGAGGACGGCAATGTTGCGGGCCTCAGCATCGCCGGCGCCGCCGCCGGCAAGGGCTCGACCGCGCAGGCGCTAGCCTCGGGCGCGCAGGCGGCGCTCGCCGCGCTGGCCGATATCGGCATCGGCGCGCATCTGCCCGACCTGCCCCGCGCCGAGGACGAGGCACTGAACCTCAGGCCGCTGTGGCACGTCCCCGGCAAGGGCCGCGCCTGGGTCGATTTCCAGAACGACGTCACCGTCAAGGACGTGAAGCTGGCCTATGTGGAAAACATGCGCCCGGTCGAGCACCTGAAGCGCTGGACCACGCTGGGCATGGCAACCGACCAGGGCAAGACCTCGAACGTCACTGCGATCGCGGTGATGGCGGAACTGACGGGCCAGTCGTTGGGCCAGACCGGCACGACGATCTTCCGCCCGCCCTATACGCCGGTGTCCATGTCGGTGCTGGGCGGCGGCGACACCGGCGTGCATTTCCGCCCGCGCCGGCTGACGCCGACGCATGAATGGGCGAAATCGCAGGGCGCGGTCTTCGTCGAGGTCGGGCAATGGATGCGGGCGCAGTATTTCCCCCGCAAGGGCGAAACCACCTGGCGCCAGACCGTGGACCGCGAGGTCCTGGCCACCCGCGCGGGCGTCGGTATCTGCGACGTGACCACGCTGGGCAAGGTCGACGTGCAGGGCACTGACGCCGGCGAGTTCCTGGACCGGGTCTATGCCAATGCCATGAAATCGCTGAAAGTCGGCATGGTCCGCTATGGGCTGATGCTGCGCGAGGACGGCTTTGCCTGGGACGACGGCACCTGCGCCCGGCTGGCCGAGGACCAGTATGTCGTGACCACGACCACGGCCAATGCCGGCACGATCTACAAGCACATGGAGTTCTGCCGGCAATGCCTGTGGCCGGAACTCGACGTGCAGCTGATCTCGACCACCGATGCCTGGGCGCAGATGTCGGTCGCCGGCCCCCATGCCCGCAAGCTGCTGGAGCGGGTGGTGGACGGGTTCGACATCTCGAACGAGGGCTTCCCCTTCATGGCCTGCGCCAACCTGACGGTCTGCGGCGGCCTTCGGGCGCGGCTGTTCCGTATCAGCTTCTCGGGCGAATTGGCCTATGAGATCGCGGTGCCGGCGCGCTATGGCAATGCGCTGATGGCGCGGATGATGCAGGTCGGCGCCGACCTGGGCGCCACCCCCTATGGCACCGAGACGCTGGGCGTCCTGCGCATCGAAAAGGGCCATGCCGCCGGCAATGAGCTGAACGGCCAGACCACGGCGCAGATGCTGGGCATGGGCAAGATGGTCTCGACCAGGAAGGACTCGATCGGCGCGGCGCTGTCGCGGCGCGAGGGGCTGGTCGCCGACCGCCGCGTGCTGGTCGGGTTCCAGCCCGTCGATCCTGCCGATCCGGTCATGGCCGGGGCGCATCTTTTCGCCGAAGGCGCGGCGCAGGATACTGCGAACGACCAGGGCTGGATCACCTCGGCCTGCTATTCGCCGCATGTCGGCAGCGCCATCGGGCTGGGCTATCTGGTGAATGGCGACAGCCGCAAGGGCGAGGTGGTGGTCGCCGCCAACCCGCTGCAAGGCCAGTCCGTGCGTCTGCGCGTGGTCTCGGCCCATTTCGTTGACCCCGAAGGAGGCCGCGTCCGTGACTGAGCCCGTCAAGACTGATCTGACGCCGATCTGCGCCCTGGGCGCCGCCGTGCCGCAAAGCCGCACCATCGGCGCGGTGACCCTGTCCGAAAATGCCGAGCTTGGCCTCGCCTCGCTGGCCCTGCGCCGGGGCGGCGCGGTGCCCGGGCTGGGCTTCGCCCTGCCCGGCCCCGGCGGCTGGGCCGAAGGCGAAGGCATCGCCGCCTTCTGGACCGGGCCCGACCAGTGGATGGTCGAATTCCCCGGCCGGGCGGCTTCGGATGTCGCGGCCGGGCTCGCCGGCCCCGGCGTCTCGGTGACCGAGCAGACCGACGGTTTCGCCGCTTTCGAGATCACCGCGCCCGAGCCGGTGCTGGTCGCGCTGATGGAAAAGCTGGTGAATGTCGATCCGGCCCGCTTCGGCCCCGGCTCGGCCACCCGCTGCGGCTTTCACCACATGAGCGTCTTCGTCATCCGCCGCGCCGCGGACCGGCTGGCGGTGCTGGGCATGCGCTCGGCCGCCGGCACCATCTGGCACGCGCTTCTCGACGCTGCCGAACAGCAGGAGACCCGGGCATGAGCAAGATCATCGACGGGAAGTCCTTTGCGTTGGGTTTGCGGGGTCGGGTTGCCGATGCGGTTTCGGGGCTTGCGGCGCGGGGGATCGTGCCGGGGTTGGCGGTGGTGCTGGTGGGCGAGGACCCGGCTTCGGCGGTCTATGTCAGGAACAAGGGCGTCCAGACGCGCGAGGCGGGCATGGCCTCGTGGGAGCACAGGCTGCCGGCCGAGACGGCGCAGGCGGATCTGCTGGCGCTGATCGAGACGCTGAACCATGACCCGGCGGTGCACGGCATCCTGGTGCAGCTGCCGCTGCCCGGGCACATGGACGCCGAGGCGGTGATCAACGCCATCGACCCCGCCAAGGACGTGGACGGGTTCACCATCGGCAACGTGGGCCTCCTGGGCACCGGGCAAAGGGCGATGGTGCCCTGCACGCCCCTGGGCTGCATCATGCTGCTCAAGGACCGGCTGGGCGATCTTTCCGGGCTGAACGCGGTCGTGGTCGGGCGCTCGAACATCGTCGGCAAGCCGATGGCGCAGCTTCTGCTGGCCGAGAACTGCACGGTGACCATCGCCCATTCGCGCACCCGCGACCTGGCGGCCGTCTGCCGCGGCGCCGACATCCTGGTCGCCGCCGTCGGCCGGCCGCGGATGATCCGGGGCGACTGGATCAAGCGTGGGGCCACGGTGATCGACGTCGGCATCAACCGCATCGAGGAGGACGGCCGCACCCGGCTGGTCGGCGACGTGGATTTCGACAGCGCGGCCCGGGTCGCCGGCGCCATCACCCCGGTGCCGGGAGGCGTCGGGCCGATGACCATCGCCTGCCTGCTGGCCAACACGCTGACCGCCTGCTGCCGGGCGAACGGGCTGGCCGAGCCCGATCTGACCGGGGCCGCGTGAGCCTGCGGCGGGGGCGGGGGCGCTGCCCCCACGCCCGTGCCGGGCGTCCCCCCGGGGTATTTGACAAACAGTGAAAGCCGGGCCCGGCGCGTGCCGCGGCGACATGACAGTGGAGAGAGCCCGATGACCAAGTATTGCCTGACCGTCACCTGCCCCTCGACCCGGGGGATCGTGGCCGCGATCTCGACCGCGCTGGCCGAGCAGGGCTGCAACATCGTCGATTCGAGCCAGTTCGACGATGTCGAGACCGGCCGCTTCTTCATGCGCGTGAGCTTTGTCTCCGAAGAGGGCACCGGGCTTGCGGCGCTGCAGCAAAGCCTGGCGCCCGCGGCGCAGGCCTTCGGCATGGACTATGCCTTCCACGACGAGGCCGAGAAGATGAAGGTCGTGATCATGGTCTCGCGCTTCGGCCATTGCCTGAACGACCTTCTCTACCGCTGGCGCATCGGCGCGCTGCCGATCGAGATCGTGGCGGTGATCTCGAACCACATGGACTATCAGAAGGTGGTGGTGAACCACGACATCCCGTTCCACATGATCCGGGTGACGAAGGAGAACAAGCCCGAGGCCGAGGCGCGCATCCTGGCGGTGGTCGAGGAGACCGGGGCCGAGCTGATCGTGCTGGCGCGCTACATGCAGGTCCTGTCGGACGCGATGTGCCAGAAGATGTCGGGCCGCATCATCAACATCCACCATTCGTTCCTGCCGTCCTTCAAGGGCGCCAACCCCTACAAGCAGGCCTTCGAGCGCGGCGTGAAGCTGATCGGGGCGACCAGCCACTATGTGACCGCCGACCTGGACGAGGGCCCGATCATCGAGCAGGACACCATCCGCGTGACCCACGCCCAGTCGCCCGAGGATTACGTGAGCCTTGGCCGCGACGTGGAAAGCCAGGTGCTGGCGCGTGCCATCCACGCCCACATCCACCGCCGCGTGTTCCTGAACGGCAACAAGACCGTCGTCTTCCCCGCATCGCCGGGAAGCTACGCCTCCGAGCGCATGGGCTGAAAAGGAAGGGGGGCGGCCACCGAGCCGCCCCGCACCCCGGCTTCTTTCTTGCTCAAATATCCCCGCCGGAGGCGGAACCGGGGCCTTGATCCCCCCGCCGCAACAGCGCCGACAATCTGATCGTCGCCAGCGGCACCAGCTGCCGCCACCAGATCCACGGCGGCACGGCGCCGCGCGACGGTCCATGTGGCCGTGGTCCCTGACCGGGCGCTGTCGGGCGTCCCCGCACGGCGCCGATCGCCTGCCCTTCGGTTCGGGCCGGCGGCGCAATTTGCCGCCGTCGGCCATTGCTCCCCTGGCGCAACTGCACCAAATTCAGGCAAGGCCCCGGCGTCGCGACAGCCGGGGTCGGAGCAAGCAAAGAGGACCCTATGTGTCAAGTCTATGCCAGCCAGCGTCCTGAAAGCTACGAACCCGTTACCCGTCGCCTTCGGCTCAGCGGCCATTCGACCAGCATCCGGCTGGAGCGCGGCTTCTGGCGCATCCTCGACGGCATGGCCGCGCGCGAGGGGATGACGACGCCGGCCTTCATCTCGCGGCTTTACGACGAGGTGCAGGAACTGCAAAGCGAGACTCGGAACTTCGCCTCGCTTCTGCGCTGCGCCTGCCTGATCGAGGCCCAGCACGGCCGGGACGCCGCCTTCGCGGCGGCGGCCGAATAGCGCCCCGGAACCGCCTGTAGTACCCTGCTACTACCCGCCCGCGCCCGAATGTCCGTACCATCAGGACAGACAGGGGACGGGACGGGAACGGCGCGATGGCCAAGGCAATCCATTCGATGATCCGGGTGCTGGACGAAGGGCGCTCGGTGGATTTCTACGACCGCGCCTTCGGGCTCAAGGTGGACACGCGGCTGGACTTCGAGGGCTTCACCCTGCTCTATCTGCGCAATGCCGAGGCCGATTTCGAACTGGAGCTGACCGTCAACAAGGACCGCGAGCGGCCCTATGACCTGGGCGACGGCTATGGCCACCTGGCCTTCGTGGTCGACGACCTGGCCGCCGAACACGCGCGCCTGACGGAAGCCGGCTTCGCGCCGCGCAAGCTGGTCGACTTTGCCCCGGGGGGCGAGGTGATCGCGCGCTTCTTCTTCATCGCCGACCCGGACGGCTATCAGATCGAGGTGCTGCAGCGGCAGGGCCGCTATCGCTGAAGGCCCCGGGGAGGGGGCCTGACCAAGGGAGGACAGAATGAACAGGATCGACCGCGCGGGGCTGACCCGGCGCGCGCTGCTGACGCACAGCGTGGCGGCGGGGGCCAGCCTTCTTGTCGGCACGCATTGGGTCACGGGCCGCTCGGCGGCCTGGGCGCTTGAGGTGACGGCCGTGAAGCCGCAGACCATGGCGACGCTGGTGCAGATGGCGCGCGACATCTATCCCCACGACCGCATCCCCGACGACCGCTATGCCGTCGCCGTCAAGGGCTATGACACCGTCGAAAAGGCCCCCATGGTCGAGGCGGGGATCGCCAGCCTTGACGCCGCCGCGCGCGGCCAGGGCCATGCCAGCTATGTCGCCGCCCTTTGGGAGGCGGACCGCGTGGCGGTGCTGCGCGCCATCGAAAAGGACGCGTTCTTTCGAACGGTGCGCGCCGGGCTGGTGACGGATCTTTACAACCAGAAAGAGATCTGGCCGCTGTTCGGCTATGAGGGGGAAAGCTTCAGCCACGGCGGCTATATCGACCGCGGCTTCAACGACATCGCCTGGCTGTAAGGGAGGACCGGGAACATGGCTGCTCCGTTCAGCAAGACCGACGACAGCGTGGTCGTCATCATCGGCACCGGCGCGGGCGGCGGCACGCTCGCCAACGAACTGGCGCAAAAGGGCATCCCGGTCGTCGCGCTGGAAGCCGGCGGCCGCTATCTGCCCGAGGATTACGTCAACGACGAATGGGCCAGCTTTGCGCAGCTTGCCTGGCTGGATACCCGCCGGTCGGACGGCAGCTTCCGGCTGGCGCGCGACTTCGCGGGCCTGCCGTCCTGGATCGTCAAGGCGGTGGGCGGCACCACCACCCATTGGGCCGGCGCCTCGCTGCGCTTTCAGGACCACGAATGGAAGGCGCTGACGACCTATGGCCGGGTCGAGGGCGCCAGCCTGATGGACTGGCCCATCGACGCGGCCGAGATGGACCCCTGGTACACGCGGGCCGAGGCCAAGATGGGCGTCACCCGCACCAACGGCCTGCCCGGCCTGCCCGGCAACAACAACTATCTGGTGATGGAAAAGGGCGCGAAGGCCGTCGGCTATGACAAGGTTCACACCGGCCGCATGGCGATCAATTCCATCGAATACGGCAACCGGCAGGCCTGCCAGCAGACCGGCTTCTGCTTTCAAGGCTGCAAATGGGGCGCCAAGTGGTCCACCGCCTATACCGAGATCCCGCTGGGCGAGGAAACCGGCAACCTCGAGGTGCGCGAACGCTGTCACGCCGCCCGGATCGAACATGACGACAAGGGCCGGGTGACGGGCGTGGTCTATTTCGACGCGGACGGGGTCGAACAGCGCCAAGCCGCGCGGCTGGTCTGCGTGGCCGGCAACACAATCGAAAGTCCGCGACTGCTGCTGAACTCGGCCTCGTCGATGTTCCCGGACGGGCTGGCCAATTCCTCGGGGCAGGTCGGGCGCAACTACATGCGCCATGTGACGGGCTCGGTCTACAGCATCTTCGAGCAGCCGGTGCGGATGTGGCGCGGCACCGTCATGGCCGGGATCATGCAGGACGAGGCCCATCACGACCACGCGCGAGGCTTCGTCGCCGGGTACGAGCTGGAAACCCTGTCGCTGGGCCTGCCCTTCATGGCGGCCTTCCTGGACCCCGGCGCCTGGGGGCGCGAATTCACCAGCGCGCTGGACGGCTATGAAAACATGGCCGGCATGTGGATCGTGGGCGAGGACATGCCTCAGGAAACCAACCGCATCACGGTGGACACGGGCGTTCTGGACCAGTTCGGCCTGCCGACGCCGGTGGTCCATTACGACGACCATCCGAACGACGTCGCCATGCGCGACCACGCCTATGCGCGCGGCATCGCGATCCACAAGGCGGCGGGGGCGGTGCGTTCGCTGCCCACGCCGCCCTATCCCTCGACGCACAACATCGGTTCGAACCGCATGTCGGACAATCCGCGCGACGGGGTGGTGAACCGCTGGGGGCAAAGCCACGACATCCCGAACCTGTTCGTGTCCGACGGCTCGCAATTCACCACCGGCGCGGCCGAGAACCCGACCCTGACCATCGTGGCGCTGGCCATCCGCCAGGCCGACCACATCGCCCGCGAGATGGGCGCGGGCACTCTGTGACGCTGGACGAGCGGGCGCCCGCTCGTCCCCTTTCGGTCCCGCAAGGAGGGAGGTTCCAGGATGAAACTCGTGCTTTCCGCAATCGTCATGATGGCCGCGACCCCGGGCCTTGCGCAGGACGCGCCGCAGGACTCGGCCGCCCGGCTCGAGGCGATGACCTGCCGCGACTTCCTGGCCCTTGGGGCCCGGGACCGCGAAACGGTCAAGGCCGCGCTGCTGGCCCATGCCTCGGGCGACCCGTTGCCCGACCCGGCCCTGCCCGGGTCCCCGGTGGCGGATGCCATGGCACCTGCGGCCGAGGGGACCGGGGGCGAGGATCGCGGCCTTGTCGCCATGCGCACGTCCTGCGACGGCGCCCCGGACGTGCGGGCGCTGGACGCCCTGCGGGCGGCGTTCGGAAACAACCTGTGAGGCAGGCGAGGGCGCACCCGCGTCCGCCGGTTCATTCGAGGAGTTGAAGCCATGTCACAGCGTCTGACCGTCCTTGCGTCCCTTGCCTTGTCCCTGCTGACGGGGACGGCCTGGGCGCAGGGCGACCCGCAATCGGTCGGGGTCGCGGTGGACGGCACCGTCGTCGATGTGCCGGTCGATCTTGCGGCGAAAGCCTGCGGCGTCAGCGCCGAGACGCTGCTTGCGCAATGGAAGCAGCTGGATACCCAGACATCGACCATGGCGAACACCTCGGTCGCCGCCGATGCCGCCGATCTTGCGCCCGTGGCGGCGCCGGACGATACCCAGAAGCAGGCGGGCGTCGGTGCCGATGCGGCGGAAACGAAGGATGCCGCCCATGGCGACGGCAACCCGGTCGCCGCCGCTGCCGCGCCCCAGGCCAGCGCGGCGGCCAACCCCCAGGACGCGCTGGACGGCTCCGCCGCCCCGACCGAAGGCACCGCGCTCTCCAAGGCCGCCGTCTGCGAAATCGACGCGCAAAAGGCCGGCGCGCTTGGCATCAAGGTGCCCGGCTGACGTGTCAGGGCCGGGGCGTGCCGCCGATCCCCGGGTTGAACCGCGCCAGCGGGTCCAGGCTTTCGTAAAAGGCGGCAAGCTGGGGCTTGGCGTGATACAGATGGCCGACGTTGTGTTCGGCCGGGTATTCGGCGCCCTCGGCATCCAGCATCGCCAGCATGGCTTTCTTGAAGGCCGCCGGATCGGCGCCCTTCTTCAGCACATAGTCCAGATGAAAGACGTGGCACAGGAAATGGCCATAGGCCAGCGTCGCCGCGACCTGCCCCGCCTCGGCCGGCGGGACGGGCTTGATCCAGTCGCGGTCGTTGCGCCGCAGCGCCACGTCCAGCGCCACCAGCCCGCCGGTGCGGCGGCGGTTCATCGCCTCGTAGCGGACGGCGGCGCCGGCCACGGCAAAGCGATGCAGCAGCGCCTTGGACCCCTCGGCCGGGGTGCAGCGGAACCAGCCGTCGCGGCCCACCGTCTCCTCCAGGATGCGCTCGGCCAGTTCGGCAGGGGCTTCGACCTTCAGGATCAGGTGATGTTCAAAGCGGTCGCGGAAATCGCGCATCCGCCGGGGCAGCCGGCCCGGCGCCAGCTGCCCGGCCAGTTGCAGAAAACGGTCGCTCAGGTCCGAGGTCATCGGAATCCGGCGCAGCCGCGCGTCGGCCCAACCTTTTGCCGCGAACAGCGCCGGCATCCGCGCCGTGCCGAACCATTCGATGAACAGGCGGGTGTCGCGGCCAAAGCGGGCGGCCATGTCCCAGGCCTCGCGGTGGATGTATTCGCCCACGATCGGCAGCGGGTCCAGTTCGGTCAGCAGCCGCCGGCGCAGGGTGGCCAGCGCCTCGGGACTGTTGGTGCCGACATACAGCACCTCGGTCGCGGCGGGGCGGGCAAAGGTGTCCAGCCGCACCGCAAAGACCGCCAGCCGCCCGGCGCAGCCCGACGCCTCGTGCAGGCGGCCCGGATCGGCGTTGAAGCGGCCGGGCGTTGGCGCATCGACATCGCGCACGCGCGCGGCATAATCGTGGTCCGACGCCGCCCCTGCCCGGGCCTCCACGTCATCCGGCCCGATCTTGCCCGCGTCCAGGCGGCGCAGGATGGTTTCGGGGTCGTCGCCCAGCCGCAGGCCCAGGTTGTTCACCAGCCGCAGGGTGCCGTCCGCGTCCAGCCGGGCGAACAGCGCAAGCTCGGTATAGGCGGGGCCGCGCCGGACCAGCGCCCCGCCCGAATTGTTGCAGACCCCGCCCACGACCGAGGCGCCGATGCAGCTTGACCCGATCACCGAATGCGGATCGCGCCCCAGGGGTGCAAGCGCCTGTTCCAGCCCATAAAGCGTCGCGCCGGCGTGGCAGACGACCTGGGTGCCGTCCAGGATCAGGTGGATCTGCGCCAGCCGCAGCGTGCTGACGATCACCACGGGCTGGCCGTAGCTGCCCTTGGGGGTCGAGCCTTCGGTCAGCCCGGTGTTCGCGGCCTGGACGATCACGATCCGTCCCGCCTGCACGCAAAGCTGCAGCACGCGCCACATGTCGAGCAGGGTGCCGGGGCGCACGACCGCCTCGGCCTCGCCGCCGCCCGAGCGGTATCCGGTGCGGAACCGTTCGGTGTCCTGGGGGCGGGTCAGCACATGCGGGGCCCCGACAACGGCGCGCAGCGCATCAAGGAAGGCGCGGGCGGGCGAAACATCCGTCCCGGATCGCTGTGTCATCGGCCAGGCCCCATGTCTTCGCCAGCAGGGCGGCACCCTGCCCGTTGCGCTTGAGGCAAGGATACCATGCCCGGCGATCGCCCGTCCACGTCGCTGCCCCGCCCGACCAGGTCAGCCGGTTGCGGTCGATTTCGTAAAGCGTGCCGGTGATGGTCAGATGCGGGAAATCCTCTTCGAAGGCGGCGCGGTTTTCCCAGTGGATGGTGCAGCGATAGCCGTCGAGCAGCCCGGCCCGCGCCAGCAGATAGCGTGCCGTGGACAGCGGCCGATGGCGCGCCCGCGATGGGCGGCGCGGCGCAAGGCGTCCAGATAGGGTTGTTCGTGCCGGGGGTTCACGCGCACGCCACCGCAGACGAACAGCGCGTGACAATCCTCGAGCGCCTGATCGACGCGGCGCGGCATGGGCATGACCGGCTGACAGATCCTGTGGAAGGTCGAGCTGCCCTATGCGCTGTTCGTGATCTTCGCCGGCATCCGCACGGCGCTGGAGATCAATATCCGCACCGTACCGCTGGCCGGCGCGGTCCGGACTGCGACGCTGGCCGTCGCCGTCGACCTGCCGGGCGCGCAGGCTAGTGCCCAAGGGTATCAACCCGCTGCGCTGAGAGAAGCGTGGCCTTTTCGCCAGCGACGTTGTCGCGCTTGGCCTGGTCCTTCCTGCCGCCGCGGGAATGCCGCCACCGCGCCGTCGCGGTTGCGCAGCACGACAATGGGATTGTCGCCGATCTGCAAGCGCCCGGGCGCGGGATCTCGGCCAGGTTGCAGGCAAACAGCCAGTCGGTTTCGAACACCGCCTTCATGTCGGCCTGAAAGATCTCCTCATCGACATAGAAGTCGCGCGGCAGCGAATGGCCGGGTTTGCGGTCCTGCAAGAGCCGGGCGATCCTGTCGTCTAGCATGTCGATGTCCTTCGCGTGGGCCTGTCGGGCGGATGGACGCGTATCCCCCGATCTTGCACCCGCGCCCGCCCGGCGCAGGGCAGGAAACCGTCATTTCAGGTCAGGAAGCCGTCGCGGCCCTGCCCCAGAGCCGGACGGGCCGACCGGCGCCGCGCTCAGGGCCGGCAGTCGCTGCGATGCGGCCAGGTCGCAGGCCGCTTGGCCAGGTCACGAAAGAAATGCAAAAGAAATGAAAATTGCACGCAATACCCTGTGTTTTCAGGCAGGTCCGGCGGAAAAGAGGCTTGACCCACGGCGCCGTCGCTCCAAACTTTGATGATGGAGATGCGAATTTCGATCAACCCGAGGTCGATGGTTTCATGATGGACACCTATCTCTCTGCCGCGCGCGATCTGGTGGTCGAGGGGGTGCGCGAAAGCCAGGTCGCCTTGTCGTCCGACCTTGAATTCCACCTGGCGGCGACGCTGGCGCGCTATATGCACCGGCCGATCGCGCCGGACCAGTTGACGGTCCGGCTGATGGATGCCGCCCAAAGACAGGCCCGCAGGGGCGAGTCGCGCCAGATCGGCGATGCCTGCCTGATATCCTGCGCGTTTTTCGCGGCGCGGCTGACGCGGACGGGCGGCAGCGTCGTCCACTACGCCGGGCTTGGGCAGACGGCCTATGAAATCGCGGGCATGCCGGACGTGGCCCACGGCTTTCCCGACATGCTGGACGTCCTGCAAGCCAGCAGCCCGCAGATCGAGGAACGGACCCTGCCCCACCGCGAGGCGCCGCAGGCCGAGGGCAGTGACGGAAAGTTCCTGTTCATCTCGTCCCGCTTCAGGCACTAGCGAGATCGCTCCAGCCGGCGCAGCATGTCGCGCGACCAGGCATAGGCCGGATCAAGGCTCAGCGCGTGGCGAAAGGCGGCGCGGGCCTCGTTCCGGCGCCCCAACACGGTCAGGCACATGCCCAGGTTGTGATGCACGACCGCCCGCCTGGCATCCAGCGCCAGCGCACGGCGGTAAAGCGGCAGCGCCTTGGCAGGGCGGCCCATGTCGTAAAGGACGTTCGCGGCCTCGTTCCATGCGGGTTCATAGGCCGGGTCCAGTCCCAGCGCGACGTCAAAGGCCGCCAAGGCCGGCGCGAACCGCCGCAGGTCGCGCAGCATCAGGCCCAGATTGCCCCAGTTCATCGCCCGGCGCGGCCCCAGCCGGATGGCGACGGCAAAGGCCTCGTGCGCCTCGGCCATCCGGCCCTGGGTCCACAGCACCGAACCCAGGCCACGCCAAGCGTCCTCGCCCGCCAGTCGCGCACGAAATGCCGCCTCGGCCGCGTCCAGCCGGCCCGCCCGCCACAGATCGAAGGCGTGGGCCAGGCCGGGGTCGGCGGGGCGCCAGCCCTCCCACGCCGTGGGCGGTCCGTCAGCCGGCAACGTGAAAGCACCCCGCCAGCATCACCAGCCGTTCCCCGGCGGCCAGCGGCGGACGCAGATGCGCATGGCGCGAACCGAAGATCGCCGCCGCGCGATTGCTGCGCGCGGTCAGCCGCATCGCCAGTCCCGTGGCCGAGTTGTCGCCGCGAAAGATGAACAGCTGCATGCCGGGGCTGGGCTCGACCCCGTCGGGCCAGGCCGCGTCCAGATAGGTCAGCAGGTTGTACTTGCAGCTGTCGGCCTTGTCGCAATGCTCGCCCATGTGTTCGGAGGGGCCGGTGTATCGCGTGTAGCAGGTCGCGCTCCAGGACGGGGCGAGGCGTTCGCCGGTCAGCGCGTGCAGCCAGGCCCCGACGGCGTCCGAGGACAGATAGCCCCGCGCGACGGGGCCCAGATGGGCGCGGCGGTTGTCCTGCGCGATCTCGCCCCGGTCGCGGCTGCCGGTCAGCTGCCAGCTTTCGGCGTCAAGCTGGCGCAGCGCTTCCTCCAGCAGGGCGCGGTGCAGGGCGGCGTCAAGCGCGGGTGGGCCCAGGACCGTGACGCCTGTGGCGCGAAAGGCGTCGACATGCGCCGGTCCAAGCGCGGAGGGGTCGGCGAAGATGGCGTCGGCAATGGGGGCTTCAGGCATGGGCGGTCTCCTTCGGCAGGGCCTCGACGGCTTGGCGCAGGTCCTCCATCAGCCCGGCGCCGGCCGGGGTGGCGGTGCCGTTGTCGGACAGCACCCGCCAGCCCTGGCGCGTGTTCGCCGCCTGCCGGGCCAGCACCCCGCGCGCGAAGCGGGCCGAGGCCCCGCCCCGCGCCGCAAGCCGGTCATACCAGGCGCAGACGTTCAGAAAGGCGTGCACGCCCAGCAGCAGCCCATCCAGCGGGCGCTTGTCGCTGCGCCAGGGGCTGTCAAAGCCCACTGCCTCGGCTGCAGGGTCGGTCGCGACCACCAGCGGATCGACGGCCTTGGCCCAGTGCATCCGCACATGGCTGGATTCGTGGCACAGGAGGTCGCCCACCGTTTCCGGCGCCCCCGCCGTCATCATGATCGTGCCGCAGAGCGATTGCGGCGAATGGCTGCGTTCATAGCCGCGCGGCGCCAGCAGGACCAGGCCCCGGACATGCCGCGCCAGCGTCTCGGCCGCCGCGGACCAGACCTGCGCCATCAGCCCAAGGCCAGCTGCGATGCGGGCCATGGCGGCATGCAGCACCTCGCCCTCTGCCAGACCGAAGGGCGCCAAGGCCGCCCGCACCGCAGGGTCGGCGTTCAGCACGTCAAAGCCGCCGATCCGGGGGGCTGCGTGGAACAGGGCGTTCCCGGTTCCGGGCGGTGCGGGGATGCCGGTCCCGAAGGTTGCCGATACGCCGTCGTCGCGCATCAGCCCGACGCGGCCGCCGCTTTGGCGCAGGGCGATGACCCGCGCGCCGGGGGCGTGCAGGACGATGCGCAGATGCGGCAGCATCAGATCCGCCGCCAGATCGCCGCCGGTGAACACAAGGGTCAGATCCTCGATATCCGGGGCGCCGATCAGGTGGCGGGCCAGGGCTGCGCGTCGCTCGGCCAGGCTGCGCGGGTCCTTGACCCCGTCCGGCGCCGTGACCCCGGTATCGAGCGAGGCGAGCGGATGGCCAAAGACCCGCAGCCGCGCCGGCTCGGGGCAGGCCTTCAGGGCGCGCGCGACCTCGACCGCGCAGGGCTCGTCCGCGCCTTCCAGCATCTCCGCCGCGCGGCGCGCGCAATCCCGCGCCCAGAGCGCCTGCAGGTGGTCGATGCCTTGGCCCGGGGGGCCTGGAAAGACCAGCCCTGTCAGGTCGGATGCCGGACCGGTCATGCCGCCACCCGCGCGGGCGTGAAATCGTGCTGGAACCGCACGCCGCCCCCTTCGAAGTAGGAACAGCGGTTCAGGTGGTCGAACGCCGCCGCGTCAAAGGACAGAAGATGCATCAGCCAGGGATAAAGCGTCTTGTAGAACGCACATTCCGGCGTCTTGTGGCGCACGGTCCCATAGCTTTCCCAGGCCTGCGCCGAACAGCCCGACTGGCAGAGCTGCCGATACGGGCAGACCGCGCAATCGTCGAAATCGGCCGGCCGACGGGACCGGATCTCGGCGATGCGGGCGGAACGGCGGGCCGGCTGGGACAGGCTCTCGATGCCGTCGTCGAAGATATTGCCCAGCCGCAGGCCCGGCGATTGCGTGGCCCGCCCGCAGGGATAGATATCGCCGTTCGCCGCGACCGACTGAAAGCTGTCGCCTGCCCCGCACTCGGCCCGCATGCAGCGGGTGCGGCGCTGCTTGCTGGTCAGAAAGCGGCACATGGAATGGATGTTATCCTCAAGCAGCAGGTCGCGCCGTGCGATGACGCCGCGCAGCAGGGCCTGGAAGAACGCGATGATCTGGTCCTGGGTCAGCCCCACCCGGTCCCAGTTCTTGCGCGCGTCGCCCAGATAGGCGACCGGGTTCACCCGAAAGCCGTGGATCGCGTGCCCCAGCATGAAGGACACCAGCCCGTCGGGATCGCCGATGTTCATGCGGTTCAGCACCACGAGGCCCCCGAAGGGGACGCCGCCCTGCTGAAGCAGCTCGATCCCACGCATCAGCGCCGGAAAGCTGGCCTTGCCGTTCACCATGGGCCGCCCGCTGTTCTGCGCCTGCGCGCCCCCGTCCAGCGAGATGCCCACGCGGATGTCATTGTCGCGCAGCCAGTCCACGCGTTCGGGCGTCAGCAGCGTGGCATTGGTCTGGATCGACAGGAACACCGTCCGCCCGCTGGCCCCCGGGTGGTTGCGGATATGATCCACCAGCCGCTGCATGATCGCGAATTTCAGGAACGGCTCGCCCCCGGCGAATTCGAATGCCAGCACCCGCGCCTCGGTCATGGCAAAGGCCAGGTCGACCGAACGCAGGGCGATGGTTTCGTCCATCGCGGGCATCTTCTGGTTCGCGCCCGCCAGGCAATAGGGACAGGCGAGGTTGCATTTCTCGGTCAGCAAAAGCTCGACCAGGTGGCCCTCGTCATAGTTCGGCCCGTCGGCGAACATCCCGGCATCGACCGCGCGGGCGCCGTTCAGCGCGATCAGCCCGCGCCGCCACAGATGCGCCGCGAAGTCCAGCGCGGCGTCGGCGCTGTCCATCCGGGCCGCCAGGGCGCCGAAATCCCGCCCGTCCATCCAGCGGTGCAACGCGGCCTCGTCCGGGTTCAGGAACGCCCATGAGGCGCTTTCGGGATGGATCGCCAGGGTTTCACCCTGGACCCGGACCTGATCGACGCCCTCGGTCGACAGCCTTGTGTCGGGACGCAGCGTGACCTGGCCGAAGGGGGCATAGGTCTTGCCCTGGGTCGCGCCCAGCCAAGGCGCCTCGGCCGCGTCGCGAGAGGGACAAAAGACATAGCGCATCAGGAGCTTCCTTGTAGAACAGGGACGAGGATGCGAACGCGGTCGCCATCGTGCCGAGGGCCGGGATGCCATCCGTCGGGGCCCAGGGCAATGTCGCGGCGCATCCGCGCCTCGATCCCGGCCAAAAGCGCGGGGGCCGTCCGCGCCAGCCCCCCGGCCAGACGCCGCGCGCGGGCAAGGCTGGTGGCGCAGATCCAGGAACAGGGGAAATGTTCGGTCAGGACGGGACCGGTATAGCGGGCAAAGACGTTCAACTCCCACGGCATCTCTGCCCCCTCCGCCCCCAGCCGCATCCGGCCCAGATCGCCCGCGCAATGCGTCACCGCCTGGGGCCAGTCGCGCAGGAACGCCTCGATGCAGCAGGGCGGATATCCCAGCGCAAGGCCCATGACCCGGTCCCAGCCCCGCGCCTCGGCCAGCCACAGCAGCCAGGCCAATGACGCTGAGGCCGAGACGGCGACCGCCCGCCATTCCCCCGCCGCGCCGCTTGCCGGCACCCGCGCCGCGGCAAGGTTCGCATAGCCCCCCAAGCCCGCGTCCCGCTGGGGCAGGAAGGCCCAGGCCGAGGGCATGGCGGTCAGCGACCGCCGCCGCGCCCAGTCGCAGACGCCGGCGACCCAGGGCTCGGGCCCGTGCAGCAGGACTGCCGGCCGCAAGCCGGCGGCCAGCATCTCAAGCTCAGCCACGGTGCCGATGGGGGCGCCGGGCCCGGCCGCGGGGATGGCCGGGCCCGGCAGCTCCTCCTCGGGCCCATCCGGGATCGCGGCCAGCAGCGCGTCAGGCAGTCCCAGGGCCTGGGCACGGGCGCGCACGGACAGTCCCCCTTCGCCGGACCTTGGCGAGGGCGCTTTGGCGCGGTGCATGGGCGGCCTAGCGCCGGATGCGGGTGCCGCGCACCGTCATGTCAAAGGCCCCGGTCGCGGGCACATCGACGCGCAACCCGCCCGGCAGCGTGACCCGGGTCAGGTCGCGGCCGGGGTTGAGGACCGTCGAGGGGTCGAAATTGGCATGCCCGCCCCCGTTCACGAAGCCCGGAGGCCCCGAGTTCACATGCGAGCCCGCAATCGAGCCGGGGTCGAAATTCGCGTGCCCGCCGCCGTTCACAAAACCGGGCGGGCCGGAATTCACATGCGTTCCCGTGCCCCCCGAGGGGTCGAAGTTCGCATGGCCCCCGCCGTTCACGAAGCCCGGAGGCCCCGAGTTGACATGCACCCCGGCGATCGAGCCGGGATCGAAGTTCGCGTGCCCGCCGCCGTTGACGAAACCGGGCGGGCCCGAATTGACATGCGCCCCCGAGATGCCGCCCGGGTTGCGGATCGCGCCGATGGCGCTGGCCACCTCGGTGCGCAGGATCGCGGTCAGATCCTTGAGCGAAAGATCCGCCAGCTTGGTCTCGGGTGCAAGCGACCTGCCTTGGGATGCAGGGCGGTCGGCCTCGGGGTCGCTGCCTGGGGTCGTCGATTGGCCTTCCTTGGAACCCTTGGGTTCTTGTGCCATGACTGAGTCTCCGTTTGCTTCAATAGAAAGTCCCAGATGTCGGATGGATCTGGGCAGAGTCTTCCAGTCGAAAAGTCACTGCAAACAGTTCGTTCAGATTACCCCAGAACAGGGATTCGAACAATCCCGCATCGCAGGCGCAAAGGCTTGCGCAGCGCCCCTATTGCCCGGCCGGGATCAGGGACGGATCGGCGGCCAGCGTCGTTCCGGGACTGGGCTGGGGCTCGGCGCCCTCTTCGAGCACGCGGGCCGGCGCCGTCACCACGGCGCCCAGCGTGTGCAGCGTGCCGGCCGCGACCATGAAGATGCTGCCTCCAGAGCCGTTGTCGCTGGTCAGCCGATGGCCCTGCGCCAGCTTGCGCCCGATCAGCCGCACGATGTCGGGGCTTTCGGCAAAGCGCGAATGGTGCGTGCCGCCCGGCACGTCGATCTGGCTCAGGTCGATGGCGTCGATCCCCGCCTGCAGCAGGGCGGTGCGATAGGGTTCGCGCGAGGGGTCGATTTCGCCCACGCGCTCGACCCGACCCGCGATCAGCCGCGACAGACCCAGTGCGCGGTCGTCCTTGGCCATGAAGATGGTGAAACGCGGGCGCGGGGCGGCCATTTCAATGAACTGGCGGGAAAACACCTCGATGTCGATATCGGGCGAGGCGAGGACCACGTCCCGGATCTTGGGATTCACGGGGCCGCTGCGGATGCTCATCTGGCGCAGCGATTCCATGGTCAGGAAGGCGCCCATGGAATGGGCCAGGATGGTGATCTGCGTGACCGAGGGGTCGTCGGCCAGGATTCGCAGCGACTGTTCCAACGCGGTGCGGGAATAAAGCGCGCTTTCGCGGTCATAGTTATAGCCGACGGGGCTTCCACGCGACGGCCAGGTGAACAGGATCGGTGTCGCCGCCACATCGCCGTCATGCGCGATCTGGGCCAGCCGATAGACCGCCTCGCCATAGGTCGTGTTGAACCCGTGAACGAACAGCAGCACATGGCCGCCGACGCGGTGCTGGCGCATCCAGGCCCGGCCCTGCGCCACCGAACTGATGTCCTGCACCTGGCGGACGTGGAAATCGGTCGTCGGCTGGGGCGGACGGGTGCGCGGCCACTGGATCGTGCCGCTGGGGCGGTTCGCGGGGATCCCCACCTTGACCGCGTCGAGATGCAGCTGCGGGTCGCGCCGGCCGCCGTAACGCTCGGCCCGGTCGGTCAACATCTGGCGGTTGGTGGCCACCAGAACATCGACCGCAGGGCCGGTCTCGACCGGGGCCACGACCGGCTGCATCAGCCCGGTCGGCCGGGGCGAGCAGGCCGACAGCATTCCCGACAGCAGGACCAGAAGGATCGCCAGCCGCACCGGCATCAAGGCGACTCTGGCGGCGGCGGGGCGCAGCCGTGAAGGGTAAGGAAGGCGCGCCGGGGATGTGGACCGCCAGGGGAAGCGGCCAGGGGGAGATCGCAGGGATGGCTGGTCACGGGCCGCCTCGAGATGGAAACAGTTGCCGGTGCTGTGGCCGGTCGCGGGTCTTGTGCCCGGAGGTTACGTCAGGCTCGGCCGGTCCGTCCACCCCGGCGTGCTTGCGGGACCCGCGGCTCCCGGGCCCGGTTTTCGCTGCGACGCGCGTCCAGGCCTGCCGGTCAGGCGGCGGCCTGCCGCGCGCTGTCCCGCGCGCGCCCCTGGCTGACCGCAAAGACCAGCATCGCCAGGGCCGGTACGGCAGCCGGAATCGCGAAGATCAGGAAGTTCTGACCCGGCGGCATTCCCCAGGCCAGCAGCACGCCCCCGAAGGTCGGCCCGGCGATGGCGCCGATCCGGCCACCCCGAGGTCCAGCCCAGGCCCGCCCCGCGCAACGACGGGGTGTAAAGCTGCGCCACGCTGGCATAAAGCAGGATCTGCGTGCCGATGCTGGTGGCGCCCGCCACGAAGACCGGGGCGAACAGCAGCCTCGGCGGGGGGTTGGCGCCGATCAGCGCGATGGCCAGCGCGGCGGCGGCGCAGAAGCCCACGACGTCCCTGGGCAGGCCAAAGCCTCCCTGTTGTCGTCAATGCCGTCAGCCCAGGTCGCCGCCCGCCACGGGCAGACCCGAGCCGGTGATGTAGGACGCCTCGTCCGAGGCCAGGCACAGGATCGGCGCGGCCTGTTCCCGAATGCCGCCATAGCGGCGCATGAACCCCGAATGCTTGACCTGTGCGACCACCCCGGCCATCCCGCGTTGCTCGTCGGGGCTGCCGCCCTCGGCGTTTCGGGGGACGGGCGGGGCGGGGCCTCGGTCCCGCCCGAAGACACGTTGACGATGGTCCCGCCGCCCGCGCCATCAGATGCGGCAGGACCGCCCGGCAGCAATACAGCGTCGGCATCAGCGACCGGCGGATCTCGGCGTCGATCTGGGCGGGTTCGAATTTGGCGAAGGGCCTCATTCGGATCGCGCCGCCGACATTGTTGATGAGGACGCTCGGACCTGCGTTGCCGGGTGATCGACGACCCAGCGGCATCGCCCGGTCAGGACGGGCCGGCCGGTGCGAGCTGCCGGGCAATCTGCGCGCCCGCCGCGCCCCAGCGGGCATGCAGGGCCGGGGCGCCGCCCTGCTGCCAGGACCGCCAGGCCTCGGCCGCCGGGATGCTGCCGAACCAGCCGATGCCCTGCGGCGCGGCGGGGGTATGCAGCACCTCGCGCTCGGCCAGAAGGCCGTCCTCGACCAGGATGGTGCGGGCGATGCGCGGGCGCTCGGGCGGTGGCAAGGCGGGCAGGTCGTCGGGAAAGTCCCGCCGCGCTGCCCAGAAGGGCTCGGCGCGAAAGCGTGGCTCGGCACGCAGGAAATCACGTCCGATCCGCGCCTGGTGCAGGCTGGTCTGCAGCGCCCGTTGCGTAAGGAAGCGGCGGCAAAGGGATTGCGCGCCGGGCCGGGCCGCCAGCGTGCGGCGCACGGCCGCGACGGCAAGCGCGCTCGACACCGCCCAGAACTGGCCGTGGCCCGAAAGCGGGTCCATGGCAGCCAAGGCATCGCCGACGCGCAGCAGGTCCAATGCCCCGACTGGCCCGGGCAGGCGCGGTGCCGCCTCGCGCACCAGAGGCTGGCCGGAAAGCGGCGCATGAGCCAGCGCCGGCTCGGCCGCGGCCATGGCGGCTTGCAGCCGGCCAGCCGGGCTGCCGTCGCCGGCGGCGTCCAGCACCGCCTGGATCCAGACCCGTCCATCGGGCATCGCCACCCGCCACAGCCAGCCCTGCGGCAGCGCCACCAGCCGAATGCCGGGAGGCAGGTTGGCCCGCACCCAGCCGGACAGCGCCACCGTGGCCGGCGCCTTGCCAATGCTTGCGCGCGCGCGGCGACCTCGTGCGTCGATGACCATGGGCGCGCGCAGTCTGTCGCTGCCCAGCCACACGCCGCCCGGCTCGGGCCGGCCGCTGCCGATGGCCAGCCGGGCGCCAGCAGCCTGGGCGCAGCGGCGCAGATGGGCGTCCAGCGCAGCGCGCTCAACCACGTGTTCGGCATTGCTTTCGCTGACGCCCGCCCAGTCCACCTGCCGCCTGAACGGGCCGAAAATGCCGGCAAACCCGTCGATCAGCCCTTGGCCCGCCAGCCAACGGTGCAGGCGCGGGCTGAGCCCCTCGAGCCTCGGCCGGTCGCGGGCGGGATCGATCAGCAGCACGCGCAGCCCGTCGCGCGCCGCAAGCCAGGCCGAAACCGCGCCTGCCGGCCCACCTCCCAGCACGATCAGATCGGCATCCGCGCCCATGCGCCGTTCCCTTTCCTTACCCTGCCTTGCCTGAATGAAAGGCACCTTGCGCCGGATTGCCGCCCGCGAACCTGACATTTGCGGCCAAAGCCACAGGGCGCGCGACGATGCGTCGCGACTCTGGCCGGGAATGACAAGAACCTGCCCGCCGCTGGCGCTTTTCTGGACCTCATCGCGATCGGGCCATTCCCGACAAGCCACAGGAAGCCGCCAGATGAAGCCACTGACCCGAACCGCCCTGGTCTCTGCCGCCGCCCTTGCCGCCGCCCCGGCGCTGGCGGTCAGCGGCGAGGACGTCCTGCAGAACGCCTGCGCCGCCTGCCACGTCAGGCACGAAGACGGCCGGTGGGAACGCATCGACGCCGTCCGCAAGACGCCCGAGGGCTGGGACATGACGGTGACACGGATGATGCGCAATCACGGCGTCGCGCTGGAACCGCAAGAGCGGGCGGCTGTGGTCCGCTACCTGTCCGACACCCGCGGTCTGACGCCCGAAGAAGCCGAGGGGCGCCGCTATATCCTGGAACGCAAACCAGTGGCCTTCGACGAGGGTCCCGATACGCTGATGACCCAAACCTGCGGCCGATGCCATTCCTATGCCCGCGTCGCCCTGCAACGCCGCACGCCCGAGGATTGGGCGCATCTGGTGAACTTCCACCTGGGCCAGTTCCCGACGCTGGAATACCAGGCGCTGGCGCGGGATCGCGACTGGTGGGGCATCGCCCAGGCCGAGATCATTCCCTTCCTCGCCAAGACCTATCCGCTGGGCGAGGCGCCGCCCGCCTTTGCCGGCGACGCTTCGGGCGACTACGTCCTGGCTGGGCGCCAGCTGGGGCGTGGCGACTATACCGGACGGCTTGCGCTGACGAAGGCGGGTGACGATTACGCCGTGACCATGACGCTGGACTTCGCCGACGGCAGCGCAAGCTACAAGGGCACCGGCCGCATCCTGGGCGCCGGCGAATGGCGCGCGACGCTGAGCGACGGCAAGACCGAGATCCGCCAGGTCCTTGTTTTTCACGACGGCCGCTTCGACGGGCGCTGGTACCACGCCGACAGCGACGTGATCGGCGGCAGACTGGCGGCGGTGCGCCCCGAGGCGGCGGCGCAGGTCCTGGCCGCCCAGCCCGCCCGGCTGAAGATCGGCGTGCCGACCCGGGTACGGATCGCAGGCGCGGGGCTGACCGACGCGCTGACCTTGCCCGAAGGTGTCTCTGGCCGCGTGGAATCGGTCCAGGGCGGCGTGGCGGTGCTGGAACTGACCGCCAGCGGCGCGGTCGGCCCGGTTGCGATCGGCCTTGGCGGGCAAAGGGTCGATCTGGTCGCCTATGACCAACCCGACCGCGTCAGCATCGTGCCCGACCTGACCATCGCCCGCATCGGCGGAAACGGCGGGCCGATCCCCAAGGTGCCCGCACAGTTCGAGGCGGTGGGCTGGCTGAACGGCGCCGACGGCCAGGCGGGAACGGCGGACGATGTCGCGCTTGGCGCCTTCCCGGCCCGCTGGTCCACGGAAAACTTCAACGAGGAGGCCGAGACGATGGAGGATGCGACATATGCGGGCGTCATCGACGATGCGGGGCTTTTTACGCCAGGCGACGCCGGGCCGAACCCGGAACGCCCGATGCAGACCAACAACGCGGGCAACCTGAAGGTCATCGCCACCGTGGACACAGGTGGCGCGCCGCTGACCGCCGAGGCGCATCTTTACGCCACGGTCCAGCGCTTCGTCGACGCGCCGATCCGGTGACGCCATGGGAGCCCTGACCCTGATCCGCCACAATGCCCACCGCGTCGATGTCGACGGCCATGCCATGCTGATGCATGTGCCGACGACCAGCCTGTTCGAGCTCGACGGCGTGGCGCGCGACGTCTATGACCTGTTCCGCAGCGCGCCCGCCGTAGACCCAGACCTGATGCGGGCGCGGCTGAGCCGCCACAGCCCGGACACGCTGGCCGACTGCCTGCACAGCTTCCTCGCGCTCGACATCCTGCGTGACGCCGATGCGGCGGATACCCCCCGCCCGATCACGAAGGTCGAGGAGATTCCGCTGTCCACGATCATCCTGAACGTGAACACCGGCTGCAACCTGGCCTGCACCTATTGCTACAAGGAGGACCTGACCTCCCCCGCCAAGGGCCAGAAGATGGGCTTTCAGACGGCGCGCGCCAGTTTCGAGCTGCTGCTGAAGCAGGCCCATGCCCGCGACCGCGTGAACGTGGTGTTCTTTGGCGGCGAGCCGCTGTCCAACATGCCGCTGATCCGCGAGGTGGTGGCCTATGCCCTGCCGCGCGCGGCGGAGCTGAGCAAGACGGTCGACTTCTCGCTGACCACCAATGCGACGCTGCTGACGCCCGACCTGGTCGACTGGTTCGACGCGCATCGCTTCGCGCTGACGGTCAGCATGGACGGGCCCAAGCTGCTGCACGACCAGAACCGCAAGACGGTGGGCGGCAAGGGCACCTATGACCTGGTGGCGCGCAATGTGCGCATGCTGCTCGCGCGCTATCGCTCGCGCCCGGTCGGCGTGCGGGTGACGCTGACGCGCGGCGTGACCGACGTCATCGGCATCCACGACCACCTGAAGAACGATCTCGGCTTTCACGAGGTGGGCTTCGGCCCGGCGACCTCGGGGCCGATCGCGGTCTTCAACCTGGACCAGCAGGCGCTGCAAGCCGCCTTCGAGGACATGAAGACCCTGGGCCGGCGCTATGTCGAGGCCGCCTGCCGGGGCGAGAATATCGGTTTTTCCAACATGCACCAACTGCTGACCGACATCGCCCAGGGCACCAAGAAGGCGGTGCCCTGCGGCGCCGGGCTGGGAATGCTTGCCGTGGACAAGGAGGGCGATCTGCACCTCTGCCACCGCTTCGTCGGCTCGAACCAGCCGACCTATGGCAATGTCGCGCAGGGCATCGACGTGCCGAAACTGGCGCGCTTCATCGAGACGGCGCAGGACCGCAGCGCCTATGGCTGCAAGATCTGCCGCATCCGGTCGATCTGCGCTGGCGGCTGCTATCACGAAAGCTATGCCCGGCAAGGCGATCCCTTCGCCCCGGTCTGGCATTATTGCGACCTGATGCGCGACTGGGTCGATTTCGGCATCGAATCCTATGTCCGCATCATGCAGGCCAACCCATCCTTCTTCCGCAGCCAGTTGGAGCCCCGGATCGCCCGATCCGGCACCGCAAGGGAGCATCTGCAATGAAACACCTGACCCCCGCCAACGCCAAGGCGAAGGCCTTTGTGGAAGCCGAGGCCCTGGGCCGCGAGGAGGAGGTCGTGGCGATGAATTCGCTGGTCGGCTGCACCACCTCCTTCGACCCCGGCTGGGAGGTGGACGCCTTCGGCGCCGTCTCGAACCTGTGCCAGCCGATGGAGGCCGACCTGTACGGCTGTGCCGACCCTTGCTGGTGGCCCGCGCAGGTCGCGGACACGCTGAACACCTACCCGGACTGGAGCGCCGGCGCCGACGACGTCATGCAGGACTGGCGCAAGCTGCAATCGGTCTTCCCGGAAACGAAAGGCTCGTCCTGATGCGCAGATCCCTGATGCTTGCGGCGGCGCTGGCGCTGGCCGGCCCGGCTGCCGCGCATGACTATATCCTGGCCCCGGCGCGACCGAACAAGCTGATCGTGGTCGATAGCGAACGCATGGCCGTCGACAAGGTCATCGAGATCGAGGACGCCGGCCCGACCCCGATGGTCCCCATCGTCGCGCCGGATGGCAAGACCGCCTTTGCCACGGTCAACAAGACCGAAAGCCTGGTCAAGATCGACCTCATGACCGGCCAGACTCTGGGCCGCATCGACCTGTCCACGCCCGGGGAACGGGTCAAGTCGCTGTTCGGCGCGGCGCTGTCGCCCGACGGCAGGACTCTGGCCATCTACGAAAGCCCGGTGAAGCTGGCGCTGACGCATTTCGAGGTCCAGCCCACCCGCATCGCGCTTTACGACGCCGAGACGCTGGAACGGCGCACGGTGTTCCAGGCGCCGCGCCAGATCACCATGCTGGCATGGTCGCTGGACGGCACGCGGCTTTACGGCCTGGGCCGCGCCATGCACGTCATCGACGCCGCCACCGGCGCGCTGGTCGAGGATCTGCCGATCCAGACCTGGAAATCCGACACCTATGCCCAGCCCGACGTGCTGGCGGTCTGGAGCCAGCACGAAAGCTCGGGCGTGATGGCGACGCCGTTCTATACCAGCCTCAAGGACGGCGATCCGAACGATCCCGCGACCTTCCGCACCGGCATCCTGACGATGAACCTGGAAACCGGCAAGATGGTGATGCAGGACATCCGGCCGATGGACGTGTTCTATTTCTCGACCGCGGTGAACCCCGCCCGGGATCGCGCCTTCGGGGCCTATAACGTGCTCGAAAGTTTCGACTTGGTGAACAACGCCTCGATCAAGCGGGTCAGCTTGCCGCACAGCTATTATTCGGTGAACGTCTCGACCGACGGCAGGACGGTCTGGCTGGGCGGCGCCTTGGGCGACCTTGCCGCCTATGACGCCGAGACGCTGGAGAAGAAGGGCCAGATCGATTTGCCCGGCAATGCCTCGATGTCGCTCGCCTCGGTCCGGCTTTTCACGCGGGACGAATGACGTGCTGCGGGTGGGGGTGATCGACAGCGGCCCCGGCCCCGACGATCCGCTGGAGCCGGCCCGCGCCTTTCTTGCCGACGGCGCGGCCATGCCCGCCCGGCTCGACCGGCTGGGCCATGGTACCGCCGTTGCCGCGATCATCCGCCGCGCCTGCCCCGGCGCGGCGGTGCTGCATGCGCAGGTCTTTGACGATCGGCCGCTGACCAGCGCGCTGCGCGTCGCCGCCGCGCTGCGCTGGTTCGGTTCGATGGGCAGCGCACGCCCCGAGGTGATCTGCATGAGCCTCGGCCTTGGCGCCGACCGTGCGCCGCTGCGCGCGGGCTGCGCGGCGCTGCTGGCGCAAGGCGCGGTGCTGGTCGCGGCGCATCCGGCACGGGGCGCCCCCTGCTTTCCCGCCGCCTATTCCGGCGTGGTAGCCGCAACCGGCGATGCGCGCTGCGGCTGGGACGAGCTGTCGCATCTGGGCCCGGCGCTGTTCGGCGCCTGGTGCAACTCGCCCGAGCATGGCCCGCGCGGCATGGGCGGCGCAAGCCTGGGCGCGGCGCGCGTCGCGGGCCATCTGGCGGCGATCATGGCCAAGACCGGCAGGTTGGACGGGCCTGCCGCCATCGCCGCGCTGGCCGCGCGGGCAATCCATCACAGCCCCGAACGGAGGCGCGGCCATGGATAGGCTGGCCGCCCGCCTTGCGCGGCTGATCTTTGGTGTACCGGCGGCCTGCTGGCTGGCGCCGGTGATGGCACGAGCGCTGCCCTCCGGGCTGGTGGTGCTGGCCGCCTCGCTGGCGGCGGCGGCGCTGGGACTGGCAATGCCGATGCTGACCCGGCAGGTCATCGACGCCGGCATCATGGCTCATGACATGGGCGCGCTGGTCTTTTGGGCCGGACTGTCCTTTGCGCTGGGGCTGGGGGCGGTCGGCTTTGGCATGGTGAACGCCATGCTGCACCTGCGCGCCTCGACACGGATGCTGGCCGATCTGCGCGGCCGCCTGTTCGGGGCGGCCCTGGCGCGCGATCCGGCCAAGGCCGACCTGACGTTGGGCGAGGCGATGGCCCGGCTTGACGGCGACTGCGCCGAAATCCAGAGCTTTGCCTTTGACACCTTGCTGGTGGCGGTGGGGGCGCTGTTCCGGCTGGCCGGCGGGCTGGGGCTGATGATCGCGCTGGACTGGCGGATGGCCGCGCTGCCGCTGCTTGCCGCGCCTTTCGAGCTGTGGTTCCTGTCCCGTGCCCGGCCTCGAACCCGGGCGCTGGCCGAGATGGTGCGCAGCCAGCGCGGCGCGCTGTCCGCACAGATGGCCGAGACGCTGTCCGCCCGCGCCACCCTGCGCAGCCTTGGCGCGCTGGACCTTCGTGCCGCAGGCTTCGACGTTGCCCAGCGGGCACAGATCGCCGGTCTGACACGCCAGCGGCTGTGGTCCGAGACGGTGGGCGCGGTCAGCCAGACCATCACCGCCGTCCTGCGCGGCGCCATCCTGCTGGTCGGCGGCTGGCAGGTGGTGCGCGGGCATTGGCAGATCGGCACGCTGGTCGCCTTCCTGGCCTATGCCGGGATGATGTCGGGCCCGCTGCGCAACCTGCTGGGCCTTTATCATGCCCAGGCCCGCGCGCGGGTGGCGGCGGACCGGCTGGGCGCGGTGATCGCCGCCGCAAGACCGGACAAGGGCGCCGAGCCGCCGCGCAAGCCGCTGGCCATCACCCTGCACGCCGCCCGAGCCGAGGGCGCCGCCCATCATCCCGTGACGGCCAGGATCCTTCCCGGCCAGCGGGTGCTGCTCGACGGCCCTTCGGGCATCGGCAAGTCGCGGCTGATGGCCTTGCTGACCCGCGACGCACCTCTGGCAGAAGGCACAGCGCGGCTTGCGGGGGCCGAGCCCTCCAGTCTGCGCCCTGTCGCGCTGACCGCCCGCATTGCCCATCTGGCGCAGCGCCCGGCGATCCTGCGGGGCACCTTGGCCGAAAACCTGCGCCTTGCTGCGCCCGACGCCTGTGACGCCGCGCTGTGGCAGGTGCTGACGGCCGCCGACCTGGAGGGCTGGGCCCTGGCCGGGGCGGGGCTTGCGACCCCCATCAACGAGACGGGCACCAATCTTTCGGGCGGGTTGCGCCAGCGCATCGCCATCGCCCGCCTGCTGTTGCGCCCGGCGGAGGTGCTGATTTTCGACGAGGCATTCTCGGAAATCGACGATGCCGCCTGTTGCCGCATCCTGGCCGCCATTGACGCGCGGCGGCCCGACACGACCCGCATCTTCATCGCCCATAGCGGGCCGGCGCGCGAGGGGCAGTTCGATCAGCGGATCACGCTGACCTCCTCGGCGCCCATCTTCCTGAGTTCGCGCGGCGAAGCGCCGTACCAGCGGGAAAAGGCAGTCTGATCGGAATAGCCCAGCAGCAGGGCAATTTCGCCGAACAGCCGGTCGCTGCGCACCAGCAGCGCGAAACCATGGGCGCGGCGGCATTCCTCGAGGATCTCGTGGAAGGACTGGCCCTCGGCGGCCAAGGCCCGGCGCAGCGAGCGTTCGGACATGCCAAGCTGCGCGGCGACATGGCCCTGGTTGACCGACCCGCGCCCGATCTGCGCCAGGATCAGCGCATGCACCCGCTGGGCGACTGGGGTTTGCCGGCGCAGGTCGATCAAGGCGCCGTCCAGCCGCCTTGCGCTGTCCAGCGGGTCCCCCTGCGGTTCGACCCGCAGCCGGTGCGACAGCACCTCGGCGCGAAAGGTGATGCGGTTCTCGTCCTGACCGAAGCGCGGCATGCGGCCCAGATGGCGGGCCAAGGCCCGCAGGTCGCGATCGGTCTCGTGTTCAAAGCACAGGTCCTGGATCGCGTCGCGCGGAACGCCGTAACGGTTGCAGATGCTGCGGATCAGGCCCAGGGTCAGTTCGGCATCCGCCCGGCGCGGCCAGATCCGCGGGTCGAGCACGCGGTACGAGACATGCGCCTCGTCCCCCGTCACATCGAGCGAAACGGTGCTGTTCGACTGCAGCACGGGAAAGCCGCGCGCAAAGGTGCGCAACGCCTCGCCCAGGGTGCGGCGGGGGGCGACGGCCTCGCCCAGGACGCCAATGCCGGTCAGTCGGATACCCTCGCCCGAGCGCCACACGTGCAAGCTGTCGGTACTGGCCGCGCGTTCGCGCTCCAGCCGGCCGACGAAGGTTTCCAGCGGCATCGGCGGCTCGGCCGCCGCGTGGACGGGGTCGGCCTCTGGCCCCAGAAGCATCGATGCGACGGCTCCGCGAATCCATGACGTGTGCATGGCATTTCCCGTGGCTGCGCCGGGGGGTCGTCGTATCGCGCCTTGGCCCGGCTATTCCCTGTTGCTGCCGACTTTAGCACAGGCGGGCCGCGACCTCTCAAAAAGCTGCGCCTTGGCGGCCCGGCCGGTGCGACGTCGCGAAGCCCTTGCGAATATGACAGTTTTGCGACGGATCGCGGCGATGGGCGCCCGAGACGAACCTGACATTTCCGGCCAGATTTCCGGGCCCGGCGGGGCGGGCGCGACGATTGGCCGGATTTGGCAAGAATCGCGCCGGCCCCTGTCCCAGACTCGCCAGAAGGGTCCAGGAGGGGTGAGATGACCGAATACAGACTGCTGATCGACGGAAAGCTGGTGCACGGCGACATGACCATGGCGGTCGTTAACCCCGCCACCGAACAGGTGCTGGCCCGGGCGCCGCGCGCGTCCAGGGGGCAGCTCGACACGGCGGTGGCCGCGGCCAAGGCAGCCTTTCCGGCTTGGGCCGCACGCCCGATCAATGATCGGCGCGCGCTGATCCTGCGGATCGCCGACCAGCTTGAGGCACGGGCCGAGGAATTCGCCCGGCTGCTGACGCAGGAACAGGGCAAGCCCCTGCCCGAGGCGCAGGCCGAGATTGCCTATACCTGCGCCTTCATCCGCCACCTTGCGGGCTACGACCTGCCTGTGAAGGTGATCGAGGACAATGACAACCGGCTTGTCCGGCAGTTCCGCAAGCCGCTGGGGGTGGTGGGGGCGATCATCCCGTGGAACTTCCCGGTGCTGATTGTGGCCTTCAAGCTGCCGCTGGCACTGCTTGCCGGCAATACGATGGTGGTGAAGCCCGCACCGACCACGCCGCTGACCACGCTGAAGCTGGGCGAGATCATCGCCGAGATCCTGCCGCCGGGCGTGGTCAACATCGTCACCGACCAGAACGACCTGGGCCCGGCGCTGACGGCACACCCCGACGTCGCCAAGATCAGCTTCACCGGCTCGACCGCGACGGGGCAAAAGATCATGGCCAGCGCGGCATCAACCATCAAGCGGCTGACGCTGGAACTGGGCGGCAACGACGCGGCCATCGTGCTGCCGGGCGCCGATCCGGCCAAGGCTGCTCCAGGACTGTTCGCGGGCGCCTTCATGAATGCCGGGCAGGTCTGCCTGGCGATCAAGCGCGCCTATGTCCACGGCTCGATCTATGACGAGGTCTGCGCCCGGCTGGCCGAACTGGCCGAAGCCGCCGTGGTCGGCGACGGCCTGCAGCAGGGCACCACCATCGGCCCGCTGCAAAACCGCATGCAGTTCGACAAGGTCAAGGCTCTGCTCGACTCGGCCCGCGCTGACGGTCGCATCATCGCGGGTGGCACACTGCCCGACGGGCCGGGCTATTTCATCCGCCCCACCATCGTCGCCGACGTCGCGGACGGCCATCGCATCGTGGACGAGGAACAGTTCTGTCCGATCCTGCCGGTGATCCGCTTCGACGATGTCGAGGCGGCCGTCGCCAGCGCCAACGGGCTGGACCTTGGCCTTGGCGGCTCGGTCTGGGGCGAGGACCGAGACCTGGCCCGCAGCGTGGCCGAGCGCATCGACAGCGGCACGGTCTGGATCAACAAGCACCTGGATTTCGGACCGAACATCCCGTTCGGGGGTGCCAAGCAATCGGGGCTTGGCGTCGAGTTCGCCGAGGAGGGCCTGGCCGAGTTCACCCAGGTCCGCATCGTCAACGAGGCGCGCTGAGCGCCGGGGATAGGCGCAAGGCACCAGAGGCCTGCCCCTTATGCCCGCGCCGGCACCACGCCGCCTTCGTCCTTGAGCGTTTTCAGCACGATTTCCGAGCGGACCTGCGACACCTGGGGGTGCGGCAGCAGATGGCGATGGACGAAATCGGCAAAGGCCTCAAGGTCGCGGACCCGCACGTCCAGGATGTAGTCTGCATCCCCCGAAACCGAGAAGGCCGAGCGGATCTGCGCATGGCTGGCGACGAAGCGGGCGAAGTCCTGTTCGTTCGTCTGGCCATGGGCGGACAGGTTCACCCGGATGATGGCCCGCATCCCGACGCCCAGCTTGGCGGCGCTGAGCCGGGCCGAATAGCCCTCGATCACGCCCGCCTCTTCCAGCGCCGCGCGCCGGCGCGAGCATTGCGAGGCCGACAGGTTCACCAGCCCGGACAGCCCGGCGTTGGTCAGCGCACCGTCTCGCTGCAACGCGGCAAGAATCGCAAGATCGAAACGATCCAGTTCCATTTCGTGCATCTCTCGGCTGAATACGCATGAGTCGTGCACAGACTGGGCGGATCGCTGTCGTTTCGCAAGCTCCGTGCATGGGCTGCGTGGCAATCTTGGCCAAGACGCCCGCGAACAGGAGGAGCCCATGGGTCCGTTCCCGCACGATGCCCCGAAGGCCACGATCAGCCCGGCAAACCCCGCCGGCACCGACGGCTTCGAATTTGTCGAATTCGCCCATCCCGACTCTGCGGTTCTGGACCGGGTCTTTCGCCAGATGGGCTTTGTTCCGGTCGCCCGGCACCGGACCAAGGACATCACACTGTATCGCCAGGGCGACATCAACTATCTGCTGAACGCCGACCCGGACAGCCATGCGGCCGGCTTCGTCGGGGAACACGGGCCCTGCGCGCCGGCCATGGCCTGGCGGGTGGTCGATGCGCAGGTCGCATTGAAACGCGCGCTGGACCTGGGCGCCACCGAATACACCGGCCCCGGCAAATCCATCGGGGCGCCCGCCGTCTACGGCATCGGCGGCTCGCTTTTGTATTTCATCGACAAATATGGCGCCGAAGGCAGTGCCTATGAGGCCGATTACGCCTGGCTGGACGAGGTGAGCCCCCGCCCCGAAGGCTTTGGCTTCTACTACCTCGACCACCTGACGCACAATGTCATCCGCGGCAACATGGACACCTGGTACAGGTTCTACCACGACACGTTCAACTTCCGCGAGATCAAGTATTTCGATATCAGGGGCAGGCAGACCGGCCTGGTCAGCCGGGCGCTGACCTCGCCCGACGGCAAGATCCGCATCCCGATCAACGAATCCACCGACGACCGCAGCCAGATCGAGGAATACCTGCGCAGGTACAAGGGCGAGGGCATCCAGCACATCGCCATCGCAACCGAGGACATCTATGCCGGCACCGACCGGATCGCCGAAGCCGGCATGACGTTCATGCCCGGCCCGCCCGACACCTATTACGAAATGTCGCACAAGCGGGTGAGGGACCATCAGGAACCCGTCGAGCGCATGAGGAAGCACGGCATCCTGATCGACGGCGAAGGCGTGGTCGGCGGCGGCGAAACCCGCATCCTGCTGCAGATCTTCTCGAAGACGGTGATCGGCCCGATCTTCTTCGAGTTCATCCAGCGCAAGGGCGACGGTGGCTTCGGCGAGGGCAACTTCCGCGCGCTTTTCGAATCGATCGAGGAGGATCAGATCCGCCGCGGGGTCCTGAAGGCCACCCTTGCGTGATACGTGCAGAGCCCAAGACGCCTTTATAGGCGCCCTTCAGCGCATCAGCAATCAGCGGTCGGTATCGGACGCTCAGCACGTATCGCGCAGATGGCACTGCAACTGATCGGCGAACCAGATGTTTCGCATGGGGTTCATACCCCATGATTGCATGTAGAAATGCGCGATATGGGACGGAATCCGGGTCCTGTCGCTGACCACAAGTTGCGCGGCCAGGGCACCCCCGGGGCTAAGCTGGTCCGCATAGGCAAGGCTGTCGCGCAGATAATCCGTGTCGCTGTCGGAGCGGCCATCGGGAAGGTTTCCCTTACCGATCTGCGCCCGCTGGCAGGCTTCGCTAAGCGGCTTGCCACCTCGAACATAGGGAAGAAAGGCGATATCTGGCCGAGGTTCTCGTTTGAGGCAGGCGTTGACATAGGAAAGGCTGTTGGTGATGTAGCCGAATTGAGGCCCTTCCGCTCCTGAACCGTTGATGGTGCGGGTCGCATTCCAGAGGTGCCTGCTGCGATCACGAAACAGCGCGGGGTCCTCTGCAACAAGCGCATAAGGATAATCGATCACGATTTCCGATATGGTGACAGAGTCCGGGCTGTCGGTCTGCAGCTTGGAAAAGGCAGCCAGGACGTCGACAAGATCCACGCTTGTGCCGCCGCCGCGTCTGGGCAGGCCTCGCAGTCGCCAGTTTGGAAGATTGACCACAAGCCGCAATTGCGGAGGGTTGCCGTTATTTGCCTTGGTCACCAACTCGCGCATTTCGACCAGGTAAGAATGAACCGTCCGTACCGTCGTGTCGATATCGAAGCTTTTCTTGACCTTCAAACAACCGGACTGCTTCGTTGATCCTTCGATCAAACGCAGGAAAGGGCCATCGACGTTCAGCGCAAAGATAGAAATCCCGGCGTTGGACAGGCGCTGCAAGGATTGGTCGAACTCTTGCCGAGCCGCATGCCGACCCCGTTCCTCGGGCGAGAAACCCTGCCTGCACGCATCACCAGACAGGCCCGCCCCCGCCTCGTAACTGATCGAAAAGCCAAGATCGCGCTGCAGCCGGGCCAAGGCATCAAGATCGGCCTGCCGCAGGTAAGTCTCCTCTGGGCGGGGAATATAGGTCCCGTTCTCATTCCTGCCAAACCGCAGTTCGCTTTTCATCAGGAACGTGCCATTCAGTAGGATTTCCTGGACCCCAGCCTCATGCAGGTTCCTCCATACCGGTACTGTGTCGGCGCCAAACAGCGTCTGATTGTCAAGCGCGCGCGGACTCGGGCCAAACACGATGTCGGCTTCCGCCCGCGCTGGCACTGCCGACAGCAACGCCAGTGAGAGGGAAAGAGCCAGCGACTTTGCCCAAGTCCGCACGGGAGCCATCATGAAATGGGCTCATCTTGCTTGCCGCAATGACGCGACAGCACAGTCAGGTACAGGTCCTCGTATTTCATGCTTGGTTCCAGCATAGCCTTTTCGGCCCATTCGTTCCAAGCGTTGATGAACAGTTCCTGCCGATAGGATTGAACCAACGCTTTTTCCCGGAGCGCCCGGAGCCAGAGGTTAAAGGATGCGGGGTTCGCCCCCAAGGCGATATGTGCGTCTTTCCCGCGTCGTGCGGTATTGTCCCAGGACGGCATCACCCCCCGGATGGTATTGGGCGGAAGAGCCCTTGAATACTTGTCCGAGACGGACGTCTGGGCAATCCTGTTGTAATCGTAAACAAGGCCCGAGAACTCGCCTTGCATCCCGCGCTCCAGAACGTTCCCCTTGGGCCCGCCAAACAGATAGTCGTCCCCTTGGACCAGACCATGCGGAGGCATTTCAATCCAGAAATCGAAGCAGTCCTGGCGGTGATCCTTGTCGCGGTCCAGATGGAACAGGACAGCACCGATTTCGACCTCGCCTACGCCATTGCGCCTCCAGGCCTGCCGAAGTCTCTCGACCGACGCCGCGGCATCGGGCAAATCGCTTGGCCGATAGATGACGAACCGTGGCCGGACGCCATCGGGGCGCTGATATCTTTCGTCGCGCATATAGGGCGCGCAATCGTCGGCAAAGGCGGTTTCAAACCCTTCCAGGTAGCTTTGCTCCAGAAGAACCGTGCCCGACATGCCATCCCAGTTCCGGCGCCAGCTTTCGTTCGCCCAGCACAGATAGAAGGGAAAGTCGATATCAGGACGCTTCAGCAGATTGTCCAGCGGCTGTTCCAATATCCGGCGGCCGTTGAACCAGTAGTGATAGACGCAAAAGGCGTCGATCCCCGCCTTCCGCGCAAGCTCTGCCTGACTGCCCATCACCTCGGGCAGGCGCAGGTCGTAAAATCCCAGATCCAAGGGAAGCATGGGTTGGGTGTGCCCTTCGAAGGAAGGCTTCGTAGTCACCACATTCCGCCACTCGGTGAAACCCTTGCCCCACCAGCGGTCATTTTCCTTGGTGGGATGGAACTGCGGCAGATAGAATGCGCTGACATAGCGCGGTTTGCTGGCCGGCGTAGCCTCCCGAACAGCAGTCTCCAGTTCGGTCGTCTGGACGATCCTGTTGCCGAATGCCTTGCATAGCGGCCCCATGGCCCGTTCAAAGCCATGAGCTACCGTCCCGTCGACCTGGCCATACTCAATGTCAAAATCGTTGGCGTTCAGCTGCAAGGCCTTGATCATGGCGATCATGTCGGATTTCAGCCAGTACATCGAGCCTGCGGGAAAGCCGCAATTCGCCCGGTCCAGCTCGATTTCCACCCTGTGCAGGATCTGCCGGGTTATTTCATAATTCGACCCCCACCACTTCGTGTCTTCATAGTGCTGTCCGTCGGACACCCAAACCGACGTCCTGTCGTCGCGCATGAAATTGTCAAGCCGGTCGGGAAGGGTTTCTGGAGACAACAAGCCTTCGATCAGGTGCCGCCTCCAAATATCGCCGTCCAGTCGGTGGGGCGACTTCTTGGTGTGGATCTTGCAGATCGCCTTGTATCTTGACAGAAGCCCAGCATTCACCAAGCTGACGAAGGGCAGAATATCGCGGCCACGGTTTTCCATCTGGACCACCACGGCATCGGGGAACGCTTCGGACACAAGGCGCTGACATTCGTTGGTAGCCTTTCCCCGATAAGTCAGGGTGACATACAGGTCAAAGTCGATGGTCAGGCTTTTCAGGATCTGTTCAAATTCGGGCCATAGCTCCGGATAATAAACGTGAACTACAACGGCATAGGGATTGACCGCTTCCTTTTTCAGCGCACCGATGTTCGGCGTCTTTTCAGGCGGGATCCGCTCGACCTCTGGCAGATCCTTGTAGAGTCGGTTCTCAAATCGGCCGGTCTTTGCATAATGCAGAAGCGGAGAAATCCCCGCCGCGCGCACATCGGCATTGTACTTCAGGTAGGCGAACGGGGAAAAGTCCGGATTTGGCCGGAAACCACTGCTCTCGCCATAAACCGCGTAATGCCTGAGCGGGAACTTCTTGAACAGAGGATGAATATGGGGATAAGCGCCAAGGTAATATGTCTTGTCGAACAGATTTTCTGCCTTCGCGGCGCGGATCAGGGCCTTCTCCGAACTGCGAAGATTGAAGATCCGGAGAAATCTGAAAGCCCGTTGAGTGGTGGAAGCGGTTTGCTGGACCGAACTCTTATACATTCTTGCAGTCCTGACTTCAAATCTTGTCGACAAGGCGGCGCGACAGTTGGACCCAGTACGCTGGAGTCAGTGAATCTCTGAAGACCACGTTATCTTCCTTCGGAAAAGCGCCGATTTCTACTCCACCATTCCTATCCTGGAACTGCCTGTTCAGGGGGCCGAATACATCTTTGAGCCGTTGATATTCGTTCTTGGTGAAGATGGTTGTTTTCATCCCGTCCTTGCCAATGTCGTCCAGCGCAACCCTTGCTGTTTCCAGAAGCCATGATTTGAACGGCTTGCCTCCAAGGACATGCGCCACAACCCATGTTCCCAGCGGATCGGGAGAGACGTTGCTGTTCCCGGCAGGCAGGTCTTTTAGCGCACCGGCAAACTGGGGCAAGCCACATTCCGTCATCATGCGGCCGATGATGCCGTGACTTTCGCGCGCCTCGCGCTCGTATGAGAAAAAGGAAATTTCTTCTGGCGAGAACGCAGTTTCCAGATAGTCTTTCAGATCATTGTAATCCAGAAACAAGCCCGTGGCCATCTTGGAGGAAGCCGCGCCTTCAAAGAAGTTTCCCCAATGAATATTCACACCGCTCTTGACGACCTGCAGATATATGGATTGCAGGAATGAAATCTGATTCCGCAGAAAGCAGACAACCTTTACTTCGTCAAACTCAGACAACATGTCTCGCAGTTTTCGCATGTCGACCCGGGAATTCGGGTTTCCGCGCGAGAGTTCCTCGGTGCTGATCAGCACTGTACGATCCGATCTTGCATGCTCCCTTACCAGCTTGGTCCATGCCGCTTGAGCAGTGGTATCGAGATGGTAGGCTTCGGGCAGCTTGATCCAGTCCATTACCAAGCCGTGCTGTCCGTTTGTCTTACCTATTTCAGGAAAAACGAGACCTTTTCCGGAAAGAAGGTTCCTGTTCAATGCAAAGGTGTCTTGGATCGTCGTTGTGCCGGTTTTATGGGTACCGATATGCAGGATCACCTTGGACATTACAGCTCTTGTTTTCTTGTGGCGTTTTGGGGCTCTTATCATGCGGTGACGCTACTGCACAACTGCGGGAATTTGGTACGGAAGCCAATTGGCTGCAACCCGCCCGCGCTTGATCGATCATGAGTGGCAAGCTCTGCAATCGCGTATTTCACAGCACAAAACCAATAATTCTATTTTAATACAAAAGGTTGGGTCCTGATGTCCACATACAATGAAAACTGCGCCACATTAGGCCGTGCACCTGAGCCAATCTGACCTGCCCTCCGCGAGATCTCTCAGTCTGATGTAGAGTCTGCTCAACCGTGATCCGATCCCCAACGTTGGACCGCCCGCAGGCAGAGTTTTCCTGCTTTGCTCAGGGTGACGGGCTGGTGACGCCCCCTGATTTCGTCAGCATGATCGGGACCTTGTTGCCGATCGCGCCATGTGGCCGTTCCTCGTTGTAGTATCTCCGCCAAGCCTCCAACTTTTCCGCCGCATCCGCAAGGGTGAGGAACCAGTGCTCGTTCAGAAGCGCGGTCTTAGGAGCAAACGCACCATAGCGTTGACGCAGTGGGCTTTTGAGAACATCATGTGAACATGATGGCTCTGGAGGCCTCCATGGCGCAGCACTTTCTTCTCTC
>NZ_JHWH01000018.1 GCF_000622145.1 Paracoccus yeei ATCC BAA-599 | reverse complement strand
TGCTGATCCTCGGCGCCAACAGCGTCATCATCAAGCGGCATGTCCATGCCGCAGCCCGGCCAGGCACCTGGCTGGGCGGGATGCTGACCCGCAAGCCACCGATGCTGGTGCGGGTGGCGCTGGCGAACAAGATGGCGCGGATCGTCTGGGCCCTGATGGCCAAGGGCGGCGTCTACCAGTCTCCGGCCGCGGCGGCGTAAGCCGTCTGTCGGTCGCGAGGACGTCGGAGCGGAGGAGGGCAAGGAGCAGTTTGGCGCAACGGTCGTGAGACGGGATCGGGAGACCCAGGGTGCAACAGAGTGCCATCGAGCAGGGTGCAACAGAGTGCCATCGAGCACGCGGCTTTGATCTGGACCCGACCCGCGGACACCATACGGGCCCGCGGCATGACGATGGCCGCATCAGAGGCCGGACACATGTCGGCACCCGACACCGCGCCAACATCAGCTCCGAAGATCCCCCTTGCGCTTGGGGCGGTTACACATGGCTGCACCACCTGCATCGGCAATTCCGGCCCGCTGCCCGACAGCGCGATCCAGGCGCAGGCGGCGGGCCGCCTGCAGGTCGCGGTCCTGTCGGGCAACCGCAACTTTCCAGGCCGCGTGCACCCGCAATTGGCCGCCGGCTTTCTGGCCTCGCCGCCCCTGGTGGTGGCCTTTGCCCTGGCGGGCGACGTGGAACGCGACATCCTGCGCGACCAGATCGCGCCGGGTGTCCACCTGGCCGACCTCTGGCCTTCAGGCGCCGAGATCGACGCCATGCGGACGGCCGGGTCCTTGCCGCGCACGGTCGCATCGATCCGATAGAGCAACGCGATCTTGCGAGGCCCTTCCCCTCGCGCCCGGGCAAGCGCGGCTTCAGCCTTCTCCTGTGCGGCCTCAAGCACGCCCTGGGGCAGTTCGGCGTCCTCGAGCGGCAAATTGAACTGGTCAGGTGACAACTTCTCGGAACTCTTACCGGAGCGCTCACGCTGCGAGGCGCGCAGGATACCCTCCAACCGGCGGTTGGCCTCCTGCACCTCCGCGAGCGCTGTCTCGACCTCCGCGAGGCGGGCCTTCAGATGAGCGTTCTCGCGGCTGAGAGTGTCGGCATACATGCCTGAAGTGAATCACGTTGATGCCGTTCTAGCCAGTAAAAACGGACCTCCAGTGCATCGGACGCACTTACCCTGCAACCAGCGGGCGGCGCACCCGCTTGGGTCTTACCAATCTCCAGTCCAACCCCTCAAACAGCGCCGCCAACTGCGCCGAGGACATGCGCATCACCCCATCCCGCACCTGCGGCCAGACAAACTTGCCGCCCTCGAGGCGCTTGTGAACGAGCACCATCCCGGTCTGGTCCCAGACCAGCATCTTGATACGATCGGCCAAAATCCGGGCAGAGGCATGGACCTGTCTGCCATCTTCTCAAGGGCTTGCCGTGGACGGCGCGCAGCAATCTCCTGCAATCCTATCCGCACCGCCTAGGTCTCCAGCGCGTCAACCGGTATTTTCCAAGGCGCGGAATACATGATCTGCGTTGCGGGCAGGGTTTGCGATCGGATCAGCTTGTGCACCGAAGCGACGCATACGCCGAGCCGCTTGGCGGCAGCGTCGACACTCAAGGTCTTCGGGACCTCGGCATCAGGATCATAGGCCGGGATCGCGAGCTTGTCGCGCAACTCGGCGACACGAACGGTTGTCCATGTCTCCCCATCCTCGGTGCGGCAGCGCATCCGGTTGAGGGTGACGGCCAACTCCCTGTCAGGCCAGTGTCCGGCAAGCTTGCGGAGGACCTCCCGGGCTGTGAGCGGGCGACCTGGTGGGAACCGACCCGTCTTGCGTCGGGCCAGTCTGACCTCGGTATGGCGTCCGCCGATCCAGTGAATGAGGAGAATGAACTCGTTCTCCTCCGCGTCGATGTCGATCACGACCTCCTCGATCAGCAGCCTGACCAGACGTTGTCTCGCGCGGGCATCGCTCCCAACCGCGTTCCAGACGGACGGCAGATCCGTGGCGAGCCGCATGAGAACAGCAGGATCGACCCCGGGTTTGGCCCGGAGCTCCGCGCCCAGTGCAGCAAGCTTGTGCTCTACCGCCGCGACCCGCTCCAGCGCCACGTTCCAGCGCGCCTCCAGGGTCCGGGCGACATGCCGTTTGGCAGGATCGACGTGCTCGTAGCGCCGCTCCGCCAGTTCCGCCGCATATCGGGCCTCATCGAGTTCCTTCTCGACCGCAAGCCGGACCGTCTCCTGCGCCTTGGCGGCCTGCTGCCCCGCCAGAAGGGCGGCCTGCACGGCCTGCCCGGAGACGGCCTCGAGAAGCTGGCTGGCAACAAGTGCATCGATACCTCCCCCGCCGGCACCGATGCACAGACCGGCCCCGACATGCCCGTCATCGCCGCGGCACTGATAACGGCGACAGGTCGGTCCCCGTCTTGTAGAACACCCGCATCATCCGGCCGCAGCGCGCGCAGCGGGCCATGCCCGACAACAGCGCCTGTCCGCCACGTCCCGATTTGCGGGCCGCGCGCTTCTGCATATGCGCGTTCTCTTCCAGCATGCGGCGGTTCTCCTCGTAGGCGCGCCAGTCGAGATATCCCTCGTGATTGTCCTTGATCAGCACGCTCCAGTCCGCGATCGCACGGTGGTGACCGCTGGTCTTGCGCGCTTGCCCATCGACCACCCCCGTCCGGTTCCCGGTCCGTCCAAAGGCATAAGCGCCAGCATAGATCGGGTTGTGCAGCACCTGCATCACGCTGTGATAGGCAGGCTTGCGCCAGGCGATCTTGCGCAAGGCGCCGTTCCGCAGCGCCACCGGCAGATGGATATCCGCCGCACGCAGCCACAGAAACACCTGCCGCCCGCTGCCCAACTCGCGGAACTTGGCGAAGATCAGACGGATGGCCTGCTGGACCCGTTCATCGGGATCCATCTCGATCCTGTCGTCCTCGCTCCAGCAGAAGCCCGGCGGAAGGGTGAAGCGCAGTTCGCCCCGGCTCGCCTTCGCGTCTCGGGCTGCCAGTCCGCGCTGGCGAAGGAGGCTCAGTTCGTATTCCGACATCGTTCCCTTCAGCCCCAGCATGGACTTGCCCGACTTTTGTGGAGAGCGTTTAGCTCACTTCCCGGGCCTTTCGCTCGAAGGCGACTGGGCTCTGGGAGCCGCTCGACAGGGCGTCATTTACAACCTGTCTGGACTTGCCCGACTTTTGTGGAGAGCGTTTAGCTCACTTCCCGGGCCTTTCGCTCGAAGGCGACTGGGCTCTGGAAGCCGCTCGACAGGGCGTCATTTACAACCTGTCTGGACTTGCCCGACTTTTGTGGAGAGCGTTTAGCTCACTTCCCGGGCCTTTCGCTCGAAGGCGACTGGGCTCTGGAAGCCGAGCGATGAATGCCGCCTGACGGGGTTATAGAACCCGTCGATGTATCCGGCGACGGCGTTTTCTGCCTGCTGGCGAGATTGCCATGCAACCGGCCAGATCAGCTCCGACTTGATGGTCTTGAAGAACGTTTCCACCATCGAGTTGTCGTAGCAGTTCCCGCGCCCGCTCATCGAGATCAGGATGCCACGTTTGCGCAGCAGCGCCTGATAGTCCACCGAGCAGTATTGGGCGACCCGCGGTCGGAATGGTGAACCAGCCCCGACCCAGGGTCGCGAGCTACCAGAGCACGGCGCAGGGCTTCGACCGCAAGATCGCGTTTCAGACGGTCACTCGTGGCCCAACCGACGACGCGCCGCGAGAAGAGGTCCAGTACGATGGCGAGATAGAGCCAGCCCTCTGCCGTCCAGATGTAGGAGATGTCCGCCCCCCACTTCCTGTCCGGGCCATCCGCCGTGAAGTCCTGCGCCACGAGATTGGGCGCGACGGGCCAGGCATGTTCATTCTCGCTAAAATCTGTCCACCGGACAGATTTCTTCACGCTCGAATTCCGTCGTGCGCTTGAAGCGCCGCGTCGGACCGCGCCAGCCGCACCGCTTCACGCCGAAATTCCGGCGTCGGTCTGTTCCCGTTTCTCATAGAACACCTCCTGGTTCCTCAGTTGGTGCTCTCCACATTTTCCGGGCAAGTCCAGCCGGACCTTGCGGAGCCGGTGATGTGCAGGGATCCGCTCCTCCAGATCGACATAGCTGAAGAGCAAACCGCTCGCCTCGTCTGTGCCCGCATCGTCACCCCCATCATCGACCGCCAGAAGGTGAATCATGTTCCACAGCCCGCGTCGAGACGCGACTAAATCAGCAACCTGTTAGCGGACCAGCGCTCAGACCAGAAGGGCGGCGCGGTCCAGATCCTCGGGCGTGTTGATGTTCAGGAACGGGTCGACCGGGTGGCTGTCAAAGACTGCACGCCCCGGCTGATAGGCGGCCGCGAACTGGCCGATGCGGTGCAGTCCGGATTCCAGCGCATCGCGCAGGTCCTGGCGCAGGGCCACCGGCCACAGCGCGCAAGTCGGATGGTCGCGCAGCCGTCCGCTGTCATCGGGGCTAGCGGCCAGGGCCAGCCCGGACCGGCCCCGCGCATCCAGCAAGCGATAGACCAGATCCTCGGGGATGAAGGGCGTGTCCACACTGGCGCTGACCACGCTGTCGGCCCCCAGCGCCTCGGCCCATTCCATGCCCGCAAGCACCCCGGCCAGCGGTCCGGCGAAACCCGCGAAGCCGTCCGAGATGACCGGCAGGTCATAGTCGTCGAAGGCATCGGGCGCGCCATTGGCGTTGATCGCGAGCGGCGCGCATTGCGGCGTCAGACGGCGGATCACGCGGGACAGCAGGGTTTCGCCCGCCAGGACGCGCAAGCCCTTGTTGCCGCCGCCCATGCGGGTGGAAAGCCCGCCGGCCAGGATGATGCCGGGCGGCCTGTTCATCGGGCAGCCCGGCTGGATTGGGGTTCGGTCAGGTCATGCATGAACCGATGGTGACCGTTTCGACGGGAAAAATCCACCCGTTTCATTCCCCTGCCCCGGTTCCGAGGATGGCCGGGCGCGTCCCCCCGCCTTAGGCCAGCCGTTCGGCGTGCCAGCGGATGTGGTCGGCCATGAAGGTCTGGACGAAGAAATAGCTGTGGTCATAGCCCTGGTGCAGGCGGAACTCGCCCGGCTGGCGGCGCGCGGCCATGGCATGAGCCAGCGCCTCGGGCTTGAGCAGGTCCAGGAACTGGTCGCTGGCGCCCTGGTCGATCAGCACCTCGCCCGGATAGCCGCGCTCGCGCATCAGCAGGGTCGCATCGTGCCGTTCCCAGGCGGTGCGGTCGCCGCCCAGATAGGCGTTGAACTGCTTGCGCCCCCAATCGGATTCGGTCGGGTTGGCGATCGGCGAGAAGGCCGAGACCGAGCGGTAGCGTTCGGGAAAGGTCATGGCGATGGTCAGCGCGCCGTGCCCGCCCATCGAATGGCCGGTGATGCCCTGCGCGTCGCGGTCCAGGGCGAAATTGTCGAACACCAGCTCGGGCAGCTCGTGGGTGACATAGTGCCACATGCGGAAATGCGGCGCCCAGGGTTCCTGCGTCGCATCGACGTAAAAGCCAGCCCCCTGGCCCAGGTCATAGGCCTCGTCATTGGCGACGCCTTCGCCGCGGGGCGAGGTGTCGGGAAAGATCAGGGCGATGCCATAATCCGCGGCCCATTCCTGCGCCCCGGCCTTGGTCATGGCGTTTTCATGGGTGCAGGTCAGGCCCGACAGATACCACAGCACCGGCACCTTGCCGTGCTGGGCGGCGGGCGGCAGATAGACGGCAAAGGTCATGTCGGTTCCGGTCGCCTGCGACGTGTGGCGATAGACGCCTTGGGTTCCGCCGAAGCTGCGGTTTTCCGAGAGGGTCTCATAGGTCAGGGTCAAGGCTTCTCTCCTGTCAGGGCGTGAAATGTCGGGGCGAGGAAACCCGCAGGGCGGCGGGCCGGCAAGACCGAAACCGCGCTTCTGCCACGAACGAAGGGGACGGCCGCGGGATCGGTCCAAGGCGGCGAATGCCGCCCGGGCCGTCGCCGCAGTCCCGCCCCCGCCTTAGTTCAGTTCGTCGACCGAGCGGATGACCTTGCCCAGCAGGCCGTAATCCAGCGCCTCTTGCGTGTTCAGCCAGAAATCGCGCTGGGTGTCCTTTTCGATCCGCTCGACGGGCTGGCCCGTGGCATCGGCAAAGATCTGGTTCAGCCGGTCGCGCATCAACCGGACCTGTTCGGCCTGGATCATCATGTCGGACGAGGTGCCGCCGATCCCGCCGGAAGGCTGGTGGATCAGGAAGCGGGTGTTCGGCAGGCAAAAGCGGTTTTCCCGTTTCGCCGCGACAAAGATCAGCGCGCCGGCGCTGGCGACCCAGCCCGAACCGATGGTGCGCACGGTCGGGCGGATGAACTTGATGACGTCATGGATCATGTCGCCCGATTCCACATGCCCCCCGGGCGAGGAGATCAGCATGTTGATCGGCTTGTCGCCATCCTCGGCCAGGGCCAGCAGATGCGCGACGGTGCGCTGCGCCAGCTTGTCGGTGATGGTGCCGGCGACGATCACGGTGCGCGACTTGAAATACAGCTTGCCGATCTTGTCGCCTTCCGGCAGGCCCAGCCCTTCGTCCTTCTGGCCTTCTTGCGGGCGCTCGTCGTCGTCGTCATCGTCGTCCAGATGGAAGTGCTGTGCCATGATCGGTCCTTTCGTGTTGACGGCGGGGCCGGTCGCCCGCCCCCGCCGTCCTTTTACCTAAGCAGAGCTTACCGATCAGTAAAGGACGACCGAGCGGATCGACTCGCCCGAGTGCATCAGGTCGAATCCCTTGTTGATGTCGTCGAGTCTCATGGTGTGGGTGATCATCGGGTCGATCTCGATCTTGCCGTCCATGTACCAGTCGACGATCTTCGGCACATCCGTCCGGCCGCGTGCGCCGCCGAACGCCGTGCCCTTCCAGACCCGGCCCGTGACCAGTTGGAACGGACGGGTGCTGATTTCCGCGCCCGCCGCGGCGACGCCGATGACGACCGACTGGCCCCAGCCACGGTGGGTGCATTCCAGGGCCTGGCGCATCACGGTGGTGTTGCCCGTGGCGTCGAAGCTGTAGTCCGCGCCGCCGATCTGGTCGAAGGGGGTCTTCGTCATGTTGACGATTTCCTGCACGACATTCTCGACATTCTTCGGATTGATGAAATGCGTCATGCCGAAATGTTCGGCCATCGGCTTCTTGTCGTCGTTCAGGTCGACGCCGATGATCATGTCCGCGCCCGCAAGCCGCAGGCCCTGAATCACGTTCAGGCCGATGCCGCCCAGGCCGAACACCACCGCCTTGGCGCCGATTTCCACCTTGGCGGTGTTGATGACCGCGCCGATGCCGGTGGTCACGCCGCAGCCGATGTAGCAGATCTTGTCGAAGGGCGCGTCCTCGCGCACCTTGGCGACGGCGATCTCGGGCAGCACGGTGTAGTTCGAGAAGGTCGAGCAGCCCATGTAGTGATAGATCGGCGTGCCATCCAGCATCGAGAACCGCGTGGTGCCGTCGGGCATCAGGCCCTGGCCCTGGGTGGCGCGGATCGCGGTGCAAAGGTTCGTCTTGCCCGAGAGGCAGGATGCGCACTGCCGGCATTCCGGGGTGTAAAGCGGGATGACGTGGTCGCCGGGCTTCACGCTGGTGACGCCGGGGCCGACCTCGACCACCACGCCCGCGCCCTCATGGCCCAGGATCGAGGGGAAGATGCCTTCCGGGTCGGCGCCCGAGCGGGTGAATTCGTCGGTGTGGCAGATGCCGGTGGCCTTGATCTCGACCATGACCTCGCCGGCCTTGGGGCCTTCCAGGTTGACCTCCATGACCTCCAGCGGTTTTCCGGCTTCAAGAGCGACGGCGGCGCGGGTTCTCATTTCTGCGTTCTCCTTGCGTGGGGGCCGGTTGGCCTGCGGCGGCATGGCCGGACATGGTCTTGGGGGCCGGCGTGACCGGCCCCCTTGTGCTGTTCCCCCGGCAACCGGGGTTTCGTCAAGCGGCGAGTGCGCCGGACTTCTTGGCGATATGCGTCGCGATGGCATCCATCAGCGGCGGGGACAGCGCGTCATAGGGTTCAAGCCCCAGTTCGCGCAGCCGGGCGCGGATCGCGTCCATGCGAGAGGGATCGACGCCCGACTCGATCACCGAGCTGACGAAGGCCGCGAATTCCGGCGCCGCCCAACCGTCCTCGTCCGAAAGCTCGGTATGGACGAAATCGAGACCATAGAACGGGTGTTCGGTGTTCTCGATGCGGCCATACATGTGGACGCCGCAGCCCTTGCAGCGATAGCGCTGGATCGGCGCGTCCTTGTTGACGACCTCGAGCTTGTCGGCGCCCGACAGGACCTCGACCGCGTCGCGGCCGACGACAGCCACCTGGGAAAAGATGGCGCCTTCCGGCTTCCAGCACTTGGTGCAGCCGCAGACGTGGTTGTGCGCGGTCTGGGACTTTACGGCGACGCGAACCGGATCCGAGGCACAGTGGCAATGCAGTTCACCGCCCGAGAAACCGGGCTTGGCGGGTTTGATGCCGTTATCCACGGCGGGGTGAATCTTGACCCCGGATGTATCTGTCATGGCCTTCCCTCCGATAGACCTGAAACAGCGGCAGGTTCGCGCCGGGGCAAGGCCGCAGCAAGTGGGCAAAAGGTTGTATTCGCCCGCGCTCAGGCTTCGGGACGGGTCACGAGCCAGGCCGCGACCGCGCCGCAGACCAGCGCCTGGACCAGGACCAGCCGGGGATCGAGCCCGAACCACAGCGACCAGCCGACCCCGCAGGCCATCGCCAGCGTCGCAAAGACCTTGGCCCGCCGGCCGATCACCCCGCGCTTGCGCCAGGCGCGCAGTTGCGGGCCGAAGGTGGGATTGCGCATGATCCGCGCGCCAAGGCGCGGCGAGGACCGTGCAAAGGCCCAGACCGCGATCAGCAGGAAGGGCACGGTCGGCACCACCGGAAGCACGGCGCCGATCAGGCCCAAGGTCAACGCCAACCAGCCGAGGGCGAGCCACAGATACTGCATCTAGTCCGCCAGTTCGCGCAGGATGGCGTTCAGGACCGGCCGCCCGTCGCGCGTCGCGGCCAAGCGGCCCCCGCGCCGTTCGACCAGCCCCAGCACGGCCAGGTCCGCCACGCGCGCGTCCGGCAGGCGCGCACCGTGGGCCAGATAGCGGTCGATCTCCATCCCCTCGACCAGGCGCATGGACATCAGGAGGTATTCCAGCGCCCGATCGGTCAGGGGCAGAAGCTCGCGCCCCAGGTCGCCGTTGCCTTGGGCCTCGACCGCGGCCAGCCACGCCTCGGGGGCGCGATGCGCCTCGGTCGCCCAGCGGTCCGGGCCCAGCGTCAGCCGCCCATGCGCGCCCGGCCCCACCGCCGCCCAGTCGCCCTGGCGCCAGTAGACCAGGTTGTGCCGGCTTTCGGCGCCGGGCCGGGCGTGGTTCGAGATCTCATAGGCCGGCATCCCAGCCGCCGCGCAGATCTCCTGCGTGTCGAGATACATGTCGGCGGAAAGATCGTCGTCGGGCAGGCCCCTGAGGCCGCCCTTGGCATGGCGGGCGCCGAAGGCGGTGCCCGGCTCGATGGTCAGTTGATAGGCCGAGAGGTGATCGACCGCCATGGCCAGCGCCTCGGTCAGTTCGCGCCGCCAATGTGCGCGGTCCTGATCCTGGCGGGCATAGATCAGGTCGAAGCTGACGCGGGCAAAGCAGCCCCGGGCGATGTCGAAGGCGGGGCGCGCCTCGGCCACGGAATGCATCCGCCCCAGCCGGCGCAGGTCGTCGTCGTTCAGCGCCTGCACCCCCATCGAGACGCGGTTGACCCCGGCCTCGGCATAGGCGCGGAAACGGCCGGTCTCGACACTGGTCGGATTGGCCTCCAGCGTGATCTCGACATCATTGGCAAAGGGCCAGGCGGCGCGGGCGGCCTCAATCACGCCTGCCACGGTTTCGGGCGCCATCAGGCTGGGCGTGCCGCCGCCAAAGAAGATGCTGTTCAGCACCCGGCCCGGGGTCTCGCGGCCCAGACGCGCGATCTCGGCCCGATAGGCGGCCAGCCAGCGGGACTGGTCGATGGTCGCGGCGACATGGCTGTTGAAATCGCAATAGGGGCATTTCGCCGCGCAGAACGGCCAGTGGACGTAAAGCGCGAAGCCCCCTGCCCGCCAATCGTCGGCAAGGGTCGGATCCGGGGCAAGGGCTGCGGCGATGGCGGTCATTCCCGATACGCGGTCACTTCGATTTCGTTCTTCATTTCGGGTCTGATGAGGCCCGCGACAACCATCGTCGCCGCAGGTAACGCATCCTTCATCGCCGAACCCAGGACCGGGGCGATTTCGTCAAGCAGCGCGGCATCGGTGATCGTGTATTGCACGCGGACAATGTCGGCCGGCGCGAAGCCAGCCTGATCCAGGGTTGCGAAGATGGTGGCAAAGGCGGCCCGGGCCTGTTCCGCGGCGCTGTCGGGCATCCGCATGGCGGCGTAATCATAGCCGGTGGTGCCCGAAACGAAACACCACGGCCCCTTGACGACCGCCCTGCTGTAGCCAAGCGCGGCCTCGAACGGCGATCCGGTCGAGATCCTACGCAAGGGCCGCCTCGAGCAGGGCGAAGGCGCGGGCGCGGTGGCTGATCGCATTCTTCTGTTCGGGCGTCATCTCGGCATAGGTCAGATCATGGCCGTCGGGAACGAAGATCGGATCGTAGCCATGGCCCTGGACGCCACGGGGCGGCCAGACCAGCCGGCCGGGGGCGACGCCTTCAAAGATCTCCTCATGCCCGTCGGGCCACAGCAGGATCAGCGTGGCGCGGAACTGGGCGGTGCGCGGCTCGGGGACCTTGCGAGCCTCGAGTTCGTTCCAGGTCCGGGCCATGGCCTGCATGAAGTCGCGCCCGTTCGGAGTTTCGGCCCAGTCGGCGGTATAGACCCCAGGCGCGCCGTCCAACCCGTCGACGGTGATGCCGCTGTCATCGGCGAGGACCGGCAGGCCGGTCGCCTGCATGGCAGCACGGGCCTTGATGCGGGCATTGCCGATGAAGCTCGACTCGGTCTCGGCCGGTTCGGGCAGGCCCATGTCGCCGGCCGATGTCACCTCGATTCCGTGGGGCGCCATCATGGCGCGGATCTCGTCCAGCTTGCCGCGGTTGTGAGTCGCGACCAGCAGGCGCCTTTCCGCGAGGCGTCTCATGCGACGGCGTCCTTCTGGGCGCGGACCAGTTCGGCGATGCCCGCCTCAGCCAGGTCGAGCAGCTGGGTCATTTCGGCCCGCGAAAAGGTTGCGCCTTCGGCCGACATCTGCACTTCGACCAGACGACCGGCGCCGGTCATGATAAAATTGCCGTCGGTCCCGGCCTCGCTGTCTTCGGCATAATCCAGATCCAGAACCGCCTGGCCGGCATAGATGCCGCAGGACACCGCGGCGACATGGTCCAGGATCGGGTCCGTCGAGATGATGTTGGCCTTGAGCAGCTTGTTCACCGCCAGCCGCAGCGCAACCCAGCCGCCGGTGATCGCGGCGCAGCGGGTGCCGCCGTCGGCCTGGATCACGTCGCAGTCGATCACGATCTGGCGTTCGCCCAAGGCGCGCCGGTCAACCCCGGCCCGGAGGGCGCGACCGATCAGCCGCTGGATTTCCTGGGTGCGGCCCGACTGCTTGCCGGCCGCCGCCTCGCGCCGGTTGCGCGAGTTGGTGGCGCGCGGCAGCATGCCGTATTCGGCGGTCACCCAGCCCTGCCCCGACCCTTTCAGAAAGGGAGGCGCCTTGTCCTCGATCGTGGCCGAGCACAGCACGCGGGTGTCGCCGCAGACGATCAGGCACGAGCCTTCGGCATGGCGCATCACGCCCGTTTCGATTGAAATCGGGCGCATATCACTTAAATTTCGGCCGGAGGGGCGCATCCGTCATTCCTTTCGGGAGTTTTGCCGTTCAGATACAGGCCAGCCGCCAATGACCGCAACCCGTGAATGTCCCATGCCCGATATTGCCTTGCTTTCCGACCTGAATGACCGCTCGCGCGAGGTTTTTCGCCGGGTGGTCGAATCCTACCTGGAGACGGGCGAGCCCGTCGGCTCGCGCACGCTGACACGCGACATGAGCGAAAAGGTCAGCGCAGCCACTATCCGCAACGTGATGCAGGACCTCGAGCATCTGGGCCTTCTGGATCATCCGCACGTCTCGGCCGGGCGCATGCCGACCCAATTGGGCCTGCGGTTGTTCGTGGACGGGCTGATGGAGGCGGGCCCCGTCTCCAACGCCGACCGCGAGATGATCGAGGAGACCCTGGGCCGGGATCGAAGCGATACGGGAGCCATGCTGGACCGGGTCAGCACGGCCTTGTCGGCACTGACGCATGGCGCGTCCCTGGTGCTGATGCCGAAGCAGGAAGCCCCGGTCCGGCATATCGAGTTCGTGTCCCTTGCGCCCGACCGGGCGCTGGTCGTGCTGGTCTTTGCTGACGGACGAGTCGAGAACCGGGTCTTTGCCCCACCTCCGGGCCTGACAGCCAGCGCCATGCGCGAGGCGGCCAATTTCCTGAACGCCTTTGCCGAAGGCCGCACGCTTGAAGAATTGCGCCGCGACGTGGCCGCCGAAATGGATGTCAGCCGGCAGCAGCTGGACCGGCTGGCGGCGGAACTGATCTCATCGGGGTTGGCGATGTGGGACGGCGAAGGCTCGGACGCGCGGCTGATCGTACGGGGCCGCGCCAATCTGCTGGCGGACGAGCTGGCCGATCTGGACCGCATCCGCACGCTGTTCGACGATCTGGAGCGCAAGCGCGACATCGCCGAGTTCCTGGAGCTTGCCGAACAGGGTGAAGGGGTGCGCATTTTCATCGGCTCGGAAAACAAGCTTTTTTCACTTTCCGGTTCCTCTCTGGTGGTTTCACCCTATATGAATGCGGACCGCAAAATTGTCGGTGCGGTAGGCGTGATCGGCCCAACGCGGCTGAATTACGGGCGTATCGTGCCGATCGTCGATTATACCGCGCAGCTCGTCGGCCGGATGATTTCCGGCCGGAAAGGATAGGACATGACGAACGAGAACCCGAACGGAAGCCCGCTGGACGAGGACTTCGCCGACCCCTTGGCCGAACCAGCCGAGGGATCCCCGGACATCGAGGCGCTGATTGCCGAGCGGGACAGCTTCCGCGACCGTTTCATGCGCGCGCTGGCCGATGCCGAGAATGCGCGCAAGCGCGCCGAAAAGGACCGCCGCGAGGCCGAGCAATATGGCGGCTCGCGCCTGGCCCGCGATCTGCTGCCCGTTTATGACGCCCTGTCCCGGGCGCTGGATATGGCGAACGAGGAACAGCGTGCTGCCGCATCTGCCCTGATTGAAGGCGTGGAACTGACGCTGCGCGAACTGAGCAACGTGTTCGCCAAGCATGGGATTACGGTGATTTCGCCGCAGATCGGCGACAAGTTCGATCCCCAGCAGCACGAAGCCATGTTCGAGGCGCCTGCGGCTGGCACCGTGGCTGGTCAGATCATCCAGGTGATGGGGGACGGATTCATGTTGCACGACCGCTTGCTGCGTCCGGCCAAGGTCGGGGTCAGTTCAAACCCCGCGCACTGACATTGCCGCCCCTGCAAGAACCCCGGCCCGCGCCGGGGTTTTTCATTGCCCGGCCAGGATCTGGCAAAGCCGGTCGAGCTGATCGAGATCCTTGTAAGAAATCACGAGCTGGCCGCCGTCCTGGCCCGCGTGCTTGATCGCCACCTTCATCTTGAGATGGGCGCTGAGGTCGCCTTCCAGGGCGCGGGTGTCGGCATCCTTCTCAGACTGCGGACGCTTTGACTTGGCCGCTGCACCCTCGGCTTGCCGGCGGACCAGTTCCTCGGTCTCTCGTACGGACAGATTGCGTTCGATGACCTTGCGCGCCAGGTCGACGGCGTTGCTGGCCGTCACCAGGGCACGGGCGTGGCCGGCAGTCAGCTTCCCCTCGCGCAGCCAAGCCTGAACCTGGTCAGGAAGATTCAGCAATCTCATAAGGTTAGCGATATGGCTGCGGCTTTTATTCAGCGCCTCGGCCAGCTTGTCCTGGGTATGGCCGAAGCGATCCATCAACTGGCGATAAGATGCCGCTTCTTCGATCGCATTCAGGTCCGAGCGCTGGATGTTTTCGACAATGGCGACTTCCAGAACCTCGGTATCGTTCAGATCCCGGACGATCACCGGAACCTCGTGCAGCTGGGCGATCTGGGCAGCGCGCCAACGCCGCTCGCCCGCGACGATCTGGTAAAGGCCGCGGTCGCTGGGATGGGGGCGTACGATCAGCGGCTGCAACATGCCGCGATTACGCAACGAGGCCGCAAGCTCTTGCAGCGCCTCAGGTGCGAAGCTACGACGCGGCTGGTCAGGGTTTGGTGTCAGTTGCTCGACGGGGACGACTTGCCGGGGTGCGGGCTTTTCCGACGGAATCAGGTCTACATCCGCCATCAGGGCAGACAGCCCCCGACCCAGACCGCGCTTTTCCAGCTTGTTGTCCATCAAATTCGCTCCCCTCAGGCGGCCACGACTTGGCGGGTCAGAAACTCTTCAGCCAAGGCGCGATAAGCCGCACTGCCCTTCGAGTTCGAGTCGTATTGCAGAACCGGCATCGCATGGGACGGCGCCTCGGACAAGCGCACGTTGCGCGGGATTACCGTCTTGTAAACCAGACCCGACAGGGTGTTGCGCGCGTCCGCTTCGACCTGCTGGGACAGATTGTTGCGATTGTCCGACATGGTCAGCAGAACCCCTTCGATCCGCAGATCGGGATTGGCAGTCTGCCGCACCTCGCGGACCGTCATGAGCAGCTGCGAAAGCCCTTCAAGGGCATAAAATTCAGCCTGAAGGGGCACGAGGACGCTATCGGCGGCAACCATCGCATTGACCGTCAGCAGACCAAGCGCGGGTGGGCAGTCAATCAGGATAAACTCGAATTCTGACACACCGGACAGCTTTCGCCGCAAGAGATGAGTCCTGCCAGGCCGGTTGGACATTTCGAAGTCAACCGAGGACAAATCGCGGCTGGACGGCACAAGGCTGAGGTTGGGCAACTTGGTTGGCATAAGGCAGTCATGGAAAGTAACATCACCTGCCAGCAGATCGTAGGTCGTCGTTTCCCGCTCATCCGGAGTGAAGCCAAGGCCCGTAGATGCGTTCCCTTGGGAGTCCAAGTCGACAAGGGCAATGCTGTGGCCAGCCTCAGCCAACGCAGCGCCGAGATTGATGGCGGTCGTCGTTTTTCCGACCCCGCCTTTTTGATTGGCGACCGCAATTATCCGCGTTTCACGCATGACAGATCCCTGTGATCTCCAAGATCGCTGCGTCCGGATCAGTGATGCTGGAATGGCTCAGCAGATCGAACTTCCAGGTTTTCCGGGCCTCATCGACCTCTGATTGCCAGTTTCTACCCTTCATCAACCAAGCCCTGCCCGATGGTGCGAGATGTCGTGCAACATATGACATGAGGAGCGGTAACGGGGCAAGGGCGCGCGCGCTGAGGTTCTGAGAATTCAGAGGTGAAGTCTTCTCGATGCGGTGATTCAACACGGTGACATTGCGCAGGCCAAGCTCACGGACAACTGTCCTGAGAAAACTGCATTTTCTCTGGTCACTTTCCACCAAGGTCACGGGCATTCCGGGGCGCAGAATGGCAACGACAATCGCCGGAAGACCGCCACCACTTCCCAAGTCTGCCCAGCTGCCATCAGAGTTTGATGATAGGTGAACAAGGTGTTTCGAGTCCTGAATATGACGAAATTCAAGATCTTTAAGCGTGCTTGGCGCCACCAGATTTATCGTACCGTTCCACTTACGAACGAGTGCCGCGTAATGCTCCAATTGTTCTGTTTCACGTGAAACATCGCTCATGCACTTCTGCGCTCGCCTGACCGAATTACCGCAAGAATGAGAGTTAGGGCTGCAGGCGTCATACCTTCGATCCGGCCTGCCTCTGCCAGATTAGCTGGCTTCTGCTTATTAAGCTTTTGCTTGAGCTCGTTAGACAGCCCCGACAGAGCATCGTAGTCAAAGGTTTCGGGAATGGTTGCCGCTTCTTCTTTCCTAAGTTGTTCTGCGTCACGCGCTTGGCGATCAGCGTACTGTGCATAGAGAGCATCGGTGGCCACCTGCTGCCGTATGGCAGGATCGGCCTTACTTACGATTTCGTCGAGCGATAGTACCAACTCAGGCGTAATTTCCGATTGGCCAAGGAGAGAAAACAGGCTGCGCCGGCTGCCGTCCTGCCTAACCGCGATCCCCGCCTTATTCAATTGCGACGGCGTGAATTGAACCCGCTCGCAATGCTGACGCAACGCATGAATGCGGCGCATTTTATCCTTGTGCGCGTCTGCTCTGTCTTGCGTCACACAGCCGAGTTCCAGACCAAGCGGGGTCAGTCTTTGATCAGCGTTGTCCGCCCGAAGTGAGAGGCGATATTCAGCGCGCGACGTGAACATACGATATGGTTCGGTGACTCCGCGCGTCACAAGGTCGTCGATCATGACGCCGATGTAGCTTTGTGACCGGCTGAAAGTAACAGGCGGACGCTTCAAGCTCTTCAGCGCCGCGTTCAAGCCCGCGACCAGGCCTTGAGCTGCTGCCTCTTCATAGCCCGTCGTGCCATTGATCTGGCCTGCCATGTAGAGCCCTTCGACTGCCTTGAGTTCCAAGGTTGGCCTTAAGGCGCGAGGATCAATATAATCATATTCCACCGCATAGCCTGGTTGAACAAGCTTAGCATCTTCCAGGCCTCTTATAGAACGGACGTAATCATGCTGAACGTCCTCTGGAAGCGAAGTGGATATCCCGTTCGGATAAACCAGCGGAGAGTCCACCCCCTCAGGCTCCAGAAAGATCTGGTGTGTATTCTTTTCGGAAAATCGAACGACCTTGTCCTCGATCGACGGGCAATATCGCGGCCCCACGCCATCTATGCGGCCGCCATACATTGCTGATCGGGATAGGTTTTTCCTGATAATGGCATGCGTCGTAGCGTTGGTATGAGTAATCGCGCATGAAATTTGGGGAAGCGCTGTCCGGGCACTCAGGTATGAAAACAGGACGGGTTCATCGTCCCCTCTCTGTTGTTCCAAGCTGGCCCAGTCGATGCTTGCCTTTTCGATACGGGGCGGCGTCCCCGTCTTCAACCGCCCTACGGGGAGGCCGAGCGATTGCAGGGTCTGCGCCAAGGCTATCGAGGCACCATCACCCCACCGTCCCGCCCTTCGTGTGGTTTCGCCGATGTGGATGAGACCGTTGAGAAACGTGCCCGTGGTAAGAATCACGTTCCCTGTCATGATATGCTCGCCGTCAGCGAGCTTAACGCCTACAATTCTGTCTCCGTCTCTCGCAATATCGGCCACCTCACCGACGATGAGGACAAGGTTAGATTGTTCCGAAACCAGCTTTGCTGCCTCGGAACGGTAGATCTTTCTGTCCGCCTGGGCACGAGGGCCTTGTACCGCCGGACCTTTACGGCGATTCAGCAACCGAAACTGAATACCGGCGGCGTCAGCCAAGCGCCCCATCACACCGTCCAAGGCATCGATTTCCCGAACAAGATGACCCTTGCCCAATCCGCCGATGGCCGGATTACAGGACAATGTGCCTAGATCATTGCGGGACAGCGTGATCAAGGCGGTATTGGCACCCATGCGGGCAGATGCCATCGCAGCCTCAATTCCGGCATGTCCGCCACCGACAACCACTACATCAAATTGTTTCACGTGAAACACCTATTTCCCGATGCAGAATGATGAGAAGATCTCATCCAGATAGTCTTCGGCTCCAATGCGGCCAACCATCGAAGCCAGTTCATGTGACGCCTGCCGCACTGATTCGGCCAGTATCTCCGCCGGAGCCTCTTTGCCGACATCAAGAGCAGTGATTGCCCGATTCAGAGCCTCCGCCTGCCGCCTGTGGCTAACCAAGCCCGGATTCACCGCTCGGACGTAGAGCCGTTCATATACCATGTCTAGCAGTTCCGGGAGCCCTTGTCCGGTGGCGCCCGACACTCCGTCGTGCGTACCTTCTCGGTCGATCTTGGATCGCACCACCAGGTCGCCCTCTCGATAAGGATCCTGTCGTGCACCATCCTCTGACAGATGAATTCTCAGATCCGCATCAAACGCCCGCTGCCGAGCACGTTCGACGCCCATCGCCTCAACGACATCGTCCGAATGCCTCAATCCCGCGGTGTCCAGAAAGGTCACCGGAAGGCCACGAAGATCGGTTCTTAGTTCGATGATATCGCGCGTCGTCCCCGCAATGTCCGACACCAGCGCCACATCCCGGCCCGCGACATGATTCAGAAGCGTCGACTTGCCCGCGTTGGGGGGGCCGATGATTGCAACCTCATAGCCTTGACGAAGACGTTCAGTGGCAGGATAGCGGCTCAGCATCCCCGCCAAATCACTGGATATTTTCTGAATAATATTAAAGACTTCATCAGGAACGTCCTCCGGAACCTCCTCATCGGCAAAGTCGATGCTAGCCTCGATCAGCGCCCCTGCCCGGACCAGCCTCGCGCGCAGCGCGTCCACCATGCGGCCCAAGGCGCCATCCGTAGCCTGGACCGCCAGCTTCCGCTGCGCTTCGGTTTCCGCAGCCAGAAGATCGGCCAGACCTTCGGCCTCCGCAAGATCCATCCGACCATTCACGAAAGCCCTGCGGGTAAACTCACCCGCCTCTGCCCGCCGCGCACCCCGGGCCAGCAGCGCCTGGCTCAGACGCTGTGCGATGACGGGCGCACCGTGCAGATGGATTTCTGCCGCCTCTTCACCCGTAAAGCTGTGACCTTCGCGGAACCACAGAACCAGGGCACGGTCGATCAGATCGCTGCCGTCCCGAATCGCGCGCAAGGTGGCGTGGCGGGGCTGTTCGACAGGCCCCGCCAGATCCTGCAACAAGGCATGCGCCTGCGGTCCGCTGATGCGGACCACTGTGACGCCACCCCGGCCGGGCGGCGTCGCCTCGGCAAAGATCGTATCCACCCAGCCTCGTCTCCTGTCAGGCGTTCATCGACTCGAAGAATTCGCCATTCGTCTTGGTCTGCTTCAGCTTCGAGATCAGGAACTCGATGGCGTCGGTCGTGCCCATCGGGTTCAGAATGCGCCGCAGCAGATAAGTCTTCTGCAGATCCTTCGCATCCACCAGAAGTTCCTCTTTCCGGGTGCCGGATTTCAGGATGTCCATGGCCGGGAAGACGCGCTTGTCGGCGACCTTCCGATCCAGGACGATCTCACTGTTGCCGGTACCCTTGAACTCTTCGAAGATCACCTCGTCCATGCGCGACCCGGTGTCGATCAGCGCCGTCGCAATGATGGTCAGCGAACCGCCTTCCTCGATATTGCGCGCGGCGCCGAAGAAACGCTTCGGCCGCTGCAAGGCATTCGCATCGACACCGCCGGTCAGCACCTTACCCGAGCTGGGGACAACGGTGTTAAACGCCCTACCAAGTCTTGTGATCGAATCGAGAAGAATAACAACATCTCGTTTATGCTCGACCAGTCGCTTGGCTTTTTCGATGACCATTTCCGAAACCGCGACATGTCGGCTGGCCGGCTCGTCGAAGGTCGAGGAGACGACCTCCCCCTTGACCGAACGCTGCATGTCGGTGACTTCCTCGGGCCGCTCGTCGATCAGCAGGACGATCAGATAGCACTCGGGATGGTTCCGGGCGATCGAATGGGCGATGTTTTGCAGCAGCACCGTCTTGCCGGTGCGCGGCGGCGCCACGATCAGCGACCGCTGGCCCTTGCCGATTGGGGCGACCAGGTCGATGATCCGGGCCGAGCGATCCTTGATCGTGGGATCCTCGATCTCCATCTTCAGCCGCTCATTCGGGTAAAGCGGCGTCAGGTTGTCGAAGGCGACCTTGTGGCGCGCCTTTTCAGGGTCCTCGAAGTTGATGCGTTCGACCTTGGTCAGCGCGAAATAGCGCTCGTTCTCGCCCGGTGCGCGGATCACGCCCTCGACGGTGTCGCCGGTGCGCAGCGAGTGCTGCCGGATCATGTCGGGGCTGACATAGATGTCGTCAGGACCGGGCAGATAGTTCGCCTCGGTCGAGCGCAGAAAGCCGAAGCCGTCCTGGACGACCTCCAGCACGCCATCGCCGCCGATCTCGAACCCTTCCTCGGCGTGCTCCTTGAGGATCGAGAACATCATCTCGCCCTTGCGCATCGTCGAGGCGTTCTCGATTTCCCATTCCTCGGCCATGGACAGCAAGTCTGCCGGGCTCTTGGCCTTCAGGTCGGAAAGATTAAGGCGTTCTTCGCTCATATCCATGCCTATGCGATGCGGCGCACCCGCAAGCGGGGCAGCGCGTCAATCTGTGTGCGGAAAAGACCACCGGACGGCGGACGGCTGTCACATAGGAAGAAATGGCCCCTGAGTCAATTCTCAGAACCTCAGGATCACCGAAAGCACGATCACGACCATCAGCAGGGTCGGAACCTCGTTCATCATCCGATAGGTCCGGCCGTTCGCTCCGCGGCCCTCGGACAAAGCCCGGCGCTGACGCGCAAGCCACATGTGAAACCCGGTCATCGCCAGCACGGCCGCGCCCTTGGTCCAAGGCCAGACCTGTGAAAAATCAACGATTCCAGGGGTTAGGACCAGCAGCAGGCCGGCGATCCAGGTCACGATCATCGCCGGATTCATGATCAGCCGCAGCAGCTTTTCCTCCATGATCGCCAGCGAGGCCGCAGGCTCGGTCCCCGTGCGGCCGCGCTCGGCGTGATAGACGAACAGGCGCGGCAGATAGAACAGTCCCGCCATCCAGGAAATCACCGCCATGATGTGCAGGGCTTTGATCCAGGGATAGGCCTGGGCGAGCAGATCGGTCATGGGCGCCTCCGCCCTCTCTCCTTTCAAAAAAATAGGTAAAGATAAAGAAGGATGATGTAGTGGTAGGCCCTGTGCATAACGGGAAATCAATGTTCCACGCCAGAATTCCACCGCAACGAGGAATGTGGAAAAAAATGCGCTCTCGCAGCACGACCTGAAATTTCCGTTTAAAAACATAAATATGGTTTTATCCAACCTGTGGATAAGTTTGTGAGAACTTTTGTTGTCCACAGCGTGTGGAGAAGGCCGATGGGCTTGTCGACATGTGGAAAACCCGCCTTCGTTCGCCAGCCGTTCCAGGGGCTCGTCCACAGGCTCTGCGCAGGCCCCGATTCCCGCACACGTCCCGCCCCCTGAGTCGCGGGTTCTTGTCCACAGGCTTATGCGCAAGTTTGGGGCCAAGGCCTCAGTCCAGCATCCCGATCTCGCGATAGAACTGCGCGGCGCCGGGATGCAGGGGGATTCCCAGCCCCTCCAGCGCATGGGACCGCTCGATGGCGCGGCCCATCGGACGGCCCGTGCGCAGCAGCCGGGCCGAGGGCTCGCTCCACAAGGCGCGGGTGATCGACAGGATCAGGTCGTCGGACTGGCGGGCCGAGGTCGCCCAGATGGCGGCCACGGACAACGTGGGCATAGCCTCGCCCTGTCCCTGATAGGTGCCGGGCGGGATGGTGCTTTCGGACAGGAACGGATGATCCTGCGCAACCTGGCGCGCCAGTTCCACCGGAATCGGCAGCAGGGATATCTCGACCTGGCCAACCAGTTCAGCGATGGCGGGGGCGGGGTAGCCGCCGACAAAGAAGAAGGCGTCCAGTTCGTTCCTGGACAGGGCGCGGGCGGCATCGGACGCGCTCAGCCTTGCTTCCGTGAAATCGCCCGGCGCCAGACCGGCAGCCGCCAGGATGATCCCCGCATCCACCATCGTGCCCGAACCCGCCATGTCCACGGAAACCCGTTTGCCGCGCAGGTCGCCGATGGTTGCGATTCCAGCGTCCCGCCGCGTCACCACATGAATCGCCTCGGTATAAAGCGCGGCGATCGCGCGCAGGTCGGGTGCCGCGCCCATCTGCGCCAGCGCTGCCACGTCGCCCTGAACCAGGCCGGATTCGACCCGGTTCTCCTGGATGGCCGCGACGTTTGCGACCGAACCTTCGCTGGCGATGGCCGAGGCGATCAGCCCCGGCACCCCGCAGGGCCCGCCCTGCGCGCAGGGGCGCGAGCCGGGCGGCGCCGAAATCGCCGTGGCGATCAGGGCCCCGACTGGATAATAGGTGCCGCCCGTCGCGGCCGTTGCGATGCGAAAAAAGCGCAGTTCCTCGGCCCGGGGGGCTGGAATGCAGACCATGGCCAGGGCGATGGTCGCTGCCAGAAACCGCATCAACATCGTTCCGCTCCTGTCTTCTTGGCGCCCGATCAGCCTAGCACAAGGCCAGCACCGTTCGGCACAAATGCATGGGCCGGTCACCGGGGTCCGTTTCCGTCGTCTGAATGTCGCATTTGTCGGATTGCGATCCGCCAAAGGGGTGCAAATCTCGGATCAGGAAGCCCCTCCACCCCAGCCACCGGAATCAAGCCATGCTGAACCCCGCGGAAATCCTGTCCCAGCTTGCCAATCGGCAGCCGAAATATTCGCTGAGCCGCGATCTTTACTGCGACGAAGGCGTGTTCCAGAACGATCTGGAACAGATCTGGTACAAGGAATGGCTGTTCGCCATCCCGGCCTGCGAAATTCCCAAGACCGGCAACTACGCGACGATGCAGGTTGGCGCCTATCCGGTGCTGATCGTGCGCGGCGGCGACGGCAAGATCCGCGCCTTCCACAACGTCTGCCGGCATCGCGGCCAGCGGCTGTGTTCCAAGCCCAGCGGCTCGACCGCCAAGCTGGTCTGCCCCTATCACCAGTGGACCTACGAACTGGACGGCAAGCTGCTTTACGCCCGCGACATGGGCGACGACTTCGATGCGTCCAAGTTCGGGCTCAAGCCGGTGCATTGCGTCGACCTGAATGGCATGGTCTTTGTCTGCCTGGCCGAGGTGCCGCCCTCGATCGCCGAACTGGGCAAGAACCTGATCCCCTATCTGGCGCCCTCGGGCCTGGCGGATGCCAAGGTGGCCTTCTCCTCGACCATCATCGAGAACGGCAACTGGAAGCTGGTGATCGAGAACAACCGCGAATGCTATCACTGCGGCGGCAGCCACCCCTCGCTCTGCCGGACCTATTCCGACAACCCGCTGATGACGGTGATGGAGGGGCCGAACGCCGCCTCGCCGGAAATCCTGGCCCATTGGGACCGCTGCGACAAGGCGGGCGTGCCCGCGCGTTTCGTGAACCAGGCCGACATGCAGTGGCGTCTGGCGCGGGTTCCGCTGCTGGACAATGCCGAAAGCTTCACCATGTCGACCAAGGCGGCCGTCGCGCGCCGCATGGGCACCATGCCCTGGAACGACGCGGGCAGCCTGATGTTCTATCACTTCCCGTCCAGCTGGAACCACTTCCTGCCCGACCACGCCATCGTGTTCCGCCTGCTGCCGATCAGCCCGACCGAAACCGAGGTGACCAGCAAGTGGCTGGTCCACAAGGACGCTGTCGAGGGCAAGGATTACGACCTGAAAACCCTGACCGAGGTGTGGCTCGCCACCAATGACGAGGATCGCCGCGTGGTCGAGGAAAACCAGAAGGGCATCCTGTCGCCCGCCTATCAGCCCGGGCCCTATTCCCCCACGCAGGAGGAAGGCGTGATCCACTTCGTCGACTGGTATGTGCGGCACATGCAAAAGCACCTGACCCCCAGCCCGGCCATGGCGGCCGAATAATGGCGGTTCTGGTCAAGGCATTCGGCGACAAGCCGTGGAAGGACGACGAGTTGCTGGAATGCGCGATGGTGGTGCCCGAGACATCGGACACCGCCACCTTCACCTTCCGTGCACCGTCGGGGGCCTGGTTCGATTATCAGCCGGGCCAGTTCATCACGCTGGACCTGCCGGTGCCGGGCGGGAACGTGCAGCGGACCTACACGATCAGTTCCAGCCCGTCGCGGCCGCTGTCGATCTCGGTCACGGTCAAGGCGCAGATGGGCAGCATCGGCACGCGCTGGATGCTGGATCACCTGCGCCCCGGCATGCGGCTGAAAGCCTTCGGGCCCGCCGGCATCTTCAGCTTTCTGCGCCACGAGGCGCCGAAATACCTGATGATCTCGGCCGGGTCGGGCATCACGCCGATGATGTCGATGACCACCTGGGCCTGGGATTCGGGCGAGATGCCGGACATCGTCTTCGTCCATGCCGCCCGCGCGCCCAGCGAGATCATCTTTCGCCAGCGGCTGGAAGGCATGGCCGACCGGGTGCCCGGCCTGCAGCTGCGCTTCACGGTCGAGGAATCGGACCCGTTCCGCACCTGGCACGGCTATCGCGGCCGCCTGAACCAGATCATGCTGGGCCTGATGGCGCCCGATTACCTGGAACGCGAGGTCTTCTGCTGCGGCCCCGAGCCCTTCATGCAGGCGGTGCGCGACATGCTGATCGCGCTTGGCTATGACATGGACCGCTATCACCAGGAAAGCTTCGGCGCGCCCATCCGCAACGAGGCCGATGCCCCCGTCCTGGACGATGTGGTCCCCGACGAGGACAGCGCCGCCCAGATCACCTTCGCCGCTTCGGGCATTACGGCGAAATGCGCCGAGACCGACACCGTCCTGGCGGTGGCCAAGGCCAATGGCCTGAACATCCCCTCGGGTTGCACCTTCGGCCTTTGCGGCACCTGCAGGATCAAGAAGACCTCGGGCGAGGTGCACATGGTTCACAATGGCGGCATCACCGACGAGGACATCGAGGAAGGCTATATCCTGGCCTGCTGTTCGCACCCCATCGGCGCCATTGCCGTCGAGGTCTGAGCGGCGATCAGAAGGCCGTTTTCAAGATCGGGGGGCGGGTTTCGGAACCCGCCCCTTCGGCGTCCGTTCGCTTGACAGGACTGCCATACCGGGCCAATCTTCGCTCATACCTATCTATACGACAGGCAAAAGGAGGGTTTGATGAACATCGACCTCTCACGCCGCAGTTTCCTGAAAATTGCGGGTGCGGGTGTCGCGGCGACGTCGCTGGGGGCCTTGGGCTTCGGCGATGCCGAGGCAGCGGAACAGGCGCATGTGCGCGCCTTCAAGCTGGCCTCGACCACCGAGACACGCAACACCTGCACCTATTGCTCGGTCGCCTGCGGCATCCTGATCTATTCCAAGGGTGATGTGGCGGCCGGCGAACAGGCGGTCATCACCCATATCGAGGGCGATGCCGACCACCCGACGAACCGCGGCACGCTGTGCCCCAAGGGCGCGGCGCTGAAGGACATCGTTCATTCCGAAACCCGCCTGACCACGCCCTGCATCCGCCGCCCCGGCGCCGCCGGGTTCGAGGAGATCAGCTGGGACGACGCCCTGGACAAGATCGCCCGCGCGCTCAAGGACGACCGCGACGCGAACATGGTCCTGACCAATGACGCGGGCGTCACGGTCAACCGCTGGACGACGACCGGATTTCTGGCCGCGTCGGCCACCACGAACGAAACGGCCTGGCTGACCTACAAGACGGTCCGGTCCATGGGAATCGTCGGTTTCGACAACCAGGCGCGCGTTTGACACGGCCCCACGGTGTCCAGTTTGGGCCCGACCTTTGGCCGTGGAGCGATGACCAATCCATGGACTGACATCAAGAACACCGACCTGGTGATCGTCATGGGCGGCAACGCCGCCGAAGCCCATCCCTGCGGCTTCAAATGGGTGACCGAGGCCAAGGCGCATCGCGGCGCCAAGCTGATCGTCGTGGACCCGAGGTTCACGCGCACGGCCTCCGTGTCCGACTATTACGCGCCGATCCGGCCGGGGTCCGACATCACCTTCCTGATGGCGCTCATCAACTGGATGATCCAGAACGACAAGGTCCAGTGGGAATACGTCAAGAACTTCACCAACGCGGCCTTCATCGTGAAGGACGAGTTCGGCTGGAGCGAGGGGCTGTTTTCCGGCTACGACCCGGAAAAGCGCGACTATGACAAGTCCAGCTGGGATTATGTCATTGGCGATGACGGCTTTGCCCAGGTCGACATGGCGCTGCAGAACCCGCGCTGCGTCTGGAACCTGCTCAAGGAACACGTCTCGCGCTATACGCCCGAACTGGTCGAACAGGTCTGCGGCACCCCCAGCGACCGCTTCCTGAAGATCGCGCAGATGATCGGCGAATGTTCGGCGCCCGACAAGACCATGACCTCGATGTATGCGCTTGGCTGGACGCAGCATGCCAAGGGCGCGCAGAACATCCGCGGCATGGCCATGCTGCAGCTGATCCTGGGCAACATCGGCGTCCGGGGCGGCGGCATGAACGCCTTGCGCGGGCATTCCAACATCCAGGGCCTGACCGACATCGGGCTGATGTCGAACCTGATCCCGGGCTATCTGAACATGCCCACGGAAAAGGAAGCCGACTGGGCGACCTACATGTCCAGCCGGAACTTCAAGCCCTTGCGGCCGGGTCAGACCAGCTACTGGCAGAACTATCCCAAGTTCATGGTCAGCTTCATGAAGGCCATGTGGGGCGATGCCGCCAGGGTCGAAAACGACTGGGCCTATCACTACCTGCCCAAGCTCGACGTGCCCACCTATGACATCCTGCGCATGTTCGAGCTGATGAAGGCCGGGCAGATCACCAACTATTTCTGCCAGGGCTTCAACCCCCTGCTGGCCTTCCCGAACCGCGCCAAGCTGACCGAGGCCCTGAGCAAGCTCAAGCTTCTGGTCATCATGGACCCGCTGGAGACCGAAACCGCCCGGTTCTGGGAAAACCACGGCGAACACAACGACGTGGACACCGCCTCGATCCAGACCGAGGTGATCCAGCTGCCGACCACCTGCTTTGCCGAAGACGACGGCTCGCTGGTGAACTCGGGGCGCTGGCTGCAATGGCACTGGGCGGCGGGCACGCCCCCGGGCCAGGCAAGGCGCGACACCTGGATCATGTCGCAGATCTTCCTGCGGGTGAAGAAGCTTTATCAGGACGAGGGCGGGATCTTCCCCGATCCGATCCTGAACCTGACCTGGGACTATGCCGATCCGAACGAACCCACCGCCGAGGAACTGGCCAAGGAAATGAACGGCCGCGCGCTGCGCGACGTCTATGACCTCAAGGACACCACCAAGCTGCTGACGCCGGCCGGCAAGCAGCTGGTGAACTTCAGCCAGTATCGCGACGATGGCTCGACCATGGGCGGCTGCTGGATCTTCTCGGGCTGCTGGACCGAGGAAGGCAACATGATGGCGCGGCGGGACAACACCGATCCCGACGACACCGGCATGTATCTGAACTGGACCTACAGCTGGCCGCTGAACCGCCGGATCCTGTACAACCGGGCCTCGGCGGACATGCAGGGCAAGCCCTGGGACCCCTCGCGCAAGCTGATGGAATGGAACGGCGAGAAATGGACGGGCTACGACATTCCCGACATCGCCCCCACCGCCAGGCCGGACGAGATCGGTCCCTTCATCATGAACCAGGAAGGCGTCTCGCGCCTGTTTACCCGGGGCATGATGCGCGACGGTCCCTTCCCGACGCATATGGAGCCCTTTGAAAGCCCCATCGCCAACCCGTTCAACGCCCGGATGCGGGGCAACCCGGTGGCGCGGGTCTTTGTCGACGATGCCGAGCAATTCGGCACCAGCGACGAATTCCCCTTTGTCGCCACCTCCTATCGGTTGACCGAGCATTTCCACTACTGGACCAAGAACAACCGCATCAATGCCGCGCTTCAGCCCGAATTCTTCGTCGAGATCAGCGAGGAACTGGCGGCCGAACGGGGCATCACCCGGGGCGGCTGGGTGCGGGTCTGGTCCAAGCGCGGCTCGATCAAGGCCAAGGCGCTGGTGACCAAGCGCATCCGCCCGCTGCAATGCGGCGACAAGCTGGTCCATGTGGTGGGCATCCCGCTGCACTGGGGGTTTGTGGGCGCGGCGCGCAAGGGCTGGGGGCCGAACAGCCTGACGCCCTTCGTCGGTGACGCAAACGTGGAAACGCCGGAGTTCAAGGCGTTCCTTGTCAATATCGAACCCGCGACCGGGGAGGCCGTGTCATGACCATGGACCCGAACCTCGACAGCCCGCGGACGGCTGTGGCCAATCCTCCGGTCCAGCCGATGCCGGCCAACCTGGGGGCGGGCGATGTCGTCCGCGCCTCGGCCATGCCGGACCTGGCGCCGCCGACGCGCCAGCTGACGCCCGTCGCCAAGCTGATCGACGTCAGCAAATGCATCGGCTGCAAGGCCTGCCAGTCGGCCTGCGCCGAGTGGAACGACACCGTCCCCGAGATCGAGCACAACGTGGGCATGTATCAGAACCCCCACGACCTGACGCCCGACATGTTCACCCTGATGCGGTTCACCGAATACGAGAACCCCGACAGCGGCGATCTGGAATGGCTGATCCGCAAGGACGGCTGCATGCATTGCGCCGATCCGGGCTGCCTGAAGGCCTGCCCGGCCCCCGGCGCCATCGTGCAGTACACGAACGGCATCGTGGATTTCATCCACGAGAACTGCATCGGCTGCGGCTATTGCGTGACGGGCTGCCCGTTCAACATCCCGCGCGTCAGCCAGAAAACCCATGTCAGCTACAAATGCACGCTGTGCTCGGACCGGGTGGCGGTCGGGCAGGGGCCGGCTTGCGCCAAGGCCTGCCCCACCCAGGCCATCGTCTTCGGCACCAAGGAGGACATGGTCGCCCATGCCGAGGAACGGGTCGCGGACCTCAAATCGCGCGGCTATGACAATGCTGGCATCTATGATCCCGAAGGCGTGGGCGGCACGCATGTGTTCTATGTGCTGCACCATGCCGACCAGCCGGGGCTGTACTCCGGCCTGCCGGAAAATCCCCGCATCTCGCCGGTGGTCGAGGGCTGGAAGGGATTCACCAAGACGCTGGGCCTTGCGGTGATCGGGGCAGCCGCGGTCGGCTCGGTCCTGCACGGACTTCTGGGCCGCGCCAACAAGGTCAGCGCCCAGGAAGAGCATGAGGCCGAGGAACTGGTGCAGGGCTCGACCACATCGCCAGGCAAGGGGGCATGATGCGGGACCGTCTTTATTATTCCGAAGCGGGCGACCGGATCGAAAGCACCCGGCCCGTCCTGGTCAGCCGCTATCGCGGCTTCACCCGGGCGAACCACTGGGTGACGGCGGTCAGCCTGATCGCGCTGCTGCTGTCGGGCATGGCGCTGTTTCACCCCTCGCTTTACTTTCTGACGGGGCTGTTCGGCGGCGGCCAGACCACACGCTGGCTGCACCCCTTCGTTGGCGTGCTGCTGTTCTTTAGCTTTTTCATCCTGTTCGCCCAGCTGTGGCGCCTGAACCTGCCCAAGCCCGAGGATCGCACCTGGGTCAGCCAGATCGGCGAGGTGGTGAAGGGAGAAGAGGAGAAACTGCCCGAGATGGGGAAATACAACCCCGGGCAGAAGTTCGTCTTCTGGGGGATGTCGGTGCTGATCGTGGTGCTGATCGTCACCGGCATCATGATCTGGGAACAGTTCTTCGGCCATCTCGTCAGCATCCAGACCCGCCGCTGGGCGGTGCTCGTCCATTCGCTGGCGGCGGTCGGCATCACGCTGGTCTTCATCCTGCATGTCTATGCGGCGATCTGGACGCGGGGCACCCTGCGGGCGATGACGCGCGGCACGGTGACCGGCGGCTGGGCCTGGCGTCACCACCGCAAATGGCTGCGCGAACTGGCTGGACGCAGCGGCCGGGGCCCGGCAGAGTAGGTCCGGCCCAAGGACAGTGGCCGGTTCGGCCCCAAGGATAAGATGACGACCGTCAAACCCGACCCCTCGATGATCGGCGGCGTGGCCAAGGTTCCGCTGGCCCGCCTGCCCGACCCTCCGGCCCTGTTCCGCACCCGGTCCGAACGCCTGGCGTTTCTGGCCGGGCACAACCCGAACCTGGGCCCGTATCTGCGTTTCCTGACGGCGATCTGTGACGCCCAGGCCCAGGTCGCGGCGCAGCTTCCGGCCCCCGATCTTCCCTCGGCCGAACGCCTGCAACAGGCCCGAAGCGCCGCCATGCCGCCGCTGGGGCCGTCCGACCTGCGCGCGGGCCTTGCCCGAACGCTCGACCGGCTGCTGGAGCGGTTGGGCCCCATCGACATGCCGCAGCCCGCGCGGCTGGCGCTGGACGCGCTGCGGGACGCGACGCCCTCGGACCGCGACTGGGTGCTGGAGAACGTGCTGGCGGGCACCATACCCGCCGACAGCGTGGCCCCGCACCTGTTCGCGGCGGCGGCCCTGCAGGTCCATGCCGCGCTGGCCGCCTCGGGGCTGCAGGCCGACCGGCTGGTGCCCGTCGGCATCGGCACCTGCCCGGCTTGCGGCGGAAGGCCCGTGGCCAGCCTGGTCACGGAAAACATCGGCGCCGAAGGCGCGCGCTATTGTTCCTGCGCCACCTGCCAGACGCTCTGGAACGAGGTGCGGGTGAAATGCACCTGCTGCGGCTCGACCAAGGGCATCACCTATCGCTCGGTCGAGGTCGAGGACGCCGCCGTCAAGGCCGAGATCTGCCGCGAATGTGGCAAATGGGTCAAGATCCTGTACCAGAACAAGAACCCCACGCTGGAAGCGGTCGCGGACGATGTGGCGAGCCTTGGCTTGGACCTGATGATGCGGGACACGGACTGGGTCCGGGGCGGCTATAACCCGTTCCTGGCAGGGTACTGATGGACCTGCGCGCCCTGCCCTCGGTCGACCGGCTGCTGGCGCAGGCCGATGCGCTGGTCGCGGCCCACGGCCGGGCCCTGGCGACACAGGCGCTGCGCGCGGAACTGGCCGCGATCCGTCAGGACCGGCCCCATTCCCTGCCCGATGCCGGCGCGATCCTGAAGGCCGCGGCCCGCGCGCTGGACGCCGCGGCCCGCTCGGCGCTGCGGCCGGTCCTGAACCTGACCGGCACCGTCCTGCACACCAACCTGGGCCGCGCCGTGCTGGCCGATCACGCCATCGCGGCGGCGCTGGACGCGATGCGCGCGCCCGCGGCGCTGGAATTCGACCTCGGCAGCGGCGGGCGCGGCGAACGCGACAGCCACCTGCGCGGCCTTCTGTGCGAACTGACGGGGGCCGAGGACGCCACCGTCGTCAACAACAACGCCGCCGCCGTGCTGATCGTCCTGAACACCCTGGCCCGGGGGCGCGAGGCAGTCCTGTCGCGCGGCGAGCTGATCGAGATCGGCGGCGCCTTTCGCATGCCCGCGATCATGGAACAGGCGGGCTGCACCCTGCGCGAGGTCGGCACCACCAACCGCACCCATCCCCGCGACTACCGCGAAGCCATCGGCCCCGACACCGCCCTGCTGATGAAGGTGCATACCTCGAATTATCGGATCGAGGGCTTTACGGCCGAGGTGCCCGCCCCGGATCTTGCCCGGATCGCGCATGACGCGGGCCTGCCCCTGGTCAACGACCTCGGCTCGGGCACGCTGGTCGATCTGCGATCCTGGGGCCTTGCGCCCGAGCCCACCGTGGCCGAGGCGGTGGCCGAAGGCGCCGACGTGGTGACGTTTTCTGGCGACAAGCTGCTGGGCGGACCGCAGGCGGGTTTCATCGTAGGCCGCCGCGACATCATCGCCGCCATCAACAAGAACCCGCTGAAACGCGCCCTGCGGCTGGACAAGATCCGCATTGCCGCGACCGAGGCGACGCTGCGGCTGTACCGCGACCCCGACACGCTGGCCGAACGCCTGCCGACCCTGCGCCTGCTGTCGCGCCCCGAGGCCGAGATCCGCGCCCAGGCCAAACGCCTGGCCCCGCAGGTGGCGCAGGCTCTGGGCTGCGCGGCGGCAGTCGTCCCCTGCGCCAGCCAGATCGGCTCGGGCGCGTTGCCCACGGACACCATCCCCAGCGCGGGCCTTGCCCTGACCCCCGCGCCCGAGGCGCTGGCAGCCCGGCTACGGTCGCTGAAAACCCCGATCATTGGCCGCATCCACGACGGCGCGCTGATCCTGGACCTGCGCTGCCTGCCCGACGACGCGGCGCTGCTGAACGCCCTGGCATGATCGTCGGGACCGCGGGCCACATCGACCACGGCAAGACCGCGCTGGTCAAGGCGCTGACCGGCGTCGACGCCGACCGCCTGGCCGAGGAAAAGGCCCGCGGCATCACCATCGAACTGGGCTTTGCCTATGCCGACCTGGGCGGCGGTGTCGTCACCGGCTTTGTCGACGTGCCGGGGCACGAGAAATTCGTCCATACCATGCTGGCCGGCGCCGGCGGCATCGACATGGCGCTGCTGGTCGTGGCCGCCGACGACGGCATCATGCCGCAGACGCGCGAGCACCTGGCGATCCTGGATCTGCTGGGCGTGTCCCACGGCATCGTGGCGCTGACGAAGGCCGACCTTGCCACGCCCGCGCGGATCGCCGAGCTTTCGGCCCAGGTTTCCGCGCTGCTGGCGGGTACCGGCCTGGCCGGGGCGCCCGTCCTGCCGGTCTCGGCGCTGACCGGCGTCGGGGTCGACGCCCTGCGCAACGCCCTGGCGGCGGCCGAGGCCCGGACCGTCCGCCCCGCCGACGCCGCCCGTTTCCGCATGGCCATCGACCGCAGCTTTACCCTGTCGGGCGCGGGCACGGTCGTGACAGGCACCGTGCTTTCGGGCCGGGTCTCGGTCGGGGACCAGGTGCTGCTTTCACCCCAGGGCATCCCGGCCCGGGTGCGCGCGATCCATGCCCAGAACCGCCCCGCCCCGACCGGCAGCGCCGGCCAGCGCTGCGCGCTGAACCTGGCTGGCCCCGCGCGCGAGGCCATTCATCGCGGCGACGTGGCGCTGGACCCGGACCTGCACGCGCCGACCGACCGCATCGATGTCGAACTGCGCGTGCTCGCGACCGAACCCAAGGCGCTGGCGACCTGGTTCCCCGCCCGCCTGCACCTGGGCGCAGCGGAAACCGGGGCCCGCATCGTGCCGCTCGAAGGGGCCATCGCGCCGGGCGAAACGGCGCTTGCCCAACTGGTGCTCGACCGTCCGCTTGCCGCGAGCTTCGGGGAACGCTTCATCCTGCGGGACGTGTCGGCCCGGCGCACCATCGGCGGCGGCCGGCTGATCGACCTGCGCGCCCCCGCCCGCCGCCGCGCCCGGCCCGAGCGTCTGGCCGCCCTGCGCGCCGCCGCTCTGCCGGATCCCCTGGCCGCGCTTCGGGCGCTGGCGGCGCTGGCGCCGGTCGATCTGGACGCCTTCGCCCGCGACCGCGCGCTGTCCGCCGCCGGTCTGGAAACCCCGGCGACCGCTCTGATCCCCGGCACCCGCCTGGTCAGCACCCCGGCGGCGCTGGACGGCCTGCGCCGCCAGATGGCCGAAGCGCTGGACGCCTTTCACCGCGACAACGCCGACCTGCAGGGCATCGGCCGCGAAAAGCTGCGCCTGGCGCTCGACCCGCGCCTGTCGCGCCCCGATTTCACCGCCTTCCTGCGCCACGACGCCGAGGCCGGCCGCATCGCCCTGGACGGTGCCTTCGTCCGCCTGCCCGGCCACCTGCCGCGCCTGTCCCCCGAGGACGAGGCGATGCTGGCCCGCATCCTGCCCCGCCTGTCGGGCGAGGACCGCTTTCGCCCGCCCCGCACCCGCGATTTCGCGACCGAGTTCGCCGCCGAGGAGGCCGAGGTCCGCCGCATCCTGCGCATGGCCGCGCGCCAGGGCCGGATCGACCAGATCGCGCATGACCATTTCTTCGCCCGCGCCACCACGCGCGAGATGGTGGCGATCATCCGCGACCTGGCCGGCCCCGGCAACGACTGGTTCACCGCCCCCGCCTTTCGCGACCGGGTGCAGAACGGGCGCAAGGTCGCGATCCAGATCTTGGATTTCTTCGACCGCCACGGCCTGACCTTGCGCCGCGGCGACCTTCGTCGCATCAACCCGCACCGCATCGACCTGTTCGGCGAGGCGGACGGACCGGGGCAGGGCGCGTAGCGGATAACCGCCCGTGTTGTTGCCCGCCCGCGGATGGCTTAACCAGGGCCGCGATGGAAGAGAATCGTCCCCGGTGGGGCGGCCGGACTTCAAATCCGGTTGGGGCAGCAGGCCTGTCCCGGGTGGGTTCGACTCCCATTCTCTTCCGCCATGAACACGGGGTGCGGGATGGAACGGGTCAGGCTCGGCGGCAGCGAGGTCATGGTCAGCGCGGTGTCGCTGGGGACCATGACATTCGGAAACCAGACCGCCCGGGACGAGGCGCACCGGCAGCTCGACATGGCGCTGGATGCCGGGATCGGCTTTCTCGATACGGCCGAGATGTATCCCGTGAACCCCGTGCGGCGCGAGACCGTCGGCCGCAGCGAGGAAATTCTGGGTGCCTGGCTGGCCCTCCGGGGAAACCGCGACCGGGTGCAGATCGCGACCAAGGCCACCGGACCCAGCGACAAGGTCCGCCCCGAAGGCTATGACGGTTCGACCATCGGCGACATCATCAACCGCTCGCTCAGGCGGCTGGGAACGGATTGCATCGACCTGTACCAGCTGCACTGGCCGGTGCGGGGCTCCTACGCCTTCCGGCAGAACTGGCGCTACGATCCGTCGAAACAGGACCGCCAGCGCACGCTCGACCACATGGCCGGCATGATCGAGGCGCTTAAGCAGGCACGGCAGGCCGGCAAGATCCGCGCCTTCGGCCTGTCGAACGAATCCGCCTGGGGCACCCTGCGCTGGATCGACACGGCCGAACGGCTGGGCGGGCCGCGCGTCGTCTCGGTCCAGAACGAATATTCGCTGCTCCACCGGCTTTACGACACCGACATGGCCGAGGTCGCGGCGAACGAAAACGTCACCCTGCTGGCCTATTCGCCGCTGGCCGCCGGGCTTCTGACCGGCAAATACGCCGAAGGAGAACCCGACGGCAGCCGCGCGGCGGTGGATCGTGCCGCGGGCGGATCGGGCGACCTGGGCGGGCGGCGCACCCCGCGCGCGGCGGCGGCGGTCGCGGCCTGGTACGCGCTGGCGGCCGAACTCGGGCTCGACCCCATCCACATGGCCATTGCCTTCACCCGGCAGCGGCCCTTCGCCTGCATCCCGATCATCGGCGCCACGACCTGCGACCAGCTGGACCACCTGCTTCGGGGGTTGGATCTGGTCCTGACCCCGGATGCGCTGCGCCGCATCGACCGGCTGCACCGCGACCATCCGCTGCCCTATTGAACGCGACGAAACCTTTGCCTTGCAGCGCGGGCCGTGCAACCTGCCCGCCAGCCAAAGGAGGATCGTCATGCTGCCCCCCGTTCTTGCCGGCCTGCGCCTGCCGGTCGTGGCCTCGCCCATGTTCATCGTCTCGGGGCCGGACCTGGTCATCGCGCAATGCAAGGCCGGCATCGTCGGCAGCTTCCCGGCGCTGAACGCCCGCGAAAGCCACGGCGAGCCGCCGCTGCTCGACGCCTGGCTGACCCGCATCGCGCAGGAACTCGACCGCCACAACCAGGAAAACCCCGACCGCCCGGCCGCGCCCTTTGCCGTCAATCAGATCGTGCATCGCTCGAACGCCCGGCTGGAACGCGACATCGAGATCTGCCACCGCCATCGCGTGCCGATCTGGATCACCAGCCTGGGCGCGCGCCCTGAGGTGAACGCCGCAGCCCATGACTGTGGCGGCATCGTGCTGCATGACGTGATCTCGAACAGCTTCGCGCGCAAGGCGATCGACAAGGGCGCCGACGGGCTGATCGCGGTCGCCGCCGGGGCAGGGGGCCACGCCGGCCAGCAATCGCCCTTTGCCCTGATCCAGGAAATCCGCGCCTGGTTCCAGGGTCCGCTGCTGCTGTCGGGCGCCATCGCCACGGGCCGCGCCGTGCTGGCGGCGCGTGCCATGGGGGCCGATCTCGCCTATATCGGCAGCCCCTTCATCGCCACGGCCGAGGCGAACGCCCCCGAAGGCTACAAGCAGATGATCGTCGATTGCGGGGCCGAGGACATCGTGAACTCGACCCTCTTCACCGGGGTGGCGGGCAACTACCTCGCGCCCTCGATCAGGAACGCCGGCCTCGACCCCGCCGCGCTCGGCAGCGCCGATCCCTCGACCATGGACTTCGGCAAGGCCAAGGCCTGGAGCCGGATCTGGGGCGCGGGGCAGGGGATCGGCGCCGTCCACGCCGTCCGCACGGCCGCCGAACTGATTGACCAGCTGGCCGCCGAATACGCCGAGGCCCGCGCCGCTCTGTGAAAAAGGCCGGGGCGCGCGCGCAACGCCCCGGCCTTCACCGTTTTCCAAATACCCCTGCGGCGATGCAATCCGCGCGCCCGCGAGGGATCAGGCGGCGGCGGATCAGGCCGCCGTCAGCCCCTCGGTCGAGGAAAAGAACATCGCCTGGCTTACCGCCGAACGAACCTGCTCCTCGGTATAGGGCTTCGAGATCAGGAAGGCCGGCTCCGGCCGCTCGCCGGTCAGCAGCCGCTCGGGGAAGGCGGTGATGAAGATCACCGGAATATCCCCCATGTCGCGCAGCAATTCGTTCACCGCGTCGATCCCCGACGAGCCGTCCGCCAGCTGGATGTCGGCCAGGATCAGGTCCGGCCGCTTGCCATGCGCCAGTTCCACCGCGGCGGAATGGGTGCGCGCGATGCCGGTCACGTCATGGCCCATCGACTGGACGATGCCCTTCAGGTCCATGGCGATGATGGTCTCGTCCTCGATCACCATGACCTTGCCGGCCATCGAATTCGACATCTCGGTCATCGCGATCTGGACCAGCTCCTCGGCCTCGTCCTGGTCGATCTGCATGATCGTGGCGATCTGCTCATAGCGCAGCTCCTCAATCGTGCGCAAAAGCAGCGCCTCGCGCGAATTGGGGGTCAGGCCGCGCAGATGCGCCTGGGCGCGGGCCTCCTGCGGGGTCTGGCTTTCCTGCTCGACCGGCTGGCCCGAGCTTTGCCAGATGGCATGGAAGGTGCGGAACAGACCGATGCGCGTGTCCTCGGTGTCCATGAGGCTGCGGTCGCTCAGGATGGCTTCCAAAGTGGCCACCGCGTAATTGTCGCCAGCGGTCTGGCTGCCGGTCAAAGCGCGCGCATAGCGGCGCAGATAGGGCAGCTCCCGGCGGATGGATTGTGCGAGATCTGCTGCGGTCATCTTGTCCCTCGAAAAGTGTTGGTCACAATGGAACTCGCAATGATAGGTAACCGTTGCATCGTGTGCGCACAAGAATTTCGGGAATAACCAAAAAATGAACAGCAAGCGTGAGGAACGCAGGCGGGCCGCCATCGAACAGCAGATCGACGAGAACCTCAAGCGGGTCTACGAACAGGACGCAACCCAGCAGATTCCGGACAAGTTCCTGGAGCTTCTGGAAAAGCTTCGAGACAACGGTTTCGATCAAGGGAACCCGGCATGACCCGTAACGCCAAGGCGGCACGCGCCCCTTCGGACCATGCCGACCCGCGGAACGAACTGGTGGACCATCTGCCGGCGCTTCGTGCCTTTGCGCTGTCGCTGACCCGCGAAGGCGCCTCGGCCGACGACCTGGTGCAGGACACCATCGTCAAGGCATGGACCCATATCGACAAGTTCCAGCCTGGCACGAACCTGCGGGCTTGGCTGTTCACCATCCTGCGCAACACCTTCTATTCCGGCCGCCGCAAGACCCGGCGCGAGGTCAGCGACACCGACGGCATCCATGCCGCCCGCCAGGCGACCCGCCCCGAACACGACGGCCGCCTTGCGCTGAACGATTTCCGCGCCGCCTTCGAAAAGCTTCCAGACGAACAGCGCGAGGCGCTGATCCTTGTGGGCGCCTCGGGCTTTTCCTATGAAGAGGCCGCCGGCATGACCGGCGTGGCCGTGGGCACGGTTAAGTCCCGGGCCAACCGCGGACGCCGCCGCCTGGCCGAGTTGCTGCAGCTTGAAGAAGGCGAGGAACTTGAGATGACCGATCGTGCCACTCTTGCCGTGATGGCCCAGAACTCTCCCATCATGCGCTGAGGAACCGGCGACATGCTTCGCCGCATGCTGGAGAAAAGCGAGTTCCCGAAGGGACTCGGTTTTCGCCTGGGTGGGCTTCTGTCGGTGGCGATCCTGCCCATCGGCCTCATTTCGGTCATCCAGACGCTGCATCTGTCGCGCGAATACGAACGCTCGTCGGAAATCGCGCTTCTGGGGCGCACGGCGACGGCGGCGGCCGGGGAACGGGCGCTCTTGCAAAGCGCGCTCGGCACGGCGGACGCGCTGGGCCCGGCCGTGCTGGAAATGCTCGACCAGCCGCAGCCCTGTTCCGACATCATGCGGGGCGTGGTCCAGCGCACGGTGAACTTTTCCTATGCCGGCTTCACGCGGCTCGACGGGACGACCGAATGTTCCTCGGTTCCCGGTCCGCAGGATCTGTCGCAGGACCCCGCGCACCGGCTGTTCGTCGAAAGCCCGGGTACGCTCATCGCCAACAGCCGCATGGGCGCGACCTCGGCCGAAACCACCATCGCCGTGATCCAGCCGCTTTACCGCGGGGCCGAGATGCTGGGTTATATCGCCGTCTCGATGTCGCGCGACATGCTGCGGTCGGCCCATATCGCGGGCCTGGGCGGGGATGACGCGCGCATCCTGACCTTCAACAGCCAGGGCGAGCTGCTGTCGCGCGACGAAAACAGCACCGGCAACGTGGTCGAGCTTCTGCCCACCGGGATCGCGCTGCCCGCGCTTCTGGCGCGCAGCGAGACGACCTTCACCGACCGCACCGCCAGCGGCGAAAAGCGCGTGTTCAGCGTGGTTCCCGTGGTGCCGGGCCTGGTCTATGCGCTGGGCTCGTGGACCCGCCGCGAATCCGGCATCGCCGGCATCGACCTGACCACGCGCACCGCGCTGGTGCTGCCGCTGATCCTGTGGGCGGCCTCGCTGGGGGTGGCCTATTTCGCGGTCTATCGGCTCGTCCTGCGCCACATCCGCGAATTGCGCAGCCAGATGCGGCGCTTCGCCATCGGCGACCGCTCGGCCCCGCCGCCCGTCCTGGTCGACGCCCCGGCCGAGATCGAGGACATGAGCCAGACCTTCCACAACATGGCCCGCATCCTGATCCGCGACGAAGAGGCGATGGAGGCCGCCGTCCAGGAAAAGACCGTCCTGCTGAAAGAGGTCCATCACCGGGTCAAGAACAACCTGCAGCTGATCGCCTCGATCATCAACATGCAAAGCCGGATGATCCAGCACGACGACGCGCGCCAGGTGCTGCGCTCGGTCCAGGACCGGGTGGCCTCGCTCGCGACGATCTACCGCAACCTCTACCAGGCCGAGCATCTGGATTCGGTCGATGCCGACCGGCTGGTCAGCGACATCATCACCCAGATGACCCAGGCTTCGCTGGAGCCGACCGCGCATCTGCGCATCGAGACCCGGCTGGAGCCGCTGGTCCTGATGCCCGACCAGGCGGTGCCGCTGTCGCTTCTGGCGACCGAGGCCTTCACCAATGCGCTGAAATACGCCGGCGCGCCCGAACCCGGCGCGCAGCCCTGGGTGCAGGTGACGCTTTGTTCCGAAGGCCCCGACCGTGCCCTGCTCGAGGTGCGCAATTCCATCGGCGGGGCGCGGCGCGGCGCGCCCGGCACGGGGCTCGGCAGCCAGCTGATCGACGCCTTCGCCGCCCAGCTGGAAGGCACGGCAGAGCTTGACGAGGACGAGGGCCAGTTCACCCTGCGCCTGCATTTCCGGGTCGAGCCCTTGCAGAAGCGCAGCACTGCGGCGCCGCCGCCGGGAAATGTCGTCCTGACCTCGGCCGCGCGGCCGGGGTCGCGGCACTGACCGTCCGGGGCCCTGCGGGGGCAGGGGACGCGGTCAGCCCTTCTCCTGCTCCGCCTTGGCCGCCGCGCGCAGCGCCCGCGCCGCGACGACCCGGCGCCTGCGCCCCATCTCAAGGTTGATGAGCGCGCCGAGCATCACCGAGAAGCCGCCCAGATAGAACCACATCAGCAGCGCGATCACCGCCCCGATCGAGCCGTAGATCCGGTTGTAGCTGTTGAAGTTGTTCAGATAGACCGCGAACCCGTAGGACGCGAGCGCCCAGGCCATCGCCGCGAACAGCGATCCCCAGGTAAAGACCGGGGTGCGCGGCGTCTTCACGTTCGGGCCATAGCGGTACATGATGCCGATGACCACCTGCACGATGACGAAGATCGCAACCCAGGGCAGCGAACTCAGCAGCCAGCGCCGCAGCGCGACATCGGGCAGGAAGTTGAAGGCGATGGGCACCACGATGATGGTGGCCAGCCCCATCAGCACCACGCCCACGATCACCAGCGTCAGCACATAGGCCAGCAGGAACCCCATGATCGTCGAATGGGACCGCACGCCATAGGCCGCGTTCAGCCCGCGCACCAGCGCATCGACCCCGGCGCGCGCCGAGATGGTGGCGATCAGGAAGGAAATCGCCGTGGTCCAGCCCAGCTGCGTGCGCCCCGCCGCGATCAGCGAATTGATCTGGCCATAGATGATGTCGGCCGCGCCCGCCGGGATGAACTCGTCGGTGGCGTGGACGTATTGCTCGATCAGGTGGGGGTCGTACCACAGGCCCCACAGCGCAAACAGCGCCGCCAGCCCCGGAAACACCGCGAACATCGCGTAAAAGGCCACGCCCGCCGCGATCAGGCTCATGTGGATCTTGTCCATACGCTCGAACAGCGCCATGAGGAACTGCCACATATCCTGGATCAAAGAGCCGTCCTTTCTGCCTCGTGGTCCCCCGATCCTGCGGCAAAACGCCTGCCGCCGCCACCCCGGCCTGCCGCGTGGTCAGGCGTTTTCCGCCGCGCTGTAGCGCAGCCACACCGCCTTGTCCCCCAGCTTAGCGACGAAGGCCGCGTGGGCGGCCACCTCGGCCTCGGTCAGGCGCGGGGGCAGCGGACGCGGCCGGGGCGGGCGCGGCAGGGCGGTGCCGCCGGGCCCCGTGCCGCCCGCGCCCATCCCCGCCGTTTCCAGCACCAGCCCCGGCTGGCGCCCGCCGCGCAGCGCCAGATAGACCTCGGCCAGCAGCTCGCTGTCCAGAAGCGCCCCGTGCAGCGTCCGGTTCGAGTTGTCGACCCGGAACCGCCGGCACAGCGCATCCAGCGAGTTCTGCGCCCCCGGGAACTGCATCCGCGCGATTTCCAGCGTATCGACGGCCCGCGACCAGGGCATCGCCGGAAAGCCCGCGCGCTGCAGTTCCCAGTTCAGGAATTTCATGTCGAAGGCGGCGTTGTGGATCACCAGCTTGGCGTCGTCGCCGGCGAATTCGACAAAGCCCGCCGCGATCTCGGCAAAGACCGGCTTGTCCTTCAGGAACTCGTCGCCCAGGCCGTGCACCTCGAAGGCGGCCTGCGGCATCGGCCGTTCGGGGTTGATGTAGACATGATAGGTCCGGCCCGTGGGCAGGTGGTTCCACAATTCGACCGCGCCGATCTCGACGATGCGGTCGCCGGTCTCGGGGTCGAAGCCGGTGGTTTCGGTATCCAGGACGATCTCACGCATGGGGGCGTTTTGCCATGATCGCGGCGCAGATGTCCATGATCGCCGCGCGCGCGCCCTCGAGCGTTCCCGAGGGGATCACCCAGTCCGCCAGGCGTCGCTTGTCGGCATCGGGCATCTGCCGCGCCAGGATCAGCCCCAGCGTCGCCTCGTCCATGCCCGGCCGCGCCAGCACCCGCGCGCGCTGCACCGCCGCGGGGGCCGAGACCACGGCCACCCCGTCCATCTCGGCCTGATAGCCCTTTTCGTAAAGCAGCGGGATGTCCAGCACCACGATGGGCGCGTCCCCGTGCGCCGCGACGAAGGCGGCCCGGTCGGCCGCGACCAGCGGATGCACGATCGCCTCCAGCCGGGCAAAGCCGCCCGGATCGCGCGCCAGTTCCGCCTTCAGGGCCGCGCGGTCCACCGCGCCGCCCGCGACCACGCCGGGGAATGCCGCGCCGACCGGGCCCACGGCGGCGCCCCCCGGCGCATAAAGCCCGTGCACCGCCGCATCCGCGTCCCAGACCGGATGACCCAGGTCGCGGAACATGGCGGCGGCGGTCGATTTCCCCATGCCGATGCCGCCGGTCAGGCCCAGCCGGTAACTCATGCCCGACACCCTCAGGCCAGAACGGCCGCGCGCAGGTCCTCGTCCACCGCGGGGCGGATGCCGAACCAGCGCTCGAACCCCGGGGCGGCCTGGTGCAGCAGCATCCCCAGCCCGTCCACCACCTCGCAGCCGCGCGCCTGCGCCTCGGCCAGGAAGGGCGTCACCAGCGGCGTATAGACCAGGTCGGTGACCAGCGTTCCGGGTGCCAAGGCATCCAGGGGCACCTGCAGGGGCGGCTTGCCGACCATGCCCATCGAGGTCGCGTTCACCACCGTGATCGCGCCCTCCAGCATGGCGCCCGCGCCGGCCCAGTCGTGGACCACGACCCGCGGCCCGAACTCGGCCCGGATCTGCTCGGCCCGCAGCCGGGTGCGGTTGGCGATGCGCAGCTCGGTCACGCCGCTGTCCAGCAGCGCCGCGACCACCGCCCGCGCCGCGCCGCCCGCACCCAGCACGGCCGCCGGCCCCAGGTCGGGCAGCCAGCCCGGCGCGTGCTGACGGATATTGGCCATGAAGCCGTAGCCGTCGGTATTGTCGGCGTGGATCTTGCCGTCCGGGCGAAAGATCAGCGTGTTCGCGGCCCCCATCAGGGCGGCGCGGTCGGTCACCACATCGGCCAGCGCCAGCACGCTTTCCTTGTGCGGGATGGTGACGTTGCAACCGACGAAGCCCATGCGCGGCATGGCGCGCAGCACCTCGGCCAGATGCTCGGGCGCGACGGGCAGGGGGACGTAATGGCCCGCGATGCCGTGCCGCGCCAGCCAGTGCCCGTGCAGCCGGGGCGAGCGGGAATGCGCGATGGGCCAGCCGATCACACCGGCAAGGGGGGCATGGCGGGGGGTGTCGGTCTGGTCGGTCATCGGCGGCTCGCTCAAGGCTTTCGGGTGGCCCACAGTCGTGCAGCGCCCCGCCGTTCGGGTCAAGTCCGGCAGGACCAACCTCGGCCGCTCAGGCCAGCACGTCCATTTCCGACAGCCCGCCTTCGTTCACCAGGTCGGCCAGCGTCAGGCTTTCGATCAGCAGCAGATAGGACCAGAACACCTGTCCGAACATCTTGCGCAGCCGGCAGGATGCCTCGTCGGTGCAATCCTCGCAGCGCTGATAGGACCGGCGCGACAGGCAGGGCAGGGGGGCGATGGGCCCGTCCACCTGGCGCAGCAGTTCGCCGATGGAAATCTCCTTCGGCTCCTTGATCAGGATATAGCCGCCGGCCCTGCCGCGGCGCGAGCCGACGTAGCCCGCGTTGCGCAGTTCCAGCATGATATGTTCCAGGAACCGCTTGGGCGCGCCCGAACGTGTCGCGATCTCTTCGATCGTCAGCGCGCTTCCGCCTGCGGCGACTTCGTCGGCCAGTGCCATCAGCGCCTTGATGGCGTATTTGGTTTTCTGCGAGATCATGGAAAATCAATAATGATCGTGCGGTCCGGTTGCAATGATTTCGCCCCAAAACAAAGCGTCATGGCACAGGGAACACAGCACTATCGTCAAAGCGTTATGTTTCTGACACATTGCCGGCGCATTCCTGCCCCGCAGCAAAGGGAGATCACCATGCGAATTGCAGTCCTGGGCGGCGACGGCTTCGTCGGCTGGCCGACCGCCCTGCACCTGTCCGATCTGGGCCATGACGTTCATATCGTGGACAACCTGTCGCGGCGCTGGATCGACACGGAACTTGGCGTGCAATCGCTGACGCCGATGGATTCGATCCAGGAGCGCTGCCGGATCTGGCATCAGCAGACCGGGCGGCGCATCCATTTCCACCTGCTGAACCTCGCCACCGAATACGAACGACTGAAATCCTGGCTGGCCGAGACGCGGCCCGACGCCGTGATCCATTTCGCCGAACAGCGCGCCGCGCCCTATTCGATGAAGACCGACCGCCACAAGGTCTATACCGTCACGAACAACACCAACGCGACGCACAACCTGCTGGCGGCGCTGGTCGAAACCGGCATCGACGCACATCTGGTGCACCTGGGCACGATGGGGGTCTATGGCTATTCCTCGGTCGGCGCGCCGATCCCGGAAGGCTATCTCGACGTGCAGATCGACACGCCGACCGGCCCGCGCGAACAGCAGATCCTTTATCCGACGCGGCCCGGCTCGGTCTATCACATGACCAAAAGCCTCGATCAGATCCTGTTCCAGTTCTACGCCCAGAACGACGGGCTGCGCATCACCGACCTGCATCAGGGCATCGTCTGGGGCACGCACACCGACCAGACCCGGCGGCACGAACAGCTCATCAACCGCTTTGACTATGACGGCGATTACGGCACGGTGCTGAACCGCTTCCTGATCCAGGCCGCCATCGGCTATCCGCTGACCGTGCACGGCACCGGCGGCCAGACCCGCGCCTTCATCCACATCCAGGATTCGGTGCGCTGCATCGAACTGGCGCTGCAGGACGCGCCGGCGGCGGGCGAGCGCGTCCGCATCTTCAACCAGATGACCGAGACGCACCGCGTCCGCGACCTGGCCGAGATGGTCGCCCGCCTCGCCGAGGCCGAGGTCGCCTATCTGCCGAACCCCCGCAAGGAGGCCGAGGAGAACGACCTGATCGTCAAGAACGACCAGTTCCTGGCGCTGGGCCTGCAACCGATCACCCTGGCCGAGGGCCTGCTCTCCGAGGTGGTCGAGGTGGCCAGGAAATACGCCCACCGCATCGACCGCTCGCGCGTGCCCGCCGTCTCGGCCTGGACCAAGGACATCGCCAAGCGCGTCGAGCACGACCCCGAAGGCAAAAGGCTGCGTTCGGTATCGTGACTTCGGGTCTGCATCCCCAGGGCAAGGCGCGGTCCGACCGCGCCTTCGTCACGCTGGCGACCAATGCCGATTATGCGACCGGGGCGGCGGCGCTGTTCCGCTCGCTCAGGCGCACCGGCACCACGGCCGATCTGGTGCTGCTGTATACCGACCTGCCGCAGGATCTGATCGACGGGCTGTGTACGCTCGGTGTACGCCCGGTGCACGCTGATCTGCTGCCCACATCCAGCGATTTCAATGCGCTCCACGCCCGGGACCGGGTGCACGGCATCGCCCCCTTCACCAAGGGCGAGAAACCGCCGTTCCACACCCCCCTCGACAACTTCGTCAAGCTGCGGCTCTGGCAGCTGGACTATGCCCGCGTCGTCTTCATCGACGCCGACGCCATCGTGCTGCAAAACATCGACCGGCTGTTCGACTATCCGGAATTCTCAGCCGCGCCAAATGTTTACGAGAGTCTTTCGGATTTTCACCGGCTGAACTCCGGCGTATTCACGGCGCGCCCGAACCCGGACACCTTCGCGCGGATGCTGTCCGAACTCGACCAGCCCGGCCGTTTCTGGCGCCGCACCGACCAGACGTTCCTGGAGCATTTCTTCCCGGACTGGCACGGCCTGCCCGTGTTCGACAACATGCTGCAATATGTCTGGCTGAACTTGCCCGACCTCTGGCGCTGGCAGGACATCCGCGTCCTGCACTATCAGTATGAAAAACCTTGGCAAAATCACGCCAAGGCCGAGGCGCTGCGCCCCCTGATCGACCTCTGGCAGGCGCATGCCGGCGACGGTCCGGTGCCCGATCCGCGCGACCTGCCGGGGCCGAAAACCCCATGAAGCTCGCCCTGACCGGAGCGTCTGGCCTCGTCGGCCGCTGGATCGCCCGCGCGGCCGTCGAGGCGGGCCACGACCTTGACCCGCTGCCCGGCTGGCGGCTAGGCCAACCCGTTGACCTTTCAGGAAAAGACGCCCTGATCCATGCTGCGTTCCGGCACGTCCCCGGCCGCTACCGCGGCGGCGAAGGGGACGACCCCGACGGCTTCATCGCCGCCAACCTCTCGGGAACGCTGGATCTTTTCCAGGCCGCCCGCGAACAGGGCGTCTCTCGGGTGATCTTCCTGTCCTCGCGCGCCGTCCACGACGGCCACCCCGCCGGAACCGAACTGCCCGACGACCTGCCCCCCGCGCCGCTGGACCTTTACGGCCAGGTCAAGGCCCGGGCCGAGGCCGCGCTGGCCTCCATGGCCGGCGCCCATTTCCGCACCGCCAGCCTGCGCCCGACCGGCGTTTTCGGTCCCGGTCGGCCGCAGAAATGGGCCAGCCTTATCAGCGACTTCCTGAACGGAAACCCGGCCCCGCCCCGCGTCGCGACCGAGGTGCACGGCGCCGATCTGGGCGATGCCGTCCTGCGGGTGCTGGCCGATCCGGCCATGTCCGGGGCCTACAACGTCAGCGACATCATCCTGGATCACCACGACCTGCTGGCCGGTGTCGCGGCCCTGACCGGGGCGCCCGCGCAGCCGCCCGCCCGCTCGGACGCGAGCCTTCTGCGGGTGCCGCGCTGCGACCGGCTGGCGGCGCTCGGCTGGACCCCCAGGGGATGGGAGCGCCTGCACGCCGACCTGCCCGCCATCATCGAGGAATGCCCATGACCGTCGATTACGACCGGCTTGCCGCCACCATCCGCAGCCTGACCCATGGCGAAACCGACGAGGTGGCGCTGATGGCGACGCTCGCCTGCGAGATTCATCATGCCGACGAACGCTTTGACTGGACAGGATTTTATCGGGTGACCGCGCCCGAGACGCTGAAGATCGGGCCCTATCAGGGCGGCCACGGCTGCCTGGTGATCCCGTTTTCGCGCGGCGTCTGCGGGGCCGCGGCGCGCACGCGCCAGACCCAGCTGGTGCCCGATGTTGACGCCTTTCCCGGCCATATCGCCTGCGCCAGCAGCACGCGGTCGGAACTGGTGATCCCGGTCATCGGCCCGCAGGACCGGCTGATCGGCGTCCTTGACATCGACAGCAACCAGCCCGACGCTTTCACGGCCAAGGATGCCAAGCGGCTGGAGGAGATCCTGGATGAGTGTTTCGGACGAGGTTGAATTCACCGGCCATTGCCTGTGCGGCAAGATCGGCTTTCGCGGCACATACGACGACAGCAACGACCTGAAGGCCTGCCATTGCAGCCAGTGCCGGCGCTGGTCAGGGCATTACTGGGCGGCGATCCTGCCGAAATGGCTGGAAATCCGGGGCGAGCCGAAATGGTATCGCGCCTCGGACTTCGCCAGCCGCGGGTTCTGCCCTGACTGCGGCTCGTCCCTGTTCTGGCAGCGCGACGGGTCCAGCATCATCGACGTGGCGGCGGGGGCCATCGACAACCCGACCGGGTTGCGCCTGCAGGGCCATATCTTCACCGCCGACAAGGGCGATTATTACGACATCGCCGACGGCCTGCCGCAGGACCCGGGCGAGAGTTGACCGCGTCGCCGTTCTGACCGATACGCGCCGCAAACGGAGCATGCGATGGTCTTGGACATTGTGGCGCAATTTCCGGCCCAGCAATTGCTGGCCTTCATGGCGGGGGCGCTGGTCCTGAACCTGACGCCCGGCCAGGACGTGTTCTTTGCCAGCGCCTGCGGCATCCAGAACGGGCCGCGCGCGGGCGCGCTGGCGGGCCTGGGCGTGGGCTTCGGCAGCATGGTCCATGTGGTGCTGGCGGCGGTGGGCCTGGGGGCCCTGGTCGCGGCCCATCCGGGCGCGCTGGTGGCGATCAAGTACATGGGCGCGGCCTATCTGCTGGTGCTCGCCTGGAAAAGCTGGCACGCCGCCGCCGCCCCCGAGGACCGTGCCCAGGCCGCCCGCAACCCCTGGGCCATCATCCGGCGCGGGGCGCTTTCGAACCTTCTGAACCCCAAGCCGGTGCTGTTCCTGCTGGCCTTCCTGCCGCAGTTCACCCGGCCCGAATACGGGCCAGTCGGCCAGCAGATCCTGGCGCTGGGGCTGATGTTCGCCTGCTCGGGCACGCTGGTCACGATGGGCTATGGCATGGTCGCGGGCCTGGCGGGCAAGGCGATGGCGGCGCGGATGCGGGTCGTGAACCGCATCGCCTCGGTGATGTTTGCGGGGCTGGCGCTGCGGCTGGTCTGGAAATGAGCTTTGCCTATCGCCCCACCGACGAACAGCCCCGGGTGATCCACGCCGACCACGAGGTGCTGGTGGTCGACAAGCCCGCCGGGCTGCTGTCGGTGCCGGGCCGGGGCGAAGACCGGGCCGATTGCCTGATCGAGCGGCTGCGCGGCGCGTTCCCGACCGTGCTGCTGGTGCACCGGCTGGACCTCGACACCTCGGGCGTGATGGTCTTTGGCCTGACGCCCCATGCGCAGCGCCACCTGTCGAAGCAGTTCGAGGAGCGGCGCACGAAAAAGACCTATGTGGCGCGGCTGTGGGGGCGCCTGCAGCCGGCGACGGGCCGGGTGGACCTGCCGCTGATCGTCGACTGGCCGAACCGGCCGCGGCAAAAGGTCGATCACGCCGAGGGGCGGCCGGCGCAGACCGACTGGCGCGTGGTCAAGGCCTCGGACACGGAAACGCGGGTGCGGCTGATGCCGCTGACCGGGCGCAGCCACCAGTTGCGGGTGCACATGGCGGAACTGGGCCATCCGATCCTGGGCGATCCGCTGTATGCCAGCGGCGCGGCGGCCGCGTTTCCGCGCCTGATGCTGCACGCCGAAAGCCTGCGCTTCAAGCATCCCGAAACCGGGGTGATGCAGGGCTTTACCGCGCCGGCGCCGTTCTAGACACCGGAACCGGGGGCCGCCTTGGCGGTTGATCGGCCATTGATGCAAGGGGGAAAGTCCATGACCACCATCACCCGCCGCGGCGCCCTGCTGATCGGAGGAGCCCTGCCCATGTCAATGTCCATGTCCCTGGCCCTGCCCGCCACCGCCCAGACCGCGCCCCAGAGCGCGCCCGCGGCCCCGGAAAAACCCGCCTTCGCCGGCCGTGCGCACACCATCCGGCTGGGGGATGTCCAGGTCAGCACCCTTCTGGGCGGCACGGGCAGCAGTCCCGACCCGATCAAGACCTTCGGCCTGAACGCCGACCCTGCCGAGTTCGAGGCGCTGAGCGCGCAGAACTTCATCCCCGCCGACCGCACCGGCGGGTCGTATACGCCGACCCTGCTGCGCGCGGGCGATGCGGTGGTCTTGTTCGACGCCGGGATGCAGGCCGCGAACACGCTCGCCTCGCTGGCCGAGGCCGGGGTCCAGCCCGGCGACGTGACCCATGTCGTCCTGACCCACATGCACGGCGACCATGTCGGCGGGCTGATCGAGGGCGATGCGCCGGTGTTTCCCAATGCCGAACTGGTCGTCCCGCGCGAGGAGAACGACTATTGGGCCGCCAACCCAAGCGACGCCTATACCGCCAAGGTCAAGCCGCTGATCGGCAAGGCCCGCCAGATCGACGATGGCGACGAGGTGCTGCCGGGCGTCCGGGCCGAATCCGCGCATGGCCATACTCCGGGCCACACCACCTATCTGCTGGAAAGCGGCGGCCAGCGTCTGCTGCTGACCGGCGACAGCTTCAACCATTACGTCTATTCGGTGCAGCGCCCCTACTGGCATGTGCGTTTCGACGTGGACAAGGAGATGGGCGCCGCCACCCGCAGACAGGTGCTGGCGCGGCTGGCCGAGGAAAGGATCCCCTTCATCGGCTATCACATGCCGTTCCCCGCCCTGGGCTTCATCGCGCCGAACGGCGAGGGATCGTATCGCTTCGTCCCCGCCAGCTATCAGTTCGCCGAATGACCAACCCGGACAACGCATGGCGCGAGGGCGCCTGCCATTGCGGCGCGGTCCGCTTTCGCGTGCGGCTGGCCGAGGGGCTGAACGCGGCCCGGCGCTGCAACTGCTCGTTCTGCCGGATGCGGGGCGCGGTGGCGCTGACCGCGCTGCTCGATGATCTCGAGATCACGCAGGGCGCGGAGAACCTGACGCTTTACCAGTTCAACACCGGCACCGCGCAGCACCACTTCTGCAAGACCTGCGGCATCTATACCCACCACCGCCGCCGCTCGAACCCGCGGGAATACGGGGTGAACGCCGCCTGCCTGGCCGGCGTCAGCCCGTTCGACTTCGCCGAGGTGCCGGTGACGGACGGCATCCACCATAGCGCCGACGGCGGCAGCGACGGCGTGGTGGGCATCCTGCGCTACGAGCCGGTCAGCCCAGGTTGAAGACGCGGACGGGCTGCACCTCGCCGCCCAGATAGCGGCCGATGCACAGAGGCCGGCCCTGGCGGCTGACCCAGACCTCGGTGCCGTAATCGGCATGGCCCAGCACCTGGCCCGGGTTGCCGTTCAGGATGCGGGTCGCGCCCTGCTCGGTGGCCTGCATCTGCGGCAGGTCGGCCAGCGCCGCTTCCAGCGGCAGCAGCGCGGCCTCGATCTCGGCCTGGTTGGCGCGGTCGATCTGGTCAAGGGCGATGCCCTGGTCGGCCTCGAACGGGCCCGACCAGATGCGGCGCAACTGCGCGACATGGCCCAGGCAGCCAAGTGCGCGGCCAAGGTCGCGGGCGATGCTGCGGACATAGCCGCCCTTGCCGCAGACCATGCGCAGATCGGCCGTGTGGGGCGTCGTGCCAAGCAAGTCCAGCGATTCCACCCACAGCGGACGGGCAGCCAGTTCCACCACCTCGCCCTCGCGCGCCAGGTCATAGGCGCGGGCGCCGTCGACCTTGACGGCGGACACGGCGGGGGGGACCTGCATGATCTCGCCGGTAAAGCGGGGCAGGGCGGCGCGGATCGCGTCGGCGTCGGGGCGGGCGTCCGTGCTGCGCAGCACCGCACCCGAGGCGTCGTCGGTCGTCGTCTCGGCCCCCCAGGTCACCGTGAAGTCATAGGCCTTCAGCGCCTCGGTCAGCAGCGGCACGGTCTTGGTGGCCTCGCCCAAGGCCACGGCCAGCACCCCGGTCGCGTCGGGGTCGAGCGTGCCGGCGTGGCCGGCCTTCCTGGCGTCCAGCGCCCAGCGGACCTTGCCCACCACATCGGTCGAGCCGACGCCGGCAGGCTTGTCCACGATCAGCCAGCCGTGGATCTCGCGTCCTTTTTTGCGTGCCATCTAGTTCCGTTCCACATAGCCGATGATCGGCCCCAGCCGGCGCCCGAAATCGGCGCGGTTCAGCGCGGGCGCATACAGCCGGGAAATCGAGCCGTCGAAATACAGCGCATCTCGCGCGCCCAGCCCGTCCCGGAACAGCCGGCCGAATTCGTGGAACGTCACCGCCCGGTCGGATATCGCGAACCAGGCGGTCTGCCCGTCGGGCGAGACGCCGACCCCGTTGCGGACATAGCGGCTGTCCGAATCCACCAGGAAGCACGGGTGCAGCGCGCCGTCGATGACCAGCATCGGCCCGGACTGGGTGGCGATGCGGCATTGCGGCCGGGCCTTGGCAAAGGCGCGGCTTTCGATCACCTGAAAGGCGCGCGCGCCGCCGGCGCAAAAGACGCCGTTCGGCAGCATCCCGAAATTGCCAGCCCCGCCCGCGGTGACAAGGTCATGGCTCTGCTCGCCCTCGCTGACGTAAAGTCCCACCGGGGAATAATCCGCGTGATACATGCCCGCGTTCATCGCGAAGGCCAGCGTCTCGTCCGGGGCAAGCGTGCGGCGCACGGCGGTGAAATCGCCCAGCACCTGCCCGTCCGGCCCGTTCAGCCACAGCGCCAGACCCGGCTCCTGCGCGGCCTCCAGCGTGCAGACGACATAGCCCTGCCCGTCGAACTGGCGCTTTTCGCAGATCCCGGCCACGGCGGGCAGGGTCATCGCGATCAGCGCGCCGATGGCCAGACCCAGCCGGCGCTTCAGATCAATCCTCATCGGTGCCGTCGTCCGGGGCGTCCAGGTCGCGGCGCACGCGTTCGTCGGCGAACAGCCGGCGGGTGTCGTCCATGCGGTCGAAGGTCTCGTCCAGCACGAAGCGCAGCTGCGGCGCGTATTTCAGCGTCATCGCCTTGGCGACCAGGTGGCGCAATTCGGGCGCGTTGCGGCGCAGCGCGGCCAGCGCATCCTCGGCCCCCTGACCGCCCAGCGGCAGCACATAGGCCGTCGCGACCTTGAGATCGGGCGAGGTCTTCACCTCGCCCACCGTGATCGAGTGGCGGTTCAGGTCGGGGTCGTGCACGTCGCCGCGCAGCAGGACGTCCGAAAGCGTGCGGCGGATCAGTTCCCCCACGCGCAACTGGCGCTGCGAGGGTCCATTGCCGGAATGAAAGCGGTTCTGTGCCATGGCCGCAGATGTAGGGGGTCGCGGCCCGCGCCGCAACGGGATAGAACGGGGCCAAACGGGGGAATGAGCATGGACAAACCGGGAATCGTCATCACGGGGGCCTCGGGGCGCATGGGCCAGATGCTGGTGCGCACGGTGCTGGGCTCGGACCAGGCCCGCCTGGTCGGCGCCATCGAGCGGCCCGGCAACCCCTGGGTCGGCCGCGACCTCGGGCAGGCGATGGGCGGGCCTGCGCTGGGGATCACCGTGACCGACGACGCGGTCGAGGCGATTGCCCGGGCGCAGGCGGTGATCGACTTCACCTCTCCGGCGGCTTCGGTGGCTTTCGCGGAACTGACCGCGCAGGCCCGCGCCGTGCATGTCATCGGCACCACGGGGTTCGAGCCCGCCGACCTGGGCAAGCTCAAGGCCGCCGCCCGCCACGCCCCGATCATCCGCGCCGGCAACATGAGCCTGGGGGTCAACCTGCTGGTCGGTCTGACGCGCCGCGTCGCCGCCGCCCTGGGCGAGGATTGGGACATCGAGGTGGTCGAGGCGCATCACAACCGCAAGGTGGACGCCCCCTCGGGCACCGCGCTGATGCTGGGGGAGGCCGCCGCCGAAGGCCGTGGCCACAGCCTGGACGACCTGCGCACCCCGGCCCGCGAAGGCATCACCGGCGCGCGCCAGCCGGGCAGCATCGGGTTCTCGGCGATCCGGGGCGGCGATATCGTGGGCGAACACGACGTGATCTTTGCGACCGCGGGCGAACGCGTGGTGCTGCGCCACCTGGCGACCGACCGCGCGATCTTTGCCCGCGGCGCGCTCAGGGCCGCGCTTTGGGGGCAGGACAAGGGGCCGGGCGAATATGACATGGCGGATGTGCTTGGACTGTAGGGCCCGCGCGCTTAGATTGACGCCATGAGCCTGCTTGCGACGCTTGATCCTGCCGATGCCGACCTGACCGCCTGCCTGGCCCGCGTCATGTCGGCGGTCCTGAAACCCGGCGACGTGCTGGCGCTGGAAGGGCCGGTCGGCGCCGGCAAGACGCATTTCGCCCGCGCCTTCATCCAGGCACGTCAGGGCGAGATGGCCGAGGATGTGCCAAGCCCGACATTCACCCTGGTCCAGACCTATGCCGACCCGATGGGGACCGAGATCTGGCACGCCGATCTTTACCGCCTGACCCATCCCGACGAACTGGCCGAACTTGGCCTGGACGAGGCCATGCGCGAGGCGATCGTGCTGGTCGAATGGCCCGATCACGGCCGCGCCCTGCCCGAGCCGCTGACCATCGGACTGGAACCCCATGCCGAGTTCCCCGACCTGCGGTGCATCACGCTGGCCGGCTCGGAATCGCGCTGGGGGTTCGTCGCGCGCCTGCCGTGCATCGCCCGGCTGGTCCACCGCGCCGGCTGGGCCCATGCGCGGCTGCTGCCGCTGGCCGGCGACGCCTCGTCCCGGCGCTATTTCCGGCTGCTGGACGCAGACCGCAGCGCCGTGCTGATGGATGCGGCGCCGGGGACGACCGACGCCTATGTCGCGATGACGCAATGGCTGCGCAACCGCGGCTTTCACGCGCCCGAGATCCTGGCCGCCGACCAGCACGAAGGGCTGCTGCTGCTTGAGGATCTGGGCGACGACCTGGTGGCTCGCGTGCTGGCGGCGCAGCCCGAACTGGCGCCCGAGGTCTATGACCGGATGACCGACTTGCTGGTCGCGCTGCACGGCCATGCCCCGCCCGACCACGTTCCGCGCCTGGACGGGCCGGAACTGGCCCGGCAGGTGGGGCTGTTTGCCGAATACTACCCCGCCGCCGCCGGCGCGCCCGGCCTTGGCCAGGACATCGCGCCGCTGGTCGAGGCGCTGCACGCCGACCTGTGCCAGGATGTGCCCCCCGTTCTGGGCCTGCGCGATTTCCATGCCGAGAACCTGGTCTGGCTGGGCGCGGCGCCCCTGGGCGTGCTGGATTTCCAGGACGCTGTGGCGGTGCATCCGGCCTATGACCTGGTCTCGGCGCTTCAGGACGCGCGGCGCGACGTGGACCCGGCGCTGGAACAGGCGCAGATCGCCCGCTATATCGCCGCGTCCGGGCAGGACGAGGGCCGGTTCCGCGCCGCCTATGCGCTGCTCGGGGCGCAGCGCAACCTGCGCATCCTGGGCATCTTTACCCGTCTGGCGCAGCGCGACGGCAAGACCCGCTACCTGGCCTTCATGCCGCGCGTCTGGGACGCGCTGCAGCGCGACCTGGCCCATCCGGCGCTGGCGCCCCTGGCCCGGGCGATGCAGGGCATCCCGGCGCCCTCGGCCCGGGTGCTGGAAAGGATCGCGGGATGAGCCTGCCGCTGATGATCTTTGCCGCCGGCAAGGGCACGCGCATGGCGCCGCTGACCGACGTGACGCCGAAGCCGCTGATCCCCGTCGCCGGCCGCACCCTGCTGGACCGCGCGCTGGACCTTGGCGAGCAGGCGGGCACCGGCCGCGCCGTCGTCAACATCCACCATCTTGGCGGCCAGATCCGCGATCACATCGGTGCGCGGGCGATGATTTCCGACGAAACCGAGCGGCTGCTGGAAACCGGCGGCGGGCTGCGCAAGGCGCTGCCGCTGCTGGGACCGGGTCCTGTGATCACGATGAACCCGGACGTCGTCTGGACCGGGCCGAACCCCGTCGCGGCGCTGCTGGACGCCTGGCGCGACGACATGGACGCGCTGCTGATGCTGGTGCCCATCGCCCGCACCCATGGCCGTCAGGGCGGCGGCGACTTTGGCCTTGGCCCCGGCGACCGGCTGATCCGCGGCGGCGATCTGGTCTATGGCGGCGCGCAGATCGTCCGCCCCGACCGGCTGGCCGAGATCCCCGATGAGGTGTTCTCGCTGAACCGGCTGTGGGATCTGCTGATCGCGGAGGGCCGCGCGCACGGGCTGGTGCACCAGGGCGCCTGGTGCGACGTGGGCCGGCCCGACTGCATCCCGCTGGCCGAGGGGCTCTTGCGTGGCTGACTGGCAGAACGGCGTCTTTGCCCTGCCCTGCGGGGCCGATTTTCCCGGCGCCTTCGCAGACGGGCTGATCGCGCGGATGCGGGGGCGCCCGGCCCAGGACATGGCGCGGGTGACGGTCTATGCGAACTCGGGCCAGTCGCTGATGGCGCTGCGCGACGCGCTGATCTGGCGCGGCCCGATCATCCTGCCCCGGCTGCGGCTGATCGCCGACCTGGGCGGGGGCTCGGCGACTGCGCCGCTGGCCCGGCGGCTGGAACTGGGCCGGCTGATCGACGCCGCGCTGCGTGCCCAGCCGGACCTCGCGCAGGGCCAGTCGGTGCCGGAACTGGCGGCGTCCCTGGCCGGGCTGATGGCCGAGATGCAGCTGGAAGGGCTGGGGGCCGAGGCGCTGGACCGCATCGACGCCAGCGATCACGCCCAGCATTGGGGCCGGGCGCTGGCCTTTCTGCGCATCGCTGCGGGCTATTACCTGTCGGACCCGCCGCAGGACCGCGAAAGCCGCCAGCGCGTGGCGGCCGAGCACCTGGCCGCCGCCTGGGCGCGGGGCGAGGACCTGCCCGACGGTCCGGTGGTGGTCGCGGGCTCGACCGGCTCGCACGGGGCGACGCGGGATTTCATGCGCGCGGTGGCCCGCCTGCCCCTGGGCGCCGTGGTGCTGCCGGGCTTCGACCCGGACCTGCCGGCGTCGGTCTGGGAGGGGCTCGACGCCCGGTCCGAGGATCACCCGCAGGCCCGCTATGCCCCCTTCGTGGCCGAGTTCGGCCCGCCGCCGGACTGGGTGGCCGGGGCCGCGCCCGATCCGGCGCGCAACCGCCTGATCTCGCTGGCGCTGCGGCCCGCGCCCGTGACCGACCAGTGGATCGAGGAAGGCCCGCGCCTGGGCCTCCTGCCGCCCGCCACCCGACACCTGACCCTGATCGAGGCCGAGCAGCCGGGCCTTGAGGCCGCCGCCGTCGCCCTGGTCATCCGCCAGGCGGTCGAGGCCGGGCAGCCCGTCACCCTGATCGCCGCCGACCGGATGCTGACGCGGCGCGTGCAATCGGCGCTGGACCGCTGGGGCATCATCCCCGACGATTCCGCGGGCCAGCCCCTGCCGCTGACCGCGCCGGGCCTGTTCCTGCGCCATGTCGCGGATCTTTACGGGGCCGAGCTGATGGTCGACGCGCTTCTGGTGCTGCTGAAGCATCCGGTGACGGCGACCGGGCTGGGCCCGGACTTCCGGCGCGAACACAACCGCCACACCCGCGACCTGGAACTGCATCTGCGCAAGCATGGTCCCGCCTTTCCGGACGGCGCCGCGCTGCGCGCCTGGGCCGACAAGGGCGACGACAAAAGCAAGCCCTGGGCGTTGTGGCTGGCCGGGCTGCTGGACCGGATCGTGCCGCTGGCCGGCGACCGCGCGCCGCGTCCGCTGGCCAACCGCCTGCGCGACCTGCGCGCCCTGGCCGAGGATCTGGCGGCCGGGCCGGGCGGCAGCGCCGAGGCCTCGGAACTCTGGGCCAAGGCCTCGGGCGGGCTGGCGCGCGCGGTGCTGGACCAACTGATGGCCCACGCCCATCTGGGCCACGACCTGCGCCCCTCGGAATTTCGCGACCTGCTGCACGAACAGTTGCAGGGCCAGGCGGTGCGTCAGGATGTGGCCGCCCATCCCCTGGTCCGCTTTCGCGGCCCGCGCGAGGCCCGGACCGAGGCGGTGGGCGAGGTCGCGGGCCTGGTCATCCTGTCGGGCCTGAACGAAGGCGGCTGGCCGCAGGCCCTGCCGCCCGATCCCTGGCTGTCGCGCCCGATGCGGCTGGCCGCCGGCCTGACCCTGCCCGAACGCCGGGTGGGCCTGGCCGCGCATGACTTCCAGCAGGCCGTGGGGGCGGCGCAGGTCATCCTGACCCGCGCCCGCCGCGATGCCGAGGCCGAGACGATCCCCTCGCGCTGGCTGAACCGGCTGGTGAACCTGCTGGGCGGCTTGCCCGGGCAGGACGGGCCGCGGGCGCTGGCCGACATGCGGTCGCGCGGGCAGGCCTGGCTGGACCTGGCCGAGGCGCAGGCCCGGCCCCGTGACCGCGTGGCCCCGGCCGCGCGGCCCGCGCCCATCCCGCCCGCGCCCGCGCTGTCCGAGATGTCCGTGACCGAGGTCCGCACCCTGATCCGCGATCCCTATGCGGTCTATGCGCGCCGCGTCCTGGGCCTCAGGGCGCTGGACCCGCTGCGCCCCGAACCCAGCGCGGCCGAGCGCGGCAATGTGCTTCACGACATCATGGACCGGTTCCTGCGCGGCCTGCCCGACCTGCCCGAGACGCCCGAGGTGATGACGGCGCGGCTGCTGTCGATCACCGATGCGGTGCTGGAGCGCGATGTGCCCTGGCCCTCGGCCCGGCTGTTCTGGCGCGCCCGCATTGCCGGCGTCGCCGACCGGCTGATGGCGGACGAGGCGCTGCGCCTGACCCAGGGCCGCCCCGTGGTGATCGAGGACCCCGGCGCGCTGGCGGTGCCCGGCGCCGCATTCCGCCTGACCGCGCGTCCCGACCGGCTGGACCTGCTGACGGACGGGCGGGTGCATGTCTATGACTACAAGTCCGGCAAGCCGCCCAGCGACAAGCAGATCGCGCATTTCGACAAGCAGCTGCCGCTTGAGGCCGCGATGGTCGAGATGGGCGGTTTTGGCAAGCTTGGCCCCGTCCCGGTCGCGGGGATCAGCTATATCCAGCTGGGGGGCGAGGGCAAAACCGAACCGCGCGAATTCGGGCCCGGGTTCGCGCTGGAAACCTGGCAGGGCTTCGTCGCGCTGATCGGGCTTTACCTGCGCGGCGAGCGCGGCTTTGTCGCCCGCCTGGCGATGGAGCGCACCGACCACGCCAGCGATTACGACCACCTGTCGCGCCACGGCGAATGGGACGCGACCCAGGCGGCGGTCTCTGAAAGGTTCGGCCATGATGGATGAGGCGACGCTGGCCCAGGTGCGGGCGGCCGATCCGCTGCGCTCGACCTGGCTGACGGCCAATGCGGGCTCGGGCAAGACGCGGGTGCTGACCGACCGGGTGGCGCGTCTGCTGCTGGCCGGGACCGCGCCCGAACGCATCCTGTGCCTGACCTATACCAAGGCGGCGGCGACCGAGATGCAGAACCGCCTGCTGGCGCGGCTGGGGCAATGGGCCATGCTGCCCGAACCCGGCCTGCGCGCCGAACTCGCCCGGCTGGGCGAGGGGACCGCGCCCGACCTGCGGGCCGCGCGCCGCCTGTTCGCCCGCGCCATCGAGACGCCGGGCGGGCTGAAGGTCCAGACCATCCACAGCTTCTGCGCGGGCGTCCTGCGCCGCTTTCCGATCGAGGCGGGCGTGCCGCACGGCTTTACCGAGCTTGACGACCGCAGCGCCGCCCTGCTGCGCGCCGAGATCATCGAGGAAATGGCCCGCGACGGCCATCCCGCGCTTCAGGACCTGCTGGCGCTGCATTCGGGCGAAAACCTCGACGCCTTCCTGGCCGGGCTGCGGGGGTTCGATGCCCCCGCCGACCGGGACGCGCTGTGGCGGTCCTGCGGGTTGCAGCCCGGCGCCGACATGGCGGGCCTGCTGGCGGAATGCTTCGGGGATGGCGCGCTGGTCGTCGCCGCGCTGATCCCGCATCTGCAGAAAAGCGGCGCCAACGACCAGAAGGCGGCGGCCCGGCTGGCGCAGGGCGGCTGGACCCGCCCTGGCGCCGCGGAACTTTCGATCCTGGAATCGGTCCTGCTTTACGGCGCCACCGCCAAGGAGCCCTTCGCCCCGAAATACGATGGCTTTCCGACCAAGGGGCTGCGCACCGGCCCCTGCGCGCATCTGATGGACGACCTTGCCATCCTGATGGAGCGCGTGGCCCTGGCCCGGCCGCGCCGCATTGCCCTGGCCCATGCCCAGAAATGCCTGGCGCTGCACGGCTTCGGCCATGCCTTCATGGCGCAATACCGGGCGCAAAAGGCGGTGCAGGGCTGGCTGGATTTCGACGACCTGATCGAACGGACGGCGCGGCTTTTGTCGGACGACAGCATGGCGCAATGGGTGCTGTTCCGCCTGGACGGCGGCATCGACCACATCCTGGTCGACGAGGCGCAGGACACCAGCCCCGCGCAATGGCAGGTGATCGAGCGGCTGACGGACGAATTCACCTCGGGGCAGGGCGCGCGGGATGTGGCGCGCAGCCTGTTCGTGGTGGGCGATCCCAAGCAGTCGATCTATTCCTTCCAGGGGGCCGACATCGCCGTGTTCGAGGCCCGCCGCGCCGGTTTCGCCGCCGCCTTTGACGCGGTGCAGAACCCGATGCAGGTGCTGGAACTGCGCCATTCGTTCCGGTCCTCGACCGCGATCCTGTCGCTGGTGGACCAGGTCTTTGCCGGCGATGCCGCGCAGGGCCTGGGCGATCCGCCGCGCCACCTGGCCTTTCGCGGCGACATGCCGGGCCGGGTCGACCTGTGGCCGGCGGTCCCCCGGCCTGACCGGCCCGAGCCCGGCGACTGGACCAGCCCCGTGGACCAGCCGGCCGAGAATTCGGAAACCACGCAGCTGGCCCGCGCCGTCGCCGAGGCGATCCGCGCCATGCTGGGCCAGCCGATCTTTGACGCCAAGTCGGGCGCGGTGCGCCGGGTCCGGGCCGGCGACGTGCTGATCCTGGTGCAGCGCCGCTCGGACCTGTTTGCCGAAATCATCGCGGCGCTGAAGTCGGCGAACCTGCCCGTGGCCGGCGCCGACCGGCTGAAGCTGGCCGGAGAGATGGCCGTCAAGGACATCAGCGCCGTGCTGTCGGTCCTGGCCACGCCCGAGGACGACCTGTCGCTGGCCGCCGCCCTGCGCTCGCCCCTGTTCGGGCTGACCGAGGAGGCGCTGTACCGCTTGGCGGCGGGGCGCAAACGCGGCGAATACCTGTGGCGGCGGCTGCGGGAATCCGCGCATCGCCACGCGGTCGAGGTGCTGTCGGACCTGATGGGCCAGACCGGCTTCATGCGGCCCTATGACCTGATCCAGCGCCTGCTGATCCGCCACGGCGGGCGCGAGGCGCTGCTGGCGCGCCTGGGTCCCGAGGCGCAGGACGGCATCGACGAGCTGCTGTCCCAGGCGCTGCGCTACGAATCCAGCGAGACGCCCTCGCTGACCGGCTTCCTGGTCTGGCTTTCGGGCGACGATGTCGAGGTGCGCCGCCAGCCCGGCAGCGCCGGCGAGGGCGAGGGGCTGATCCGGGTGATGACGGTGCATGGCTCGAAGGGCCTGGAAAGCCCCATCGTCATCATGCCCGACACCGCCAGCCGCCGCCCCCCGCGCGAGGCGCCTGTGCTGTCCGCGCCGGACGGGCTGGCGCTGTGGCGCGGCCGCAAGGGCGAACGGCCCGAAGCGGTCGAGGCCTGGGCGGCCGAGCAGACCCGCCGCCAACTCGAGGAACGCAAGCGCCTGCTGTATGTCGGGCTGACCCGCGCGGAAAGCTGGCTGATCGTCGCCGCGGCAGGCGAGGCGGACGCGGAAAGCTGGCACGGCATGGTCGCCGCGGGCTTCGGCCGCTGCGGGCTCGAGGAGACGCGGATGCCGGCCCCCTGGGGCGGCGAGATCCGTCGCCTGAGCTTTGGCGACTGGCCGGCCGAGGCGCCCGATACCTGGCGGGCCGAAAGGCCGCCGGTGGCGATGCCCCTGTGGCTGGCCGCGCCGCCGCCGCCCATGCCGGCCAAGCGCCGCCCCATCGCGGCAACCGCGCTTGGCGGCGCCAAGGTGCTGGCCGGGGGCCCCGGCGATGCCGAGGCCGCGATGCTGCAGGGCACGCGGCTGCACCTGCTGCTGGAGCACCTGCCGGGCCGCGACCCCGCCGACTGGGCCGCCATCGCCCGCGACGTGCTGGCCGACGCCGAGGGGGGCTTGCCGGGCCCCCCCGAACTGGCCGCCCTGCTGGACGAGGCCCGCGCCGTGATCGCGGCGCCCGACCTGGCCCAGGTCTTTGCCCTGCCCGAGGGGGCCGAGGTGTTTCAGGAACTGGCGCTGGCCGCCCCGCTGCCCGGCATCGGGATGCTGCACGGCAAGATCGACCGGCTTGTGATCACAGAGAACCGGGTCCTGGCGGTGGATTACAAGTCGAACCGCGACGTGCCCGCCACGCCCGAGGCGGTGCCTTTGGGCATCCTGCGGCAGATGGCGGCCTATCGCGCGGCGCTGGCGCAGCTCTGGCCCGGGCTGCGGGTCGAGACCGCCGTGCTGTGGACGGCGACACGCAGCCTGATGGCGCTGCCCGATGCCGTGCTGGACCGTGCGATGGCGGGGGCGGTGGCGGCGGGCCTTGACCCGGTCCCCTTGGGTGCCTAGCTCTTCCTGACAGTCCTGCCGGCATCGCCGGCGCATCGCAGGAGATCCCGATGGCCAATACCCAAGCCGTTTCCGACGCCGATTTCGACACCGAAGTGCGTCAGTCCGCGACCCCGGTCGTGGTCGATTTCTGGGCCGAGTGGTGTGGCCCCTGCCGCCAGATCGGCCCGGCGCTTGAGGAACTGGCCGCCGAATACGAAGGCAAGGTCAAGATCGTCAAGGTGAACGTGGACGAGAACCCCGAAAGCCCGGCGGCGCTTGGCGTGCGCGGCATTCCTGCGCTGTTCCTGTTCAAGGACGGCGAGGTGGTCTCGAACAAGATCGGCGCCGCGCCCAAGGCCGCGCTGAAGGCCTGGATCGACAATTCCATCTGAACGGATGGCGTCTGAAGGGACGGCGCGGGCGGCGGTCAGATCGGCCAGCCGCCCCGGCGCATCGCGGCCAGGATCCGGGCGCCCGCATCGGGCAGGGTCGCATTGATCGCCCCCTGCTGCAGGAACCAGAACAGGTAGCGGTCGAAATCAGGGCGATGGGTTTCGGCCGCGTTCAGTGCCTCGCGCGCGCCCAGCTCGGCCACGTTCAGGCCGATGTGGTGAAAGTCGATCTGCGCGAACAGCACCGCAGGCTTGCCCAGCAGATAGCCGTCGAATGCCACCGCGCTGTTTTCCGTCGCGACAAAGGCGCAGTCGCGCAGGATCGCCGCCGTGGGCCCGCCGATCCGCAGGTTCGAGTGGCGGTCCGCGAGCCCGGCCAGGGCCGCGTGATCGGCCGGATCATAGGCTTCGTTCGGGTGCAGGGTGGCGACGCAGGGATGGCCGGTGGCGGCGACGGTTTCCACCATGTCGACGGGGCTTATGGTCTGAAAGCTGCGATGGCGCCGGATCCGGCCCTGAAGCGGGATCAGCACCGGACCATCCCGCCGCGGGGGCGGTCCGGGCAGGACGCGGTTGCGCAGCCGGTCCGCGAAGGCGCGGGCGGGATCGGGGGCGATGTCCTTGGGGTCGAAATCCGCGCACGCCACGGCGAAACGCCAGCGCTGCTGGACCGGCTCGATCTGCCAGAAGGGGTAGTGATAAGCCCGGCGGAAGGTCAGGGCGCGGTCATGGGTCGGTGCCTCGGCGTGAAACAGCGCGTAGCCGTCGCGGTCCGGGGCGCGCCGCCGGGCCTCGGGTCCGGTTTCGTGCCATTCGAGGGTCCAGCCCGCATCCTCGACCGCCGTTTTCAGCACGTTCAGAAAGTTGAACGTGCCGGCGCGGGCGGTCCGCAGCATCGGGGGTTCCAGATAGACGCGCAGGATCATGCGCACAGGCTAGCCCGGCAGGGCGGGTTGCGAAAGATCCCCCCCGGTCCTATCTGAGCCCGAGACGAAAGCGGAGAATCCCATGTCCGATGAAAGATTTCCCGGCTGGCACGGCACCACCATCCTGGCGGTGCGGCGGGCCGGCCGCGTCGTCGTCGCCGGCGACGGTCAGGTCAGCGTCGGCCAGACGGTGATGAAGGGCACCGCGCGCAAGGTGCGGCGGCTGAAGCCCGGCGGGCACGATGTGGTGGTGGGCTTTGCCGGCTCGACCGCCGACGCCTTCACCCTGCTGGAGCGGCTGGAGAAGAAGCTGGAATCGGCCCCCGGACAGCTGGCGCGGGCCTGCGTGGACCTGGCCAAGGACTGGCGCATGGACAAGTACCTGCGCAACCTGGAGGCCATGCTGATCGTCACCGACGGCAAGGACATCTTCGTCGTCACCGGCGCCGGCGACGTGCTGGAGCCCGAGCATGACGTCGCCGCCATCGGCTCGGGCGGGAACTATGCGCTTGCCGCGGCCCGCGGGCTGATGGAAAGCGATCTGGACGCCGAGGGCGTGGCCCGCAAGGCCATGGCGATCGCGGCCGACATCTGCGTCTATACCAACGGCAACCTGACGGTCGAGGTCCTGGGCTGAGGGGGCTTCGCCCCCGTCCTGCGGACTCCCCCAGGGTATTTGGGAAACAGTGAAAGACGGCGTTTCCCGGCATGAGAGAGGTTTGAGATGAGTGACCTGACCCCGCGCGAGATCGTGTCCGAACTGGACCGGTTCATCATCGGCCAGAAGGACGCCAAGCGCGCCGTGGCCGTGGCCCTGCGCAACCGCTGGCGGCGCCGCCAGCTGGGCGACGACCTGAGGGACGAGGTCTATCCCAAGAACATCCTGATGATCGGCCCGACCGGCGTGGGCAAGACCGAGATCAGCCGCCGCCTGGCCAAGCTGGCCCGCGCGCCCTTCCTGAAGGTCGAGGCGACGAAGTTCACCGAGGTGGGCTATGTCGGCCGCGATGTCGAACAGATCATCCGCGACCTGGCCGACGCTGCCATCATCGAGACCCGCGAGCGGATGCGCGAGGAGGTCAAGGCGCGCGCCCACAAGCAGGCCGAGGAGCGCGTCGTCGCTGCCCTGGCCGGCGAGGGCGCGCGCGAGCAGACCCGGCAGATGTTCCGCGACAAGCTGAAGCGCGGCGAGTTGGACGACACCGTGATCGAGCTTGAGTTGCAGGACAACTCGAACCCGCTGGGCATGATGGAGGTGCCGGGTCAGCCGGGCGCCATCGGCGGCATGATGGACCTGTCCGGGCTGATGAAGGCCTTTGGCGGCCGCCGGGTGCGGCGCAAGGTCACGGTGGCCGAGAGCTACGACCTGCTGATCGCCGAGGAGGCCGACAAGCTTCTGGACGACGAGGCGGTCAAGGCCGCCGCGCTGGAGAGCGTGCAGGAAAACGGCATCGTCTTCATCGACGAGATCGACAAGGTCGCGGCGCGGACCGATGCGCGCGGCGGCGACGTGTCGCGCGAGGGGGTGCAGCGCGACCTGCTGCCGCTGATCGAGGGCACGACGGTCAGCACCAAATACGGCCCGGTCAAGACCGACCACATCCTGTTCATCGCCAGCGGCGCCTTTCATATCGCCAAGCCCAGCGACCTGCTGCCGGAGCTGCAGGGCCGGCTGCCCATCCGGGTCGAGCTGCGCGCGCTGACCGAGGAGGATTTCATCCGCATCCTGACCGAGACGGACAATGCCCTGACGCGGCAATACACCGCGCTGATGGCGACCGAGGGCGTTACCGTCAGCTTTACCGAGACCGGCATCCGGGCGCTGGCGCGGATCGCGGCCGAAGTGAACGGCTCGGTCGAGAACATCGGCGCGCGGCGGCTTTACACCGTGATCGAGCGGGTCTTCGAGGAGCTTTCGTTCAGCGCGCCCGACCGCTCGGGCGAGGTGGTGACGGTGGACGATGCCTTCGTCGAACGCCATCTGGGCGATCTGTCGCGGTCGACCGACCTGTCGCGCTATGTGCTTTGACGGAACCTGGCTGCTTGGGCATCGTTGAGGCCCGGTAGCCGGAAAGGACCGTCATGGGATATATCTTCGGGATCATCATCTTTGCGCTGGATGTTTGGGCCATCGCCTCGATCATCAACACCAATGCAGCGACATCGACCAAGATCATCTGGATCCTGCTGGTCGCGATCCTGCCGGTGGTGGGGCTGATCATCTGGTGGCTGGCGGGACCCAAGGCGAACTACGGCTCGGGCGTCTGAGCGGGCGGCCCTGCGGGCTGCCGTTCCCTATCGCCGCAGATAGACGTAATAGGCGCCCTCGCCGCCGTGGCGGCGATGGGCCGGCTTGACCTGCAGCACAAGCTGGTCCAGGGGGGGCATATGCAGCCAATGGGGGACATTGTGGCGCAAGGCCCCCGGGCGGACGGGCAGAGGCGCGTCGGCCCCCCCTTGGCGCCCCTTGCCGGTGATGACCAGGACCAGGCGCAGCCCGCTGGTCCGGGCGTTCAGGATGAAGCGGGTCAGCGCGGGCTGCGCCACGTTCAGCGTCATGCCATGCAGGTCGATCCGCGCCTCCGGCGCAAGCTTGCCCTGGGCCATGCGGCGATGGGTCTTGTGATCCATCCGCAGGGGCTGGTCATGCAGGGCGCGGCCGGGATGGGGGGAAAGGTCGATGCGGGTCGCGGCGCCCTTCAGCGGCTTGGCCCCGATGCGGAAATCCGGCAGGGGGGCCGGTCGGGCGGGCTCGGGCGTGACGGGCAGGGAGGGCTTTGGCAAAGCGACCGGTTCGGGCGGCTTGGACGGATGCATGGGCACCGCCGTCGCGGCGATGCGGGACCAGAGGGCCCTTTCGTCGGCCGTCAGGCCCCGCCGCCGTGCCATGGCTCAGGCGGTGGCGACCAGTTGCCAGTTCGGGTCGCTTGACCCCATCTGGCGGGCAAAGGTCCAGACGTCGCGCTGCTTGCGGGCCGAGCGCGGGTCTCCATCCACGACATTGCCCTGCTCGTCGCGGGTGGCCACGATCATTTCGCCCACGAAGCGGACGGACAGTTCGGCCAGGCGCGTCTGCGGGTTGAATTCGGCCGCGGCCAGCGCCGTTTCGCGGGTGCCCAGGAACTGCGCCTCGGTCGTCAGGCCGCGTGCCTTGCGGTCGGCGATGACCCCGTCGAAGGCCTCGGCCACGGCCGGGGCCAGAAAGCCGCGCACCTCGGACAGATCGCCCCGTTCGAACGCCAGCAGGATCATCTCGTAGGCGGATTTCGCGCCGCTCAGGAAGGGGCCGACGGCAAAGCCCGGTTCGACCTCTTTCATCGCGGCCAGGGCGCGGGCCGTGGCGCTGCCCGGCTCGGCATGATCGGCGATGTCGGTGTCGGGCGTCTCGGCCATTCCCTCGATCACGTCGAAGCGGCGCGGCGCCACCGTCTCCTCGGGGGTCTGGGTCGGCTCGAACCCGTCGCGGGTCCCCAGCACACCGCGCAGCCGCAGGATCAGGAAGATGGCGATCGCGGCAAGGACAAGGATCTGGAGCATGGGGTTCGACATCGGACCGTGTTGAGCTTTCTTATGGGGTGTCGCATCCCTATGTAGGGTGCAGGGCGAGCCAAGTCCAGTTTTGCACCCGACCTGGAAAAGAAGTGAAGGAAAAGCCCATGTGGCCGTTGCTGCCGTTCGTCATCCTGCCGATTGTCGAGATCGCGCTGTTCATCCAGGTCGGGGGCGCCATCGGGCTGCTGCCCACGCTGGGGCTGGTGATCCTGTCGTCGGTCCTGGGCGTGGCCGTGCTGCGCCGGCGCGGCGCCACCGCCGCCCGCGACGTGCAGCGCGCGATGCAGGAGTTCCGCGACCCCACCGCGCCCATGGCGCATGGCGCGCTGGTCATGCTGGCGGGGCTTTTGATGATCGTGCCGGGCCTGTTCACCAGCGGGGTGGGCCTGCTGCTGCTGATCCCGGGGGTGCGGTCCCTGGTGCTGCGCCGGATGGGTCGGCGCGTCGGCGTCAGCGGCGTCGTCTATCGCCAGCGCACCGCCGAGACGGATTTCATGGGCGAGGTGCCTCCCGGCCATCCCGCGCGCGGCTGGCGCGACGACGGCGTGATCGACGCGGAATATTCGGTGCAGGACGACCCGCCCGCCCCGGTGCGCGAGGGGCTGACGGACGGCTCGAACCCGCCGTCGCGGTCCGGCGGCTCGGGCTGGACCCGGCATTGAGCGCGGCCCGGCGGGGTGCTAGTAATCGCGAAATCCCTGGGAGATCCTGATGAGCGAGCAAACCACCACCCCCGACCTGGCCCAGAACGGCAGCCAGCCCGGCGTCCGGCTGCAGATCCTGACGCAATATATCCGCGACCTGTCCTTTGAAAACGCGGTGGCGCAGCGCGGCATGCCCGCGGGCGAGGTTCAGCCCGAAATCAGCGTGCAGGTCAGCCTGGATGCCCGCAAGCGCCAGGTCGAGCACCAGTACGAAGTCATCAGCAAGTTCCGGGTCCAGTCCACCAATGCGCGGGACAAGGCGCCGATCTTTCTGTGCGAACTGGATTATGGCGGGATCTTTCACGTCGAGGGCGTACCCGAGGACCAGCTGCATCCCTTTCTGATGATCGAATGCCCGCGCATGATGTTTCCCTATGTGCGGCGCATCATTTCGGACATGACCCGCGATGGCGGTTTCCCGCCCTTCAACATGGACCCGGTGGATTTCGTGGCCCTGTATCGCCAGGAAATCGCGCGCCGCATGTCGGCCGAACGGCCTGCCGACCAGCCGCTGTCGTAAACGGGCATATTGCGTGAATGCCCGCAGCTGGTCCGGCCGCGGGCATTTTTCATTGCGGGGCTTTTTCGATGGCGAAACGGGCATGGCAGCGCATGCTTTCGGGCCGGCGGCTGGATCTTCTGGATCCGACGCCGGTCGATATCGAGATCACGGATATTGCCCACGGGCTGTCTTTTGTCGCGCGCTGGAATGGGCAAACCCGTGGGGAATGGGCCTATAGCGTGGCCGAGCATTCCCTGTTGGTCGAGGAAATCCACGCCCGCGCCAATCCCGATTGCGATCCGCGCTGGCGGCTGGCGGCATTGCTGCACGATGCTCCTGAATATGTGATCGGGGACATGATCTCTCCGGTCAAATCGGCGCTGGGGCGGGAATATGGACAAATGGACGCAAGACTTGCGGCCGCCATCCATTTGCGTTTCGGCTTGCCTGCCCAGTTGCCAAAGCCGGTCAAGGCGGCGATCAAGCGCGCGGATCGCATTTCTGCCCGGCTTGAGGCGCTGCAGATCGCGGGCTTCACCCAGGCCGAGGCCGACCGGCTGTTTCCGGTCACCGCGCCCGACTGGATGCAGGAACTGGAAATCCGGCTGCGGCCGCCGGTCGAAACGCGGCTGGCCTATATTTCCAGGTTCGACGCCCTGATCGCGCTGATCGACGGCACCCAGTGAAAAGCCCCGCCGGTGGCGGGGCCGTTTTCAGATTTGCAGGTCTTCCAGGGACTTGCCGGCATCCAGTGCCTCTTGTACCCAACGGGGCTTGCGGCCACGCCCGGTCCAGGTCGCGTTCGGATCCTCGGGGTTGGCGTATTTCGCCGCGACCCGGCCGCGTCCGGCGCCTTTCGCGCTGGCCAGTTCCGCCAGGCTGAAGCCGAATTCGCGGGCGGCATTTTCCACCGCGCTCAGGGCTTCGCGTTTGCGGCGGTCCTCGAAAGTGGCAATGGCCTTGTCCACCTTGCTGCGCAGATCGCGCAGATCGCGCAACGACATCTTGTCCAGGTCGAGTTCCATTTTATGCAGTTCCTGTCAGCTTTATTATGGTTCTTCGTGCCCTTTAATATTTCGCGGCAAAGCGCGATTGCAATAGAAACCTTGGTCCATTTCAATCAGCGCGGTCCGCGCTTGGCCAAAATCCGCTGCAAGGTGCGGCGATGCATATGCAGGCGGCGAGCGGTTTCGCTGACATTGCGGTCGCATTGTTCATAAACACGCTGAATATGCTCCCAGCGGACGCGATCGGCCGACATGGGCATTTCGGGCGGCGGGGGCAGGGTTTCGCCTTGCGACAGCAGGGCGCGCGTCACCTCGTCCGCATCGGCGGGTTTCGACAGGTAATCCGTGGCCCCCATTTTCACCGCGGCGACGGCGGTGGCGATCGCACCATATCCGGTCAGCACGACGACGCGCACATCGGGCCGCGCCTCGCGCAGCGCATCGACGACATCCAGCCCGTTGCCGTCCTCAAGCCGCAGGTCGACCACGGCATAGGCCGGCGGGCGCTCGGCGACCATGCGCCGGGCCTCGGCCACCGAAGGCGCCTGCTGGACGGAAAAACCCCGCTTTTCCATCGCGCGCGCCAAGCGGGTCAGAAAGATTTCGTCGTCATCCACCAGCAACAAGGTGGGATCGGCCCCGATATTCAGCGCTTGCGTCATCGTTTTATCCCCCGCGATAATGGCCCCTTCTGTATGCGGGCCGGGGCGCAGGGTCAAATCCCGCCCCCCGACGATCCGTCGCATTGATTGCCGGACGCGCCCTGCATAACAATCGCCCAAACCCCATTCCAGGAGAAGCGATGTTTCCCGGCCTCGTCTCGCGCCGTTTCGATTTTCTGCCCGGCCAGCCGGGTCCCGAGCCGATCCGGCTGCGCACGCTGATCCTGCTGCGTTGGGTCGCGATCATCGGCCAGTCCGCTGCGGTGGCCGTGGCGCTGATGATCGGCGCACACCTGCGCCTGGGACCCGTGCTTCTGGTGATCGGCCTGGCCATCGCGCTGAACATTGCACTGTCGCTGCGGCCCGCGCGCCGCATCTCGGCGCTCGAGGCGGCGTGGCAACTGGGCTTCGACCTGGCGCAGATCGCGGCGCTTCTGTCGCTGACGGGGGGCTTGACCAACCCCTTTGCCGTGCTGCTGCTGGCCCCGGTGACGGTGGCGGCGACCGCCCTGCCGGGGCGGCAGCTGGTGGCGCTGGGGGCGACGACATTCGTCATGGTGTCGATGGCGGCCTTTTTCGCCCGCCCGCTGACCTTTTCCGACGGGCCCGTCGCCACGTTGAACGAGCCGCTGCTGGTCGGGACCTGGTTTGCCATCATCATCGGGGCGCTGTTCTTTGCCTATTACGCCCGCACCGTCGCGGCCGAGATCTCGGCCGGATCGGATGCGCTGTTCGCGGCCCGCATGGCGCTGGAACGCGAACAGAAGCTGCAGCATCTCGGCGGCGTGGTCGCCGCCGCCGCGCACGAGATGGGCACCCCCCTGGCCACCATCAAGCTGGTCAGCTCCGAGCTGTCGGACGAGATCGCCGAAGCCCTGCCCGAGCGCACCGACCTGGCCGAGGATCTGGCCGTGCTGCGCCAGTCCGCCGAACGCTGCGGCGCGATCCTGAAATCCATGGGCAGCGCCGGCCGCGACGACCTGCTGATCCGCGCGGCGCCCCTGCGTCAGGTGCTGGACGAGGCCGCCGACCCGCACCGCGACCGCGGCATCCGCATCCGCATCGAGGTGGCGCCCGGCGCCCCCACGATCTTGCGCGATGCGGCGCTGATCCACGGCTTGCGCAACCTGATCCAGAATGCGGTCGATTTCGCCCGCGCCGAAGTGCTGATCGAGGCAGGCTGCGACCGGCGCGAGATCCGCATCCGCATCGCGGACGACGGTCCGGGCTTTCCGGCCACGCTGCTGCCCAAGATCGGCAATCCCTTCCTGACCACGCGCCCCCGGTCCGAGGACGGGCGCAGCTATGAAGGGCTGGGCCTGGGCCTGTTCATCGCAAAGACCCTGCTGGAGCGTTCGGGCGCCGCCGTCCGCTTCGGCAATCGCCAGCGTGGCGCGCAGGTCACCGTCACCTGGCCGCGCGAGTTGATCGAGGCGGACGGCCGCGCAGCCTTGGGAAGCAATCCCGAAATCTCGGTGTGATAGCCCTTGCGTTAACCCTTTCTTATGATTCATCCCATAGGTGAGGGTGAAACGGATTGGCACGCGCAGGTTTATCAGCATGGTTACCCAGTTCCTTATCGCCTTCGCCTCGGCCCTGGCCGCGCTTGTGCTGGCGCTTGGTGCGATCCGCGTGATGGAGAGGCGGCGGCCGGGCGGCGCGACGGAACGCGACCGGCTGGACCGCCGGATCGAACCCATCGTCTTCCTGTTTCGCGCCCAGCGGCTGATCGACGCGACCGGGCCTGCCCAGGCCCTGCTGGCCGCGCTGCCGGGCGAGGGGGACTGGCAGAAGCTGGTCGGCTGGCTGGGCATGCGGTTGCCGGAGTTCAGCGTCGGCCTGTTCGACATGGGCGAAGGGGCGCGCGTCGACGTGACCGGCGGGGACGGCGCCGGCAACGCCCGGCTGCGCCTTCTGGCCGAGGATCTGGGCGATGGGCTGCTGCGCGTGACCCTGGCCGACCCTTCGGCGGAAAACGCCGGGATCGTGGTCGATTCGCTGTCGCTTGCCGCGATGGAGCACGAGCTGGAGATCCTGCGCAGCACGATGGACCATTCGCCTATGCTGGCCTGGCGCCAGGACGGGCAGGGCCATGTCACCTGGGCCAACTCCGCCTATCTGCAGCTTGCCGAAGCGGTCAGCGGCGGCCAGACCGTCTGGCCGCTACCGCAGCTTGTCGACCTGTCGGCGCGTCCGGTGCAGGGCGGCGCGGCGCTTGGCGCCTCGCGCCGGGTGCAGATCCAGCACGATGGGCAAAGCCGCTGGTACGACTGCCACGTCCATGAGGTTGCCGAACAGACCGTGGCCATCGCCCTGCCCGCCGACGCGGCCGTGCGCGCCGAACGCAGCCTGCGCGAATTCGTGCAGACCCTGACCAAGACCTTCGCCGATCTGCCGATCGGGCTTGCGATCTTTGACCGCGACCGAAATCTGCAGCTGTTCAACCCGGCGCTGATCGACCTGACGGGGCTGGCCACCGGGTTCCTGACCGCACGCCCGACGCTTTACGCCTTTCTGGACCGCCTGCGCGAGGCGCGGATGGTCCCCGAGCCCAAGGACTATCGCAGCTGGCGCAACCAGATGAACACGCTCGAGGCCGCGGCCTCGTCCGGCCATCATGTCGAGATGTGGTCTTTGCCCGGCGGCCAGACCTATCGCGTGACGGGCCGCCCGCATCCCGACGGCGCCGTGGCCTTTCTGTTCGAGGACATCACCTCGGAAATCTCGTTGACGCGCAAGTTCCGGGCGGACCTTTCGCTGGGCGCCGAGGTGCTGGACGCGCTGGACGATGCCGTTGCGGTCTTTGCCGCCAATGGCGAGGCGCTGATCGTGAACCGCCGCTATGCCGACCTGTGGTCCTGCGGGCCGCGCGGCAGCCTTGACGACCATGTGCAGTGCTGGCTGGACCTGTGCGGCGCAAGCCCGGGCCTGGCCGCGCTGCGCGACGCTCTGAACCGGCCCTTGGCCGAGGCGACGCTGGGCGGCGCCATGGCCGGGCCCTCGGGCGGGCTGCTGACCTGGGGGCTGCGCGGACTGTCGGGCGGGCGGCTGCTGCTGAGCTTCCAGGCGCCGGTGCCGGGTACGGCCGCGACCCCGGTCAGGATCGCCCCGCCCCTGGCCACGGAGCCGGGCGGCCAGGAACGGGCGCTGACCGGCTGAGACCCGGCGCTGGCCCCGCACGGCGCGGCCACGGACCGGTGCCGGGCTTGCGATTCGGCGAATTTTGGCCTTTTCTTCGGGCGAAACGAAAGGGATGGCTGACATGGACCTGCCGTCGATGGACAGGCTTTCCGGCCGTGATGTGCTGTTCGTCATGGCGGTCGATGCCGAATATGGCCCGCACCTGCGCGGGCGCATCCGCCCGCTGATGACCGGCGTCGGCCCGGTCGAGGCCGCCGTTGCCCTGTCTGCGGCCCTGTCGCGCCTGCACGCCGCCGGGCGGCTGCCCGACCTGGTGGTTTCGCTGGGGTCGGCAGGATCGCGGATGCTGGAACAGGGCGCGGTCTATCAGGTTTCGGCGGTGGAATACCGCGACATGGATGCCTCGGCCCTGGGCTTTGCGGTGGGGCAGACGCCGATGCTGGACCTGCCGCCCCGCGTGGCCTTGCCCCTCTCCATTCCCGGCATCCCCCAGGCGGCGCTGGCGACGGGCGGCAGCATCGTCAGCGGCGCGGGCTACGACCGCATCGCGGCCGAGATGGTCGACATGGAGACATATGCCGTGCTGCGCGCCTGCCAGCATTTCGGCGTGCCGCTGATCGGCCTGCGCGGCATTTCGGACGGAGCCGAGGAACTGGCGACCCTGACCGACTGGACGCAATACCTGCATGTGGTGGACGCGCGCCTGGCCGAAGCCATCGACCGCCTCGCGCGCGCCATCGAGGCGGGAGAGGTGGCGGTCTAAGGCCGGCGCCGGGTGGGTCTGGTGTCGATTGCCATGCGGGCAAGGTCCTGGCGAAGGCCCAGAACTGCTCCATGCTGGCAACCGGAGACCGGCGCGGGGGTTCGCGGACCGCGTGACGGCTAGGACTGCCCTGCGACCGGATATCCCGAAAAATAGATCCTGCGCCACAAACAAAGCCCGTCTCGCCCGCTATCGCGAGGCGGTCGTTTCTCCCGGAAAACCGCTTGCGGAAAGGTCTGCCGCAGCCCGCATCGGAAGGATCTTGGCCACATCCGGCACTGCGACCGTGGGCAGCCCCCGCCGTGCTCGAACAGGAGACGGGCCGACCTTCTGCCCTGCGCAGGCGCGATGAACCAGCACGAAACGCAACACCCCCGACCCGGCGAATGCCGAACCGGGGGCCCTTGGTCAGAGCCAATCGCGAGGCCGGGGTCCGGCGCCGGGCATGGGTCCGGACGGCCGGGTCAGCCCTTCTTCAGGCAGCGGCTGCCCAGCAGTTCGGCGATCTGGACGGCGTTCAGCGCCGCGCCCTTGCGCAGGTTGTCGCTGACGCACCACAGGTTCAGGCCGTTCTCGATGGTCACGTCCTGGCGGATGCGCGACACGAAGGTCGCGAAATCGCCGACGCATTCGACCGGCGTGGCATAGCCGCCCGGCTCGCGCTTGTCGATCACCAGCACGCCGGGCGATTCGCGCAGGATGTCGCGGGCCTCGTCCTCGTCCAGGAAATCCTCGGTCTCGACGTTGATCGCCTCGGAGTGGCCGACAAAGACCGGAACGCGCACGCAGGTCGCCGTGACCCTGATCGAGGGGTCGAGGATCTTTTTCGTCTCGGCCACCATCTTCCATTCTTCCTTGGTGTCGCCGCTGTCCAGGAAGACGTCGATCTGCGGGATCACGTTGAAGGCGATCTGCTTCTGGAACTTCTTGGGCTCGACCTCCTGACCGGGCACATACATGCCCTTGGTCTGGTTCCACAGCTCGTCCATGCCCTCCTTGCCGGCGCCCGAGACCGACTGATAGGTCGAGACGACGACACGCTTGATCCGCGCCCGGTCATGCAGGGGCTTCAGCGCCACCACCATCTGCGCGGTCGAGCAGTTGGGGTTCGCGATGATCATCTTGTTGCGGTAATCCTCGACCGCGTCGGCGTTCACCTCGGGCACGATCAGCGGAATGTCCGGGTCGTAGCGGTAAAGCGACGAATTGTCGATCACCACGCAGCCCTGGCTGGCCGCGATAGGCGCATAGGTTTTCGTCGCGTCCGAGCCGATGGCAAACAGCGCGATGTCATAGCCGGTAAAGTCGAACCCCTCGATGTCCTTGCATTTCAGGGTCTTGTCGCCATAGCTGACCTCAGTGCCAAGGCTCCGGCGCGAAGCCAGAGCGACAACCTCATCGGCAGGAAACTCGCGCTCGGCGAGAATGTTCAGCATTTCACGGCCCACGTTCCCCGTGGCGCCGGCGACAACGACCTTGTAGCCCATCTGGGGGTCTCCTCATCTCAGGACGCCGCGATATAGGGCGAATCGCGGCAAAGGAAAAGCAAGATTTCGGCGATCTGCATGATAATCCGGCGAAAAACCGGCTTAATGACGGATGATCCGGCGATCTGACGCGGCCAGCGCCGCCACCCATTCGGATTCGCCTGAAAAATCATGCGGCACCTGCTCGGCCCGCCGATGCCCAGACAGCGACAATGAGGCGAAGAAGTCGAAGCCGTACAGGTCCAGCCGCGCCATGTCGGACCGGGCGATCAGATCGATCATCATCGCCCCCGTGGTCGGCGACGCGCCCAGCCGGTCGCGCAGCGCCGCATAGTCCTTCAGCGGGTGCAGATAGAAACCCGGGCTGGTCGCCGTCCGCCAGTCCAGCCGCTTGCGCTTGGGCGACATCCACAGGACGCGCCTTGCCCCGATGCGGGCGCGGTCCGCCGCGCCCAGCCGGACCGCCAGCGCCAGCCAATCGGTGCGGGTGCCGTGGCTGTCGGCACCGGGCATGGGCGCGCGGTTGATGCGGATCACCAGGTCGGCAGCGTCGATGGCGGGGCCCTGCGCGCCCTGCGCCAGGGCGCGGGCGTTGCCGACCAGCGCCACGGACTTGCCGCGCAAGGTTTCCAGCAATTCGGCCTGCGGGACCGACAGCCGTTGCAGCGCCGACTCATTGCGCAGCGTGCGGGCCAGCAGAAAGCCCCAGCGGGTCACGCCAGCAGCTTTCGATAGACCGCGACGATGGCGCGGGCCTCGCCTTCGATGGCATGGTTCTCGGCGACATGCGCGCGCGCCGCCGCGCCAGCCGCCGCCCGGGCCGCGTCGTCGTCCAGCCAGCGCGCCAGCGCGGCGGTCAGGGCGTCGGCATCGTCGCGCGGGACCAGGCTGCCGGTTTCGCCGTCGCGGATCAGCGTCTCATAGGCGCCGACGCGGGCGGCGACGGTGGGAACGCCGCAGGCCGCGGCCTCGAGCGGGGTCAGGCCGAAGCCCTCCCACCGGGCGGGGGCGGCGAAAAGATCGAGCGCCTGGTAGTTGCGCACCACATCCTCCCACGGCAGCTCGCCCAGGAAACGGATGCGGTCCGACAGGCCGGCCTGCGCGATCCGCGCCTTCAGATCGTCGGCGAAGGCCTGGTTGTCGGATGTGATGCGCCCGGACAGGATCAGCCTGGCCCGCGGCCGGTCGGGAAACAGCCGCAGCGCCGCCTCGACCAGCAGGTCGACGCCCTTTTGCGCCCGCACCCGGCCGAAGCAGCCGATCACGATGTCCTCGGGCGCAAAGCCCAAGGTCGCCCGCAATGCCGCGCGGTCGGGCGCCGGGTGGAACACGGACAGGTCGACCCCGTGCAGGATCACCGTCGCGGGACGCTCCAGATAGCTGGCCGCCTGGGGCGAGGTCGCGATCAGCGCGTCCTGCTGGCGGATCAGCCAGCGGGTGAAGCCCTTGTGCCGGCGCTGCGCGGCCGAGGTGAACAGCAGCCGATAGCGCCGCCGCAGCAGGTGGCGCAGGATCAGCCCCAACGCCATTTCCGTGTTGCGCCGCGCGTGCCAGACCCGCCAGCGGTCGCGCGGCAGGCTGGCCGCGCGCGCCAGCGGGATATAGGGCAACTCGGGCGGCAGCCCCGGCCCCGTCGCGACGATGCCGATCATGCGCGCCTGCACCGGGATCAGGCGCACGACGGTCGCCGTCACGCCCGACAGGCGGCGCTTGAGGTTCGGAGCGACGACCTCGATGTCAGCCATGGCGATCCTCGGGACTGAACAGGTAGATGAACCATCCGATGGTCAGAGGTAGCAGGAAGAACAGGAAGATGTAACCATAGGCCACCGGCGCCGCATGGTTGGCCGAGGCCGCCAGGTAGACCGGGCGCGACAGGAACTGCATCACGCCGACCCCGGCGATCGAGATCATGTTCATGAAGGTGATGCCGCGCCCGACCAGATGATGGGGCAGGAACGCCCGGCCGTGCGACATCATCAGCGAATAGGAACTGTCCGAGATGCAGACCATCACCAAGAGCACCGCCGAAACCCAGAGGTTCATCCCCGAGGTCAGCCACAGCGCCGCCAGCACCGCGCCCAGCAGCAGGTTGTTGGCGATCGAGGTGCGCTTGTCCGACCCGATCAGCCGCACCACCCGGCCGACCGAAAGGTTCGCCGTCACCATCGCCAGCCCCATGCCCAGCGTGACCCAGCCGATCACATAGTCGCTGGCGCCGAAGGTTTCGGCCAGATAGGGCCCGGCCCACAGCCCCCGGATGCAGGCCGAGGCGGCATAGGTCACGCCCAGAAGCGGCAGGATCGGCCAGAGCGCGCGCACCCGCAAAAGATCCCCCAGCGAGCCGCGGGCCTGGCTTCCCTCGGGGTGCGGGGGGTTTCGGACGAAGGCCAGGATGGTCGCCGCGACCGCCAGCGTGACCAGCGCCAGGATCACCAGCGCCTCGCGCCAGCCGATGGCGTTGACCACCCAGACCAGGGGCGCCGCGCCCAGCATGTTGCCCAGCGAGCCGAGGCCCACCACCGCGCCGCCCGCCGCGCTCATCGAGGCGGGGGGCAGGGTTCGGGCAAAGATGAAGAAGCTGCCCACCATCACCGGCGCGCAGCCCACGCCCAGCAGCGCCATGGCCACATGGATGTGCCAGGGCGCGCTGGCCAGGGCAAAGACCGCGGCGCCGCCCGCGCCGCCAAGCGCCAGCAAGGCTGCGACCGTCGCGCGCGGGCCATAGCGGTCGAGGCCCCAGCCGACCGGCAGCTGCATGGCCGCGAAGGCGATGTACCAAAGCCCTGAGGACAGCGCGAGATCGGCCGGCCCCGCCCCCAGATCGGCATGCAGGGTCGGTGACAGCACCGCCAGGAACGCCCGATAGAACTGACTGAGCGTGTAGCCCAGGACAAGGGACAGCAGTCCCGGCGACATGATCCAGCGCATGGTTCCCCCCTTCAGGCGGCGCGAAGCTGCGCCACCCCGGCGGAAAGTGCAAGCCGCCCCTGCCGGCCGGCCCTTACTGGGTCTTCAGCGGGGCGTCCCAGGCGGTCAGGGGCGCCGTGCTCCAGTCGCCATAGGTGGCGTTGGGGAAGACGATCCAGTCGGCGCCGAAATGCGCGGCGTTCCTGTCGACCTCGGCCCGCTTCACATCGGTCGCGGCCTTGCGGAACACGCCGTCGAAATCATGCAGCGTGTCGCCCAGCAGCAGCACGATCTGGTGGTCCTTGGCGGCCACCGCGCGGCGCTCGGCCTTGGAGGTTCCGTAAAGCAGCACGTTCTCGTCCGACACCTGCGGGAAGCCCAGTTCCTTCAGGGTGGCGATGGTGGCGGCCTTGTTCTCGGGCTCGCCGAAGCGGTCCGAGATGTAATAGATCGCGACCCCGGACTTGTCGGCGAAATCGAAGAAGTCCAGCGCGCCGGGAATCGGCGTGGGCTTGCCCGTCAGCTCCCAGTCGCCCCAGGTGTCCCAGGTGTCATAGACGTGGCAGTTCTGCATGTCGCGGACCAGCAGCGGGGTGTTGTCGATGGCCGTTTCGTCCAGATCGGTGACCACGGCCAGTTTCGAGGCGTCGCCGGCCTTGGCGATGGCGGCTTCCAGCCGGGCGCGGGCCAGCGCATAGCCCTGCAGCTGCAGCGCCCGCACCTCGGCCGATTGCTGCTGATAGCGCAGGCCCATGGCGAATTCCCGGACCGGGCATTGCGCCGCCGGAACCTCGGTCGCAGCCGCCGCAGGGGCTGTCGGGGTCTGGGCGGCCGTTTCGGCCAGGGCGGCGGGGGCCATCAGCGCTGCCAGGGCGAGGCCAAGCAGGGGGCGGGAAATGTGGTGCCGGGTCATGAGATCCTCCGTGTTGGGCGCGGGGACGGGCTGCCCCCGCAGGAAAGGCTGCGGTATCTTGATTGATCCGCCAGACAGAATCCCCTCAGGCGGCGGCCAGCCGCGCCGGCGCCTCGCGCACCGGCAGGTGGATCAGCGCGCTGAAGGCGCCGACGCCCACGCCGATCCACCAGACCAGGGTATAGTCGCCGTAGGCGTCATACAGCCTGCCGCCCAGCCAGACTCCCAGGAAGGACCCCAGCTGGTGGGACAGGAAGACGAAGCCGTAAAGCGTGCCCATGTAGCGCAGCCCATAGATATAGGCGACCAGCCCCGAGGTCAGCGGCACGGTGGCCAGCCACAGGGCGCCCATGGCCAACGAAAAGACGATGACGGTGGTGGGCGTGATGGGGGTCAGGATGAAGATCGCCGCGGCGATGGTGCGCAGCGTGTAGATGCCCGCCAGCAGGTATTTCTTGGAATAGCGCTTGCCCAGCCAGCCGGCCAGGATGGCGCCGCCGATATTGGCCAGCCCGATCAGCGAGATCGCCACCGCCCCCAGGGCCGAGGTGGTGGTGATCCCCAGGCTCGCCAAGGCGCCGCCGGACGCGATCGGGCCGCACATCTCGGTGATCATGGCCGGGAAATGCGCGGTGATGAAGGCCAGCTGATAGCCGCAGGAGAAGAACCCGGCAAAGATCATCAGATAGGACGGATCGGTAAAGGCGCGCTTCAGCACCACGCCCATGCTGTCCTCAAGCTCGTGGCGGCTGGCGGGCCGGGTGTCGCCCAGCAGGGGCAGGAACAGCAGGCAGGCCAAGACGATCACGCCGAAGATGATGAACACCGTCTGCCAGGGGTAAAAGGCCAGCAGCCCCTCGGCCAGGGGCGCGCCAAAGACCTGGCCGGCCGAGCCCGCCGCGGTGGCGATCCCCAGCGCGATGCTGCGGTTCTCGTCGCTGGCCGCGCGGCCGATCACCGCCAGGATCACGCCAAACCCGGTGCCGGCGATGCCGAAGCCCACCATCACCTCGAGCATCTGCATGGTGGCGGGGTCGGTCGCATGGGCGGTCAGGATCAGCCCGGCCGAATACAGGAATGCCCCCAGGATGATCGACAGCTTGTCGCCGAACCGTTCGCCCAGGGCGCCAAAGACCGGCTGGCCGATGCCCCAGGCCAGGTTCTGGATCGCGATGGCCAGGCTGAACTCGGTCCGCGGCCAGCCGAATTCGGCGGCGATGGGAATCTGGAACACCCCGAAGCTGGCGCGCAGCGCGAAGTTGATCAGCAGGATGATCGAGCCGCCGATCAGAACCGGCGTGAACAGGCGCGCGCGCGATGGGGTCATGGAACTCTCCTTCCGCGGCCATTCCTGCGCCCGGCCCGGCGTCGCGTCAATGGGCGGCGGATTGCCTTGGTGCCCAGGGGCGGCTAGCCTTGGCCAAAAGGGGTCCGCCATGTACCAGGTCATCGGAACGTCGAAAAGCCGCGCCTTCCGCGTGCTGTGGATGCTCGAGGAGCTGGGCCAGCCCTACGACCATGTGCCGCTTGCCCCCCATGCCGAGGGCGTCACCTCGTTCAACCCGGCCGGCAAGGTGCCGGTGCTGATTGCGGACGGCACGCCGATCACCGACTCGACGGCGATCCTGACCTATCTGGCCGACCGGCACGGCGCGCTGACCCATCCGGCCGGCACCATCGACCGGGCGCGCCAGGACAGCCTGACCCAGTTCATCCTGGACGAATTCGACGCCGCCCTGTGGCTGGCCGCGCGCCACAGCTTCGTCCTGCCCGAGGAAATGCGCCTCTCGGCGATCAAGAACACGCTGCGCTGGGAATTCGAACGCAGCCAGAAGACACTGGTGCATCGCATGGCCGAGGACGGCTTCCTGATGGGCGACCGCCTGACCGTGCCCGACATCATCCTGACCCATTGCCTGACCTGGGCGCTGGCGGCCCGCTTTCCGATCGTCCAGCACCGGCTGACCGACTATCTGGACCGGATGCGCGCCCGGCCCGCCTTTCAGCGCGCCGAGGCCAGATAGGCCGCGGCGCCCAGGCCCGCCTGCCGCCCCGTGGCCAGGCAGCCGGTCAGCAGATAGCCGCCGGTCGGCGCCTCCCAGTCCAGCATCTCGCCCGCGGCAAAGACGCCGGGCAGGGCGCGCAGCTCCAGCGTCTCGGCCAGACCCTCCCCGATGATGCCGCCGGCGCTTGAAATCGCCCGCTCCAGGGGCATCGGCCCGGCGTGGCGCAGCCGCAGGGCCTTGGCGCGGATCGCCAGCCGCTCGGGCTCGGCGGGCAGGGGCTGGCCCCATTCCAGCAGCAGCGCGGCGCGCAGCGGATCGCCCAGCACCCGCCGCAGCCGGTTGCCGACCGACAGTTTCGCCGGGGCCAGGGCCAGCCGCCGCGCCAGTTCCACCGCGCCCAGATCGGGGGCCAGATCGACGACCGCCTCGGCCCCATCGCGGATCGCGGCCGCCACCTCATAGACGCCGCCGCCCTCGATCCCTTGCGCGGTGACGACCCATTCGCCGCGGCTCGACAAGCTGCCCGCACTCAGCGCGACGCCCTTGACCGCCTGGCCGAAATGCCGCGCCATTGCGGGCGACCAGCCGACCCGGAACCCCATGTTCGCCGGCCGGAATGGCGCGATGCCGACCCCCCGCGCCGAAAGCCAGGGCACCCAGGCCGCGTCCGAGCCCAGCCGAGGCCAGCTTGCACCGCCAAGCGCGAGCACCACGGCGCCGGGCCGCAGCACCTGAGGCCCCGCCGGCGTCCGAAACAGCCAGCCGTCGCCCTGGAACCCCTCCCAGCGCCAGCGGGTGCGCAGGTCGACCCCTAACTCCGACAGCCGCGCCAGCCAGGCCCGCAGCAGCGGTGAGGCCTTCATGCCGACGGGAAACACCCGGCCCGTCGAGCCGGTGAACAGCGCGATCCCCAGCCCCTCGGCCCAGGCCATGACCTCGTCTGGCCCAAGTTCTTTCTTGTCCAAATATCCCGGGGGAGTCCGCAGGACGGGGGCAGAGCCCCCATAATGCGCAGTGAAATCCGCAAGGCCCTCGGCCTTGGTCAGGTTCAGCCCCGATTTCCCCGCCATCAGGAACTTCCGCGCGGGCGTCGGCATGGCCTCGGCGACGACCACGCGATGCCCCTGGGTGGCCAGCACCTCGGCGGCCATCAGCCCGGCAGGGCCGGCACCGATCACCAGCGCCTCGGTCACCGCCCGCCCCGGGGCATCATGCACAGCCGCAGCAGCATCCGTTCCATCACCGCCATGGCCGGCGCCTTCGAACTGGACCGCAACGTCAGGTCGGTGTCGATCAGCTGATGGATCGCGTCCTCCAGCGCGCGCATGCCCCAGTCCTGGGCCTGGCGGATCATGCGGTCGCGGCGCGGGCCAAAAACCGGTGGGCGCAGCCGGGAAAACCCGGCGCCCGGGCCCCCGGGGTCCGAGGCGCCGGCATGCAGCGCCCGGAAATGGCGCAGGGCGGCGATGCACAGCGTCGTGGGATTGGTGCCCTGCCCCTCGATCCGGCGCATCAGCGGCCCGAAGTCGCGGGCGCGTCCTTCGGCCACGCAGTCGATCAGCTCGTCCACCTCGGCCTCGATGGTGGCGGGGGCCAGGGCCGCGATCTCGGCCGGCGTCAGGGGTAAGGCGTCGCCGTGCTTGTAAAGCCCGATCTTTTCCACCGTCTGGCGGAAATCGCCGGGGTCCAGCGCGCGGGAGAGCGCCACCAGGTCGCGCATGGCGTCGCGCGGCACCTCGCGCAGGCCGGCGGCCTCCAGCCAGCGGGCGATCTCGTCCTCGCCGGGCGGGTCGTCATAGATCGGGGCCGTGACCGCCTGCGGATGCGGCTCGAAGAGCTTCCTCAGCGCCGAGCCCTTGCCCAGGGCCCCTGCCGCGACCACGATCACCGCGTCGCCCGCGCGCCACTCGGCCAGCGCACCCGCGATCGCGGGTGCCGCCGCGTCGCTCGCGTCATCGACCAGCACCACGCGCTGGCCGGGGAAAAAGCCCACCGCCTTGACCGCGTCCAGCAGCGCCGCCGGGTCCTTCTTCAGGTCGGCGCCGGGCAGGCGGGTCAGCCGCATCTCTTCGTCGGCATGGGGGCCGGTCAGGGCGGCGACCGCCTCGGCCCGCTTCAGGGCGACGCGCATGGCGTCCTGGCCGTGGATCAGCAGGCCCGGGCGCGTCGGATCGGGACGCGCCAGATAGCGGCCGATCTCGGCGCCCTTCAGGATCATGGCAGCGTGGCCGGGTCGAGCGCCAGCAGCCGCGTCACCACCTGATCGGCCAGCAGGCGCGCCAGCCGCTTGTGGGCATCCTGTTCCGCCGCCAGCGTGGCGATGGTCGTCCCGGTCGTGGAGTAGGAGGTAAAGCTGCTGACCTGCCCGCGCGCCACGGTCCGGCCGCTGGCGATCTCGGTCAGCACATAGCTGGCGGTGCCGTTCAGCGAATAGCGGGTCGTGATCTCGTCCGGGGTGATGGCCTGCGGCACCACCGCGATGCGCAGCCGCCAGTCCAGTTCATAGCGGGTCCCGTCCGGCCCCAGCCGCTCGGAGATGCGGCCGGCAAAGGCGAAATCGTCGGGGGTGCGGGGGTCGGCGGTGCGCACCTTGTCCTGCAGGCGCGTGCCGGTGCCGCCCGGCCCATAGACCGGGGCAAAGCCGCAGGCCGCCAGCGCGAGCGCCGCCAGCAGGACGCCGCGCCTAGACCACGACATTGACGATCCGCCCCGGCACCACGATCAGCTTCTTGACCGGCAGCCCCTCCATGAAGCGCTGCACCGTCTCGTCGGCCAGCACCAGCGCCTCGATCTGGTCCTTGGGCATGTCCTTGGGGACCTCGATCTCGGCCCGGCGCTTGCCGTTGATCTGGATCGGCAGCACCACCGAATCCGAGACCAGCAGCGCCGGGTCGGCCTTGGGCCAGGCGGCGTCCACGACCATGCCCTGGCCGCCAGCCTTCTGCCAGAACTCCTCGGCCAGGTGCGGCACCATCGGCGCCAGCAGCTGCGCCAGGATGCGCAGCGCGGCGCGGCGGCATTCGCCGCCCGCCGGCGATTTGCCGATGACATTGGCCAGTTCGTAAAGCTTGGCGACGGCCTTGTTGAAGGCAAAGCCCTCGATGGCCCGGGTCACGTCCTCGATGGCGCGGTGGGCGGCGCGGATCAGGTCCGGGTCGTCGCCGCCTTCGGGAACCTCGTCGGCCAGCCGCCAGACGCGGGCCAGGAACTTGTTCGCCGCCTCGGCCCCGGCCGCGGTCCATTCCACATCGCGCTCGGGCGGGCTGTCGGACAGCATGAACCAGCGCGCGGTGTCGGCGCCGAAGCTGGCGACGATGTTCACCGGATCGACCACGTTCTTCTTGGACTTGGACATCTTGGCCGAGGGGATCACCTCGACCGGCGTGCCGTCGGCCAGCCGGCCGTCCCGCACCGTCTCGGGCAGGTGATAGACCGGGCGGCCTCGCTCGTCCCGGGTCAGGTAGATCTCATGCGTGACCATGCCTTGCGTGAACAGCGCGTCGAAGGGTTCCTTCGACTTTTCCGGCAGATGCCCGGTCTTGACCATGGCGCGGGCAAAGAAGCGGGAATAGAGCAGGTGCAGGATCGCGTGTTCGATGCCGCCGATGTACTGGTCGACGTTCATCCAGTAATCCGCATCCTCGGCCACGGTCGGCGTCGGCGCATGGGGCGCGGTGAAGCGCGCGTAGTACCAGGACGAATCGACGAAGGTGTCCATCGTGTCCGTCTCGCGCCGGGCCGGGGCGCCGCAGGTCGGGCAGGTGGTCTGGCGCCAGGTCGGGTGCCGGTCCAGGGGGTTGCCCGGCACGTCGAAACTGACATCCTGCGGCAGCAGCACCGGCAGGTTTTCCTTGGCCTCGGGCACGGTGCCGCAGGCGTCGCAATGCACGACCGGGATCGGGCATCCCCAATAGCGCTGGCGCGAGATGCCCCAGTCGCGCAGGCGGAACTTGGTCACGCCCTCGCCATAGCCCTGCGCCTCGGCATGGGCGATGGCGGCGTCGACCGCGGCCTCGCCCGACTGGTCCTGCGCGCCGGCAAAGCCGCGCACATAGCTCACCACCTCGGATTTCAGGGGCACATAGGGCGCATCCGCGACCAGCGCGTCGGCCTCGGCCAGCGTCGAGCCTTTCGGCCCGAAGGTGGCGCGGATCGGCAGGCCGTATTTCAGGGCGAATTCGTGGTCGCGCTCGTCATGCGCCGGCGAGCCGAAGATCGCCCCGGTGCCGTAATCCATCAGCACGAAGTTCGCGATCCAGATCGGCAGATGCCAATCGGGGTCCAGCGGGTGGCGCACGGTCAGGCCGGTATCGAAGCCCAGCTTCTCGGCCTTTTCCAGCGCCTCCTCGCTGGTGCCGATCTTGCGCGCCTCGGCGGTGAAGGCGGCGACCTTGGGATCGGATTCCAGCGCCCTGGCCAGCGGGTGGTCGGGCGAGATCGCGACGAAGGACGCCCCCATCAGCGTGTCGGGGCGGGTGGTATAGACCTCGATCTGCGGAAAGCCGGCCACATCCACGGTGTCGAAGCGGAACTGCAGCCCGCGCGACTTGCCGATCCAGTTGGCCTGCATCAGTCGCACCTTTTCCGGCCAGCCGGACAGCCCGTCCAGCGCCGACAGCAACTCGTCCGAGTAATCCGAGATGCGGAAGAACCACTGCGTCAACTCGCGGCGTTCCACCAGCGCGCCCGAACGCCAGCCGCGCCCGTCCTCGACCTGCTCGTTCGCCAGCACCGTCATGTCGACCGGGTCCCAGTTGACCATCGCCGACTTGCGATAGATCAGCCCGGCTTCCAGCATGTCCAGAAACATCGACTGCTGCTGGTGCACATAGGCGTCGTCGCAGGTGGCGAATTCGCGGCTCCAGTCGATGGACAGGCCCAGGGGCTTCAGCTGCTCGCGCATGGTGGCGATATTGGCATAGGTCCAGTCGCGCGGATGGCCGCCCTGTTCCATCGCGGCGTTCTCGGCCGGCATGCCGAAGGCGTCCCAGCCCATCGGGTGCAGCACCGAGAAGCCCTGCGCGCGCTTGAACCGCGCCACCACGTCGCCCATCGTGTAGTTGCGCACATGCCCCATGTGGATGCGCCCGGACGGATAGGGAAACATCTCGAGCACATAGTACTTGGGCCGTTCGTCCCGCACCGCGCGGAAGGTGCCGGCACCGTCCCACGCCTGTTGCCAGCGCGGTTCGCTGTGTGCGGGATCATAGGGCATGGGAACCTCCGGGCATCAGATTGCCCGCAGGGTATTAGCCGCTGCGCGAAGGCAGGTCCAGCCGGGTCAGAGATTGCGGTCGGCGACCCGCAGCTGCCGCGCCCGGGTCAGGATCGCATCCTCGACCGCGCGCACGGTGTCGGGCGCCACCGCCGAACCGCCCGCGCCCTGCAGCGACAGCTTCAGCGAGCGCGCATCCAGCGCCGGGTCGGTGATCTGGATCGTCGCGCGATAGGACCGCCCGCCACCGGGGGGCGTGCCATAGCCGGTGACGATCACCCCGGTGAAGGGGTCGACGGACTGGATCGGCAGGAAGTTCAGCACCTCGAGGCTGGCGTTCCACAGATACTTGTTCACCGCGACCGTGTCGCTGGGATTGCGGCGATTCGCGAACAGGTCCCACAGGGTGGACTGACGCTGGGGCTCGGCGCTTCTGGGGGCGCCGCCGCCGGCGCAGGCGGCAAGCCCCGCGGTCAGAAGCAGGGCGGCGGTCAGCCGTGCGGCGCGTCTGGTCATCTGTCATCCCCCGGATCGTCCTTGGCCGAGCCATAGCGCAATTCCGGTCCAAGCGACAAGAGAGCCCGTCCGCCCCCGCGATTCCCCGCCGTCCGCGCGCCCCGCCGCCAGGCCGCCGACCCGGTCCGGGGCGGGCATGCGACTCACGACTGTCTTACGCGCGCGTGAACTCGCGCGAGACGTGCGCGAGGCCGGAAATTTCGAGCCCCGCAAGGAACTTGGCGCGGGCAAAGGGGGTGGCGTCCGGGTCTGCGCAGGCTGGTGTGGCCCTTGTGCATCACAGGATTTGTTAAACCCGAAGGCCAGATTTGATTTCGTTGCAATGCTTTCGGGAACGCGCGACACAACTCCCATACTCCAGCCCGGTCATGCGGGATGGGGCACACGAGAGAGACAAGAGGGAAAACCATGAAAAAGGTTCTTTTCGCCACCAGCGCCCTGGTGCTTTCGGCGGGCTTCGCCTCGGCCGAAGTCGCCGTCTCGGGCGACGGCCGGATGGGTGTGATCTATGACGGCAACGACGCGCAGTTTTCCAGCCGCGCCCGCGTGAAATTCACCCTGACGGGTGAGTCGGACTCGGGTCTGTCCTTCGGCGGTGCGTTCCGCGTCGACCAGGAAAACTACAACGCCAACGAATTCCGCTCGGCCGCCCGTGGTACCGCCGGCGCCGTCTGGATTTCGGGCACCTACGGCAAGCTGTCGATGGGTGACACTGTTTCGGCCGCTGAAGCTGCAATCGGCGACCTGGCCGAAGTCGGCTACACCGACGGCGAATTCGGCGGCGACGTCGAAGAGTTGTTCTTCCTGACCGGCGACGGTGTGAACACCGACCAGGGTCCGAACATCCTGTACGAATACACCATCAACAACATCTCGCTGTTCGCTTCGGCTTCGGACGGTTCGGATAACGACCGCTGCGGCATTTCGGGCAACGTGATCTCTGGTGCCGACGACGTTTGTGGCGAACCGGGCGATATCGACTACGACGGTGATGCAGACTCGGACGTCGCCTACTCGCTGGCCGCGAAATACGAAGGCTCGAACTTCTGGGCTTCGTTGTCCTACTCGAAGCATGGCGACGCATCGGAAATCGGCCTGGGTGCTGAAGGTTCGTTCAACAACTTCAGCGTCAAGGGTGTCTACCTGCACTACGAAGACAACGATGGGTTCGAAATCGAAACCGCGCCCGGCGGAGGCAGCACCGTTTTCGTCGCTGCTACCCTGGAAAAGACCTACGGTCTGAGCATGGCTTATCAGATGGACGCCATCCTGGTCGAAGGCTTCTACCGTCGTGACGAACTGGAGTCGCTGACCGGCACCGCCGATGCGGACTTCGACTCGTTCGGTATTGGCGTCGAATACGACCTGGGCGGCGGCGCTGTCCTGGCCGGTGGCATCATCGACACCGACTACCTGGACGACACCGTGGTCGACGCCGGTATCAAGTTCTCGTTCTGATCCTTCGGAACCGGAATGCGAAAGAGCGGGCCTTGTGCCCGCTCTTTTCTTTTGGAAATCTGCCCGCATGGGACTGTCCAAGATCATCACCCGCATCCGTGCCGCCGAGGCGGCCGCCGACCGCACGCCGGGCACGGTGACGCTGATCGCCGTCAGCAAGATCCAGCCCCCCGACCGGGTCGAGGCCGTGCTGGACGCCGGCCATCGCGTCTTTGGCGAAAACTATGTGCAGGAGGCCGGGGCCAAATGGCCCGCCTGGCGCGACCGCTATCCGGGGATCGAGCTGCACATGATCGGCCCCCTGCAGACCAACAAGCTGAAGCCCGCCCTGGCGCTGTTCGATGCGATTCACACGCTGGACCGCCCCTCTCTGGCGCAAAAGCTGGCCCGTCAGGTCCAGGCGCATGGCATCTGCCCGCGCCTGTTCGTGCAGGTCAACACCGGGCGCGAGCCGCAAAAGGCCGGCATCCTGCCCGACGAGGCGGACGGCTTTGTCGCTGCCTGCCGCGCCCTCGACCTGCGCCTGGACGGGCTGATGTGCATCCCCCCCGACGACCAGGACCCGCAGCCACATTTCCGCGCCCTGCGCGAGATGGCTGAGCGCAACGGGCTGAGCGGTCTTTCCATGGGGATGAGCGCCGATTTCGAAACCGCCATCGCCGAGGGCGCGACTCATGTGCGCGTCGGCAGCGCGATCTTTGGCGCCCGCACTGTTCGACCCAGTGCCTGACCGGCGGTTCGGCAAAAATTCCTGGAAAGATTAGTCTTTTCTTGAAGAAATCCCATTAACCTAATATCCTCAAAGACGATGCGCGGATGGCTCTCGCGTATTAATCTTTCATTCATGATTTTCCCGAATCCCGTGAGTTCTCGCCATGTTGATGCTGAGCAGTCTGATCAGCCTTTTGTTCATGGGGCTTGCCGTCGATGCGACGACCAGCACCCGCGCCGATGCCGCCGAGGATGAGGAGATTCCCGATTCCGGCGAGGGCGATGAGGGCGGCGAGGAGGAGAATCCCGGCATCGCGGTCGATGGCACCAGCGGCTCGGATTGGCTGGCGGGGGGCGATGGCGACGACCTGCTCGAAGGGGGCGACGGCAACGACGACCTGCACGGCGGTCTGGGTGATGACACCATGCGCGGCGGGGCTGGAACCGACTGGATCTATGGCGACGACGATTACGGGATCGAGGGCGACGACGAGATCGACGGCGGCGACGGCGACGACTCCCTGGCCGGGCAGGGCGGCGATGACACCGTGCTGGGCGGGGCCGGCAACGATACCATGTTCGGAGGCGAGGGCGACGACCTGCTGAACGGCGGCACGGGCAACGACTGGATCTCGGGTAATGCCGGCAACGACACGCTGGTTGCGGGCCCGGGCGAGGACGATCTGGACGGCGGGGCGGGCGATGACCTGCTGCAGGGCTCGGCCGGCGAGACGGCGGCCTGGCTGCACGGCGGCGAGGGCGACGACACGCTGCAGGCCGGCGCCGGGGATTTCGCCGAGGGCGGCGCGGGCGCGGACCTGTTCGTGCTGGACGAGCCGGGCACCACGGTCCCGACCATCGGCGATTTCGACGGCGCCTCGGACCGCTTGGAACTGCGCTATGAGGCGGCGCCCGACGAGCCCGAGCCGGTGGTGACGCTGGACCATGCCGAGGACGGCGCGACGGTCATCCGGCTGGACGGCGAGGCCGTGGGCCGCCTGCTGAACGCCCAGGGGCTGCGCGTCGAGGATATCGCGCTGAGCCGCCTCGACCCGGCGCGCTGAGGCAGAAAAGCCTTTTCCTTTTGCCGCATTTCCCCTATACGCGCGCATCCCCGGGCGCTGTTTTCGGGGAGATTCTCCATGGGCCGGCACTGGACGACATCCCGGGCTGCGCCATAACCCCTTGATCCGAAAGGAGACCCCGATGTCGATCACGGTTGAAGAAAAGAACCGCCTGATGACCGAATTCGCCACCAAGAAAGGCGACACCGGCTCGCCCGAGGTGCAGGTCGCGATCCTGTCCTCGCGCATTGCGACCCTGACCGAGCATTTCAAGACGCACAAGAAAGACAACCACTCGCGTCGTGGCCTGCTGATGATGGTGGCGCAGCGCCGCAAGCTGCTGGACTATCTGAAGCGCAAGGACGAAGCCCGCTATACCGACCTGATCGGCAAGCTGGGCCTGCGCCGCTAAGACCGGCGCTGCGCGCGACGGACGACAGGACGCCCGAGGCGAAAGCCGCGGGCGTTTTTTCATGCGCAACGGCAGCGTGCGTTGCGCGGGATGACGGGGTGGGGCCGGGGCGGGAGAAACCCGGGGATTGCTGGGGTTTTCGCTGTGAAACCCGTGCAGCGGGCGTACACCGCGCGTACACAGGGGGTGCACAGCAGGACCGTCGGGCGGGCGTGGCCTTTCAGTCCGCGCGCGGCGGGCGGCGGGTCATGCGGCGGGCCAGGGCCGCCTGGCCGGTGGCATCGAGGCCGGCGATGGCGCCAAGCCGATCCTCATCCTCGCGGTTCTGGCTGAGCTTGGATTTCGCCAGGGTCCGGCGGGGCGCGATCCGGAAGGCGACGATGGCGTCCAGCATCTGCTGCAGATAGTCGGCGGGCGCGTCGGCCATCCGCCAGGCGGCGGCGCCGTTCACCCGGCGTTCGTGCAGCCGGGTCAGCAGGCCCACGGCCGCGCGCTTGGCCGAGGCGTCGTGCTGAAAGCGGATGGGGCCGTGGACATGGACCACCTGATAGTTCCAGGTCGGCACATGCCGGTGATGGCGCGGCTTCGACGGGTAGAAGTTGGGCGAGACATAGCCGTCCTCGCCCCGAAAGATCGCCAGCACCTCGTGCCCGTCCGGGATCAGCCTGTGCATGTCGTTGGCCAGCGCCACATGGCCGATCAGCGTGCCATCGGGCGCGGCCAGCAGCGGGATGTGGTTGGCGACCAGCCCCTGGTCGGTCTGGGCAACGATGCAGGCGAGCGGCGCCTCGGCCAGGATCGAGGCGATCTCGGCCGGGTCGATTTCCTGGAAATGCGGCGGGACATACATGGCGGGGTCCGTTCGGGGCGCGCCCCCCTCAGGGCAGTTCCGCCAGGATCGCCTGGGCCGCCGCGCGCGGGTCCGGGGCCTGCCAGATCGGGCGGCCGACGACGATGTGGTCGGCACCTTGGGCCAGGGCGGTGGCGGGGGTCTCGATCCGCTTCTGGTCGCCTGCATCGGATCCCGCCGGGCGCACGCCGGGGGTGACGATCAGCCGGCCCCGCGATTCGGGCAGGGCGCGGATCGCCGCCGCCTCGCGCGGGGAGGCGATGACGCCGTCGGCCCCGGCCTCGAAGGCGCGGGCGGCGCGCCGGGTCACGAGGTCGGCCACGTCGCCCGCCACCATCAGCCCGGCGTCGAGGTCGGCCCGGTCGAGCGAGGTCAGGATGGTCACGGCCAGGATCTTGAGGTTCGACCCGGCCGCCCCCTGCCGGGCCGCGCGCACCACATGCGGGTCGCCGTGCACGGTCAGGAAGTCGAGGTCGTAGCGGGCGATGCCCCGGACCGCGGCTTCGACCGTGGCGCCGATGTCGAAGAACTTCATGTCCAGGAAGATGCGCTTGCCGTGTTCCTGTTTCAGTTCGTTGGCCAGCGCCAGCCCGCCGCCGGTCAGCATGCCAAGGCCGATCTTGTAGAAGCTGACGGCCTCGCCCAGGGTTTCGGCCAGCTTCAGCCCCGAAAGCGCATCCGGCACATCCAGCGCCACGATCAGTCGGTCATCCATGAGGGGCCCCCAGCCTGCGACAAACGGCGCGGTTATAGGGGGGAACGGCTTGACTTGAAACCCCGTTTGTCCCTGCCCATGTCACGGACAGGACCCAACCGGGCCGTGCCGATAAGGGCGGCCCACAGCGGGGGCTGAGAAAGGATTTTCATATGGATATGGAAAAATTCACGGAACGGTCTCGGGGCTTTCTGCAGGCCGCGCAGACCATCGCGATCCGCGAGGACAATCAGCGCGTGATGCCCGAGCATCTGCTGAAGGCGCTGATGGACGACGACCAGGGCTTTGCATCGAACCTGATCGCGCGCGCCGGGGGCGATGCCCAGGCGGTGCGGCAGGCGGTCGATCTGGCGGTCGGCAAGCAGCCCAAGGTCAGCGGCGGGCAGGGCCAGGTCTATGTCGACCCGAGCCTGGTGCGCGTGCTGGACGAGGCCGAGAAGCTGGCCAAGAAGGCCGGCGACAGCTTCGTGCCGGCCGAGCGCATCCTGACCGCGCTGGCTGTCGTCAACACCAATGCGCGCGACGCGCTGGCCGCCGGCAAGGTGACGGCGCAGGGGCTGAACGCGGCCATCAACGACATCCGCAAGGGCCGCACGGCCGACAGCGCCAGCGCCGAGGACAGTTATGAGGCGCTGTCGAAATACGCCCGCAACCTGACCGAGGCCGCGGCCGAGGGCAAGATCGACCCGATCATCGGCCGGGACGAGGAAATCCGCCGCGCCATGCAGGTGCTGAGCCGCCGCACCAAGAACAACCCGGTGCTGATCGGCGAGCCGGGCGTCGGCAAGACCGCCATCGCCGAGGGGCTGGCGCTGCGCATCGTGGACGGCGACGTGCCCGAGTCCTTGCGCAACAAGCAGCTTTGGGCGCTGGACATGGGCGCGCTGATCGCCGGGGCCAAGTATCGCGGCGAGTTCGAGGAGCGGCTGAAGGCGATCCTGAAGGAGATCGAGAACGCCGCCGGCGAGATCATCCTGTTCATCGACGAGCTGCACGTCTTGGTCGGCGCCGGCAAGACCGATGGCGCCATGGATGCCGCGAACCTGATCAAGCCCGCGCTGGCGCGGGGCGAGCTGCATTGCGTCGGCGCGACCACGCTGGACGAGTACCGCAAGTATATCGAGAAGGACGCGGCGCTGGCCCGGCGCTTCCAGCCCGTCATGGTGCTGGAGCCGACGGTCGAGGACACGATTTCCATTCTGCGCGGCATCAAGGAAAAGTATGAGCTGCACCACGGCGTGCGCATCTCGGATGCCGCGCTGGTGGCGGCGGCGCAGCTGTCGCATCGCTACATCACCGACCGCTTCCTGCCCGACAAGGCCATCGACCTGGTGGACGAGGCGGCGTCCCGCTTGCGGATGGAGGTCGATTCGAAGCCCGAGGAGCTGGACCAGCTGGACCGGCAGATCCTGCAGATGCAGATCGAGGCCGAGGCGCTGAAGAAGGAGGACGACGCGGCCAGCAAGGACCGGCTGGAGACTCTGGAAAAGCAGCTGTCGGAGCTGCAGGAGAAGTCGGCCACGATGACCGCGCGCTGGCAGGCCGAGCGCGACAAGCTGGAAGGGTCGCGGAACCTCAAGGAGCAGCTGGACCGCGCCCGGGCCGAACTGGACCAGGCCAAGCGCGAGGGCAACCTGGCCCGCGCGGGCGAGCTGTCCTATGGCATCATCCCGGGGCTTGAGAAGAAGCTGGCCGAGGCCGAGGGTCCCGACGAGGGCCCGATGGTCGAGGAGGCCGTGCGCCCCGAGCAGATCGCCGAGGTGGTCGAGCGCTGGACCGGCATCCCCACCAGCAAGATGCTGGAGGGCGAGCGCGAGAAGCTGCTGAAGATGGAGGACGTGCTGGGCCAGCGCGTCATCGGCCAGTCCGAGGCGGTGACCGCCGTCGCCAATGCCGTGCGCCGCGCCCGTGCTGGGCTGAACGATCCGAAGCGGCCTCTGGGCAGCTTCCTGTTCCTGGGTCCGACCGGCGTCGGCAAGACCGAGCTGACCAAGGCCATCGCCGAATACATGTTCGACGATGACAATGCGATGGTCAGGATCGACATGTCCGAGTTCATGGAGAAGCATTCGGTCGCCCGCCTGATTGGCGCGCCTCCGGGCTATGTCGGCTATGACGAGGGCGGCGTCCTGACCGAGGCGGTGCGGCGCAGGCCCTATCAGGTGATCCTGTTCGACGAGGTCGAAAAGGCGCACCCGGACGTCTTCAACGTGCTGCTGCAGGTGCTGGACGACGGTCAGCTGACCGACGGCCAGGGCCGGACGGTGGACTTCAAGCAGACGCTGATCATCCTGACCTCGAACCTGGGGGCGCAGGCGCTGTCGGCCCTGCCCGAGGGCGCGGACAGTTCCCAGGCGCGCACCCAGGTCATGGATGCGGTCCGGGCGCATTTCCGCCCCGAGTTCCTGAACCGGCTGGACGAGATCATCATCTTCCACCGCCTGACGCGCGAGAACATGGACGGAATCGTGAAGATCCAGCTGATGGGGCTGGAAAGCCGGCTGGCGCAGCGCAAGATCCATCTGGACCTGGACGAGGATGCGCTGAAATGGCTGGCCGACGAAGGCTATGACCCGGTCTTCGGCGCCCGCCCACTGAAGCGGGTGATCCAGCGCAGCCTGCAGAACCCGCTGGCCGAGATGCTGCTGTCGGGCGAGGTGCTGGACGGGCAGACGGTCCATGTCACCGCCGGCCCCGACGGGCTGATCGTCGGCAACCGGGTGACCACTGCGCATCTGGGCGACAAGGGCGACGGCGCGCCCCGCGCGCCGCTGCACTGACGGATCGGGCGGCCCCAGGGCCGCCCTTTTCCTGTCGGCGGGTGTTTACCGGGCCTTCATCAGCGCCATGGTAAGACGCGGCGAATCGTGCAAGATCGCCTTCAGCTTGCATGAACCATGAGGCCGACACATGACCCGCATCCAGACCGTCCCCACGCAGCCGATCGAGGGGCAGAAGCCCGGAACCTCGGGTCTGCGCAAAAAGACCAGGGTCTTCATGGGGCCGCACTACCTGGAGAACTTCACCCAGTCGGTCTTTGACGCGATCGGCGGCGTTCAGGGCAAGGTGCTGGTCCTGGGCGGCGACGGGCGCTATTTCAACGACCGCGCGGTGCAGGTGATCCTGCGCATGGCGGCGGCGAACGGGGCCGCGCGCGTCATCGTCGGTCAGGGGGGGCTGCTTTCCACCCCCGCCGCCTCGAACCTGATCCGCAAGCGGGGCGCGGATGGCGGGGTGATCCTCTCGGCCAGCCACAACCCCGGCGGCATCGACGAGGACTTCGGCATGAAGTTCAACGGCGCGAACGGCGGCCCCGCCCCCGAGCAGGTGACCGACCGCATCTTTGCCCGCACCACGGAACTGACCGAATACCGCATCCTCGAGGCCGAGGATGTCGACCTGTCGTCGCTGGGCGATACCCGCCTGGGCGGGATGGCGGTCGAGGTCGTCGACCCGGTCGAGGATTATGCCCGGGCGATGGCCGAACTGTTCGATTTCGACGCCATCCGCAACCTGTTTACCGGCGGCTTCCGCATGCGCTTCGACGCCATGCACGCGGTGACCGGCCCCTATGCGAAGCGCATCCTCGAGGAAACCCTGGGCGCGCCCGAGGGCACGGTGGTGAACGGCACCCCGTCGCCCGATTTCGGCGGCGGCCACCCGGACCCGAACCCGGTCTGGGCGAAGGACCTGATGGATGCCATGTTCGCCGAGGACGCGCCCGATTTCGGCGCCGCCTCGGACGGGGACGGGGACCGCAACATGATCGTGGGCCGGGGCATCTATGTGACGCCCTCGGACAGCCTGGCGGTGCTGGCGGCGAACGCGCATCTGGCGCCGGGCTATGCCAGGGGCCTGTCGGGCATCGCGCGGTCGATGCCGACCAGCCGCGCCGCCGACCGCGTGGCCGAAAAGCTGGGGATCGAGATCCACGAGACGCCCACCGGCTGGAAGTTCTTCGGCAACCTGCTGGACGCCGGCCGGGTGACGATCTGCGGCGAGGAAAGCGCCGGCACCGGATCGGACCATGTGCGCGAAAAGGACGGGCTGTGGGCGGTCCTGCTGTGGCTGAACATCCTGGCCCGGCGGATCGAGCCGATGGGCCAGATCATGGCCGCGCATTGGCAGGAATACGGCCGCAACTACTACTCGCGCCACGACTATGAGGCGGTTCCGGTGGAACGCGCCAATGCGTTGGTCCAGCGGTTGCGCGACATCGCCCCCGACCTGCCGGGCCAGACCTTCCAGGGCCTGGTGGTCGAAAGCGCCGACGATTTCGCCTATCACGACCCGGTCGACGGCTCGGTGTCGAAGGGGCAGGGCATCCGCATCGGCTTTCAGGGCGGCTCGCGCGTGGTGATGCGGCTGTCGGGCACCGGCACCGAGGGGGCGACGCTGCGCGTCTATCTGGAACGCTACGAACCCGATCCCGACCGCCACGACCTGCCGGTCGAGGAGGCGCTGGCCCCGGTCATCGCCGCCGCCGAGGAGATCGCGCTGATCCGCGAATTCACCGGCCGCGACGCGCCCGACGTCACCACCTGAGATCACGCAGAAGTTCATCGGCGGGCGGACCCCCCGCTGTCATGCTGGCGTTGAGCGCGCAAGCAGCGGAGGCCGCCGATGAAGCTGACATGGTCCCAGGTCACACCCCAGGCGCACTATCTGTCGCGCCGGGTCTTTCTGGCCGGCACCGCGGCCCTGGCCGCAGCCCCGGCCTTCGGCCTTGCGGGCAAGGCTTCGCCCTATTCCACGGACGAGGCGCCCAACAGCTTTGACGAAATCACCAACTACAACAATTTCTACGAATTCGGCACCGGCAAGACCGACCCGGCGCAATATGCGGGCAACCTGAAGACCGCGCCCTGGTCCGTTGCCATCGACGGGATGGTGGATCGCCCCGGCAGCTATGGCGTCGAGGACCTGGCCCCGGATAGCGCGCTCGAGGAACGCATCTATCGACTGCGCTGCGTCGAGGCCTGGTCGATGGTGATTCCCTGGCTGGGCGTCCCGCTGGCGGGGGTCCTGGCCAAGGCGGGCGTTCAGCCGGGCGCGAAATACGTGGCCTTCCGCACGCTCGAGGACCCCGAGCAGATGCCCGGCCAGCATGCGCGCATCATCGACTGGCCCTATCGCGAAGGGCTGCGCCTGGACGAGGCGATGCACCCGCTGACGATCCTGGCGACCGGGCTTTACGGCAAGGTGCTGCCCAACCAGAACGGCGCGCCGATCCGGTTGGTGGTGCCGTGGAAATACGGCTTCAAGTCGATCAAGTCGGTGGTGGCGATCACCCTGACCGACAAGCAGCCGCCGACCAGCTGGCAGGCGCTGCAACCCCGCGAATACGGCTTCTACGCCAACGTGAACCCGCAGGTGGACCATCCGCGCTGGAGCCAGGCGACCGAGCGGCGGGTCGGCGCCGGCCTGTTCGGCGGCCGGCAGGAGACGCTGATGTTCAACGGCTACGCCGACCAGGTCGCCGGGCTTTACGCCGGCATGGACCTGCGGAAGTTCTATTGATGGTCCAGCGCCTGAACGGCTGGCTGCGGCGCCTGCCCGTCTGGGCGGTCTGGCTGGCGGGGCTGCTGCCCTTGGCGCTGCTGGTCTGGGATACGGTTCAGGGTCATCTGGGCGTCGATCCGGTGCGCGACATCGAACACCGCCTGGGCCGCACGGCGCTGTATTTCCTGATCGCCACGCTGTGCGTCACCCCACTGCTGCGGCTGGCGCGGCTGAACGTGATGCGCTTTCGCCAGGCCCTGGGTCTGATCTGCTTTACCTATGTCGGCTGCCATGTCGCCGCCTGGGTGGTCTTCGACATGGGCTTTCTCTGGGGGCAGATGGTGCGGGACGTGGTCAAGCGGCCCTATCTGATCTTCGGCATGTTGGCGCTTGTCATGCTGGCGGCCCTGGCGCTGACCTCGAACCGGCTTTCGATCCGGCGGATGGGGGCAGGGTGGCGGCGCCTGCACCGGCTGATCTATCCGGCGGCCGTGCTGGCGGCGATGCACTGGCTCTGGGCGCTCAAGGTCTGGGAATCATGGCCGCTGCTGATGCTGGGCGCGATTCTGCTGCTGCTTTCCCTGCGTTTGCTGGGAAAACCGTCCCGCCGGCCGGCCCGGGACCTGGCCCCGCCGGCACGGCCGGCAGGTAGGTCGCTGGGCCGCGGCTCGTAGCCTCTCAGCGATTTCAATCGGTTGCAAGTTTTTGTCAGTTTTCTGAAAATTCGCTCTTGCGGGTTCCGTCCGTGCGGCCTAAATACCGCTTCACCGGACGGCGGGAACGCTGGAAGGGGCGGGGAAGCGGGAGCGGAACCGAGACAATCTGGGAATGACTGACCGGGCGGGGCGTCGAGAGAATGGCGCTTCATCTGGGATTTTGTTTCCTCTGCTTTTTGACATTGCGAGATATCTGAAGGGATATGCGGGCGGTCTGGTCGTTTTTCGACTGAGTAGCTTGCATATCGGCCTGGTAGGCGTGAGCCGATGATCCAGGTGTCAGCTTCACTGTTTGTCGGCTCACGCGAGTGAGGACGATGAACAGAAGTATCCCCGCTTACCTGGCG
>NZ_JHWH01000017.1 GCF_000622145.1 Paracoccus yeei ATCC BAA-599 | reverse complement strand
TGTTGCAGAACTCGTCCCAGCGAGGATTCACGCGGGGACTGCTGTAGGGTAAGCGTCCTCGCATGACGAAGCCTGAACCTGCCCGCTACCGCACGACGAACTGGAAATCCTGCAATGATACCCTGAGGCGGCGCGGATCACTGTTGATCTGGCTGGACAAGGACATGGCGTGGCTGGCGAACAGGGCGGGGCGGCCCGGCCGCCCGCGCGTATTCTCCGATGCAGCAATCCAGTTTTGCCTGATGGTGAAGGTGCTCTTTGGCCTGCCGCTTCGGCACACGACAGGCATGGTGGCCAGCATCCTGGAGATGGCCGGGCTCGATTGGCCGGTTCCGGACTTTTCCACGCCTCAAGCCGCAGACAGAAGACCCTTGCCGTTCAGATATCAAGCCGCCGCGCGCCAGGGCCGCTGAACCTGCTGGTGGACACTGAGCCATGGTGCCGCCACTGGTCCGAGGCCCATGGCGAAGGGGATCAAGTTTCCGGGTGACGGAGAATGGCTGGCGCGCAAGCACGGCACGCAACGTCGACGTCAGTATCGCAAGGTGCATCTGGCAATGGATACAGCCACCGGTGACATCCGGGCGGTGGAGTTCACCTCCAGCCGTGACGGTGACAGCCCCGTGCTGCCTGACCTTCTGGATCAGATCCCACCCGCCGAGCAGATCGGGACCGTGACTGGCGACGGCGCTTTCGACACCCGGCGTTGTCACACCGCAATCCTGGATCGCGGCGGCACCGCCGTTATCCCGATCCGCAAGAACGGGCGCCTCTGGAAGGAGGACTGCCCTGCCGCCCGCGCCCGCAACGACATCCTGCGGGCAAGCAAACGCTTCGGTCGGGCGAACTGGAAGCAGTGGTCCGGCTATCACGCCCGAAGCAGGATCGAGGCGAGAATGCCCTCGCAGGTTCGCTCGAACCTGTGGCGCTGAACCTGCTCGACCTCAATCCTTCGGCGAGCGGATCGCCTCAAGAGACCCGGACAGGCAAACGGCCGAAGTCCACATCCGCGTCGCGCTCATGAATCGCTTAAACGCACTCGGCACCGCCGAGATCAAGCGCGTGGCATGAAGTCAGGGGGGTAACGGAAACTCACCTCAGGAGGTGAGTTTTGCAACGCCCGTGGAATTACAAAGCCTGAACGGCCTCAGCTTCCCGCTTACCACCTTCTGGAGTCCCGCAGCAACGTTTGAAAGATCGTCCATTTTCGGCAATTTTTGCTGCTATGGACGTGCGATTTGGCAAAACTTACCAGTCGAAGACCGCTAATGTCGGTTCGGACGCCCTTTCCCGAACTTTTGTCAGGCAGGGCGGCCCAAGATACCGCCGCCTTTCCGAGGCTGCAAAATAAGCACGACAACAAGGGGATATCATGTTTCGCAGAACCTTTATGATGGCCGTCGCCTTGGCCGCCGCTCTGGGTACAGGCGCCGTGCAGGCCCAGGACAGGCTGAAGGTCGGGACCGAGGCCAACGGCCTGCCGTTTTCCTTCGTCGATCCAGCGACCGGCCAGCCAGACGGGTTCATGGTGGATGTGATCAAGGCTATTGCCCGGCACGAAGGCTTGGCCATCACCATCGAACCGATGGAGTTTTCGGCGCTGATTTCCTCGCTGACCTCGGGCAAGGTCGACATGACATCGGCGGCCATGTATGTGACCGAGGAGCGCAAGAAGGTCATCGACTTTTCCGAACCCGTCTTTGCCTATGGCGAGGGCATGGTCGTTCAGTCGGACGATGGCACCGCCTATACCGCATTTACAGAGCTGTCGGGCGAAACGGTCGGCGCGCAACTTGGGACCATGTATGTGGCGCCGCTGCAAAATGCCGGCGTGTTCCGCGAGGTCAAGGTCTATGACACCGTGCAGAACATGATGCAGGATGTGGCGCAGGGCCGCATCAAGGCAGGCTACGCCGACGCGCCGATCATGGCGCATTTCCTGGCCAAGGGACAGTTTTCGAACCTGAAGCTGGTGCCCAGCTATCAACCGGTCGTGCCGGGAGAGATCGCCGTCGCCGTGCCCCAGGGCAACGCCGACCTGCTCGCCAAGGTCAATGACGGCATCGCGAAGATCAAGGCAAGTGGCGAACTGGACGACTTGGTCCAGAAGTGGAACCTCCGCTGATCCATCCTTTTGCTTGTCAGTCAGGCGGCGGCTTCGCCCTGCGAGGGGCGGAGCCGTGCCCATAAGGAACACAGATGCAGAACTTTTTCAGCAACGCCGCCGAGTTCCTGCCCATACTCGCTGTCGGCATCAAGAATACCCTGATCGTCACCGCAGGTTCGCTGCTCTTGTCCACCGCGCTTGGTCTGTTCTGGGCGATCCTGCGGCTGTCCGGCAACGCCGTCGTGCGGGGCCTGGGCGCGACCATCGTGAACTTCCTGCGCTCGATCCCGATCATCGTGCAACTGTTCTATATCTATTTCGTACTGCCCGAGATCGGCATCGAACTGACTGCGGTGCAAGCGGCGATCCTGGGCCTTGGCATCGCCTATTCTGCCTATCAGGCCGAGGATTTCCGCGCCGGGATCCAGGCGCTCGACCGCGGCCAGATCGAGGCGGCGCAGTCGCTGAACATGTCGTATGGGCTGATGATGCGTCGCGTGATCCTGCCGCAGGCGATCAAGATCATCCTGCCGTCCTATGGCAACACCATGGTGATGATGCTCAAGGACAGCTCGCTGGCCTCGACCATCACGGTGGGGGAACTGTCGTTGCAGGGCAAGCTGCTGGCCGCCTCCACGTTCCAGAACACCACCGTCTTCACGCTGGTCGCGTTCCTTTACCTGGTGATGTGCGGCCCGTTGATGCTGCTGAACCGCTGGATGGAACGACGCATGTCAACCGGGCATCATTGAGGAGGGCTGGAGATGATCGAGTTTCAGGACGTTCACAAGGCCTATGGCCATTTCGAGGTGCTGAAGGGCATTACAGCCAAGATCGACAAGGGCGAGGTGGTCTGTATCATCGGACCGTCGGGATCCGGCAAGTCGACCATGCTGCGCTGCGTCAATGGGCTGGAAAGCTATCAGAAGGGGCGTCTTCTGGTCGAGGATCAACTGGTCACGCAAAACCCGCGCGACCTCAGCCGTGTGCGCGACAGCGTGGCGATGGTGTTCCAGCGCTTCAACCTGTTTCCTCACCGCACCGTGTTGCAAAACGTGGTCGAAGGGTCGATCTACGTCAAGGGCGAGGCACGCAAGTCCGCCGAGGAACGCGGCCTTGCCCTGCTGGAACGGGTCGGGCTGGCGGCCAAGGCGGACGCCTTTCCGCAGATGCTGTCGGGTGGTCAGCAACAGCGCGTTGCCATCGCGCGTGCGTTGGCTTTGCGTCCGCGCGCGATCCTGTTCGACGAACCGACCTCGGCGCTGGATCCCGAACTGGTGGGCGATGTGCTCAACGTCATGCGCGACCTGGCGAATGAAGGCATGACCATGGTCGTCGTGACGCATGAGATCGCCTTTGCCCGCGAAGTGGCCGACCGGGTGCTGTTCATCGACGGCGGCGTGATCGTCGAGGAAGGTCCGGCACGCGCGGTTCTGACGGAACCCAGGCACCCCCGGACCCAGGATTTCCTGCATCGCGTACTGCATCCGATCGATTGATGCGGCGAACTGCGTGGCGATTCCGGTCGATGAGAGGAGCGCAACGCATCTTTAGAAGGGATGTAGTCAGCCTTGATGGCAGCGGCAGGATCGACACAAGTGTCGTGGTGCTGCATGTAGGACATGTCCCTGCCCACTCCAGGCTGGATGCTTCCCGGTGTGATCTTATCGCCATGACGCATAGTAAGCTGCTGCCGGTTTCGTGGACACGACGATAAGATCGTGACCAAGGAGCTGGAGTGCCGATATGACGAGACGGAAGTTCAGCCGTGAGTTCAAAGTCGAGGCCGTCAAGCTGGTGGCGGACCGTGGCGTTGCGGTAGCGCAGGCGGCCCGTGATCTCGATGTTGAGAGCTGGCGCCATTCGTTTGAACAGACAGTCCGGTTCCGATAAGTGGATCGCCTGCGGGTTCAAGCTGCCTTCGGACAGGGCAGCGGTTGGTTGAAGTAGACCTGATCGGGCGTGAGCCGATCAAGTGCGCTGTGCGGTGCCGATTGTAGAAGTCCAGGTAGCGCAGCAGTGCGCCTCTGGCATGGCCGGCGCTGTCGTAGGCATGCAGATAGACCTCCTCGTACTTGAGCGACTTCCACAGCCGCTCGATGAACACGTTGTCGCGCAAGCAACCCTTGCCATCCATGCTGATGGTGATGCCGTGCTCCTTGAGCAATCCGGTGAAGGCCTGGCTGGTGAACCGACTGTCTTGATCGGTGTTGAAGATTCCAGGCGTGCCGTATCGGGCGATGGCGTCTTCCACGGCCTCGATGCAGAAGTCGATGTCCATTGTGATCGAGACGCGCCACGCCAGCATCCGCCGGCTGCACCAGTCGATCACGGCCGCCAGGTAGACGAAGCCCCGCGGCATCGGAATGTAGGTAATGTCCATCGCCCAGCCGCGCCCCGCTTTGGTCCTGCCACAGGATCGCGCGACCGGTATCGGCCCCGAACGGATCGAGGAAGCCCCGCATGTAATCCTTCGGCGAAACCCCTCGGCCATTGGCTGCGCGGTGAGTGGCCGGGCTGCTGCCAGCAGATCCTCCAGGGGATATGGCTCATCGCTGATGACGGCATGGCGCCCTTCGTGGATCAGGCCGGCGACCGATGCGGCCGCGGGGTTCATGCCGATAAGCCGCAACGCACGGTCGAATCGGGTGCGCTCGACCGCGAACTTGGCCAGCGCGGCGATGACCAGGAACAATGCGACTTGGTTCGGGGCTGGTCCGGCGACGGTTCCGACCCCTAGCCAACAGGCATCGCCTTGTCCAACGGTGACAAGCCCGCCCGAATACATCGCGCCTGTGCCCATGATGATCGGAAATGGCAATGGTGGCGGTGATCGGGTTGCTGCACGATCCTGGGCGGCGGGCCGGAGGGATAGCGCCAATCCAGCCCCTCGCGCGCCGGCCGGGCCGGCCGCGCCTGAGCGGGTTCTCCGTCCAGGGCTTCGTCGGGATAGTGATAGCGCAACTCGTCAAGCTGGAAGGCGCATTGTTCGGCGATCTCGACCGTGCGGCGGATCGGGCCCGGATAGCGATGGAAAAGCCGCGCCGGATCGTAGCCGGACTTCGGGCTGCGCGTGGCATTGGTCAGGCGGCGTTCGTCGATGGCGTCGATGGTGCAGCCCTCGCGCAGGCAGGTCAGCACATCGGCCAAGGGCCGCCGCGTCGCCCGATGCACCAGCACGTCGCCGACCGCGACCATGGCGGTGCCGGCGCCTTGTGCCAGATCGGCCAGCTGGTCGATCTGGCACCTGATCGCGCCCGTCATAGACCGGTGCGGCGCACAGAAAGCAGCGTCCGGGAAAGCGCCGTGCCAGCCGGGCGATGTCGTCCCGGATCTGCTGGCCATCCGCAGGGGCGTCTCCATCGGGTCCGGCAGCAGGGCGATCAGGATGCTGCCGGTGCAGGCGGCCTCAAGGTCGGCGCGATCGATGTGGCAGCTGCCCTCCCGGGCGCGGCGCTTGCCCAGCGACAAAAGCCAGCCCAGGCGCGACCAGGCGGCCACATCGCCAGGCAGCGCCAGCCATTCGATTGGCCTATTGGTCAGGCACAGCCGGGTGCTGGCGATCAGCCGTGGCAATGCCTTGTCCGGCAGGGCCGCCCTCGGGTTGGCGGTGACCGCCTGCGGCAGCACCTGCGGACTGGAATGGTCCATCACCTGCTGCGAGCGGATCAGCGGCGCCTTTTGCGCCGCCCGCCGGGCCGCGGCGGCCCGAACGCAGCCGGACATGGATCATGTCCAGCGCCAGCATCGCCAAAAGCGAGACGCCGACCAGCGGGAAGATCGCGCCGCCGATTGCCAGAATGACCAGGAGCCCGCGAAACACCCTTCGATCCTTGGGCAAGGGCGGCACGCCCAGCGAACCCGCGGGCCGGCGCTTCCACCACATCACCGCCGCCGAAACCGCCAGCAGGACGATGGCCGCGCAGGCCGCAAGAAGGATGGCCCGGTTCAGCCAGCCGAAGGTCTGGCCCATGTGCGTGTTGATGCCCCATTCCAGCCATTTGCCCAAAGGGCCGTAATCGGCATAGCTCATGTCCAGCAGCGCCTCGCCCGAATACTGGTCCAGATGCACGACGCGTTGCTGGCTCAGGTCGTCGGGATAGACCGAGCCGCTGAACACGCCCTCGGGCTTTTGCGGCAGGCTGACGGCATAGCCGCGATGCAGCCCCAGGGCATCGAACCGGGCGATGGCATCATCCAGCGTGATCGGCGCGCCATGGCCCGTGCTTTCGGGAATCTGCGCCTGCTCGAGCGACCATGAGGTCTTGGCGATCTGGTCGAGCGTCTGGCCGGACATCGGAACATTCACCCGCACCCCGTCCGGATAGCCGAAATTGCTGCCATTCGCCCATTCATTGACCTTGCCGCCCCAGACCCCCGACCAGGGCATTCCCGTGATTGCAAGAAAGACGATGAAGGCGCCGACAAAGAGCCCCGTCACCGCATGCAGGTCGCGCCAGAACACCCTCCGCTGCGGATTGCCCCGGACCGAGACCACGCCGCCCCTCTGCCCGCGCGGCCACCACAGATAGATGCCGGTGCCGACCAGCAGGATCGACCAGCCCGCCGCGATTTCGATGATATAGCGCGCATAGGTCCCGAAATACTTGAAGCTGTGCAGGGTGCGCACCGTCCACATCAGGGTCGATCTGTCCGGCATCGCGCCCAGGACAAGCCCGTCATAGGGGTTCACATAGACCGCCATCTTGCCCGCCTCCGTGGCAACCGTGATCTCGGTCGAAGCTCCCGCATCGGCGGGGTCGGTATATTTCACCGCCTTGCCCGGCACCGCATCCAGCGCCGAAGCGGCCAGGGCCGAAGGCGCCAGCCGCTGGCTGTCCTGCACCTGCACGCGCTTGAGGTCGGCATGGAACCAGTTGTCGATCTCGTCGTGATAGACATACAGCGCGCCGGTGATCGAAAGGGTGATCATGAAGGGCAGGACCAGCAGCCCGGCATAAAAATGCCAGCGCCAGACAGCCCGGTAAAGATCGCTCAGGCCCATGGCCGGGCGAGCGGAAATGCTGGAGTGAGACATTTGTCCTCGCATCTGCAAGGCCTGCCCGGGGCAGGCCGGTAACGGCTGGGACGGACCGTCAGTGGCCCGAATGCCCCGCATCGTGACCCTGGTGGGCGGCGGGGGCGGGACGCATGGCGCGAACATCGAAGGTCAGCGCGACCGCGCCCGCCTTCTCGAAGACCAGGGTCGCATCGACCGTCTGCCCCTCGGCGAAGGGCTCGGGCACCTGCAAGAACATCAAGTGATAGCCGCCCGGCTTCAGCGCGACCGTCTCTCCGGCGGGGATGGCCAGGCCGTCGGGCAGTTCGCGCATTTTCATCACGCTGCCATTCATGGTCATTTCGTGAATCTGCACCGCACCAGCCTGCGGCGAGCGGGCCGAGATCAGACGATCGGCGTTCGGGCCGTCATTGCGGATGGTCACATAGCCGCCTGCAACGGGGGCCTTGGGCGGCATGGCCCGGATATAGGCGTCCGAAAGCGTCATGCCCTGATGCGTGACGGGGTCCGCAACGGCGCCCGTGCCAAGGATGCCAAGGAAAAGCGCGCCCAGAAGCGGGGCGGCCAGAATACTGGATTTCATGGGGTTTCCTGTCGCGTGAACTGCATTTGCCGCTTGAGGGCGGCGCGGAGTTCACGCGACAGGAGGCCCCCGTGCCGCAGGGGTCAGCACCTCGGCGCGCAGTACGGCCAGCGCATGCGCCGAAACCAGATCGGCGGGGCGGCCCAGGGTCACGCTGGCGACAGCAGGAACCGGGGCCGCGTCCAGCATGGGTTGGGCATGCACCGACCAATCGCAGGGCGGTTTCGGCGTCTTGGGGACAGGTTCGCCTTGCCGGGCGCGGTACTCATCGGCCGGAACGACATCGCCGTCCTCGTCCAGCACCATTTCGACCGGCATGTGATCGGCGCACAGCACGACCATGAAGCTGTCGGGCGTCGTGCCTTGCGCCACCATCGTGCCCTGCGCCATCAGCGAGAGCAGCACGAAGGGCAGGACCAAGACCAGCGCCAGCATCCGGCCAGGGGCCGGGCTGGTGCAGGGAAAGGATCTGCCAAGCTGTCGCATCAGGAACCCGATTGCATGTCGGATCTATAGGCGCACGGCCCTGACCGCGCCAGGGATTTGAGATCCGCGCGGCATATTGCCGCGCGGAATGCGTTCGATGCCGCTGCAGGAAGGACCGATGTCAAGGTCCCGCACCAGCCAGCTGCCGGGGCGCGCTCATGCCGCGAGATCATTGCTCCAGCGCATAGGCGATGACGTAATCGCCGGGTTTCGTGCCGACCGAGCCATGCCCGCCCGCCACGATCACCACGAACTGGCGCCCCTCCTGTTCATAGGTCATCGGCGTCGCCTGGCCGCCCGCGGGCAGCCGCGCCTGCCACAGTTGCGCGCCGGTGGTCAGGTCGTAACCCCGGATGAAATCGTCGACCGCGGCCGCCAGGAAGGCCACGCCGCCCGCGGTGATGATCGGCCCGCCAATACCCGGCACGCCCAGCTTGAAGGGCAGGGGCAGCATCGTCATGTCGCGGACGGTGCCGTTCCGGTGCTTCCAGGCGATCTGGCCCGTCGTCAGGTCGGCGCCCGCGACATAGCCCCAGGGCGGCGCCTGGCAGGGGACCTTCAGCTTGCCCAGGAACGGCCCCATGACCACGCCATAGGGCGCGCCTTCGTTCCGGTTCAGGCCCTGTTCGCTGGCTTTCTCGCCCTCGCCCTTGGGCGGGATGTCGGCGCGCGGCACCAGGCGCGAGGTGAAGGCCAGATAGGTCGGCATCCCGAACATCACCTGCCGCTGCGGGTCGACGGCGATGCTGCCCCAGTTGAACGTGCCGAAGTTCCCCGGATAGACGATGGTCCCCTTGAGCGAGGGCGGCGTATAGCGCCCCTCGTAGTTCAGGCGGTTGAAGTCGATCCGGCACATCAACTGGTCAAAGATCGTGATCCCCCACATGTCGCGTTCGCGCAGGGGCGGAGGCGAGAAGCTCAGCGCCGATGTCGGCTGCGTCGGGGCGGTGAAATCCTCGGGGATCGCGCCCTTGGGGGCCGGCTCTTCGGTGACGGGCAGGATCGGTTCGCCGGTCTCGCGGTTCAGGACATAGATGTCGCCCTGTTTCGTCGGAGCGACCAGCGCGGGCACCACCGCGCCGTTCACGGTGAGGTCGACCAGGACGGGCTGCGCCGGAACGTCCATGTCCCAAAGGTCGTGATGCACCGTCTGGAACACCCAGGCCTGCTGCCCACTGTCGACCCGAAGCGCCACGACCGAGGAGGAATGCGCCTCGACCGCGGGGGAACGGCCCATGCCCAGCTGGTCCGGCACCTGGTTGCCAAGGGGGATGTAAACCAGCCCGCGCTGTTCATCGACGGAAAAAACCGACCAGCTGTTGGGGCTGTTGGCGGTATAGGTCTCGCCCGCCGCGATGTCGATCGGGGTGGTGTCGTCGGGATTGCCGCTGTCCCAGTTCCACAGCAGTTCCCCCGTGCGGATGTCGAAGGCGCGGATCACGCCCGATGGCGACTGGATCGAGAAGTTGTCGTTCACCGCGCCGCCGATGATGATCTTGCCCGCCACCGCGACCGGCGGCGAGGTCGAGTAGTAATAGCCCGCAGGGTTGAAGGGCATCCCGGCTTCAAGCCGCAGCACGCCCTGGTTGGCGAAGCTGGTGCAGACCTCGCCCGTCTCGGCGTTCAGCGCGATCAGCCGCGCGTCGGCGGTGGGCATGTAGACGCGGGTCGGGCAATCGTCGGGCGCGGCGGGCGTTGCCGGGGCGGTCGTTGCCGGCATGTCCGCCATGTTCCAATAGGTCACGCCGCGGCAGGTCTGGTGCTGGCGGTCCGGGTTCATTCCCGAATTCGCGTCATAGCGCCAGATTTCCTTGCCCGTCTTCGCCTCCAGCGCGATCGCGATGTTATGGGGCGTGCAGAGGTAAAGCTTGTCGCCGACCTTCAGCGGCGTCACCTGATAGGTCGTCTCGTTCACGTCGTCGGGGCGCTTCACGTCGCCCGTCTGATAGCGCCAGACCTCGCGCAGGTTTGCGACATTCGCGGTCGTGATCTGGTCGAGGGGCGAATAGCGCTGGCCGAAATTCGTGCGGCCGTATTGGTGCCATTCCTCGGGCGGGACGTCATTGCCCAGGGCCGGCGCCTCGGTCCGCGGCTCGGCATTCAGCGCGCCGTCCATGCCGTGCGGGTCCTGGACCATGGCATAGCCCGCCACCGCGACCGAAACCAGCGCAGCGATGCCGACCGGCCATCCCGAAACCCGCCCACCCCGGAGCGAGGGCGCGGAAAGCCCGGCCCGGACCGCCGGCAGGCAAAGCCAAAGGGCCATCAGCACGACCAGCCCGCCGCGTGGCGCCAGTTGCCACCAGTCGAAGCCGACCTCCCACACCGCCCAGACGAGCCACAGGATGACGGTGAGCGCGAACAACCCGATGGCGGCGCCGTTGCGGCGAAACAGCAGGACGGCCACGATCAGGATCGCGATGGCCAGCACCAGATAGGCGGGACTTCCGCCCAGCACGGCCAGCCAGCCGCCAAGCGCGGCCAAAGCGATCCCGATCAGAGCAAAGAGTGCTGCGGTGACTGAAAGCATGATTCTTCCCCTTGGCGATCTTCGATCAATCCTGGTCGATGGCATGAGGATTGCCGCTGTCCTGAGCCGGGGCGGTCCCGTCCCCGCCCGAGGGCATGACCGCATAAAGCACCACGATGGCCAGCACGATCACGGCCAGGGCAATAAAGATACGATTGGACATGGATGCTTCCTGATGTGCTGGGTTCGGATGAATTCGGAACGGCAAGGGCAGTTTTGTCGTGAAGGATTAACCGGGAAACCGATAAACTGGCCGCATCAGGCGGCGCTCAGGATATGCCGGGCGGGGCAAGGGTTGCCCCGGCTGAGTCGTTTCCATGGTAGCCGTGACTTTCCGATCTGCAAGGCCAGTTTCGCGTCTGCGTTGAAAGGCCGGGCCAGCATGCCTCGGGCGGTGGCCGGGAAAGGTCCTCAGCTAGCCTCGGTTAGACGCCTGCCCGAACGCCCGCCGGCAAGTTGGTCCCGCCCGCCTTTGCTGCTGCCTGCTCTTGATCGTGGCCCCGCGAGAAGGAAGGATGCGGGCTTTCTCATGATGCAAGGTCTCGTGCGATGATCGTCCGTTCCCGCCCCGGTCTGCTGACGCTGTTCTTCGTTCTGAAGGGATCGATCATCCTGCGCACCTGGCCGCAGCTTTTCGCCGTGGGCCTGCTGTCCGTGATCGTCGTGGTCGCGCATCGCCACGCACCGGACACCGTTCCCGGGATCAATCCCGCGCCGATGACGCTGATCGGCATCGCGCTGTCGGTGTTCCTCAGCTTCCGCAACAATGCCTGCTATGATCGCTGGTGGGAGGGGCGCAAGCTCTGGGGCCAGATTATCCAGTCGGCCCGGGACATCGCCCGGCAGACGGTTGTCCTGGATCAGGGGCAGGGCGGGCCTTCGCCCGAGCGGCGCGATATCCTGACGGCGATCATCGCCTTTGGACATGCCGCCGTCGGGCAGTTGCGGCAAAAGACCAGCGCGCGCCAAGCCGGCGAGCCGGCGCTTTTCGCCGAGCCTGCGGACGCGATCCTGCACGCCGTGGCCGCACAGGTCGGAGGGCTGCTGCGCCAGAACCGCCTTGCTGCCGTCGAGGCTCTGGGCCTGAACGACAGCCTTGGCCGGCTGACACAGGCCTTGGTCGGTTGCGAACGCCTGTCCAACACGCCCTTGCCCTTCGCCTATACGCTGCTCCTGCACCGGACGGCGTATCTGTTCTGCTTTCTTCTGCCGTTCGGCCTTGCCGACACGCTGGGCTGGTCCACCCCGCTGGCCGCCATGCTCGTGGCCTATACGTTCTTCGGGCTTGACGCCCTGGGCGAGGAACTGGAGGAGCCCTTCGGCTTGCTGCCCAACAACCTGCCGATCTCGGCCTATGCGACCATGATCGAGATCCATCTGCGCTCGGCCCTGGGCGAGACGGAGCTTCCTGCCATGCCGGTCCCTGTCGACTATGTCATGACGTGACGCGAAAGGGGAAGGCGCTCGGCCGATCCCAAAGAGATCGGCGCAAGAAAAAACCCCCTCTGCTTTCGCATGGGGGTTCGTTCGTCCTGGCTGGGGCAGCCCTGGCTCAAAGGCCGCGCGCGACCCGCTCGATGTCGCCACGAGTCAGGCCGATGTCGTTCAGTTCGCGATCCGACAGGCTGTTCAGTTCGTGGCGGGTCGCGCGGGCTTCGTTCCACGCGGCCAGCATCGAGAAGAGGTTCGCGACGATATTGCCAACACCACCAACAGCGGCCCCGCGGTTCATTTCCATCGTCGACATGTTCATCACCCGTTTCAGAATTGCCCGACCGTCGGGCAGTCTCTCCATGAACAGGGATATGGATTGTGCACCTGCAGAAATGTAGCCGCGAGATCGGCAAGGCCGCCATGCGTGACATGCAAGGTGGCTTGTGCGGCGCGGCGAGGGAGTTTGCGGGGGTTCTTGTCATAAACGGTTGGCGATGTCTCGAAAGTGCGCCTGACGGGTTTCGCTGGCGGCAGAGCCATGCCGTTGCGAGCAGACGAGCCCAGACACCGGCTTTCCGCCAGCGACCGAAGCGATTGTCGCAGGTTGTCGGCGGACCATAGCGTTCGGGAACCTCGGACCACGGCGATCCCGTACGAAACCGTTACAGAATACAGATCAAGCCGGGAGCAAGAGCCAGGATCGACAGCGTCATTGTCGCCGTTTCAAATGACCCGATGGGGCAGGCCGCCCGGCAATCTTGTAGATCGGCCCGACACACGCGCTCGACCCCCGCAAAGTGCCTATGGCGCTCAAGGCCATCCTTCCCCAGATTGGCCCTGCGCCCAGGCTGACGGGGCGGGTTATCGCTGAGGCACTCATGACCATTCGCGGGAAGCGTCGTGTCAGGCGTCGCAAGGCGGCCAAGCCGGGTGTTCCGGGCGCAACAGGCATTCGGCTGGCGCTGGGGCTGGCGCAACTCGCGGCACAAGGTATGACGGCACTGGTGGCCACGGCGAAGCCGCCGCGTAGCGCCAAGCCCGCGGAGAAAAGGGCGAACTCCAAAACTCGGGTGCCGGGCGTCGTCGGCCGTCCGAGGTCCAGCTTCAGCGCCGGGACGCACAGCTGTCCGCAAGGCAGCTTGCGCTATCGCATCTTCAAGCCCGGGGCGGCGGCCGGCAGCAAGCCGATGCCGCTTCTGATCATGCTGCACGGATGCGCCCAGGCGCCCGAGGATTTCGCGACCGGAACCGGAATGAACGCGTTGGCCAAGGAACGCGGCGTCATCGTGGTCTATCCCGGACAGTCAAGCAAGGCGCACTCGAACCGATGCTGGAACTGGTTCGACCCCGCCCACACCGCCCGGGGCCTGGGCGAGGCCGCGGCCATCGCCAGCCTCACGCGGCGCGTTCTGGACACGCATGGCGCAGATCCCGCGCGGGTCTATGTGGCAGGGCTTTCGGCGGGTGCCTCCATGGCGCTGGTGCTGGCCCATGCCTATCCCGACCTCTTTGCGGCTGTCGGGGTGCACTCCGGTCTGCCCCTGGGCGCAGCGCGGGATCAGGTGTCCGCGATCATGGCGATGCAGCGCGGCAATCCGGGCGTTCGACTGGACCGAGCCGTTCCCACGATCGTCTTTCACGGCAGCCATGACAGGGTTGTTCACCCGCGCAACGGCCGCCTTGTCGCGATCCGCGCACGCGAGCCCTACATTGCGCTGCGCCACGCGCAATCGGCCGGCCGCGCTGCAGGCGGGCATGCCTATGCCAAAAGCGTCGACCGGATCAACGCGGGCCGCCCCCTGGTCGAGCATTGGACCATCCGGGGCGCGGGCCATGCCTGGTCGGGCGGTTCGCCACGCGGCCGCTTCACCGACCCGAAGGGCCCCGATGCATCGCGCGAGATGCTGCGCTTTCTCCTGCGCCACAGCCTTGCCGCGCGCACCCGCAAGGCGCTGGCCTCGGCTCTTGCGCGCCAGGCTGGCTTGTCGTCCTTGCGGTCCGGCTAGGGCACGGACAGCCAGCCCTTCACGAAATCGGCGCGATCCTCCAGGCTCGTCCTGGGCAGTTCGATCATCTGATAGCCGAGCCGCGCATAGGTTTGCGCCATGACCCTGCCGGTCGCCTCGGCCTCCTGCCGGTCCTGCCTTCGCTCGCTGTCCTGCGTGAAGATCGCGTCCCAGAACGGAGCGATGAAAACCCTTTTGTTGTAAGGATAAAGGCTGGCCGCCGCCTCGACATGGGCCGGGACAGGCAGACCGCAGAGCGTAAGATAGCCAATGACATCCGGTATGCCCCGATCCATCAGAACCGGGCCGTCCAGCGCCCTTGCCTCGTGCCAGGACCGGAGTTCCCATCCCAGCATGAGTTCGGCAAACATCGACCTGTCCGACCAGGGCAGGGATGGCCCGCCGATCCGCACCTGATCCCGGATGATGGCCCGGCCGGCCTCGGGCATGCTGCGGAAGCCCTGGCGGGCCAGGGCACCGATCAGGCTGGTCTTGCCGGAACCGGGGGCCCCGGTCACGATGAACATGTGGTCGCCCATGTGCCACCCTCGCGTTCTTTTGTTGGAGAGATGCGCCGATGGCCCGAGCGTCGGCCGGGCCCTGTCGATGCGCTGGCGTGAGGTTAGCGGCGCAGGTGACTGGCGGCAATGGCTTCGTGACGGCCTCCGGTGCCGGGGGCGCGGGGTCAGTTCCAGGGATGGCGCGGCGGATGCGCGTCGTTGAGGTAGTAGTTGCCGACATGAAAGAACTTCCAGCGCACCGGGTCGTGCAGCGTATGCACGCGGGCATTGCGCCAGTGCCGGTCCAGCCCGTGCTGCGCCAGCGTGGAACGCGTGCCGGCCAGTTCGAACAGCGTGTTGGTGGCTTCGATGGCGATCTGCGTGGTCAACACCTTGGCCTCGCCGGTGCGGATCGTCGCCTGCGAGACATTGTCCAGCGTCGGATCGGCATGGGCGCGGTCGATGGCGCGGCCGGCGATCTCCAGCAGCGCCTCGGCGGCATGCAGGCGGATCTTCAGGTCGCCGATGGCGGCGATGGTATAGGGATCGTCGCTGGCCCGGTCCCGGCCGCTGTCGACCCAGGGCCGGCTGTGCGTGCGCACGAAGCGGATCGTCTCGTCGATGGCATTGCGGGCGATGCCGGCGTCGATGGCGGCCTGGATGATCTGCGACACCGGCCCCTGGACCGAGGGCGCGGCCGCCTCGTCGCGCAGCTTGACGGCGCGGTCGCGCGGCACACTGACATCCTCCAGCCGCACGCTGCCCGAGGCGGTGGTGCGCTGGCCGAAGCTCGACCAGTTGTTGGTGACGGTCAGGCCCGGCGCCTGGCGGTCGGCAAAGACCAGCCAGGCGCCGTCCTCGCCGATGGCGACGATGGGCACGACATGGGCCAGCAGCGCGCCGGTGGTATAGAACTTCTCGCCATTGACCACGGCCTCGTCGCCCTGGAAGGTCACCCGGGTCTGGAAATCGGCGACCGTCTTGCCGCCCAGTTCCGAAAAGGCGTTGCCGAAGCGCAGCCCCCGCAGCGCCCAGCCGAAGATCTGGCGCTTCTGCGCCTCGGTCGCGTCCAAGTCGACCACGTTCAGGATGGCGATGTGGTTCTGCGCGATCTGCGCCACCGCCGGATCGCCCGAGGCGACGATGGAGATCACCTTGGCCAGCGTCGCATGGGACAGGCCCGGCCCGCCATAGGCCTTGGGCACGTTGATCGACCAGATGCCGCTTTGCGAATAGAGGTCCAGCTCGCGCAGCGGAAGCAGCCCCTCACGGTCGCGCAGGGCGGCGTCGCGGGCGAAATCGGCGGCCAGATCCTGCGCGACGCGGATCGCCTCGTCGTCGCTGGTCAGGACATGGGCCGGGGTGGCGGGCAGCGGCCGGGGCGGCACCGGATCGGCGGAGTTGACGCGAGGATGGACCGAATGGTCGATCGGATTGGCGGTAGGCGAGCCCATGACGGATCCTTTGTTCTGGAACTGGCCCCGGGCGGGGCATGGGCAGAGGTTTTCAGCGCCCGGTGCCCGCGGCAAGCCGGACCGGATTTTCTTCTTGGCCGGCGGGCGGCGACGGTTTTCTCCGGCCCGGGGCGCGGGCGACATCAATCTTTTCCCGCACCCGCGCCGGCGGCTGATTCGGGCGCGCGCGGCGGATGGTCGAACAGTGCCGGCCTTTCCCGCCGCGGGCTGGAAGGGCAAGGTTTCTTCCGGCCAACCCATTGAAAAGAAAATGCCGTTTCATGGCGCGTCCCGGGGCCGGCGCCTAGACTTGCCGCCATGCCGAGACATGGCGTGCAATCAGGAGAGTGACCCCGTGACAGTCCAGAACCAGTGGCGCCGCGCGCCCGACACCGCCGAACTGAAGGCGCGATTCCGCCCCGTCTTCGACCGCATCGCCGAAGGCGCGGTCCGGCGCGAGATCGACCGCAGCCTGGCCCATGAGGAGATCGGCTGGCTGAAGCAGGCGGGCTTCACCGCGCTGCGCGTCCCGGTGGAACTCGGCGGCGCCGGGGCCAGCCTGGAGCAGTTCTTCGACCTGCTGATCGACCTGGCCGAGGCCGACACCAACCTGGCCCAAGGGTTGCGCAGCCATTTCGCGTTGGTCGAGGACCGGCTGGTCGCACCCCGCGCCGAGGGCGAGCCCTGGCTGCGCCGTTTCGCCGCGGGCGAGATCGCCGGCAACGGCTGGACCGAGGTGGGCGAGGTCAAGCTGGGCGACACCATCACCAAGGTCACGCCGCAGGGTGACGGCTTCCGGGTGGACGGGCGGAAATACTATTCCACCGGCACGATCTATGCCGACTGGATCGACGTCTATGCCACGCGCTCGGACGATGGCGCGCCGGTGATCGCGCTGGTGGCAGCGGATCAGGAGGGCGTGCAGATCAGCGACGACTGGACCGGCTTCGGCCAGAAGCTGACCGGCACCGGCACCACGGTCTTCGACAATGCCCGTGCCGAGGCGGTGATCCCGTTCGAGCAGCGCTTCCGCTATCAGACGGCCTTCTACCAGCTGGTGCTGAACGCGACCATCACCGGCGCGGCGCTGGCTGCGGTGCGCGATGCGGCGGCGCTGGTCGCCCGACGCAAGCGGGCCTTCTCGCACGGGTCGGGGACCGAGGTGCGCTTCGATCCGCAGGTCCTGCAGGTGATCGGCAAGGCGCGCGCCCTGGCCTATGCCGCCCGCGCCGCCACGCTGGAGGCCGCCCGCGCCGCGCAGCGCGCGCATGACACCGCGCAGGGCGGCGACAAGGCCGCCGACGACGCCGCCAATGTCGAGGCCGAGCTGCAATCGGGCGCGGCGCAGGTCGCGGCGATCGAGCTGGGGCTGCGGGCGGTGACGGATGTGTTCGACGCGCTCAGCGCCAGTTCGACCGACCAGGGGCTGGCGCTGGACCGGCATTGGCGCAATGCCCGCACGGCCGCCAGCCACAACCCGGCGATCTACAAGCAGCGCATCCTGGGCGACCATGCCGTGAACGGCACCGAGCCGGTCTATGTCTGGCAGATCGGCGCCGTCGCCGGCTGAACCGACGCGAACGCCCCCGGATCGCTCCGGGGGCGTTGTCATGCGGGATCGGGGGGATTCAGGCCGCGTCGCCCAGATAGATGCGGTGCAGATCGTCGCGGGCGGCCACATCGGCCGCCGGGCCCTCCAGCGCCACCCGGCCGGTGTCCAGCACATAGGCGCGCCGGGCATGGGCCAGCGACAGGGTGGCGTTCTGTTCGGCCAGCAGAAAGGCGATGCCCATGTCGCGGTTCAGCCGGGCGATGATCTGGAAGATCTCCTGCACGATCTTCGGCGCCAGCCCCATCGAGGGCTCATCCAGCAGCACCAGCCGGGGCCGGGTCAGCAGCGCCCGGCCGATGGCCAGCATCTGCTGTTCCCCGCCCGAGGTCAGCCCGGCCTGCGTCGCGCGCTTGTCGCGCAGCCGGGGGAACCAGTCATAGATTTCCTCCAGCGCACCGCGCAGCGCCGCCCGGCCGGGACGGCGCAGGAAGGCGCCGGCCTGCAGGTTCTCCTCGACCGTCAGATGCGGAAAGACGTGGCGGCCCTCCAGCACATGGACCAGGCCGCGCCCGGCCAGCCGGTTCGTCGGCAGGCCCAGAACGTCCTGGCCATCCAGCCGGATCGCGCCCTTGCGGACCTGGCCGCGATCCGCCGCGATCAGGCCCGAGATCGCCTTCAGCGTGCTGCTTTTGCCGGCGCCGTTCGCGCCCAGCAGGGCGACGATCTCGCCCGGCGCGACGGTCAGGCTGACATCGGCGACGGCCAGGATGCCGCCGTATCCGGCCTCGATGCCTTCGACGCGCAGAAGTTCGGTCATGCTTGCCTCCTTGGCGAAGGGGCGGGGGCAGGGCGCCCCCGCCGCCGGGTCAGTTGGTCAGTTCGCGCGGCGCGATGCCGTGCTCCTTGGCATAGGCCGCCGATTTCGCCTCGATCAGCGGGCGCAGCGTGTCGTGATCGGCCCGCACCCAGTCGCTGATCGGGGTCCATTGCGCGCCGTCCCATTGCTGGACGCGCACCGCGCCGCCGCCCTCGTGATCCTCGGGCGTCAGGTGCAGGTTCTGCACCAGCCCCTTGAAGCCCGCGCGTTCCAGCGCCGCGTCGTCCAGCTTCAGATGCTCCAGCGCCCATTGCCCTTCCTCGGAGGTGATCGGGCGGTTGCCGAACCTGGCCTGCGCCTGGCGCACGATCTCGACCGAGATCAGCGCGTCGACCAGCCCCGAGTTGTAATAGACCGAGCCGAAGGCGGAGGTGTCGCGCAGGTCCGACTTGCCGGTGTCGATGATGTGGTCCTTGAGCTTTTGGGAAATCTCGAACCCGGTGCCGGCGGGATAGGGGGTCAGCGCCAGATAGCCCTTGGCGGCATTGCCGGCGGGGATCACGTCTTCCTCGGAACTGGCCCAGACATCGCCGATGATATGGTCGGCCGGGATGCCGAAGCGCGCGGCGGTCTTGATCGCGACCGGGGTCGAGACGCCCCAGGTGCGCAGGAACACCCAGTCCGGTTTCTGCTCGCGCACCTGCCGCCATTGCGCCGATTGCTCGTTGCCGGGGTCGGCGACCGGGATCTGGATGTTCTCGAAGCCGTACTTCTGCGCCAGCAGCGCCAACGGCTCTTGGGTTTCGCGGCCATAGGCGCTGTCGTGATAGACGGTCGCGATCTTCTTGCCCCTGAGCTTCTCGAACCCGCCTTCGCGCTCGGCGATATAGTTCACCAGCGCCGAGGCCTCGGAATAGAAGGTCAGCATCACCGGGAACATATAGGGAAAGACCCGCCCGTCGGCGGATTCGGTGCGCCCGTAGGCCAGCGTCACCAGCGGGATATTGTCGGCCGCGGCGCGTTCGGCCAGGGCATAGGCGGCAGGCTGGCCGTTCGGGAAATAGCTTGCCAGCGGCGCGCCGTTCAGCCCGTGCTTGAAGCGTTCATAGCATTCGATGCCCTTTTCGGCCGTCCACTCCGTCTCGCATTCCTGCCAGACGATGGGCACGCCGTTGATGCCGCCCTCGACCTCGTTGATATAGCGGTAATAGTCGATGCGGCCGGCCCAGATCGAGGCGCCCGAGGCCGCGTAGGGGCCGACGCGATAGCTGGCGATCGGGAAGAACTGCTTGTCGCTGTCGGGGCCGGGACGGGTCTCGATGGCCTCTGCGGCGGTGGCGGCCAGCAGCGCGGCGGTGGCCAGGGTCAATATGCGTTTCATCATGTCACCTCAGGAAGGGTCGGTTTCCGCCGCCGGATTGCGCGGCGTGATCTTGTGTTCTTTCGCGTAGGCGGCGGACTTTTCCGCGACCAGCGCCTTGACCAGGTCGGTGTCGGCCTTGATCCAGTCGGTTTGCAGCACCCATTTCGCGCCGTCCCACTGCTGGATGCGGGCCGCGCCGCCGCCCTCGTGGTCGGTGGGCGTGATGCTGATCGGCTGCAGCAGCCCGTCGAAGCCGATTTCCTTCAGCCGCGCCGGGTCGATGGTCAGGTGCTCGAAGGCCCAGCGGCCTTCCTCGCCGTTCAGCGGCCGGGCGCCGAACCTGGCATAGCCGGTGCGCAGCGCCTCGACTGCCAGAGCGCCGTTCACCAGGCCGATGTTGTAGTTCACCGCGCCGAAGAATTTCGGGTCGCGCAGGTCGGATTTGCCCTTGTCGAGAATCGCGGCCTTGATGCGCCGATGGATCTCGAAATCGCTGCCGCCGGGATAGGGGGCCAGCGCCTGGTAGCCCACGGCCGCCTTGCCCGCCGGGATCACGTCGGATTCGGACCCGGCCCAGACATCGCCGATGATATGGTCGGCCGGAAAGCCGAAGCGCGCCGCCGTCTTGATCGCGACCGGGGTCGAGACGCCCCAGGTGCGCAGGAACACCCAGTCGGGCTTCAGTTCGCGGATCTGGCGCCATTGCGGCGATTGTTCGTTGCCGGGGTCGGCGACCGGGATCTGGATGTTCTCGAACCCGTATTTCTCGGCCAGTTTCGCAACCGCCGCCTGGGTCTCGCGGCCATAGGCGCTGTCGTGATAGAGGGTGGCGATCTTTTTGCCGCGCAGCCTGTCATAGCCGCCCTCTTTCTGGGCGATATAGGCGATGCCGGTCGTGGCCTGGCTGTAATAGGAAAACAGCAAGGGGAAGGCATAGGGAAAGACCGTGCCGTCGATGCTTTCGGTCTTGCCGCCCGCCGGGTCGATCAGCGGGATATGGTCGGCCGCGGCCTTTTCCAGCAGCGCATGGGTCGCCGGCGTGCCATGGGTGAAGAAGAAGGCCAGCGGGCTGCCGTCCTTGCCGTTCTTGACCCGCTCATAGACCTCGACGGTGCGGTCGGGGGACCATTCGGTCTCGAATTCCTCGTAGTTCAGCTTCACGCCGTCGATGCCGCCCTCGACCTCGTTGACATAGCGGAAATAGTCCAGCAGGCCGGCCCACCACAGCTCGCCCGACGAGGCATAGGGCCCGGTGCGATAGGTGGGCAGCGGGATGTATTGCGCGGTCTCGGCCTGGATGGCTGTGGGCGTGACCAGGGATGTGCCGGCCAGCAGCGCGGCAAGGATCAGGTGTTTCATGAGGTCTCCGGTTGCAGGGGGTCAGCGGCGCGCGCGCCGCAGAAGACGGGCCAGCCCCTCGGGTTCGCGGATCAGGAACCAGATGATGAGCGTGCCGTAGATGACCTTTTGCAGGTTCTGCAAAAGGCCCGCGTCGACATGGCCGCGGAAGGCGAATTGAAAGGCCCAGTCCAGCGCCAGCGGCAGGATGCTGACGAAGGCCGCGCCCAGATAGGCGCCCCGGATCGTGCCGAGCCCGCCGATGATGATGATGAACAGGATCTGATAGGACCGCATCAGCCCGAAGCTTTGCACCGAGGCCGAGCCCAGATAGGCAAAGGCCCAGAGCGCCCCGGCGATGCCCAGGATGGCGCTGGAGATGGCGAAGGCCTGCAGCTTGGCGCGCCGCACCGGCACGCCGATCACCGCCGCCGCCGTGTCCATGTCGCGCACCGCCTGCCAGTTGCGTCCGGTCTGGCCGCGCACCAGGTTCAGCGCGGCCCAGCTCAGCGCCGCGACGGTCGCCAGCACCAGGAAATATCGGCCATGCGGCGTCTCAAGGCTGTAGCCGCCGACATGCAGCCCGGCAGGCAGCTGGATGGTGGCCGAGGAATTGCCGTTGTAGAACCAGGGGAACTTCAGGAACAGCCATTCCAGGAAGAATTGCGCCGCCAGCGTCGACACGATCAGGTAGAAGCCCCTGATCCGGCTGGATGGCGCGCCGAAGACCAGCCCGGCCGCCCCGGCGATGGCGCCCGCGGCCAGCAGCGCCAGGGGCAGCGGCAGGCCCGGCAGGCGCAGCTGAAAGGCGAAGGTGGCATAGGCGCCGACCATCATGAAGGCCCCCGCGCCCAGCGAGATCTGCCCGGCATAGCCCGTCAGCAGGTTCAGCCCCAGCCCGGCCAGCGACAGGATCAGGAAGGGTACGATGATGGCGTTGATCCAGTATTCCGACAGCAGGAACGGCGCGGCGATGGCCGCACCCGCCGCCAGGACCAGAAGCGGCCCGTGGGGCGGGACGCGCGCCGCGCCGGGGGCAAGGATCAGTTCGGGATTGGACATGGATCAGACCCTTTCGATCTCGGCTTCGCCGAACAGGCCCGCGGGCCGGATGAACAGGAAACCCAGCGCCAGCACATAGGCGAACCACGGGGTGATGCCGCCGCCGAGGAAGGGGCCCAGATAGGTCTCGGCCAGGGCTTCGGCGGCGCTGACGATCAGCCCGCCCGCGATGGCGCCGCCGATCGAGGTGAAGCCGCCGATGATCAGCACCGGCAGCGCCTTCAGCACCACCAGCGACAGGCTGAACTGCACCCCCTGCCGCGCGCCCCACAAAAGGCCCGCGACCAGCCCGACCAGACCCGCGACGGTCCAGACGATCTGCCAGATGCGGTTGATGTCGATGCCGATGGACAGGGCCGCGCGGGTGTCGTCGGCGACCCCGCGCAGCGAGACGCCGATGCGGGTGCGGTTGAACAGCAGCGACAGGCCCAGCACCAGGGCGCCCGCGACCCCCGCTGCGATCAGGTCGAAGCGGCTGATGAGGATGTCGCCCAGAAAGATCGGCACATCCTCGATCCCCAGGTCGATGGCGCGCACCTGCGCGCCCATCAGCCCCTGCGCCACTCCCTCGATGATGTAGCTGAGCCCCAGTGTCGCCATGAACAGCGTCATGGGCGAGCGGTTGGTCAGCGGCCGCAGCACCAGCCGCTCGACCCCGACCGACAGGACGACCAGCGCGGCGATGGTCAGCGCGACGGCGGCCACGGCGGGTACGCCCTGGTCGGTCAGCGACACGAAGGTCAGCGCCGCGAACAAAAGGATCGCGCCCTGGGCATAGTTGAAGACGCCCGAGGCCTTGTAGATCAGCACGAAGCCGATCGCGACCAGCGAATACATGGTGCCGGCCAGCAGCCCGCCGATCAGGGTTTCCAGGAACAGGTTCATGCGGCCTCCGCTGCGGCTGCGCCCAGATAGGCGGCGATGACGTCGGGATTGTCGCGGATGGTTTCGGGCGGGCCGTCGGCCAGCTTGCGGCCATAGTCCAGCACCACGACGTGATGGGCCAGACGCAGCACCACGCCGATGTCGTGTTCGATCAGCACGATGGTCAGGCCCAGGTCGGCGTTCAGCCGGGCGATCAGCGCGGCGATTTCCTGCTTTTCGTCGCGGTTCATGCCGGCCAGCGGCTCGTCCAGCAGCAAAAGCCGGGGCATCGCGACCAGCGCCCGCGCCAGCTCGACGCGCTTTTGCAGACCATAGGGCAGGGCGCCGACCGGCGTTCTTGCATGGCGGGTCAGGTCCAGCTGATCGAGCACAAGGGCGGCACGGCGGCGGAAGGCCCGTGCCTCGGCCCGGGCGCGCGGCAGGCGCAGCGCCTCTTCCAGCGCGCCGACGCGCGACAGGCGCGACAGGCCGGTGATGACATTGTCCGCGACCGACATGCCCCGGAACAGGGCATTGTTCTGAAAGCCGCGCGCGATGCCGCGATGGGCCGCGTCGCCCGGGCGCATCCGGTCGAAATGCCGGCCCTCGAAGACGATCTCGCCGGCGTCGGGCGTATAGACCCCGTTCAGGATGTTCAGAAGCGAGCTTTTGCCCGCGCCGTTCGGGCCGATCAGGGCGCAGATCTCGCCCGGGGCGACGCGGAAGGACAGGTCGGAAATCGCCTTCACGCCCTTGAAGGACAGCGAGATGTTGCGGACTTCCAGGATGGGTTCGGTCATGGGCTTACCAGGGCAAAAGGGGGGCGCCCGCCGGAAAGCGTCCCGGCGGCCGGCAGGGGGCAAAGGCGCGGGCCGTCAGGCCGTGGCGGGTTCGGGAATGCGGGTTCGGGCCTCGGCCTCGGCCCGCTTGACCGCCTGGATGTCGCGATAGCGCGCGGCGGGATGGGTCTCGGGCAGCAGCGGGCCGTCGCCGAACAGCTTCTCGCGCAGCGTGCCCTTGCGATAGGCGGTCGGATAGACGCCGCGCCTTTGCAGTTCCGGCACGACATGGCCGATCACATCGGCGAAGGTCTCATGCGCCAGCGCATAGGCCAGGTTGAAGCCGTCCACGTCGGTTTCCTCGATCCATTCCTGCAACTGGTCGGCCACCGTCGCGGCCGAGCCGACGAACAGCGGCCCCATGCCGCCGATGCCGCCCCATTTCGCCAGTTCCTCGATGGTCCAGGTCTTTTCGCCGCTGGACAGATGCTCGACGGCGGAAATGATGGCGTTGGTTTCCACCTTCTTCACCGTATCGGTCGGTGCATAGCGGCCGAAGTCGATCCCGGTCCATCCCGACATCAGCACCAGCGCCCCGTCGTAAGAGGCGTATGTCTGATACTCCTCGAACTTGCGGCGGGCCTTTTCGTCGGTCTCGTCGGTGATGATCGTGGCCATGGCATAGATCAGCACCTTCTTGGGATCGCGCCCTGCGGCGGCGGCCTTGGCCCGGATCTCGCGCACATAGGCGGCGGTCGCGGATTTCAGCGGCGTCGAGATGAAGACGCATTCCGCATGGCCGGCCGCGAAGGCCTTGCCCGCGCCCGAGGCGCCGGCCTGGAACAGTACCGGCGTGCGCTGCGGCGAAGGCTCGCACAGGTGATAGCCCGGCACGTCGAAATAGCGGCCCTTGTGGCCGATCTCGTGGATCTTCGAGGGGTCGGCAAAGAGGCCGCGTTCGCGGTCGCGCAGGACGGCGCCCTCCTCCCAGCTGCCCTCGAACAGCTTGTAGAGCACCTCGACGTATTCGGCGGCCACGTCATAGCGGTTGTCGTGGCTGCGCAGGCCCCCCTGGCCGATGTTCCTGGCCCCGCTTTCCAGATAGGAGGTGACGATATTCCATCCCACGCGCCCCTTGGTGTGGTGGTCGGCGGTCGAAAGCCGCCGGGCGAAGGTATAGGGATGCTCGAAACTGGTCGAGGCGGTGATGCCGATGCCCAGATGCTCGGTCGCCTGCGCAATCGGGTTGGCCAGTTGCAGCGGATCGTTCACCGGGATCTGCACGCCCTGTTCCAGCGCGGGATGCAGGCTGCCCTTGTAGACGTCGTAATAGCCGATGACATCGGCGATGAAGACCGAGTCGAAGAAGCCCGTCTCCAGCAGCCGGCCCAGGTCGGTCCAGTATTCCAGGTCGTTGTAGCTCCAGGAGCGGTCGCGCGGATGGCGCCACAGGCCGGGGGACTGATGCCCGATGCAGTTCATTTCGAAGGCGTTGAAGCGGATGGGCTTGGTCATGGGCTTTCCAGTCTCATGGGGGCGCGCAATGCCGTGTCGCGGGGTCGCAAAAGGCGATTGATCGGGTCGTCTTTATGCCGCTGACCGCCGGCTCTGGCAAGGAAATCTCCGCAGCGAAATTCTGCTGCGCCGCAGAAGATTTCCCGCGTCCCATCGGGGGCCGACGGTGGCATTCTTCCCGCATCGCAGCGACCAGGGCGGCGATTCCCGCGCCGTGGCGGCGCTGGGCGCAAGGGCGGCGGGAAATCCATTCCCTGTCCGCGTCCTGCGGCGCAGGCTTTCACCTCTGCGGGCAACAGCCTTTGGAATGGCCGGGCGGCGGGGCAGGACCTATCAATTCCCCAGCCGATCAGTCGTCATTTCTGGGAGCATATCTTGACCGGACCCCGCCTTGCTGCTTTCGCCGGCTCGTGGAGCCAGCCCTCCAAGACCCGCCGCCTTGTCTACGCCGCCGCGGCGGGTTTCCAGGCGGACGGGCTGCATCCCGACCTGTCGCAGCGGCTGGATCGCGTGGTCGGGCAATGTGCCGCGCATTTTCCCCGACACCAGGCCGCCCCGCTGCGCGCGGCCGGCTGAACCAGGGCAGGAACCATGACCAATCCGACCAAGAAGCGCATCATCCTGAACGCCTTCGACATGACCTGCGTGGGCCATCAGGCGGCGGGCACCTGGCGCCATCCCTCCAGCCAGGCCGCGCGCTACAACGACCTGGAATACTGGACGAACCTCGCCATCGAACTGGAGCGCGGCGCCTTTGACAGCCTGTTCATCGCCGATGTGGTGGGGGTTTATGACGTCTATCGCGGCTCGGCCGAGGCGGCGCTGCAGGATGCCGCGCAGGTGCCGGTCAACGACCCGTTCGGCGCGATTTCCGCGATGGCGGCGGTGACGCGGAACCTGGGTTTCGGCATCACCGCGGCCGTGACCTTCGAGCATCCCTATCTGCTGGCGCGGCGGCTCTCGACGCTGGACCACCTGACCAAGGGGCGGGTGGCCTGGAACGTGGTCTCCTCCTATCTGGACAGCGCCGCGAGGAATATCGGCATGGATCGCCAGATCGCCCATGACGCCCGCTATGACCTGGCCGAGGAATACATGGAAGTCACCTACAAGCTGTGGGAGGGCAGCTGGGAGGACGGCGCCGTGCTGCGCGACAAGGAACGCGGCATCTTCACGGACGCCAGCAAGGTGCATCCGATCCGGCACGAGGGCACATATTTCAAGGTACCGGGGTTCCACCTGTCCGAGCCCTCGCCCCAGCGCACGCCGGTGATCTTCCAGGCCGGCGCCTCGGCGCGCGGGCGCGCCTTTGCCGCCCGCCATGCCGAGGCGATGTTCGTGCTGGCGACCAGTCCCGAGACCGCCCGGAAGCTGACCGATGCCATCCGCGCCGAGGTCGCCGCCGCCGGGCGCGAGCCGGACAGCCTGAAGATCTTTGCCCTGCTGACCGTCATCACCGGCCCGACCGACGAGGCGGCGCGGCGCAAGTATCAGGAATATCTGGACTATGCCTCGGCCGAAGGCGCGCTGGCGCTTTACGGCGGCTGGACAGGCCTCGATTTTTCCACGCTGGACCCGGACCAGCCACTGGCGGCGGTGGAAAACGACAGCCTGCGCACCACGCTGGAATCGCTCGCCGCCGATGGCGAGGCCTGGACGGTGCGCGACGTGATCCGCAAGCGCGCCATCGGCGGGCTTGGCCCGGTGCTGGTCGGCGGGCCGCAGACCGTGGCCGATGCGCTGGAGACCTGGGTGGACGAGGGCGGCGTCGACGGCTTCAACCTGGCCTATGCCGTGACCCCGGCCTCGACCACGGATTTCATCGACTTCGTGGTGCCGGAACTGCGCAAGCGCGGCCGGGCGCAGGCCGGATACGCACCGGGCACGCTGCGCGAGAAGCTGTTGGGCGATGCCGGCGGCCGGGTGCGCGACAGCCACCCCGCCGCGCAATGGCGCCGCCATTATATCGGCCGCGAAAGCGTCGCCGACGCCAGCCGGCCCAGCGGCTTTGACATCGCCGCACGCGCAGGACATCCTGGGCGTCGCATTTCGGCATGAGAACATCCATGCCATATCTGTTCCAGGCTGGCAGCGGCGCCTGTGTCGAGGTCGCAAACGGGGCGCTGGCTGGTCCCATCCCTATCGGCCAAAGCCTCGGGGAGGCCGGGCCCTTGGCCCGGGCGACGACGGGGCGCGCGGTTTTTCCACGAGGATGCCGCAAGGCTGCTGGGCTTGGGCGCGGAATGATGCAAGGCTGGGCGCATGACTGATCTTCCGGCGCAGGACATTCCCGTTGTGGCCATCATCGGCGGCGGCTTCACCGGCGCGGTCACGGCCTTTCATCTGGGCCGCGCGCCGACCGGCCCGGCGCGCATCGTGGTGATCGAGCCGCGCGAGACACTGGGACAGGGGCTGGCCTATTCCACCGCCGACCCCAGCCACCGCATCAACGTGCCCGCCGCGCGCATGACCCTGGATTGCGCGCGGAAAAGCGGGCTTCAGGACTGGCTGGACGCCCAGGGAATCCCGCTGTCCCCCGGCACCCGGCTGCCCACGGGCGAGGCTTTCGTGCAGCGCCGGCTGGTCGCGGATTACGTTGGCGACGCGCTGGCGCCGCTGCTGGCCTCGGGTCGGGTGCGGCATCTGCGGGCCAGCGCCGTCGCGGCAGAGCGCGCGGGTGGGCGCTTCCGGGTGCGCTGCGACGACGGGTGCGCGTTGGCGGCCGACCTGCTGGTCATCGCCACCAGCCATCCGCCGCCCGGCATCCCGGCGGTCTTTGCCGATCTGGCGCCATCGCCGCATCTGATCCCCGACAGCAGCGATGCGGCCCGCGTGGCCGAGGTCGCCCGAACGGCGCCGAACGTGCTGGTGGTCGGCACCGGCCTGACCTCGGCCGATGTGATCGCCAGCCTCGACCGCCAGGGCCATGCCGGGCGGATCACGGCGCTGTCGCGGCGCGGGCTGCGTTCGCGCGGGCATGCCTTCGGCCATGCCGAATCCGCTGCCGATTTTGCCGCCGCCCCGTCCCGCACGGCGCTGGGCCTGCTGCGCCGCATCCGGCAGGCGGTGCGCCGCGATGCGCAGGCCGGCCTGCCTTGGCAGGCGGCGCTGGACAATGTGCGCCGCGACGGCCCGGCGATCTGGGCTGCACTGCCGCTGGCCGAACGCGCCAGGCTGCTGCGCTGGCTGCGGGTCTGGTGGGACGTCCACCGCTTTCGCATCGCCCCGCAGGTCGAGGCGGTGCTGGACCGGCTGATTATCGAGGGCCGGCTGACCCTTGCCCCCGGCCGGCTGCTCTCGGCCCGGCAGGCCGAGGCGGGTATCGAGGTCACCTGGCGCGGTCGCGACCTGCGCCCGCGATCCGAGGTCTTTAACGCCGTGATCCTGACCACCGGCCCCGCGCATGGCGGCATCCTTGCGGGCTCGCCCGTGCTGTCGTCGCTGGCCGAGGCCGGGCTGATCCGCGCCGATCCGCTGTATCTCGGGTTGGACGTGGCACAAGGTTGCCACGCGGTCGGCAAGGACGGCACGATCCAGCCGGACCTGCTGGTCGCGGGTCCCCTGGCGCGCGGCCATGTGGGCGAGCTGATGGGCATCCCCGAGGTGACCGCCCACGCCCAGCAGGTCGCCGACCGGCTGGCGCAACTCCTGGGCGCGCGGGAGCCTGTGTCCGGAACGGCGTGAAGGCGGCGGTGGCGCATCACGGCGGCGCCGCTCAAAGGCGCGCCGTTTGCGTCCGGCGTTGTCGCTTGCACCGCGGGCGCGGCGTAGTCCGTTCAGGTCTGGCGCAGACCGTGCACCTCATCGCCGAATTGGATGTCCCCAGGACGGCGATCCTGAGTTTGCCTGTCTGCTCCATGCGCTCCGCGAGTGTCCCGTGCCGCGCAGCACAGTGCCCCAGTGCCGGAAAACCCGTCAGGCGCGATCAGCGCAGATTCAGTGCCAGAACCAGCAGGGCTGCCAGCGCGGCATTGGCCGGGACGGTGATCAGCCACGCGCCCAGGATGGCGCGGACATAGGACCGGCGGACCAGGTTGCGGCGGCGGACCTCCTCGACCGGCATGGGGGCGCGGGCCTTGGCCCGGCGGCGGTCGCGCCACTCGCGCCAGAACCCGACCCCGAACACCCCCCCGACCGCGATATGCGTGGTCGAGACCGGCAGGCCCAGCAGCGAAAAGCACAGCACCGTCAGGGCGCTTGCCAGGGTCACGCAAAGCGCGCGGGCGGGGTTCAGCCGGGTGATGTTGCTGCCCACCATATGGACCAGCCGGCCCCCGAACAGCAGCACGCCCGCGCCGATGCCCAGGCCCGCCAGCGCCAGCACCGCCACGGGGGACAGCAGGGGCGCCCCGTCCCGCGCAAGGCCCTGCAGCACGATGGTCAAGGGCGCCGCCACGTTCGAGGCGTCGTTCGCCCCATGCGCAAAGCTCATGACCAGGGCCGCCACGGTCAGCGGCAGGCCCAGCAGCGCCTTGAGCGCCTTGCCGCCCCCGGCGCCGCCGGCGATCTGGCGCGCCAGCGTCACATGGGCATAGGCCGCGCCCGCCGCGATGGCGGCCAGGGTCAGGCCCAGGACCAGCGGCCAGCCGAGCCCGCCATAGGCGGTCCCGCCGACCAGGAACAGCGCCCCGGCCGCCAGGCCCACCATCAGCGTCAGCCAGGCGCGGCCGGAGGGCAGCGGATCCTCCTTGTCCAGGGCGTGGCGGTGCAGGCTGGCCAGCAGCGCCGCCGCCAGGCAGCCCGAAACCACGGGCGACGCCATCCAGCCGATGGCGACCGAGGCAAAGGCCATCCAGTTGACCGACCCGATGCCAAAGGTGGCCATCCCGGCCCCGGTGATCGCGCCGACGACCGAATGGGTGGTGGAAATCGGCGCGTCGAGCCAGGTCGCCACGCTGATCCAGGTGGCCGCTGCCATCAGCGCCGCCAGCATCATGGGCGGCGTCGGACTGCCCTGGCCCAGCGAGCCGCCGACCAGCCCCTGGGTCAGGGTTCGCGTCACCGCCCCACCCGCGATGACGGCGCCGGCAAGCTCCATCGCGGCGACAAGGCACAGGCCAAGCGTCAGCCCGATCGCGCCCGCGCCGATCGCCGGCGACAACGAGTTCGCGACGTCGTTCGCCCCGATCGACAGCGCCAGATAGGTCGCCACCGCGATCGAGGCGGCGACGATCCCCAGCGCCGGCTGGCCGGCCAGCATGGTCGCGCCGATTTCGGCAACCACCGCCATGAACAGCAGGGCCAGCCCCAGCCGCAGGCGCGGCCGGGCCAAGGCCAAAGCCGCGTGTTCGGCATTCGTGATCCGACCCAGATCCTTGTCCAGGATTCGGTATTCCCGCTCGGGCGGGCGCATCAGGCGGGCGACCCGCCGGCGGGGACCATGCCGGCCAGCAGCCGCTTCAGCCCGGTCTCGGCCACCAGTTCGGCGGCGCGGGCTGGCTCGAACCAGCGGCGCTTGCGCTGGCCGGATTCAAGCCAGTCGTCTGCCAGGGACTCGACGTCCAGCAGATAGACGCGGACCTCGACGGGCACGGAAAAGCCAAGGTCCTGCACCTTGTCGTAATGGTAGGTGCCGATGGGGTCCTGGCCGATGGTGCCGAGAACGCCGGCCTCTTCCCACGCCTCCTGCAGCGCGGCGTCGGCCAGGGTGCGGCCGGGCATCGGCCAGCCCTTGGGCACGATCCAGCGGCCGGTGCCCCGGCTGGTGACCAGCAAGACCTTGCCGTCCTGCCGGCTGCGGCACAGCGCCGCCACCTGCATCTGCGCGGGCTTGCGGCCCAGAAGTCTGGAGAGCCTGTCCCGAAACGCCTTCGTCACTCTCCCCCCTCCGTGTCGCGGACCGCACCGCGCAACGACTTGATCTGCCCCCGCTGGGTCTTGGCGACCAGGCGGCGGCGCTGGCTGCCAAGGGTCGGGCGAGTGGCGATCCGCTTGCGCGGGGCCACCAGCGCCTCGCGGATCAGCTCGGCCAGACGCTCGCGCGCGATCTCGCGGTTGCGGGCCTGGCTGCGGGTCTCCTCGGCCCGGATCAGCACGGCGCCGTCCTGTGTCCAGCGCCGGCCCGCCAGCCGCTTCAGCCGCGCCTTGACGGGCGGCGCCAATGCCGGTGAACGCTCGGCCTCGAACCGCAGTTCCACGGCGGTTTCGACCTTGTTCACGTTCTGCCCGCCCGGCCCCTGCGAGCGGGTGAAATGCTCGGACAGTTCCCATTCCTGGATCATCAATGTGTCGGTAATGCGCAACATGGCTGGAATATGTCGCAATCCCCGGTGCTGAAAAGCCCCCTGGAGTCAATTCGCTGGGATTTCCGGCATGTGCAACCGGATTGCCGCAGTATCGGATGCCCCGGCGCCGTCGATGACCGTCAATCGGGCAAAGCCGGGGCCGGGATGGGGAAGGCGCGCCTCGGGGCGGGCAAGGCCGATGGCCAGGGGCGCCCCGTTCAGCAGGAAGGTCCAGGGCGCCCGCCCGCCCCGCGCCCGCGCCAGGATGGGGCCCTCGGCCTCCAGCTCCGAGCCGTCGGGCGGAAAGGTCAGCCGCAGCGCGTCGGGCGCAGGCGGGCCCGATTGCGCGGCGCTGGCCTCTCCCGCAGGGGCGAAGCGGCGCAGGGGCAGAGGCAGGGCGCTGTTGGGCAGGGTCAGCACATGGGCGGGCGGCGGCGGCAGGGCGACGGGCGACAGCGCGTCGAACAGGTCGAACAGCACCGGCGCGGCCAGATCGCCGCCGAAGGCCCCCGGCACCGGCGTCCCGTCCGGCCGCCCCAGCCAGACCGCGCCGACATGCGCCCCGTCGAAGCCCACCGCCAACGCGTCGCGATGCCCGTAGGATGTGCCGGTCTTGTAGGCCAGGACCCGCCCGCGCGCGCCCTGCGGCGCCGGATTCCGGGCCAGGATGTCCCCGACCTGCCAGGCCGCGCCCGGCCCGAACATGGCCTGCGGCAGCGCCTTGGCCGCGCCGGGCAGGGGCGACAGGGCGATGCCGTGCCCGCCCCGGGCCAGCGCGGCATAGCCCTGCGCCAGCCCCTCCAGCGTGACGCCGCCGCCGCCCAGCACCAGCGCCAGGCCGGGGCGGTCCTGCGGCAGGCGCAGCGCGATCCCGCCCCGGTCCAGCGCTTGGGCCACGCGGTTCGGCCCAAGCGCCTCGGCCAGCTTGACGACGGGGATGTTCAGCGACCAGACCAGCGCGTTCCTCAGGCTGACGGTGCCGCGGAAGTGGTGGTCGAAGTTCTGCGGCTGCCAGCGGCCGAAGGCGGTCGGCCGGTCCTCGATCAGGGTCTCGGGATGGGCGAGGCCATCGTCGAAGGCCAGGCCATAGACAAAGGGCTTCAGCGTCGATCCCGGGCTGCGCCAGGCCCGCGCCATGTCCACGAACCCGGCCGAGGCGCCGTCGGTCCAGTCCGCCGCGCCGACCTCGGCCAGGATCGCGCCGCTGCGATGATCGGCCAGCACGACCGCCGCCGACAGCCCCCGTCCCGCACCCCGCACGGCGCGCGAGGCCAGCGCCTCGGTCCGGCGCTGCAGGCGGGGGTCGATGGTCGTCTCGATCCGCGTCGCCCCGGGATGCTCGCGCAGCAGCCGCGCGGCCAGCAGGGGCGCCAGCGCCGGAAAGGCGCGGCGCGCCCGCGGCACCGGCTCGGCCATCGCCGCCCGCGCATCGGCGGCCGAAATCAGCCCTGCCTCCGCCGCCCGGGCCAGCACCCTATCCCGCGCGGCCCTGGCGGCGGCGGGATAGCGGTCGGGCCGGCGCGTCTCGGGCGATTGCGGCAGCGCCACCAGCAGCGCGGCCTGCGCGGGCGACAGGCGGCGCGGCTCCTTGCCGAACCATTGCAGGCTGGCGGCGCGGATGCCCTCGACATTGGCGCCGTAGGGGGCAAGGCGCAGGTAAAGCCCCAGCACCTGCCGCTTGTCCAGCCGCCGCTCCAGTGCCAGCGCCAGCCGCATCTGGCGCAGCTTGCCGGCCCAGGCGCCCGTGGTCCCCTCCTCCAGCAGCCGCGCGACCTGCATGGTCAGCGTCGACCCGCCCGAAACCACGCGCCCGTGCCGCAGCGCCTGCCCGCCCGCGCGCAGCAGGGCGCGCGCATCGACGCCGGAATGGCGGTCAAAGCGGCGGTCCTCCCACAGCAGCAGCATGTCCAGAAACAGCGGATCGACCGGGCCTGGGTCCAGCCGCCAGCGCCCGTCTGCGACCTGGAACGCCCGCAGCAGGCTGCCGTCCCGGGCCAGAACCTCGGTGCCGACCGGCACGTCCAGCCGCGGCAGCGTCGTCGCCGCGACCCAGTCGTCCAGACGGTCGCGCAACCCGGCCCCGATCCCCAGGATCAGGACGGCCAGCATCAGCATCAGGGCAAGGCGGCGCGCTTTCATGACGCCAGCCTAGTGCAAGCGCCGGGGCAGGGGAAATGCCCTTGCCCTTCACCGTTTTCCAAATACCCATGCAAAGGCCGGCCAGGGGCGGCTACTTCGCCTCGTCCTCGCCGAACAGCCCCTTCAGGCCGCGCGCGATCAGGTTCCCGACCGAAGGCCGGGGCTGCTGGACGAAGGGCAGGGGGCGGCAGACCTCCATCGCGGCGATGCCCACGCGGGCGGTCAGGGCGCCGTTCACCACCCCTTCGCCGAACCGCTTCGAGACGCGGGCCAGGATGCCGCCACCCGCGACCGTGTGGATCAGGTCGTCGCCCGCCGCGACGGCGCCGGTCGCGACCAGATGCGCCATGACCGTGCGCGCCAGCCGCCAGCCGCCCACGGCGCCGGCGCGGCCGCCATAGATCTCGGCCATGCGGCGGATCATGCGCAGGTTCGCGGCCAGCGCCGCGATCACGTCGGCCAGCGCCAGCGGGATCAGCGCGGTGGCGGCGGCGACGGTGCGCGCCGCCGCCTCGATCTCGCGCCGCGCCTGCTGGTCCAGGGGCGCCAGCAGCTCGGCCTCGGCCAGCGCGATCAGGCTTTGCGCGTCATAGGCCTCGGCCCGCCGTTCGGCCACGCGGCCGATGCCCCATTCCAGCTCGGGGCGGTTGCGGTATAGTCCCTCGAGCCGCGCAACGACGGTCTGCGCCGCCGCCACGTCGCCCGAGGCCAGCGCCGCCCCCGCCTGCCGGCTGATCCCATCGATGGCGGCGAACCGGGCCCAGGCGCGGTATTCGCGCCAGGCCATCCCCAGCGCCGCGGCGCAGAACAGTGCCATCAGCCCGATGCCGATCCAGCCCAGCAGCGGATAGGTGCGCAGCAGGTTCGTCAGATAGTTCAGCGCCGCCACCGACAACAGAAAGGTGAACAGCGCGACGCCGGTGTTGATGAAGAACCGCGTCAGCCGCGACGGTCCGGATCCCAGAACCCGCGCCGCCAGCCGCATCGCGCGGGGCGATGGCGCGCCCGGCGCGCCTCCATCGTCGATCGGCGCCGCATCTGCGGGCGAGGGCGCGTCGTCCGGCTCCGGGGTCCGGGGCGCGCGGCGGTCGCGGTCGTCCGATCCGGGCGGCGTCTCGATCATGACCGGCCGTTCGGTGGGCGCGGTCCGGTCCAGTTCGACCAGCAGGGGGCCGCGCCGCTTTTCGTTCTCAGCCATGCCGATGCCCTCTCATATCTGGTCGCCGATCAGGAACTCCGCTGCCCGGTCCAATCGGATGTGCGGCGGCCCGTCGCCGGGGCGCAGCGTGTTCGGCGCCGGGGCGAAATCCATGATCGCATAATCGCCGTCCAGCCAATGCGTCGCGCCCTGGGCCGCCGGCATCAGCAGTTCGGCCGGATTGGCGGGCAGCTCGCCCGGATAGAACGCCGCCCGCCGGCCGTCCATCAGCGTGCCGCGCACGGCGGGCAGGTCCTCGCCGTCCTGCCGGATCATCTCCTCGGTCGTGGTGCGCAGCGAGGCGATGGACATGGCCTCGGTCCGCGCGCCGGAAAAATCGGCCCGGTCGCGCGCCTCGCGCAGCATGGCGCCAGTGATCGCGGTCAGGCGCGGGTGCTGGATGTGGTGCAGGTGGTCGGCCTTGGTCGCGGCGAACAGGATCCGTTCCACCCGCCGCGCACCCAGCAACTGCGACAGCCAGCCCGCCCGGCCCGGACGAAAGGCCGACAGGATGTCGGCCATGGCGCGGCGCATGTCCTCGACCGCCTGGGGGCCGGCGTGGATCGCGCCCAGCACGTCCATCAGCACCACCTGCCGGTCGATGCGGGCGAAATGGTCGCGAAAGAAGGGCCGCACCACGCGCGACTTGTAGGCGCCGAAGCGCCGTTCGAATTCGCGCCACAGCGCCGAGCCCCGCCAGTCGTCCGGCAAGGGCGTGAAGGTCAGCGCGGGCGATCCCTCAAGCTCGCCCGGCATCAGAAAGCGGCCGGGGGTGCAGTCCGACCAGCCCGCGTCGCGCGCCTGATGCAGATGCGCGGTATAGGCCCCGGCCAGCGCCTGCGCCGCGCTGTCGTCAAAGCGGTCGCGAGGGCTAGCCGCCAGCGCATCGGCAAAGCCCTGCGCGCCCGGGCGGCCCGTCATCCGGCCCAGCACCTCGGTCGACCAGCCGGCAAAGTCGCGGTCCATCAGCCGCAGGTCCAGCAGCCATTCGCCGGGATAGTCCACGATATCCAGATGCAGCACCTGCGCACCGCGCAGACCCGCGATCAGGCCGCGCGGCTGGACCCGCAGCGACAGGCGCAGCTGGCTGACGTGGCGCGTGCCCTCGGGCCAGTGCGGGTCGGGGCCGGTCATCGCCGCCAGATGGCGTTCATAGTCGAACCGCGGCACGGTGTCGTCGGGCTGGGGTTGCAGCCAGGCGGCCTTGAGGCTGCCGTCCGCCGCGGCCCGCAGCCCGGCCATCCGCCCCCGGTCCAGCAGGTTCGCCACCAGGGCCGTGATGAAGACGGTCTTGCCCGCCCGCGACAGGCCCGTCACGCCCAGCCGGATGACCGGGTCGGAAATCCCCAGGCCCTGCATCAGATCGTTGGCGATACCCATTCCGTCCCTCGTCTTGCCGGGGTCCAAGATAGGCAGGCGGGCGGCGGATGTGTAGGGCTCAGGTGTCGAAGCGTTCGTAGCGGTTCACGATCACGTCCAGCGTCGCGGGATCGACCGGGTTGCCCTGGGCATCGACATACTGGGGCGTATCGCTGGAATAGGTGTCGCCGATCTCGAAGCCGACGGACAGGCCGGTCGCGCCCTCCAGCCGCACGACATCGCTGCCCTGGACGCGGATCAGCGTGGCCCCGTCCCGTTCCTCGACCAAGACATGGCCGAAGGGATCCGCGCCCGCGGTGCTGTCGTCGGGGTCCAGGTTCACGCGCAGCACGTCCTGACCGGCGGTAAAGTCGGTGACAGTCGCGGTCTGGCCGGCATCGACATAGCCGATCAGCTGGTCGGCGCCCGCGCCGCCCGTGACGGTATCGGCGCGGTCGAACAGGATCAGGTCGTCGCCCGTGCCGCCGTCCAGCCGGTCGTCGCTGCGCCCGACCAGGTCTGCGTGCCACGAGCTTTGGCCGGGGTTGGCCTGGCCCGCGCCCTCGATCGTGTCGTCGCCCGCCCCGCCGATCAGCGTCGACGATCCCGGCGCCAATTCATCCAGGGTCAGGCGGTCGTCGCCGCCCGCCCCGTCGATGCGCGCCGATCCCAGCAGCCGCAGCGTCTCGTCCGAGGCGTTGCCGGTGAAGTCCGCGCCCTCGCGCAGCAGGAACCGCAGCCCGTCGTCGCCATCGCCGCGCCCGGTCACGCTGTCGCCCGCGCCAAGCGCGATGGAGCTGTCGGTCAGCCCCGCCACGTCGATCCGGTCCGCGCCCGCGCCGCCGTCGATGCGCATGTGGCTGCCCGAGGCGGCAATGCTGTCGTCGCCCGCATCGCCCAGAACCACCGCGTCCCGGCCGGTCACGGCGATGTCGTCGTCGCCCGTGCCGCCGCGCGCGACGGCGGCAAAGACGTTCGTGTCGTCCTGGCCCGCGTCGCCGCTGGTCAGCGCGATCCGGTCGTCGCCCGCCCCGCCGTCGATGTCGATGCCCCAGCCGGCGCCGGTGATGGTGTCGTCGCCTGCACCGCCCCGCGCGGCGACCACGCCCTCGGGCACATTGTCCAGGTCCTCGGGGTTCCAGCCCGACGCGCCCAGCCAGCCGGCGTCATCGGGCCGGGCGATGCTGCGCTGGGAATAGTCGCTCGGGTCGTCAGGCGAGCCGACGGTGATGCTGTCGTCGCCTGCCGCGCCGTTGACGGCGCCCGAATAGCCGTCGGGCGCGCGCAGGATATCGTCGCCCTCGGTCCCCTCGGTGGGCGAGGGCGTCTCCCCGCGCTCGCCGTCATCGTCATCCTGCTGGAACAGCGATCCGAGCGCGGCCCCGCCCAGCGGAATCAAAAGCAGCAAAAGCCATTCGTTCATCGGAAAAATCCTTGGAGGTTCGGGGCAGGAAAGCACGGGTTCGCGGCGCTCTCAATCCGGGCCCGGGGATCTTTCCCTGCTGTGGCGGCTTTGCCATAAGGGGCCCATGCAACCGCCCTCCGCCTTGCCCGTCGACGCCGTCCTGCCCGAGCTGACCGCCGCCCTGGCCGCACATGGCCGCGCCGTGCTGGTGGCGCCCCCTGGCGCCGGCAAGACGACGCGTGTGCCGCTGGCGCTGCTGGATGCCGTCCCCGGCCGCATCGTCATGCTGGAACCGCGCCGCTTGGCCGCCCGCGCCGCCGCCGCCCGCCTGGCCCAGACCCTGGGCGAGCCTCTGGGGGACCGCGTGGGCTATCGCATCCGGGGCGAATCCGTTCCGGGCAGCCGGATCGAGGTCGTGACCGAGGGCATCCTGACCCGGATGCTGCAATCGGACCCCTCGCTCGATGGCGTCGGCTGCGTCATCTTCGACGAATTCCACGAACGCAGCCTGAACGCCGACCTGGGACTGGCCCTGGCATGGGAGGCTCGGGCGGCGCTGCGCCCGGACCTGGCGCTGGTCGTCATGTCGGCGACGCTGGATGCCCAGCCCGTGGCAACGCTTTTGGACGGCGCGCCCGTGATCCGCTCGGAGGGGCGCGCCTTTCCGGTCGAGACGCGCTGGCTGGACCGCCCGCTGCCGGCCGGCAGCCGGCTGGTCCCCGAGGCGGCGCGGCTGATCGCCGAGGCCGAGGCGGCGACGCGGACCCTGGGCGGCACCATCCTGGCCTTCCTGCCTGGCGAGGGCGAGATCCGGCGCGTCCAGGCCATGCTGGACCTGGGAATCGAGGTCGCGGCCCTTTACGGCGCGATGGATTTCAAGGCCCAGCAGGCGGTGCTGCGGCCGTCGGATGGGCGTCGGGTGGTGCTGGCGACGGCGATCGCGGAAACCTCGCTGACCATTCCCGACGTGACCGTGGTGGTCGATGCCGGACGGGCACGGCGGGCGCGCTTCGATCCCGGCAGCGGCATGTCCCGGCTGGTCACCGAACGCGTCAGCCGGGCCGAGGCCGAGCAGCGCCGGGGCCGCGCCGGACGTGTCGCGCCGGGCATCTGCTATCGGATGTGGGCGCGGGCCGAGGAAGGCGCGCTTCCCGCCTTCGCGCCCCCCGAAATCGCGGTGGCCGATCTGGCGGGGCTGGCGCTGGAACTGGCGATCTGGGGCTCGGACGGGTCGGACCTGGCCTTCCTGACGCCGCCGCCCGCCCCCGCGCTGGCCGAGGCGCGGGCGCTGCTGCACGACCTTGGCGCGCTCGACGCCGCGGGGCGGATCACGGGCCACGGCCGCCGCCTGGCCGCGCTGCCGCTGCACCCGCGTCTGGCCCATATGCTGGCCGTCGCGGGCCGGGACGCGGCCGGGCTGGCCGCGCTGATGGCCGACCGCGACCCGCTGGGTCCGGGGGCGCCCGCCGACCTGACCCTGCGCCTGGGGGCGCTGCGCGACGCGCGCGCCTTTCGCGACCGCCAGCCTTGGGCGCTGAACGACGCCGCCCTGCACCGCATCCAGGGCGAGGCCCGCCGCCTGCGCCGGATGGCCGGCGATGGCACGGACCTGTCGCCGGGGGCCATGGCGGCACTGGCCTATCCCGACCGCATCGGCCAGCGCCGCAAGGGCGACCAGCCGCGCTATGTCCTGTCGGGCGGCAAGGGCGCGGTCCTGCCCGAGGCCGACGGACTGGCCGCGCATCGCTTCATCGTTGCGACCGACCTTGACGGCGACACGCGCGAGGCGCGCATCCGCATGGCCGCCCCGATCCACGAAGCCGAGATCCGCGCGCTTTACGCCGACCGCATCGAGGCGGCCGAGATCGTCGAATGGTCGCGCCGCGAAAACCGGGTGATCGCCCGCAGGCAGGAACGGCTGGGCGCGCTGGTGCTGGCGGACCGGGCGCTGGATGCGCCCGACCCCCAGGCGCTGGCCCGCGCGGCGCTCGAGGGGCTGCGGGCGAACGGTCTGGCCTGGACCGCCTCGGCCGCGCGGCTGCGGGGGCGCATCGCGCTGGTCCCCGACCTTGGCCCGGTCGATGACGAAAGCCTGCTGGCCGAACCCGACTGGCTGCTGCCCTGGCTGACCCGGGCGCGGACGCTGGCCGACCTGCGGGCGCTGGACCTGACCGAGGCGCTGAAGGCCCGCATCGGCTGGGACGGCCAGCGCAGGCTGGACCAGGCCGCGCCCGCCCATTTCGTGACGCCGCTGGGCCGCAAGGTGCCTATCGACTATGACCACGAAACCCCCTCGATCGAGTTGAAGCTGCAGGAGCTGTTCGGCGTCTCGCGTCATCCGGTCGTCGGCGGGCGGCCCCTGCGCATCCAGATGCTGTCCCCCGGCGGCAAGCCCATCGCGGTGACCACCGACCTGCCCGGCTTCTGGACGGGCGGCTATGCCGAGGTCCGCAAGGACATGCGCGGGCGCTATCCGCGTCATCCCTGGCCGGAAAGCCCGCTGGAGGCCGACCCGACCACCCGCGCCAAGCCGCGCGGGACGTGACCGGACCGGCCCGCGCCGAGGGTTGCAGCCTTGGCATGGGTATTTGAAAAACGGTGAAAACGGGGCGTGGCGTGGCTCGTCTCTGTTTTCCAGATACCCATTGCGGCCTTGCCGAACGCGGGGCGGCGGCCCGTCAGTCCAGGCGGTCGGGCAAGGTCAGGCCGCGCAGGACCTCGGCCGCGGGCATCGGGCGCTTGCCTTCGCGCTGCGCTTCCAGCACCTCGACGGCGCCGGTCCCGCAGGCGATGGTGAAGCCCTGGAGCACCGTGCCGGGCGCGCCGGCCCCGGCCGCCAGGCGCGAGCGCAGCAGCTTGATCCGTTCGCCGCCCAGCATGCACCAGGCGCCGGGAAAGGGGGACAGGCCCCGGATCTGGCGGTCGACCTGCGGCGCGGGCAGGGCCCAGTCGATCCGGGCCTCGGCCTTGTCGATCTTCTGGGCATAGGTCACCCCCTCGGAGGGCTGGGGCACGGCGGGCAGGGGCAGGCGATCCAGAATATCCCCGATCAGGGCCGCGCCCATCTCGGCCAGGCGGTCGTGCAGGTCGGCGGTGGTATCCTCGGGCCCGATGGGGGTGCGCGCCTCGGCCAGGACCGGGCCGGTATCCAGCCCCGCCTGCATCTGCATGATGGCGACCCCGGTTTCCGCATCCCCCGCCATGATCGCGCGATGGATGGGCGCCGCCCCCCGCCAGCGCGGCAGAAGCGAGGCGTGGATGTTGAGGCACCCCAGGCGTGGCGCGTCCAGCACCGGCTGCGGCAGGATCAGCCCATAGGCCACCACTACCGCCACATCGGCGCCGAGGGCGGCGAAGGCGGCCTGTTCTTCGGGGGATTTCAGCCGCTCGGGGGTGCGGACCGGAATGCCGAGCGTTTCCGCCGCGCGATGGACGGGGCAGGGGCGCGGCTTTTGTCCGCGTCCCGCCGCGCGGGGCGGCTGGGAATAGACCGCCGCCACGTCGTGGCGCGCGGCGATGGCCCGCAGCGCCGGGACCGAGAAATCCGGAGTTCCCATGAAGATCACGCGCATGGCTTGCCTTTCCCTGAATGCGGCCCCGTCATAGCCCGGTCTGGCGGGGGGATGCAAAACCTTGCAGGAAGTCCTGCGCCAGGTCCGTGGCGCGGTCCCGGGCGGGTTCGTCGAACTGCAGCGCCGACAGGGCCGAGCGTTCGCGCTGGTCAAAGCCGTGGTCGGTGCCGGCAAGGGTTTCGACCTGCAGCCGCGTGCCCTTGGCCGTCAACGTCGCGGCCATCTTGCGGCAGGCGCCGGGGTCGGTGATGCTGTCGTTCTGCGCCAGGATCATCAATCCCTGGACGTGACCAGGCCAGGCCGCGCGGCCGGCGCCGCTGAGCACCCCGCAATAGGGGTAAAGCAGCAGCACGGGCCCGACCTGCGCGGCCAGGCTTTCGGGCGGGGCGGGCCAGTCGGTCAGGCCGGGCGGCACCGCGCCGTCGCCCAGGTCGGCCATCAGCTCCATCACCGACCAGCTGCCGTGCGAGGCGCCAAGCAGCGCCACATCCGAGGCGTCGATCCCCGCCATCCCGCGCAGGGCGGTCAGCGCCGCGGCGATGTCGCCCGCCCGTTCCGCCCCGGGCAGGACCTGGCCCGCGCAGACCGCGCGCCAGGACTGCGCCAGGGTCAGGCCGCGCGGCGCGTGGCTGTCCAGGATCAGCGCGGCGCGGCCCTGGGCCAGCATGACCCCGGCCCACCAGTCCATGTTGTCATGCACCCCGTCGCAGCCCGACAGCAGGATCGCCGCCTTGTGGGGGCCGGGGCCCGGCGGGCGCAGCAGGCGCCAGGCCGGCCGCAGCAGGGTGTCGCGTTCCTCGGGCGTATGGGCGATGGGCTGCCAGCCGGCCGCGTTCCGCGCCGTGTTCAGTGCCAGCAGCAGCACCACCAGCCCCGCCACCGCTGCGGCCAGGATCAGCCGTTGTCGCATCCAAGCAGCCCGCCCTTGCCGCATTTCGCCTTGAGCCTGTTGGTGTCGGCCTGCGTCCACCCCTCGGGGGCGGTCACCGATACCCAGCCGTCGATGTATTCCTCGGCGTCGTAGATATGGCCGAAGCCCGGCGGGGTCGAGGTCGAGATCAGCATGTCCACGGCCAGTTGAAGCTGCGTGACGATGGGCGTGAACCCCAGCGCCGGCGACACGTCCGGGGCGAGCGGCTCGTTCATCCACTCGGGCCTGCGCCAAAGCGAGGTCGGGCTGTAGAACACGATGGCGTCGCTGGCGTGCTGCAGGAACAGGATGCGCAGCCGCCCCCAGGGCCGGCCCGAGCGGTCGGGCGGTGCGAACTGGCTGGCATAGCGGATGACCTCTCCGTCATCGACCTCGGGCAGGATCAGGGGGCTGGCAGGGTCGCGGGCGCTGTTGGCCTGGCGCCACAGGGTCGAGGGGAACGGCGGCCCGACCCAGAACGCGCCCGAGACGGGTTCGTTCATCATCTGGAACGGGTTGAGGGCATACATCGACGACCACGCCCCCAGCGAGATCCCGTGCAGGTAAAGCCGCGGCCTGCGATCGAGGGGCAGGCTGCGCCAATGGTCATAGACCAGGCGGGTCAGCGCGGTCGTCTGCTCGAGCCCGGCATCGGTTTCGAAGATCAGCGCCAGCGGGCTTTGCAGATAGGAATACTGCACCGCCACCGTCGCCACGTCGCCGTTGTGCATGTATTCCAGCGCGTCATAGCTGGCCGGGTCCATCCAGCCGGTGCCGGTGGGGCTGGCCACGACCAGCACCTTGCGGTCGAAGGCGCCGACGCGCAGCATCTCGTCCAGGGCAAGGCGGGCGCGGTCCTCGGCGTCCTTTTCCTGCGCCAGGCCGATGTAGATGCGCAGCGGTTCGCGCGCGGGCCGGCCGGTAAAGGCCGAGATCGCGGCGGCGCGCGGGCCGCCGGTGACGAAGTCGCGCCCCGGCGCGCCCATCAGCCCCCATTCCGCGACCGAACCGGGGCCGCCCGATTGCCAGCCCTCGGACGGGGGCGGGGTGTTCGGGTCGGTCAGGTGCTGGGCGGCGGCGTAGGAGCTGTCGGCCATCCGCATGGCCGCGTTCACCACCCCGTCGCGGGTCAGCGTGACCACGATCATCGCCGCCAGCAGCAGCCCCAGCACATTGGCGCTGGCGACCGGGATATGGCGCGCCAGCCGCAGGCGCAGCAGGTCGAACAGCCCCTGCACCAGCTTGCCGATGACGAACAGCACCAGAAACACCGCCGCCGCCAGCAGCAGCATCTTGGTGGTGTTCGTCGCCTCGACCAAAGGCATGTCCATGCGCAGGCGGATGCTGTTCTGCCAGTCGTCCGCCAGCGCAACGCAGCGCACCAGCACCGCCAGCACCGGGACCGCGACGACGGCATGCGCGATGGTGGCGCGCCGGCCGGACAGCACCGGGATCTGCAGCGTGCGCCACAGCGCCAGCAGGAACTGCGTCGCCAGATAGCCCGCCGCCATCGAAACGCCGGCCAGCGCGCCCTGCATGATCCAGTCCCGCGGGATCAGCGACGGCGTCAGCGAGGCGGCGGCGAACAGCAGGCCCGAAAGCAGCGGCAGGACCGAAAACATCTGGCAGCGCCTCCCTTTGGGCCGCGGGCGGGGTTGGTCGTGGCGCCGGTCCGGGGTTTCGGGATGGGCCTTCCCGCGCAGGTTAGGGGCGGGCCGGTTGAAAGAAAAGGCCCGGCTGCACCGCGGCTTGCCCGGTCAAACCGGCGCGCGAAGGCGGCGGCGCCTGTCCGGGCCCCTTGCCGCAGGGCAGGAGGGAAACGGTTGCAGCCCGCAGGACGACCTGCCGCGCCAGATCTATCGGCGCGCGAGCTTTGCCGATTTCGCCACCAGCATCTTGCGGCGCAGGGGCGTCAGGTGATCGACATAGAGCTTGCCGTCCAGGTGGTCGATCTGGTGCTGGACCGAGGTGGCCCAGAGGCCGACGAAATCCCGGTCCTCGATCTCGGCGCGGTCATTCAGGAAGCGGACGGTCACCGCGCGGGGACGCTCGATCCGGGCGAAGACGCCGGGCAGGTTCGGGCTTGCCTCGTCATGGGCGCGCATCTGGGTGCTGGCGTGCAGCACCTCGGGGTTGGCCATGCGGATCGCCTGGCCGCGCTTGTCCGAGGCGTCGACCACCGCCAGCCGCAGCATGATGCCAATCTGCGGCGCGGCCAGGCCCACGCCCGGCATCGCGTCCATGGTGTCGATCATGTCGTCCCAGATCATCCGCACGGTTTCGGTGATCGCCTGGACCGGCTCGGCCGGGATGTGCAGGCGGCGGTCCGAATAGGGCAGGAAGGGGCGGATGGTCATGGGCGGCCTTGGCAGGGGATGGCTGCGCCCTATCACGCCCGCGACTGAAGGTAAATCCGGCCGCCGCTGGTGGCGAGGGCGCTGGCGGCGCGCCCGGGTCCCTGGACCGTCCCGGCAAGCGCCGCCGCGACCGGAAGGCTGCCGAAGGACGATGCCGGGACGGGCGGCAGGGGCAGGCCGCCCTGGCAAAAGGCCGCCCATTCGTGCCGGTGCGGCTGCGAAGCCGGGCACGGGCGGACGGCCCGGGCGCCCAGCAGGCAGCCGGTGGCGAAGGCAAGGAAGGTCAGAAACAGGATCATGGCGGTTCCCCGGTTGCGATGGGGACAGCCTAGCAGAACCCGCCGCAGGATCACCCGGACGCCAGGGATTTTAACGATTTCGCTGCACTTCGCGCCGCGCCGCGCGGTCGATGATGAGGCGGCCGTCCAGGTGGTCGGCCTCGTGCTGGGCGATGCGGGCCTCGATCCCCGTCAGGTCAGCCGTGCAAAGCGTGCCCATCAGGTCGAAGAAGGCGACCGAGACGGCGGCGGGGCGGGTGACGGCGACCGGCTGGCCAGGGATCGACAGGCAGGTTTCCTCGGCCGTCTCGTCGGGGCCGGCAAGGGGGGTGATCTGCGGGTCCAGAAAGACGCGGGGGCAGGGCGCGTCGGCCTTCCAGCCGGCATCCATGACGAAGATGCGCACCGGCTCGCCGATCTGGGGGGCGGCCAGGCCGCGCCCGCCGGCATGATAGAGCGTCGCCAGCAGGTCGCCGGCCAGCTGGCACAGGCTGTCCCAGTCCAGCGCCCCGGCGGGTTCGCACCGCTGGCGCAGGATCGGGTCGGGGTGCAGGACGACCGGGCGCATCCGGCCCCGGCGGAGCAGCGCGGCCGGATCGGGCGGGCGGGGCGCGCCCGCCAGATCGGCTGCGGTCAGCGGCTCAGGCACGGGCCCTCTCGCGTTTCAGCTTGACCATCTTGCGCGTGATCATCTGGCGCTTGATCGGGCCCAGGTAGTCGATGAACAGCCGCCCGTCGAGATGGTCGATCTCGTGCTGGGCACAGGTCGCCCAAAGCCCGTCGAAGTCGCGTTCGTGCGTCTTGCCGTCCAGGCCCAGCCAGCGGACCTTGACCTGGGCCGGACGGGTCACGTCGGCGTAGTGGTCGGGGATCGACAGGCAGCCTTCCTCATAGGTGTTCAGCGCCTCCGAGGTCCAGGTGACTTCGGGGTTGACCATCACCAGAGGGTCGCGCGGGGCCTCGGGGTCCTTGTTGCAGTCCATGACGTAAAGCCGCGACAGCACGCCGACCTGCGGCGCGGCCAGGCCCACGCCCGGCGCGTCGTACATGGTCGCCAGCATGTCGGCGGCCAGGGTCTCGACCTCGGGCGTGATGCGGGCCACCGGCTCGCAGATCCTTTTCAGCCGGGGATCGGGATGAAGAAGAATATTCAGCATGCTCATGCGTATCACTTAGGCGAAGGGTTCAAGCCGCGCAACAAGCCGTTATTGTGGGGCCCGACTATCAGGAGAATGCCATGCCAGCCGCAGATTTCGACGAACCCATCGACCGCCTGGGCACGCTGTGCTCGAAATGGGACGATATGCACAAGATCTTTGGCGTCGCGCCGCAGGACGGCATCGCGATGTGGGTCGCCGACATGGACTTTCGCCCCCCCGCCCCGGTCCAGCAGGCGGTCGAGGCGATGGCCCGGCACGGCATCTATGGCTATCCCGGCGAACACCGCCCCTATCTGGAGGCGATTCGCTGGTGGATGCAGAACCGCCACGGCTGGACGGTCGAGCCGGAATGGATCCTGACCGCGCACGGGCTGGTCAACGGGACCGCGCTGTGCGTGGACACCTTTACCGCGCCCGGGGACGCGGTCGTGCTGATGACGCCAGTCTATCACGGCTTTGCCCGGGTGATCCGCGCCGCCGGGCGCGGGATCACCGAATTTCCGCTGGTCGTGGAGGACGGCGAATACCGCATGGACTGGGAGGGCTGGGCCGGGCTGATGACGGGCCGCGAGAAGATGCTGGTGCTGTGTTCGCCCCACAATCCCGGCGGCCGCGTCTGGTCCGAAGCCGAACTGCGCCAGGTGGCCGAGTTCTGCGCCGCCCATGACCTGATCCTGGTCTCGGACGAGATCCATCACGACCTGGTGCTGCCGGGCAGCCCGCGCCATCATGTGCTGGCGCGGCTGGTCCCCGAGGCCGCGCCCCGCCTGATCACCCTGACGGCCGCGACCAAGACCTTCAACATCGCCGGCGCCCATATCGGCAACCTGATCGTGGCCGACCCCGACCTGCGCCGGCGGCTGTCGCAGCGGTTCACGGCGCTGGGCATCTCGCCGGGGCTGTTCGGGCTGAACATGGTCGCCGCCGCCTATTCGCCCGAGGGCGCGGCCTGGGTGGACGATCTGGTCGCCTATCTGGACGGCAACCGGCAGGTCTTTGACCGGGGGATCGCGGCGATCCCGGGCCTGCGCTCGATGCCCTTGCAGGCGACCTATCTGGCCTGGGTGGATTTCGCCAGCACCGGCATGTCCCCCGCCGAGATCGAGCGCCGCATCGCCCATGACGCCCGCATCGCGGCCAGCGGCGGCGCCTCCTTTGGTACGGGGGGCGAAAGCTTCGTGCGCTTCAACCTGGCGACGACGCGCGCCCGGGTCGAGGCTGCGGTCGAGCGCATGAGCCGCGCCTTTGGCGACCTGCAATAGGAGGGGCAGGGGATGAAGCGGCTGGCGGGCCTGTTCTCGGTTGCGGCGCTGCTGTTCCTGACCTGGGGCGGCTGGGTGCTGCTGCGGCCCGCGCCCCAGCTTGCGTTGCTGCCCGAGGGGCCGGGGATCGGCGTGGCGCCGGGGCTGGAACGACTGCCGGGCCTGCCGGACCTCGGCATCCCCGACACCTACCTGCCGCAGACCGCCCCGGACGAGATCGAGCTGGTTTCCCCGGTCGACCGCATCCTGGTCGAGAAATCGGCCCGGCGCATGACCGTCTATCAGCGCCAGGGCCCACCCAAGACCTATCGCATCGCCCTGGGTTTTTCGCCCGACGGCGACAAGTCCCGGCAGGGCGACGGCCGCACGCCCGAGGGCATCTTTCGCATCGACCGGCTGAACCCGCAAAGCCGCTTTCACCTGTCCCTGGGCATCGACTATCCCCAGCCCCGCCACCGCGAGGCCGCGCGCCGCGCCGGCCACAGCCCCGGCGGCGACATCATGATCCACGGCCAGCCGAACCAGATCCCCGACGGCTTCCGCGTCAAGGGCGACTGGACCGAGGGCTGCATCGCCGTCGCCGACCACGAGATGGACGAGATCTTCGCCATGACCCGCCTTGGCACCGAGGTCGAGATACGGCCCTGATCCCGCCTCCTCTTGCTGCCCGTCCTGCCCAAGGATAAGGCAGGAGCCATGCGCCTTGATCCTTATCTTCCCCATCTGCGCGCCACGCTGGCGCTTGGCCTGCCGCTGGTCGGCAGCCACCTGTCGCGCATGGCGATCGGCGTCGCCGATACCGTCATGGTCGGCTGGTACGGGGTGAGCGAACTGGCCGCGCTGGTCATCGCCACCTCGTTCTTTCACATCCTGTTCTTTCTGGGCATGGGCTTCGGCATCGGCGTCATGGGCCTGATCGCCGCGGCCATCGCGCGCGGCGACGAGGTCGAGGTCCGCCGCTCGGCCCGGATGGCGCTGTGGCTCTCCATCGGCTACGGCGTGCTGGCGCTGCCGGCGATGTGGTATTCCGAACCGATCCTGCTGGCGGTGGGGCAGGCGTCGGTGGTGGCGGAACTGGCGCAGGAATACCTGCGCATCGCCGGGTTCGGGCTGGTCGCGGTGCTGTGCCAGCTGACGCTGGCCAGCTATCTGGCCGCGATGGAGCGCACCCAGGTCGTCCTGTGGATCACGCTGGCCGGGTTGCCGCTGGTCGTGTTCCTGAACTGGGTGCTGATCTTCGGCAATCTCGGCGCGCCCGAGATGGGGGTCCGGGGCGCGGCCATCGTCGCCGTCGTCGTCCAGTTCCTGCAGCTTGGGGCCATCGCGGGCTATGCGGCCTGGCTGCCCGCCGCGCGCCGGCACCACCTGTTCCAGCGTTTCTGGCGCCCCGACTGGGCCGAGATGCGGCAGGTCTTTGCCCTGGGACTGCCCATCGGCCTGACCATGGTGGCCGAGGGCGGGCTGTTCGTCGGCTCGAACGTCATGATGGGCTGGATCGGCACGCCCGAACTGGCGGCCCATGGCATCGCGCTGCAGATCGCCTCGATCACCTTCATGCTGCACCTGGGCATGTCGAACGCCGCGACCGTGCGCATCGGCCAGGCCAAGGGCCGGGGGGATGCGCAGGGCATGCGCGACGCCGGTGTGACGGTCATCGGCATATCGGTGGTCCTGGCGCTGCTGGCGGTCGCCGCCTTTGAGCTGTTCCCGCGCCAGCTGGTGGGCCTGTACCTGGACGCCACCCACCCCGAAACGCCCGCCATCGTCGAACTGGCGGCGGGCCTGCTGTTCTATGCGGGCCTGTTTCAACTGATGGACGCGATGCAGGTGATCGGCCTGGGGCTGCTGCGCGGCGTGCAGGACACGCGCGTGCCGATGATTCTGGCTGCGATCAGCTATTGGGTGGTGGGCATGCCCGTGGCCTACGGGCTGGCCTTTGTCCTGGAGCTGGGTCCGGCGGGGCTGTGGCTGGGCCTTGTCGTGGGCCTGAGCTTTGCGGCCGTCCTGTTGATGCGGCGGTTCTGGCGCGGATTTGCCCGCGGGGACTGGACCCCGGCCCCGGCCACAGTCTAGGGTCCGGGCCAAAGCCCAAGGAGATCCGCCATGCGCCCGGTCTTTGTCCAGTTCCGCTGCACCCCCGGAAAGACCTACGAGGTCGCCGACGCGATCTATGACCGCGAACTGGTCAGCGAGCTTTACTCGACCTCGGGGGAATACGACCTGCTGGCCAAGATCTATGTCCCCGAGGACCAGGATGTGGGCCACTTTCTGGCCGAGAACCTGTTCGACATCCCCGGCATCGTGCGCACCCTGACCACGATGACCTTCAAGGCGTTCTAAGGGAAGGGGGGCTCTGCCCCCGTCGCGTGCCGCGACTCCCCCGGGATATTTGGACAAGAAAGAAGCCCTCGGGGACTCTTGCGCGGACACGGGATTTGCGGTTTCTGTCGCGGTCATGGACCGATTGCGCTTTGCCCCCATCCCCGACGGCCTGCCGGCCACCGTCCCGTTTACCGGACCCGAGACGCTGGAGCGGCGGCGCGGCGCGCCTTTCACAGCCCGGCTCGGCGCGAACGAGAACGGCTTTGGCCCCACACCCTTGGCGGTCGAGGCGATGGCCCGGGCGGCGGCCGAGGCGTGGAAATACGGCGATCCCGACAGCCATGTGTTGCGAAGCGCGCTGGCCGCGCATCACGGCGTCGCGCCCGGGCACATCATGCTGGGCGAGGGCATCGACGGGCTGCTGGGTCTGCTGGTGCGGCTGGTCGTGGCACCGGGCGAGACGGTGGTGACCTCGGACGGCGCCTATCCGACCTTCAACTATCACGTTGCGGGCTTTGGCGGGCGCCTGGTCAAGGTACCCTATCGCGCCGATGCCGAGGACCCCGATGCCCTGCTGGCCGCGGCCCGCGATCACGGCGCGCGGCTGGTCTATCTGGCCAACCCCGACAATCCGATGGGCAGCTGGCACCCCGGCGCGCGGATCGAGGCGATGCTGGCCGATCTGCCCCAAGGCGCGCTGCTGGTGCTGGACGAGGCCTATGCCGAATTCGCCCCGGCCGAGGCGATCCCCCGCATCGACCCGGCCGACGACCGGGTGATCCGGTTCCGCACCTTTTCCAAGGCCTATGGCATGGCGGGCGCGCGGATCGGCTATGCCATCGGGCCCGAGCCGCTGATCGCGGGCTTCGACCGCATCCGCAACCATTTCGGCATCAACCGCATCGCGCAGGCGGGGGCGCTGGCCGCGCTGGCCGATCGCGACGGCCTCGAGCGGATCTGTCGCGCGGTGACTGCCGCCCGCGCGCGCCTGGAGGCCATCGCCCGCGACAACGGGCTGCGTGCCTTGTCCTCGGCCACGAATTTCGTCGCCATCGACTGCGGCGGCGATGGTGCCCTGGCCCGGCGGGTGCTGGATGCGCTGGCCGACCTGGGCATCTTTGCCCGGATGCCCGGCGTTGCGCCGATGGACCGCTGCATCCGCGTGTCCTGCGCGCCGGACCCGGAGCTCGACGCCTTCGCCCAGGCCTTGCCGCGGGCGTTGGCCCAGGCGCGGCAAGGCTGAGGGTTTCCTCGTTGCCCAATACCCATGCGGCCGCGCCGCAAGCGCAGGTCAGTCCAGCGGCAGCGCGGTCGTGGCCTTCAGCTCCTCCATCGACAGCAGCGCGGTGACGTTGTGGATCCGCACCTCCGAGATCAGCGCCTGGTAGAAGCGGTCATAGGCCCGCGCGTTCCGGACCCGGACCTTCAGGATGTAGTCGATATCGCCGGCCAGCCGGTGCGCCTCGATCACCTCGGGGCGGGCGCGGACGGCGGCCAGGAAGCGGCGCGCCCAGTCGGGATCGTGTTCGCTGGTGCGGATCAGCACGAAGAAGCAGGCGTCCAGCCCCAGCGCGTCGGGGTCCAGCAGCGCCACTTGGCCGCGGATCACCCCCGCCTCACGCAGCTTGCGGATTCGGTTCCAGACCGGGGTCTTGGACGCCCCCACCCGGTTTGCGATGTCATCAAGCGACAGGGTGGCGTCCTCTTGCAGCAGGGACAGGATTTTGCGGTCCACCTCGTCCAGCCGGAAGGGCGTTTGTCTGTCTTGGCTCATGGCGAAACCTGATCCTGTGGCGGGCGCGGGAATGCGGACCTGTTTCTTATTTTTTCGCCCTACTCGTCAATATGGCGAAGAATTTTCTATATAGAGGGGACCCAATCCGAAAGGCAAAGGCGATGTCAAAAGGCTTCATCCCGTCCGCTGCGAAACCCGGTGTCATCACCGCAAACGACCTGCGCCTGGGTCATTGCGTCTGGATGCGCGACGGGGGCTGGACCGCCGACCCGCGCGAAGCCGAGCTTTTCGAGGACGAGGCCATCGCCGAACTGGCGCTGCTGGAAGCGAACCGTCAGGCCAATCTGGTCGTCGGCCCGTATCTGGTCGAGGCCCGCCGCGGTCCCGACGGCCGTCCCGAGCCCACCCATTTCCGCGAGGCCTTCCGCCGCCGCGGGCCCTCGAACTATTTCCACGGCATCCAGGCCGAACTTTCCTCTTCCGACGCCGAGGTCAGCCATGTTTGACGCCCGCCCCCAGCACAACGAATACCTGCGCCACCGGGCCCAGCAGTTCCGCAGCCAGGTGCAGCGCCGTCTGGACGGTTCGCTGACCGAGGACGAATTCCGCCCGCTGCGGCTGATGAACGGCGTCTATCTGCAGCTGCATGCCTACATGCTGCGGGTGGCGATCCCCTATGGCACGATCAGCCCCGACCAGATGCGCACGCTGGCGCTGCTGGCCGAGAAATGGGACAAGGGCTATGGCCATTGGACCACGCGCCAGAACATCCAGTACAACTGGCCGAAGCTGATCGACATTCCCGACATGCTTGACGCGCTGGCCGACGTGGGCCTGCACGCGATCCAGACCTCGGGGAACACCATCCGCAACGTCACCACCGACGCCTATGCCGGCGCCGCCGCCGACGAGGTGGCCGATCCGCGCCCCTATGGCGAGCTGATCCGGCAATGGTCAACGGATCACGCGGAATACCAGTTCCTGCCGCGCAAGTTCAAGATCGCCATCACCGGCTCGGAAAACGACCGGGCGGTGATCGCGGCCCATGACATCGGGCTGCGGCTCAAGCGCAACGACCGGGGCGAGACGGGCTATCAGGTCTGGATCGGCGGCGGCCTGGGCCGCACGCCCATGATCGGCCAGGTGGTGCGCGAGTTCCTGCCCGAGCCGGATCTGCTGCCCTATCTGGAAGCGATCATCGCGGTCTACAACCTGTCGGGCCGGCGCGACAACAAGTACAAGGCCCGGCTGAAGATCACCGTGGCCGAGCGCGGCCTGGACGTGATGCGCGAGGAGATCGAGGCCGAGTTCCTGAACCGCCGGGCGGTCTTTACCGGCGTCGATCAGGATTACCTGGACAGGCTGAAGGCCCTGTTCGCCGCCCCTGCTTTCCGCGATGCGCCCGAGGGGGATTACCAGGCGAAGCGGGCCGAGAACCCCGCCTTCCGCAGCTGGACCGACACCAACCTGACGGCCCACAAGGCGCCGGGCTATGCCAGCGTCAAGGTCAGCTTCAAGGCGCCGGGCCAGACCCCGGGCGACGCCTCGGCCGAACAGATGCGGCTGCTGGCCGATCTGGCCGAACGCTACGGCCACGCCGATCTGCGCATCAGCCACGACCAGAACGTGGTCCTGCCCCATGTCCACAAGTCGGACCTGTTCGCGCTGTACCAGGAGCTCAAGGGCGCCGGGCTTGCCACCGCGAACGCGGGGCTGATCAGCGACATCATCGCCTGCCCGGGCATGGACTATTGCGCGCTGGCGACGGCCCGCTCGATCCCGATCGCGCAGGAGATCGCCGAGCATTTCCGCGCCCGCGATCTCGAGGACGAGATCGGCCGGATCGACATCCGCATCTCGGGCTGCATCAACGCCTGCGGCCACCACCACCTGGGCCATATCGGCATCCTGGGGCTGGATCGCGCGGGGGTCGAGAACTATCAGATCACGCTGGGCGGCGACGGCTACGACATCCCGGCCATCGGGCAGAAGCCGGGCGCGGGCTTTCCGGCCGAAGAGGTCGTCGGCGCCATCGACCGGCTGATCGACGCCTATCTGGAACTCCGGTCCTCGCCCGAGGAGCGCTTCATCGACGCCTATCGGCGCGTGGGAATGGCGCCGTTCAAGGCGGCGCTGTACGAAGCCCATGCTTGACGACACGCTCGAGGCGCGCGCCTCGCGGTTGAACGACCGCTACAAGCACCATGCCGCGACCGAGGTGCTGCGCCGGGCGCTGCGCGATCCCGACCTGGGGTCCAGCACGCTGGTGTCGTCCTTTGGCTCGGAATCCGTGGTGCTGCTGCACATGGTCTCGGTGGTGGCGCCGGGTACGCCGGTGCTGTTCATCGACACGATGATGCTGTTCCAGGAAACGCTGGACTACCAGCTCGAGGTCACGCAGAAGCTGGGCCTGACCGACGTGCGGGTCATTCGCGCGACCGAGAAGGAGGTCGCGCTGAACGACCCGGACGGCACGCTGCACCAGTTCAACACCGATGCCTGCTGCGATTTCCGCAAGACCATTCCGCTGGAACGCGAGCTGTCGAAGTTCGACGCCTGGATCACCGGGCGCAAGCGCTTCCAGGGCGGCCAGCGCCAGGAACTGGAGTTCTTCGAGGCCGAGCCGCCGTCCCGCCTGCGGATCAATCCTCTGGCCCACTGGCGGCGCGAGGACGTTCAGGACTATATGGACGACAACAACCTGCCGCGCCATCCGCTGGTCGCCAAGGGCTATGCCTCGATCGGCTGCGCGCCCTGCACCTCGCCCATCAAGCCGGGCGAGGATCCGCGGGCGGGCCGCTGGCGCGGCAGCCAGAAGACCGAATGCGGCATCCATTTCATCGGCGGCAAGATGGTCCGCGCAGGAGCGAATGCATGAGCGAGTTTGTCCTTGTCCGCGACGACGGCTTTCACCCCCATGACGGGGCCGAGCCCGTCGTTCTGGCCCCCGACACCGACCCGGCGACCCTGGGAAACTACCTGAACCAGGAACTGGTCGCGATCGACTTCCCCTCGTTCAGCGACGGCCGGGGCTTCAGCCTGGCGCGGATCCTGCGCGAGAAGGGGTATCAGGGCCGCCTGCGCGCCGTCGGCGGGCTGATCGCCGATCAATACGCCATGGCCCGCCGCGTGGGCTTTGACGAGGTCCAGATCAGCGCCGCCCTGGCCGAGCGCCAGCCGCAGGAGCAGTGGCTCTATCGCGCCGACTGGAAGGAATGGGATCATCGCGCGCGTCTGGCAGGCTGAGGCCCTTTGGCAACCCACCGCGACGCGCTCCTCGGGCCGGGGTTTTCCCGGCCCTGATTGTAACGTAGATAGACACGGACTTGACATGACTCTGGATGTTCCCGTGGCCGATGCCGCCGCCAAACCCGCCAAGACCCTGCCCGACGCCCAGACCGTGACCGCTGTCCGGCACTGGACCGACCGGCTGTTTTCGTTCCGCGTGACCCGGCCGGCCAGCCTGCGCTTCCGTTCGGGCGAGTTCGTGATGATCGGCCTGCCCGGCGACAACGGCAAGCCGATCCTGCGCGCCTATTCCATCGCCTCGCCGGCCTGGGACGACGAACTGGAATTCTATTCGATCAAGGTGCCGGACGGGCCGCTGACCTCGAAGCTGCAGAACATCCAGGTGGGCGACGAAATCATCCTGCGTCCGAAGCCGGTGGGCACGCTGGTCCTGGACGCGCTGCTGCCCGGCAAGCGTCTGTGGTTCCTGGCTACCGGCACCGGCATCGCGCCTTTCGCCAGCCTGATGCGCGAGCCCGAGAGCTATGAGCGGTTCGAGCAGGTCATCATGATGCACACCTGCCGCACCGCCGACGAACTGGCCTATGGCCGCGAACTGGTCGAGAACCTGCGCCACGACCCCCTGCTGGGCGAGCTTTACGGCGAGGATTTCGCAAAGCGCCTGCTGTATTACCCGACCACCACGCGCGAGGACGGCCCGCTGATGGGCCGGATCACCGACAACCTGACCTCGGGCAAGGTGTTCCGCGACCTGGGCCTGCCGCCCATGGACCCGGCGACCGACCGGGCCATGATCTGCGGCAGCCTGGCCTTCAACACCGACGTCAAGGAGGTGCTGGAAGGCTTTGGCCTGCGCGAGGGCGCGAACAGCGATCCAAAGGAATTCGTGGTCGAGAAGGCCTTTGTCGGCGACGGCATCTGACCCGCTGCCGGGGGCTTTGCGCCCCCGGACCCCCGCAGGATATTTGGACAAGAAAGAAGCCCGGCGTTGACAGTCCGCCGGGCTGTGCCCATGTTCCGGCGCCGAATCATGCGAAGGAATTTTCATGCCCGTCGTCGTCGTTGAATCTCCGGCCAAGGCCAAGACGATCAATAAATACCTGGGCGACGACTATACGGTTCTGGCGTCCTTCGGCCATGTCCGCGACCTGCCGCCCAAGGATGGCAGCGTCGATCCCGAAGCCGATTTCGCCATGAAATGGGAGGTTGCGGCGGATAGCCGCAAGCACGTCAAGGCGATCAAGGATGCGCTGGCAAGCGACCCGAACCTGATCTTGGCGACCGACCCCGACCGCGAGGGCGAGGCGATCTCCTGGCACCTGCTGGAGACGCTGGCGCCGGCGCTGAAGAAGGGCGCCGAGGTCAGCCGCGTCACCTTCAACGCCATCACCAAGAATGCCGTGACCGAGGCCATGGCCAACCCGCGCCAGATCGACCAGCCGCTGGTCGATGCCTATCTGGCGCGCCGCGCGCTGGATTACCTCGTCGGCTTCAACCTGTCGCCGGTCCTGTGGAGGAAGCTGCCAGGCGCCAAGTCGGCAGGCCGGGTGCAATCGGTCGCCCTGCGCATCATCGTCGACCGCGAGATGGAGATCGAGGCCTTCAAGCCCCGCGAATACTGGTCGGTGCATGCCCGCCTGGCCACCCCGCGCGGCGATGAGTTCGACGCCACCATGAACGTCTTCGGCGGCAAGAAGCTGGAACGCTTCGACATCGCCGACGGGGAAACCGCGCAGCTGGCCGTGGCCGCGATCCAGTCGCGCGATCTGTCCGTCGCCAGCGTCCAGGCCAAGCCGGCCAGCCGCAATCCCTGGCCGCCCTTCATGACCTCGACCCTGCAGCAGGAAGCCAGCCGCAAGCTGGGCCTGGGGGCGCGGGCCTGCATGTCGGCGGCGCAGCGGCTCTATGAGGCCGGCCACATCACCTATATGCGGACCGACGGCATCGACATGGCCCCCGAGGCCGTCATGGCCGCCCGCGACGCGATCAAGGCCCGTTTCGGCGCGGAATACCTGCCGAAGAGCCCGCGCATGTACAAGAACAAGGCCAAGAACGCCCAGGAAGCGCACGAGTGCATCCGCCCCACCGACATGATGTTGTCGCCCGACAGGCTGCCGGTCGCGGACAAGGACCAGAAGGCGCTGTATGACCTGATCTGGAAGCGCACCATTGCCAGCCAGATGGAATCGGCCCGCATGGAGCGCACCACGGTCGAGATCGCCAGCCCCGACGGCCAGGTCGGCCTGCGCGCCACCGGGCAGGTGATGCTGTTCGACGGCTTCCTGCGGGTCTACGACCAGGGCCGCGACGACGAGGACGAGGATGACGGCCGCCGCCTGCCGCTGATCCAGGAAGGCGAGGCGACCGAAAAGCGCAGCGTTACCCCCGAGCAGCATTTCACACAGGCACCCCCGCGCTATACCGAGGCGACCCTGGTCAAGCGCATGGAAGAACTGGGCATCGGCCGGCCCTCGACCTATGCCAGCATCGTGACGACGATCCAGGACCGCGATTACGTCCGCAAGGAACAGAACCGCCTGATCCCCGAGGACAAGGGCCGGCTGGTCACGGTCTTTCTGCAGAAATACTTCCCGCGCTATGTCAGCTACGACTTCACCGCCAACCTGGAAGGCGAACTTGACGACATCAGCTCGGGCGAGCGCGCCTACCGCGAGGTGCTGCGCCGCTTCTGGCGGGACTTCACCGCCGCGCTGGAAGGCACCAGCGAATTGCGCATCGGCGAGGTGCTGGAGGCCATCGACGAGGCCCTGGCGCCGCATCTCTATCCGCCGCGCGCCGATGGCGGCGACCCGCGCGAATGCCCGCTCTGCCACAAGGGGCGGCTGCATCTGAAGACGGCGCGCTCGGGCGGGGCCTTCATCGGCTGCACCAACTATCCGGAATGCCGCTTCACCCGTCCGATCAGCAGCCCCGATGCCGAGATTGTCGGCGATGCCGTGCTGGGCGAGGACAACGGCGATCAGATCAGCCTCAAGAACGGCCGCTTCGGTCCCTATGTGCAGCGGGGCGAGGCCACGGCCGAGAATCCCAAGCCGCCCCGCGCCTCGATCCCCAAGGGCTGGGACCTGGCCTCGGTCGATCTGGACCGGGCGCTGGCCCTGCTGGCCCTGCCGCGCGAGATCGGCCCGCACCCCGAGGACGGCGTGCCCGTCGAGGCCGGGATCGGCCGCTACGGCCCCTATGTGAAGCATGGCGCGAAATACGCGAACCTGCCCGATGTGGACGAAGTCTTCACCATCGGCATGAACCGCGCCGTCGAGGTTCTGGCCCAGAAGGCGACCCGAGGCCGGGCGGCCCCGGCCGCGCCCCTGGCCGAACTGGGCGAGCATCCCGAAGGCGGACCGGTTCAGGTTCTGGCCGGCCGCTACGGCCCCTATGTCAAATGGGGCAAGGTCAATGCGACCCTGCCGCGCGACCTGGAGCCCGGGGCGGTGACGCTGGAGCGGGCGCTGGAGCTGATCGCCGAAAAGGCCGGCAAGTCGGGCAGGAAACCCGCGAAGAAGCCCGCCGCCAAGGCCGAAAAGGCCCCCGCCAAGAAGGCCACGGCGAAAAAACCCGCGGCCAAAAAACCTGCCGCGACCAAGAAGGCCGGCGCCCGGAAGGCCGAGTGATCGCCTCGGTTCGGCGCCGTCCATCGGTATTCGGGAAACGAAGACGAGCTGGCCCGTTTTCACTGTTTTCCAAATACCCGAACGCGGCATCCGCCATGGGCGGAACGTTTGGGTTTTGATCCCCGCCCATCCGCTGCTAGGCTTCCCCCAAGGTTGCAGCGGAGGCGGGACATGCGGATTTCAGGATTGGCCATTGCGGGCTTGCTTCTGGCGGGCCCGGCGGGCGCACAGCAGGCCACGATCTTTTCCGAAATGGACCGTATCCACCCGGTCTGGGCGGAAAACGGCATGGTCTCGGCCCAGGAACGTCTGGCGGCCGAGATCGGGCGCGACATCATGGCCAAGGGCGGCAATGCGGTCGATGCCGGCGTCGCGGTGGCCTTTGCGCTTGCGGTGACGCTGCCGCGGGCGGGCAATCTGGGCGGCGGCGGCTTCATGCTGGTCCATGATGCCGAAACCGGCCGGACGCAGGCCATCGACTATCGCGAACTGGCGCCCTCGGGGGCCAGCCGCGACATGTTCCTGGACGACAAGGGCGAGGCGGACAGCGACAAGTCGCTTTATACCGGCGCGGCCTCGGGCGTGCCGGGGACCGTCGCGGGCATGCGGATGGCGCTGGACACCTACGGCTCGATGCCCTGGGCCGATGTCATCGCCCCCGCCATCCGTCTGGCCGAGGAGGGGATCATCGTCACCCCCGACCTGGCCGACAGCCTCGAGGCCGAGCGCGAGGCGCTGATGAAGCATCCCTCGACGGCGAAGATCTTCTTCAAGGAGGGCGGGGCGGGCTATCGCCCGGGCGAGCGCCTGGTGCAGGCCGACCTGGCGGCGACGCTGAAAAAGGTCGCCGCCGAGGGGCCGGACGGGTTCTACAAGGGCGCGGTTGCGGAGAACATCGCCAGGGCCGTGCAGGCGGCCGGCGGGCCGATGACGGTCGAGGACCTGGCCGCCTACAAGCCCGTGCTGCGCGAGCCGGTGCGGGGAAGCTATCGCGGATACGAGATCGTCTCGATGCCGCCGCCGTCCTCGGGCGGGGTGCACCTGATCCAGATCCTGAACACGCTGGAGGGCTATCCCATCGGGGCGCTGGGGCACAACACCGCCGAGACGATCCACCTGATGGCCGAGGCGATGAAGCTGGCCTATGCCGACCGCTCGGAATACCTGGGCGACCCGGATTTCGTCGACGTCCCGGTCGCGGCCCTGACCAGCAAGGACTATGCGGCCGAGCTGCGCGGCAAGATCAGCGCGGAATACGCGACGCCCTCAGCCATGATCGGACCGGGCGATCTGGCGCCCTACGAATCCGACCAGACCACGCATTTCTCGGTCGTGGACAAGGCGGGGAACGCGGTTTCGAACACCTATACCATCAACCTGAACTATGGTTCGGGGCTGGTGGCCGAAGGCACGGGCGTCCTGATGAACAACGAGATGGACGACTTCTCGGCCAAGCCCGGGGTGCCCAACGCCTTCGGCCTGGTGGGTGGCGATGCCAATGCGGTGCAGCCGGGCAAGCGGCCGCTGTCCTCGATGACGCCGACCATCGTGCTGAAGGACGGCGAGACCTGGCTGGTCACCGGCTCGCCCGGCGGCGCCCGGATCATCACCACCGTGCTGCAGGTCGTCATGAACATGATCGACCACGGCATGAACGTGGCCGAGGCCTCGACCGCGCCGCGCGTCCATCACCAGTGGCTGCCCGACGAGTTGCGCATCGAGGAGGGGATCAGCCGCGACACCCTGCGCCTGCTGGCCGCCAAGGGGCACACGATTTCCGAAAAGCCGGTGATGGGATCGACCCAATCGATCATGCGCGACCCGGCCAGCGGGGCGCTGCTGGGGGCGTCCGACCCACGCCGGCCGGATGCGGCGACGCTGGGCTATTGACCCAGGTAGTCGCGCAGGACGACCGCGTTGTTGTGCTGTTCGTCCCTGGCCGCATAGAGCAGCACCAGCGGTCCCTGTGCGGCCAGCCGGCGCAGTTCGGCGACCGCCTGCGGGTTGGCGTCCAGTTCGGCGGTGTAGCGGCGGCGAAACTCGGGCCATTTCGCGGGGTCGTGGGCGAACCAGTGGCGCAGGTCCTCGGACGGGGCGATGTCCTTCAGCCAGGGCGCATCGCCAAGCTCGGCATGGCTGATGGCGCGCGGCCATAGCCGGTCGACCAGGATCGTCCGCCCCTCGTTTTCGGCGGCCGGTTCATAGACCCGCCGGATCGAGATCCTGTGCATCGTCCCATCCTTTCCTGCCTCGCGTTGACTTGGTTTCGGAAACCGCCCAAAACAAGCCTGACAAGCGTGGAGGGATGGATGAAAAAGGTCTATGCGAGCGCGGACGCCGCTCTGGACGGCCTGTTGCGGGACGGGATGCTGATTGCGGCCGGGGGGTTCGGGCTTTGTGGCATCCCCGAACTGCTGATCGAGGCGATCCTGAAGGCCGGGACGAAGGACCTGACCATCGCCAGCAACAACTGCGGCGTGGACGGCTTCGGGCTGGGCAAGCTGCTGGACAGCCGCCAGATCAGGAAGATGATCTCGTCCTATGTCGGCGAGAATGCGGAATTCATGCGCCAGTATCTCTCGGGCGAGTTGGAGCTGGAGTTCAACCCGCAGGGCACGCTGGCCGAGCGGATGCGGGCCGGCGGCGCCGGCATCCCGGGCTTCTATACGAAAACCGGCGTCGGCACCGTCATCGCCGAGGGCAAGGACCACAAGGACTTCGACGGCGAGACCTATATCCTGGAACGCGGCATCGTCGCGGACCTCGCCATCGTCAAGGGCTGGAAGGCCGACGAGAGCGGCAACGTGATCTTCCGCAAGACCGCGCGCAACTTCAACGTGCCGGCGGCGAAATGCGGCCGCGTCTGCGTCTGCGAGGTCGAGGAGATCGTCCCGACCGGCAGCCTTGATCCCGATGCGATCCACCTGCCAGGCATCTATGTCCACCGCCTGATCCAGGGCAGCCACGAAAAGCGCATCGAACAGCGCACCACCCGGAAGAAGGAGGCCTGAGCATGGCATGGGACCGGAACCAGATGGCGGCGCGGGCCGCGCAGGAGCTGCAGGACGGCTGGTATGTGAACCTTGGCATCGGCATCCCGACGCTGGTCGCGAACTACATCCCCGAGGGCGTCGAGGTGACGCTGCAGTCCGAGAACGGCATGCTGGGGATCGGCCCCTTCCCCTATGAGGGCGAGGAAGACCCCGACCTGATCAACGCCGGCAAGCAGACGGTGACGGAACTGCCGCAGACCGCCTATTTCGACAGTTCGGAAAGCTTCGCCATGATCCGGGGCGGCAAGATCGCCATGGCGATCCTGGGCGCGATGGAGGTGGCCGAGAACGGTGACCTGGCGAACTGGATGATCCCCGGCAAGCTCGTGAAGGGCATGGGCGGGGCGATGGACCTGGTCGCAGGGGTGCGGCGGGTGGTGGTGGTGATGGACCACACCAACAAGGCCGGCGAGTCGAAGGTGCTGAAGGCCTGCACGCTGCCGCTGACCGGGCAGGGCGTGGTCAACCGCATCGTGACCAACCTGGGCGTTCTGGACGTGGTCGAGGGTGGATTGAAGATCGTCGAACTGGCCGATGGCGTCAGCGAGGACGAGATGCGCGCGGCGACCGAGGCGACCATCGTCGGGTGACGCCCGCGAAGCGAGGGGGCCGTCTGCCCCCTCTTGCGGCTTCGCCGCAATTCACCCCCGAGGATATTTGCAAAACGGAGAAAGCGCTTGCCATTGGGGCCTGACGAGATCGCCGCGCTGTTCACCCGCGACGGGCAGTATCTGTGCGCCCGCTGGGGGCGGCCGGTCGCGCCGGTGATCTTCGGCCTGTCGGACGAGACGCTGGACATCTTTCGCCGCGTGACCCTTGGCGCCCTTGGCCATGCCGGGATCCCCATGGCCGAGACCGACCCCGAGATGGGGGCGAACATGATGACGTTCTTTCTGCGCGACTGGGACGAGTTGGACGCCATCCCCGACCTGGAGCGGCTGACCGGTCAGGCGGGGCTTGCGGCGCGGCTGAGGGCCGGGAAGGCAGATCAGTACCGGATCTTTCGCTTTGATCCCGACGGCGGCATCCGCGCCTGCATCACGCTGGTCAACATGGGGGGCGGTCTGGCCGATGCCCATCCGGCGCAACTGGCCGAGGCGCTGGCAATGCGCGCCCTGCTGACCTTTGCGTGCGATGTCACTCCGTCTCCGGCGCTGGCGCGGCTGATCCGGGCGGCCTATGATCCGGTCATGCCTGCCGCCGCCCGCGATCCCTCGCACGCCCTGCGCCTTGCCGCGCGGCTGCACGCGACCTGAAGCATTCTTTCGTGTCCAAATATCCTCCGGGGGAGTCGTCGGTACGACGACGGGGGTGGAAAACCCCCGCGACGGATCAGTCAGGAGACAGCCCATGCACCAGTTCCCCCTCCGCGTCTATTACGAGGACACCGATCTTGCCGGCATCGTCTATTATGCCAACTACCTGAAGTTCATCGAACGCGGCCGCAGCGAGTGGCTGCGCGACCGCGGCGTCGATCAGGTCGCGATGAAGGACCAAGGCCTGGTCTTTGTCGTGCGCCGGATCGAGGCGGATTACCTGTCGCCCGCACGCTTCGACGACGCGCTGGTCGTGCAGTCGCGGGTGGTCGAGATGGGCTCGGCGCGCATTGCGCTGTGCCAGAAGGTGGTGCGCGACGGCACGGTGCTGTTTTCCGCCGTGGTCACGCTGGTCTGCATCAACCAGGCAGGCCGGCCGGTGCGGATGCCGCGCCCGGTTGCCGAGCGGCTGACGCAGAATTGAGACGCGCAAGGCTTTGTCATCCCCGCCGCGTCTGCTAAGCGGCAGGCCAGAAGCCGCAGCCAGCGGCCATAGCACAGGCCTTGATTGATGGAACAACTCGCCGGAGCCGGGACGCCGGTCGATTTCTCGCTGATCGCGCTGTTCGCGCGCGCCTCGCTGACGGTCCAGATCGTGATGGTGATCCTGGTCCTGGCCTCGGTCTGGGCCTGGGCGATCATCATCCGCAAGATCATCATCATCAACGCCGCGCGGCGCGAGGCCGACAAGTTCGACCGCGCCTTCTGGTCGGGCCAGCCGCTGGACGATCTTTACGACCGCATCGGGGATGATCCCAAGGGGGCGTCCGAGCGGATCTTTGCGGCCGGGATGAACGAATGGCGCCGCAGCCACCGCGACGATGGCGGGCTGATCGCGGGGGCGACCGCGCGAATCGACCGCGCCATGAGCGTGGCGATCAATCGCGAGAGCGACCGGCTGACTGCGGGACTGCCATTCCTGGCGACGGTGGGGTCGACCGCGCCCTTCATCGGGCTGTTCGGCACCGTCTGGGGCATCAAGACCGCCTTCGAGGAGATCGCGATTTCGCAGAACACCTCGCTGGCCGTGGTGGCGCCGGGCATCGCCGAGGCGCTGGTCGCGACCGCGCTGGGGCTGCTGGCCGCGATCCCGGCGGTGGTGCTGTACAACAAGCTCAGCGCCGACAGCGACCGGCTGACCGGCAATTACGAAAGCTTCGCCGACGAATTCTCGACCATCCTGTCGCGCCAGCTGGACGACGCGTGATGGGTGCGGGGGTCGTCAGAAAGGCCCGCAAGGGGCGCGGCCGCAGCCGCAGCCAGCCGATGGCCGAAATCAACGTCACGCCCTTTGTGGACGTGATGCTGGTGCTGCTGATCATCTTCATGGTCGCGGCGCCGCTTCTGACCGTGGGCGTGCCGCTGGAACTGCCCAAGACCGCCGCGCAATCCGTCCCGGCCGAGCCCGAGGAACCGCTGGCCGTGTCCGTCACGCCCGAGGGGCCGATCATGGTGATGAACACCGAGGTCCCCGAGGAGGAGCTGATCACCCGGCTGCGCGCCGTGGCCGAGGAACGCCAGAGCGACAAGATCTATCTGCGGGCGGACGGCTCGATTCCCTATGCGCGGATCATGCAGGTGATGGGCGCGCTGAACGCCGCCGGCTTCAACAACATCGTGCTGGTCACCGACACCGGCGGGCCGCGCATGGACGCGGGCGTGGAAGGCTAGCGATGGACCGCGCCGACCGCATCGGCTGGTGGGTTTCGGGGGCGGCCCATGCCGGCATCCTGGGCTTTGCCGTTCTGGGCGGCGCCCTGTTCCGGCCCCAGCCGCTGGAGGCCGTGCGCATGGCCGAGGTCTCGACCATGTCCGAGGCCGAGTTCCAGGCGCTTGCCGCCGCGGCCGAGGGGACGGCGCCCCTGTCCGAGGCCGCCGCGACCACCCCGGCCCAGCCGCGCGCGCCAGCCGACGAGGACAGCGCCGGCGCGCCCGAGGCACAGGCCCCGCCCGCGCCGGATGCGGCGGCGGCGGAACTGGCCCGGCCTGCGGCACGCCCGGAATCGCGCCCGGACCTCTCCGATTTCCAGGATCAGGCCCGGCCCGTCGCGGTGGCGACCCTGGCGCCGCAGCCGCGCCAGCCTGCCTCGGACGACGGGGCGGCGCCGCCGGCCCCCGCGTCGCGTCCCGAACCGGCGCGCGAGGCGGCCCAGCCGCAATCCCCCGCTCCGGTGCCGCAGCGCTCGGCGCAGGCGCCGGTCGAATCCGCACGGCCCCGGGGCCGGCCCGAAGCGGTCGCGCAGGCCGCCCAGGCCCGGCGCGAGGCCGCCCTGGCTGCCCAGCGGCGCGAGGCGGTGCTGGCCCGCGAGGCCGAGGAAGCCGCTGCCGCCGAGGCCGCCGCCGAGAAGCGCGAGGCCGAGGCCGCAAGGCGCACCGCGCAGGAGCGCGCGGCCGAAGAGCGCCGCGAGGCTGCCCGCCGCGAAGAGGCCGAGGCGGCCCGCAAGGCCGAGGCCGCGGCAGAGCGCGCCCGTCGCCAGGCCGCCGCCGAGAAGGCCGAAGCCGCCGAGGAGCGCGCGGCCGAGGAGCGTGCCGCGGAACGCCGCGCGGCGGCCGAGCGCCGCGCCGAGGCGGAAAGGGCCGAGAAAGCGGCCGCCGAAAAAGCCGCCGCCGAGAAGCGCGCGGCTGCGGAAAAGGCTGCCGCGGAAAGGGCCGCGGCCGAGGAGGCCGCTGCCGAAAAAGCCGCCGCCGAGAAGAAGGCGGCTGCCGAGAAGCGTGCCGCCGCCGAAAAGGCCGAAAAGGCCGCGGCCGAGAAGAAGGCCGCCGAGGCCGCCGCTGCCGCCAAGGCCAGAGAGCGTGCCGAGGCCGAGCACAAGGCCGCAGAAGCCGCCGAGAAGAAGGCCGCCGCCGCTGCCGAAAAGAAAAGGCAGGAAGGCGCGGCCGGAACCGGCGGGGGCGGGGCTGCCGCCAGCGGCCCGCCGCTGAGCCAGGGCGAAAAGGACGGCTTCCGCGTCGCGGTCGAGGCCTGCTGGAACATCGGCTCGCTGTCCAGCGAGGCGTCGCGGACCAAGGTGTCGGTCCAGTTCGACATGACGCCGGACGGGCGGGTGGAATCCTCCTCGCTGCGCATGATCGGGCACGAGGGCGGCTCGGACGCCGCCGCCAAGCAGGCCTACGAGGCGGCGCGGCGCGCCATCCTGCGCTGCCAGAAGGACGGCTACAAGCTGCCGGCCGAGAAATACAACCGCTGGAAAACAACCATCATCGACTTCAATCCGGGCGGGGGGGCGCGGATCAACTAGGGCCATGGCATCCCCCCGTTCCCGCCGGTATCCTGCAACCAGACCTCCAGAGGCGATTCATGTTGCGTAAATTTCTGATGACCTCCGCCACGGCCCTTGCGGCCCTGGGCATTGCCGCGCCGGTCGTGGCGCAGGACGGCCCCCTGCGGATCGAGATCACCGACGGCGTGGTCGAGCCCATGCCCTTCGCCATCGCCCGCTTTCATGACGAGGGCGGCGCCGGCGACTATCTGAACCAGGTGCAAAGCCTGATCGCCGCCGACCTGACCGGCACGGGGCTGTTCCGCGAAATCCCGGCCAGCGCCCATATCGCGCGGCCCGAAAGCTTCGACGCCCCCGTCAGCTACGACGACTGGAAGGCGATCAATGCCCAGGCGCTGATCACCGGCGCCGGCCGCGTCGAGGGCGGCAAGGTCGTCGTCAAGTTCCGCCTGTTCGACGTCTTCGCGGGCCAGCCGCTGGGCGACGGGATGCAGTTCGACGCCTCGACAGGGAACTGGCGGCGCGCGGCGCACAAGGCGGCCGACCAGGTCTATGCCCGGCTGACGGGCGAGGGGCCCTATTTCGACAGCCGCGTGGCCTTCGTCCAGGAACGCGGGCCCAAGGACAACCGGCTCAAGCGTATCGGGATCATGGATTACGACGGTGCGAACGTGAAATACCTGACCGACGATTCCGCGCTGGTGCTGAAGCCGCGCTTTTCGCCCGACGGGTCCAAGATCCTTTACACCAGCTATGCCACGGGTTTCCCCCAGGCCATGGTGCTGGACGTGAACACCCTGTCGTCGCGCGCCCTGTCGGCGGCCCAGCAGGGCACCATGAGCTTTTCGCCCCGCTTCTCGCCCGACGGCCGCTGGATCGTCTATTCGCTGGAAAAGAACGGCAATACCGACATCTATCAGATGGACGCGGCCTCGGGTGCGCAGCGGCCCCTGACCAATGCGCCGTCGATCGAGACCTCGCCCAGCTACAGCCCGGACGGGTCGCAGATCGTCTTCGAAAGCGACCGTTCGGGTACGCCGCAGCTTTACATCATGGGCGCGAACGGGGGCGAGCCCCGCCGCATCAGCTTTGGCGAGGGGCGCTATGGCACCCCGGTCTGGTCGCCGCGCGGCGACATGATCGCCTTTACCCGGCAGGTCGGCGCCAAGTTCCACATCGGCGTCATGCGCACCGATGGCTCGGAAGAAAAAATGCTGACAGAATCGTTCCTTGACGAAGGGCCGACTTGGGCCCCCAATGGGCGCGTCGTGATGTTCACCCGGGTCACGCCCGGCGGCAATGGCGAGCCGCGCCTGCATTCGGTGGACATCACCGGGCGCAACATGCGACCCGTCAAGGTGAATGGCGCGGCCTCGGACCCCGACTGGGGCCCTTTGCTGCCGTAATCCGCGGGAATTGGACAGACTGATGAAGACATTCGTGAAAATTGCCGCGATCGGTGCGGTCCTGGGCATGGCGGCCTGCTCGCGGCCGGCCCAGCAGGGGGCGTTGGTGAACGACCCCTATGCCGGGGCGGGCGGGGGCGTGGGCAGCGCGGTGCTGCCCGGCTCGGCCGAGTATTTCAAGACCAGCGTGGGCGACACGGTGCTGTTCCCCGTGGACCAGTCCACCCTGACGCCCGAGGCGCGCACGATCCTGGCCAACCAGGCCGGCTGGCTGAACCAGAACGCGGGCTTTGCCGCCGTGATCGAAGGGCATGCCGACGAACAGGGCACGCGCGAATACAACCTTGCGCTTGGCGCGCGCCGCGCCAGCTCGGTGCAGGAATACCTGATCTCGCAAGGGGTGGCGGCGGGCCGGCTGCGCACGGTCAGCTATGGCAAGGAACGCCCGCTGGCGATCTGCTCGACCGAGGAATGCTATTCCAAGAACCGCCGCGCGGTGACGGCGGTCAGCCCCGGGGCGGGGATGTGATGCGCCTGCCCGGTATCAGGGGCCTGGCCCTGGCGGCGGGCCTGGCCCTGGCGGCGCTGCCGGTCGCGGCGCAGGACGCCCAGACCCTGGCCGACATCCGTGCCGAGCTGAACCAGCTTTCGGCCGACCTGCAGGGCCTGCGGGCGCAGTTGGTCGCCTCTGGCCCGGCGGGCTTTGCGGCGGCGGGCGGCGACAGCGCCATCGACCGCATGAACGCGATGGAGGCGCGGCTGGCGCAGCTGACCGGCCAGACCGAGCAGTTGCAGAACCGCATCGACCGCGTGGTCCGGGACGGCACCTCGCGCATCGGCGACATCGAGTTCCGCCTGTGCGAGATGGAGGAGGGCTGCGACCTGGGCAGCCTGACCACGCCGACGCTGGGCGACCAGGGGGGTGGGGCGTCCGCGCCGCTGCCGTCCTCGGACCAGCGGGGGGCGCTGGACCCCGCGAAAACCCCCTCGGCCGGGGCCGCGACCGCCGCGGAAAAGGCCGACTTCGACCGGGCCCGGGAGGTGCTCGGTCAAGGTGACTTTCGTCGTGCTGCGGACCTCTTTGCCGCCGTCGCCGAAACCCATGCGGGCGGTCCGCTGACCGCCGAGGCGCTGTTCCTGCGGGGGGCGGCGCTGGATTCGGCGGGCGACCTGGACGGCGCGGGCATCGCCTGGCTGGAAAGCTTTGCCACGAACCCGAACGGGCCGCAGGCGCCCGACGCGCTGCTGGGCCTGTCGCGGGTGATGCAGGCCAAGGCGGGCCCCGCCGAGGGCTGCTTCTATCTTCAGGAAATCCTGGCGCGCTTTACCGACAGCCCGCAGGCGGCCGAGGCGGAAAAGCGCATGAGCGCCGCCCAATGCGAGACCGTAACCGGGGGCGAGCCGATGGACCCCTCCATCGACCCCGAGGCTGCGGCGGACATGGTCGATGGCCACTGAGGCCCTGTCGCTGGACGAATCACCCATCCCCGATGGCGTGACCCGCCGCGTTCACGCGGCGTTGGATCGACTGGCCGGCGACATGCCCAGGCTGGGCATTGCCCTGTCGGGGGGCGGCGATTCCGTCGCGCTGATGCATCTGGCGCGGGACTGGGCGCGCGGCCGGCGGCTGCTGGCGGCGACCGTCGACCACGGGCTGCGCCCCGAATCCGCGGCCGAGGCGCGCGAGGCGCATCGCGCGGCGCAGTCGCTGGGCATTTCGCACGCGACGCTGCTGTGGCGCCGCGACACCGAGGCCGGGAACCTGATGGCTGCGGCCCGCGATGCCCGCTTGCGACTGCTGGCAGGCTGGGCGCAGCGCAACGGCCTGTCCGCCGTCCTGTTGGGCCACACGCTGGACGACCAGGCCGAAACGCTGCTGATGCGGCTGGGGCGTGGTTCGGGCGTGGACGGGCTGGCCGGCATGGCGCCGGTGCGCCCCGCCTTCGGGATGCTGTGGCTGCGGCCCATGCTGGGCGTCACCCGGGCCGAGCTGCGCGACTGGCTGGTCGCGCGGGGCATCGGCTGGGTGGACGACCCTTCGAACGACAATGCCGATTACGACCGGGTGCGCATCCGCCAGGCGCTGGCCGCCCTGGACCTGCCCGCCGCCCGGCTGTCGCAATCGGCCGAAAACCTGGCCATGGCGCGGGACGCGCTGCAGGTCTTTGCCGCCAAGGTCGCGCATGGGGCCCAGGCGGCGCAGGGCACGCTGGCGCTGCCGCTGACCCCATTCCGCCGCGCGCCGCTGGAGATCCGCCGGCGGCTGCTGGTGGCGGGGCTGCGCTTCGTCAACGGCTCGGACTATCCGCCCCGGCGCGAGGCGCTGCTGCATGCGCTGGCGGCGCTGAACACCGGAGCACGCACCACGCTGGACGGTGCCATCGCCGAACCCCTGACCGACCGGCTCCGCCTGTTCCGCGAGCCTGCCGCCGCCGCCCGCGCCGCGCCGGCCATGGCCGATGAGGCGGGCGGCGCGCGCTGGGATGGCCGCTGGGCGCTGACCGGCCTTGAACCCGACGAGACCGTGTCGGCCCTGGGCCATGGGCCGCTGCCCGCGCTGAACTGGCGCCAATCCCGGCTGGGCCGGGACGAGGCCGCGGCCACGCCCGCGGTGTGGCGGGGGGGCGATCTGGTCGCGGCCCCGCTGCTGAAATCCCATCCCCGCATCGCCGCCCGGCCGCTGCGAACCATCGACGACTTTCGCGCGCTGCTCTATACGCATTGAACCCGGCGCCGGAATCCCTATTTTCAGGCGGAAGCCTGTCCTACCCGTGGAGGAAACCCTTTTGGGCAACGCGCGCAATATCGCCTTCTGGGTGGTGCTGTTCCTGATGATCCTTGCGCTGTTCAACCTGTTCAGCGACGGCTCGTCGCAGATGAACAGCCGCCAGATCAGCTATTCCGACTTCATCCAGCGGGTGGACAAGGATGAGGTGACGGCCGTCACCATCGACGGCGAAACCGTCGGCATCACCACCAAGGACGGGCAAAAGCTGTCCACCGTCCGCCCGATGGGCGAGGACATCGCCGGCAAGCTGGTCGACAAGGGCGTCGACGTCCGGGTCGAGCGTCAGCAGCAGTCGGGCTTCATGTCGCTTCTGGGCGTGTGGCTGCCCTTCATCCTGCTGATCGGAGTGTGGATCTTCTTCATGAACCGGATGCAGGGCGGCGGCAAAGGCGGGGCCATGGGCTTCGGCAAGAGCCGCGCGAAACTTCTGACCGAAAAGCACGGCCGGGTGACCTTCGATGATGTCGCCGGCATCGACGAGGCCAAGGAGGAGCTTGAGGAGATCGTCGAGTTCCTGCGCAACCCGCAGAAATTCAGCCGCCTGGGCGGCAAGATCCCGAAAGGCGCGCTGCTGGTCGGCCCGCCCGGGACGGGTAAGACGCTGCTTGCGCGCGCCATCGCGGGCGAGGCGGGCGTACCCTTCTTCACCATCTCGGGTTCGGACTTCGTCGAGATGTTCGTCGGCGTCGGCGCGTCCCGTGTCCGCGACATGTTCGAGCAGGCCAAGAAATCGGCCCCCTGCATCGTCTTCATCGACGAGATCGACGCGGTCGGCCGCGCGCGCGGCGTCGGCATCGGCGGCGGCAACGACGAACGCGAACAGACGCTGAACCAGCTGCTGGTGGAAATGGACGGCTTCGACGCCAACGAAGGCGTCATCATCATCGCCGCGACCAACCGCAAGGACGTGCTGGACCCGGCACTGCTGCGCCCCGGTCGCTTCGACCGCCAGATCTATGTCCCGAACCCCGACATCAAGGGCCGCGAGAAGATCCTGTCGGTCCACGCCCGCAAGGTGCCCGTGGGCCCGGACGTGGACCTGCGCATCATCGCCCGCGGTACGCCCGGCTTCTCGGGTGCCGACCTGATGAACCTGGTGAACGAGGCCGCGCTGACCGCCGCCCGGCTGGGCCGCCGCTTCGTCACCATGGAGGATTTCGAGAACGCCAAGGACAAGGTCATGCTGGGTGTCGAACGCCGCAGCATGGTGCTGACCCCCGAGCAGAAGGAAAAGACCGCCTATCACGAGGCCGGCCACGCCATCGTCGGCCTGTCGCTGCCGAAATGCGATCCGGTCTACAAGGCGACGATCATCCCGCGCGGCGGCGCGCTGGGAATGGTGGTGTCGCTGCCCGAGATGGACCGGCTGAACTATCACAAGGACGAGGCCAAGCAGAAGCTTGCCATGACCATGGCCGGCAAGGCCGCCGAGATCATCAAGTATGGCGAGGAAGGCGTGTCGAACGGCCCCGCCGGCGACATCCAGCAGGCCAGTGCTCTGGCGCGCGCCATGGTGATGCGCTGGGGCATGTCCGACAAGGTCGGCAACATCGACTATGCCGAAGCGCATGAGGGCTATTCCGGCAACACCGGCGGCTTCTCGGTCTCGGCTGCGACCAAGGAACTGATCGAGCAGGAGGTCCGCGACCTGATCGAACAGGGCTATCAGGATGCCTATCGCATCCTGACCGAAAAGAACGAAGAATTCGAGCGCCTGGCCAAGGGGCTTCTGGAATACGAAACCCTGACCGGCGAAGATATCGGCCGCGTGATCCGGGGCGAGCCGCTGGGCGGGGATGACAATACGCCCAGTTCCTCGATCCCTTCGGTCAGCGCCATCCCGCGCACCGGACCGGCCCCGGCCCCTACCGAGGCAGCACCCCAGCCGCAAGGCTAAGACCGCTGACAATGCACCCAAGGCAGCCGCCCCGTCCGGGCGGCTGTTTCATTTTGATCGTGCCACTCGCCCGGCACCAAAACCGACTCCTGCGCGCAGGCCATTCCCTCTGACCTCGAGCCGGGGTAAGACCGGCCCATGACCGATGAGCCGATCCTGCCCCCCGACTCCGCCATGCACGCGCTGCGCGCGCGTATCGACGAACTCGACGGCCGGCTGGTCGCGCTTCTGTCCGAGCGCGCCGCCCTGATCGACGAGGCCGCCCGCATCAAGCTGCGCGAGGGGCTGCCCGCCCGCATCGACAGCCGGGTCGAGGAAGTCGCCGCCAACGCCCGTCGCCTGGCGGAGGAAAAAGGGCTGGACCCGGACCTGGCGGAAAGCCTGTGGCGCATGATGATGGAACATTTCATCGCCCAGGAAGACCGGCTGCTGTCGCGCTGAACCCGGTCGTCGGAATTGGGGGCTTTGCCCCCGCGCGTGCCGCGCTCCCCCAGGATATTTTTGCAAGAAAGAAACGCGTGCCGTTTCTCGAGTTCTTTCTTGCCCAAATATCCCGGGGGGTGAGAGGAGCGCAGCGACGAACGGGGGGCAGAGCCCCCCCGCGGCGTTTGCCAAAAGGATTAATCGTCGAACAGGCTTTCCTGCACGCGCGGAACGTCCAGCCCCAGATGCCGCCAGCCCAGCCGGGCCAGCATCCTGCCGCGCGGGGTGCGGGCGACCAGGCCCTGCTGCATGAGGTAGGGCTCGATCACCTCCTCGATGGCATCGCGGCTTTCCGACAGGGCAGCGGACAGGGTTTCGACGCCGACCGGGCCGCCACCGTAATGTTCGGCCATCAGCGTCAGATAGCGACGGTCGGCGGTGTCCAGACCCAAGTGATCCACCCCCAGACGCGTCAAGGCGCTGTCGGCGATCTGGCGGGTCAGGCGGCCGTCACCCTCGACCAGGGCGAAGTCGATCACCCGGCGCAGCAGGCGACCGGCGATGCGGGGCGTGCCCCGGGCGCGGCGGGCGATCTCTCGCGTGCCTTCGGGGTCCGACGGGACGCCCAGCAGCCGGGCGCCCCGGGTCACGATCAGGTCCAGTTCCTCGATCGTGTAGAACTCCAGCCGGGTCGGAATGCCGAACCGGTCGCGCAGCGGCGTCGTCAGCAGGCCCAGCCGGGTCGTCGCGCCGACCAGGGTAAAGGGCTGCAACTCGATCCGCACGGTGCGCGCGGCCGGGCCTTCGCCGATCACCAGGTCCAGTTCGAAGTCCTCGAGCGCCGGATAGAGGATCTCCTCGACCGCCGGGTTCATGCGGTGGATCTCGTCGATGAACAGCACGTCGCGCGCCTCGAGATTGGTCAGGATCGCCGCGAGGTCCCCGGCCCGGGCCAGAACCGGGCCTGAGGTCATCTTGAAGTTCACGCCCAGTTCGCGCGCCATGATCTGGGCCAGCGTCGTCTTGCCGAGGCCGGGCGGGCCGTGGAACAGGGTGTGGTCCATCGCCTTGCCGCGCATCCGGGCGCTTTCGATGAAGACGCGCAGGTTGGCGCGCGCCTCGGCCTGGCCGACAAAATCGGACAGCATCTGCGGGCGCAGGGCGCGGTCCTCGAATTCGCCCTCGATCGGCTCGGGGCGCAGCATGGGGTCGGGCTGGATCATCGGCTGCCCCATGGCCCGCCGCGGCCCGAGGCCGGCACGCGCGAGGCCATGACAGCCCCGCCGCCGGCCAGGGCGCGCAGCCGGGCGATGCGTTCCTCGGTCGGGGGGTGGGTGGCGAACAGCCGGTCCATGCGCAGCGCGTGCAGCGGGTTGACGATGAACAGGCTGGCCGAGGCGGGGTTCTTCTCGGCCGGGATGTTCACGACCTGCGCCGCGGCTCGCGAGATCTTGGCCAGGGCCCCGGCCAGCGCCATCGGCTGGCCGCAGATCTCGGCCCCGGTCCGGTCGGCCTCGTATTCGCGGGTGCGGGAAATCGCCATCTGCACCATCCCCGCCGCCAGGGGCGCAAAGATCATCGCCAGGATCGCGGCGAGGCCGCCGCCGCGGTTGTCGTCCCGCCCGCCGAACATCGACGAAAACATCAGCATGTTGCCCAGCATGGCGATGGCCCCCGCCATGGTCGCCGTCACCGTCATGGTCAGCGTGTCGCGGTGCTTGATATGGGCCAGCTCATGGGCGATCACCCCGGCCAGTTCGTCGCGCGTCAGCACCCGCATGATGCCCTGCGTCACCGCGACGGCGGCGTTTTCCGGGTTGCGCCCGGTGGCGAAGGCATTGGGCTGTTCGGTTTCCAGCACATAGACCGCCGGCATGGGCAGGTTCGCGCGGCTTGCCAGCGCCGCCACCATGTCCACGAGTTCGGGGGCCTCTTGGCGCGTGACCCGATGCGCGCCCTGCTGGCGCAGCACCATCTTGTCGCTGTTCCACCAGGCAAAGACGTTGCCCGCGCCGGCCACCAGCAGCGCGATCACCGCGCCGCCCTGGCCGCCGATCAGCCAGCCCATGCCCATGACCAGCGCGGTCAGGGCCGCCATCAGGATGAAGGTGCGCATATGTCCGGGCATCAGCGTTACTCCTTGGGTGCCAGCAGCCGCAGGGCGGCGCGGATCAACGCCGGGGTCGTGGCGCCGGGTTCCTGACCCGCCGCCTCGGCCACGGCGCGAACCGCTTCGGACGGAGCATAGCCCAGATTGCCCAAGGCCGAGAGCGCATCCGCCGTCGCCTGCGCCGATGCGGGGGCGGGAGGCGCGCCGGCCGGCGCCGGCGGGGTCTCCAGCACCTCGGCGGCCTGGGGCAGGGGGCCGGGGTCGACGGTCAACCCGCCCCCCAGCGCCATGACGGCGGGGGCCTTGTCCTTGAGTTCCATCACCACGCGCTGCGCCAGCTTGGGACCGACGCCCGGCGCCTTTCTAAGCGATGACCAGTCCCCCAGGGCCAGCGCCCGGCCCAGGCCCTCGGGGCCGAGCGTGCCCAGGATCGCCAGCGCCACCCGCGCGCCCACCCCCTGGACCGAGATCAGCAGCCGGTGCCATTCCTTTTCGACCAGCGTCGGAAAGCCGAAAAGCTGCAGCAGATCCTCGCGCACCAGCAGTTCGGTATAAAGCGCCGTGGCCTGCCCGGCCGGCGGCAGGCTGGCCGAGGTGCGTTCGCTGACATGGACGATATAGCCGACGCCGCGCACGTCGATCAGCACATGGTCCTGCGCCCGGTGCAGGATGATGCCCGCGATCCGCCCGATCATGCCATGCTCCTCATGCGATCACCTTGATCCTGATGCGGCGGCCCTGGATGTGATGGGCGTGGCAGATCGCCACCGCCAGCGCATCCGCCGCGTCGGGCCCCGCGAATTCCACGCCCGGCAGCATGAAGCGGACCATGTGCTGGATCTGGTCCTTGGCCGCGTGGCCTACGCCCACCACGGTCTTTTTCACGGCATTGGGGGCGTATTCGCCGATGTCCAGCCCCGCCTCGGCCGGGGCGAGCAGGGCGATGCCGCGGGCCTGGCCCAGCTTCAGCGTGCCGACGGCGTCCTTGTTGACGAAGGTCTGTTCGACCGCCGCCGCGTCGGGCGCGTGTTCGGCGATCACCGCGCAAAGCCCCCGATACAGCGTCGCCAGCCGCGGTCCCAGGGCGTCGCCCTGGGAATGGACGATGCCGTTTCCCAGATGGCGCAGCCGCGGTCCGTCCACGGCGATGACGCCCCAGCCCATGTTTCGCAAACCCGGGTCGATCCCGATGATCTTCATGCCTGCCCCTTTTGCGCCCATGGCTAGCACGAAAGGCGAACATCGACCAGACATTTCGGGTTCGGGTTGACATCGCCGCCCCGGGTCGGGGACATGGCAGCCATGGAGAAATCATGTCGCCTGCCCTGATCGCCGCGCTTCCCTTTCTGGGCGCCCTGCTGCCGGGACTGCTGATCCGGTCGGGTCGGGGGGTGGCCGCGATGGCCAGCGCAAGCGCCACGCTGGTCGCGCTGATCGGGCTGATCCTGCACATCCCGGCCGTCCTGTCGGGCGCGGTGGTCCAGACGCGGCTGGACTGGCTGCCGCAGGCGGGGCTGTCGGCGACCTTCCGGCTGGACGGGCTGGGCCTGCTGTTCGGCCTGCTGATCCTGGGGATCGGCCTGCTGATCCAGCTTTACGCCCGCCACTACCTGTCCGAGCGCGATCCGGCGGGGCGGTTCTTCACCTTCCTGATGCTGTTCCAAGGCGCGATGCTGGGCATCGCCCTGTCCGGGAACGTGCTGCTGCTGCTGGTGTTCTGGGAACTCACCTCGCTGTCGTCCTTCCTGCTGATCGGCTATTGGAGCCACCTGCCCGAGGCCCGTCGCGGCGCGCGCATGGCGCTGGTCGTGACAGCCCTGGGCGGGCTTGCGATGATCGCGGGGATGCTGATCCTGGGGCGCATCGCGGGCAGCTTCGAACTGGCCGACATCCTGGCATCGGGCGATGCCATCAAGGCCAGCCCGCTTTACACCCCGGCGCTGGTCCTGATCCTGCTGGGGGCCTTCACCAAGTCGGCGCAGTTCCCGTTCCATTTCTGGCTGCCCCATGCGATGGCGGCGCCGACGCCGGTGTCGGCCTATCTGCACTCGGCCACCATGGTCAAGGCGGGGATCTTCTTGCTGGCCCGGCTGTGGCCGGTGCTGTCCGGGACGCCCGAATGGTTCTGGCTGGTCACCGGGGCGGGGCTTGTCACCATGCTGCTGGGCGCCTGGGTCGCGATCTTTCGCGACGATCTCAAGGCGCTGCTGGCCTATTCCACGATCTCGCATCTGGGGCTGGTGACGATGCTTCTGGGGCTGGGCACGCAGGCGGCGGCGGTCGCGGCGCTGTTCCACATCCTGGCCCATGCCAGTTTCAAGGCCGCGCTGTTCATGGCCGCCGGCATCGTCGATCATGAAACCGGCACGCGGTCCATCGCCGGGCTGGGGGGCTTGCGGCGCCTGATGCCGCTGACCTTCGCGATCACCGCCGTGGCCGCGCTGTCGATGGCGGGCATCCCGCCGCTGAACGGGTTCCTCTCCAAGGAGATGATGCTGGAGCAGGCCGTCGCGGGCGGTGCGCTGCTGGCCGGGCTGGCGGCTCTGGCGGCGCTGTTCTCGGTCGGCTATTCGCTGCGGCTGGTCTGGCAGGTGTTCCTGGGCCCCGTGCGCCAGGATTATCCCCATGCGCCGCACGATCCGGGGCCGGGGCTGTGGCTGTCGCCCAGCCTGCTGGCGGTGCTGGTCGTCGCGATGGGGCTGTTTCCGAACGCGGTCGCGGGCTGGCTGGTGACGGCGGCGGCGGGTGCGGTCACCGGCGGGCAGCCGCACCCGCATTTCGCGCTGTGGCATGGCCTGACGCCGGCGCTGGCGCTGTCGCTGCTGGCCGTGGCGGGCGGGGCCTGGGTGCTGATGCGCCAGCCGCGCCTGCTGGCCTGGCGCGACGGGTTGCGCCGCCCCGACGCAGGGGCAGGTTTTGCCGTGGGCGAGGCCGTGGCCGCGCGGCTTGCGCGCGCCTTCACCGACCGGCTGACCAACGGCTCGATGGCGCGGGCCATGCTGGGGCTGGCGTTGACGGTCGTGCTGTGCGGCGCCTGGGCGTTTTCGACCGGCGGCTACGGCGGGCCGACGCGGCCCATGCTGCCCGTCCAGGTCGTGCCGCTGATCGGCTGGCTGATGCTGGTGACCGCCACGGGCTGCATGGTCGCCTGGCACCGCGAGCGTGTGCTGGCCCTGGTCCTGGTGGGGATCGTGGGGCTGATGGTGTCCTGTTCGTTCCTGTACCTTTCCGCCCCCGACCTTGCGCTGACCCAGATCTCGGTCGAGGTGGTCACGGTGATCCTGTTGCTGCTAGCACTGAACTTCCTGCCGCGCCGCAGCCCGGTCGAAAGCCGCCCGGCCAAGCGCGGGCTGGACGCGGCGATCGCGACGCTGGGGGGCTTGGGCTTCGGCGCGCTGGCCTATGTGGTGATGCGGGGCGATTTCGCCTTTCCGTCGATCTCGGGCTACATGGTCGAAAACAGCTATCGGCTGGGCGGCGGCAACAATGTGGTCAACGTGATCCTGGTCGATTTCCGCGGCTATGACACCTTTGGCGAGATCACCGTTCTGGGCATCGCCGCGCTGACGATCTTTGCCCTGACCCAGACCCTGCTGGTCGGCGAAAGCGCGCGGCGGCTGCGCGCCCTGCGCAGCCAGCCCCGCCGGCGCGCCGGGGCGATCCATCCGCTGATGCTGGTCGTCGTCACCCGGCAGATCCTGCCCATCGCGCTGCTGGTGGGCGTCTACATCTTTCTGCGCGGCCACAACCTGCCGGGCGGGGGGTTCATCGCCGGGCTGGTCGTGGCCATCGCGCTGGTGTCGCAATACATGGCCTCGGGCTATGCCTGGGCCATGGAGCGCAACCGCATCCCCTATCACGCGCTGATCGGGGCGGGCGTGGTCGCGGCGGGGATCACCGGGATCGCAGCCTGGTTCGCGGGCCTGCCCTTCCTGACCTCGGCCTTCGGCTATGTCACGCTGCCGGGGCTTGAGAAATTCGAACTGGCCTCGGCCATGGGGTTCGACCTGGGCGTGTTCCTGTGCGTCCTCGGCGCGGTGATGCTGGCGCTGGATTCGCTGTCGCGGCTGGCGCGCGTCGCCGGCCAAAGGGATCACGCGCCCATGGACGTCGACCCCAGCAACCCCGCGACGCAAGGAAAGGGCTGATGGAGCTTTTGCTGTCCAGCGCCATCGGCGTGATGACCGCCGCCGGCATCTATCTGATCCTGCGCCGACGCAGCTTTGCCGTGGTGCTGGGGACGACCATGCTGAGCTATGCGATCAACCTGTTCCTGTTCTCGACCGGGCGGCTGGTGGTCGACGCGCCGCCGGTCCTGCGCGACGGCGTCGCCGCCCATACCGACCCCTTGCCGCAGGCGCTGGTGCTGACCGCCATCGTCATTTCCTTCGGCATGACGGCGGTGCTGGTCATGATGGCGCTGGGTGCCTGGCTGGAAGGCGGCGACGATCGCGTGGACATGCCCCGCGACGACCGCGCCCCCCCGGAGGACGCATGAGCCATCTGCTGATCGCCCCGGTCCTGCTGCCCGCCGTCATCGGCGCGCTGATCATCCTGTGGATGCGCGACGACCTGCTGCTGCAACGGGTGTTTTCCATCGCCGGCACCGTCGCCCTCCTGGGGGTCGCGCTGTACCTGGCGGGCTTGGCGGGAACGGGACAGATACAGGTCTATCGCCTGGGCAACTGGGCCGCGCCCTTCGGCATCGTCCTGATGCTGGACCGGCTGGCGGCGCTGATGCTGCTGCTGACGGCGGCGCTGGCGCTGGTCGTCCAGCTATACGCCACCGGATCGGGCTGGGACCGCAAGGGCTGGCATTTCCATGCCCTGTGGCAGTTCCAGCTGATGGGCCTGTGCGGCGCATTCCTGACCGGGGACGCCTTCAACCTGTTCGTGTTCTTCGAGATCCTGCTGATCGCAAGCTATGGGCTGATGATCCACGGCGGCGGGGCCATGCGGCTGCGGGCCGGGGTGCAGTACATCGCCTACAACCTGGTCGGCTCGGTCCTGTTCCTGGCGGCGCTTGGAGTGCTTTACGCCGTCACCGGCACGCTGAACATGGCCGACATGGCTGCGCGCGTGGCGGCCATGCCCGCCCAGGACACCGCGCTGCTGCGCACCGGGGCAGTCCTGCTGATGCTGGTCTTTGCCATCAAGGCCGCACTGGTGCCGCTGCATTTCTGGCTGCCCTCGACCTATGCGGATGCGCCGGGGCCGGTCGCGGCGCTGTTCGCGATCATGACCAAGGTCGGCATCTATGCCATCATCCGCTTCTTTACCCTGGTCTTTCCGCATGGCGGCACGACCGGGCAGGTGGTGGCCGAACTGCTGCTGCCCGCCGCCCTGTTCACGCTGGCGATCGGGCAGATCGGCATCCTGGGCAGCCGCCACCTGGGGCGGGTCGCGGCCTTTGCGGCCATCGGCTCGGTCGGCACGCTGGCGGTGGCGGTGGCGCAGTTCAGCCCGCAGGCCACGGCGGCGGCGCTGTATTACCTGATCCATTCGACGCTGGCCGGCGCCGCGCTGTTCCTGATCGCCGACATGATCGGCGCGCGGCGGGGCGACCTGTGGCTGCGCCCCGGGCCCGCGCTGCCCTGGCAGGGGATGATCGCGGCCTTCTTCATGGCCTCGGCCGTGGCGATGGCGGGGATGCCGCCGTTCTCGGGCTTCTTCGGCAAGCTGATGATCCTGCAGGCGACCCAGGGCGCGCCCTGGGCGGTCTGGATCTGGGGCACGGTGCTTTCGACCTCGCTGGTCGCGATCTATGGCATGGCGCGCGCGGGCTCGGTCCTGTTCTGGCAGGCGCGGGAACCGGCCCTGCCCGCGCCCGACCCCGAGCCGGGCCCGCCCGGCCCGATCCCGACCAAGCTGGAAACGCACGAGCCGATCCAGGACCTGGGCGACGCCGCCTCGCCCGCGCTGACGGCGGTGGCGGTGGGGGCGCTGCTGGCCGGCATCGTGGCGCTGACGCTGCTGGCCGGCCCCGCCATGCGCCTGGCCGAGGCGGCGGCCGCGCAGTTGCACGATCCCGCCGCCTATCTGGGCGCCGTGCTGCACGGGCAGGAGGGCACGAAATGATCCGCCGGCTGTTCCCGCACCCCATCCTGTCGCTGGCCCTGGTCGCGGTCTGGATGGCGCTGGTGAACCGCTGGGCGCTGGGATCGCTGGTCTTTGCGGGGATTATGGCCGTGGCGGTGCCTTTGGCGGTCGCGCCCTATTGGCAGGGCGCGGGCGGCTTGCGCCGGCCGGGGCGTGTGCCGGCCTTTCTGGGAATCGTGATCGGCGACATCGTGCGGGCCAATTTCCAGGTCGCGCGGATCGTGCTGTTCATGCCGCGCACGAACCTGCGCCCGGCCTGGGTCATCGTGCCGCTGGACCTGCGCCGCCCCGAGGCGATCACCGCCCTGGCCGCGACCATCACCCTGACCCCCGGGACGGTCAGCTGCGACCTGTCGCGCGACGGCCGCAGCCTGCTGGTCCATTGCCTGCACGCCCCCGATCCCGATGCCGTCCTGTCCGAGATCAAGACGCGCTACGAATCGCGCCTGAAGGAGATTTTCGAATGATCGGCCTGGCTCTCGGCTTTGCCTATGGCTGTTTCGGGCTGGCGATGCTGTGCTGCCTGTACCGGGTGGTGCGCGCGCCGGGGCTGCCCGACCGGCTGCTGGCGCTGGACACGATGACCGTCAACGCCATCGCGCTGCTGGCGCTGTTCGGGATCGACCGCGGCACCGGCCTGTATTTCGAGGCGGCGCTGCTGTTTGCCATGGTGGGCTTCGTCTCGACCGTCGCCTATGCGAAGTTCATCCTGCGCGGCGACATCATCGAATAAGAGGAGGAGCGGCAATGATCGGGGAAATCCTGGTGTCCGGGCTGCTGATCATCGGCGGCGTGTTCGGGCTGGTCGGGTCCTGGGGGCTGATCCGGCTGCCCGATCCGATGACGCGGCTGCACGCGCCGACGAAATCGGCGACGCTGGGCGTGGGGGCGGTGCTCGTGGCCTCGATGCTGTGGTTCCCGCTGCGGGGCGGGCAGGCCAGCTGGCACGAGTTTCTGATCGCGCTGTTCCTGTTCCTGACCGCGCCCGTCACCGGCAACATGATCGCCAAGGCGAACCTGCACCTGGGCGGCCCGGCCAAGGTGCCCCCGCCGCCAAAGGGCGACTGGGCCACGTTTTCGGACCGGGAAGAGCCCTAGAGCAGCCCGGCGTGTTCCATCGCCGCGTCGATCTGCGCCTTCGTGGCATCGGTCAGGCCGACCAGCGGCAGGCGCACCCGGTCGCTGCACAGGCCCAGCCGCGACAGGGCGTATTTCGCGCCCGCGACGCCCGGCTCCAGGAAGATCGCCACATGCAGCGGCATCAGCCGGTCCTGGTATTCCAGCGCCCTGGCATAGTCGCCCGCCAGCGTCGCCTGCTGGAACTCGGCGCAAAGCTTCGGCGCCACGTTCGCGGTGACGCTGATGCAGCCGACGCCGCCGTGCGCGTTGAAGCCAAGCGCCGTCGCATCCTCGCCCGACAGCTGGATGAAGTCGGTGCCGCAGGTGATGCGCTGCTGGCTGACGCGCTCCAGCTTGCCGGTCGCGTCCTTGACGCCGACGATGCGCGGCAGCTTCGCCAACTCACCCATCGTCTCGGGCGTCATGTCCACGACCGAGCGGCCGGGGATGTTGTAGATGATGATCGGCAGGTCCGAGGCCTCGTGCAGCGCGGTGAAATGCGCGATCAGCCCGGCCTGGGTCGGCTTGTTGTAATAGGGCGTCACCACCAGCGCGCCCTGGGCGCCGGCCTCTTGCGCGTGCTGGACCAGGCCGATCCCCTCATGCGTGGCGTTCGAGCCCGCCCCCGCGATCACCGGGACGCGGCCGGCGGCGATGCGCACGACTTCCTCGACGACCTTGCGATGCTCGTCATGGGTCAGGGTCGGGCTTTCGCCGGTGGTGCCGACGGGCACCAGGCCGTGGCTGCCCTGTGCGATCTGCCATTCGACCAGCTTTTCCAGCGCGGCAAGATCCAGATCCCCGTCGGGGGTGAAGGGCGTGACCAGCGCGGGCAGGGAGCCTTTGAACATGACGTTATCCTGACGTTTGATTGCCCATCGCCCTTACAACCGCCCGCGCCGCTTGCCAAGGATGTGAGTTGCGCAGGCCGGCGGATCGCCGCAGAAATGGCGCCATGACGTATCCCTTGCGCGACAGGATTCTGGGCCCGGTGCTGGCCTTTTCGCTGGCCCTCGGGCTGGGGCCCGGCCTGGGTGGCAGTGCCGGAGCCGAGGACGCGGCCGCGCTGGCCCGCGCGCTGGAGCGTTCGGCCCAACGCGACTGGCCCGGCGCGCAGGACCATGCGGCGCGGTCCGGGCCCATCGCGCAGGACCTGATCCGCTGGCAGCGGCTGCGGGCGGGGCAGGGGACATGGCCAGAATACCTGCAATTCGCGCTGAGCCATCGCGACTGGCCGGGCATGGCGCTGCTGTACCGGCGGGGGGATGCGCTGCTGCGGCCCGACCTGCCGCCGGCGCAGATCCTGGCCTGGTTCGGCGACCGCCGCCCCGAGACCTTGCCCGCCGCCGAGGCGCTGATCGCCGCGCTGACCGTCTTGGACCCGGCTGCCGCCCAGGCCGAGATCGCGCGCTTCTGGACCACGACGCCGCTGGCCAAGCCCGAGGCCGAGGCCTTCATGGCCGCCCACAGCCCGGTGCTGCTGGACCTGCACGACCAGCGCATCGCGAACCTGCTGGACATCGGCGAATGGCGCGCCGCGCGCGACATGCTGCCCGTCGCCTCGGCCCCGATGCAGGCGCTGGCGCAGGCCCGGATCGCGGTGCAATCGGGGCAGGCGGGGGTGGACACGCTGATCCTGGCCCTGCCGGCGCAGGCGCGGGCGGATGCGGGGCTGGCGCTCGACCGCTTCAACTGGCGGGTGCGGGCCGGGATGGGCGATCTGGCGCGCGACCTGATGCTGGAACGCTCGACCTCGGCCGAGGCGCTGCGCGATCCCGCCGCCTGGGCCGGCAAGCGCGCCGATTATGCCCGCGCCGCCCTGCGCGCGGGCGACTGGGCCCTGGCCGAGCGACTGGCCGCCAACCATTTCCTGCCTTCGGGGGGCGAGGATTTCATCGACCTGGAATGGATCGCGGGCTTTGCCGCGCTGAAGGGCGGCGCCCCGGACCGTGCCCTGGCCCATTTCCGCCGGATCGAGGACGGGGTCGCAAGCCCGATCTCGCTGTCCCGCGCGCTGTACTGGCAGGGCCGCGCGCATGAGGCGGCGGGCAATGCCGGCGCCGCCCGCGCCGTCTATCTGCACGCGGCAAGCTGGCAGACGGCCTATTACGGCCAGCTTGCCGCCGAAAGGCTGCGCGAGCCGATGCAGCCGGCGCTGGCCGTTCCCGGTCCTGCGCCCGACAGCCTGCCCGACTGGCGCGGCAGCGCGCTGCGCGCGAACCCGGTCTGGCAGGCCGGCGTCTGGCTGCTTGCGGCGGGCGATTTCGACCAGGGCGCGCGGTTTTTCCTGCACCTGGCCGAAACCGCCCCGCCCGAGGACATCGGCCGCATGGCCCGGCTGATGGTCGAACTGCGCAAGCCCTGGCACGCGCTGCGCCTGGCCAAGGCCGCCGCCGCCAAGGGCGTGATCTATCCCGCCGCCTACTACCCGCTGACGGGCCTAGAAGGGAAGCCGCTGGGCCTGCCGCCCGAACTGGTCATGGCCATCGCCCGGCGCGAAAGCGAGTTCAACCACACGGTCTCGTCGCATGCGGGGGCGCTGGGACTGATGCAGGTCATGCCCGACACGGCCCGGGCCATGGCGCGAAAGCTCGGCGAGCCGTTCGACCAGCGCCGGCTGACGCGCGACGCGGCCTATAACGCGCGGCTGGGCGCGGCCTATCTGACGGGCCTGCGCGACCGCTTCGGCACCTCGGTCGCGCTGGTCGCGGCGGGCTACAATGCGGGGCCGGGTCGCTCGGCCCGCTGGCTGGCCGATTTCGGCGACCTGCGGCGCGAGGCGGACCCGGTCGAATGGGTCGAGATGATCCCGTTCGACGAAACCCGCAACTATGTCATGCGCGTGGCCGAGGCGCTGCCCGTCTATCGCGCCCGCATCGCGGGGCGGCCCGCGCCCATCGTGCCCAGCTTCGACCTGACCGGGGGCGGGTTGATGCCGGTGCCGCCGCAGCCGCCGATCCGGCTGGCCTATTCGTCCCGCCCGCCGATGTCGGGGCGGGCGCTGGCCCATTTCGGCGCGGGCGGGGTCCTGGCGCAGGTGCTGGTGCCGGTCCCGGCGGTGGTTGCGGCCTCGGACCCGGCGGCGGCGGTCATCGACCCCGCGCTGCCCGTTCCCGGACCAGGGACCGCCACCAGGTGAACAGCCCCGCGCCGACGACGATGGCCGCGCCGATGGCGACATGCGGGGCCAGCACCTCGCCGAAATAGACCACGCCGAAGATGCTGATCCACACCAGCTGGGTATAGGAGAAGGGCTGCAGCGCCGAAGCCTCAGCCAGCTCATAGGCCTTGATCAGCATGAAATGCGCGATGCCCGCAAAGGCGCAGAGCAGCAGCAGCCAGGGAATGTCGCGCCCGGCGATGGGCTCCCATTCGGGCAGGCCGATCAGCGTCATGGTGATCGCCCCCACGATGGCGGTCCAGACGAAGCTGACCATGGCCGGGTCGTCGCGCCCGACCCGGCGCGTCAGCAGGCCATAGACCGCGAACATCACCGCCGCCAGGAACGGCAGCGCCGCTTCGGCCGAAAACACGCCGCGCCCCGGTTGCAGGATGATCAGGATGCCCAGAAAGCCCACGCCGGCCGCGACCCAGCGCCGCCAGCCGACCTTTTCGCCCAGGACCGGCCCCGACAGGACCGAGATCAGCAGGGGATAGCAGGCAAAGACCGCATGGGTGTTGATCAGGCCCAGGCGCACGAAGGCCTCGATCGTGATGACGATCTCGAGGGCCAGCAGGACGCCGCGCAGCGCCTGGCTGAAGGGCCGCTTGCTGCGCATCGCCGCGCGCAGCCCGCCCGGCCGGCGCCAGGTCAGCAGGACCACGGCCAGCGCAAAGAACCAATAGCGCAGCATGGTCACGAAGACCGGCGAATATTCCGACCCGAGATGGCGCGAGATGCCGTCCTGGATGGCAAAGATGAAGGCGGCGACGCAGATCAGCAGGATCGCCGTGCCCTGGCGGTCCGGCTTCTGCGCAAGGGGCCGGGCCGCAGGCTGGGTGCCGGGGGCCAGCACCGGCCCGGTCGGGATATTGTCGGTCATGGCAGGCTTTCGGCTTGGTATGGAAGCCATGCGCCGGCCTGCGCGAAACGTCAACCGGGTCTTAGTCGCGGCTGCGGATGATTTCTGCAAACCCTTCGAACTGCTGGGCATTCGCCGCGATGATCTGGCCGGATTCGACCGGGCTCTGGTCGGGCTTGATCGATTCGACGAAGCCGCCCGCCTCGCGTACCAGCAAAACGCCCGCCGCCACGTCCCAGGAATTGATGCCGCGTTCCCAATAGCCGTCGAAGCGGCCGCAGGCGACATAGGCCAGATCCAGCGAGGCCGCGCCCCAGCGCCGCACGCCCGCCGTCAACGGCATCAGCCGGCTGAGATCGCGGATCGTCGCGGGCAGGGTGCCGCGCCCGCCGAAGGGCACGCCGGTCGCAAAGATCGACTCGATCATCTGGCGGCGTCCCGACACCCGGATGCGGCGGTCGTTCAGGAACGCGCCGTCGCCCTTTTCGGCGGTGAACATCTCGTCCTTGGCGGCGTCGAAGATGACCGCCGCGACGATCTCGCCCTTGTGCTCCAGCGCGATGCTGACCGCCCAGTGCGGCAGGCCGTGCAGGAAGTTGGTGGTGCCGTCCAGGGGATCGACGATCCAGCGCCGGGTCGGGTCCTCGCCCGCGTCCTCGCCCGTCTCCTCGCCGATCCAGCCATAGTTCGGGCGGGCGGCGCGCAGTTCTTCCTTGATGATGCGCTCGGCCTCGCGGTCGGCGCGGCTGACGAAGTCGCCCGCGCCCTTGACGCTGACCTGAAGGTTCTCGACCTCGCGGAAGTCCTTGACGAGGCTGCGGCCCGCCTTGCGCGCGGCCTTGATCATGATGTTGAGATTGGCGCTGGCCATGACGTTTCCTTTTTCGGGATTGGCCTGCCTCTTAGGCCAAGCCCCGCCGAAAGTGAAGCCGCCCGCGGGGGGCTTGCGCCATCGGTCGGATGCACTACCTGTCGCAGACACAACAGAAGGGACCGACCATGGCCTTGCCCAAGCTTTTCGAACCCATCACCATCGGCGGCAGGACGCTGGCCAACCGCATCGTCATCGCGCCCATGTGCCAATATGCGGCGGTGGACGGGCAGATGAACGCCTGGCACATGCAGCACCTGGGCAGCCTGGCGCAGTCGGGCGCGGGGATCCTGACCATCGAGGCGACCGCCGTCACCCCCGAGGGCCGCATCACCTATGGCGACGTGGGGCTTTACGACGAGGCGACCGAGCGGGCGATGGCCGAGGTTCTGCAAGGCATCCGCGCCTGGTCGGACATGCCCATCGCGATCCAGTTGGCCCATGCCGGGCGCAAAGGCTCGTGCGAACGGCCCTGGGATCGGGGCGGCGCGCAGATCGCCCCCGACCAGCCGAACGGCTGGCAGACCGTCGCGCCCTCGGCCGAGCCCTATGCGGCGGACGAGAACCCGCCCGAGGCGCTGGACCGCGCCGGCCTCGACCGGATCCGCGACGCCTTTGCCGAGGCCGCGCGCCGCGCCGTCCGGCTGGGCATCGACGTCATCCAGATCCACGCCGCGCATGGCTACCTGCTGCACGAATTCCTGTCGCCGCTGTCGAACCGCCGGACCGACGCTTATGGTGGCAGTCTGGAAAACCGCATGCGCTTTCCGCTGGAAGTGTTCGACGCCGTGCGCGCCGCCGTGCCCGATGGCTATCCGGTGACGATCCGCGTGTCGGGCACCGACTGGGTCGAGGGCGGCTGGGATATCCAGGGCACCATCGCCCTGGCCCGGGCCGTTCATCAGCGGGGCTGCACGGCCTATCACGTCTCGTCGGCCGGGCTGGACCCGCGCCAGCGCATCGCGGCGGTCCCGAACTATCAGGTGCCGCTGGCCCGCGCGGTCAAGGAGGCCGTGCCCGACATGCCGGTAATCGCCGTGGGCCTGATCACCGAGCCCCACCAGGCCGAGGCGATCGTCGCGACCGGCGACGCCGACATGATCGCCATCGCGCGTGCCGCGCTTTACGACCCGCGCTGGCCCTGGCACGCCGCCGCCGCCCTGGGCGCCAGCGTGACCGCCGCGCCGCAATACCTGCGCAGCGCCCCGAGCCCGCTGCGGGACCTGCTGCAGCCGCGCTAGGGGCCGCGGGGTTCAAGAGGCCGGGGCGGGCGTCTCGCCTGCCCCCCCGCCTGGCTGGCTTAAACGCAGCCGGGTTTCGCCGGCTGGCGCCCGCTCTGCCGCGCGTCTCGGGGACCAAGGGCATGTCGTCCGGCAGGGCAGTGGTAAACCGACTTGACGCAGGCGTACCTTTGGGGCCTGACCTGCTGACCTGCTGACCTGCTGACCTGCTGACCTGCTGACCTGCTGACCCGCTGATGGGGGCGCGGGTCGCGCGCCCGGCACCGGCCTCGGCCTATTCCAGCCGGGCCTCTTCTCCGTCGGGCTCGGTCCGGTCGAAGATGAACAGCCCGTCCTCGGGCACCTGGCGCTCGGTCCAGCGCGGATCGCCAAGCGAGCGTTCCACGTCCCGCAGCCCGGCGCGCCAGTGATCCAGCATCGACAGGCGCGAGAATTCGTAATCCTTGGACGCGCTTTCGTAATCGGCGTGGCGATAGATCAGGTGCATCAGGCTGACCGGATGGATCGGCCCGCCGTCGATCAGCGCCATGAGGTCCGGATCCTGGCGCATCGCCTGCGGCAGCCGGGCGCGCAGGCGGCGCGCGGCGCGCGACATGGCGTGGCGGGCGCGGAATTCGTCGGTGTTCAGGCGCGTGCGGCTGGAAAAGCGGATCTCCTTTTCGCGCTGCTCGACCTCGGCCATGGTGTGGGGCAGAGGCCCGCGGGCCTGGTAAAGATCGACCTGATAGATGCAGAGCGGCCGGTTCGAGGGCGTGGCCAGCACCACCTGCAGGGGCGAGTTCGATACCAGCCCGCCGTCCCAATAGTGCCGCCCGTCGATCTCGACGGCGGGAAAGCCCGGCGGCAGCGCCCCCGAGGCCAGGATGTGTTCCGGGCCGATCCGCGTTTCGCGGCTGTCGAAGACGTGGAAGTTTCCGGTTTCCACGTCCACGGCGCCCACGGAAAGCCGCGGCCCCTCGGTGTTCAAATAGTCGAAATCGACCAGCGCGCTCAGCGTCCGGCGCAGCGGCGTGGTGTCGTACCAGCTGGTCTGGCGCATCAGCCCGGGAAAGAACGACATCAGGTCGGGCATGCGCGGCCGAAAGAACCCCGGCGCCCCCATCATGGTCGAGGCGACCGCCCGGCTTTCGTTGAACATGGCGCGGACGCGGTCGGGCAGGGGGCCGCTTTCCAGGGGCGTGCCGGTCAGCCAGGGCGCGCGGGTGACGCCTTCCCAGAAGCTGCGCAGCGCGGCCAGGCGCGCGCCGGGCCGGTTGCCCGCGATCAGGGCCGCGTTGATCGAGCCGATCGAGATGCCCGCCACCCAGTCGGGTTCCTGCCCGGCGCGGCAAAGCGCCTCGTATGCGCCGGCCTGAAAGGCGCCAAGCGCGCCGCCGCCCTGCAGGACCAGCACGACCTGTTCCGGCACCGTTCCACCCGTATCCACCCTGTTTCCCCGTCTCGCAGCCGTTGTTCCGTTTTCGCAAGCTAGCGGCGGAGGCATTGATTTTCCATGAATCCGCCTGGCTTTTTCGTCCCGGATGCCGCTACGTCATCCTGGGCGGGCGCTGCTTTTCGCAGGGCGCGGGCAAGGATGGTTGCCCTTGGCCCAAGGGCTGTTACACTGTGCGCGACCATGAACCGGAACCAAACCGCCGCCGCCGCGATGAACGACGCGATTCCCGACGCTGCTGACGCGCCGCGACGATGCGGGCCGGGCACGGTCGAAGCCGACCCCGCCAGACGCGGCGAAGACGGCCCGGCCCTTGGCCCGGACCCGCTGTCATGGCGCCCCGCCCGGGGCCTTCCGACACATCCGACCGACCGCCCCCGCGCCGCCGCGCCGGGGGCCGCACCCATTTGCCCCGACGGACCGGCACCTTGCCCGCCCGCGCGGCCTTCCTGGATCTGAGCCCCCCTTATGTGGATCGAAATCACCATCGTCGTCCTTCTGACCCTGCTCAATGGCCTTCTGGCCATGTCCGAGCTGGCCATCGTCTCGGCCCGTCCCGCCCGGCTGCGGGTCCTGGCCGACCGGGGCGACCGCGGGGCGCAGACCGCCATCACCCTGGCCGAGGATCCGGGCCGGTTCCTGAGTTCGGTGCAGATCGGCATCACGCTGGTCGGGGTCCTGTCGGGCGCCTTTTCGGGGGCCACGCTGGGCACCCGGCTGGCGGCCGCGCTGCCCTCGCTGGGCGTGCCGCCGTCGCTGGCCCAGCCCTTGGGCGTGGGCGGCGTCGTGGTCGCCATCACCTATCTGTCGCTGATCCTGGGCGAGCTGGTCCCCAAGCAGATCGCGCTGCGCAGCCCCGAGACGGTCGCCGTGCGCGTGGCGCCGCTGATGCGCACCATCTCGCGCGTGGGGGCGCCGCTGGTCTGGCTGCTGGACCGCTCGGGCAAGCTGGTGCTGTCGCTGCTGGGCCAGACCGGCCAGGACAGCCGCGGCATATCGGACGAGGAGATCCGGCTGGTCATCGCCGAGGCCGAGAATGCCGGCATCATGCACCGGGCCGAGACCGAGATGATCGCCGGCGTCATGCGCATCGCCGACCGCAGCGCGCGCGGGCTGATGACGCCGCGGCGCGACATCTCGGCGGTGGATGTCAGCGACAGCTATGCGACCGTCGCGCGCAAGTTCAAGGCCAGCCACCGCACCCGGCTGCCGGTCAGCGACGGGGATGAGAACAACCTGATCGGGGTCGTCGCCAGCGCCGACCTGATCGGGGCCAGCGCCCAGGGCTTTGACCTGCGCGCGCTGATGAAGGAAGCGCCGATCATCCCCGAGACGATGGACGCGCCCGAGGTCATCGCCCGCCTGCGCACCGCCGCCGGCCAGATGCTGCTGGTCTATGACGAATACGGCCATTTCGAGGGCGTGGTGACGCCGATGGACGTGCTGGAGGCGATCACCGGCGAATTCGCCGGCCTTGACGACGACGAGCCGAAGCTGGTCGAGCGCGAGGACGGCTCGATGCTGGTGGCGGGCTGGATGCCGGTGGACGAGTTCGCCGACAAGCTGAACGTGCCCCTGGCCGAGGACCATGACTTTTCGACGGTGGCCGGGCTGGTTCTGGACCTGGCCGGGCTGATCCCGCAGGTCGGCGACAGCGTGGAATGGCACGGCTGGCGCATCGAGGTGGTGGACCTGGACGGGCGGCGCATCGACAAGCTGCTGGTCGAGCGCGCGGCCTGAGGGCGTCCCGTCCGCGCAAGGCGGGCAGGGTGCGCCACCCTCAGGACGAAAGAAGCCCTCGCCTCAGCGCCGGATGGTGATGGGCAGGGTGACGGGCTTGGCCTGACCCGAGGGGTGAGGCGGCATCCGCGGCAGGCTGGACACCTGGCGCGCAAGCGCGGCATCGGTTGCGGGATCGCTTGTCGAGCCGGCAAGCCGGGCTCCGCTGACCCCGCCGTTGCCGGCGATGGTGAAGGTCACGACCAGACTGACCCCGCTCTGCTTCAGCCGGGCGCGCTGCATGTGGCGGTTCACCCGCGACTGGACCTGCGACTGCCAGGTGGCGACCTGGCGCTTGCTGGGCTGGCCGGTCTGGCCACTGGGCGCGGCGGTGCGCGCGCCTTGCGGCGCCTCGACGCGGGTTGCGGCCCTGCGGGCGGGCTGCTCCTGCGGGGCCTTTTCCTTTTTCTCGCGCTTCTTCTCGGGCTCGGGCTTCTTTTCGACGATCTTGGGCTCGGGCTCGGGTTCGCGCTCGGGGCGCTCGCGGGGGCGTTCGGATTTCTGCAGCACCACCGCATCGGGCGGCGGCGGGAACAGCGAGTTCATGTCGGGCAGCGGCTCAAGCTCGGGCAGGGGCTCGGCCATCGCGAAGTCGGGGGTGGGTTCCGGCTCGGGCTCGGGCTCGGGTTCCGGCTCGGGTTCGGCCTCGGCCATCTCGGGGGTCTCGACGTCCTCGGGGGGCGCGGCCGCCTCGGGGACCGGGGCCAGCTCGACGAAGACCGGATCGGGCAGGCCCGGCGGGGCCGCGGCCTCGGCCCGCTGCATCAGCCACAGCGCGCCGCCCAGATGCGCGGCAAGGACCAGGGTGGCGGCGCTGCCCCAAAGCGCCCCATGGCGCAGGGTGTTCAGGCGCGGCCCGCTCATGGCGTCGCGCCCTGGGTCGGGGCGGCCGCAGGGGCCGGGCTGGCCGGCGCGGCGGGTGCGGAGGGCTCCGCGCCCGGGGCGGCCGGCGCCGGGACGCCGCCGGTGGTTTCAAGCCCGACCAGCGCGATCTTGAGATAGCCCGCCTCGCGCAGGGCGTTCATGGTGGCCATCAGGTCGCCATAGGCCACTGCCTTGTCGGCGCGCAGGAAGATCCGGGTTTCCCGGTTGTTCTCGGTGGCGGCCGCCAGCGCCGCGCCAAGCCCGCCGGGCGCCACGTCGGTGTTGCCGAGCGCCAGCGTCAGGTCGGGCTTGACCGTCACATAGACCGGCTGGTCGGGCCGCTGGGCCGGCGTCGCGTTCGAGACCGGCAGGTCCACATTCACGTCGACGGTCGCCAGCGGCGCCGCCACCATGAAGATGATCAGCAGCACCAGCATCACGTCGATGAAGGGCGTGACGTTGATCTCGTGGTTCTCGGCCAGGTCGTCGCCGTGGTTTTCGCGGATGCCGCCGGCCATGGGTCATGCCTCCCGTTGCAGCAGGGTGGGGCGCGCGGCGGGCGCGCCGCGGAAGTCGAGGTCGCGGCTGACCAGCCGGCGGACCGAGGCCGCCGCATTGGCCAGTTGCAGCCGATAGCCGGTGATGGCCCGGGCGAAGACGTTGTAGATCACCACCGCCGGGATTGCCGCCACAAGGCCGATCGCGGTCGCCAGCAGCGCCTCGGCGATGCCGGGGGCGACGACGGCAAGGTTCGTGGTCTGCGCCTGCGAGATGCCGATAAAGCTGTTCATGATGCCCCAGACGGTGCCGAACAGCCCGACGAAGGGCGCAGTCGAACCGATGGTGGCCAGCACCCCGGTGCCCTGGCCCATGCGGCGGCCGGCCATCGCCTCGATCCGGTCCAGGTGGCTGTCGACGCGTTCCTTGAGCCCGGCTTCGCCCGCCGTGTCCAGGGCGGCGGCCGAGCGGTCGTGTTCCTGCGCCGCGGCGCGGATCATGCGCGACACCGGGTCGCGCCGCTTGCCGGTGGCGGCAAGGGCCGCGGTCAGGCTGGCGGCCTCCTCGACCCGGCGCAGGCCCGAGCGCGCGCGCTTGGTCGCGCCGGCCAGCTCCAGGATCTTGACGACAAAGACCGTCCAGGTGACGACCGAGGCGAAGGCCAGCCCGATCATCACCGCCTTGACCACGATGTCGGCGGCCCAGAACATGCCCATGGGCGAAAGGTCGTGGGGCAGGTTCGGATCGCGCGGCGCCGGCGCAAGCGGCGCCAGCATGTCCTGAAGCCCCTGGGGCAGGATGCTGTCGGCGGCGGGTTCCGGTTCGGCCGCCGGGGCGGGCACGGGCTCGGCCGCCGGAGTGGCCGCCGGGGCGGCGATGCCGACCGCGGGGTCCACGGTGGTCGCAGCGCCGGGGGCATCCGCTGCCGGGGCCGTGCCGCCGGGCTGCGGGGTGGGGGTCGTCGCGGCCGGGGCGCCGCCGGTCGCCGGGCTGCTGGGCATTTCGCCCGGCGTCGGGGTCGCAGCAGGTGCCTCTGCCGTGGCGGGGGGTGTCGTGGTCGCAGGCGTCTCTGCCTGAGCCGGAGCGGGTTCCGCCGGCGCGCTCGGGACCGGGGCCGTGCCGGCCGGTTCCGTCGCTGCCGGCTCCGTCGCCGCCGGGGCGGTCGCCGCCGGAACCGGAGTGTCGGGCTGGGCCGTGCCGGCGGGCGGTGCCGTGGGGGTCTCCTGGGCGCTCAGGGGGGCGGCGGCCAGCAGGCAGGCGAATGCAAGGGCGGTTCCCGCGCCAAGGCGGGACAGCGACGATTGGGTCATGGTGATCCTTCGTGTCTTCGGCATCGATCCGACCGCTTTTGCTGGTGGCCGGGCCTGCCCTTGGGCAGCCCGCGCCTGTATTGGCCGCGGCTTGGGACCGCGTATCGAACCTCGGGGTAAAATTGTCAACTATTTGGACGGTCTTTGTCCAGCCCTTTAGCCGATCCAATAGCCCGCCAGATGGGTCAGCGCCTTGTCGTGCCCCAGCTCGGCCAGCAAAAGCTGGCGCAGGGCGCTGATGCCGGATTTCTGTGCGGCCATCCACAGATAGCTGTCGGGCTGCGGCGGATCGGCCCGCAGGATGCGTACCAGTTCCGCCGTGCCGCCGGGCAGGTGGTGGCGCCGCAGCCCGGGCGATTCCGGCATCGGGTAATCGTCGCGCGCCCCGAGCAGCCAGACCTCGCCCTGCGCATCGGGCCGGCGTTCGATCATTCGCGCGATGGCGGGATAGGCGGTTTCATCCCCCGCCAGAATCAGCCGCGCCGCCTGCGGGATGCCGCCGCCGCCCGGACCGCTGAGCCCGATCCGGCGGCCCTGCGGCCTGGCCAGGACCCAGTCCGTGACCCGTCCGCCCCGGTGCAGGAAGATGTCGGTGTCAAGCCAGCCTTCCTGCAGGTCGATCGCGCGCACGGTATAGGCCGGGCGGTGCAGCGCGCGGTCGCCCGAGGGCCAGACCGTCTGGCCGTTCGGGGCGATGCGCGGCCATTCGGGCTCCGCCACTCCTTCCGGCGGCAGGACCAGGCGGAAATGGATGGAATCCTCGGTTCCCAGGCGCTCGAGATCGGGGGCGTGCAGGCGCAGGCGGACGAAGTCCCGGGCAATGCGCCGCGCCTCGCCCACGCGGGCGAAGCTGAAATAGGGCGGCAGTCGGCCCACGTCGGCCAGCGACGACCAGCGCATGGCCTGGGCCTTGTCGGGCATGATCTCGGCCAGGTGGTGGGCGATGGTTTCCTGCAGGCCGAACAGCCATTCGGGCCGGTGCGCCCGGGCAAAGACCAGCACGTTCGCGCCCCGCTTCTTGGCGCCGAATTCGCCGGTTTCGATCTGGCACCAGACCGAACGGCCGTGGCCTTCGTGCAGGTCGAGCCCGTGTTCCTGGGCCTCGTGGCGCAGCATGGCGTCGATCGGGGCGAAGTCGGTGTCCGTCAGCAGCGCCTCGGCCTGGTATTCGGGCAGGGGGGTCACACGCATGGCAGGGCCTTTCGTCTGTCGCGCCAAGCATGGCGCGGGATCGGGGCATCGGCAACGGGGCCGAAAAAAAGCCCGCCCTGGCAAAGCCGGGCGGGCCAGTGAATCCCGCGTTCAGAAGCAGCGCGAGACCGAGAGAGCGAGGACGCGTCCCGGGCCCCGCCGGGCCGGAACGCAGGAAGGACATGGGGCATGGGCCATGCGCGACGGCCCGACAGCGGTTCGGGTCGGGGCAGGCACAGGTGCTCCGGCAAGGATCGGGGATGGGCTTGCCCGGTCGGGGCTGGCGACTGGCGCTTGCGTTAGAGATCCTTAGAAAATCTGTCAACGATTTTTTTGCATGAGGTGGCGGGGCTCCGGGTGATCCTCGCGCGAACTTGAAGCGGGTGTTTTGGGGCGGCGGGAAAGGGTGGCAGCGTTTCCGTCCCTGGGCGAGGGCCGCATGGGTATTTGGGAAACGGTGAAAGCCGGGCCATTGCGCGCAAGGGCCCGGCTCGGGTCAGGCGCTGCGAGCAATCACCCCGGCGGCGGCGGCGATGCCGCCCGGGCCGTGGGGAATGCCCAGGGCCTGCATCCCGGCCTCGATCACCGCGAGCGTGCCCAGCAGCTGGTGGGCGTTGGCATGGCCCATATGCGCGATGCGCAGCCCCTGGTCGGGATCGGCCGCGCCGAGGCCCAGGCCCAGCGTCACGCCGGTCTTGTCCTGGGTCCAGCGGCGCAGAGCGGTCGCCTGCGGGATCGTCGCCGCCGTGACCGAGCGGGCGCGCCCCTTGGGATCGGCGACGACCGCCCCGATGCCCGTGCCGCCGGCGCCCCAGGCGTCGAGCGCGGCCCAGGTGGCGCGGGCCAGCGCCTCGTGCCGGGCGAAGGCCACGGGCAGGGTTTCCTCGTCCAGGAGCATCGCCAGCGCCTCGTTCATGCCGAAGATGTGCTGGACCGGGGGCGTACCACCCCAGAACTGCCACAGCGCCTCGGCCTGGATGCGCGGGGTCCAGTCCCAGTAGGGGGTGACGAGATCGGTGGCGCCCTGCGCGCGCAGCCGGTCCGAGAACCAGATCAGCGCCAGACCCGGGGGCACCATCAGCCCCTTCTGGCTGGCCGAGACCAGCAGGTCCACGCCCCAGTCGTCCATCTGCATCGGCTCGCATCCCAGCGCGGCGATGGCATCGACCGCGAAAAACGCCGGGTGATCGCCCATCGCCGCCCTGAGCGCGGGGATGTCGGCGCGGGCGGAACTGGCGGTGTCGACCTGGCAGACCAGCACCGCCTTGATGCCGCCCGCGCGGTCCTGCGCCAGCCGGTCGGCCAGGCGCTGCGGATCGGGGGGCGCCATGCCGAAGTCCATCTCCTCGACCGCGATGCCCTGGGCGCGGGCGGTGGCGGCCCAGCTGCGCCCGAAATGGCCCGAGGTCAGCACCAGCGCGCGGTCGCCCCGGTTGAACAGGTTGACGTTCGCCGCCTCCCATCCCGCGTGTCCGTTGCCGATGTAGGGCGCGCAATGCGCGGCGGTGCCCGCCAGCCGCTTCAGCCGGTCGATCATGGCGCGGTTTTCCGTCGCGAGTTCCGGGCCGTAGATGTCGGGCGAGGGGCGATGCATCGCGTTCAGCACGCGGTCGGGAACGGGCGAGGGGCCGGGAATGGCGATGACGGGGCGGCCCTGGGCAAAGCTCATGAATCGTTGCCTTATGCTGGAACGCGCATGGCTTAGGCCCGCCCCGGGGCAAGGTCAACGGGTCGCGCGGCTTGCGGGCCGGGCCCCCGCGGCTTATCCCTTTGACCGGACCATGGGCACGGAAGGGACGATGGCGGACAAGTTGACGGTGACGGCCTATCTGTTCCCGCGCATGTGGCGCGACTATCTGCGGCCGCATTGGCTGAAGATCCTGCTGGCGCTGCTGTTCCTGATCGTCGAGGGCTCCACGCTGGGCCTGCTCAGCTGGATGCTGAAGCCGCTGTTCGACACGGTCTTCGTGGGTGGCGACACCTCGGCCATGTGGTGGGTCGGGGGCGTGATCTTTGCGCTGTTCCTGATCCGCGCCGCGACCTATGTCGTCAACCGCAGCCTGATGACCTCGGTCTCGCTGGCGGTGTCGACGAAAATGCAGACCGACATGCTGCGCCACATGATGACGCTGGACGGCGGCTTTTTCCAGAAGAATCCCCCCGGTGCGATGATCGAGCGCATCCAGGGCGATTCCATCGCCGTGCAGGGTGTGTGGTCCACCTTCATCTCCGGAATGGGACGCGACATCGTCTCGCTGGTGTCGCTGTTCGGCGTGGCGATCGCGGTGGACCCGGAATGGACGCTGGCGGCCCTGGTCGGCGCGCCGCTGCTGATCCTGCCGATGGTGCTGGTTCAGCGCTACATCCGGCGCAAGATGCGCCAGAATCGCGTGAACGCCGGCCAGCGCGCGACGCGGCTGGACGAGGTGCTGCACGGCATCAACGCCGTCAAGCTGAACCGGATGGAGGAATATCAGGCGGACCGTTTTGCCCGGATCGTCGCCCGCATCCGCGAGGGGCAGGTCAAGATGTCGGGCATCGGCGCCACCATTCCGGCGCTGGTCGACATCGTGACGGGCCTGGGTTTTGTGGGCGTGCTGTGGCTGGGCGGGGCCGAGGTCACCTCGGGCGAGCGCACGGTGGGCGATTTCATGTCGTTCTTCACCGCGATGGCGCTGGCCTTCCAGCCGCTGCGCCGGCTGGGCGCGCTGACCGGCACCTGGCAGATCGCCGCGGCAAGCCTCGAGCGCATCTATGCCGTCCTGGACATGCGGCCGACCATCCTGTCGGGCACGCGGCGCGAGCCGCCGGCCGACACCACCATCCGGCTGCGGGACGTGCGCATGTCCTATGACGGCCATCCGGTCCTGAACGGGCTGACCTTCACCGCCGAGGCCGGGCGCACCACCGCGCTGGTCGGTCCCTCGGGGGCGGGCAAGTCCACCGTCTTCAACCTGCTGACGCGCATGGTGGACCCGGATTCGGGCGACATCACCCTGGGCGGCGTGGCCCTGGCCGAGTTCGACCTGGGCGTGCTGCGCGATCAGTTTTCCACCGTCAGCCAGGATGCGGCGCTGTTCGACGAAACCCTGCGCGAAAACATCCTTCTGGGCCACCCCGAGGACGAGGGCCGCCTGCGTCAGGCCATCGTCGCGGCGCGGGTGGCGGATTTCTCGGACGGGCTGCCGGCGGGGCTGAACACGCCCGCGGGGCCGCGCGGGTCGGCCCTGTCGGGGGGCCAGCGCCAGCGTGTCGCCATCGCCCGCGCCATCCTGCGCGATGCCCCGATCCTGCTCTTGGACGAGGCGACCAGCGCGCTGGACGCGCAATCCGAGCGTCTGGTCCAGCAGGCGCTGGACGTGCTGTCGGCCGGGCGCACCACGCTGGTCATCGCGCACCGGCTGTCCACCGTGCGGCAGGCCGACAAGATCGTCGTGATCGAGGCGGGCAGGGTTGTCGAAGAGGGCAGCCATGAACAACTGATGGCGCAGGACGGCGCCTATGCGGCGCTGGTGAAACTGCAGTTCGGAGACAAGTGATGCGGCGCATACTGGCGGTGACGGGCGCGGACCGGGTCGATTTCCTGCAAGGCCTGGTCACGAACAAGGTGGGCGAGATCCCGGCCTGGACGGCGCTGCTGACGCCGCAGGGCAAGTATCTGGCCGATTTCCTGGTGATCCCGGAAGGCGGGCGGCTGCTGATCGACGTGGACGACCGCCTGGCCCCTGATCTGCTGCGGCGGCTGTCGATGTACAAGCTGCGCTCGCAGGTGCAGATCGCGCCGACCGACCTGACGGTCGCGCGCGGCATCGGCGACATGCCCGACGCCGCCATCGCCGATCCGCGCCACCCGGCGCTGGGCTGGCGGCTTTACGGGGCCAGGGGTGACGACGGCACCGACTGGGACGCGATCCGGGTCGAGCATTGCATCCCCGAAAGCCTGATCGAGCTGATCCCGAACGAGACCTATATCCTGGAAGCGGGGTTCGAGCGGCTGCATGGCGTCGATTTCCGCAAGGGCTGCTATGTCGGGCAGGAAGTCACCGCCCGCATGAAGCACAAGACCGAGCTGAAAAAGGGCCTTGTCACCGTCGGCATCGACGGCGCGGCCCCCGTCGGCACCCCCATCCTGATGCCCGACGGGCGCGAGGCCGGGACGCTTTACACCCAGTCGGGCGGCCGGGCCATCGCCCACATGCGGTTCGACCGCATGGGCGACGGCCTGGTGGCGGGGGATGCCCGCATCCTGCCATGACCGCCCCGGCCGAGGCGCGGGTCCGGCGCATCGTCCATGTGGACATGGATGCGTTCTATGCCTCGGTCGAACAGCGCGACAACGCGGAACTGCGCGGCAGGCCGGTGGCGGTGGGCGGCATCCAGCGCGGCGTGGTCGCCGCCGCGAGCTACGAGGCGCGGCGCTTTGGCGTGCGCTCGGCCATGCCCTCGATGCGGGCGATGCGGCTTTGCCCCGATCTGGTCTTCGTCAAGCCGCGCTTCGACGTTTATCGCGCCATCAGCCGCCAGATCCGCGAGATCTTTGCCGAATACACCCCGCTGATCGAGCCGCTGTCGCTGGACGAGGCCTATCTGGACCTGACCGACCACCTGGCGGGGCGCACCGCCACCCGCATCGCGCAGGAAATCCGCGCCCGCATCCGCGCGGCGACCGGGCTGACCGCTTCGGCCGGGGTCAGCTACAACAAGTTCCTGGCCAAGCTCGCCTCGGATCAGAGAAAGCCCGACGGGCTGTTCGTGATCCCGCCCGAGGCCGGGGCCGATTTCGTGCAATCCCTGCCCATCGGCCGCTTTCACGGCGTGGGTCCGGCGACGGCGGCGCGGATGCAGGCGCACGGGATCGAGACGGGCGCCGACCTGGCCCGGCAAAGCCTGGAATTCCTGACGGCGCGCTTCGGCAAGTCGGGCGGCTATTACTGGAACATCGCCCGCGGCATCGACCACCGCGAGGTCAAGCCAGACCGCATCCGCAAGTCGATCGGAGCCGAGAACACCTATTTCCACGACCTGCGCGACCTCGATGAGGCGCATGAGGCGCTGGGCGTCCTGGCCGACAAGGTCTGGCGCCATGCCACGGGGGCCGGGCGCGGCGGGCGGACGGTGACGCTGAAGGTCAAATACGGCGATTTCCGCCAGATCACCCGGGCAAAGTCGCTGGACCTGCCGGTGGACAGCCGCGACCGGATGCTGGGGATCGCCTGCGACCTGCTGGCGCCGGTCTTTCACGACCCGCATGGCGTGCGGCTGCTGGGCATCACCCTGTCGGGTCTGGTCGAGACAGGGGCCGACGCCGCCGCCGCCCCCCGCCAGCTTGGCCTGTTCGATCAGGCGTAAAGGTTGATCGCACCGACCTGTTCGTGGATGCCGTTCACCGTCTGCTTGTCCAGCCCCAGCGAGGTCGCCAGCGTGTGCAGGTATTCGGCCTCTTTCCTGTTGTCGAAGTCGATGGCCATCAGCGACATCAGATAGACCTGCGTACCGGCGCCTTCGGGCACCTCGCGCGCCAGCGCCTGGGCATCGACGGGGGCGGCCATCTGTTCGCGGATGAAGGCGCGCTCGTCCTCGTCCAGCTCGCCGAACTGGTCCATCAGCTTGGCCTTCTCGGCCTCGTCGATCTGGCCGTCGGACTTCGCGGCCTGGATCATGGCCTTCAGCATCAGCCCGGCCAGGGCGTTCTGCTCGGGCGTGGGCGCGGTCGAGGGCTCGTCCCCAGTGGCCAGCGCCTCGTTGAACAGGTCGCCGAAGCTCGCGTCGTTCTGCGGCTGGGCGCCCTTGTGGGCCAGCCCGCCGACCGAGCCGGTCGCGGTCGAGCCGGGCTGCGGGGTTCCCGCCTGCGCCGCGCCGCCCCGGTTGCCCAGAAGATCGCCCAGGATGCCGCCAAGCCCGCCTGCGGCCGCACCGCCCAGGATGCCGCCCAAGGCACCGCCGCTGCCGCTGCTGCTGGCCGTGCTGGTGCCGCTGCGCCCGCCCGTCAGCTGGTCCAGGATCCCGCCCAGACCGCCCGAGGCGGTGCGCGGCGAATGGCTGCCGCCATAAGGGCTGCCGCTCCCCGCGCCGCCGGTCCCGCCGGTGCGCCCGCCCAGCACCTGGCCCAGCAGATCGCCCAAGCCCCCCGAGCCGGGCGCGCGGTCGCCCGCCTGCCCGGTGTTGTTGCGGGTCAACTGGTCCAGCAGCCCGCCCGAGGGCCGGCCCGTGCTTGACCCCGCGCCCCCCGCCTGGCCGGAGTGGCCCCCTTGGGCGTTCTTCATCATCGTGCCGATGCCTTTGGCCAGCATCACACCCGCCGCGACCCGGGCCAGGGATTTCATCAGGCTCATAGAAACACTCCACAGTTGACCGCGGCTCGGGCCGCATGACGTGCCGGCCCGCAATCCGCAGGCTGGTCCAGAAAGGGAACGCGGCGCCCCGCCACGCGGTTCCCGAAGGCCGCGTTTCACGCCCCGCACAGCGTCCCGCAGGCGCCCGCCCGCCCTTGATTTTTCCCCGGTGGGCCTATAAGTCGCGGCGGATGTTTCACGACGGGGGCTGTCGCGCGGGTGGCCCCCCCGATAGGAGGCCATGATGGCAAAGGCAAAGTTTGAACGGACGAAACCGCACGTCAACATCGGGACGATCGGGCACGTTGACCACGGCAAGACGACGCTGACGGCGGCGATCACGAAATACTTCGGCGAATTCAAGGCCTATGACCAGATCGACGGTGCGCCGGAAGAACGCGCGCGCGGCATCACGATCTCGACCGCGCATGTGGAATACGAATCCGAGAACCGCCACTACGCGCATGTCGACTGCCCCGGCCACGCCGACTACGTCAAGAACATGATCACCGGCGCGGCGCAGATGGACGGCGCGATCCTGGTGGTGAACGCCGCCGACGGCCCGATGCCGCAGACGCGCGAACACATCCTGCTGGGCCGCCAGGTCGGCATCCCCTACATGGTCGTCTACCTCAACAAGGTCGACCAGGTGGATGACGAGGAGCTGCTGGAGCTGGTCGAGATGGAAGTGCGCGAGCTTCTGTCCTCCTACGACTACCCCGGCGACGACATTCCGATCATCAAGGGCTCGGCGCTGGCCGCTCTGGAAGGCCGCGACCCGGAAATCGGCGAGAACTCGATCCGCGCGCTGATCAAGGCGGTGGACGAATACATCCCGACGCCCGAGCGCGCCATCGACCAGCCGTTCCTGATGCCGATCGAGGACGTGTTCTCGATCTCGGGCCGCGGCACCGTGGTGACCGGCCGTGTCGAGCGCGGCGCGGTGAACGTGGGCGACGAACTGGAGATCGTGGGCATCCGCGACACCCGCAAGACCACCTGCACGGGCGTCGAGATGTTCCGCAAGCTGCTGGACCGCGGGGAAGCCGGCGACAACATCGGCGCGCTCTTGCGCGGCGTGGACCGTGACGGCGTCGAGCGCGGCCAGGTGCTGTGCAAGCCGGGCTCGGTCAAGCCGCACACGACCTTCGAGGCCGAAGCCTATATCCTGACCAAGGAAGAGGGCGGCCGCCACACGCCGTTCTTCGCGAACTACCGCCCGCAGTTCTACTTCCGCACCACGGACGTGACCGGGACGGTGAAGCTGCCCGAGGGCACCGAGATGGTGATGCCGGGCGACAACCTGAAGTTCGAGGTCGAGCTGATCGCCCCGATCGCGATGGAAGAGAAGCTGCGCTTCGCCATCCGCGAAGGCGGCCGCACGGTTGGCGCGGGCGTCGTGTCGAAGATCCTGAAGTAAGCGCCGGGGCGGGGTCGCAAGGCCCCGCTCGCGCGCCAGAGGCACCGCCGGGTGATCCCCGCAAGGGGATATCGCGGCGGCA
>NZ_JHWH01000016.1 GCF_000622145.1 Paracoccus yeei ATCC BAA-599 | reverse complement strand
AATGCTCGCCTGCGTCGCACACTCTGGCTGGCAAGTCAGGCCGCCGTGCTGAAGCCCGCCAACAGCTTCCGCGACAAGTTCGAGCGATACATCGCACAGGATCGGCACAACCCCGATCTGCGCCGCAAGGCCTACACCGCCATCGCAGCGAAGATGGCCCGCACCATTCACGCCGTGATCAAATCCGGCGAACCCTATCGCCCCTTCTTCGAGGGGGCGAGCCCAGGCGGAAGGACCCCTCTCTGTAGAGCCGTGGAGGCAGCTTTCTGACCTCGTAGATAATGTTCGGGCCTTCCGCTTGGGATTTAGGATCTCGTCTTGAGGACGGTGAGGGCGGCAACCTGGCCGACCCTGTATTTGCTATGGAAGAGACCACTTCTTGACGGCGGAGCCCGTCTGGGCAACCATCTTCAAGGCATCCAGTCGCTCGGATGCCCCGTGAACTGATGCCTCAAGCGGCAAATCCTTCCCGACATAGGACGTTGTCCGAGACGATCACGCCGGGCCTGCCGCGCCGCTCGATCAGCGCCGTCAGTTCCCTGGCAACCCTGCGGCCGGAAATCGAGGTGTCGACCACGGCAGCCAGGCTTCCTTGGTGACATCGTCGATCACGTTCAGGATGCGGAAGCGGCGGCCGTCCGCGAACTGGTCCTGCACGAAATCGACCGACCAGCGGGCGTTGGCCAGAGCCTCGGTCACCAGCGGTGCCCGTGTGCCGATGGCCCGCTTGCGGCTGCGGCGCCGACGCACGGATAGCCCCTCCTCGCGGTAGAGCCGCTGCGTGCGCTTGCGATTCAGCACATGCCCGTCCCGTCGCAGGATCACGTGCAGGCGGCGATAGCCAAACCGCCGATGCGTCTCGGCAGCCTTGCGCAACTCGTCGCGCAGTTCGGCGTCGGTCGTCCGACGATGGAGGTATCGCACCGACGACCGATCCGCACCGATCAGGGAACACGCCCGCCGCTCGCTCATCTCGTAGCCCTGTTCGAGATGGGCGACGGCCTCGCGCCTGGCGGCGGGCGTCACCATTTTTTTGACAGCAGATCCTTCAGCGCCGTGTTGTCGAGCATTGCCTCGGCCAGCAGGCGCTTCAGCTTGGCGTTCTCGTCTTCGAGCGCCTTCAGACGCTTCGCCTCGGACGGCTCCATTCCGCCGAACTTCGCCTTCCAGGCGTAGAACGTGGCGCTACTGATCCCGTGCCTGCGGCAGACCTCGGCCGTCTTTGCGCCCGCCTCCTGCTCCCGCAGGATCGCGATGATCTGCTCTTCGGTGAACTTCGATCTCTTCATGTCCGGTCCTCTCATTGGGCCGGACTCTAGCATCACATGGACGAGTTATCGGGGGTCACAGCATTCGACACCAAAGACGGCATCCGACCGCATCCGCCGACATTCAACGGTACCAGTTGTTGGCGTGCGTCCGAATCTGACGGGGTCGCAGGTTATCTTTTCTTCATCAACGGAGGGAACGGATGACCAGCGAAAAATACCTTGCGCTCGGCCTCGTCGCAACTCTGGCGGAGCGCTTCGGACCCGGAAGCAAGATCGCCAAGGAGCTGCCGGGCTGGATTGAATACCTGACCGATGCCGAATGTCCCGAACGGCCCCGGACACGCGCGGGCGCCGCGTGGTGGGGCCGGGTGCGCGACTTGCTGGACGACCTCTGCAAGGAGGCAGCTGGCGGCGACAGCAATGTGGTGCGGACAAATGCAACGCGGATCGGCCAGCACTTCGGGCTGACAGCCATCGAAGTGCGCGTCCTCGAGTTTTTCGCCGACTACCGCACATTCGACATGTTCGAGCATGTGGTCGACCAGGCGCTGGAGACGCGGGAGGTGACTTTGCCGTTCCTGATCGCGCAATTCTCGGGCGCAGAGCAGGGGGAGATTCGAGCGGCGCTTCGGCCGGATGCGCGGCTGAAAGCCTCTGGCCTGCTGCAGAATGAGGGACGCAACTGGTCCAGCCAGAGGGTCCCTTACGCTGTTTCGCCGCGGCTCGCGGATGCCATGCTGGCGGATGTCGACGACATCGAAGACCTGGTTGCGCTGCTGTTTCCGCCTGCGCCCTTGCCCGATGCCGAATGGCAGGATTTCGAAGGGATGAGCGAGAGCGCTGATCTGATGCGCAAACTGCTGACCAATGCCCTCGCGAATGGCACGCCGGGCGTGAACATCCTGCTGTATGGCGCGCCCGGCACGGGCAAGACCGAGTTCTGCAAGGTGCTGGCGCGCGAAGTGGGGGCAAGGCTGCGTGCCGTCGGAGAGACCGATGACAGCGGCGATGAGCCTTCGCGTGGCGAGCGGCTGGCCGAGCTTGGGATCGCCGGACGGATGCTGTCGGCGCGGCGCGATGCGGTCCTGCTGCTGGACGAGATGGAGGACCTGTTCGGCGGCGCTGTGCCGCAGTCTTTCCGCCCGGAGCGGATCTCGAAGGTCTTCGCGAACCGGCTGCTCGAAACAAACCCCGTGCCGATATTGTGGACCACCAATGCCATCGACTCCTGCGACCCGGCCTTCCTGCGCCGCATGACCTTCTCGGTCGAGATGCGCACGCCTTCGGAACAGGTGCGCAAACGCATCTGGCAACGGCTCGCCGACCGGCATCAGCCGGTGGCCGAAACGGGTGCGCTGATCGCGCTGGCCGGGATCCATGACCACCCCCCGGCGCTGGTGTCGGATGCAATGCGAGTGGCGCGCGACTGCGGCGGCGGGATCGAGACCTTCACGCAGGTGCTGGGGGCTTCGGCCAAGCTGACCAATGGCGGCATCGCGCCGCCACCGCAGCATCATTCCGAGGTCGCGTGGGAGCCGGCGCTCGCCAACACCGATACAAGCCTCGCGCTCTTGGAATCGCAGTTGCGCAGGGCCTCGCAGCCGCTGCGGATTTCCTTCTGCCTCGACGGCCCGGCCGGGACGGGCAAGAGTGCCTGGGCGCGGCATCTCGCCCGGCAGCTCGGTCTGCCGGTGCATCAGAAGCGCGCCTCCGACCTGCTGTCGATGTGGGTTGGCAGCAGCGAAAAAGCGATCGCGCGGGCCTTCGCCGAGGCGCGGGCAGACGGTGCGCTGCTGATCTTCGACGAGGCCGACAGTCTGCTGGCCGACCGGCGCAACGCCGCGCATCAGTGGGAGGTCAGCCAAGTGAACGAGATGCTGACCTGGATGGAAGGGCATCCATTGCCCTTCGTCTGCACCACGAATCTTGTCGAGCACCTCGACCCTGCGACCCAGCGGCGCTTCACCTTCCGCATCCGCTTCGACTGGTTGCGTGAGGATCAGCTGCCGCTGGCATGGTCCACGCATTTCGCCGCGCCCGTGCATGCGGATGTCATGTCCATCGACCGGCTGGCGCCGGGAGACTTTGCCAATGTGGCCCGCAGGATGCGCGCCCTCGGGCAGGACGACCCGGCTGCAATCCTTGGCGAGCTGCGGCGCGAATCTGAGGCCAAGGAGGGCAAGGCGCGGCCCATTGGCTTCGGCTGTTGACGCCCCGTGTATTCGCGAGGAAAGTGTGCGGCGAACGACCGGAAGCAGAATGCGTTACTCACGCCAGGAAGACCTTCTCAGACTGGCGCTGATGATGCAGGGTTCGGCGGAAGGGCTTTCCATCGCCGACATCGAGCGCGCCTTTTACGTCTCCCGCCGCACAGCCGAGCGGATGCGCGATGCCGTGCTGCGCGCCTATCCGCAACTCGAGGAACGCCCGGGCCCCAATGGGCAGAAGTACTGGCGCTTCCCGACCGGCACCCTGGGACGGATGGAGGAACCGACCCTCGACGAACTGACCGCGGGTCATCGCGCGGTCAGCATTGCCCGGCGCGAGGGCGATTTTGCCACGGCTGAAACGCTGGAGCATCTGCTGGCCAAGGTGCAGGCGATGTTTCGCGCCGACCGCCGCCGCCGAGTCGCCGCGGACCTGGAGGCGCAGCTTCTGGCTGACGGGGTGGCCTTTCGCCCCGGCCCGCGCGAACGCATCGCGCCCGATATCCTGTCTGCCTTGCGCGAGGCGATCCTGGCCGGGGTGATGATCTCGGCCGATCACCGCGCCCGTGCCTCGGGCAGGCTCTCGCGCGGCACCCGCCTTGGCCCGATCGCCATGCTGCTGGGCGAGGGGCGGCAATACCTGCTGGCCTGGAGCGAGTATCAGGACGACCTGCGCCTGTTCGCCCTGGCCGGATTCGAGCGGATCGCGCTGGAAGATGACATTTACGAGTGTCCCGAGGGTTTCGATCTGCAGGACTGGCTGGCCGAAAGCTTCGGAATCTGGCGCGAGGAGCCGCAGGACGTGGAATGGCGCTTCCTGCCTGAAGTGGCGGACGAGGCGGCGACCTATGTGTTCCACCCGCGGCAGGAATCAGAGCGTTTGGCCGATGGTTCGCTGGTGGTGCGGTTCCGGGCCGGAGGGCAGCAGGAAATGGAATGGTATCTGGCCAGATGGGGGGAGAATGTGGAAGTCGTATCAAAAGGAAACCTGAATGATATGTGACCGGAAATTTCAAGGCATGACGGGGGTGGGTAATGCTTCATGCGATAAACGCAAAAAAAGCTAGGCTCGATCGGGTGATAGATGGCGTTGGAAAGCAGCCGCGCGAGGATTTGATAACCTCGGCGCTGTTTGGTACAATCCAGTTTCTTTCCGCACCTGCGCAGAAGTTGGCACTGAAGGCACTGATCGGTCAGGAATTGCGTGGTGACGCAGAAATCTTTCTCTGGCCGTATTTGAGGCACCCGGAAGAAAATGCAGAGCCGGATGTGGTCCTGAGAATTCGCACTGATGATGGCCCTGTCTACTGGATCGTCGAGGTGAAATGGGGCGCACCTCTCGGTGATGAGCAAGTCGGTCGTGAAGTCCGGACACTTCGTGATGGCGAATGTCGTCGCGGCGGCCTGCCCGCTGAAAATCGGAACGTGATTGGCTATACTCTGCTCGGAGCGGAGATGAAGCATACGGAAGCTATGCAGGTAGCCGAGGGAGAGTTTCCCAAACTGACATTCCGTAGCCTGACATGGCCAGCGGTAACGGAGCGGCTGCGCCGTCTATCCACCAAAAAAAATGACGATCCCGGATTGATTTCGTGGACCAGAACGGCTGAAGATTTTCTCAGGGGCACTCCGAAGGGAAGTGTGCTGGGATCATGGCCTCCTGATGTCATGATGCCGCCGGCCGCAAGTTTTACTTTCGCAGCAGGCAGACAGTTTGATTCCGGAAACGCGGTCGGATCAGTACCTGCAGCGCAATTCAATTTTACCGAGAGGCACAAATGACCACTGGCGAAACCATCTGGCAATCTGCCCAGAATCTATTGAGGTCTTCCGAAAACCTCGACAAGCTCTGCGAGGCATTCAGTGTGATCGAATGCGACGAGAAGAAACTTGTTATCGAGCATTCTGATGAAGGTTCGCAGGATAATGGATGGATATATCCAGTCTGGGAGGCTTATTACAAAGTCAGGCAGGCACCAAACGGAAAAAAGAGGGATGTCGGTTGGATAACTCTGGCCATCCAGCTTACCTGCGACGTTGGCGTTGAGGGTGACTGGCAACACGGAAAACGCGCCAAGGTTCTGGCGGGGTATTCGCCGTCCAAGGATTTCGACGACGCATGGGGATTTGATAGCGAAGACCCCAACTCGTCAGGCTATGTCGATGAGTGCACCACCGACGAGTATCGCTGGCTTCATTCAGACAAAGTAAGCTGGTTCTTCGCAGTTCCTCTTGACGCGCTGACTAGCACAGATGACGTGGAAAAATATATCACCACGCCGATGCGTCGACTTGTGCAGGACGAAACCCCTGATGAGGTGCTTGGAGCGATCCGCAACAATCTGTGTCTGCCACCGCAAGCTTGATACCTCGCAGCCGGATCGGGATCGCGCGCCCGATCCGGCCTCCTGCGCAGATTTCGCTGCCGCCGCGCCCACCTCGGCTATCGACAGACTCCGCTCATTCGGCGGCTAACCCGACTCCTTCCGCCACCTCATGCAATTGTGACGGCGGCAGCAACATGGCCTCCAACTCGGCCTGATCGGTGCTGACGGGGGCAAAGTCCCACTGATCGACGCCGACATTCACCTGACCCTCGGCGCCGCGCCAGCGGGTATGGACATGACCGAAAAGCTGGATTGCCCCATCTCGCGCGCCGTTCCAGGTGACCAGCGGATAGTGACACAGGACGAAGCGGCGCTCTCCGATGCGGATTTCGACCAGATCGTGAACCGAGGCCCACGGCAGCGCTCGCACCAGCCAGTCGGGATCGTGGTTGCCGCGCACCAGATGCTTCCGCCCCGGCAGCGCGGCAAAGGCCGCCTGCGCGGCCATGCGCCCGGCCTCGGTCTCGCAGGCGGCGAAATCGCCGATGATCCACAGGTCGTCATCGGCTCCGACAACGCCGGCACGGACGATCATCGCGGCACCCATCGCCTCGATCGAGGCAAAGGGCCGGCGAAAGAAGCGCCGCACCGGGTCGTCTGCAAAGTGTGTGTCGGCAGTAAAGAAATGGGCCATGCACGATCTTTGTTGGCTGGCACGGGGTGGCTCTGATGCTGCAACCGCGCGCCGACGTCATCCATGGTCCAAGGTGGGGTTGCAAGCGTACCCAAGGGGCTGCGATGGTATTCTGGATCCGCGAGCTTCTGATCCGGCAACGCAGGCAGACGATCAACACCCTGCGTGGGGCCTGATCCATCGCGGGTTTCCATCACGACGATGCAGTAGACCCTCGAGCTTGAGGACCGCGGATCGCTCTCTCGGGCACTGGCAGAAACAAGCACGACCCGAACACAAGCATTTCGGGTTCGGATCGGCCCATTTCAGTTATCTGGTGTCTAGCGCACCCGCTTGTCGGCGACCGACCACACCACCGACCCGATGGTCAGCATGGCACCGATGACAGGTTCCACGTCGGAAGCCTGAATGTAGCCCTTGGCGACCAGCGCGGTGCCCGCGACGGTCAGAACCTGGCGGATGAGCGCCAGAATGGCAGGTTTCAGCATGGAAAGATCTCCTGATCAGGCTTCGTTGGTGGTGGTGAGGAGTTCGCCAGGCTTCATCGTCGGCAGAGGCCGGGCACGAGGCGGAACGGTGGCGGGCCAGCGGGCGCCGAGCAGACGGGATCTGGCGATGCGGGCGATGGTGATGGCGTCGGACTGGTTGCCGCCCAGCACATGGAAATGCGTGTCGTCCTGACCCACGGCGAAGCCGACATGACCGCCGGATCCGCGCGAGAAGACCAGCACCGCGCCGGGGGTGGGCGTGACCTCCTGCCCGAACAGCAGCCAGTTGCGTGCCCAGTACGGATTGCTGCCGAGCGCGCCGAGCAGCGGCTCGTCGGGCAGGGCGATGCGGATGCAGGTCTCGACGAAGTCGCCGCACCACGGGTTTCTGGACGGATCGCCGAGGCCGCGTCCATCTCGCTTCAGCCAGCCCATCAGCCAGGAGCGATCGCGGACCTCGTGACGGCCCAGCGCGGATCTGGCTTCGATGATCCACGGCCACGGCAGGATCGAGGCCTCCGTCATCAGGTCGATCCAGCGGCCCTTCTCGTCGAGATGCTGGCGCGCGTAGAGCGGCAGGCCCATGGTGTTGGCCGCCTCGAGCAGGTTGGCGGGGCCGCCATAGGTGGTGAAGGTGTCCATCGTGCCGAGCGGGAAGGCGATGCCTTCGTTCGCCGGGACCAGCCGCTCGGTCGCCTTCGTGGAGAGGGTCACGGCGCCCGCATATTCCTCGAAGACGATCCCCGCGAAGGGGAAGTTGCGGCGCATATCCTGGCGGAGCGGCTGGGCGCCGGTGGCGGCGTAGAACTTGTACGCCTCCTCGGTCTTGGGATGGGCGATCAGCTTGTCGAAGAACTCGCGGCTGACGAGTGCGTGCACGTTGGTCATGCTTTCGCCCAGCAAGTTGTCCTCGACCGCCCGCAGCACCTCGCGCACCTTGCCCTGCACATCGGTGCCGGCGGTGCCGAGGACGAAGTCCACCGAGATCTGGGTGAGCCCGAATTCGGTGAAGTAGTTGTAGAGTATGGTGCCCGCGCCGTCCTTCACGATGCCGCGGAGCGCGTTCATCTCCATGTATTCGCGGGTCTGGGCGTGCTTACGCCGCATCAGCAGCAGCTTGCGGTTCATGACCTCGACCAGCGGATCGGCGGCGTCGAAGGCTCCCAGTGCGGGCTGCCCCTGGATGTCGGCGGGCAGGATGACATCGTCATGCGGGATCCACGGCAGGGCGAAGCTGCGCATCGATCGGCCCTCGCGGGTGCCGACCGTGGCCGGGCCGCCGAGCGGCACCGAGGGCAGCAGGTTCAGGACGCCCTCATACTGCTCGATGATCACCGAGCGCTGGCTGACCCCTTCGAAGCGGAACAGGCCGAGCTGGGCGAGGCGGGTATAGGGGTTGGGCAGGATGTTGATGGCCTGCGTCATCTCGGCCAGCGAATAGCCGCCGGCGTCGAAGGGGTTGCGGACGAGGGTCATGGACGGGCTCCGGAGAGAAGGGGGTGGGCGGTGAAGGGTCGGTGACGCGAACCGTCAGACGCCGTCGCGGGCGATGATGCCGGCGCTCGCCAGCTGTCCGAGCTTGGCGGTGATCTTGGCCGCATCGTTGACCGTGGCCTCGTAAGCGAGCGCGGCGCGCGAAACGATGGCGGGGCCGCGGGCCACGACGATACCGACTGCATCCGCGAGGGTGGCGTTCACGGGATAGAGCAGGACGCCGACGGCGGTCTGCGCACCATCTGCGCCGGTCGCGGCCGAGAGGGTGTACTTGCCGTTGACGGTGATCCTGCCGAGGACCGACCCGGCTGGATAGGGCATGCCCATCAGCAGCGTCACGGTTTCGCGGGTGTAGTTCGGGTTGACCTCGTATTTGAGGACGTCGCCCATGCTGGGCGGTTCCGTCAGGACGGGCATGGTTCAGTCTCCGGAATGTTTGGGGATCGAGAGGCGTCGGATCAGCGCGAGGCGGCGGCGGCCTTCTTCGCGGCCGCAACGATCGGGCTCTCCCTGGCTGTGGCGGCCGGAGCCGTGGCGACGATCCCGGCGGCATCGCTGCGGGCGGCGAGATCGGCCAGCACCTTCGCACGCAGCGCCTCGGGCTTCAGGCCGCGCGTGACCGCATCGGCCGCGTCGATGGTCACACCCAGCCGCGCGGCCTGCGCGCAGACCTGCGCGACTTCGGCCGCCTCGGCGCGGATGGCATCGACTGAGGGCATCGCGTTCGCGCCCGGTGTCTCGGCTGCAGGGGACGCGGCCGGTGCCGGCGCGGCGGCGGGCTGTTGCAAAGCGGCCGGCGGATCATCATCGGAGTCGGTGCTCATCGGGGGGGCCTTTCCTTTCGGGGTGATGTGGCGGTGTGTGGTGGGACGGCTGTCGCAGGGCGCGGCGGCGAAAGCGCGGAAGGCGGTGACGGGATCGGCCACTTCGTCGGCAAGACCGGCAAGGACGGCCGCCTCGCCGCGGAACACGGCGGCTTCGGTGGAGAGCGCCCGCGCGGCGTCGATCCGGTCGCCACGGCCATCGGCCACGGTCCGGGCGAAGAGCACACGGAGGTTCTCAAGCTCCGCCTGCATCTGATCGCGCACGACTGCCGGCAGCGGCTGCCAGGGGTTCGCATCGACCTTGCGCGCCCCGGCATGGACCAGGGTGACGGCGATGCCCTTCTGATCCAGCGCGCTGCTCATGTCGGTATGCAGGGCGACGACGCCGATGCTGCCGACGGCACCAGTGCGCGGCAGGATGATCCGGTCCGCCTGCGAAGCCAGCGCATAGCCGGCCGAGAGCGCGTGTTCGGCGACGAAGGCGCGGACCGGCTTTTGCGTCCGCGCGGCGCGGATGCGATCGGCCAGATCGAATGCCCCCGCCACCTCGCCGCCAAAGCTGTCGACGTCGAGGGCGATGCCGCGCACGCCGGGGTCCGCCAGCGCGGCCTGCAGTTGGGCCGCGATGCCCTCGTAGGACGTCAGCCCCGAGGATTGTCCGATCCACGCGCCCCGATGCACGAGCGTGCCGGCGATCTCGATCACGGCGATGCCGTCCACCAGCGCATAGGGCTGGATGCCATTGCGCTGGCGGCGCTGGGCGAGGTCATTGCCAAACAGCGACGCGCGGGCGGGCAGGGCGGCGCCCGCCTGATCTGCAGCAGCGACCTCCAGTCCGTGCAAGGTGATCTCCCGTCCGGTAATGCGCGGCCCCAGCCCCGAGAGGAAGGCCAGAGCCTTGGCCGGCTCCACCATCAGCGGCGTGTTGAAGGCGCGCTGGGCAATCTGGACGTGATGCATCACTCGTCCTCCTCGGGATCGGGCTTGGCGTCCGCATCCTCCGGCTCATCTTCGCCCTCGCCGGTGTTCCGCGGGTCGGCACCGGCATCGCCATCCCCGTTGCTGCCTGCTGCGCCCGGCCCCTTTGCCGGGGATCCCGGACGGCAGAAGTCGAGGCCGAGCGCCAGCTCGCGTTTGCGTTCCGCGGCGATTTCCCGATCGACCTGCTCGGCGTCGAAGCCGCGTTCCGACAGCGCCTGGGTGCGGGATTTGAGCCCCGCCTCGATCTGCAGGATCTCGGCCGAGGCGTCCTTCATCGGATCGACCCAATCCCATTTGGTGGGTAGCCACGCGCAGGCCTGATAATGTTGCCGCCGGCTGTCGTAGCCGGGCAGGTCCAGCGCGCCCGACAGCACCGCCACATCCATCCAGCGTGACCAGACGGCCCGGCAGAGCTGGAAGACCATCACCGAATGCTGGAAAGCGGAGATGCGACGGCGGAAGTCGACGAGCGCGATCCGCGTGTTCGAAAAGTTGCCCTTCGCCGTGTCTCCGGTCAGATAGCCATAGGGCACGCCCAGCGCCGCGCCGATCTGCAGCAGCGTGCGGTACTGGAAGGGCTCATAGGTCGAGCCGGAATCCGGCGTGGCCGGGGTCGAGACATCCTCGCCAGGATCGAGGCGCACCACCTGGCCGGGCTCGACCTCCAGATCCTCTTCGGCGGGTTCAAGCGCGGTCTCCGGCGCCGGCGAGGTGATGAACATCGCGAACATTGCCGCGATCTTCTTCCGTTCGAGCTCGGCATCGTCATAGAGGTCCAGCGTGAACAGCTTCACGATGGCGGCGGCAAAGCGCGACACCCCGCGCAGCTGCCCGGCCTCGACCGGGTCCAGCACATGGATCACCTCCGAGGCTGGCACCCGGACGGTTTCCCCCGCAAGCCCCGGATCAGTCAGGTCGCCGGGATGACGGCGCAGGAAGTGGTAGGCGACGCGGCGGCCGATCGGATCGAACTCGATCCCCTGACGGATCATCCCGGCGCCGGGCAGGGTGCGGTTCATGTCGAGCGGCAGCATCTCCGATGGCAGCATCTGCAACTGCAGCGGCACGGTCAGGCCGTCCTCGGCCCGCCGCATGCGGATGCGGACGAACACCTCGCCCGAGAGGAACACCTCACGCGCCGCCCGGCGCTGCAAGCCATAGAAATCCGTCAGCCCTTCGGCATCGGCATCGTCGGTCCAGGCCAGCCACAGCGCCTGCAGCTGTTCCTTCAGCGCCGCGTCGGTGATGGAACTGGACGGCTTGATGCCATCGCCGACGACATTGCTGGCGAAGGATTCCACGGCATTGGAGGCATAGCCGTTGTTGCGGACCAACCAGCGCGCGCGGGCGGTGATCGTGTCGCCGGAGGCGGCGATCAGCGTGTTCACATGTGCGCGGCTGGCGCGGAAGCCGCGCATCCGCCGGTGCGACTGCGCCGCGTCAAACCCGCCAATGATGCTGCCGATGCGCTGGCGGAAAGCCTCGAACGCCATGGATCACAGGCCCTTCGAGGCGAACGTGCCCCAGCGCCGACGGCGCGGGGCTCCGGAGGTGGCAGTGGAAATCCGGGTTTCCAGATCGCTGATCGCCGTCGCCAGTTCCGCGTCCGAGCCATAGGCGATGGTCTTGCCGTCATAGCTGACCGAGCGGACGCCCGCGTAGCGCGCCTCCTGCAGCGCAGCCCGCAGGGCACGCATCCGTTCCAGATCCATCTCAGTCCCTCATGAAGCTCGGCGTGTAGGCCCGGCGTTTCCGCCGTGGCGTGGTCAGGGATCCGGCCTTCGGCTGGGCCGGTTCAGGCGTGGCAGTTTCGGTCGGCACGGCGCTTGGCATTCGCGTCTCCACCCCCGCCTGCGCCTCGAGCCGCCGCCAGGTGGCCTCGTCCCAGCGGTCGGTACCGAGGATCCATGCCGCGGCACGGGCATAGACCCGGCAGTCGAGCGCCTCGTTCCGCTCGCGCATCTTCTGCCATTCCTGATGGGCGTAGCCGCGCTTGTTGCGCAGCGTGACCAGCTGTTCGGCGACCAGCTGCTTCAGCCATTCGGTGTCGATCCACTCGGGCAGATGCACGGTGCCGGGCGCGTCGACGACGCCCAGCGCCCGGTCTTCATCCGAGGGGCGATCTAGCCGCAGGAAGCGGTAGGTCTCGGTCTTGAACGTCGCTGTTGCCACCGACCACAGCCGTGCGCCGCGCCGCAGACGTTTGCCGCCGATGGTGGCATCGACAAAGGTCGGCCCGGACACCGGCGCGGCCCGGTTGAAGCCCTCGAGCCCCTTGATCGGTGCGACCTGATCGAAGCCCTGCCTGCGCGCCCATGCGTAAACCGCCGCCGCCTCATAGCCGGTGTCGATGGCAAGCCGGGCGATGGGCATCACCGCGCCGTTGGCATGGGTCCAGGTGCGGCCGAGCAGGGCGGTCAGCTTGTCCCAGCAGGCCGGATCATCCGGGCCGCCGGGGATGACTATGTGGTCCACCAGCCAGCTTTCCAGACCCCGGCCCCAGGCCCAGACATCGACCTCGACCCGGTCCTTCTGCACGTCGGCGCCGGCGGTCAGGAACAGCCCGCTTGCGGGGATCGAGGCGCCCGCACGGGCTTCACGCCGGTCCGCCAGCCGCTGCCATTCAGGCGCATCGCCGCTTTCGACCCATGTCTCGCCCAGAAGCGTGTTGCGCGCCGCGCGCAGCATCTCCTCGGAGCCCTGCGCCGCGAGCCAGTCCCGCGCGATGTCGGCCCAGCTCTTCCAGCCCAGCGGCGAATAGAGCGCTGAGAGGTGGAAGCCGATGGCATTGGGATCACCCCCGACCGCCGTCGCCCGCCATTCGCCGCGAGCCAGCATGTCCATCTTGTGGTGCTCGGCGATGGGCCGCTCACAACCCTCGCAATGGTAGATGGCAGTTTCGGGTTTCCCCTTCGCCCAGCGCAGGCGCTCGAACTGCAGCCATTGCATCGCCCCGCAATGGGGGCAGGGCACGAAGTAACGCCGCTGGTCACTGGCTTCGAACTCGCGCTCAATGCGGCTGAGCCCCCGGATCGTCGGGGTCGAGACCATGAACACCTTGCGCCGATGCGCGAAGGTGGTGGTCCGCGCCTCGGCCAGCGTGACCGGATCGCCTTCCTCGTCGGCGGACGCCGGATAGGCGTCGACCTCGTCGAGGAACACATAACGCGCGGGCATCGAGCGCAGGCCGGTGGCCGAGTTGGCGCCGGTCAGCACCAGGATGCCGCCGGGGAATTCCTTCGACAGCATCGAATTGCCCGCGTCGCGCGACCGGGCCGGGTTCACCCGCTCCCGCAGCGCCGGGCTGTCGGCGATCAGCGGATCGAGCCTTCCGCGCGAGGAGCGCTTCGCCATCTCCACCGTCGGCAGCACCGCCAGCATCGGCCCCGGCGCGTGGTGGATGACGAAGCCGATCCAGTTGTTGCCGGCCTCGGTCGCACCCACCTGCGCGGCCTTCATGAAGCTGATGCGCTGCGCCGGGTGGCTGGGCGACAGCGCATCCATGATGCCGCGCAGATAGGGGGTACGGGCGGTGCGGTACCGCCCAGGCTCGGCCGAGGCGCGCGAGCTGAGCCAGCGGTGCTGGTCCGCCCATTCCGATACCGTCAGGTTCGGGTCAGGCCGCATGCCCCGGCGCCAGGCGCGCAGGATGTCCTCGGCGCCGTCGAAGCCGAGGTCGAGGCCTTCGGTCAGATCCCTGTCCGTCAGGTCGTCATCATTACCCGAGGGACACCCGGAGATCGGCGAGGGCGTCGAGCTGTTCGCGGACATGGGCTTCGAGCACCCTCTGCATGATCGCGGTCGCGATCGTCACCGATGCCCCGGTCTGCCCCTCCACTTCCGCCATGATCTGCGCCGCCATCAACGCCGCCACCCGTCCGGGCCAGGTCACCCAGACATCCCGTTCCTGCCGCGCCAGCCGGAACACCAGCGTCTCGGCCTGGGCACGGTCGACGAGCGTGCCCTTCTTCTTCTGGATCGCCAGCTGGCGCTCCTGGGCCTGATAGACCGTCAGCGCCGTTCGTGCCTTCAGATAGGACGAGCTGTCCGCCGGCCCCGAGAACCCGGCATCGCCGCCGGTGCTGCGCCGCTGCTGATCGGGATCGGTCATCTCGGCCCGGCGCGCATCGGAGGCTGCGGCGTTGATCGACCCGTCGCCGTGGACCACCAGCCGTCCGGTCTTGCGCGCCTTCTGGATCGCTCCGCGCGACAGCCCGGAATGGACCGAGTACTCCCGCTCGCTCATCCCTTCCATGGTCGTGTCCGTTCCGATCAAAGCAATGACATTGCTTGCTATTCAGTTGATTACGCTCGCGCGCAGAGCGAGTCTGATCCGGACGGAACGACGCAACTCACCAAGCAAGGGCCTGCCATGACCACCCGTCGTGCCACCGCTTCCAACGACAGCGCCTTGGCCGCGTTCCTCGCCGCCAAGGCCGACATCGACAGCATGCTGGAGCGCCTGACCGTGTTCAGCGACGACCATTTCGGGACCCAGCCCGACGAGATCACCTGGGGCGATGTCGGGACGCTGCAGCACTACGCGGGCCTGCTGCGTCAGATCACCGACCGCGCCTTCAGGGAAGGCGAACACGCCGCCTGACGGGGCGTCCCGCCTGCCCAGTGCCCCGCCATCGCGGGGCGTGAATCCGTAGAAGGCTGCGCAGCCTGCGCGCCGGATCAACGGAGCCAACGATGTCCAGTCTCACCGAAACCCAGAGCCTGATCCTGACCGCCGGGGCCCGGCGCCCGGGCAATCTCGCCCTGCCGCTGCCCGGAAGGCTGGCCGGTGCGGCCGCAAAGATGGCGGTCGGCAGGATGATTGAGCGCGGCTGGCTCGAGGAGCTCGAGGCCGACCGGCGCCGGGGCGAGCCGCTCTGGCGCGAGACCGGCGACGGCCACGGCACCACGCTGGTGGTCACCGTGGCAGGTCTTATGGCCATCGGGATCGAGCCGGTGGTGGCCCATGCCGTCGCCAGTGCGCGGAATGCGAAGCCGGCGCCGGAACCACAGCAGGCGACCGAGGCAGCTGACACCGCGAAACCTGTCGCTATTCGCGCGGGCACGAAGCAGGCGCAGATCATCGCCATGCTCCAGCGCCCCGAAGGCGCCACCGTCGCCGAGATGGTCACGGCAACGGGATGGTTGGCTCACTCGGTTCGAGGGTTGATCTCGGGTGCGCTGAAAAAGAAACTGGGCCTGCCCATCACCGCCGAGAAGGTCGAGGGCAGGGGGACGGTCTACAAGCTGGCTATCGCTTGAGCCTTCCCTGACTGCCGAACTGCGCCGCAGCCCCGACCGGGCGCCGCTCGTTCATTGCCACGACAGAAGATCGCGGGCCGCCGCCTGCAGGATGTCCTGCGCCATGCGCGGTTCACAGGTGTAGATCCCGCCCGGTTCCGGATCGCCGACATTGTCTTCGAACCACGCCCGTCCTTCGTCCGAGATCGGACGCAGGACGACGATGGTCCCGTGATCGTTGATCTCGATATGTTGCCAGCCGTCGGACACGGGCCAAGGCTACCAACCGTGGGCCTGACACGCCAGCGGTCCGGTCAGACCCGTCGCCAGCGTTCGAACAGCCTGCGCAGAACATACCCGCGGACCAGCGAGACGCCGGTGAAGGCAAGACCGATGGCCAGCTGATCGCCCAGAGCGATGTGGAGGTCGAATACCGGGAACACCAAGATCTGCATCCCGACCGCCAGCGCATAGCCGACGATCACGTTGGTCGCGGCCTCGACCAGAGACATCCGGCGCGACTGGGTCATGCCGGTTTCCGCCTGCGGCGCGGCTGGGTCTCGGCCGCATCCTGATGGCCGACGCGACCGGCTGTCCGCCCCGTTGCCAGTTCCCACCGCCGTACGGCGACATCACAATAGACCGGGTCCAGTTCCATGGCGAAGCAACCTCGCCCGGTGCGTTCGGCCGCAATGATCTGCGTGCCTGAGCCGCAGAAGGGTTCGAACACCAGGTCGCCGGGGTCTGAGAACGCCGTCAGCACCGCCTCGACCAGCGCCACCGGAAAGACGGCCGGGTGCGATCCGGCCGCGCCGAGCCCGCCCTTGTGGCGCATGATGCGGAAGACGGAGTCAGGAATGCGGTGGCTCTGGATCGCGTTGCCGCTGCCGGTCTTGGCCTGCACCGTGCCGTCAGCACCGCGCAACCCGCCGCCGCCAAGCGTCTCGCCGGCGTGCTTGCTTTCGACCGTTTTGTTCGGCTTCCGCGGCTGGCGGTTGAAATGGAAGATGAACTCGTGCGAGGGCGCAAGGCGCCCTTGCCAGTCGCCGGGAAGGCCCGGCCCCTGGTCCCACACATACCAGCCGAAGCGCCGCCAGCCGGATTTGCGCATCCAGTCCACCCAGCCTTCCCAATACGGGATCCATTCGCTGTTGCGATGGACGAGGCCGAGGTTCACCAGCAGCTGGGCTGCCTCGCTGACCGGTGCCGCGGCGAAGACGCCCTGCATCAGCGCCTCCCAGTCGCCGACCTTCTCCTTCGCCGCGCCATAGTGGCGCTGCTGGGCATAGGGCGGGGAGGTGAACATGAGCGAAGCCTTCGCGCCCTCCATCAGCCGCGCCACTGCGTTCGGATCGGTGGCATCGCCGCAGATCAGTCGGTGATTGCCCAGCGCCCAGATGTCGCCGAGCCGGGTGATCGGCTCGGCTGGAGCTTCGGGGATGGTGTCGGCCGCGTCGTCGTCGATGGGCGCGCGGTCGTTGTCGGCGTCCTGCAGCAGGGCGTCCAGTTCGTCCTCGGGGATACCGATCAACCCGAGGTCGAAATCCTCCGCCAACAGCCCGCGCAGTTCCTCGAGCAGCAGCGCCTCGTCCCACCCGCCCAGATCGGTGAGCTTGTTGTCGGCGATGCGGTACGCCCGGCGCTGCGCGTCGGTCAGATGGTCGAGTACGATCACCGGCGCCTCGGCCAAGCCAAGGTACGCGGCGGCGAAGACGCGGCCATGGCCGGCGATCAACTCGCCGTCGGCGGCTACGAGGCAGGGAACGGTCCAGCCGAACTCGGCCATGCTGGCCGCGATCTTCGCCACCTGGTCGGCGTCGTGGGTCTTGGCATTGCGGGCATAGGGTTTGAGGCGGGCGAGCGGCCAGTGTTCGATCCGGCCGGGCAGGAGGGGCGCGTTCATGCCGCGAGCCGCCTAGCCTTGAGGGTGGCGAAGCTCTCGCCAGTCTCGGCCAGCATCGCGTCCTCGCCGGTGAAAGACTGCCAGCGCTCGACCGCCACGTCGACATAGGCGGCGTTCAGCTCCACGCCGAAACAGACGCGGCCGGTGGTTTCCGCCGCGATCAGCGTGGTGCCGGATCCCATGAACGGTTCGAACACCGCCTGTCCGGGGCTGGAATTGTTCAGGATCGGGCGGCGCATGCATTCCACCGGCTTCTGGGTGCCATGCACGGTGTCGGCATCCTGATCGCGGTTGGCGATGGCCCAGAGCGTCGTTTGCTTCCGATCTCCTGCCCAATGCCCCTTGCCCTTGGCCCGCACCGCATACCAGCAGGGTTCGTGCTGCCAGTGATAGTCGCCGCGGCTCAGCACCAGCCGGTCCTTGGCCCAGATGATCTGCGACCGGATGGCAAAGCCAGCGGCGGTGAGGCTTTCGGCCACGGTCGCCGCGTGCAGCGCGCCATGCCAGACATAGGCGACATCGCCAGGGAACAGCGCCCATGCCTCGCGCCAATCCGCCCGGTCGTCGTTCAGCACCTTGCCGGTGCGCTTCGTCTTGGCGGCACCCGCCTGGTTGCGCCAGGAGGGATCGTACTCCACGCCATAGGGCGGATCGGTCACCATCAGCAGCGGCTTCACCTCGCCGAGCAGCCGCCGGACCACATCGGCCGAGGTGCTGTCGCCGCAGATCAGCCGATGCGCGCCCAGCTGCCAGAGATCGCCCGGCACGGAGACCGGCGTGACCGGTGGTTCGGGAATGTCGTCCTCGCCTTCGACCGGGCCGTCGCCGCCCAGCGCCTCGGGATCACGCAGGAGCGCATCCAGATCCTCGTCGGTGATCCCCAGCAGCGTCAGGTCGAAGTCTTCCGCCAGCAGCCCCGCGACCTCCTCGCGCAGCATCGCCTCGTCCCAGTCGCCCAACTCCGTCAGCTTGTTGTCGGCGATGCGGTAGGCGCGGCGCTCGGCCTCGTCGAGATGACCAAGCCGGATCACCGGCACGTCCTTTAACCCGAGCAGGGTGGCGGCCAGCACCCGGCCATGGCCGGCGATCAGCTCGCCATCGTCGGCCACCATGCAGGGCACGGTCCAGCCGAACTTCGCCATGCTGGCGGCGATCTTCGCCACCTGGTCGGTGCCGTGGATCTTGGCATTGCGGGCATAGGGCCGCAGCCGATCGAGCGGCCAGGTCTCGATCTGGCTCGGCGTGAACACCAGGTCCATGGGGCGGGTCTCGGCTGTGGGGCAGGGCGGGCAGGGCGATGCGAGCCGACAGGACGGCAAGCGGCAGGATCGGCATCCGCGATGTCGGGAAAACGAAAGCGCCCGCGAGGGGTTTCCTCCGGGCGCAATTCTTCGATGGTCAAGGGGTAGGTCAACGGGGGCAGGTCTGTCAATCGGAAAACTGCTGTGGATTCAACGACCTTCCGGCGCAGTGGCTTCCGCGGAGTGGATTCCGGTCAAGATGGCTTCCTTGCTGGCTCAGGTGGATTCCGCAAAAGAATCCAGCACGGCGAGATCGCGATTCGGTAAGCCTTTGATGATGAATCGCTTTTCCCACGATCACGCGGCAGGTGGATTCCGGGTGGATTCCCCGGTGAGGAAGCCAGTCGCTAGCAAACCGTCGCGCTGCGCCCCCCCGCATACGTTCGGGCCGGGGAGGAACCAAGAGTGGGGGAGGGAATCAGCCAAGCCGAAAGGCAAGTAGATGGCGCATCAAATCGAAATCGCTCCGGTCAGACAGCAGGTCTGGTTGGTCAGCCTCCGTATTAATTTTGCACGTGATCCATCATCAACTGTGCTCCTGACGTTCGGGTAGCGCAAAAAGTCAGAGTGGTATGTTTCATTCCGCCCCCGGAAGAACTGGAAGTCCCAATTCTCTCAGAAACGAGTTGTGATTCGACGTTGCTTCCCGGATCTGGTCTTCGATCGCGACCAATTCCCGCTGCGTTGCATCCAGGTCTATTTCAGCCTCAGCCACAGCGGTGCTGATGTATCGGGAGATGTTGAGGTTGAAGCCCTCCTCGGCGATGCGCTCCATGCTCACGCGCTTGGAGTAGCGGTCCTCTTCCTTGCGGAACTGGTACGTCTCGATGATCTTTTGAATGTCATTCGGCTTGCCATCTAACCCTTCGCGCAGGCGGTTCTGCCGCTTGCCTTTTTCATAGTGCTCGGCCGCGTTGATGAAGAGCACATCATCCGGCTTCTTGCACTTCTTCAGAACGAGGATGCAGACCGGGATGCCAGTCGAATAGAAAAGGTTCGCGGGCAGGCCGATGACCGTGTCGATGTGACCGTCCTTCAGCAGCTTTGTGCGGATGCGCTCCTCTGCCCCACCTCGGAACAGCACGCCGTGCGGCAGGATGATGGCCATCACGCCCTCATCCTTCAAATAGTGGAAACCGTGCAGGAGGAAGGCGAAGTCTGCGGCGGACTTGGGCGCCAGCCCATGGTTCTTGAACCGCACATCGTCGCCCATCACTTCGGTCGGCTCCCAACGGAGGCTGAAGGGCGGATTGGCCACGATGGCATCAAACGAGGGTTTCTTCGCAGGGTTTAGCTCTCGCAGGATGTCCCAGTCATTGTTCAGCGTGTCGCCATGGTAGATTTCGAATTCCGTGTCTTTCACGCCGTGCAGCAGCATGTTCATGCGAGCGAGGTTATAGGTGGTGATGTTCTTTTCTTGCCCGTAGATTTTTCCGATGCCATGCGGTCCCATGCGCTTCCGGACATTCAGCAACAGCGAGCCGGAGCCGCACGCGAAATCGAGCACACTGGCGAGGCGCTCTTTCTTTCCGGTTGCGGGTTCCTGGCTGTCCAGCGTCACGATCGCGGAAAGGATGTCAGACACCTGCTGTGGAGTATAGAACTCACCTGCCTTCTTTCCGGAACCGGCGGCAAACTGGCCGATCAGATATTCGTAAGCATCGCCCAGCGCATCAACATCAGATGAAAAATCGGCGAGCCCATTGGCGATCTCGGTGATGATGGTGCAGAGTTTAGCGTTGCGATCAGTGTAGGTCCGGCCGAGCTTTTCAGAGCCAAGATTGATTTCGGAGAAAAGCCCACCGAACGTGCTCTGGAAGGACTCGTTCTCGATATACTTGAAGCCTGCTTGCAGGGTATTCAGCAGATCGTCACTCTGGGTGCGCGCCATGTGGGCGATGCTGGTCCAGAGGTGTTCCGGCTTGATGACGTAATGTGCCTTGCGCCGCATCTGCTTTTCAAACTCGGCAGCATCGTCGGGATTGCGGCTATACCATAGCTGCAGCGGTGTCGTGATCTCAGGCGGTCCTGCATCCCGAGGCTCAAAGCTGATGTCGTCGATACTGCGAGCCTTCTCCCAAGCTTTTGACACCCTCTGCGCAGCTTCGGCCTTTCGGGCTGCAAACCGGGCTCGCTCAGCGGCAACGTCTGCGTCGCTTGGGTAATCATTACCCAGTTCCCGCTTCGCCGCCGACTCGTAGTTGTCCGACAGGTAGCGCAGAAATAGGAAGGACAGCATGTAATCGCGGAAATCGTCCGCGTTCATCGCCCCGCGCAGCGTGTCGGCGATGTTCCAGAGCGTCTTGCCCAGTTGCTTTTGGATTTGGTCGTTCATTGTGCTGGTGCTTCCAGGGGGACGGGCGCAGGCGCCGGGGCGTGATGCGGGGCCGGAGCGGCGCCCGGCAGGTGAAACTCGAACCGCGTGACGAACTCCCGCAGAATACGGCGAAACAGTTCTTTGTTGTCCTCGCCCATCTCCGTGGGTTCATGGATGGCATAGGCCCCGTGGCTTAAAAGGTTCAGGGCACGATTGAACAGCGCCCTGTCTACGTCTGTGTCGAGAGCCTTCAGGCAAAAGGCAATGCTCGGATGACCGAAGAACGATGCCGTCTTCTCCATGACGCTGCGCAGGGCATTGAAGTGGAAGGTGTAGAGCTTGCCCTTCTTAGGATCAGCCGCGCGCTGCAATTCGGCGAGCGTCGCAACATGGTGAAAGAAGGGCGTGTCTTCCGTCGCCTGAAGCGTGTAGGTCCCGTCCCCACTTGGCCGGTGCAAAAAATAGCGCCGATGGTCGACCGAAGGGGCGTCATCAATCTTCCGGCCGACTTCGTTGCACATGACGTTGAAGAACAGCGCATGGTGCGAAGAGAAGATCACCTTGATCGGGGCAGGCTTGCCCTCGGCGTCTTTCCGTGTAGCCGCCCGGCGGAGGAGCTTGGAAAGGTCACAGGCCACGGAAATCGCGTTGTTGTCGTCCAGTGACGAGATCGGGTCGTCGATATAGAGGTACTTCTTCCCCTGATAGGATTCATGCCCATCCAGCATCCGTTCGCAGATGGCCATGAAGATGCACCAGATGAAGATGTTCTGTTCGCCCCGCGACACCTTGATGTTGGCCTCGCCGCCCTTGCGGAAGCTGACGAAATCCGGCTTGGAAATGGTATCCTTGCCCTGCTGAACTTCCTTGTAGGTGAAGTCGAACTCGAAGTCGGCGTAGCGCGAAAGGTAGCGTGCGATGGTCTCGTCCAGCGCGAGTTCCGTCATCGCATTGAAGAATGATGACTTTTCGCTCAGTTGAAGACGACGCACGCTGTCGCCTTCGAGGTCGTTTTCCCAGACGAAGAGATCCTCGGTGAAAGCATTGAAATAGAGCGTGTCGGGCGTTCCGGTTGGGTTCTTCTTGTTCTTGCGCTTGCCTGCGTCCTTGAACTCCATCGACAGCCGGGTCTTCCCGGTGCGGTTATAGGCATAGATCAGGACCAGCGAGAGCGGCTTCGTCGGGTTGTTCAGATCGTCACGAAGCCGGCCCACCAGAGTTTTCAGGTTCTTGTAGGTGCTCATGCGTCACCCTCCGCGACCTGGGGGAAAAGCTGCTGCATCAGGCCCTTCTTGTGGGTCTTGAGCGTGTCGAGCTTTTGGACTTCAGCAGAGATGAGGTAATCGAGGGATGTGAGGCAGTCGGCGATGCGCTGCTGCTCGGGAGGTTGAGGAATCCGCAGCAGAAGGGCCTTCAATTCGTCGGAATCGATCTTTCCTGTCCCATGGCCAGCTATGTTGACCAAAGCCAGAAGGCGGTCCTTATTGCTGAGCAGCATCCAAGCCAAGAATAGGCTATTTACGCCAGCTTTGGGTCGAAGTCCTTTCACATCTTGGTTGAAACTCATCTCACGGCTCAGGATGCAGATCGGAACATCCTTGAGCAAAGTCATTCCACGGGTCAGAAGCAACAGAGTTCCTTTCGGAACCAATCGCGCGCCGTTCGAAACGGCGTCATCGGAAATATGTTCTTCGCTGTCTTCCAAGAAGAGGCGCTTCATGTCTTTCGCGGAAACCCAAGGGATTGAACCACCCCAGAACTCCGCGTTAGCCTTTGAAGGAGTGGCTCCCGCCTGAATGGTCGCAAGCTTATCGAGACTTTTCTCTGCCCACTCCTCCGCCCCCTCGAACTCGGGGAAGCGGAGGCGCGGTTGGATTTCGCCATCCTGGGGAAAAAGCTGCTGCATCAGACCCTTCTTGTGGGCCTTCAGCGCCTCCACCTTCCGCGCCTGCGCCTCGATCAGCGCGTCCACCGAGTTCAGACATTCGGCGATCTTTTGCTGTTCGGCTTCGTCTGGCCGCCATGCATTCGTCGACAAGAACTGAGTGACGGAAATATTGAACCGGCCCGCTCGGGCGCCCTCGTTGACCAGCCCTCCCAGCGCTGGATCATGACTTCCCGACTCAAAATGCCAGTCCCAGAAGGCTGGATTCTCACTCGGCTGAAAGCGGAAGCACTTGTAGATGGGTGAGACGATCCCATCCGAATAGTTGGAAAGCCGTTTGATCGTTCCGAAACTTGACGCCTTCGTTGTTCGGTCGTTGTAGACAAAGTCGTCTTTGCGAATCCTCAGATAACGATCAGTGCTGTCACCAGCGATCTTCTTGCCAAAGTAGTCGCTTTGCAACACAAGCCCGTGCTCCCCCGAAAGGCTCAGAACGTTGTCTGCATCTCCGGTTGTCGCCCTATCAGTTACTGGCCGGGCCAGCTTCTGCAGCGAGGTTTCCTTCCAACCATCCGCAGCCTGAAACTCAGGAAAGCGCAGCTTCGGCACCAATGCAGCTTCACCGCCCCCTACGGTCGTGGCATTCCCCTTACTGCTCATAAGCGCTCAGCCCCGAAATCTCACGCCCAGCGGCGCGCTTCAGCAGCAGCGGCATCAGGTCGGCCATCAGGTCTAGTTCCTTCACCCGCCGTGCCTTCCAGTTCAGGCCGAGGGGTTCCATCAAATCGGTCAGCGCCTCGCCGTCAAAGATCATGCGTTGCAGGATGGTGTCGACAAAGCCTTGCAGCGCTTCGGTGGCCAGCCCGTGCTTGCCCGCGATGCCCGCCAGTTCCAGCGCGTTCTTTTCCGCCTTGAAGCGGCTGTAGCCCTCGCGGATGGCCTTTTCGGTGAGGCCCTCGCCCGCCTTGAGGGTGTTGATATAGGCCGCAATATCCTCGCGCTCGTCCATGAACTTGGCATCAGACTGGATCAGGCCGATCAGCTGGTCGCGGCTCATCTTCTGCTTGCCGGGCGTCGCCTCGGAATAACGGGCAATCAAGCCCATGATGTAGTCATAATCGATGACGGCCGAGGCGAAGAGGACGAACTCGAAGTCCAGTTGGTCGGCATCCTGGCTCGGCTTGTCCGCGCCCTTGCCCTGCTGGGCTCGGAGGCGCTGGGCGGTTTCCAGATAGGCGCCGCGGAAACCCAGAAGGTTGTCGCGCGGCAGGACCTGTTCGATGGTATTGCGGTGTTCGTCGGTCAGGTCGGTGTACTGGTCAAGCTGGGTCTTGAGCCGCTGAACCTCTTTGAAGTGTTCAATGAACGCCGCACGGGCCGCGTCGCCCTTGAGGTTGGGAACCGCTTCCGGGGCGCAGTCGAGGCCCTGCGATTTCATGAAAGTATCGAGCTTCTGGACCGCAGTCTCCAGTTTCTGGATGACCACGGGGGCCTTGTCGACCAGCCAGATTTCACGGGCCTTTTCGGCGGCTGCCTCGCCTGAGAAGAGCGCAATGGCGGCATCTACCGCGCCTTGCTGCTGGCGGAAGTCGAGAATGTTGCCATAGGGCTTGGTGGCGTTCAGCACCCGGTTCGTGCGCGAGAAGGCTTGGATCAGCCCGTGATGCTTGAGGTTCTTGTCGACGTAGAGGGTGTTCAGGAACTTTGAGTCAAAGCCGGTCAGCAGCATGTCAACGACAATAGTGATGTCGATCTTATGGTGCGCTAAATTGGGATAGGCTTGACGCAGATCGGATTCGGGCCACTGCTGGTCTTTAATACGCTTCTGCACGTCCTGATAATACAGGTCGAACTCGCCGATCTTGTGGTTAGTGCCGTAGTGGGCGTTGTAGTCCACGAGGATGGCTTTCAGGGCCTCCTTCTTCTTTTCCGGCTCGACCGCGTTGTCTTCCTTTTCCTGCGGCAGGTCTTCCTGAATCTGCTTCACGTCAGGATCGCCCTCGGCGGGCGGGGAGAAGACACAGGCGATGTTCAGCGGCTGGAAGCCGGGGTCCGCCGCCAGCTTTTCGGCCTGAATCGTCTTGAAGAGGGTGTGATACTCGATGGCGTCATTGATCGACGAGGTGGCGAGGAGGGCGTTGAACCGGCGCTGACCGGTGGCCGCGTTGTGTTTCGCAAGGATTGCATCGATGACTGCCCGCTTGGCCAGCGGTTCGCCCGGCTTGGGCAGTGTTTTGCCCTGCGACTTGAAGTAATCGACGTGGAACCGAAGTACGTTGCCGTCCTCGATGGCGTGAGTGATGGTGTAGGTGTGAAGGCGCTGCTGGAAGAGGTCTTCCGTCGTCTTCATGCTGGCCTGTGTATCTTCGATCTTCTGCTGGGCGGCGTTCTGATCGAAGATGGGCGTTCCGGTGAAACCGAAGAGCTGGGCGCGCGGGAAGAACTCCTTGATGGCCTTATGGTTCTCGCCGAACTGCGACCGGTGGCATTCGTCGAAGATAAAGGCGATGCGCTTGTCGCGCAGGGGTTCCAGCTGTTCCTTGAAGCTCTTCTTGCCGTCTTTCTTCTGCTGTTTGTTGCGCTTGCTGTTTTCGTCCAGCGCGAGGCCGAGTTTCTGAATCGTGCAGACGATGACCTTGTCGGCGTAGTCGTTCGAAAGTAGGCGCCGAACGAGGGAGGCAGTGTTGGTATTCTCCTCGACGCAGCCTTCCTGGAACTTGTTGAACTCCTCGCGCGTCTGTCGATCGAGGTCCTTGCGGTCCACGACGAAGAGGCACTTCTCGATGTCAGGATTGTCCTTCAGCAGCGTTGACGCTTTAAAGGAGGTCAGCGTCTTGCCGCTGCCAGTCGTGTGCCAAACGTAGCCGTTGCCGCAGTCCTGGGCGATGGAATCGACAATCGCCTTCACCGCGTAGACCTGATACGGCCGCATCATCAGCAGCTTCTGCTCGCTTGCGACCAGAACCATGTACCGGCTGATCGTCTGGCCGAGGGTGCACTTGACGAGGAAAGTTTCAGCGAAGCTGTCTAGGTGGACGATCTTCTTGTTGTCTACATCCGCAAACTCATAGACCGGCAGAAAGCGCTCTTCGGCATTGAAGGCGAAATGGCGCGCATTGTTGTTCGCGAAATAGAAGGTCCGATCGCGGTTGCTGACGATGAATAGCTGAAGGAAGCACAGGATGGTCTTGGTGTAGCCGTTACCCGGGGCGTTCTTGTAATCGACGACCTGCTCCATGGCACGACGCGGGCTTATGCCGAGGGTTTTCAGTTCGATCTGAACGACCGGCACCCCATTGATCAGGAGAATGACGTCATAGCGGTGGTGACTGTTGTCCGTGTTGATGCGGAGCTGGTTGATTACCTCGAAGGAGTTCTTGCACCAGTCCTTGATGTTGACGAGCGTGTAGTTCAGCGGCGTGCCGTCATCGCGGGTGAAACTGTTCCGCTCGCGCAGGGTTCGTGCCGCCGTAAAAACGTCCGGCGTGACGATTTCATCAATCAGCCGCTGAAACTCGCCATCGGTGAGCGTGACGGTCGATCAGCTGCATCAGAGCCCGGTTCACCTCCGTCTCACCCGGTGGCTCGTGGTAGAACGACGAGCGCGAGATCGACAGAAGACGGCACTGCGCCCCGATCGACAGCGCAGGATGGTCCCGCTCGATCATCCCGCGCCTCACTTGCCGGTCCACGGCTTGAGCTTTCGTGACAAAAATCGTTGGCGAAAGCCAGTTCTCCGATCTTGGCATGCAGTGACCGGACCGTCTCCTCATCCACCTCCGCAACAGGCTTTCTGCCGCCGCGCTCGAAGATATCCGCAGCTCCGTCGAGCAGCGCGCTCGCCATTGTCCTCGGACCAATGGCGGACATGGCTCGCTCCATTGATGGATCATCGTTGGATGCACGCCGTATTCGGCCGCCAGTTCCGACACAGTGCGCTCGCCCTTCACCGCCTCGAACGCCACGCGCCTTGAAGCCCGCGTCATGGTTTCTGCGTTTCCGCATTCCTGATCTCCTCGTTCTTGGAGACCAGCAAACGTCAGATCGTAGCTTCCGTCACTGTCCGATTTCCGGGGAGCAGCTCAGACATCGACAGCAACCGCGCCGAGAAGGCCTTGCTTGACGGCCAGAGCCAGCGCGCGACCGGCTCGCTGCAAGTCACGCAGGCCGGCAATCAACTGTTGGCGTTCCAGTCGCAGCAGCTTTCCGACCTGATCGCCGTCATCTCGGCGACCGGCCCCGCCAATGCGCTGACAGAAGCGGAGCGCGACCGCCGCCGAGCAGGGCCGCATCCAGCGCGACCGGTTTCTGACGCCGCGCAGCGCATGCGAACCCGGACATGCGCAGATGTTCAACGGCAACGACTGACCGGGACGCTTGCCATGGACGGCAAGATGCTGGGCCACCACGATGCGGCCATGCCCAAGTTCGGCGAGTTGCCGGTGCAGGCCGTAGCCGCAAGGATCTGCTTCATAGCAAGAATGTAGCCGCTCCCCGCTGACCGCCAGCTTCTCCACGAGCTTGCGAACCTGATCGGGACGGTGCGGCACTGTCCCCGGTGGCGAACCTCGCCACCGCGTTTGCCCTGCGCAACCGCAACTGAAATCGTCGCCTTGTCGACATCCAGGCCGGTGAACATGTTATCCTGAGTTCGGTCTCCCCATTCCTTTCCCCCATCCCCTGTGCGACCCGCGCAACGCGCGCCCTGTTGCGCGGCCACCACCGTCCGCTGACATATTCGTGACTGTCACGCCACCGTGACACAGAGGCCCACCTTTGCGATAAGGGCCCAAGGCGCCGGGACAGGCGCATCGGGCAAGGGGCAGAGATGAAATTCTTCGGCAGAATGATGATGGTCCTGCTGGTCGCGGCGCTCGCGGCCTGCGGTGGCGGAGGCGGGGGCGGCAGCCGTGCCGTGATGGTGGGGCAGGGCAGCGGGCCGGCCTTCGGCGACAGCGCGCCGCACGCCTGGGTGGGCGGACATCCCTATGACCATCCCGTGCATGGCATTGATATTTCCCGCTATCAGGGCAATATCAACTGGAACGCGGTGCGCTCCTCGGGGGTCAGCTTCGCCTTCATCAAGGCCACCGAGGGGGGCGACCACGCCGACCCGAACTTCCGCACCTACTGGCAGCAGGCGGCCCTGGCGCGGATTCCGCGCGGCGCCTATCACTATTTCTACTTCTGCCGCTCGGGCGCGCAGCAGGCGGCCTGGTTCATCCAGAACGTGCCGCGCGAACGCGGCGCCATGCCGCCGGTCATCGACCTGGAATGGACCGCCTCGCGCACCTGCCCGTATCGCCCGCCGGCGAACGAGGTCCTGCGGGAAGCCAAGATTTTCAAGGACATCCTGCATCAATACTACGGCCAGCGGCCGATCATCTACACCACGGTGGATTTCTACCGCGACAACAACCTCGGCTCCTGGCCCGAGGAGTTCTGGCTGCGCTCGGTCGCGGGCCATCCCCGCATCGTCTATCCCGGCCAGCGCTACAGCTTCTGGCAATACACCGGCACCGGCATCGTCCCGGGCATCCAGGGCAACGTGGACCTGAACGTCTTTGCCGGATCGCCCGCCGAATGGCGCCGCTGGCTGAACCGGAGGCTGCAATAGGCCGGTTCCTGCTTGGGCTGGAGTTCGCGGCGCTCTATATCGGGGCGCCGCTGGCCATTGCGTTGTTCATGCCCGGCCACCTGCTGTTCGAGGCGCTGGCGCTGTTCAGCGCCGCCGGGCTGCTGTTGTTGTGGTTCACCGGCGGCTTCGACTGGCGCAGCCTGGTGCGCGGCTGGCGCCGGCTGCCCTGGCTGGAAATCCTGGGCATGATCGCCATCACCACGGCGCTTGGCGCGCTGATCCTGTCGTTCGAGCGCCCCGGCGCCATCTTCAACATGGCCCGAAGCCGGCCCGAATTCATGCTGGTGATCTGGACCTTCTACCCGATCCTCTCGGCCCTGCCGCAGGAGCTGATCTTTCGCCCGCTGTTCTTTCACCGCTATGCGCTGATCCTGCCGCGCGGCCGGGCCGCCATCGCACTGAACGCGGCCATCTTTTCCTTCGCCCACCTGATGTACTGGTCCTGGGTGGTCGCGGCCCTGACCTTCGTGGGCGGCTGGTTCTTTGCCCGAGCCTATCTCAAGCGCGGCTTTCCTTCGGCCTGGGTGCTGCACGCGGTGGCGGGGAATGCGCTCTTCACCGTGGGCATGGGGGTCTATTTCTATTCCGGCAACGTGGTGCGCCCCTTCTAGATCGCTTGACTTCCCGGCCGTGTCGCGCTTCATGCCTCGGCTGATACAAGGGGAAAGATGATGAGCGTCTATCGCAGCCATACCTGCGGCCAGCTGACCGCCGCCAATGCCGGGGAAACCGTCCGCCTTTCGGGCTGGGTGCACCGGGTTCGCGACCACGGGGGCGTGCTTTTCATTGACCTGCGCGACCATTACGGCATCACCCAGGTGATCGCCGACAGCGACAGCCCTGCGTTTTCCGCGCTCGAGCGGCTGCGGGCCGAGACGGTCATCCGCATCGACGGCCGCGTCAAGCTGCGCGACGAAAGCCTGGTGAACCCCAAGCTGCCCACCGGCCAGATCGAGGTCTATGCCACTGGGACGGAGGTTCTGGGCGCCTCGGACGACCTGCCGCTGCCCGTCTTTGGCGAACAGGAATACCCCGAGGAGACGCGCCTTGCCTATCGCTTCCTCGACCTGCGCCGCGACGGGCTGCACCAGAAGATGATGCTGCGGTCGCGCGTCATCAAATGGATCCGCGACAAGATGTGGGACCAGGGCTTCACCGAGTTCCAGACCCCGATCATCACCGCCTCGAGCCCCGAGGGCGCGCGCGACTTTCTGGTGCCTTCGCGGCTGCATCCGGGCAAGTTCTACGCGCTGCCGCAGGCGCCGCAGCAGTTCAAGCAGCTGATCATGGTGGCAGGCTTCGACCGCTATTTCCAGATCGCGCCCTGCTTCCGCGACGAGGATCCGCGCGCCGACCGCTCGCCCACCGATTTCTACCAGCTCGACCTCGAGATGTCCTTCGTCGAGCAGCAGGACGTGTTCGCCGCCGTCCAGCCGGTGATCCAGGGCCTGTTCGAGGAATTCGGCGGCGGTCGCCGGGTCGATGCCGACTGGCCGCTGATCCCCTATGCCGAGGCGATGCTGAAATACGGCAGCGACAAGCCCGACCTGCGCAACCCGATCGAGATGCAGGTGGTCAGCGACCACTTCCGCGGTTCGGGGTTTGCGATCTTCGCGAAGCTCCTGGAGCAGGAGGGGACCGAGGTCCGCGCCATTCCCGCGCCGACCGGCGGCAGTCGCAAGTTCGCCGACCGCATGAACGCCTTTGCGCAGGCGCAGGGTCTGCCGGGCATGGGCTATATCTTCTGGCGCAAGGCCGAGGACGGCTCGACCGAGGCGGCCGGCCCCATCGCCAAGGCGCTGGGTCATGACAAGACCGAGGCGATCCGCGCGCAGCTGGGTCTGGGCGAGGGTGACGCGGTGTTCTTTGTCGCCGGCAAGCCCGAGCAGTTCGAGGCCGTCGCCGGCCGCGCCAGGAACGAGATCGGCCGCGAACTGGGCCTGACCGACGAGAACCAGTTCAAGTTCGCCTGGATCGTCGATTTCCCGATGTATGAAAAGGGCGACGACGGCAGGATCGACTTTTCGCACAACCCCTTCAGCATGCCGCAGGGGGGCCTTGAGGCGTTGGAGAGCCAGGACCCGCTGACCATCAAGGGGTATCAATACGACCTGGCCTGCAACGGCTACGAGCTGATTTCCGGCGCGATCCGCAACCACCGCCCGGACATCATGTTCAAGGCCTTCGAACTGGCCGGCTATGGCCATGACGAGGTGGAAAAGCGCTTCGGCGGCATGGTCAAGGCCTTTCGCTATGGCGCGCCGCCCCACGGCGGCTGCGCGGCCGGCATCGACCGCATCGTGATGCTGCTGGCGGACGAACAGAACATCCGCGAGGTCATCATGTTCCCGATGAACCAGCGCGCCGAGGACCTGATGATGGGCGCCCCCAGCGAGCCCAGCAACGAACAGTTGCGCGAACTGCGCCTGCGAGTGCTGCCCAAGGAATGATACCGGGCAGGTGCAAGGGAATGGCGCAGGCCCGGCGGGCTTTCGGCAGGCCCTTGCCGCATCGCGGCAACCTGCCGAAAGCGTGAACTGACCTTCTGTCATCGACATGCGATAAGCTGGCGCCGGGGACGGTTTTCCCCGGACGAGGAAGGTGCAGGCGCATGTCGATCGAATTTCCCGAAATCGCCGCGATTCGCCTGGGCTACGGTCTGTCGCCGCTGATGGCCCCGCCGCAGGACATCGAGACGGTGCTGGCCTCGGCCGCATCGGCGGGCCCCGGCCCCGAGGCGATGACGACCGCCCGCGCGCAGGAGATGGGGGCGAAGCTCGCCGCCCTGACCAAGGCCCGGCGCGAGGGTGGCGAGGCCGAGGAGGCCGAATTCACCGCCTATAACCGCGAGATGGGCAGGCTGCTCGGGCGCGACCTGCAACGCCGGCTGGCCCGGGCCGTGGACGCCGAGGCGGGCTTCGGCGAACGGCTGGTGCAGTTCTGGGCCGATCATTTCACAATCAGCCCGATGAACGGCGGCCACAATCCGCTGGCCCTGGCTTTCGTGGACGAGGCGATCCGGCCCCATGTGAACGGCCGGTTCGAGGACCTGTTCTTTGCCGCCGACACCCATCCGATGATGCTGCTGTATCTGAACCAGAACGCCAGCCGTGGCCCGAATTCGGTCTTTGCGCGCCGCCGCCCGGGGCAAGAGGTCGGGCTGAACGAAAACCTCGCACGCGAGGCGATGGAGCTGCATTCGCTGGGCGTGGGCGCGCCTTATACGCAGGACGACGTGCGCGAGATGGCCGAACTGCTGACCGGGCTGACCTATTCGACCCAGGCGGGCTTTGCCTTTCGCCCCCAGATCGCCGAGCCGGGGGCCGAGACGGTCCTGGGCAAAAGCTATGGCGGCACAAGGCGCGACGGGATCGAGGCGATCCGCGCGGCCTTTCGCGACATCGCCCGGCGGCCCGAGACGGCGCAGTTCATCTCGCGCAAGCTGGCGGTGCATTTCATCGCGGACGATCCCGCGCCGGACCTGGTGGACGCGATGGCCGCGACCTGGCGCGACACCGGGGGCGACCTGCCGCAGGTCTATCGGGTGATGGCGACCCATCCGGCGCTGGCCGCGACGCTGCGCGCCAAGGCGCGCCAGCCCTTCGATTTCCTGGCCGCCAGCTTTCGCGCGCTTGGCCTGACCGGCCAGCAGATCACCGCCATCGACTTTCCCCAGGTCAACGGCTTCCTGCTGGACCCGATGCTGCGCATGGGCCAGCCCTGGCTGCGCCCGACCGGCCCCGACGGCTGGCCCGAGGATGCGACCGCCTGGATCGCCCCGCAGCTTCTGGCGGCGCGGATCACCTGGGCGCTGCGGGTGCCCGGCAAGGTGGCGCAGCCGCTGCCCGACCCGCGCGACCTTCTGGACGCGGCGTTGGGGGCCACCCGGTCCGAGGCGCTGGCCTGGGCGGTCCCCAAGGCCGAAAGCCAGGCCGAGGGCGTGGCCATCGTGCTGGCCTCGCGCGATTTCAACCGGCGATAGGAGGACGATCATGGACCTGAACCGACGCCTGTTCCTGAAGGGGGCCGCGCTGATCGGCTGCTCGGCCGCCGCGCATCCGCTGATGACCTCGATGACCTTCGCGCAGGTGCCGGGCGACAACCGGCTGGTCGTCATCATCCTGCGCGGCGCGATGGACGGTCTGGACGCGATCCAGCCCTATGGCGACCCGATGCTGGCCCAGTACCGGCGCGAGATTTCGGTCGGGCCGGACCGGGGGGCGCTGGACCTGGACGGCTTCTACGCGCTGCACCCCTCGCTGCAACCGCTGATGCCCCTATGGAAATCGGGTGAGCTGGCCTTTGCCCATGCGGTTTCGACTCCCTATCGCGACAAGCGCAGCCATTTCGACGGCCAGGACCTGCTCGAGGCGGGGACCGGCAACGACCTGCCGGTGGACCGGCGCATCGGTGGCTGGCTGAACCGGCTGCTGCAGGCTTTGCCCAAGGCCTCGGCCGAGACCGCCTATGCGGTCGGCGTCGAGCAGATGAGGATCCTGGCGGGCGATGCGCCCCATCTCAGCTGGGCGCCCCGCGCCTCGCTGACGCTGTCGCCGCAGGCGCAGATGCTGCTGGAGCATGTCTATCACGACGACCCGCTGTTTCGCGACGCCGCCCGCGACGCGATCCGCGTCAGCGCCGAAACCGACCAGATCGCCCGCAGCCAGGGTCCCACGGCGGACGCGACCGCGCTGGGGGCCTTCGCGGCGACCCGGCTGAACGGCGAGGCGCGCATCGCGGCCTTCTCGATCGCCGGCTGGGACAGCCATGTGCGCCAGCCCCAGATCATCGGCCGCTCGCTGGACCGGCTGGCGGCGGCGATCCTGGCGCTGCGCGACGGGCTGGGGCCGAACTGGTCGCGCACGACCGTGCTGGCGATGACCGAATTCGGCCGCACCGTGCGCGAGAACGGCACCGGCGGGACCGACCACGGCACGGGGGGCGCGCTGGTCATGGCGGGGGGTGCGATCCGGGGCGGGCGCGCCTATGGCGACTGGCCCGGCCTGGGAGAGGGGCAGCTTTACGCCGACCGCGACCTGATGCCCACGCGCGACATCCGCGCCTATGCCGGCTGGGCCATGCACGGCCTGTTCGGGATCGACCGCGGCCTGCTGGAACAGACCATCTTCCCGGGGTTGGAACTGGGCGGCGACCCGGGGATGCTGGCCTGAGCGCCGGGCCCTGTCACAAGCCCTGCGTTACAGGCGCTGCACCATCGCCAGCCGGTCCTGCACCATGCCGCTGATCCGCGCCAGGTCCGTGGCAAGCGGCGCGCCCTGCGCATGGTCCCGCGCCAGCGCGGTCGCCGCGACCTCCAGCGGGCGGTCGTGGGCCGAACGCGCGACCCCCGCCAGGAAGCGCGCGATATAGTCGATGGCGGCGGTGTCGTCGGCCAGCGACAGCACCTCGGCCACATGGGCCAGGTCGTCGCGCAGCGCGCCCCGGTCGGGGATCACGACCGTATCGCTGAGCAGGCGCAGCCCCTGGGGACGGTCGCCGGGCGGCAGGGCGTCCAGGATGGCCTGCTGGAACCCGGCCAGGCTTTCGACCGGCTTGGCCAGGAAACCGTCCGCGCCGGCGTCCAGCGCGGCCTGGCGGTTGTCCGGATCGCCCGAGATCCCCAGGATCACCGGCACGCGGGGGGTGTTGCCGGCAATGGCGCGGATCACCTCGGCCCCGTCGCCGTCGGGCAGGCCCATATCCACGAGGACCGCGCCGGGGCGATAGGTCTGCAGGTGGCGTAGCGCCGCCCTGACGGTATCGGCGCGCCGGATCCGCGCGCCCGAGCGCAGGCACAAAAGCCGCACCGCTTCGGAGGCAAAGCGCGAATCCTCGACCACCAGCACGGTCAGGCCGCTGAGCGGACGTCCGGGCAGCAGCGGGCGCGGGGTCGGCAGGTCGTCGTCCAGTCGGTTCGTTCGTTCGTCGCTCATCACCAGAATCCTTGCAAGAGTGAACCTTCGTGCCGCCAGAATCCCGCGATTCGGCTAACAAGCGGTTAATCGCGGCGGTTTTCCTTGGCCCCCGGCCCGCATCCGCCTAAAACGATGCAAACGGAGGACAGCATGATCGGACGCCTGAACCATATCGCCATCGCCGTGCCCGACCTGCAGGCAGCGGCCGCGCAATATGCGGGGACCCTGGGGGCCCGCGTGGGCGCCCCGCAGGACGAGCCCGACCACGGCGTCACGGTGGTTTTCATCGAATTGCCGAACACCAAGGTCGAACTGCTCTACCCCTTGGGCGACGACAGCCCGATCCGCGGATTCCTGGACAAGAACCCCTCGGGCGGGATCCATCACATGTGCTTCGAGGTCGAGGACATCCTGGCCGCGCGCGACCGCCTGAAGGCCGAAGGCGCCCGTGTCCTGGGCTCGGGCGAGCCCAGGATCGGCGCGCATGGCAAGCCGGTGCTGTTCCTGCACCCCAAGGACTTCAACGGCTGCCTGATCGAACTGGAGCAGGTCTGATGAACCTGACCGGCGGCATCGTCCTTTATGCGGTCCTGTGGTTCCTGGTCCTGTTCGTCCTGCTGCCCATCGGCCAGAAAAGCCAGGCCGACGTGGGCCAGGTGACGCCCGGAACGCCCGCGGGAGCCCCGCACGAGCCGCGGCTGAAGCGCAAGATGTGGCTGGCCACGCTGATCGCGGCGGTGATCTGGGCGCTGATCGCCTGGATCATCCTGGGCGGGGTCATCACCCGCGCGGATATCGAGGGCTGGACGCAGTAAGGTGGTAAAGGTGGGTGAATCCCGCCGCCGCCAGCACCGGCACCAGCACGTTCAGCACCGGAACCGTCAGGAGTAGCGCGATCAGGACGCCAAGGCCCGTGGCCTGCGCCGCGCGCGCCTTGCGCAGGGCGGTCGCCTGCGGCGCGTGCAGGTGACGCCGCGCCGCCATCTGAAAGAATTCGCGGCCCAGCAGCCAGCCGTTGCCCAGATAGAACAGCACCGAGGCGAGCGGCCCCAGGAACGGCGTCAGCGCCAGTGTCACCAGCGTGACCAGGATGACCAGCCCGACCACGGCGAGGCTTTCCAGCAGCCCGTCCAGGAAATCGACGGACAGGCCCTTGGCGGCGGGGTAATGCGCGGCCTCGACCGCGTCCGCCACCCGTTCTGCGAACAGCCCGGCGAAACCCGCCGCCACCGGGGCCATCAGAAAGATCGACATGACCGGAAACAGCACCAGCGAGCCCCAGGACAGGAAGGCCGCGATCTCGACCGGGCCGATCCAGGGCAGGGTCAGGCTGTCGGGCGCAAAGGCGCGGATCGCCCAGAAGGCGGCCGCCTGCAGGGCCACGAACAGCAGGAGGGTCAGCCCGACCCCCAGCGCCACCACGCCAAGGATGCGCGGGCGCAGCAGGTCGCGCCAGGCCAGGACCAGCGCGCGCAGCACGCTCATAGAAACACCGTATGGGCTGCGACATCGGGGCGCGGGCGGTCGGGGGGCGTCGCGCCGCGCTGGCCGATGTGGATCAGCCCCGCGATGCGCTCCTGCGGGCCAAGCCCCAGATGGGCACGGGCGAATTCGGGCTGCGCCGCCGGTCCCGTCAGCCAGGCCGCGCCAAAGCCCGCCGCCAGGGCCGCGTTGACCAGTTCCAGGCAGACCGCGCCGGCCGACAGGACCTGTTCCCATTCCGGCACCTTGGGGCTGTCCACCGGGCTGGAGACCACCGCCACGATGACCGGAGAGGCAAAGGCCGAGCGCGCCTTTTCCACCGTCGCCGCGTCGCCGCCCGCCGCCGCCACGTGATCGGCCAGCACCGGCGCCAGCCGGTCCAGCGTGGCGCGCTCCAGCACCACGAAACGCCAGGGCTCGAGCTTGCCGTGGTCGGGGACGCGGGCCGCCAGGACCAGCAGGTCCATCAGCACCTCGCGCGAGGGCGGCGGGCCGCTCAGCAGCTTGGGCGGATGCGAGCGGCGGTTGCGCAGGAAGGAAAGCGTCTGGGGGTCGATCTGTTGCACGTCACACCTTGAAAATGGACAGGACGGGCCCGAACCGCCGGACCATGCGGGGGCGGGCGCTTGGGACGCAGGCATAGCCGGCCCCGGCCCGGGGCGCCAGACGATTTGCGGCCCGAAGGCCCTTGCCCCCGGTTGCGGCGGTCCCATCCTTTCGCGTTAAGATGGGGGCAGGTCCGGTTCAGGAGGATGCGATGCGTCAGGTCAAGGTCAGGCTTCAACTTGCGGGATCATCCTTTGCCGCGCTCGAGGACGATGCCGCGCTGGCCGGCACGCCCCGCCTGACCGAGGAGCGCCGGCTGTATTTCGACACCGCCGACGGCGCCCTGGCGGCAGCGGGGGCGGGGCTTTGCATCTGCCAGCGGGCCGGGCGATCGGTGCAGGTGCTGGAATTGCCCGGCAGCAACCGGGAATGGCCGGTGCCCGGCCCCTGGCCGGTGCTGGAGCCGGGCGGGCCGCTGCTGGCCCTGCTGGGCGAGGGCGCGCGCGACCTGGGCCTGACCGGCATCGCGACGCTTGGCCGCCGCGAATGGCCGGTCGCGCAGGGCGATGCCACGCTGGAGCTTGCACTGGTCGAGGGGACGCTGGGCCTGGCCGACCGGCGGGTGGCGATCCGCGACTGCGAGATCACCCTGACGGCGGGCCCGGTGGCCGAACTCTCTGCCCTGGCCCGGCGGCTGGCCGAGGCCGCCCCGCTGCGCCTGTCGGTCGTGACGGTGGCGCAGCGCGGCCGGATGCTGGCCGAACCCGTGCCCCGCAGCGTCAAGGCCGCCGAGGCCGCGCTGACCCCCGCGATGACCGCGGCCGAGGCGTTTCGCCGCATCGCCCTGTCCTGCCTGACCCAGTTCCGCCTGAACGAGGACCTGGTGCTGGCTCTGCGCTCCGAGGAGGCCCTGCACCAGGCCCGCGTGGCGCTGCGCCGGCTGCGTTCGGCCTTTACGGTGTTCAAGCCGGTCCTGGGGGCCGAGACCGGCACCGACCTGCGCGAAGGGCTGCGCTGGCTGGCGCAGGAACTGGGGCAGGCGCGCGACCTGGACGTGCTGGTGCGCCGCGCGCCGCCGGGGCCATTGCTGGCGCGGCTGACTGCCGAACGCGAGGCGGCCTATGACACGGTGGCCCATGTCCTTGGCTCGCGCCGGGCGCGGCTGTTGGCGCTGGACCTGGTCGAATGGCTGGACCATGGCGACTGGCGCGCCGATCCCGCGACCCGCTCCCTGCGCGAGATGCCGGCGCCGGAATTCGCCGGGCTGGCGCTGTCGCGCTTTCGCCGCAAGGTCAGAAAGGACGGCAAGGATCTGGTGTCCCTGCCCGACGAGCAGCGCCACGAGTTGCGCAAGGATGCCAAGAAGCTGCGCTATGCCGCCGATTTCTTCGCCCCCCTGTTCCAGGCCAAGGCGCTGCGCCGCAAGCGCAAGCGGTTCATGGACGCGCTGGAATCGCTGCAGGACAGCCTGGGCGCGCTGAACGACCTGGCGGCGGGTCCCGAGGTGCTGGACCGGCTGGGCCTCCTGGACCTGCCGGGCGCCGGGGCGCTGGTCGAAGGCGGGGACCGGGCGCCGCTGCTGAAGGCCGCGGCCGAGGCGCATGACCGGCTGGTCGGAACCCGCCGCTACTGGCCCCGGCCCGGTCCCCGGGACTGAAGGCGCGTTCCCTCAGGCAGCGGAAAGCGCCGCGATGATCGGGCCGAAGTCCGCGGCCTTGAGGCTGGCGCCCCCGACCAGCGCGCCGTTCACATGCGCGATGGCAAAGATCTCAGCCGCGTTCGCCGGCTTGACCGAGCCGCCGTAAAGCAGCGCGACATCGGCCCCGTCCGCGAAGCGGGCCGACAGCCGGTCGCGCATCAGGGCATGGACCTCGGCGATCTGGTCATTCGTGGGGGTGCGGCCGGTGCCGATGGCCCAGACGGGTTCATAGGCGATGACCGTGTTCGCAGCCGTGGCGCAGTCGGGCACCGATCCCGCCAGCTGGGCCGAGATCACGTCCAGCGTCTGGCCGGCGTCGCGCTGCGCCTCGGTTTCGCCCACGCAGATGATGGCGACCAGGCCGGCCTCATGAGCGGCCAGGGCCTTGGCCGAAACCATCTCGTCGGTTTCGCCGTGGTCAGTGCGGCGTTCGGAATGGCCCAGGATCACATGGCTCGCGCCCACGTCCTTCAATTGCGCAGCGGCGATGTCGCCGGTGTGCGCGCCCGAGGCCTTGGCATGGCAATCCTGCCCGCCGGTCGGGATGCCCTTGGCCGCCATGGCCTGGATCAGCACCGCGGGCGGGCAGATCAGCACGTCGCAGCCGGGCTTGGGCCCGGCCAGAAGCTGGTCGATCTCGGCCAGGGCGGCCAGGGTTCCGTTCATCTTCCAGTTGCCGGCGGCAAGTTTGCGCGGGGCCATCAGCCTCTCCCTTGTCATGTCCTGACCGGGGGATAGGGCGCGCGCGGGCGGCGATCAAGGATGTGTGCGCTAACCCCGCGCCAAAACCTCAGGTCCGGGCGCGCGAACCCTCCAGCGGACCGAAACTGACCGATTCGCCGCAGCCGCAGCTGTCGGTGACGTTCGGGTTGCGGAACTTGAAGCCCGATTCCAGCAGGCCGGACTCATAGTCGATCTCGGTCCCGAACAGGAACATCTGCGCGGTCGGCGCGATCAGCACCCGCGCCGCGCCCTGTTCGACCACCTCGTCGCCGGGGGCGGGGGTCTGGGCCAGTTCCATGGTGTATTCCATGCCGGCGCAGCCGCCCTTCTTCAGGCCGATGCGCAGGCCGCTGGCCGATTGCGCCGCCATCAGCCGGGCGATCTGACGCTCGGCCGCAGGGGTGATCGAGACGGGGGACTTGCCGGGGATCGAAAACATCGCGGGTCTTTCCTGTTCGCTGCCCTTCATTTAAGGGCGCGGGGGTCGCCGCTCAAGGGGCGCTTGACACGGGGCGCGGGGCGGCTATAAGCGCCGCTTCAATTGGTGTTGGTGGACCCCGCAAGGGGAACCCTGTCGGGCATTATGCCAAAGGACAACGCCCTTCGACAACATGAAAGAAGGAGATCAGCGATGACCAAACGCACCGCTGCCAAGTACAAGATCGACCGCCGCATGGGCGAAAACATCTGGGGCCGCGCCAAGTCGCCGCTGAACAAGCGCGAATACGGCCCGGGCCAGCACGGCCAGCGCCGCAAGGGCAAACTGTCCGACTTCGGCACCCAGCTGCGCGCCAAGCAGAAGCTGAAGGGCTATTACGGCGACCTGACCGAAAAGCAGTTCCGCCGCATCTATGCCGAGGCCGAGCGCGTCAAGGGCGACACGGGCGAGAACCTGGTCGGCTTGCTGGAGCGCCGCCTGGACGCCATCGTCTATCGCGCCAAGTTCGTGCCGACCATCTTTGCCGCGCGCCAGTTCGTGAACCACGGCCACGTCACCGTGAACGGCCAGCGCGTCAACATCGCGTCCTATCGCGTCAAGGAAGGCGACGTGGTCGCCGTCCGGGAACGTTCGCGGCAGCTGGCCATCGTGCTGGAAGCCGTTGCCCTGACCGAGCGTGACGTCCCCGACTACCTTGAAGTCGACCACAACAAGATGACCGCGACCTTCGTGCGCACCCCGGCGCTGGGCGACGTGCCCTATGCCGTGCAGATGGAGCCGAACCTGGTCGTCGAATTCTACGCCAAGAACTGATCCTTCCCGGATCAGGCAGGCTTCAGGGCCGTCCCTTCGGGGGCGGCCTTTTCGCTTGCGGCACGGGTGCATGGGTATTTGGGAAACAGTGAAAACCTGGCGTGGTGCCCGGAACACAACCCCTACGCCTCACGATCCCGTGGATTGCAACCGTGTTGCGATCTAGCCAAGGAAGGGCCGAACGGCTTTTGGAGGGATGCGATGCGGATGATGGCGATTCTGGCGGCGGCGGCCATGGCCTTCCCGGCGGTGGCCGAGGAGGCGCCAGTGACCGAGGAGCGGCTCTGGACCTGCGAGACCTCGATCGCGGGCGAAAAGACCGAGATCAACTATCTCCGCGATGCCGAGTTTCGCCAGAACGTCGGTCGGATCGAGAAGAACTTCTCGGGCTGGGGCAAGATCACCTGCCCGGGCTATGTCACACTGCGCGAGATCCTGCGCCGCAATGCCATGTCCGACGACGGCAGCTATTGCCTGCTTTGGGACAAGCAGGGCGACACCTATATCGGCGCGCAAAAGGGCGCACGCAAGGGCAATGCGCTGTGCCGCAAGACCCTGTGCGAGCGCGTGAACGGCGCGCGCCAGGCCACCTTCCGCAACGCCAATGCCTTGGCTGTGGCCGGTTACGATGCGGTCACGCAGCGCCCGGGCGCGACGATCCTGGCCGCCACCTCGGGTTCGATGGTCGGCACGCTTGAGGCGGCGGGGGCGGCGGCAATGGGCCTTGCCGCCTCGCCCGTGGCCGTGGGCTCGATGGTCATCGGCTCGGCCGCGGTCGGCGGCACGATGTGGTATTGCGCCGAGGAGTGACGCCCTCGGGCTTTCACCGTTTTCCAAATACCCATGCACCCGTGCCGCAAGTGAAAAGGCCGCCCCCGAAGGGACGGCCCTGCAATTCGCCAGCGGGACGGCTCAGGCTTTCGCCAGGTTGCGCAGCACGTAATGCAGCACGCCGCCGTTTTCCAGGTACTCGATCTCGACCTCGGTATCGACGCGCGCCTTCAGCTGGATCACCTTTTCTGTGCCGTCGGCATAGCGGATGGTGGCCGGGACCAGCGACAGCGGCTTGAAGTCGCCTTCCAGACCGTCGATGGAAATCACCTCGTCGCCCGTCAGGCCCAGCGACTTGCGGTTGTCGCCGCCGGTGAACTCGAAGGGGATCACCCCCATGCCGACCAGGTTCGAGCGGTGGATGCGCTCGAAGCTTTCCGCGATGACCGCCTTGACGCCCAGCAGGTTGGTGCCCTTGGCCGCCCAGTCGCGCGACGAACCCGCGCCGTATTCCATGCCGCCCACGATGACCAGCGGGATGCCCGCGTCCTTGTAGGCCATCGCCGCGTCATAGATCGAGGTCTGCTGCCCGTCCGGGCCCTTGGTATAGCCGCCCTCGACGCCGTCCAGCATCTCGTTCTTGATGCGGATGTTGGCGAAGGTGCCGCGCATCATGACCTCGTGGTTGCCGCGGCGCGAGCCGTAGCTGTTGAAGTCGCGCGGCGCGACCTGCCGTTCGGTCAGGTATTTGCCGGCGGGCGTGGTCGGCTTGAACGAACCGGCCGGGCTGATGTGGTCGGTGGTGATCATGTCGCCCAACAGCGCCAGCACGCGGGCGCCGTGGATGTTGTGGATCGCGCCCTTTTCCGCGCCCATGCCCTGGAAATAGGGTGGGTTCTGGATATAGGTCGAGGTGGGCGGCCAGTCATAGGTCTCGCTGTCGGTCACCTGCACGCCCTGCCAGCGCTCGTCGCCCTTGAACACGTCGGCATATTTCTTCTGGAACATCTCGCGGGTGACGATGGTGTCGACCAGATCGGCAACCTCTTTCGAGGTCGGCCAGATGTCCTTCAGGAACACCGGCTTGCCGTCGGCGGTATGGGCCAGCGGCTCGGTCGTCAGGTCGATGTTCATGTCGCCCGCGATGGCATAGGCCACGACCAGCGGCGGCGAGGCCAGGTAGTTGGCGCGCACGTCTGGGCTGATCCGGCCCTCGAAGTTGCGGTTGCCGGACAGGACCGCGACCGCGACCAGGTCGTTGTCGTTGATCGACTTCGAGATTTCCGGCGCCAGAGGACCGGCGTTGCCGATGCAGGTGGTGCAGCCGAAGCCCACCAGGTTGAACCCCAGCGCGTCCAGGTCATCCTGCAGGTTGGCGGCCTTCAGGTATTCCTCGACCACCTGCGATCCGGGCGCCAGCGAGGTCTTGACCCAGGGCTTGCTGGTCAGGCCAAGCGCGCGCGCCTTGCGGGCGACCAGACCCGCCGCCATCAGCACATAGGGGTTCGAGGTGTTGGTGCAGGAGGTGATCGCCGCGATCACCACGGAACCGTCGCGCAGGGTATAATCCTGTCCCTCGACGCTGCCGGTGTTCAGGTGGCCATGCTGGGCGCCGGGGATCTCCTCGGGGGCGGGGTTCGGGGCGCCGCCTTCGCGGGTCATCAGTTCCTTCTCGGTCTTGGGGGCCGAGGGAGCGGGGCGCAAGCCCAGGATATAGTCGCTGAACGCCTTGGCCGAGTCGGTCAGGGCGACGTGGTCCTGCGGCCGTTTCGGGCCGGAGATCGCGGGCACCACGGTCGACTGGTCCAACTCCAGCGTCGAGGAGTAGACCGGCGCATAGTCGCGGGTCCGCCAGAAGCCGTTCGTCTTGGCATAGGCCTCGACCAGGGCGATGCGCGATTCCTCGCGACCGGTCTGGCGCAGGTAGCGCAGGGTTTCATCGTCGATCGGGAAGAAGCCGCAGGTGGCGCCGTATTCCGGGGCCATGTTGGCGATGGTGGCGCGGTCGGCCAGCGGCATGTGGTCAAGGCCTTCGCCGTAGAATTCGACGAACTTGCCCACCACGCCATGCTTGCGCAGCATCTGCACGACCTTCAGCACCAGGTCGGTGGCGGTCACGCCCTCGCGAAGCGCGCCGGTGACCTTGAAGCCCACGACCTCGGGGATCAGCATGGAAATCGGCTGGCCCAGCATCGCGGCCTCGGCCTCGATCCCGCCGACGCCCCAGCCCAGGACGGCCAGGCCGTTGACCATGGTGGTGTGGCTGTCGGTGCCGACCAGCGTGTCGGGATAGGCCACCTCGTTGCCGTTCTGGTCCTTGTCGGTCCAGACGGTCTGGGCCAGGTATTCCAGGTTCACCTGGTGGCAGATGCCGGTGCCGGGCGGCACCACGCGGAAATTGTTGAAGGCGTTCTGACCCCATTTCAGGAAGGTGTAACGCTCCATGTTGCGTTCGTATTCCAGATCGACGTTGCGCTGGAAGGCGCGGGGCGTGCCGAATTCGTCGACCATGACCGAGTGGTCGATGACCAGATCGACCGGGTTCAGCGGGTTGATCTTTTGCGGATCGCCGCCCAGCGACTTGATGCCGTCGCGCATCGCGGCCAGGTCCACCACCGCCGGGACGCCGGTAAAGTCCTGCATCAGCACGCGGGCCGGGCGATAGGCGATCTCGCGCGGGTTCTTGCCTCCCAGGGTCGCCCATTCGGCGAAGGCCTTGATGTCCTCGACGCTGACGGTGCGGCCGCCATCCTCGAAGCGCAGCAGGTTTTCCAGCACCACCTTGAGCGAGGCGGGCAGCTTCGAGAAGTCGCCCAGGCCCGCTTCGCTGGCGGCGTCGATGGAATAATAGGCAAAGGACGATCCGCCGACCTCGAGCTGGCGGCGCGTCCTTGCGGTGTCGGTTCCTGTTTCAATGGGCATGACTCGGCTCCCTATCCTTGAAAAGGTGGCTGAATGGCGGTGACTCCGGGCCCATGTGCCCCTTTTCCGCCAAGGGATCAAGGCAAAAGGCCGGCGTTGTATGCCATTGTATGCCAAGTTTTCGCTGCGTCTGCAAGATGTGGGTTTTAGGCAACGATCACGACACGGGAACGACGGACTAACAAAGCATTGATTTGTCCGGTGGCGCCGGCGGGGGTTAGGTGGTGCGGAACGGAAATTCGGGATTCTCCAAGGGCATGGCATCTGGCTTTGCACATTTTCCCGCCTCGGCGCCCGGCCGGGATGCGGCGTTGCGGCCATGGCCGGGTCTGCGCCGGCGCATCGGATCGGCGCTGGTGGCGGTCCTGGTGCTGGCCCATCCGGCGGCCGCGCAGGACCGAGGCGGGCCGGGCGCGGGCGGCATGGCCGCAGGCGGGCAGGGCGGTGGCGCGGTTTCCCTGGGGGCGGATGCGCCGGGCGGGCCGCGCGGGGGCGAGGGCGCGTTGCCGTCGCTTGACGCGGTGGGCGTCACCGTGCTGGGCGAGCCTGCGACCCAGGGCGGACCCGATGCCGAGCCCCCGCAGGCCGATGCGCCCCGGGACGACAGCCTGGGCCTGATCGAGGCGCCGGACGGCATGCCCGCCATCGGCGCCGGCGGGCTGCCCTTCATCGAAGGCGACCTCTTTCCCGATTCCCCAGCCGTCGCGGCCTTCGCCCAGCGGCCGACCGCGCAGGCCCGGGCCGGCCTGGGGCCGATCAGCCATCCCCCGGTGGTGGTCGAACTGTTCACCTCGCAGGGCTGCACGGCCTGCCCGCCCGCCGACCGGATGCTGGCCGACCTGGCCGAGCGCGACGACATCCTGGCGCTGTCCTGGCATGTCGATTACTGGGATTACCTGGGCTGGGCCGACGATTTCGCCAAGCCGGAATTCACCCTGCGCCAGCAGTCCTATGCCCATGCCTGGGGCGAGCGTGCGATCTATACCCCGCAGATGATCGTGGGCGGGACCGACACGCTGATCGCCCTGCGCCCGGCCGATCTGATGGCGCTGGTCGACATGCAGATGACGCGCCCGGTCCCGATCATGGTCAGCGCCCGCCAGCGGGGCGAGGAGTTCCAGATCGAACTGACGCCCCGCGTCGCCATCCCCGACAAGGTGGCCATCGTGCTGGTGCGCTATGCGCCGCATCGTCACGTCACCATCAAGGCGGGCGAGAACCGCGGCGTCGCGGTGCGCTATACCAATGTCGTGCTGGCGGCCGACCGGATCGGCGAATGGGACGGCCGCGCCGCCCTGCGCATGACGGTGCGCCCCGACCTGGCCAGCGGCGACGCCTTCCCCAAAGACACGCGTCACGCGATCCTTGCCCAGCAAATGGGCCGCGCCGGTCAGCCCACCGGGCCGATCCTGGCCGCGATCAGGCTGGACTAGCCGGCGCCACTGCGGCACAACCCTGAAAATCCCCGTTCAAGGAGGCGCGCCGTGTCTGAGGCCCGCAAGATCAATCCCTGGCTCAAGGCCGGGCTGGAGTTCGGCCCGCTGATCCTGTTCTTCGTCGTCTTCATGCGGTTGCGCGACCGGATGGTGACGATCGGCGGCACCGAGTATTCGGGCTTCATCGTGGCCACGCTGATCTTCATCCCGGTGCTGGTCGCCTCGACCCTGGCGCTGTGGCGGCTGACGGGCAGGCTTGCGCCGATGCAGATCGCGACGCTGGTGCTGGTCGTGGTCTTTGGCGGGCTGTCGGTCTGGCTGAACGACCCGCGCTTCTTCAAGATGAAGCCGACGATCATCTACCTGATCTTCGCCGCCGCCCTGGGGGCCAGCCTGGCGCTGCGCCGCAACTGGCTGGAACTGGTCATGTCCGAGGCCCTGCCCATGCGCCCCGAGGGCTGGCGCGTCCTGTCCCTGCGCATGACCGCGCTGTTCCTGGGCCTGGCCGTCGCCAACGAGGTGATCTGGCGCAGCATGTCCGAAACCGCCTGGGTGAACTTCAAGACCTTCGGCCTGCCGGCGATCATGGTGATCTTCTTCGTGCTGAACGCCCGGCTCTTTGAACGCCACGCCCTGCCGCGCGACGAGTGACGCCTTGCGCCATGCCCTTGGCGGGAGTAACCGGACCTGACCGAAAAGGAGTCCGCCATGTCCCAGAAGCCCTTGCATCCGCGCACCCGCGCCGTCCATCTCGGCATCCGCCGCAGCCAGTATGGCGAGATGGCCGAGGCCTTGTTCATGACGCAGGGCTTTGCCTATGACAGCGCGGAACAGGCCGAGGCGCGCTTCATCAAGACCGGCCCGGACGAATTCATCTATGCCCGCTACGGCAACCCGACCTCGCGCATGTTCGAGGACCGGATCGCCGACCTGGAAGGCACCGAGGACGCCTTTGCGACGGCCAGCGGCATGGCGGCCGTGAACGGCGCGCTGATGTGCTGGGCCAAGCCGGGCGATCATGTCGTGTCCTCGAAGGCGCTGTTCGGGTCCTGCCTTTATGTGCTGGACGTGCTGGCCCGCTTCGGGGTCCGGATCTCCTATGTGGACGGCGCGGACCTGGACCAGTGGCGCGCGGCGATCCAGCCCGACACCAAGGCGGTGTTCTTCGAATCCGTGTCGAACCCCACGCTCGAGGTGGTGGACATCGAAGGGGTGGCTGCCCTGGCCCACGAGGTCGGCGCGCTGGTGATCGTGGACAATGTCTTTGCGACGCCCGTCTATTCGCGCGCGGTCTCGCAGGGGGCGGATGTCGTCGTCTATTCCTCGACCAAGCACATCGACGGGGCGGGGCGTTGCCTGGGCGGCGTCATCTGCGGCACCCGCCATTTCGTGCGCGAGGTGGCCGAGCCCTATCTGAAACACACCGGCGCCGCGATCAGCCCGTTCAACGCCTGGCTGATGCTGAACGGGATGACCACGCTGGACCTGCGGGTGCGCGCCCAGACCGAAACCGCGCTGGCGCTGGCGCTGGCGCTGCAATCCGCGCCGGGTGTCGCCAAGGTGATCTATCCGGGGCTGCCCGATCATCCGCAATACGACCTGGTGCAGCGCCAGATGGGCGCGGGCGGCACGATGGTCGCGGTCGACGCGGGCAGCAAGGACGCGGCCTTCGCGGCGATGAACCGGATGCGGATCTTTCAGATCTCGAACAACCTGGGCGATGCGAAATCCATCGTCACCCACCCCGCCACCACCACGCATTCCCGCCTGTCGGACGAGGTGCGGGCGGAACTGGGCATCACCCCGGGCCTGCTGCGCCTGTCGGTCGGGTTGGAGGATGCCGACGATCTGATCGCCGATCTGCGTCAGGCCCTGGCCTAAGGCCCGTTCGGGGCGCCTGCCGCGGCGGACGCCCCTTTTGTTTTCAGGGCATCGTGCCCACATTGCGCCCGACCGTCACCCCACGAGGACGACCATGACCGAGGCCCGCCCCCTGTTTCCCGGACCCCTCGCCACCGAACGCGCCTATCCGGCGCTCAAGCGGGACTATCCCGCCGACTTTCGGGTGGATGCCAGTTACAAGGCCAGCCTGCCGGACCTGCAGAACGGGCCCGCCAGCCTGATCGTCGGTGCGCGCGCCGCGATCCAGCATGTCGGCATCTCGAACTTTCGCCTGCCGATCCGCTACCAGACCAAGGAGGGGGGCGAGGTCACGCTGGAAACCAGCGTCACCGGCACCGTCAGCCTGGAATCCGACCGCAAGGGCATCAACATGAGCCGCATCATGCGGTCCTTCTACGCCCATGCCGAGAAGCGCTTCTCGATGGGGGTGCTGGAAGCCGCGCTGCAGGACTACAAGTCCGACCTGGACAGCATCGACGCCCGCATCCAGATGCGGCTCAGCTATCCGATGCGGGTCGACTCGCTGCGCTCGGGCCTGACGGGCTGGCAGTATTACGACATCGCGCTGGAGCTGGCAGAACGCGCCGGGCAGCGGCTCAAGATCATGCACTTCGATTACGTCTATTCCTCGACCTGCCCGTGCTCGCTGGAGCTTAGCGAACACGCCCGCCAGATGCGGGGCCAGCTGGCGACGCCGCATTCGCAGCGCTCCATCGCCCGGATCTCGGCCGTGACCCAGGGCGAAACCCTGTGGTTCGAGGACATGGTCGCGCTGTGCCGCCGCGCCGTCGCCACCGAAACCCAGGTCATGGTCAAGCGCGAGGACGAGCAGGCCTTCGCCGAACTCAATGCCGCGAACCCGATCTTCGTCGAGGACGCGGTGCGCGCCTTTGCCGCCGAACTGCTGGCCGAGCCGCGTATCGGCGATTTCCGCGTCGTCGCCAGTCATCAGGAATCGCTGCATTCGCACGATGCCGTCAGCGTACTGACCCAGGGCGAGACCTTCGCCCAGGTCAGCCTGGACCCGTCGATCTTTGCCGGTCTGCGGGCATGACCTGCGGGCGTGATGTGAACAAGGCGTGAACGCGGGCTTTCCTGGCGCGCCTGCAGGGGTTATGTTGGCGGCATGAACGAATTCGACGATTCCGATGCCTTCGAGGCCGCCGCAGCCCCGGTGCCGCTTTCGCAGCGCGCCATGTCGGCGCGGCCGGCGCCCTATCTGGACGGGCTGAACGATGCGCAGCGCGCCGCGGTCGAGGCGTTGGACGGGCCCGTGCTGCTGCTCGCCGGCGCCGGCACCGGCAAGACCCGGGCGCTGACCACCCGCATCGCGCACCTGCTGACCCAGGGCCGCGCGCGCCCCGGCCAGATCCTGGCCGTGACCTTCACCAACAAGGCCGCGCGCGAGATGAAGGACCGCATCGGCCGCCTTCTGGGCGAGATGGTCGAGGGCATGCCCTGGCTGGGCACCTTCCACAGCGTCAGCGTCAAGATCCTGCGCCGCCATGCCGAACTGGTTGGCGATGCGACGCTGCACCTGAAACCCAGCTTCACCATTCTCGACACCGACGACCAGATCCGCCTGCTGAAGCAGCTGATCGCGGCCGAGAACATCGACGAGAAACGTTGGCCGGCGCGGCAGCTTGCCGGGCTGATCGACGGCTGGAAAAACCGCTGCATCACCCCCGCCCGGCTACCCAGGGGCGAGGAGCGCGCCTTCGACGGCTGGGGCGGCAAGCTTTACGCCGCCTATCAGCGCCGCCTGCTGGAGCTGAACGCCGTCGATTTCGGCGACCTCCTGATGCATTGCGTCACCATCTTTCAGGCGCACCCGGACGTGCTGCGCCAATGGCAGGACCGCTTCCGTTATATCCTGGTGGACGAATACCAGGACACCAACGTCGCCCAGTACATGTGGCTGCGGCTGCTGGCGCAGGCGCACAAGAACATCTGCTGCGTGGGCGACGACGACCAGTCGATCTACGGCTGGCGCGGCGCCGAGGTCGGCAACATCCTGCGCTTCGAGGCGGATTTCCCCGGTGCGCAGGTGATCCGGCTGGAACAGAACTATCGTTCCACCCCGCATATCCTGGCCGCCGCCTCGGGATTGATTGCGGCGAACAAGGGGCGCTTGGGCAAGACGCTGTGGACCGAGGCCCAGGGCGGCGAGCCCGTCCGCCTGATCGGCCATTGGGACAGCGAGGCCGAGGCGCGCTGGATCGGCGAAGAGATCGAGGCGTTCCAGGGCGGCCACCGCCACAGCATCGGCAAGCGCAGCCTGAACGACATCGCGATCCTCGTGCGCGCCAGCCACCAAATGCGGGCGTTCGAGGACCGCTTCATGACCATCGGCCTGCCCTATCGGGTGGTCGGCGGGCCGCGGTTCTATGAACGCCAGGAAATCCGCGACGCCATGGCCTATTTCCGGCTGGCGGTCAGCCCGACCGACGACCTCGCCTTCGAGCGCATCGTGAACGTGCCGAAGCGGGGTCTGGGCGACAAGGCGGTGCAGACCATCCAGCGCGAGGCGCGCGAACGCGGCCTGTCGCTGCTCGAGGGCGCGGCCTCGGTCGTGGCCACGCAGGCGATCGGCGGCAAGGGCGGCGCGGCGCTGCGCAACTTCGTTCAGGGCATGGGCCGCTGGCACGCCGATGTGCTGGACGACAGGGTCAACCATGTCGAACTGGCCGAGCGCATCCTGGACGAATCCGGCTACACCGCGATGTGGCAGAACGACAAGTCGCCCGACGCGCCCGGCCGGCTCGACAACCTCAAGGAACTGATCAAGGCCTTGGAGGAGTTCGAGAACCTTCAGGGCTTTCTGGAACATGTCGCGCTGGTCATGGACAACGACACGGGCGAACAGGCCGAGCAGGTCAGCATCATGACGCTGCACGCCGCCAAGGGGCTGGAATATCCCATCGTCTTCCTGCCGGGGTGGGAGGACGGGCTGTTCCCCAGCCAGCGCAGCATGGACGAATCAGGCATGAAGGGTCTCGAGGAGGAGCGCCGCCTGGCCTATGTCGGCATCACCCGGGCCGAGGAGCTGGCCACCATCACCTTCGCCGGCAACCGCCGCATGTACGGGCAATGGCAGTCCTCGCTGCCCTCGCGCTTCATCGACGAACTGCCCGAGGAGCATGTCGAGGTGCTGACGCCGCCCGGACTTTACGGCGGCGGCTATGGCGCGGCGGCGCAGCCCTTCGCCACCTCGGCCATGCACGAGCGCGCCTTCAAGGCCGATGTCTACAATTCCCCGGGCTGGAAGCGGATGCAGCAGCGGTCGTCCGAACGTACACAGCCCGTACACCGCACGCCGGTCGTCATCGACGCCGAACCGGCTGCCCGCTATGCCGTGGGCGACCGGGTGTTTCACCAGAAATTCGGCAATGGCACCATCCGCGGCATCGCCGAGGATACGCTGACGGTCGAGTTTCCGACGGGCTTCAAGACCATCAAGGCGGGCTACGTTCAGCCCGCCTCGGGCGCCTCGACCGGTGACGTGCCGTTCTAAAGCGCGGCGCGCACGACGTCCGCAAGCGGCGTGGTCGGCCGCCCGATCAGCCGCGACAGCGCCCGGCCGTCGTCGAACAGCGCGCCTTGGGCCGCACCCGCGTCCCAGCCGGCGATCGCCGCCGCAAGGCCCTCGGGCAGCCCGGCCTTGACCAGCGCGGCGGCGTATTCGGCCTCGGGCAGGTCCACATAGGGAATGTCGCGCCCGCTCTGGCGCGAGACCTCGGCCGCCAGATCCGCCAGCGTCCAGGCATCGTCCGCGGCCAGCTCATAGGTCTGCCCGGCATGGCCGCCCTCGGCCAGAACCCGGGCGGCGGCCTCCGCGTAATCCGCCCGCGCCGCGCCCGACACCCGGCCCGCGCCCGCCGCGCCGATCAGCGCGCCATGCTGCAAGGCGGTCGGAATCCACCCGGTGTAGTTCTCGGCATACCAGCCATTGCGCAGAATCGTGTGCGGAATGCCCGATTCCGCCAGCGCCGCCTCGGTCTCGACATGCTCCGCCGCCAGCGACAGGGGCGAGCGGTCGGCATGCAGCAGGCTGGTATAGACGATCTCGCCCACGCCCGCGGCCTTGGCGGCCTCGATCACCGTGCGGTGCTGGGGCGCGCGCTTGCCGACCTCGCTCGACGAAATCAGCAGCAGCCGCTCGACGCCCGCCAGCGCGGGCGCCAGCGTCTCGGGCTGGTCATAGTCGAAGGCGCGGGTCTCGACCCCCAGGTCGGCCTTTTCGGGCGACCGCGCCAGGGCGACGATCTGGTCCTCGGGCAGCAGGGTTTTCAGCTTGGCAATGGTCAGGCGGCCCAGTTGGCCGGTGGCTCCGGTAATCGCAACAGTCATGATGATCTCCGTTACTCTTGTGCGGAAACAGATACGCGCCTAACTTATCAATAGTAAGAACATACAGGAATGTTAGTGTGGAAAATCCGCAAAGGGGCGATCTGATGGCCGCGGCCTGCCCGTCGCGCGACGTCCTGCGGCGGCTGACGGGGCGCTGGGGGATGCTGGTGCTGTGGACCCTGGCGGCGGGGCCGCAGCGCTTCAGCGGCTTGCGCCGGCACATCGGCGGGGTCAGCGAGCGCATGCTGGCCCAGACCCTGCAGGGGCTTGAAGCCGACGGCATGGTGCTGCGCCGCGATTTCGGCACCGTGCCGCCGCATGTGGAATACGAACTGACGCCCCTGGGCCAGGAGGCGGCCGCCCGCGTCGATGCGCTGCTGGGCTGGATCGAGGACCGGCTGCCGCAGATCGCCAGCAACTGGTCCCGGCCCTGATCCTTCACCGTCTTCCGAATACCCATGCCGCCCGTGCCGCCGGCGCGGCGCTTGACCCCGGCGCGCGACCGCCCTATCTGCCCCTTGCGCGGATGGCCGGATGACCGCGGCGGGCGACCGTCGAGGAAAGTCCGGACTCCATGAAGGCACGGTGCCGGGTAACGCCCGGCGGGGGCAACCCCAGGGAAAGCGCCACAGAGAAGAGACCGCCCGTGGTCCGCCGCGGGCAAGGGTGAAACGGTGGGGTAAGAGCCCACCGCGGGCCTGGCAACAGGACCGGCAAGGCAAGCCCCACCGGGAGCAATGCCGAATAGGGACCGCGCGTCGCAAGACAGGGCCGCCTTCGCCCCAGCAGGTCCGGGTTGGCAGCTAGATCCCGTCGGCAACGGCGGGGCCAGAGGAATGGTCATCGAAGGGGGCGACCCCGGAACAAAATCCGGCTTACAGGCCATCCGCGCATTTTCCGCCCGCCCTTCGTTTCCGCCGCCGCGCTTTTTCGCGAGCGGCCCTTTTTCGCCCGTGTCAGGGCGGGACAGTATGCTAGGCTCGACCCGATTCATGGGGGATCGATCCATGCGCATGATGCTGACGATGGGCCTGATGGCCTGGGGCGGGGCCGCGCTGGCGCAACAGCTGGCCGTTCCCGTCATCGAGCCCGAGGGCGACGGCCAGGCCGCCACCTGCATCGGCGGCGAGGTCTTCGGCCTGCGCGCCGAGGGCGACGGTTTCCTGGCGATCCGCACCGGCCCGGCCACCACCTATGCCCGGATCGGGCGGCTTCACAACGGCGACCGGGTGCTCATCATCGACCGGCAGGGCGAATGGGTGGGCATCGCGCGCGATGGCGGCCAGACCGACCAGAAGGGGGTCTGCGCCAATGCCGGGCCGGCGCGGCGCATCACCGGGCCGGATGTCGGCTGGGTGCACGGCCGCTGGCTGCGCGAGACGGCGGGCTAGCGCCCTTTGGGCCGTTCCGACGCAAAACCCTGCGATTCGCCGTTGACTTCGCCCGTTCTCGCAGTAAAAGGCGGGCTTCAAGAGATTCCACGGGGTTCGCAGCAGCGTCTTTGCCCCGCAGCAGGAGCAATGAGATGGCGAAGCCGACGACGATCAAGATCCGTCTGAACTCGACGGCCGGGACCGGGCACTTCTATGTCACCAAGAAGAACGCCCGCACGATGACCGAAAAGATGGCGGTCAACAAATACGACCCGGTCGTGCGCAAGCATGTCGAGTACAAGGAAGGCAAGATCAAGTAAGATCTGCCCGGACAGAAATCATGCGGAACCGCGTCCCCGACAGGGGGCGCGGTTTTTTCATGCGCGGCCGTCGCGACGGCCGCGCCTTGCGCCGCCGCACCGCGTCGGGCAGTCGCGCCGGCCAGTCGCGCCGGCCAGCCCCAGTTTTTCTAATGCCTCGATCCAGAACATTCTCCTTTGCGGGACGGGGGCCGGCGGCCTTACCACCGGGGACAGCGAAGGGCCCCGGGGCGGGGCCGACACCCAGGAGGCCGCGACATGACACCCCGGATGGTGCTGGAAGGCATCTACACCCCCCTCATCACGCCGTTCCAGGCGGACGGCAGCTTTGACCTGGATGCCCTGGCCGAGTTGATCGAGCGGCTGATCGCGGCGGGCGTGCACGGGCTGATCTCGGGCGGGTCCACCGGCGAGAACTATGCCGAGACGGTCGAGGAGCGGCTGGAGCTGGCGCGCTTCATCACCGAGCGCGTGGCCGGCCGCCTGCCGGTCATCGTCGGCACCGGCGCGATGCGCACGCCCGATTCCATCGCTCTGGCGCAGGGCGCGCGCGAGATGGGGGCCGATGCGATCCTGCTGGGCACGCCCCCCTATTCGGTGCCCACGGAACAGGAAAACGCCCTGAACGCGCTGGCCATCGACCGCGCCTGCGGGCTGCCGATCATCCTTTACAACTATCCCGGCCGGATGTCGGTCGAGATGGGGACCGAGTTCCTGGATCGCGTGGGGCGGTCCAAGAACGTCATCGGCATCAAGGAAAGCTCGGGCGACATTAACCGGGTGCACCTGCTGGCGCGCGACTATCCGCATATCCAGATGTCCTGCGGCATGGACGACCAGGCGCTGGAATTCTTCGCCTGGGGCGCGCGCAGCTGGATCTGCGCCGGCTCGAACTTCCTGCCCGAGGAGCATGTGGCGCTTTACGAAGCCTGCGCCGTGCAGGGCGATTTCACCAAGGGCCGCCGGATCATGTCGGCGATGCTGCCCTTGATGCGGGTGCTGGAACAGGGCGGCAAGTTCATCCAGTGCGTCAAGCACGGGGTCGAGGTCTCGGGCATCACCGCCGGGCCGATGCGCCCGCCGCTGAAGGGGCTGAACAAGGATGAAAAGCGCGCGCTGGAACAGGTGATCCGCACGCTGAAAACCACCGTCGCCGCGATCACGGAAGGGAACTGAGATGACCGATCTGCTGACCATTCAGGAATACAAGGCCATCGCGGCGTCGCTGGACCTGCCGCAGAACGCCTTCATCGACGGCACCTTCCGGCCCGCGATCGGCGGCAAGACCTTCACCACCGTGAACCCCGCCACCGGCGAGGCGCTGGCCGAGGTCGCCGCCTGCGGGGCCGAGGACGTGGACCTGGCCGTCGCCAAGGCCCGCGAGGCCTTCGAGGACGGGCGCTGGTCGCGCCTGCACCCGGCCGAGCGCAAGGAGATCCTGCTGAAGTTCGCGAAGCTTCTGGAGCGCAATGCCCGCGAACTGGCGGTGATGGAGTCGCTGGACGCCGGCAAGACCATCTACGACTGCGAGACGGTGGACGTGCCGGAAACCATCCACGTCCTGAAATGGCACGCCGAGCTGATCGACAAGATCTATGACCAGGTGGCGCCCGCCTCGGACAACCACATCGCCATGATCGTCCGCGAACCCGTGGGCGTCGTGGGCCTGGTGCTGCCCTGGAACTTTCCGCTGCTGATGCTGGCCTGGAAGATCGGCCCGGCGCTGGCCTCAGGCTGTTCGGTGGTGGTCAAGCCCGCCGCCGAGACCTCGCTGACCGCGCTGCGCGTGGCGGAACTCGCCGCCGAGGCCGGGCTGCCGCGCGGCGTGCTGAACGTCGTGACCGGATCGGGCGCCGAGGTGGGCGAGCCGCTGGGCCGTCACCCGGACGTGGACATGGTCAGCTTTACAGGCTCGACCGTCACGGGGCGGCGCTTCCTGCACTATTCGGCCGACAGCAACCTGAAAGAGGTCGTGCTGGAACTGGGCGGCAAGAACCCCTGCATCGTGCTGGACGATGCCGAGGACCTGGATGCGGTGGCAGCCCACGTGGTGAACGGCGCCTTCTGGAACATGGGGCAGAACTGCTCGGCCGGGTCGCGGCTGATCGTGCAGAAGGGCATCCAGGACCGGCTGATGGCGCGGGTCGAGGCGCATGCCCGCGAATGGATCCTGGGCGATCCGCTGGACCCCGAGGTGCGCGTGGGCGCGCTGGTCAGCAAGGCCCATTTCGGCAAGGTCTCGGCCTATCTCGAGGCGGCGCAGAAGGAAACGATCCTGCTGGGCGGCACGTCCCCGGCCGAGGGCTTCATCGAACCGACCGTGGTGCAGGCCGCGCGCGATTCGAAGCTGGCGGTCGAGGAGATCTTCGGCCCGATCCTGACCGTGATCCCGGTGTCCAGCTTCGAGGAGGCGATCGCGGTCGCCAACGACACCGAATACGGGCTGGCGGCGTCGATCTTTACCGCCAACGGCAAGCGGGCGCTGCGGGGCGCGCGGATGCTGCGGGCCGGGACCGTCACCGTCAACAGCTTTGGCGAGGGCGACATCACCACCCCCTTCGGCGGCTACAAGCAGTCCGGCTTTGGCGGGCGGGACAATTCCATCCATGCCCATGACCAGTATACCCAGCTCAAGACCATCTGGCTGGACCTGACCGACCATTCGGACGCGGCCCTGGACTGATGGGCCGGCACGACGCCATCCGCACCCCGGCGTTCAACGGCCCCGCCGGGTGGAGCGTGATCCTGCCCCCGGTCCCGCCCCGCGCGCGGCTGGAGGGCCAGGCGGGTTGCGACATCGCCATCGTGGGCGGCGGCTTTGCCGGGCTTTCCGCCGCCCGCCGGCTGCACCAGATCGACCCCGGGCTGCGGGTCGTCATCCTGGAGGCGGCGCGCATCTCGGAAGGGGGCACGGGGCGCAACTCGGGCTTCATGATCGACCTGCCGCACGAACTGACCTCGGGCGACTATGCCGGTGCGGGCGACAGCCACGACCAGCAGCTGACGCGGCTGAACCGCCAGGCCATCGCCTTTGCCGCCGGCATCGTCGAGGAATTCGCCATCCCCGAGGGCTATTTCCAGCGCGCCGGCAAGATCAACGGCGCGGCCTCGGACGCGGGGGTGGCGGCGAACGAAAGCTATGCCCGCCACCTGTGCGACCTGGGCGAGGCGCATGAGCGGCTGGACGCCCGGGCCATGCGCGAGATCACCGGCAGCGCCTATTACCGCGACGGGCTTTATACCCCGGGCACGGTGATGATCCAGCCCGCGGGCTATGTCCAGGGCCTGGCCGCCGGGATCGAGCGCGGCGGCGTCACGATCCACGAGAACTCGGCCGCGCTGCGCATCGAAGGCACGGGGCAGGGCTGGACCGTCGCCACCGCTGGCGGAACGCTGAGCGCGGAGCGGCTGATCCTAGCCAACAACGGTCATCTGGAAAGCTTCGGCTTCAAGCGCGGCCAGCTGATGCACATCATGCTGAACGCCTGCATGACCGAGGAACTGGACCCCACGGCGCTGCACGCGCTGGGCGGGCGGGAATGCTGGGGCATCACCCCGGCCGACCCTATGGGCACCACGGTGCGCCGCATCGGCCCGGCCCAGGGCGGCAACCGCATCGTGATCCGGCAGGGCGGCTATTACCGGCCCGGGATGCAGACCAGCAAGGCCGACCTGGACCGCCTGGTCGGGCAGATGCGGCGCAAGTTCGACGCCCGCTTTCCGATGCTGAAGGCCGTGCGGTTCCAGTACAGCTGGTCGGGGCACCTGTGCCTGGCCAGAAACAACGTCTCGGTCATGCGCGAGCTGGAGCCGGGGCTTTACGCGGCCTGCGTCGACAACGGGCTGGGCACCACGCGCAGCACCCTGACCGGGATCGGCGCGGCGGAACTCGCCTGCGGCCGGGAAAGCGAGGTCACCCGCTTCTTTGCCGCCGAGGCCGAGCCGGCGCGCCTGCCGCCGCATCCCTTCGACACCATCGGCGCCAATGCATATCTGCGCTGGAAAGAGTGGCAGACGCGGCTAGAATGACGTCCCAGTCAGAGGGAAAGTCGACCGCCGCCATGCCGCCGATCAAGCGCCGCTACCTGCCGTCTCTGGGGGCCTTCGCGACCTTCGAGGTGGCGGCCAAGCATCTGAGCTTCACGCTGGCCGCCAAGGAACTGAACGTGACCCAGGGCGCGGTCAGCCAGCAGATCCGCCTGCTGGAGCGCGCGCTGGACAAGGCGCTGTTCGTGCGCAAGCACAACGCGCTGGAACTGACGCCCGAGGGGGTCAGCCTGTTTTCGGCCGTGACCGCGGGGCTGGACACGATCAGCGCCGCGGTCTCGGTCCTGACCGAGGATCAGGGCCCGCAGGCGGTCACCGTCTCGGCCACGGACGGCATGGCGCTGTTCTGGCTGCAGCCGATGATCGACAGCTTCCGCGCCCAGCACCCCGAGGTGGGTTTCGTGGTCCTGGCGTCGGACGCGGACGACACCCTGCGCAACTATGCCGATGTGGACATCGCCTTTCTGTGCGGCAACGAGCGCTGCGACGTGGGCGAGGAGCTGCATTTCCTGTTCCAGGAGATCGCCCAGCCGGTCTGCTCGCCCGCCTTTCTGGCCCGGCACGGCCCGTTTCCCGATGCCGAGAGCCTGAACGGGGTGAACCTTCTGCACCTGCACGACCGGCACTGGAGCGCGGATGCCATCGGCTGGCAGCCGATGGGCTGGGCCGAGTGGTTCCGCGCCCAGGGGACGGAATGGGCCAAGGCGCCGTCGAGCCTGTCCACGAACAAGGTCAGCCTGCTGATGCAGGCGGCCATGGCCGGGCAGGGGGTGATGCTGGGCTGGCACCACATGGTGCGCGCGCCCATCGCCGAGGGGCGGCTGGTCTTTGCCCATCCCGCCCCGATCACGGCGGGGCGCGGCAATTTCCTGAACTGCAAGCAGAAATCCCTGAAGCGGCCGGCGGTTGCGGGGTTTGTCGCCCATCTGCTGGCGGCGGTGCGCGAGGCGGGCTGAGGCGGGGGGCTCTGCCCCCGTCGCGTGCCGCGACTCCCCCGGGATATTGGGGCAAGAAAGAAGCCGCGCCCCGGGGCCCTGGGCCAGAATAGCTAATGCGCCGAGGCAGGAAATTCTCGTTTGCCCCGGTGGCGGCTTGCGGGGGATAACTCGGGACAGCCGGGGTCGCGGGGTGCCCGGGGAGGATACGGTCGCAAAGCCCCGGCCATCGAAACCAGGGATCGGGGGGCGCCTTGCCCCGCAGGCCGCGTTCTGCGGCGGCGGGCCCGGCTTGCCCCCGACGAACGACAGCGGAGAACGACATGCGTGGAATTTTCAAGGCCATCCTGGCGGGGGCCGTGGCCCTTGGTCTGGCCTCGCCGGTCCTGGCGCAGGACAAGGTCATCAAGATGGGAACCATGTCCTGGGAGGACCTGACGCCCATCACCGGCATCACCAAGAAGGTGCTGGAGGACAAGGGCTATACCGTCGAGGTCACGCCGTTTTCGGAATGGGGCATCGCCTATGCGGCGCTGGCCAAGGGCGATGTGCAGATCCTGGCCAGCCAGACGGATTACGTCGCGCAGGACTACTGGCAGCGCAACAAGAACCGGCTGGAAAAGATCTCTCCGGTGTCGCACGGGCTGTTCGACGGGATCGCGGTCCCGGCCTATGTCGACATCGATTCGCTTGACCAGCTGAACGACAGGGCCGACGCGTTCGGCGGCAAGATCATCGGCATCGAGCCGGGCGCCGGCATCATGCGCGAGACCGGCGACGCCATCGACGCCTATGGGCTGAAGCTGCAGCTGGTCGAGGGCTCGACCGCCGCCATGACGGCGGCGCTGAAGTCGGCCGTGGACCGCAAGGAGCCGATCGCCGTCACCCTGTGGGAGCCGTCCTGGATGGCGCAGAAGTTCGACATCAAGTTCCTGAAGGACCCCAAGGGCGCCTTCCCGCCGCCGCAAAGCTATTACTGGATCGGCCAGAAGGGCTTTTCCGAGGAGAACCCCGAGGCGCGCGAAGCCATCGCCAGCGTCTTCGTGCCCAAGGAGGAGATCACCGCGATCAACGGCGCGGTGAATGACGGCAAGACCATGGACCAAGCCATCGCCGACTGGATCGCCGCCCACGGCGACCTGATCGGCCGCTGGAGCAACATCAAGTCCTACTGATCCCGCAAGGTCGGGCGGCCCCCTTTGCCGGGCGCCGCCCCAACGGCACGACAATCGACAGGGTAGACATGGAAAGCACAGAGGTTCTGATCGACTGCCAGTCGGTCTGGAAGGTCTTCGGCGACCGCTCGCGCGAGGCGATCGGGGCGATCACCGGCCGGGGCCTGGGCAAGCAGGAGGTGCTGAAGGAGTTCGGCTGCGTGGTCGGCGTCTCGGATGCCTCGATCCAGGTGCGGCGGGGCGAGATCTTCTGCATCATGGGGCTGTCGGGCAGCGGCAAGTCGACGCTGATCCGGCTGCTGAACCGGCTGATCGAGCCGAGCCTGGGCCGCGTCATGGTCAAGGGCCGCGACATCGGCGCCATGGACGCCGCCACCCTGCGCGAGACCCGTGCCCGCCACATCGGCATGGTGTTCCAGTCCGTCGCCCTGCTGCCGCAGCGCAACGTGCTGGAGAACGCGGCCTTCGGGCTGGAGGTGCAGGGCGTGTCCAAGGACGAGCGCAACCGCGCCGCCGAGGCCGCGCTGGACAAGGTCGGCCTGTCGGACTGGAAGCTGCGCTATCCGTCGGAGCTGTCGGGCGGCATGCAGCAGCGGGTGGGGCTGGCGCGCGCGCTGACCTCGGACCCCGAGATCATCCTGATGGACGAGCCGTTTTCCGCGCTGGATCCGCTGATCCGGCGCCAGTTGCAGGACGAGTTCCGCCAACTGACCAAGGACCTGGGCAAGTCGGCGGTGTTCATCACCCATGACCTGGACGAGGCGATCCGCATCGGCGACCGCATCGCCATCATGAAGGACGGCGTCATCATCCAGGTCGGCACCGCCGAGGAGATCGTGATGAACCCCGCCGACCAGTATGTCGCGGATTTCGTCGCCGGGATTTCCCGCCTGCACCTGGTCAAGGCGCATTCGGTCATGGTGCCGCCCGCCGCCTATGGCGGCCCGGTCGAGGGGCTGCCGCGCTGCACGCCCGAGGCCGACATCGACACGCTGATCGAGACGATCACCGCCTCGGGCAGCGATGCCATCGCCATCGCCGAGGGCGGGGCAGTGGTCGGGGTCGTGACCACGCGCAACCTGCTGCTGGGCGTGCGGGGCGAACCCGACGTCCGCGCCGCCGCGGCCTGAGGGGGACGGGGATGGAGGGTTTCGTCACCGTCTTCGACGAGCAGGTCGACAATGCGCTGTTCTGGCTGTCCGATCACGCGGCCTTTGTCTTCGACGGCGCCCGCGCCGTGCTGGAGGGGCTTTACGACGGCGTGCTGTGGCTGCTGATGCTGGCGCCGTTCTGGGCCGTCGCGGCTTTGGCCGGGCTGGTCGCCTGGCGGGTGCTGGGCCTGGGGGCGGGCATCGCGAGCGGGCTTGCGCTGGCGTTCTGCTGGGCCATGGGGCTTTGGCCGGAAACGATGCAGACGCTGGCCCTGGTCATCGCCGCCAGCGTCATCGCGCTGGCGATCAGCCTGCCCATCGGCGTCATGGCCGGGCTGATGCCGCGGCTGGACCGGGCGCTGGTGCCGGTGCTGGACCTGATCCAGACGCTGCCGCCCTATATCTATTTGCTGCCGGCCATCGCGCTGATGGGCTATGGCCCGGCGACCGCGCTGGTCGCGACCGTGATCGTCGCCATGCCGCCCGCGATCCGGCTGACCAGCCTTGGCATCCGCCAGACGCCGGCCGAGTTCGTCGAACTGGGCCAGGCGCTGGGGACCAGCCGGATGCAGCAGTTCTGGAAGATCCGCCTGCCCTTCGCCGTGCCCTCGATCATGGCGGGCGTGAACCAGAGCCTGATGATGGCCTTTGGCATGGTGATCATCGCCGGCATCGTCGGCTCGGGGGGCTTGGGCGAGACGATCTATGGCGCGATCCGCACGCTGGACATCGCGACCTCGATCAACGCCTCGATCGCCATCGTGGTGCTGACCATGGTGCTGGACCGCGTCACCCAAAGCCTTGCGAGGGCGAAATGACCTTCAATCCCGGAGCTTTCCTTGCGCCCCTGGTGGACTGGCTCAACGCCAACTTCCACGGGCTGTTCGCCCTGATCGCCCGCGCCATCGAGACCGTGCTGGGCGCGATCGAGGCGGCGCTGCTGGTCGTTCCCGCCGCTGGCGTCATCGTGCTGGTGGCGGTGCTGGCCTGGTTCGCCGCCGGGCTGCGCGTCGCCATCCTGTCGGCCTGCTGCCTGGGTTTTTGCTGGCTGGCGGGGCTGTGGACCGCGTCGATGCAGACCATCGCCCTGGTCGTGGTGGCCGTGGCCATCGCGGTCGCCATCGCCTTTCCCCTGGGCATCTGGGCCGCCCGCCGCCGCGGGGTCGAAACCGCGCTGCGCCCGGTCCTCGACGTGATGCAGACCGTGCCGCCCTGGGTCTATCTGATCCCGGCGGTGATGATCTTCAGCCTGGGCCGGGTGCCCGCGATCATCGCCACCATCGTCTATGGCGTCCCGCCGATGCTGCGGCTGACCACGCTGGCCTTTCGCGGCGTGCCGAAGGACCTGAAGGAACTGGGCGAGGCCATCGGCGCGAAGCCCGGCACCATCCTGTGGAAGATCGAGCTGCCCGCCGCGCGGCCCACGCTGCTGGTCGGCCTGAACCAGTGCATCCTGCTGTCCCTGGCCATGGTGGTGCTGGCGGGGCTGGTCGGAGCCGGCGGGCTGGGCGCCGAGGTGACGCGCGGCCTGACCCGCATGGAGATGGGCCTGGGCCTGCGCGCCGGCCTTGCCATCGTCGCCGTCGCGCTTCTGCTCGACCGCCTGTCGCGCGGCGCGCTGGAGCGGAAACGGGTCTGAGCGCCGACAGACGAATTCGGGGCGGCGGCGATTAATTTCGCCGCTGCCCTTGACCTTACCATCGTTGGAACCCCCATCTGAGGGTGGTGCAAGACATCACCAATGAGGGTTGCCATGAAATTCCACGTCCCTGACATGAGCTGCGACGGCTGCCTGCGGTCGGTGACCAAGGCGGTCACGACGCTGGACCCGGCCGCGCGCGTCACCGCCGACCACCCGACCCGCACCATCGAGGTCGAGACCTCGGCCTCGGCCGAAGCGGTCGGCCGCGTGCTGGCCGATGCCGGCTTTCCCGCCAGCGCGGCATAGGGGGCGGCCATGAACCAGCGTTCCCTGATCTTCGTCGTGGGTGCGGCGGCGTTTGCGGCCGGGCTGAGCCTGGCCCAGGCCCAGATGCCGGCCGATGACCATGCGGACCATGCCGCACACGACGCGCCGGCGGGCGCGGGCGACAGCGCCTCGACCCAGGCTTATCGCGCCGCGAACCAGCGCATGCACCAGGGCATGGAGATCGCCTATTCGGGCGATGCCGACATCGACTTTCTGCGCGGCATGATCCCCCATCACCAGGGCGCCATCGACATGGCCCGGGTGGTGCTGGAGCATGGCCGCGACCCGCAGGTGCGCGCCCTGGCCGAGGAGGTGATCCGCGCGCAAGAGGCCGAGATCGCCCAGATGCGCGGCTGGCTGGCCGAGCGCGGGCAGGAGTAGGCACCATGGCCAAGGACATCCCCGAAACCCGTCCCGCCGTGACCCTTCCCGTCGAAGGCATGACCTGCGCGTCCTGCGTGGGCCGCGTCGAAAAGGCGCTGCGCGGAGTGCCGGGGGTGGTCTCGGCCTCGGTCAACCTTGCGACGAACAGCGCCCGGGTCCTGACCGATGCGCCGGTGCCGCGCGCGGCCCTGGCCGAGGCGGTCGAGCGGATCGGCTATGCCGTGCCCGCCCCGCCCGCGGTGGAACTGGCGGTCGAAGGCATGACCTGCGCGTCCTGCGTCGGTCGCGTGGAAAAGGCGCTGCTGGCGGTGCCGGGCGTCACCGGCGCCTCGGTCAATCTTGCGACCGAGCGGGCCCGGGTCGAGGGCACGGCCGATGTGCCCGACCTGGTCGCCGCCATCGCGCGCGTGGGCTATGATGCGGCGCCGCTGACGGCCGCCGCGCCGCAGGACGACGGGCGCAAGGACCGCGAACAGCGCCTGCTGCGGCGCGACTTCGGGCTGGCGCTGGCGCTGACCCTGCCGGTCTTTCTGGTCGAGATGGGCGGCCACATGGTCCCCGCGCTGCACCGGCTGATCGCCGCGACCATCGGCATGCAGGCAAGCTGGGTCCTGCAATGGGTGCTGGTCACGCTGGTCCTGGCCTTTCCGGGCATGCGGTTCCTGGAAAAGGGGCTGCCCGCCCTGGCGCGCGGCGCGCCCGACATGAATTCGCTGGTCGCGGTCGGGTCGCTGGCCGCCTATGGCTATTCGATGGTGGCGACCTTTGCCCCCGGCCTGCTGCCGGCGGGCACCGTTCACGTCTATTACGAGGCGGCGGCAGTCATCGTCACGCTGATCCTGCTGGGCCGCCTGCTCGAGGCGCGGGCGCGGGGCCGGACCTCGGACGCGATCCGGCATCTGGTGGGCCTGCAGCCCCCGACCGCGCGACGCCGCAGGGACGGCGCGGTGGCCGAGATCGCCGTGGCCGAGGTCCGGCCCGGCGACATCCTCGAGGTCCGTCCGGGCGAGCGCATCCCCGTTGACGGCGAGCTGGTCGAGGGCGAAAGCCATGTCGACGAATCCATGATCTCGGGTGAGCCGATGCCCGTCGCCAAGCATCCGGGCAGCGCCGTCACCGGCGGCACGGTGAACCAGACCGGCGCATTCGCCTTTCGCGCGACGGCGGTGGGCGGCGACATGGTGCTGTCGCGGATCGTGCGCATGGTCGAGGACGCCCAGGGCGCCAAGCTGCCGATCCAGGCGCTGGTGGACCGGGTGACGATGTGGTTCGTCCCCGCCGTCATGGCGGCGGCGGCGCTGACCTTCCTGGTCTGGCTGGCGCTGGGCCCCGAGCCCGCGCTGGGGCTGGCGCTGGTCAATGCGGTCGCGGTGCTGATCGTGGCTTGCCCCTGCGCCATGGGACTGGCGACGCCGACCTCGATCATGGTGGGCACCGGCCGGGGGGCCGAGATGGGCGTCCTGTTCCGCCGGGGCGAGGCCTTGCAGGCGCTTCGCGATGCCCGGGTCGTGGCGGTGGACAAGACCGGGACGCTGACCGAGGGCCGCCCGGTGCTGACCGACCTTGAACCCGCGCCGGGCTTCCAGCGCGCCGAGGTGCTGGCCCTGGTCGCGGCGGTCGAGGCGCGGTCCGAACATCCGCTGGCCCGCGCCATCGTCGCGGCGGCCGAGGCCGAGGGCCTGTCCCTGCCGGCTGTCTCGGGCTTTCAATCCGTGACCGGCATGGGCGTGCGGGCAGAGGCCGGCGGCCGGCGGGTCGAGGTCGGCGCCGACCGCTTCATGGTCGGGCTGGGGATCGACGTGGCGCCTTTGGCCGAGATCGCCGCGCGGCTGGCGGGCGAGGCGCGCTCGCCCCTTTATGCGGCGGTCGACGGGCGGCTGGCGGCGATCCTGGCCGTCGCCGACCCGCTGAAGCAGACCACCCCCGCCGCCATCCGCACGCTGCACGACCAGGGGCTGAAGGTCGCGATGATCACCGGCGACAATGCCCGCACCGCCCAGGCCATCGCGGCCCGGCTGGGCATCGACGCGGTGGTGGCCGAGGTCCTGCCCGAAGGCAAGGTCCAGGCGCTGCGCGACCTGCGCGCCGCGCATGGCAACGTGGCCTTTGTCGGCGACGGGATCAACGACGCCCCCGCGCTTGCCGAGGCCGAGGTGGGCATCGCCATCGGCACCGGCACCGATATCGCCATCGAGGCGGCGGACGTGGTGCTGATGTCGGGCAACCTGCAGGGCGTCGCCACGGCCATCGCGCTGTCCCGGGCGACCATGGCCAACATCCGGCAGAACCTGTTCTGGGCCTTTGCCTATAACGTCGCGTTGATCCCGGTCGCGGCGGGCCTGCTGTTCCCCGGCTTCGGCATCCTGATGTCGCCGGTCTTCGCGGCGGGCGCGATGGCGCTGTCCAGCGTCTTCGTTCTGGGCAATGCCTTGCGGCTGCGCCGGTTCGGCGCGCCGTCGGAGGGTGCGGCATGAACATCGGACAGGCGGCCAGGGCCTCGGGCGTGTCGGCCAAGATGATCCGCTATTACGAACAGATCGGGCTGGTGCCCCCGGCGGCGCGGACCGGCGCGGGCTATCGGGATTATTCGGACAGCGACGTGCATGTGCTGCGCTTCGTGCGCCAGGCCCGCGACCTGGGCTTTCCGGTGGCCGACATCGCGAACCTGCTGAGCCTGTGGCGCGACCAGACCCGCCACAGCGCCGAGGTCAGGCAGATCGCCAGCGCCCATGTCGAGACGCTCGAGCGGAAGATCCGCGAGATGCAGGAGATGGTCGACACGCTGCGCGACCTGATCGGGGCCTGCCATGGCGACCAGCGACCCGACTGCCCGATTCTGAATCGGCTCGAGGCGCCGCCCCTGGGCGGTCCGGCACCCGTCCGGCGTGGGTCCGGGGTGATCTGACGCTGCGGCATGATGTCCCCCGGGCGCGGCACCGCTTCCGGGCCATGGGGCCACGTCGGCAGGGTGAAATCCGACATTAGCAATGTGCGTTAGGGTAAAGTTTTCATGGCGGTTTCCTGCCTTTGGCCGGAAACCGCCCATGCATGCCGCCCGCTCGGCAAGGTTCGGTTTCCCTCAGGACACGTGGGTTGTGGTCGGCACAATTGGAACTATTTTCCGGCCGCTCCGGTACAGGCAAAGGTTGATGCGGAACCCCGGACGTGAAAAGCTAGTACCGTTAAGGTTGTATTCCAGTACGCGTGGTCGATGACACGGACCCCCGGTTTTCGGGGGCTGCCAGGGAATATCCACATGCCGGAGAAGAGATGACGATATCAGACTGACCGCAATGCGGCAGGCGCAGCCCTGCGCCGACATGCCGCCTTGCCCCGAAAGGCCGCGCGCGGGCCGCGCCGGAAACCCCGCATGGCGCGGGACATCCACGGTCCGCCGGCCTTTCTCGTAACGTAGCCGTTTCGCGGTTTGCACGTCGCCCCGCCGCCCGTCAGGGGCGGTGACCGGGTACGGCTGTCCAATATTCACCCGCCATCCCCGGCTTCGCGCCGCAACCGGGGACTGACTCTCCATTTGCCGGAACCAAGCCATGTCCAACACGTCCGACCTGAATATCCTGTGCCTTCAGATGTCCGCCGACGACCAGATCCGGGTGGACAAGGCCAATGGCACCTTTGATGCCAACCTTGCCGCCGACCCCACCTATTATCTGCAATATTCGCAGTTCCAGACCATTCCCGTGGGCATGGACGGCAACCCCGAACAGTTCGTTCAGCTGCTGGTCGATGCCATGCCGCATGTGAACGCGCTGCGGCTGTGCTTCAACGAACACTGCTTCAACGCCGACGGCTCGCTGCATCCCCAGTTCGAGCGTTTCCTCGAGGCGGCCGCCCAGGCCGGGCTCAAGCTGATCGTGGGCTATTCGGGCAATGAGGTGTCGCGGCTTGGCGACGACGGCTCGGTCGGGGGCGAGGCGCTGCGCGAGACGCTGAACGGATCGGCGATCCAGGGGCTGACCGGCGCGTGGAAGCAGATGCTGGACTGGCTGGACGACCATCCCTCGGTGGCCGATGCCGTGCACGGGCTCGAGATCGCGAACGAGCCTGCCACCTACGCCCGGGCCGAGCGCCTGACCGGCAACACGGGCGAATTCGTCCGCCTGTATGCCGATCACATGCTGGCCCTGGCCGAGATGATCGACGCGCGCAGCGATGCGCGCATCCTGGTCGGTGGATGGAACTATTCGGGCAAGTTCGACATCCTCGCCTCGACCAGCTATGGCGAGGGAACCGTGCTGGACGCGCTGCGCGCGGGGATCGGATCGGACCTGATCTGGTCGGCGCATCTTTACCCCGCCTGGCTGCCCGACGGGGTGCAGACCGGCGACCAGATCGCGGCGGCTTATGAGGCGCTGTGGGGCGCTCTGGGTGACGACGACATCCTGCTGACCGAAACCAATGCCATCGGCAACCTGGTCAACGATGCAAGCCAGCACGACCCTTCCTTCAACATGGCCCGCTATTATGAGCTTCTGTCCGACCGGGGCATCGGCATCGGCTGGTTCCCGGGGGTGGACTATGGCGCCTCCAGCCTTGCGGTGCTGGACGCCTGGGGCCGCGGCGGGGTGCGCTATCTGCACCCGGCGTCGCTGGCCCATGCGCTGAACGCCTTTTCGCTGGGCGAATCCGACCCGGAGGTTGCCGGCGACGACCGGCTTGCGGCCGTCCTGCGCGCCGGCAAGGTCCAGTCCGAGGCGACGGGCCGGCTGATGGCCGGGGTGGACGGGATCGCGACCGCCTTCGGGGGCGATGGCAACGACACGCTGACGGGCATCGCCCGGGCGGTCAACATGCTGTATGGCGGGACTGGCAACGACAGCCTGGTCGGCGCGGAATCCGACGACCACCTGTTCGGACAGGACGGCGACGATACCCTGCGCGGCGGCGACGGCGACGACGTGATCCTGGGCGGGCGCGGCAACGATCTGGTCGATGGCGGGGCCGGCGACAATACCCTGACCGGCGGCCTGGGGGCGGACGTGTTCCGCCTGCTGGACACCGGCGACACCGCCATCACCGATTACGACAGGAGCGAGGGAGACCAGATCTATATCGGCTCGGCCCTGTTCACCCCCGCTCAGCTTGAGGCGCAGGGCACGATGCGCGACCTGGACGGCGATGGCTATGTCGACGACCTGCTGCTGACGACCGCTTCGGGCCGGGTCCGCCTGATCAACTATGCCAATGTGGTGCGCGACGGGATCGTGTCAGGCACCGACGGGAACGACGTGATGGACGACAGCTTCGTCGATTACGACGGCGACACGACGAACTGGCGCGGCTCGACCATCCGGGCCGGGGCGGGCGACGACCGCGTGCTGGGCAAGGCCGGCAACGACACCATCCGGGGCGAGGGCGGGCACGATTCCATCGACGGCCGGGGCGGCGACGACTCCATCATGGGCGATATCGGCGACGACACGCTGCTGGGCAGCGGCGGCCACGATGTCATTGAGGGCGGGCGGGGCTGGGACGTCCTGGACGGTGGCTGGGGCGAGGACACGCTGGACGGCGGGATGGGCAACGACCTGATCCAGGGGCGCGCTGGCAACGATCTGATCCGGGGCGGCGATGGCGCCGACACGCTGTTCGGCGGCACGGACAATGGCAACTGGCTGAACGGCGACGGCTTCGACGGCAGCGCCGGCGGCCTGAACACCCTGGAAGGCGGCAATGGCAGCGACCGGCTTTACGGCGCGCGCGACCGGGACCTGCTGATCGGCGGGACCGGAGCCGACACCCTGGTCGGCAACGACGGCGACGATACCCTGCGGGGCGACACCGGCACCGACCACCTGAACGGCGGACGGGGCGACGACCTGCTGATCGGGGGGGCGGGCAACGACACGCTGGAATGCCTGCGCGGCAGCGACACGCTGATGGGGGGCGCGGGCGACGACGTGATCCTGACCGCGCCGGGAGCGGGCCTGCACGCCCAGCTGTATGGCGAGGACGGGGCGGACAGCTTTGTCTTTCGGGTCGGCCGCGGCGACGGCTGGGGCACGGCGGTCATCCACGACTTTCAGATCGGCCTTGACCGGCTGGTGATCGAGGGGATCGGGGACCTGGCGCAAGTGCTGCACTCGGACCAGGTCGCGTGGATCCGGCAGGTGGGCGCGGATGTGAAGATGCTGGTCCAGGGCGATTACATCACCCTGGCCGACACGTCGCTGGACCTGCTGGCCTAATGCGTCGCCAGGCGCTCGGCCGCGCCGGGCTTGTCGTGCAGGGCCAGCCGCTCCAGGATGGTTGCCGAGGCGGGGTTCAGGCCGGTGATGCCGACCTGGGCCCCGGCGCGGCGGAACTTCAGGACGACCGCGTCCAGCGCCTGCACCGCCGAGATGTCCCAGACATGCGCGGCCGATACGTCGATCACCACGCGCGGCGGTACGTCGCGCAGGTCGAAGGCGGCGGTGAAATCCTCGACCGAGCCATAGAACAGCTGTCCGTGGACCCGATAGGTGCGGGTGCCGTCCGGCGCCATCTCGGAGGTGACGCGGAACAGCCGCGCGATCTTGGCAGCAAAGAAGATCCCCGACAGCAGCACGCCAGTCAGCACGCCGATTGCCAGGTTGTGGGTCCAGACCACCGCCACCACGGTCGCCAGCATCACCACGGATGAGGACCGCGGGTGGCTGCGCAGATTGCCGATCGAGCCCCAGGAAAAGGTCCCGATCGAAACCATGATCATGATCGCGACCAGCGCGGGCATCGGGATCTGCGCCACCCAGGGCCCCAGGAACACGCAAAGGATCAGCAGCATCACCCCCGCGGCAAAGCACGACAGCCGCCCCCGGCCGCCCGATTTCACGTTGATCATGCTTTGTCCGATCATGGCGCAACCGGCCATGCCGCCGATGAAGCCGGTGGCGGTATTGGCCAGGCCCTGGCCGATGCATTCCTGGTTGCGGCTGGACCGCGTCTCGGTCAGTTCGTCCACCAGGTTCTGGGTCATCAGGCTTTCCAGCAGGCCGACAACGGCGACGGCCAGCGCATAGGGAAAGATGATGGCCAGCGTCGCCGCGTCCAGCGGCACCTGCGGGATCAGAAGGATTGGCAGCGTGTCGGGCAGCGCCCCCATGTCGCCCACCGTCCGCACGTCCCAGCCGAAGGCCATCGACAGCGCCGTCAGCACGACGATGGCGACCAGAGGCGAGGGCACCGCACGCGTCACGCGCGGAAGCAGGTAGATGATGGCAAGCCCCGCCGCCGTCAGCACATAGGTCAGGCCGGTGACGCGGGCGGGGTCAAGCTCGGGCAGTTGCGCCAGAAAGATCAGGATCGCCAGCGCGTTGACAAAGCCGGTCATGACCGATTTCGAGACGTAGCGCATGACGAACCCCAGCCGCAGCAGGCCCATGCCGATCTGCAGCAGACCTGCCAGCACCGTCGCCGCCAGCAGGTATTCCAGCCCGTGATCGCGCACCAGCGTGACCATCAGCACCGCCGTCGCCGCCGTCGCGGCCGAGATCATGCCGGGCCGTCCGCCCGCGATGGCGGTGATGACCGCGATGGAGAAGCTGGCGTAAAGTCCGACCTTGGGGTCGACGCCCGCGATGATCGAAAAGGCGATGGCCTCGGGGATCAGCGCAAGCGCGACCACCAGGCCCGACAGCAGGTCGCGGCGAATGTTGCCCAGCCATTGCTGGCGATAGATGTCCCATGAAGGCATGATGTGATGTCCTGACCGGCATCGCGCGACACCGGATTCCGCATTGGGGTTTGGTCAGGTTGTCCGGCGGATCGGCGGCCGGAAGAGCCACCCGGGGATCGCACCCGGGTCCATGTTCGCTGCGTCGCCTGATAGGAAGGTTTCGCGCCGATGGCAACAGGGACCACCCGCCCGCCGAGAGAAAGATGCCTGCGCCGGCCCGCCGGCTTGGAATTCCCCTCTCCTGGCGCGGCGGACTTTGGAATGGCCGCGGGGCCCGGGCTCAGAATAAAACGATCACGTAAGTCGTGTATTCTGACGGGGACTTCTCTTCATGTCGATCCATTCAACCTGGCTTGCAGCGGTGCTGATCGCCTTGGCCCTGCCTGTGGCGGCCGGGATCAGGGTGGGCGTCACGCCCGGTGCTCTGGCCGATTCCATCGCGGTTGCCGCGACCGAGGCCAAGACCCAGGGCCTTGACGTCGAGGTGGTCGAATTCAGCGACTGGACCACGCCCAACCTCGCGCTGGAAAGCGGCGACCTGGACCTGAATTACTTCCAGCATCAGGCTTTCCTGGACAACGCGCTGAAGGAAACGGGCTATCACCTGCGCTCGGTCGCCTTGGGCATCCTGCCCAACATCGGGCTCTACTCCGAAAAATACCAAAGCCTCGACGCCATCCCCGAGGGCGCCCGGGTGGCCATTGCCAGCGATCCGGTCAACCAGGGCCGGGGGCTTGCGCTGCTGGAAACGGCGGGACTGATCGGGCTGACGCCGGGGATCGGCTGGCAGGCGACGCTGGACGACGTGACGGCCAACCCCAGGGGCCTGCGCTTTGTCGAGATCGAGGGGCCGCAGCTGGTGCGCGCCATCGCGGACGTCGATCTGGCGCAGGGCTATCCGGCCCATTACGTCAACGCCGGCCGCGCGGATTTCGCTGGCAAGGCGCTGATCTATTCGGGTCTCGGCGACCGGCATTTCGCCATCCGCTTCGTCACCCGCGACGACAATGCCGCCGACCCCGAGGTCGCGGCCTTCATCCGGCTTTACCAGTCGTCGCCCGCGGTGCGCGCCCGGATCGACGCCGCGAATGCGCATGACCCGAAACTCTATTCGCTGCCCTGGCTGGACTAGGCCGGCCCGACCAAAGGAGACGATGATGAGACTTGCCGCTTTTGCCCTGGCAGCCACGCTGGCGCTGACCGGGCTTGCCCATGCCGACCCGCTGAAGATCGGCGTCGTGCCCGGCGCCTATGGCGATGCCGTCGAGGTCGCCGCGACCGAGGCCAAGGCCCAGGGCCTTGACGTCGAGGTGGTCGAGTTCAGCGATTGGACCACGCCGAACGTGGCCCTGGCCGCCGGCGACATTGACCTGAACTTCTTCCAGCACCGGCCTTTCCTGGAAAACGCCAGCAAGGAGCGGGGCTATGATTTCGCCGTGGTGGGCGACGGCATTCTGGCGAACCTGGGGCTTTATTCGCTGAAGCACAAATCCTTCGACGAGATTCCCGAAGGCGGCAGCCTCGCCATCGCCAACGACCCGGTGAACCAGGGCCGGGGGCTTCTGCTGCTGGAAAAGGCCGGCCTCATCACGCTGCGCCCGGGCGTCGGTTTCCTCGGCACGCTGGACGATATCGCCGAGAACCCGAAGAACCTGACCTTTACCGAGGTCGAGGGGCCGCAGCTGGTGCGCATCACCGGCGACGTGGACCTGGCGCAGGGCTATCCGCATTTCATCGTCGCCTCGGGCGCCTTCGACCCGACTTCGGGCCTGATCTATTCGGGGATCGAGGACAAGCAGTTCGCCGTGGCCTTCGTCGCGCGCGCCGACAACAAGGACGATCCGCGCATCGGGCAGTTCGTGGACCTGTTCCACACCTCGCAGGCGGTCAGGGCGCGGGTGCATGAGTCCTTTGCCCAAAGCGACAAGCTTTACATCCTGGCGTGGCAAGGCTGATGGCGGGGGCAACGGCAATCCTGGGGCGCGTGGCGGCGGGCGAGGCCGCGGCCAGCGCCCCGGCCGTCCGCGGCGGCGGCACCATCCGCATCGAGGGCCTGGGCAAGACCTATCGCTCGGGCGCGGGCGAGGTGCAGGTGCTGGCGGGGATCGAACTGGACATCGCCGCTGGCGAGGTCTTTGGCATCATCGGCCGGTCCGGGGCGGGCAAATCCAGCCTGCTGCGGGCCATCAACCGGCTGGAACACCCCAGCGCCGGCCGGGTCCTGGTCGATGGTCAGGACATCGCGGCCCTGGACGAGGCGGGGCTGGTCGCACTGCGCCGCCGCGTCGGAATGATATTCCAGCATTTCAACCTGCTCTCGGCCAAGACCGTGCGCGAGAACGTGGCCCTGCCGCTGCGCGTCGCGGGGCTGCCGGCGGCCGAGATCGGCCCCCGCGTCGACCAGGCGCTGGAACTGGTCGGGTTGGCGGGCAAGGGCGATACCTATCCCTCGCGCCTGTCGGGCGGGCAGAAGCAGCGCGTCGGCATCGCCCGTGCGCTGGTCAGCCGCCCCGAGATCCTGCTCTGCGACGAAGCGACCTCGGCCTTGGATCCGGAAACCACCGGCTCGATCCTGCGACTGTTGCGCGACATCAACCGGCGGCTGGGCCTGACGGTGGTGCTGATCACCCATGAGATGAGCGTGATCCGTGAGATCTGCGACCGGGTGCTGGTGCTTGAACGCGGCGAGATCGCCGAACAGGGACCGGTCTGGCAGGTCTTTGGCGCGCCCCGCCATGCCGCGACCCGCGCGCTGCTGCAGCCCCTGCAACATGCCTTGCCGGGCGAACTGGCGAACCGGCTGCGCGAGACCCGCCGCGGCCCGCAGGACTGGGTGATCGTCGAACTGGGCTTTGCCGGCCGCACCCCGCCCGATCTGGCGGCGCTGGGCGGGTTGGGCCCGGCGCGGCTGATCCTGTCGCAGATCGACCGCATCCAGGGCCATGCGGTCGGCAGCCTGGTCCTGGCCCTGCCCGGGGTCGCGCGGATCAATGACCTGGCCCGATTGGCCGACAGCACAAGGATCATCGGATATGTTGACAGCGCAGATGATTGACCGCCTGCAACAGGCGTTTCTGGACACGGTGCTGATGGTCTCGGTCTCGGCGGGGATCGCGGTTCTGGCGGGCATTCCGCTGGCGGTGTTCCTGGTCACCTCGGGGCCCGGCGGGTTCTTTCCCGCGCCCCGGCTGAACCGCGTGGTGGGGGCGGTGGTGAACGGGTTCCGCGCGGTGCCCTTCATCGTGCTTCTGGTGGCGCTGATCCCCTTCACCCGGCTGGTCACGGGGACCACCATCGGTGTCTGGGCGGCCATCGTGCCGCTGGCGGTGTCGGCCACGCCCTTTTTCGCCCGCATCGCCGAGGTGTCGCTGCGCGAGGTCGATCCCGGTCTGATCGAAGCCGCGCAGTCCATCGGCTGCCGGCGCTGGGATATCGTGCGCCACGTCCTGCTGCCCGAGGCGCTGCCGGGCATCATCGGCGGGCTGACCATCACGCTGGTGTCGATGATCGGCGCCTCGGCCATGGCGGGGGCGGTAGGCGCGGGGGGACTGGGGGACGTGGCGATCCGCTATGGCTATCAGCGGTTCGACACGACGGTGATGCTGGCCGTCATCGCCATCCTGATCCTGCTGGTCTCGGCCGTGCAGTTCGGCGGCGACTATGCGGTCCGGCGGCTGAAGGCGCGATGATCCGAAAAAGGAATGGGGGCTGACTGCCCCCAAACCCCCGTGGATATTTTTCCAAGAAAGAAACCTATTCGGCGGCCAGCGCGGCGCCCGGGCGAAAGGCCTGGGCAGCGTGGCGTTCAGGCAGGCGGTCGCCCTGGCCGAACAGCTTGCGGCGCAGGGTGCCGGGCGCGTATTCCGTCTTGAAGCTGCCCCGATCCTGCAGTTCCGGCACGATCAGGTCGGCAAAATCCTCATAGGTTTCCGGTGTGGCAAGACGCGTCAGGTTGAAGCCGTCGATCTCGCCCTCGCGGACCCAGGATTCCAGTTCGTCCGCGACCTCGGCGGGGGTGCCCAGGGCCAGCGGATAGCGCCCGCCAAGCGCCAGCTGGCCCAGCAGGTCGCGCTTGGTCCAGGCGCGGCTTTCCGCAAGCGCGGTCGCCGACTGGATCGCATTGGTCTGCCCATAGGGGACCTTGTCGTCGAGCCCGTAGCGGGCGAAGTCGATCCCGGTCGAGGCCGAGAAATGCACCAGCCCGGCCTCGGGGCTGGAATGGGCGCGGTATTCGGCCAGCTTGTCCTGCGCCGCCGCTGCACTGCGGTCCGTCACGACATTGATGCCCATGACGATGCGCACGTCCTCGGGCCGGCGACCGGCGCGGGCCACGGCTTCGCGGATGCTGCGGGCGGCCTTGCGCGCCAGGGCCTTTTCGGGGGCCGCGATGAAGACGCATTCCGCATGCCGCGCCGCGAAGGCCTGGCCGCGTCCCGAGGTGCCGGCCTGGAACAGCACCGGCGTGCGCTGCGGCGAGGGCTCCGACAGATGCCAGCCCTCGACATCGTAGAAGCGGCCGTGATGGATCACCTTGCGCACGCGGGCGGGGTCGGCATAGACCCGCGCGGCGCGGTCGCGGATCACCGCATCGTCGTCCCAGGACCCTTCCCACAGCTTGTAGAGCACGTCGAGGTATTCGTCGGCCTGGTCATAGCGCAGGTCGTGTCCGGTCTGGCCGTCCCGGCCCACCGCCCGGGCGGCGCTGTCCAGATAGCCGGTGACGATGTTCCAGCCGATCCGGCCCTGCGTCAGATGGTCCAGCGTCGACATGCGCCGGGCGAAGGTATAGGGTGCCTCCTGGTTCACGTTCACCGTGACGCCGAAGCCCAGGTCCTGCGTCACCGCAGCCATGGCCGAGACCAGCAGGATCGGGTCATTGACGGGCAACTGCACGGATTCGCGCAGCGTCAGGTCCACGCCCTCGCCATAGATGTCGTAGGTGCCCAGGATGTCGGCCAGGAACAGGCCGTCGAACAACCCGCGCTCCAGCGTGCGGGCCAGGTCGGTCCAGTAATCCAGCCGGGTGTAATCCGCCGAGCGGTCGCGCGGATGTGTCCATTGCCCGTGGTTGATGTGGCCCACGCAGTTCATGGTGAAGGCGTTGACGATGATGTGCTTGCCCAGTCTGTCGTGAGCCATCAGATCGCTCCGTGTCGCGGCGGGTTGATGCCGTTCAGGCTGTGGTTGCCGACGGCGTGGTATTTCCAGCGCACCGGATCGTGTAGGCTGTGGGTGCGGACATTGCGCCAGTGCCGGTCCAGGTTGTCCTCGGCCAGGGTTGCCGATGTGCCGGTCAGCTCGAACAGTTTCGAGGCCGCGAGCAGCCCGGCCGTCGTCGTCAGCGCCCGCGCCGCCGCGACCGCCAGCGAGGCCTGCGCCACGGTGAATTCGGTCGGGTCGGCGACGGCCTCGTCCACCGCATGGCCGGCACGGTCCAGCAGCGCCTCGGCCGCGCGCAGGCGGACGGCGACGTCACCCAGGCCCGCGACGAGCAGCGGGTCATCGGCCGCGCGGTCCACATGCGCGTCCACCCAGGGGCGGGCGCGGTCGCGGACAAAGGGCAGGGTGGCGGCGAAGGCGCCCCTGCCGATGCCCAGGTCGATCGCCGCGTGCATGATCTGCGCCAGGGGGCCGATGGGGGTCGGACGCTCGAAGCTGGCCTGGAAGGGCACCACCCATTCGGGCTGCACCGCGACCCGGTCGAAGGCGACCGAACCCGACCCTGTGGTGCGCTGGCCGAAACCGTCCCAATCGTCGGTGATCTGGACGCCCTCGGCCTCGCGCGGGATGAAGACGATCTGCTGGCGGTCCTCGTCGTCGACGACCAGCGTGGGGATCCAGTCGGCAAAGATCGCGCCGGTGCAGTAGAACTTGCGCCCGGTCACGAACAGCCTGCCGTTCCGAGCCGACAGGCGGGTGCGGCGCCGGAAGTCGCGGGCGCCGATTTCCGCCAGGGCGTTGCCGAAGCGCTGCCCGGCCAGCGCCAGCGCGTCGAACCGGGCGCGCTGCCCCGGGCTGCCGCCGCTGCGCAGGACTTCAAGGGCATAGAAGTGGTTCTGCGGGATCTGCGCCAGCGAACCGTCGGCCGCGCCGATGATGGCGATCACCCGCGCCAGCGTCACGGCCGAAACGCCGGCCCCGCCGTGTTCGCGCGGCACGGTGATGCCCCAGAGGCCCGAGGCCGAGAAGGCGTCGAGTTCATCCCAGGGCAGGACGCGGTCGCGGTCGCGGCGCGAGGCGCCGGGGGCAAAGTCCTGGGCCAGCCGTTCGGCCACGGCGATGGCCTCGGCGTCGCTGGCGATGACATGGGCGTTCCGGGTCATGGTCAGTTCCATTGATGGCGGGCGGGACGGGCGCCGTTCAGGTGCCAGTTGCCCAGCAGATGGTATTTCCAGCGCAGCGGGTCGTGCAGCGTGTGCACACGGGCATTGCGCCAGATGCGGCCCAGGTTCGGGCCGGCCCGCGTTGCCGCCGACCCTGCCAGTTCGAACAGCTTCTCCGCCGCGTTCAGCGCGATTTCCGAAGTCAGGATCTTGGCCTCGGCCACCGCGACCGAGGCGCGGGCCGAGGCATCCTCGGTCACCTCGCCGGCGGCCAGGTCGTCCAGCAGCCGCGCCGCGTCGTGCAGGACCGCCCGCGCGGCCCACAGGTCGATCTGCAACCGGCCCACGTCGGCGATGAGGTGGGGATCGTCCTGGGCGCGCTCGACCCCGCTGTCGACCCAGGGACGGGACTGTTCGCGCACGAAGCGGATCGCCTCGTCCAGGGCGCCGATGGCGATGCCGCTGTCGATGGCGGCCTGGATCAGCTGCGACACCGGCCCGGCCAGGCCCGGCACCTGCGCGCGCTGCCAGACCGGGATGACCTGGTCCTCGGCGATGGGCACGTCCTCGAACACCACGCTGCCCGATGCGGTGGTGCGCTGTCCGAAGCTGGACCAGTCGTCGACGACCCGGACGCCCGGCGCGTCATAGGGCACCCAGACCTGGACCGGCCGTCCCTGTTCGTCATTGGCCCGGGTCGGGATCCAGTGGGCAAAGATCGCGCCGGTCGAATAGAACCGATGCCCATTCAACCGCAGCCCGCCGTCGCGTCCGCGCGACAGGCCCGTGTCGTTCTGCGTCACCGGCTTGCGGCCCTTTTCGGGGCCTGCGTTCCCGATCCGCTTGCCGGCCAGGACATCGGCGAACCAGCGCGCCTTCTGCGCGGGGCTGCCGGCCTCGGTCAGAAGGCGGATGACGCCGAAATGGTTCTGCGGGATCTGACCCACGGAACTGTCCGCCGCGCACAGGATCTCGAACACCTCGGTCAGGGTCAGGTAATCCAGTCCCGGCCCGCCATGGCTGCGTGGTACCGTGATCGCGCCCAGGCCCGACGCCGAGAAGGCCGCGATCTCGTCAAAGGGCAGGATGCGCCGGCGGTCGCGCTCGGCCGCCTTGGGCGCCCAGTCGGCGGCAAGCCGGCGCGCGGCATCCAGCGCCTCGTCCCGGGTGGCGATCCGCGTCGGGATGATGGGCGAGCCCGCCTCTGCCGGCGTGTTCCGTTCGTGGATGGTCATGTCCGCTCTCGTGACTGCACGATTCACGACAACGTTAGGCGTGTTTTTATGGGGGCTCCATTCCAAAGATGGGCGGCGCCGAAGCAACCGTCCGGCTGTTCCAGGCGCGCTTGAGAGACGATTCTTTCCGCCGCCGCACGGCCGGGGCGCCGCGCGGCGGCCGGTCCTTGGCTGTCAGTGCCGGATCACCGCGACGCTGACGCCGTCGAACTCGCCCGCCTTCCAGGCATCCGCGGGGGCGGGGCCGGGCCGCAGTTCCACGACGATCCGCTGGCCGCCGCCTTCGCGGATCAGGCGCAGCGTGCCGTCCGCCACCTCGATGCGGGCGGTGGCGCGGGCCAGGAAATCGGCGCTTTCGCGCCGCAAGGCCAGCAGGGCGCGCGTCCATCCGGCCTTGCTGCCGGGCGCGGGTTCCCAAGCCAGGACGTGCCAGTCCACGGCCAGGCGGTTGTCGGGATCGGTCAGCGCCAGCAATTCGGCCTCATCCCCGCGATAGATGTCGGGAAAGCCGGGCATCAGCATCTGGAAGGCCAGTTGTGCAAGCCCCAGCGCCCGGCCGCGCCCGAGCAGCGCGGTCAGCGCCGGCGGCGGTTCGCGCCACTGGTCCAGCACCGCATCGGCCAGCGCCTTGACGGCGGCTTCGGCGGCCTCGTCCGGATTGGTCCAGAAACTGGTCAGCTTGGCCTCGCGCATGGCCTTTTCGATATGCGAGGCCAGGCGGTCCCGGATCGCCGGGTCGTCGTGCCAGATCGCCAGGGCGGATTGCACGACATACCAGCGCCAGCGCGGCTCGACCCCCTCGGCCTGCGGCAGGGCGGCGGCGGCGCGGTCCAGATCGGCGAAGGCATCGGGCAGGTGGCTGATCGCGGCGATGCGCATCCGGCTGTCGGCGGACCGCTTGGTGTCGTGGGTCGAAACCAGCGTCATCGCGCCCGGTTGCCGCGCGGCCAGGAAGGCGTTGGCCTCGGCCTCGGCCACGCAGGGTTCGTCGGGTTCGGCGCCGACCTCGTTCGCGGCCAGATAGCGGGTCCAGCGAAAGCCTGCCGTATCCTCTTGCGCCTTGGCCAGCAGCGCGCCCGACACCTGCTGGAAGCGAACGACGAAGCGGCGGGCGGCGTCGGTCGGGGGATCGGCCATCAGCCCCGCCAGCAGATCGACCGTCGCCCGCGACCGCAGGCCCTGCGCCGCATCATCGGCCAGCCTGGCCAGCAGAGCGCGATCCTCGTCCCCCGCGCGGTCGGTGACATAGCTGCGATAGCGCGGCATCGCGACCAGCAGCGCCGTCACCGCCTCGCGCAGGGTTTCGGGGCCGGCCTCGATGTCCTGGGATCCTTCGGCGGCGGCGGCGGCCATGTCGCGCAACTGGCGCCGCTCGGCCGCCAACTCGTTGTCAAGGACGGCCAGCTTGGCTTGGGTCAGTTCCTCGCGAAAGCCGGTCTGGATGCCGGTCGCCTCGCGCCACAGCGCGTCCAGCCGCTCGATCCCCTGCGGGTCGGTCAGCAGCCGGGCGATCAGCCGCGCGGCCTCGTACCCGGTCGAGCCAAGGACGGGCCAGCCGGGCGGCATGGCTTCATCGCCCACAAGGATCTTTTCGACCCAGATCGGCGTGTCGGGCACGGCCTTGTGCAGCCGATCCAGATAGGCGGCCGGGTCGGCCAGCCCGTCGACGTGATCGACGCGCAGGCCGTGGACCAGCCCCGCGCGCACCAGGTCCAGGATCAGCGCATGGGTGTCGTCAAACACCGCCGGATCCTCGACCCGCATGCCGATCAGGCTGGTCACGTTGAAGAAGCGCCGGTGGGTGATGCTGTCGCGTTCCATGTCGGATTGGACCAGCCGCCAGTGCTGGCGGTCATGCAGGGTGCGCAGGTCGTCCTGAGGGGCGCTGTCATCGGCCAGCGGGACCTGCACGTCGCCAAAGCACCAGAATCCGTCCCGCAGGCTGAAGGCGCCGTCCGCCAGCATCTTTTCGAAGGGCTCGGGCAGGAAGGGCAGGACCAGCGGCCCGGCCTGCCAGTCGATGTCGAAATGGCGGGCATATCGGCTGTCCGGCCCATGGCGCAGAACGTCCAGCAGCCAGGGGTTTTCCAGCGTGAAGGCCGTGTGGTTCGGCACGATGTCCAGGATGATCCCCAGACCGCGGCCGATCGCGGCGCGGGCCAGCCGCTCGAACCCCTCGCGTCCGCCCAGGGCAGGGTCGACGCGGGTCGGGTCGGTGATGTCGTAGCCATGCGTCGAGCCGGTCGAGGCGGCAAAGATCGGCGACAGGTACAGGTGGGACACGCCGAGCCCGGAAAGATAGGGCAGATGGCGCTCGATTTCGGCGAAATCGACATTGTCGCGCAACTGGATGCGATAGGTCGCAAGGGGAACGGTCGGAATCATGGCACCTCGACGCCGGCAGACAGGGCAAAGGGATCGCGGCCCGGCCGGCCCAGGATAAGACCGGGCGCGTGGGGCAGGGGCAGGTCGGGCTGGGCCTGGCCCAGGCTGAGCGCGACGGAAAGGGTGCCGGCGTGAAACGGCCAGTCCGCCGCCACCGAGGCGGGGCCCAGCCGGCGCACCCGCGCCTCGCCCCACCGGCCGCTTTTGACCAGCGGCACGACCTTTTCGGCGCGAAAGGCCAGGGCGCGGCGCGTCAGTTCCAGCCATTCGCGGGCGCGCGCATCGTCCCGCCAGCCCAGGCGCGAGCGTTCGAAGGTCTCGAAGGCCAGGGGATCGGGCACCGTCTCGCCCAGTTCGGCGATCGCGGCGAATTCGGCGGCGCGGCCTTCGCGCACGGCGCGGGCCAGGTCGCCCTGAAAATCGGCGAAGAACAGGAAGGGCGCCGACTCGCCCCGTTCCTCGCCCATGAAGACCATCGGGATATAGGGGGCGACCAGCAGCAGCGCATAGGCCACCGCGACGCCCTGCGGATCGGCCAGACTGGCCAGCCGTTCGCCATGCGGGCGGTTGCCGACCTGGTCATGGGTCTGGATCGCATTGACGAAGGCCGTCGTCGGCAGGTGCCCGCAGGGCTGGCCGCGCGGATGGTCAAGGCCGGGGCGGGGCTGGCCTTCCTCGATATGGCCCCGCGCCAGCGCCAGCGCCAGATCGCAGATCGGGTCGTGGGCAAAGCTGGCGTAATAGCCGTCGGATTCCCCCGTCAGGGCGGTGTGGACCGCATGGTGGAAGTGGTCGTTCCAGCTTGCGTCATAGCCGTGACGTTCGCGCAGGTCGGGCAGATTGCGCTCATCCTCAGTGATCAGGTGGATGGGGCGGTCGGGCGCGGCCTGCCGCAGGTACCGGGCGAAAGCGTCCAGGAAATCGGTCGCGCCGGGGCCGGTGATCTGGTGGACCGCATCCAGCCGGAACCCGTCCAGCCGGAATGTCCTCAGCCAGTATTCCGCGCATTCGGTCCAGAAGGCGCGGACCGGGGCCTTGGAAAAGTCGATGGCCGCGCCCCAGGGCGTGTGCCGGTCCGGGTCGAAGAAGTCGGGCGCCGCCTGATGGATATAGGCGCCGTCCGGGCCGAAGTGGTTCATCACGAGGTCCAGGATGACCATCAGCCCGGCGCCGTGCGCCATATCCACGAACCGGCACAGGTCGGCGGGCGCGCCATAGGTGGGGTGTAGTGCAAAGGGCAGGACGCCGTCATAGCCTCAGCCCCGGTCGCCCGGGAACTGGTTCAGGGGCATCAGCTCGATGGCGGTAAAGCCCAGGTCCGCCAGGTGCCGCAGCCGACTTGCGGCGGCCGCCAGCGTGCCTTCGGGGGTGAAGGTGCCGACGTGCAGTTCATAGATCACGGCCTCGGCCCAGTCGCGCCCCGCCCAGGGGTGCTGCCAGTCATGGTCCGGGACCGGCTCGGCCAGCGAGGGGTCGTGCACACCGCCCGCCTGCCGCCGGCTGGCCGGATCGGGCATGTCCGCCCCGTCCACGCGCAGGCGATAGGCGATGCCCGCCGGGGCGGGGGTGGTGACGGTCCAGTACCCCTCGGGCAAGGCGGTCATGGACAGCGCCTGGCTGTCCAGCAGCAACTCGACCCGCGCGGCGCGCGGGGCCCACAGGCGCGCGGTCAGCCGCCCGTCGTCCCAGGTCACGCCCCAGCGGGGGCCTTGCGCCGGCCGGCCGGTCATGCGCGGCCCAAGGTGTGGCGGGGTGCCAGAGCCGCCGCCCTGCGGGCGGGCGCCATCGTCACGGGGGCCGCTTGTTCAAGCGCAATCGACATGTCTGGAATCATCACCGCTGAAAGCCCCCGTTCCATTTGGAAACAAACACGGAAGCAGCAGGGCCGGTTCACGGGGCGGGCGGAAATTTGTCGCGGCCGCCCGTGCCGGCGATGCCTTGTCGCCGCACCTGTCCGAACAGACAGGTTCCCGGCAATCGAAAGTTGTGGCAAATAGCTGCCTGTCAAGAACGGGCGGGCCGTTTGCGAGTTTGTGTTTCCGGTTGGTGTTCGGGTCCGCGCGGCAAGTTGTTTGTAATGATGTTTTTGTTTCCGACCTGATATTTGGGGCGGCTTCGGCCGCCCCAAATATGTTTCAGGCCCGCCTGGGTGGCCTGACCAGAACCCTTTCGTCTTCGTCCCCGTCCGTGCAACCGCAGGCCGCATGAGCCCGGAACCTTCGTCGCCATTGACAAGCCCGCTGGTGCGGATCGAGCCTGCGCATGAGCGCGGCTTGGGTTCTTTTGCATGTTTCAGGCGTGGTTTCCGCCCTTTGGGGCAAGCGGGCAACGGGAGTGCCGCGACACCGAATCTTGCGGCCGGCTGTTTCAGCTACAGGCTGTGAGAGGGACAGGCATCATGCGCACTATTCTGGCGAGACGGCAGCGTTGACGCCGGCCGCGCTGTCCTCGGCGGCGGCACAGGAATGGACGGGGGCTTTCGGCGGCTGCACGTCGATTACCGCAGCGCGGCACGCGGCTGGATGTCACCATGTCGGGACCGCTTCTGGGCGTGACTTGGCGGTTCTGGGCCCTAGAAGCTGTTGCGTTCGTGATAGGTGCGCAGGAAGCCCTGGATGCGCTCGTCCCTGGGCGCGTGGAAGATCGCTTTCGGGCTGTCCACCGCGACCAGTTCGCCCTTTTCCATGAAGGCCACCTGGTCGGCGACATGGGCGGCAAAGCCCATCTCATGCGTGACGACGACCATGGTCATGCCCTCGGACGCCAGGGCCTTCATCACGTTCAGAACCTCGCCCACCAGCTCGGGGTCAAGCGCGCTGGTCGGCTCGTCGAACAGCATCAGCCGCGGCTCCATGGCGATGGCGCGGGCGATGGCGACGCGCTGCTGCTGGCCGCCCGACAGGCGCGCGGGGTGGTTGCCTATCTTGTCGGCCAGCCCGACCTTGCGCAGCGCGTCGGCGGCACGAGCCTCGGCCTCGGCCCTGGGCAGGCCGCGCACGCGGACCAGCCCTTCGGCCACGTTCCCCAGGGCGGTCATGTGCGGCCACAGGTTGAACTGCTGGAACACCATGCCGATCGAGCGTCGCATCTCGCGCAGCTTGCGGCCGGTCATCTTGCGGCCCGGCACGTCGTATCCGATCAGCTGGCCGTCGATGCGCACCTCGCCCGAATCGTATTCCTCGAGGAAGTTGATGCAGCGCAGAAGCGTGGACTTGCCCGAGCCCGAGGGCCCGATCAGGCAGGTCACCTTGCCGGGCGGAATGGTCAGGTCCACGTCCTTCAGCGCGTGGAAGGGGCCGTAGAACTTGTTGACCTTGCGGATCTCGACGGAGGATGCCTGCATCGCTCAGGTCCTTTCGATCAGATGTTGGGTGATGCGGCGCTCGAACCGGCGGCCGAGCCGGCTGATCGTCTCGACCAGCAGCCAGAAGAACAGCGCCAGCACCAGGTTCGCCTCGACATAGCGGAAGGTCTCGGTCGACATGCGGCTGACCTGATACATCAGCTCGGGCACGGTGATGATGGACAGGATCACCGTTTCCTTGGTCAGGATGATCGAGAAATTGACCAGCGCCGGCAGCGCCGAGACCAGGCCCAGCGGCAGCAGGATGCGGCGGATGATGGCGGGCTCGGCCATGCCGATGGCGCGCGCCGCCTCGATCTGGCCATGCGGCACGGCGCGAAAGCCCGAGCGGAAGATTTCCGCGAAATAGGGGCTGCCATAGATGGTCAGGCCCAAGAGGCCCGCCGGCAGCGCGTCCAGCCGCAGCCCGATCAGCGGGCCGCCGTAATAGAGCACGAAGAGCTGGACCAGGAAGGGCGTGCCGCGGATCACCTCGATATAGGCCTGGATCAGCCAGCGCAGGGGCCGGGCCGCGTAACGCTGGACCAGCGCGATCATCAGGCCCAACGCCATGGCAAAGATCGTGCCCAGCAGCCAGCACAGCACCGTGATTCCGAAGCCGCGCAGCAGCATCGGCCCGTATTGCTGAAGAACGGAAAGGTCCATCACACGGCCGTCCTGTGTTCAAGATAGCGTCCCAGCGCCGCAAGGCACAGGTTGATCGCCAGATAGATGCAGGCGGCGGCGATATAGACCTCGAGCGGGCGGAAGGTCGTCGCGGCCTGCGCCTGGCTGGCGCGGGTGATTTCCAGGATGCCCACGACCGAGACCAGCGAGCTGGCCTTGACCAGCAGGATCAGTTCGTTGACCAGCGCCGGCAGCGACAGGGTGAAGGCTTGGGGCAGGATCACCCGGGTCCAGGTGTCGCGCGGCGTCATGCCGATGGCGGTCGCCGCCTCGGCCTGGCCGCGGGGCAGGGCGGCGATGGCGCCGCGCCAGATCTCGCTGATATAGGCGCTGGCGCAGATGCCGACGCAGATCACCGCCGCCGCCGTCGCCGGAATGTCCAGCCCGATCACCGGCAGCGAGTAATAGAACACCAGAAGCTGCACCAGCAGCGGCACGCCGCGCAGGAAGCTGACCCAGAGCCCGCCGAAGGCCCGCAGCAGGCGATAGGGCGACAGCCGCGCCGCGCAGATCAGCGTGCCGATCACCAGCCCCAGCCCGATCCCCAGGACCGCGATCAGCAGCGTGTAGCGCGCCGCCCAGATAAGCGGCTCGAAGCTTTGCAGAAAGACGGGGAGGGAGAACATGCGCGCCTCGGACCTTGGGTCGGGGCGGGCGGAGCGAGCCCGCCCGCGACGGGCTTAGTGGGTCGGGACTTCGCGGGGCAGTTCGGTGTAGGTGCCCAGCCATTTTTCCTGGATCGCCTTGACGCGGCCGTCGTCGGTCATCTTCAGGATGGCGTCGTTGATCGCCTTGGCGAAGCTTTCGCTGTCGGCGTCCTTGCGCAGCACCCAGGCGAAATACTTGGGTTCGCCGAACTTGGCGGGCTCGAACAGGGCGAAGGTCTCGGGCCGGTTCTTGACCAGGTAGGTCAGGTTCGGAAGCGACCCTGCCACCGCGTCCAGCCGTCCGGCGGCGAGGTCCGCATAGGCCTCGTCCGTGGTGCCGTATTCCTTGATGGTCACGCCGCCCAGGCTTTCGCCAAAGGTTTGCAGTTGCTTGAACTGCGCGGTGCCCTGCTGGACGCCGACGGTCTTGCCCTTGATGTCCTCGGGTTTCGTCAGGTCGCTGTTCGCGGTCTTGACCAGGGCGACGGTGGCATCGGCGATCGGCAGGGTGAAGGTGTAACGCTCGACTCGCTCGGGGGTGATGGTCACGGGGGCGATGACGATGTCGAACTTCTTGACTTCGAGCCCCGGCAGTTCGGCGGTCCAGGGAATGTCCTGATAGACCGGCTCGACGCCGATTTCCTTGGCGACCTCGTCGAACAGGTCCTTGGTCATGCCCTCGTAGGTGCCGTTCGACAGCATGTCGAAGGGGGCATAGTGCATGTCGGTGGCGGTGACGATCTTGCCGGCCGCCTTGATGTCGGCCAGCTGGTCCGCCTGCGCGGCGGTTCCCAGCGCGATCAGGCCGATGGCGGCGGCCTTCAGGCTCATGTGGAAGCTCATGTCTGTCTCTCCTTGTTGGACGGGTGACGGGCGCGGCGCCGGTGCGTTGCGGCCCCGCGCCCCTTGGATCAGAGAATGCCGGGCAGATTCAAGCCATGCTCGCGCGCGCAGTCCAGCGCGATCTGATAGCCCGCGTCGGCATGCCGCATGACGCCGGTGGCCGGGTCGTTCCACAGCACGCGCGCCAGCCGGGCATCGGCATCCTCGCTGCCATCGCAGCAGATGACCATGCCCGAGTGCTGGGAAAAGCCCATGCCGACGCCGCCGCCATGGTGCAGCGACACCCAGGTCGCGCCGGATGCCGTATTCAGCAGCGCGTTCAGCAGCGGCCAGTCGGACACCGCGTCCGAGCCGTCCTGCATCGCCTCGGTTTCCCGGTTGGGCGAGGCGACGCTGCCGCTGTCCAGGTGGTCGCGGCCGATGACGATGGGCGCCTTCAGCTCGCCGTTGCGCACCATCTCGTTGAAGGCGAGGCCCAGCTTGTGGCGGATGCCAAGGCCGACCCAGCAGATCCGCGCCGGCAGGCCCTGGAAGGCGATGCGCTCGCGCGCCATGTCCAGCCAGTTGTGCAGATGCGGGTCGTCGACCAGTTCCTTGACCTTGGCGTCGGTCTTCAGGATGTCCTCGGGATCGCCCGACAGCGCCGCCCAGCGGAACGGGCCGATGCCCTTGCAGAACAGCGGCCGGATATAGGCGGGGACAAAGCCCGGGAAGGCGAAGGCGCGCTCAAAGCCTTCTTCCAGCGCCATCTGGCGGATGTTGTTGCCGTAATCGACGGTCGGGATGCCTGCGTCATGGAAGGCCACCATGGCCTCGACCTGCTTGCGCATGGAGGCGCGGGCGGCGCGTTCGACGGCCTTGGGGTCGGTCTCCTGCCGGGCGCGCCATTCGGCGACGGTCCAGCCCTGCGGCAGATAGCCATGCACCGGGTCGTGGGCCGAGGTCTGGTCGGTCACGATGTCGGGACGTGCGCCGCGGCGGGCGAGTTCGGGGAATACGTCGGCGGCATTGCCGATCAGCGCCACGGATTTCGCCTCGCCGGCCTTGGTCCAGCGGTCGATCATCGCCAGCGCCTCGTCGAGGTCGTGGGTCTTTTCATCGACATAGCGGGTGCGCAGGCGGAAATCGGCGCGGGTTTCGTCGCATTCCACGGCCAGACAGCAGGCCCCGGCCATGACCGCGGCCAGGGGCTGGGCGCCGCCCATGCCGCCAAGCCCGCCGGTCAGGATCCACTTGCCCTTCAGATCGCCGCCATAGTGCTGGCGCCCGGCCTCGACGAAGGTCTCGTAGGTACCCTGCACGATGCCCTGGCTGCCGATGTAGATCCAGGAACCGGCGGTCATCTGGCCGTACATGGCCAGGCCCTTCCTGTCCAACTCGTTGAAATGGTCCCAGTTCGCCCAATGCGGCACCAGGTTCGAGTTCGCGATCAGCACCCGCGGCGCATCCTTGTGGGTGCGGAACACGCCGACCGGCTTGCCCGATTGCACCAGCAGCGTCTCGTCGGTCTCCAGCTTGCGCAGCGCGTCGACGATCAGGTCGAAATCCTTCCAGGTGCGGGCGGCGCGGCCGATGCCGCCATAGACCACCAGCTCATGCGGGTTCTCGGCCACGTCGGGATGCAGGTTGTTCATCAGCATCCGCATCGGCGCCTCGGTCAGCCAGCTTTTCGCGGTGATCTCGGGACCGGTGGGGGGAAAGATGTCGCGGGTGTTGTGACGCGGATTGGTCTGGGGGTTGTCCATGTCTTACGCCTTCAGTTCGGGGCCAAGGGCCGCGAGTTTCGTCAGGATGGCTTTCAGCGTGACCCGCAGCGCATCGGCCTTGGCCGGGTCATAGTCAAAGGGCGGGGCCTCGGTCGCCAGATGGGTGGACTGGGCCAGTTCCATCTGGATGGCGTGGACGCCGCGCGCGGGCTGGCCGTAATGCCGCGTCGTCCAGCCGCCCTTGAAGCGGCCGTTCAGCACATGGGACCGGCCGGTGGCGGCGCAAAGCGCCAGCGTGGTGGCCTCGATCCGGGGGTCGCACGACGCGCCGCCGTTGGTGCCGATGTTGAAGTCGGGCAGCGTCCCTTCGAACAGGAACGGAATATGGCTGCGGATCGAATGGCAGTCGTAAAGGATCGCGACGCCATGCCGGGCGCGCACCCGTTCGATTTCCGCCGCCAGCGCCGCGTGATAGGGGGCGTGAAAGTGCTCCTTGCGCTCGGCGATCTCCTCGGCCGAGGGTTCGACCTGCCAGATCGGCTGGCCGTCGAAATCGGTCAGCGGCACAAGCCCGGTGGTGTTCTGGCCGGGATAGAGGCTCGCGTCGTCCGGGCCGCGGTTGGCGTCGATCACATAGCGGTGGAAGGTCGCCCTGACTGTGGTCACGCCGGGCAGCAGCCCGTCGTAGAGCCTGTGGATATGCCAGTCGGTATCGGACAGCACCCGGCCGCGGTCGTTCAACCGGCTCTGGATGGCGGCGGGCAGCCATGTGCCCGTATGGGGTAGGCCCAGGATGACCGGGCCCGCGCCCTGCACGACTTCGACCGGGATCATGCCCGCACCTCGTCCAGCAGGCCGGCGGGGACGGCATCGGTCAGGACGCCCGCCCGGACCAGCCGCGCGGCCTCGACCAGATCGGGCGCCAGATAGCGGTCCTGGTCCAGCGCCGGAATGGTGTTCCGCAGCACCCGCACCACCGCGCGCAGCGGTCCCGAGGTTTGCAGCGGCGCACGGAATTCGATCCCGGCGGCGGCGCAGATCGCCTCGATCCCCAGGATCTGGGCAAGGTTCGCGTTCATCCGGCGCAGCCGGCGCGCGCCATGCGCGGCCATGCTGACGTGATCCTCCTGGTTGGCCGAGGTGGGGGTGGAATCGGTCGAGCAGGGCGTCGCGAGATGCTTGTTTTCCGACATCAGCGCCGCCGAGGTCACTTCGGCGATCATCAGCCCCGAGTTCAGGCCCGGGTCCGGCGTCAGGAAGGGTGGCAGGTCGTGGGACAGCGTCGGGTCGACCATCAGCGCGATGCGGCGCTGGGAAATCGCGCCGATCTCGGCGATTGCCAGCGCGATCTGGTCGGCGGCAAAGGCCACCGGCTCGGCATGGAAGTTCCCGCCCGAGACGATGCGGTCGGCGCCGACCAGCACCAGCGGGTTGTCGGTCGCGGCATTGGCCTCGATCTCCAGCGTGCGGGCGGCCTGCCACAACAGGTCGATGCAGGCGCCCGTCACCTGCGGCTGGCAGCGGATGCAATAGGGGTCCTGGACGCGGGTGTCGCCGGTCCGGTGACTTTCGCGAATCTCGGAGCCCTCCATCAGCGCCCGGATGGTCCGCGCCGCGACGATCTGGCCGCGATGGCCGCGCAGGGTGTGGATCTCGTCCAGGAAGGGCGCGGTCGAGCCCATGATCGCGTCGGTCGAAAGCGAGGATGTCACCAGCGCCGCCCGGGCCGCGGCAAATGCGTCCCAAAGCCCCGCCAGCGCAAAGGCGGTCGAGACCTGGGTGCCGTTGATCAGGGCCAGTCCTTCCTTGGCGGCCAGCACCACCGGGGACAGACCCGCGGCGGCAAGCGCGTCGGCCCCCGCCATCTCGCGTCCCTCATGGGTGGCGCGGCCTTCGCCCAGCATCACCGCCGCCATATGCGCCAGCGGCGCAAGATCGCCCGACGCGCCGACCGAGCCCTGCGCCGGGATCACCGGCAGCACGCCGCGCGCCAGCATGTCCTCGATCAGCTGGATCACCTCGGGGCGCACGCCCGAGGCGCCGCGGCCCAGCGACAGAAGCTTCAGCACCAGGATCAGGCGCACCGTCTCGGGCTCGACCGGCTCGCCCACGCCGCAGCAATGCGACAGGATCAGGTTCCGTTGCAGCGTCGCCGTGTCGCCTGCCGCGATCTTGATCGAGGCGAGCTTGCCGAAGCCGGTGTTCACGCCATAGACCGGCGCCTCGCCCTTGACGGCGGCCTCGATGCGGGCGGCCGAGGCGGCGATGCCGGGCCGGGCGCTGTCGGCCAGCCGCACGGCCAAGCCTTCGCGCCAGACGCGCTCGAGCTGGGCAAGCGTGGTGTCGCCGGGGGTCAGGATCAGTTCAGACAAGGTCGCCTCCGAAGATGCGGGCATGAAGGGGGTTGAAGCCGATGCGATAGGTCAACTCGGCCGGGGCGTGGACATCCCAGATCGCCAGGTCGGCCCGCATGCCGGGCGCGATTACGCCCCGGTCGGCCAGGCCCAGGGCGCGGGCCGCATTGCGGGTGACGCCGGCCAGGCATTCGGCCGGGGTCAGGCGGAACAGCGTCGCACCCATGTTCATCGCCAGCAGCAGCGAGGTCAGCGGCGAGGTGCCGGGGTTGCAGTCGGTCGCCAGCGCGATGGGCACGCCGGCATCGCGCAGGGCGCCCACCGGGGGCAGCTGCGTTTCGCGTAGCGTATAGAAGGCGCCGGGCAGCAGCACGGCAACGGTGCCGGATGCGGCCATCGCGTCCACCCCGTCCTGGCCCAGCCATTCCAGATGATCGGCCGACATCGCGCCGTGGCGCGCCGCCATTGCCGCGCCATGCAGGTCGGACAGCTGTTCGGCATGCAGCTTCACCGGCAAGCCCAGGGTTTTCGCATGGTCGAAGATCGCCGCCATCTCGTCGCGGGAAAAGGCGATGCCCTCGCAGAACCCGTCCACCGCGTCGACCAGATCCTCGGCATGGGCGGCGTCCATCCCGGCCAGCACCACGTCGCGGATATAGCCGGCGCGGTCGCCCTGATATTCCGGCGGCAGGGCATGGGCCGCCAGCCAGGTGGTGCGAACGGTCACCTCTCGGCGCGCCTCGATCAGCCGGGCCACGCGCAGCATCTTCAATTCGTCGGCGACGGTCAGGCCATAGCCGGACTTGACCTCGATGGTGGTCACGCCCTCGGCGATCAGGTGATCGATCCGGCGCAGCGCGGATTTCAGCAAGCTGGCTTCGTCCGCGTCGCGGGTGGCGCGGACCGAGGACAGGATGCCGCCCCCGGCGCGGGCGATTTCCTCGTAACCCGCGCCCTCGAGCCGCATCTCGAATTCGCGGGCGCGATCGCCGCCAAAGACGATATGGGTGTGGCAGTCGATCAGCCCCGGCGTCACCAGCCGCCCGCCCAGGTCGCGGCGCGATGCGCCGGCATAGCGTTCCGGCAGGTCCGACTCGGGCCCGACCCAGCTGATTCGATCATCCTCGACCACCAGGGAAGCCTGCGGGATCAGGCCGTAACCCCCTGTTTCGTCGTTCATCGTGGCGATGGCGGCATGGGTCAGAAGCTGCATCGGATGGCGTCCCGCATTGATTTCTTCCTGGTTCTATGTCTAAACTTAAACAGTCTCTATGTCTAAACTTATTTTGGCAGGAAAAAGGGCGTCGCGATGGAAAAGATCTGGGCAGAGCGGGCCTTGCTGCCCGATGGTTGGGCAGAGCATGTCTGCGTGACGATCGACGCGGGCCGAATCGCCCGGGTCGAACCCGGCGCCGCGCCGCAGGGGCGCCGCGTGGCCCTGCTGCTGCCCGCGCTGGCCAACCTGCACAGCCACGCCTTTCAGCACGCCATGGCGGGGCTGAGCGAGGGCAGGGGCCCCGAGCCGCGCGACACCTTCTGGACCTGGCGCCAGATCATGTACCGCTTTCTGGATCACCTGACGCCCGACGATGTCGAATCCATCGCGGCGCTGGTGCAGATGGAGATGCTCGAGGCGGGCTATGCCACCAATGTCGAGTTCCATTACCTGCACCACGGACCCGGCGGCCGGCCCTATGCCAACCCGGCCGAGATGGCCGCGCGGATCGCGGCCGCTGCCGCGCGCACCGGCATCGGCCTGACCCTGCTGCCGGTGCATTACCAGTTCGGCGGCGTCGACCGCCGCCCGCTCGCGCCCGGGCAGGACCGCTTCGGCACCACCCCCGGGGATTTCGCCCGCCTGGTCGAGGCGTCCGACGCGGCGCTGCGCGACCTGCCCGCCGACGCCACCCTGGGCATTGCGCCCCATTCGCTGCGCGCCGTCTCGCCCGAGGGGCTGGCGGACTGCGTGGCGCTGCGCCCCGACCGCCCGCTGCACATGCACCTGGCCGAGCAGGTCCCCGAGGTCGAGGAGATCCGCGCCGCCTATGGCCGCCGCCCGGTCGAATGGCTGCTGGACAATCACGCCCCCGACCGGCGCTGGACCCTGATCCACCTGACGCACATGACCGAGGAGGAGACCCGCCGCCTGGCCGCCACCGGCGCCGTGGCAGGGCTGTGCCCGATCACCGAAAGCTCACTGGGGGACGGCATCTTCAACGGCACCATCTGGGCCGGGGCAGGCGGGCGCTACGGCTTCGGCTCGGACAGCAACATCCGCATCTCGCTGACCGAGGAACTGCGCACGCTGGAATACAGCCAGCGCCTGCGCGACCGCGCCCGGGCCGTGCTGGCCGTGCCCGGACGCTCGACCGGGCGGGTCATCTATGATGCCGGTCTGGACGGCGGCGCCACCGCGGCGGGGCGCGATACGGGCGCGATCCGGCCGGGGCTTTGGGCCGATCTGGTGGTGGTGGACCTGGACAACCCGGTCATGGCGGGGCGCCGGGGCGACCAGATGCTGGACAGCCTGATCTTTGCCGGCCAGGACGGGCTGGTACGCGACGTCTGGTCGGCGGGCCGCCATGTCGTGACCGAGGGCAGGCATCTGGACCGCGACCGCATCATCGCGGATTATCTGGCGACCATCGCCCGGCTTCAGGACCGCATGTGACCGAACGCACCGCCCCAGGCTCCAAGGCGCAGGCCATCGCCGCCGAGGTGCGCCGCCGCATCGTCGACCGCGAATGGCGCCAGGGCGACCGCATCCCGGACGAGGCGGAACTGGCCGTCGAATTCGGCGTCGCCCGCGCCACGGTGAACAAGGCCCTGCAACTGCTGGCCGAGGAGGGGCTCCTGGACCGCAAGCGCCGGGCCGGCACCCGTGTCACGGTGAACCCGGCGCGCAAGGCCACGCTGACCATCCCCATCGTGCGCGAGCAGATCGAGGGCGCGGGCATGGAATACAGCCACCGCCTGATCGACCAGCGCAGCCATCCGCTGCCCCCCGAGGTCGCGGCCCGCATGGGCCTGCCCGAGGGCGCGGCGCTGATCCGCCTGCGCACGGTCCATTACGGCGATGCCCGTCCCTTTCAATCCGAGGACCGCTGGATCAATCCCGTTGCCGCGCCGGGGGCCGAGGCCACCGATTTCCAGCGCATCAACGCGAACGAATGGCTGGTGCGCAACTTTCCCTGGTCGCGCGGCGACATGATCTTTTCGGCCGAGAACGCCGATGCCCGCGACGCGCGGCTTCTGGGTACGCGGCAGGGCACCGCGCTGCTGATCCTGCACCGCACGACCTGGAACGACCTGGGCCCGATCACCTCGGTCCGGCTGGCGTTCCATCCGGGCTATCGCCTGATCGCGACGCCCTGAAAGCTCTTGCCATCCGGGGCGGGCCGCGTTCAACAGGGGCATGACCGACCTCAGCCATCTTGCCGTTCCCGGTGCCCGCATCGCGGTGCGGGTGACGCCCCGTGCCTCGCGCAATGCGGTCCTTTGTGGCCAAGACGGGGCGATCCGGGTCCTGGTGACGACGGTGCCCGAGGACGGCAAGGCCAATGCCGCCGTCGTCAAGCTGCTGGCCAAGGCGCTGGGTGTCGCCCGGACGCGCCTGGTGCTGGAGCGCGGCGCCGGAGCGCGGGACAAGCTGTTCCGGATCGACTAGCGCCGTTCCAGGCGATAGTTGCCCTCGGGCAGGTTCAGGGCAGCGCGCAGCTCCTCGAGCTGCTCGATGGTCAGGATGATCTGGGCCAGCTCGCCGCTGTCGGGGTCGAACTGCTCGACGATCACGCGGTCGTCGAAGGTCTGGATCACGACATCCTCGTTCAGGGGACGCGTGCCGGCCTGGGCCCCCTGGGGCAGTTCGTCCACCAGCGTGATCACCGTGGCGTCGAAGTCGTGCTCGATGGTAAACATGGTGGATCCTTCCTGAACTGGCTTAACCAACATTCGCGTGAAGCGGGTGCAAGGGCAAGCCCGGTGCTTGGCCTCGTCCCCGGCCGCGGCTAAGGTGGCGCCAAGGGATCGGCCTCGGGCCGGCGGAACAGGCGGGGGCGCGGATGACCAGGGCATGGCAGGCAGCGGCGGCGGCGCTATTGCTGGCGGGTTGCGTGGCGCAGCCCGTGCCGCAGGGATCCGGCACGCTGCCGGTGGCCGTGGTCGTCACCCCGTCGCCCGACACGCCGGCAGGCGCGCGCGCCTCGGCCCGGACCTTCATCGACGTCATCAGCCGGATGGAGCCTGCGGTCGAACGCGAATGCCTGCAGCGCCGCACCCAGCCCATCAACTGCGACTTCCAGTTCGTGGTCGACGACCGCCCGGGGCTCGAGGCGAATGCCTTCCAGACCGTGGACGCCAACGGCCGGCCAATCATCGGCTTCACCCTTTCCCTGATCGGCGAGGCACGCAATGCGGACGAACTGGCCTTTGTCGTCGGGCACGAGGCGAGCCACCACATCCTGGGTCATATCGACCGCAAGTCCACCGCCGCGACCATGGGGGCGGTGATTCTGGGCGGCCTGGCCAGCGCCTATGGCGGCAATCCGGATGCCATCGAAAGCGCGCAGGCGATGGGGGCCCAGTTCGGCGCCCGCTACTATTCCCGCGAATGGGAGCTTGAGGCCGATTATCTGGGCGCGATCATCGCCTTGAACGCGGGTTTCGACCCAGAACACGGGGCGCTGTTCTTTGCCCGCATCCCCGACCCGGGCGACAAGATCCTGGGCACCCACCCGTCGCGCGCGGCGCGGATGAACCAGGTGGCGCGCGCGGTGGCCGATTATCGTTCCGGTCGGGTCCGATAAATCTGACAGATGTGGCAGCTTTGCCGCAAATGCGCGCCTTGGCGTTAATTCCTTGAATTTCCCGTCTTCGTGACGTGTCTTTGGATAGGCTCCATGCGCGTCCAAGGCGAAAATGGTCGTTTTTGGCGGGGAAAATTCTAGTATGGCGGGAACTTACCGAAAGAATCCTCTTTCATGCGCGAAGGTTCGCCGATAGTTTCAGCCCGTGATTGACAGGCTTGCCCACCGGAACGGGCGTTTTTTCTTGGGGGCAATTGATGATCGGCGTTATTCTGTGGAGCAGTCTGGCGAAGGAAAAGGCTGTGATCTGGTGCGAAGATCATGCCGCCCTGGCCTATCTGCAAGGACGCGACAACCTGCTCTCGGGACATGACTGGCCCGAAGCGGGCGATCTGGTCGAACTGGACAGCGAAACCATCGACGGGCTGCGTTATGCGCGCGGGGTCTCGTTGGTGTCGGCCCCGAAATGCTCCGAATTGCCCGAACTGCTCAAGGGAATGGCGGCGCCCAAGGGCAGCCGCCAGCCGGTTCTGCGCGTGATTTCCAACAAAAGCCTGACCAGCGACGCCTCTCCGCTGCCGCCGCACCGGGTGGCGGCAGCGGGCTAGCGCGTCAGGCCCCGCGCGACAGCGCGGCGACGCCGGTCCGGGCCAGATGCGACAGTCCCAAGGGACGCATCAGCTCGGCAAAGGCGTCCAGCTTTTCCGGCGTGCCCGTCATCTCGAAGACAAAGCTCTCCAGCGTCGAATCGACCACGTTCGCGCGAAAGATCTCGGCGATGCGCAGCGCCTCGACGCGCTTGTCGCCCTTGCCCGTCACCTTGAACAGGCCAAGCTCGCGTTCGACGCTGGGGCCTTCGACGGTCAGGTCGTGGACCTCGTGCACGACGACGATGCGGCCCAGCTGCGCCTTGATCTGCTCGATCACCGCCGGTGTGCCGCGCGTCACGATGGTGATGCGCGAGCGGTGGCCCAGGTGGTCCACCTCGGCCACGGTCAGGCTATCGATGTTGTAGCCGCGTCCCGCGAACAGGCCGATGACGCGCGCCAGCACCCCCGGCTCGTTCTCGACCAGGACGGCCAGGGTGTGGCTTTCGATGACCTGGGCATTGGGGTCGCGCAGGTCATAGGCGGAATGGCTGGACGCGCCCTTCTGGATGTTCAGTGCTGCCATGATGTCGTTCCTTGATCAGACCAGCGCGGCGCCGGTGCCGGTGATGGCGCCCTCGGTCGAGGTTTCGCCCAGCAGCATTTCGTTATGCGGCTTGCCCGACGGGATCATCGGGAAGCAGTTCTCGTGCTTTTCGACCATCACGTCCAGGATGAAGGGGCCGTCATAGTCCAGCATCTCCTGGATGGCGGCATCCAGATCGGCCGGATCGCTGACCAGCCGGCCCTTGCAGCCGAATGCCTCGGCCAGCTTGACGAAATCGGGCAGGCTTTCCGACCAGCTCTGGCTATAGCGTTCGCCGTGCAGCAACTGCTGCCATTGCCGCACCATGCCCAGGCGTTCGTTGTTCAGGATGAACTGCTTGACCGGGGCGCGGAACTGCACCGCCGTGCCCATTTCCTGCATGTTCATCAGCCAGGACGCCTCGCCCGCGACGTTGATGACCAGGGCATCCGGGTGGGCGACCTGCACGCCGATGGACGCCGGCAGGCCGTAACCCATGGTGCCCAAGCCCCCCGAGGTCATCCAGCGGTTCGGGTCCTGGAACTGCAGGAACTGCGCCGCCCACATCTGATGCTGGCCGACCTCGGTCGTGATATAACGGTCGCGCCGGTGCGCGGTCAGCGCCTCAAGCCGTTCCAGCGCGTGCTGCGGCTTGATGACCTTGTCCGAGTTGCGATAGTTCAGGCATTTCACCGACTTCCACGCCTCGATCTGCGCCCACCACTGGGTCAGCCCGGCCTGGTTCACGCGGCGGCCGCGCGATTTCCAGACCTTCAGCAGGTCCTCGAGCACATGGCCCACATCGCCGACGATGGGCAGGTCGACATGGATCACCTTGTTGATGGAACTGGGGTCGATGTCGATCTGGGCCTTGACCGAGCCGGGGCTGAAATCCGCCACCCGCCCGGTGATGCGGTCGTCGAACCGCGCGCCGACCGCGATCATCAGGTCGCAGTCGTGCATGGCCATGTTGGCTTCGTACAGGCCGTGCATGCCCAGCATGCCGATCCAGCCCTTGCCCGCGGCGGGATAGGCGCCCAGGCCCATCAGGGTCGAGGTGACCGGGAAGCCCGTCGCATCGGCCAGTTCGCGCAGCAGCTGGCTGGCCCCGGTGCCCGAGTTGATGACGCCGCCGCCGGTGTAAAGGATCGGTCGGTCGGCTTTCTCCATCAACTCGACCAGGCGGGTGATCGCGTCGAGATTGCCCTTCTTCGCGGGCTGGTAGCTGGGCGTCTCGATCTGCTTCGGCCCCACATAGTCGCCGGTCGCGAATTGAACGTCCTTGGGAATGTCGACCAGCACCGGCCCGGGCCGGCCCGACGTCGCGACATGGAACGCCTTGTGGATCGTCGCCGCCAGCTCGTCGGTTTCCTTGACCAGCCAGTTGTGCTTGGTGCAGGGCCGGGTGATGCCGACCGTGTCCGCTTCCTGGAAGCCGTCGGTGCCGATCAGGAAGGTCGGGACCTGGCCCGACAGGACGACCAGCGGGATCGAATCCAGCAGCGCATCGGTCAGCCCCGTGACCGCGTTGGTCGCCCCGGGCCCCGAGGTGACCAGGACGACGCCCGGCTTGCCGGTCGAACGCGCATAGCCCTCGGCCATGTGGACGGCGCCCTGTTCGTGGCGCACCAGGATGTGCTTGATGTCGTTCTGCTGAAAGATCTCGTCATAGATGGGTAGCACCGCCCCGCCCGGATAGCCGAATACGGTGTCGACGCCCTGATCGCGCAGAGCTTCGATAACCATCCTTGCACCCGTCATGCTTCGGGACATGTCCCATTCTCCCATCCTGGTTCCTGCGGCCGCCGGCCTTTGGGCCGGCCAGGCCGCGTCGCCGGAACCTATGGGGCCAAGCGGGCGCGGTCAATGGCGATTGTCCAAGAAAATGACGCGTGATGACGAATTATTGTAATTTTATTTCTGATATGAGGCAAAAAGGGTAATATTCATCGCGGCTTTGGAGGCAAGGTGATGCGCGCCACCTGTTCGACGATCGGATCGACCGACAGGGGGTGAATGTCGGAGCTGTGCTGCGCGGGGTCGCCGATCGGCTGCCAGACCCCGCCCTTGTAGATTTCCAGCGCGGAGAACCGCGCCTTGTAGTCCATCTTGCGACTGCCCGGCACCCAGTAGCCCAGATAGACGAAGGGCAGTCCCGCGCTGCGCGCCAGTTCGATATGGTCCAGGATGATGTATGTTCCCAGACTCGCCGGCTCCATCCGCGGGTCGTAGAAGCTGTAGACCAGGCTCAGCCCGTCATCCAGCACATCGGTCAGGCAGACCGCCGCCAGCCTGTCGCTGTCCGAGGGCGGGCTGCCCGGCTCGGTCGCGCGGTATTCGATGACGCGGGTGCGGACAGGGGTTTCCTCGATCATCGCGGCGAATTCGAAGATGTCCATGTCGGCCATGCCGCCGTCGGCATGGCGTTCGTCCAGATAGCGGCGGAACAGCTCGTACTGTTCCTCGGTCGCCCAGGCGCTGGTGGCCAGGCGCCGCAGCTGCGCGTTGCGCCGCCCGATGCGCCGCTGCGTGCGCGAGGGCTGGAATTCGCCCACCCGGATGCGCGCCGACATGCAGGCCACGCAGCTTTCGCAACTGGGCCGGTACAGCACGTTCTGCGACCGGCGAAAGCCCTGCCGGGACAGGGCGTTGTTCAGTTCGTTGGCCGAATCGCCGGCGAGCGCGGTGAACAGCTTGCGTTCCGCGCGGCCGTGCAGATAGGGGCAGGGCTGCGGTGCGGTGACATAGAACTGCGGGGCATGGGGCAAGGAGTGCCGCATCAGCCGTGCCCCTTTCCGGCCGCGCCAATGTCCCCGCGGGACCTATGAAGGGTGTTGCTGTGCGCGCGCATCGGGAATCGAAAGGGGTGAAGGGACTTTCCTGGGTCGGACGGTGGGGCAAAGCCTAGCAACAGTTCCCCCCCGCGCCAAGCGGCGAAACCGCAAGTTTTTGATGGAACGCCACGATTTGCGGGATCGTCGTGGCGATGGAAACGCGGGCCATGCGGCGCGGGTTCCGCCGCGGCCCGCCCGGCATTGACCTTGCCCCGCCGCCCGCTAGGGTCGCGCCATGACCCTTGCATCGCGCATCACCCGCCTGCCGATTCCCATCGACCCCGCGCGCGGCCAGTCCGCGGTCGACCGCGCCGGCATCGCCGATCCGGTGCTGGCCGATCTGGTCCGGGGCGCCGCCGGTTGCAGCCCCTATCTGGCTGGGCTGATCCAGCGCGAGGCCGACTGGCTGGCGGACCGGCTGGCCGATGCCTCGGCCGCCGATGCCGATGTGGTGGCGCAGGAAACCGCCGGGTTCCAGCACCTGGCCGCCGACGCCCTGGGGCCGGCGCTGAGGCAGGCCAAGCGGCGGATCGCGCTTTGGGCGGCGCTGTGCGACCTGGGGGGCATTTGGCGGCTGGACCAGGTGACGGGCGCCCTGACCGGCCTGGCCGACCGTGCGACCGACCTTGCACTGCGCATCCATGTCGCGCACGAGGCTGCGCGCGGCAAGCTGCCGCCCACCGGGTCGGACGCGGGCGGGGTCACCGCGCTCGCCATGGGCAAGATGGGCGCGGGAGAGCTGAACTATTCCTCGGACATCGACCTGATCGTGTTCTACGACGATGCCGCCTATGACCCGGACGACCAGCACGAGGCGCGCGCCGCCCTGATCCGCGCCACGCGCAAGGCGGCCGCGACCATCTCGGACAACACCGACCAGGGCTATGTCTTTCGCACCGACCTGCGGCTGCGGCCCGATGCGGCGGTGACGCCGGTCTGCATCTCGGTTTCGGCGGCGCTGGGATATTACGAGGCCGAGGGCCGCACCTGGGAACGCGGCGCCTATATCAAGGCGCGCCCCTGCGGCGGCAACCTGGCGGTGGGCGAACGCTTCCTGCGCGAACTCGATCCCTTCGTCTGGCGCCGGCACCTGGACTTCGCCACCATCCAGGACACCGACGACATGCGCCGCCGCATCCGCGCCCACAAGGGCCTGAACGGCCGCATCGATGTGCCCGGCCACAACATGAAGCTGGGCCAGGGCGGCATCCGGGAAATCGAGTTCTTTACCCAGACCCGGCAGCTGATCGCCGGTGGCCGCGACCCCGACCTGCGGGTGCGCGGCACCGTTCAGGGGCTTGCGCGCCTGGCTGAGAAGGGCTGGGTGCCCACCGAGGTCGCGGTCGAACTGACCGAGCATTACCGCGAGCACCGCGAGATCGAGCATCGCATCCAGATGGTCAACGACGCCCAGACCCATCTGGTCCCCGCGACGTCCGAAGGGATCGCGACCATTGCCCACATGATGGGCGAGCCCGATGCCTCGGCCTGGTCGGCGCGGCTTGTCCGGCGGCTGGAGCGGGTCGAGGCGCTGACGGCGGATTTCTTCGCTCCCGCGGATCAGCGCAGCCGGCCCGCGCTTTCCCCGGAATCCGAGGCGATCGTCGAGCGTTGGCGGACCTATCCCGCGCTGCGCTCGGAACGCGCGCGCCAGGTCTTTGCCCGGATCGAGCCCGAACTGCTGACGCGCCTCTCCGCCGCCGCCCATGCCGGCGAGGCGCTCGCGCGGTTCGACACCTTCCTGGCGGGGCTGCCCGCCGGGGTGCAGCTTTTTTCCCTGTTCGAGGCCAACCCCCAGCTGATCGACCTGATCGTCGACATCTGCGGCACCGCGCCGGGACTTGCAGCCTATCTGGGCCGCCATGCCGAAGTGCTGGACGCGGTGCTGGGCGGCAGCTTCTTTTCGGAATGGCCGGGCGCGGCGGACCTGCAAAAGCAGCTTGAGCAGGTGCTTGCCAACGTGCTTGCAGCGCCCGACGGCGGCTATGAACGCGCGCTGGACGCGGCCCGTCGCTGGGCGCATGAATGGCAGTTCCGCACCGGCGTCCACCACCTGCGCGCCCTGATCGGCGCCGAAGAGGCGGGCAGCCAATATGCCGACATCGCCGATGCGGCCGTGGGCGCCCTGTTCCCCGTCGTCGCGGACGAATTCGGCTGGCGCCACGGCCCGCCGCCCGGCCGCGGTGCGGTCGTGCTGGGCATGGGCTCGCTCGGGGCGCGGCAACTGAACGCCGGTTCGGACCTGGACCTGATCGTGATCTATGACGCGGCCGGGGCCGAGGTCTCGGACGGGCCGAAACCGCTCGCGCCGCGCGCCTATTACGCGCGGCTGACGCAGGCCGTCATCACCGCGCTTTCGGCGCCGACCTCGGCCGGGCGGCTTTACGAGGTGGACATGCGTCTGCGCCCCTCGGGGCGGCAGGGGCCGGTCGCGACCTCGGTACAAAGCTTCCGCGACTACCAGATGACCGAGGCCTGGACGTGGGAGCATCTGGCCCTGACCCGCGCCCGGGTGATCGGCGGCTGCGGCGCGGACGCCGCGCGCCTGGCCGACGAGGTCGAGGCCCTGCGCATCGGGGTGCTCAAGGCGCGCGGGGGCGATCCGCGCGTCATGCCCGATCTGGCCGAGATGCGGGCCCGGATCTTTGCCGCCAAGGCCCCCGACGGCGCATGGGAGGCCAAGATCGGCCGCGGCCGGCTGCAGGACATCGAGCTTGTCGCCCAAAGCCTCGCTTTGCGCGCCGGATCGCCCAGCCGGGGGGCGCTGGCGCAGCTGCGGGCGGGACCGCGCGCCGGGCTGGTCAGCCGGGACGAGGCCGAGACCCTGGCCCGGGCCCGGCGCTTCCTGTGGAACCTGCAATGCGCCGGCCGCCTGCTGACCGACCGGCCGCTGGACATGGAGACGCTGGGCAAGGGCGGCCAGGCCTTCCTGCTGCGCGAAACCGGGACCGAGACGCTGGCCGCCCTGTCCGAGCGCCTGGCGCAAACCGTCGAGCAGGCGGGCCAGGTGATCGATCAGCTGATGGCCGAGGCGGAACAGGCCGGCGCCGCGCCTTGATCGGCTGCGGAACAAGGCTGCGCCGCCCGGGTGCGGGCGGCCAGTGCGAATGGGTGATGGCGGGCAAGCCATGCTCGGGCCGGCTGGTTCAGCCGATCCGGCCCAAGAGCGGGACGGGGCCGGGGTCCTGCGCCGCACCCTTGGGCTGCGGGGCGGCCGCGCCAGCCGGTCCCGTGCGGCGCAGGGGGATCAGCGCGGCAGGGGCGTCGGGGACGGCAATCGCGCCCTCTTCGGCGGCATCAAAGATGCCGTGCTGGGTCTTGTCCCAGTAGAAGGGCTTGGCCACGACCTCATAGATCGCCTTCCAGGCGGCCAGGCAGCCCAGCGGGAAATACAGGTGCAGGGTCGCGACCCAGGGCAGCAGGTGGCGGTGGGTCCGTCCCCGGACCGCCCAGGCGGCAATGGCCATGTTCAGGAACTCGGCCAGCAGGAACAGCGAAAAGAGCAGGGCGATGGCATTGCCGCCCAGCCGGCCCTCGAGCAGGCCCCGGACCGGATGGGGCAGCCCCAGGCTGAGCAGCCACAGGCTCCAGAGCACGGGTGCCAGCAGGTATTGCGAGACCGAGGCCGCAAGCTGGACCTGCAGGGCGACGAACCGCCGCGTGCCCAGGTCGCGCCACAGCCCCACCGGGTCGCGCATGTGCACGCCCCAGGTCATGACGAAGCCCTTGAGCCAGCGCGACCGCTGCTTGATCCAGGGAACCAGGCGGCAGCAGGCCTCCTCATGCGTGACGGTGTCCAGCATCTGCGTGCGATAGCCGCGCCGGGTCAGGCGCACGCCCAGGTCGCAATCCTCGGTCACGTTCCAGGCATCCCACGCGCCGACCCGCTCCAGCAGGTCGCGGCGAAAGAACAGTGTCGTGCCGCCCAGGGGCACCACCAGGTCCAGTGCGGCGGCTCCGGCGAGCGTACCGCGGAACCAGGCCGCGTATTCCATCGTGAAGGCACGCGACAGCCAGTTGGTCCGAGGGTTGTAGTAATCCAGCACGCCCTGCAGGCAGGCCACGTCCGGCGCCGCGAAGTGAAAGCCGCGGGCAACCTTGTGCAACTGGTCGGGCTCGGGCCGGTCCTCGGCGTCCCAGACCCCGATGATGCTGCCCCGGCAGAAGTTCAGTGCATAGTTCAGCGCCCGGGGCTTGGTGCGGATCGGACCGTCCGGCACCCTGACGACACGCATCCAGCGCGGCAGCTGCACCTGCGCCAGCGCGTCGCAGGTCACGCGGTCGGTTTCCTCGACCACGATCAGGACGTCCATCAGCTCGCGCGGGTAATCCAGCCGCGACAGCCGGCCGATCAGCCGGTCGGCGATATCGGCCTCGGCGAACATCGGCACCATGACCGAGATCACCGGCAGCGATCCCGTCATTTCGGGGCGCGCGACCTGGCCGCGCGCGGCCGCCCGCGCCAGGGCGGCTTCCTGCGCGCGCTGGCGCAGGATGGCCTGGAACGAGAACAGCTTGAGCAGCATCGAGGCGAAAAGCGTCAGCACCGCCCAGGCGGTCAGCACCGCGATCACTGCGACCGGAGCCAGGACCAGCCCCAGCGCCGCGCCGCCCACCAGACCCAGCGCGATCCGCCCGGTGCGGCGTTCGTTGCGGGTCCGGCAGCTTTCGACGGCGGGAACGCGCATCTCGGCCTCGCGGATCAGCGCGGTGCGGCGGCTTTTCAGGACCGCCTCTCGCGCCGCGTTTTCCGAACAGAGCAGCATCCGCACGGTGCCGAAATCGCGCGGCAGGCGGGGAATGAGGTCATCGAAGGCATCGGGGCGCGAGGTCGCGATGAAGGTCACGCCGCCCACCCGCCGCCAGGGCACCAGCCCCTCGGCCAGGCAAAGGCCGGCCCCCACGGCATCGACCAGGCGGGGATCGGGCGGCAGCGCCGCAAGGTCGATGACCGAGGCGCGCCATTGCCGCGACAGCGCGCGGGTCAGCGCCTCTTCCTCGACCCAGCCGTGGGACAGAAGGATTTCGCCCAGCCGCGCGGACTGGCGCTGGCGCATGACGACGGCGCGCAGCAGGTTCCGGGGATCGACCGCGCCGTCCTCCAGCAGGATCTGGCCCAGGGGGCGCAGATCGCGGCCGGCAATGACCGCCGCATCGTCGCGGGGCGCGGGGGCCGCCGGGCGGGCCGGCAATGTCGCGATCGTCGTGGGTTTGCTTAACGCGGTTCCAGCCATGCCCGATTCCCGTCCTTTGGTCCCTCATCTGGCACAGGGAGGGTTAAGGACGGGTTAATCGGGTCGCGGCAGCCTCAGCGCCGCGCGCGCATCGCCTCGGTGAAGCGGTCGAACAGATAGGCGCTGTCCTGCGGGCCCGGGCTGGCCTCGGGGTGGTATTGCACCGAAAAGACCGGACGGTCGCGCATCCGAAGTCCGCAGTTCGAGCCGTCGAACAGGCTGACATGGGTCTCGATCACGCCCTCGGGCAGGGTCTGGGCATCGACCGCGAAGCCGTGGTTCATCGAGGTGATCTCGACCTTGCCGGTTTCCACGTCGCGCACCGGGTGGTTCGCGCCGTGGTGGCCGTGGCCCATCTTGACGGTCCTGGCACCCAGCGCCAGCGCCAGCATCTGATGGCCCAGGCAGATGCCGAAGATCGGCATGTCGCGGTCCAGCAGGTCGCGGATCATCGGCACGGCATATTCGCCCGTGGCCGCCGGATCGCCCGGCCCGTTCGACAGGAACACGCCCTCGGGATTATGGGCCATCACCTCCTCGGCGGTGGCGGTGGCGGGCAGAACCACGACCTCCGCCCCGGTCTGCGCCAACGAGCGCAGGATGTTGCGTTTCGCGCCGTAGTCCAGCGCGACCACGCGGAAGGGCTTCTTTTCCTCGGATTTGCCGAACTGGCCGGGCCATTCCCACAGACCTTCGTCCCAGCGATAGCTTTGCCGGGTGGTGACTTCGCGGGCCAGGTCCAGACCGACGAGACCCTTCCAGTCGCGAGCACGGGCGACCATCGCGGCGATGTCGAAATTGCCCTCGGGGTCATGGGCCAGCACGACATGGGGCGATCCCTGCTGCCGGATCGCGCGGGTCAGGCGCCGGGTGTCGATGCCGCCAATGCCGATGCGGCCGCGCCGCGCCATCCAGTCCACCAGGTCGGACGAGGCGCGCCAGTTCGACGGCTCGGTCGGATCCCATTTCACCACGATGCCCGAGGCGACCGGATCGGGGGCCTCGTCGTCCTGTTCGGTGACGCCGGTGTTGCCGACATGGGGAAAGGTGAAGGTGACGATCTGGCTGGCATAGCTGGGATCGGTCATGATCTCCTGATAGCCGGTCATGGCGGTGTTGAACACCAGCTCGGCCACCACCTCGCCCGTCGCGCCGAAGCCACGGCCATGGAACACGGTGCCATCGGCAAGCGCCAGACATGCGGTCGGTTTTGGGGCCATGGTCATCTCTCCGTGTAAATCGGCGGGAACCTAGGGAAAGCGGCCTGCTGCGTCAAGGCGGGAACTTGACGGGACGGGGCAGGGCGGGGAAAGCTTGCGGAACGGCACGGGTTGACGCCCGGTGCGAAGCCGGGGACAAGCGCCGCCGGATTGTTCAGCGAGGATCGGATGGGCGAGAACCAGTTGGGATTGCGCGAACGCATCGCGGCCGACATCAAGGACGCGATGAAGGCCAAGGATTCGGCCAGGCTGTCGACGCTGCGGCTGATCTCGGCCGCGATCAAGGACCGCGAGATTGCCGCGCGCACCGAAAGCGGCGACGAAACCGGCCTCAGCGACGCGGATCTGACCGCGATTCTGTCCAAGATGGTCAAGCAGCGCCAGGAATCCGCCCGCGCCTATGAAGAGGGCGGCCGGATCGAACTGGCCGAGCGCGAGCAGGACGAGATCGCGGTGATCCAGTCCTATCTGCCGCGCCAGCTCGACCCCGAGGAGACGGCCGCGGCGATCGATCGCGTGATCGCGGACCTGGGCGCGGGCTCGATCCGCGACATGGGACGGGTGATGGCCGAATTGCGCGCCCGCCACGCGGGGCAGATGGATTTCGGTGCGGTCGGGCCCGCCATCAAGACCCGGCTGATGGGCTGACGGCCCGGCCGTCCCACGAAAAACCTGACTGCGGCACGAAAAAAATAGGGGCGAGGTCGAAACCCCGCCCCTCGGCCGCTGCTTGCCCCCTCAGACCCGGGCGGCCGAACTGAAATGATTCCCTGTAATCGGCAGTGCTATGGAATGGGTCCTGCCTAGCGGCCAGGGACGGCGGTTGCCTTGATCCAGATCAAGTCCTGTCAGACGCGAAGCCCCCGCACCCAGGTTTCCCGCAAGACCGGCGTCGCATCGAGCATTCCGAACCGGATCAGGTCGGCGCGCAGCCCGAGCTCCAGCCGGCCGCGATCCGCAAGGCCGGCGGCGCGGGCGGGATTGGCCGTGACCGTAGCCATGGCGCGGGGCAGGTCGTCCCACAGCCGCGCCAGGATCAGCGCACCCGCCAGCAGGCCCGAGGGAACGTAATCCGACGACAGGATGTCGAGATGCCCGGCCCGTGCCAGGTCGGCGGCCGAGACATTGCCCGAGTGCGACCCGCCCCGGATCAGGTTCGGCGCGCCCATCATCACCATGATGCCATGCGCGTGGCAGGCGGCCGCCGCCTCGGGGGTGGTCGGAAACTCGGCCAGCCGCGCCCCGTGCCGGGCCGAGACCGCAACCTGGTCCGCCGTCGTGTCGTCGTGGCTGGCCAGAACCGCGCCCAGGCGGTGCGCCACCGCAACCGCCGCCGCCTCATGCGCGTCGCCGTAGCGGTCGCGCAGGGCCCGCAGCCGTGCGACATGGTCGGCAAAGCCGGCGTCGTCCAGCTTGTACTTGCCCTGCACATATTGCGCCAGTTTCGAGATGTCGCGGAACTGGCGCTGGCCCGGCGTGTGATCCATCAGGCTGATGATGCCCACCCGATCCTGGGGCCCGAACTCGTCCAGTTCGGCGATCAGGGTTTCGGAGCAGACCTCGGCGCGCAGGTGCAGAAGGTGGCTGATCCGCAGCGCCTTGCGCTCGCGCAGCGCGATCAACTCATGCGCCAGTTCGCGGGCGTATTTCTGGTAATCCTGGTCCGGCCCGTCGTTCGGGATCGAGCCGACGCGCATCGCGTCGAAGACCGTCGTGATGCCGCAGCCCGCCAGTTCCGCGTCATGGGCCAGGATTGCGGCGGCGTGGGGCCAGTCGACGCCCGGGCGGGGCCGGATGTGGCGTTCCATGTTGTCGGTGTGCAGCTCCACCAGCCCCGGGGCCAGATAGTCGCCGCCCATGTCCAGCGCGCCGGGCGGCACCCGGTCCCCGGGCAGGATCTCGGCGATGGTCCCGTCCCGGACCGCGACGGCGCCCCGGATGACCGTATCGGCAAGGATCAGGCGGGCATTGGCAAGGATGGTCATGGCTGTCTTTCGAAACGCGCCCGTTCAGGCGCAAAGGGCATCGACCCAGCGGGGCACGATGACGGTCGCGGGCCCGATCAGTCGTTCGTCGAAGTCGCGGCTGTTGACCGAGGCGGCCAGGTTCAGCTCAATCGTGCGCGCCCCCATGCGGCGGGCGTGCTGGGCCAGCCCCGCCGCCGGATAGACCTGCCCCGAGGTGCCGATGGCCGCGAACAACTCGGCGTTCTCGACCGCCTGCCAGATCCGTTCCATGTGATAGGGGATCTCGCCGAACCAGACGATGTCGGGGCGCGTCGCCTGCTTGCCGCAAGCCGGGCAGGCATCCAGCGAGCGCATGACCAGCGTGGCCGGCCAGCGATGCCCGCAGGCCGCGCAAAGCGCGCCCAGCAGGCTGCCGTGCATGTGGATCACGTTGGCCGACCCGCCGCGTTCGTGCAGGTCGTCCACGTTCTGGGTGATCAGCGTCAGGTCGTGGTGCCGCCCCAGCCGCGCCAGCGCCCGATGCGCCGCATTGGGCTGGGCGCGGGCCGCGTCGCCGCGGCGCATGTTGTAGAAGCGGTGCACCAGCACCGGGTCGCGGCGAAACCCCTCGGGCGTCGCCACGTCCTCGATCCGGTGCTCTTCCCAAAGCCCGTCGGTTGCGCGGAAGGTCCTGATCCCGCTTTCGGCCGAAATTCCGGCGCCGGTCAGAACGGCGATGCGCATGGGTGTCTCAGTTCGAGCAATAGGCCTCGGCGGTGGCGGCGAAGTTCTTGTAGCGCGCCCAGAAGGCATTGTCCGCATCGCTTTTCGACATGCGGATTTCCTGCGCCTCGTCGGCGTTGCGAAACAGCCGGGCGGCGCGGCGCTGGTCGGACCGCGACAGGGTCTGGTTCGCGACCTGCTGGATGCAGCCGCACAGCCGGGGGCTTGCGGCGCGTTCGGATCGGATGCATGCGGAATCGATCGGTCCCGCCACGGCAAGCGGCGTGGTCAGCGCCACCGCGGCCGCGGCGATCATCAGGCGGTTCATCATCTCTGTCTCCTCGGCTCTGGCCTGCATGCGGCGGGGTTGGCCCCCTTTGCTGCCGCTTGTTGGTCCGGCGACTCTAGCAGAAGGGCGGCTTCGCCTCAATCGCGGGGCGCCTCAAGCATTGGCGCGGGGCAGGGGGCGGGACGCAAGATGTGCCGCCGGCGCATTGCGCGCCGCGCCTGCGGGCGAATCGCGCGCGATCCCGGCTTTCGCCGGGCCGCGATCCGGCCTATAGCACCGTCGCGGGCGCGGGCGCCGCAGTTTTCCCCAGAATCGAGGTCGGGCGAATGGTCAGCGAAAACTTTCGTGCGGCGATGCTGATGGTCGTCTCGATGGTGCTGTTCGCCTTCGAGGACATGTGCATCAAGTTGCTGACGGCGACGCTGCCCTATGCCCAGGTGTTGGGCATGATCGGGCTTCTGGGCTGGTTCAGCTTCTGGATCATGCTGCGGCGGCAGGGCGGGCGGCTCTGGACGCGGGCGCTGCTGGACCCGCTGGTCCTGCTGCGCAACCTGGCCGAGGCGGTGGGCTCGATCGGCATCGTCGTGGCCCTGGCGCTGACCGAGCTGTCCTCGACCTCGGCCATCATGCAGGCGCTGCCTTTGGCCATCGTGCTGGGCGCGGCGCTGTTTCTGGGCGAGCCGGTGGGCTGGCGGCGCTGGTCGGCGATCATCGCGGGCTTTCTGGGCGTGATCCTGGTCATCCGGCCGGGCCTGGCCGGATTCCAGCCGGTGTCGCTGATGGCGGTGGTCGCGGTCCTGGGCCTGGCGGCGCGCGACCTGGCGACGCGGCGCATTCCGCGCGGCATCCATTCGATGCAGCTGGCGGCCTCGGCCTTCTTCGCGATCTTCGTCGCCGCGGTCCTGATGGGGCTGGTCATGGGCCAGCGCCCGGTCCTGCCGGACGTCCGGGAATGGCTGATCCTGGCGGGCTGCATGGCGGTCGGCATCGGCGGCTACAGCTTGCTGGTCACGGCGACCCGCCTGGGCGAAGCGTCGGCGCTGGCACCCTTCCGCTATGCCCGGCTGGTCTTTGCCCTGATCCTGGCGTTGATCGTCTTTGGCGAACGGCCCGACACCCTGACCCTGACCGGCGCCGCGATCATCGTCGGCTCGGGCTGCTACGCCATGCTGCGCGAAGCGCGCCTGCGCCGGACCCAGTTGCGCGCTGCCGGCATGTCCCCGCGCTGAACCCTCTTTCCGCAACGCCAAAGCCCGAGTATAGCCCGGCCATGACCGACCTTGATCTTATCCGCAACTTCTCGATCGTGGCCCATATCGACCACGGCAAATCCACCTTGGCCGACCGTCTGATCCAGTCGACGGGCACGGTCGCCGACCGCGACATGAAGGCGCAGATGCTGGACAGCATGGATATCGAGCGCGAGCGCGGCATCACCATCAAGGCCAACACCGTGCGCATCGAATATCCGGCGCGCGACGGGCGGACCTATGTGCTGAACCTGATCGACACGCCCGGCCACGTCGACTTCGCCTATGAGGTCAGCCGGTCCATGCGCGCGGTCGAGGGCAGCCTGCTTGTCGTCGATGCCAGCCAGGGCGTCGAGGCGCAGACGCTGGCCAACGTCTATCAGGCCATCGACGCGGGCCATGAGATCGTGCCGGTCCTGAACAAGATCGACCTGCCCGCCGCCGAGCCCGAGCGGGTCAAGGAGAACATCGAGGAGGTCATCGGCATCGACGCCTCGGACGCGCTGGAGATTTCCGCCAAGACCGGGCTTGGCATTCCCGACGTGCTGGAAGCCATCGTCACGCGCCTGCCGGCCCCCAAGGGCGACCGCAACGCGCCGCTCAAGGCCATGCTGGTCGACAGCTGGTATGATGCCTATCTGGGCGTCGTGGTCATGATCCGGGTCATGGACGGGGTCATCCGCAAGGGCGACCGCATCCGCATGATGCAGACGAACGCCGTCTACGGCATCGACAAGCTGGCCGTGCTGAAGCCCGCAATGGTCGACATTCCCGAGCTTGGCCCAGGCGAGATCGGCGTGCTGACCGCCTCGATCAAACAAGTCCGCGACACCCGCGTCGGCGACACCATCACGCATGAGAAGAAGGGCACCGACACGCCGCTGCCGGGCTTCAAGCCCGCCCAGCCGGTGGTCTTCTGCGGCCTGTTCCCGGTCGATGCCAACGATTTCGAGGCGCTGCGCGACGCCATCGAGAAGCTGGCGCTGAACGACGCATCCTTCAGCTATGAGATGGAGACCTCGGCCGCGCTGGGCTTCGGCTTCCGCTGCGGCTTCCTGGGGCTGCTGCACCTGGAAGTGATCCGCGACCGGCTGGAACGCGAATACGACCTGGACCTGATCACCACCGCGCCTTCGGTGGTCTTCAAGCTGCACATGCGCGACGGAGAGGTGCGCGACCTGCACAACCCCGCCGACATGCCCGACCTGACCCACGTCGACCATATCGAGGAGCCGCGCATCAAGGCCACGATCATGGTCCCCGACGAATACCTGGGCGACGTGCTGAAGCTGTGCCAAGACCGGCGCGGCATCCAGCTGGACCTGACCTATGCGGGCAGCCGGGCGATGGTGGTCTATGACCTGCCGCTGGCCGAGGTGGTGTTCGACTTCTATGACCGGCTGAAATCCGTGACCAAGGGCTATGCCAGCTTCGACTACCAGATCAGCGAATACCGCGAGGATTACCTGGTCAAGATGTCGATCCTGGTCAACGACGAGCCGGTGGACGCGCTGTCGATCATGGTCCACCGCGACCGGGCCGAGTCCCGCGGCCGGGCGATGGTCGAAAAGCTCAAGGAGCTGATCCCGCGCCACATGTTCAAGATCCCGATCCAGGCGGCGATCGGCAGCCGGGTCATCGCCCGCGAAACCCTGTCCGCGATGCGCAAGGACGTGACGGCGAAATGCTATGGCGGCGATGCCACCCGGAAAAAGAAGCTTCTGGAAAAGCAGAAGGCCGGGAAAAAGAAGATGCGCCAGTTCGGCAAGGTCGAAATTCCGCAGACCGCCTTCATCCAGGCGCTCAAGATGGACAACTAGGGGCAGGGGCGGGTCGATCCCGCCCCTTCTTCGTCAAGGCCGTCTTCGTCAGTTCCGGGGCGAATCGCCGTGATGGCTGCTCAGCTCCTCGATATGGCTCAGGTCGCCGGGACGGTGGGTGGCCTTGTTCCAGACCCAGGTGACCGCCCAGAGCACGATGCCGATGCCCAGCAGCCAGGCCGCGACGCGGTACTGCTCCATCTGGGCGGCGCTGCGGGCCCAGGGGCCGGCCAGGAACAGGCAGGTCGCCGCGCCGATCCAGGGCAGAATGCGGGGCGTGCGAAAATGCTCATGCTCGACCCGGTGCTTGCGCAGGACCAGCAATGCGATGTTCACGATGGTGAAGACGCACAATAGCAACAGCGCCGTCGTCCCCCCAAGCAGGCTGACCGCCGTCGCGTCCGAGCGCGTGACCACGAAATAGATCAGGCCGAAGGCCAGTGCGGTGGTGAACAGGATCGCGACCCAGGGCGTCCGGCTGCGGTGGTGGACCAGCCCCAGCGCATGGGGCAGGACGCGCTGGCGCGCCAGCCCGTAAAGCAGGCGGCTGGCCATCAGCATGTTGATCAGCGCCGAGTTCGCGACTGCGAACATGCCGATGAACGGAAAGATCCTGTCGAAGGGAAGGTTCGGCGCGCCTGCCCGCACGACCTGCGTCAGGGCCGAGCCGTTGTCGGGATTGGACAGCTCGCCCACGGGAACCAGCGCCACCGCGCAGATTGCCACCAGCACATAGATCACTCCGGTGATGCCCAGGCCGGTCAGCATGATGCGGGGAAAGATGCGGACGGGGTCCTTGACCTCCTCGGCCATGTTGACCGAATCCTCGAACCCGACCATGGCGAAGAAGGCCAGCGCGGTCGCCGCCGTCACGGACAGGAACCAGCCCTTCTCCTCGGACGACCGGAAGATCATCACCTCGGTGAAATCGGCCCGGCCCTGCGCCATCGCATAAAAGCCGATCATGATGATCATCAGCAGGCCCGACAGCTCGACACAGGTCAGCACCACGTTGGCCTTGACGCTTTCGCCGACGCCGCGCAGGTTGATCGCCGCGACCAGCGCCATGAAGCCCAGCGCGATCAGCAGGATGCCCGTGCTGCCGTCGGAAAAGCCCAAGCCGAAGCCGTCGTTCAGAAAGCCCGCGAAGGCGTTCGAGGCCGTCGAGGCCGAGGTGATGCCCGAACACATCACCGTGAAGGCCACGATGAAGGTCAGGAAATGCACGCCAAAGGCGCGGTGCGTGTAAAGCGCGGCGCCAGCGGCCTGAGGATAGCGCGTCACCAGTTCCAGATAGGACAGCGCCGTGATGGTCGCGACCGCAAAGGCGATCAGGAAGGGGGCCCAGGCGGCGCCCCCGACCTCTCCGGCGACGGTGCCGGTCAGGGCATAGACCCCGGTGCCCAGGATGTCGCCGACGATGAACAGCAAAAGCAGCTTTGGCCCCATGACCCGTTTCAGTTCGGGCTGGTGCGGGGCAGCGGTCGTGGCCGTCATGGTGTCCCCCTGACTGGACGTTGCATGACCACTACGTTCCCGCCGATGGCTCTGATGATGTGACCGCCCCCCCGACGGCTTCGCTGTGCCAGGG
>NZ_JHWH01000015.1 GCF_000622145.1 Paracoccus yeei ATCC BAA-599 | reverse complement strand
GCGGGCCGCGCAAATGGCCGGTCCGTCCCGATCCCGGTCGGCCGCATCGCCGGCCGGGCGGCGGTTTCGGGCAGCGGCCCTGACCGCATCAGCGCCCGGTCGGCGCGATCGAAGGCCGCGCCCAAGGCCTGAAAGCCGGTCGCCGGGGCTTGCGGCTGAGCTTGCGGGACAGCGTGGGCCGGGGCCGCGCCATCGGTCCCGGACTGCACCGGATGGCGTCCGGGGTCCGGGGCCCCTGCCCCCCAGGCGGCGGCGAAAGCGACGGCCGTGACGAGAACCGTTCGGATCATCGGGCTTCTCCTTCGGTTGGTTCAGGAACGGCGCCAGGGGCAAAACCGTTCCGAAACGCGCGTCGGAAAGCCAAGGCCGGGCGGCGCTGCGGGCGGAACATGACCCTTTCCGCGCCGTGGAAGGCCCGTACGAGCGGTTGCCGCGCCTCCTTGCAGCCCGGCTGCCCGAGGTGCTGGTTTCAGCTCTTGACGCTAGGACGGCCCTTCCTGTCGACCAGCACCGCCTTTTGCCAGCGGCCAGGCGCCTTGTCCGTCCGGTGGATGCACCCGGCCCAGCAGCAGGGCCTCGCACGTTCGCTGGATGCGGCGCTGGCGGGTCGCGGGCTGCCTTGCGTCCTCGATTCAGCAGATGAATTCGTTCCGGCCCAGCGGCGTCAGGCTCTGCCACAGGGTGAATACGGCCGGATCCGCCCGCACCATGGCCTGCAGGTCTTCGCCCGCATCGTGAACCGTGCCGTGCGGAAATGCCGTCAACGGAGGGACCTCGTTCTTTCAGCCCAAGTGCCGCCAGGATCATGGTCCCGCCCGACCGGGCTTTCCAGCGTCGTTAGGACGGGCGGCGGGCGGCGTGATGACGGGCTCTGAGCCCTGCTGTCCTCTGTCAGATATTTCTGGCTCTCCGTCAGATTGTTGACCCAATCGCTTTTCAGCGGCGGTCACGTTATCGACGCGAAGAGCCCAATGAGATTTCCGTTGAGGGGCGCTCAGCCCGCACTGATCCTAATGTAGCGCCGAAGCTCGGCCCCTGTCGCTGACCTCTTGGCACAAAAGACGGCCGGCGCGGGACCAGAATAGATTATTTCGCCGCCTTCGTCGCCCGCGTCTGGATCGAGATCGATCATCCAGTCCGTGGCAAGCATCGTCGGCTTCGAGCGTCGACCTTTCACTGCCTTCGTGGTCCGGGAAGACACCGTGAAGATCCTGCGCGTCTTCTTGGCTAGTCGGAACTGGAAAACGGGGTTGTAACGCTGCCGTAGGGGATATGTCCTCAAGTGGCCGCGCCTCGCCCAGCTACAGTGCGATCTTCCCCAGGATCTTGTTCTCGATGCGCATCATGGTTTCCACTACCCTTTGCTCATTCGGCAGAAGCCACTGGAGCAGTTCTTCCTCTGACAAACCTGCAAGCCCGGCTCATCGTCACCAAGCAAGCCGATCAGCGTCCCCGAGGTGGAGCGCCTGCTCTCTGGTGCCGTGTCCACGTTCTCTTCCTGGAGGCTTTGGCTGCCGGGATAGGTGCTCTCGTGCGTGACTCCGGCCCATCTGTTCGCCGGGGCTGAACAAGCGGGCCTGGCCCGGCGAACAGATAGGCCAGCGATAACAAGGCGCTTCTGTCCTGCATAGAGGAGGGCTTAGATCATCTTCTCTACGGAGGAGTGTTGTCGAAATTCTTGTCCGGCCGCGCCTCAAGCGCAGCGCCCGCTTCGCGACTGACGTTGCGCACCCGGCCGATGATCGGCCTCTTGGAGTCCTCCGCCGAGACCAGATGTGTCAGCGCCATGTAACCTTGCAGAATGATCGGCCGGAACACGTCTCCGTTACGTCCTGCTTGCCGCGCATGTTCCAACAGGATTGACACTGCCAAGCCTGCCCCGACAAACGATAAGATCGCCCGTGCGTGGGCCACCTGCTTGGTGACGACCGGTGACGTTCCCTAGGTGCCAACACTGATCGCACGAGCTCATGCATATAGGAAGCATTGGCCGAATAGCCAATAAAAGGCAGCGCGTCGATCTTGGAGAAGCAGATCTGAATCCGGTTTGCAGCGGACGATCCTCTCGCATGGCAATCAGCAAGCGCTCCTTGAGCATGGCATCCTCACCAGCTGCAGTGGATTTCCGGACCATTGTCGGGCTCCGTCTGCCGTAGAGTTTGCCACAAAGCCATAGCGAGATCCCGCACTTCTTCCCGGACTAGCGACATTGCAATAGGCAAAACTTATTCTCTCGGGGCCGCTTCTAAATTGTGCAGTAGCGGGTCGCGATCCAGAAAGACCCCAAGCCGAAGCATGCCGCCCGAGGGGACCGGTCATGCCGGCACAGCTTGGGAGGGCTTGCATGGACGGTATCGTTCAATCGCTTGGCGTGATCTTCAGCCTATCAGGGATCGCAGTCTTGCTGATCGGCGCGCTTCTGGGGATCGTCATCGGCGCGCTCCCCGGACTGGGGCCGTCGATCGGGCTCAGCCTGCTGATCCCCTTTACCTACACGATGTCGCCCGAACTCAGCATGCTGCTGATGATCTCGCTTTATACCTCGGCGGAATACGGCGGCTCGATCAGCGCGATCCTGTTGTCGACCCCAGGGACGGCGGCGGCAGCGGCCACCGCCATCGATGGCTATGCCATGGCGCAAAAGGGCCAGGCGAATGAGGCGATCTCTATCTCGCTGACCGCTTCGACGCTGGGCGGAGTGCTGGGAGGCCTTGCATTGTTGCTGCTGGCGATGCCGCTGGCAAAGCTTGCGCTGGAATTCGGACCGGCAGGCTATTTCGCCGTGGGTCTGTTTGGCCTGACTTCGGTCGCGGCGCTGTCGGGCGGATCGTTGGTCAAGGGTCTCTTGGGAGCGGCCTTGGGGCTGGCGCTTGCCACGGTGGGCATCGACCCGATTGCCGGAACACCACGCTTTACCTTCGGCTATTTCGAGCTTTACGAGGGTGTGCCCTTTTTGGCGGCGCTGATCGGGCTCTTTGCGGTGTCCGAGGCGATTGCCTTGGCCGAAAAGCACGCGCGCAGCAGCAAGCTGGCCAAAAGCCGCGTCGGCCATGTGTTCATGTCGAAAGCGCTTCTGAAGGAAACCTGGCGCTCGATGCTGTCGGGCTCGGTCATCGGCACGCTTCTGGGTATCCTGCCCGGTGTCGGCGGCAATATCGCCTGCTGGGTCGCCCGCGACTATGCTCGCGCCCGCGACAAGCATCCCGAGCAATACGGTAAGGGATCGCCCAGCGGGATCGCGGCACCCGAGGCATCCAACAACGCCACCGTGGGCGGTGCCCTGGTGCCCCTGCTGGCACTTGGGGTGCCCGGTTCACCCACCACGGCCATCATAATGGGGGCGTTGATCATGCATGGCCTGCACCCCGGTCCGCAGCTATTCGCCGAAGCGCCGACCTTGGTTTACGCGATCCTGTTCGGCGTCATCATCGCCTCGCTGGTGCAATATTTGGTCGGATCGCTGTTCCTGCCGATCATGGCGCGGACCGTTCTGCTGCCCGACGGAGTTATCGCAGCTGGTATTATGGCCTTCGCCATCCTGGGTGCATTTGCCATTCGCAACCTGATGTTCGACGTCTGGATGACGTTGGGTTTCGGCCTGGTCGGCTATCTGATGAAGAAGCTGAACTTCCCGGTCGCGCCGATCATCCTGGCCATGGTGCTGGGTTATCTGATCGAATCCAACTATCGAACGGCGCTGGTGTCATCGCAGGGCAGCTACATGGTGTTCCTGACCGATCCGATCAGCGTGCTGTTCCTGCTGCTCAGCCTGGTCAGCATCCTGGTGCCTGTCCGCCGCGCCTGGCGGGCCAGGCGCCGTGCCGCCCTTGCGACCGAATAAGCGGCGGCTTCAAGCAATCATTCCTGGGAGGAAGACAATGCAACAGACAAGCTTAACTTTGCGCCGCGGTCGAATTTCGGCTTTCGTGCGCGGGACCGTCGCGGCGCTCTGCATGGCGGCCGGGGCGTTCGCCCTGCCGCAGCTTGCGGCCGCCGAATACCCAGAAAAGCCCGTCACACTGGTTGTCTGGTCGGGCGCGGGCGGAGCGCTGGATACCTATGGCCGCAAGTTGGCCGAGCTTCTGGAAAAGGAAGCCGGATGGACCGTCAAGGTGGACAACCGGCCCGGCGGCAGTGGCGCCGTGGGCCTGTCGCAGATCGTCACCCAGCCGGCCGACGGATCGAACATTCTGGTTCTGACCGGAACGCTGACCTTTGGCATCGCTCAGGGTCTGATCCCCTTCAAGGTGGAAGATCTGCGGTTGCTGCGCGCGATGCAGTCCGAGCCGTCGTCGCTGGCAGTGCTGAACGATAGCCCCTTCAAGACCGTGGACGATTTCGTAACGCATATGAAGGAAAACCCTAACGGTCTGAAGGTCGGCGGCCATTCCTCGGGCGGGTTCCACCAGTACATGCTGTATCAGCTGATGAAGCAGGCGGGCTTTGAAAGCGGCTGGATCCCGCATGACGCCTCGGGCAAGGTGACGCTGGCCATGCTGGGCAACCACATCGACGCGGCGATGATGACGCCCTCGACTGGTCTGGCCCAGGTCAAAAACGGCGAGATCCGCCTGCTGGGCGTGACCACGGCCGAACGCTCGCCCTTCCTGCCCGACGCGCCGACCTTCAAGGAACAGGGCTATGACCTAGAAGGTTCGATCTGGCGCGGCATCGCCGTCAAGGCCGGAACGCCCGACGACGTGGTCGCCGCGATCCAGTCCGCCATCGATAAAGTCACTGCGTCTGAAGAATGGAAGACCTTTCAGCAGGAGCAGTTCCAGGACAGTCCTGACTGGGCCGAGGCCGAGTTTACCGAGCGCGTGCAAAAGGATCTAGCCGAACAGGCCGAGTTCCTGAAGGCGGCAGGCTTCGTGCAATGACGCAGGGAAGCGACATCCAGGCTGACCGGGGCTTGCCGGTCAGCGACCTGATCGCGGGGGCGATCTGCCTGGCCGCGTCGGTCACCTTCTTCCTGCGCTCCGTTGTTCCGGTCAGACTCTCCCAACTACCCCATTGAAAGTGCCATGTTCGCCCTTGTTGGGCCTAGTCGGGAAAGCCGTAGCGATCCAGCAAAGCGCGCACCGCCAGATCGTTGCGCCGCCGACCAGATTGCCGCTGCGAAGGTTCCTAGCTTGGCTGCCCGGCCATTCGATAATGCGAAAGCAGCAGCCCAGCTTGACAGGTTGACTGCCGGCTAGACGGTGCATCCAATACAGTCAGACATCATCGGCCGCCGAAGGCGCCAGCGACTGAAACAGGTCGGCGCGGGTCACATCCGGGTGGAACACGCCCGGTGCATAAAGCACGCCACCGACTCTGGTCGGAAACACTAGCGAGCCACGATCCGGCGCGCTAATATTGCGTTCCCAATCGCGATAGGCGCGCGGGAGATCGGCCTCCAGCGTGACATGATGGGCGCGGTGGCACACTACGCCTGCCCCTGCCCCTACCCCGGCAACCAAGCCGGCCAGCCAGTCAGCGTGATAGTAAACATCGTCATCGGCCGTCACGACATAAGCCGCTGGGACCTCGGTCAGAGTCGGCATGATCTTCTTGTAGGACCGTCAGTTCGGGCAAGTGCGGATCTCGATGTCCAGGGCCGCAATCTGGTCGGGCAGCAGCGCATCGTCGCCCGGATCCAGCCACAGTATGATGCGGTCCGGTCGCACCGTCTGTGCCAGCAACGAACGCAACACAAAATAGACCGCATCATAGCGCGCCGGATAGGCAGTCAGACTGACGACCAACGGTGCATCCAGTCCATGTTTGGCGGAAACATGGTCGCGCCCCAAAATCTCGGCCTCCGCCCAAGCGATGCGGCGTGACAGTTTCCAACACCGGAATGCTTTGGCTATCATTCGCTGGCGGGCCCCTGCCAAGCGCGACGTAGCCACGCGATATCGCCGATGCGACGATACCATTTATGGCCTCAGCCGGAAAAGACATCATCCATCTTCGGCGCGCCGGCGAACAGCACGATCCGTGCCCCGGCAGGTAGAGCCGGATCGGACAAATAGCTACGCAGATTGCGCAGCACGCAGTCGTTCTTGAAGCTGACGCACCAGCCGCGCGACCAGTAGTGCAAGTTACCGTGCGCGGCCAGCTGGGCGCTCTGGAACTGCTGGCTGATCTTATATCCCTCCATCGCGGCGACCGGATCGGCCAGATAGCGTCCAGGATATCGGCGTGATCGCCCACAACATAGCGAAAGATCGACGAGTTGCCGACAGAATGCAGAAAGCGGTCACGTTCGGCGTTGATCCGGCGCAGGGGCTTAGGCCGGAACAGGTCGTCGTCGCGGATGGTGTGAAAAGCACCTTGCAGGTCGAAAAACGGCAAAATATCATTGACCACCACCAAGTCCAAGTCAAGAAACAGCGCCGCCATGCCGGCAAAGCCGCCCAGATCGCGGTGGAATAATGCCAGCTTGCGCCAGCGCGTGTCGCCATGGCCTTTGGGCAAGCCCAGCTCGGGCAAGGGCAGCGCTTCTACGCCCGGATCAATGCCCGCACTGTCGTCGGTAAAGCAGATGAACCGGTGCGGCCGGACCAAATGGCGGCGAACCTGTCGATACAGCCGGTTCACGTCATTGGCGCCGTAAAGCGTGCCCCACTTCATCGTCAGAATCAGAACAGGTTCGGTCATAAGGCCAATCATCAGAATTTTGCCGATAGCTTGAAGTTCACGCTGCGCGGCTCGCCGTAGAAGTTGAAGACCGAGGTTCCGCCGACGCGCTCGTAATAGGACTTGTCGAAGAGGTTGTTGACCGTCAGCGACGCGGCCACCTGATCGGTGATGTCATAGCTGGCCATCAGATCGACCACGGCATAGCCTGGTGCCTTGACTGCGCTGGATGTCCCCGCTGTCGTGCGTGTCACGTTCCTGAAACTGCTGAACGCCTTGATGCCGGCGCCGAGCTGCAGCCGATCCCAGCCGGGCTGCTGGAAGCGGTATTTCGACCAGATCTGCAGCATATGCCGGGGCGAATAGAATTCGGACCCGGCCGCCGTCTCGGTATCCTCGAATTCCGAGTCGGTATAGGTATAGCCCGCCGTCAGCTCCCATCCCGGCAGCGGCGAGCCGCTGGCCTCGAGCTCCAGCCCGCGCATATGCGCCTTGCCTTGCGCCAAGTAATAGCCGCTGTTCTCGGTGTCGGAGACGGCGCGGTTTTCGTCCTTGAGATCGAAATAGGCGGCCGAGGCGTTCACGCCGGGCAGGATTTCCGATTTCACACCGATCTCGTATTGTCGCCCGCTGCGCGGCTTGAGCATGTCACCCGAAGCATCGGTGACGTTCTGCGGCTGGAAGATCTCGGTATAGCTGGCATAGGCCGAGGTGGTGGCGTTGATGTCCTTGATCACGCCGAGATAAGGAGTGAACTCGCCCTTCTCCTCGACCTTGCTGGTCTCGACTGCACCGCTTGACAGAGTGGTGGTGCGCACCTCGCCCTCATACCAGCTGAGACGCCCGCCGGCGATCAGCGTCCAGCTCTCGGAGGGCTTGACCCGCCATTGCGCGTAAAGCCCGGTTTGCCGCACATCGCTGTCCTGCTTGCTGGAGAAGCTGGCATCCGGGCGCGCGACCGAGCTGTTCCAGTCGTCAAGGTCGAAACTCCCCGAGATCAGTCCCGAGCCGTTATACATGGTGCTGTCGTCGCGGTGGTGGTCGATGCCGACGATCAGGTTGTTTTCCAACCCGAACCACTGGAACGGTTTGCTGAGATGGGCATCCAGCGACAACGCGTTCTGATCGAAATCGCGGTAGAGATAGCGCATGCCGCTGACGGTGCCGTCCGTCGCGGCCCCGGCAGCATAGCCATAAAGGAAATCCGCATCGACCGTCGAATACAATGCCGAAACCTTGACGTGGCCGCCATCCTGGAAACGGTGCTCCAGTTCGGCGATGTAGTCGGTGACTTCATTCTCGAAGCGGTTCCAGTCCGCCCCGGTATAGGTCGAACGCGAGACATCCTGCAGGTTGCCGTCCGCATCCGTTGGCAGGCCGTTGAATGGGGTGATGTCGCGGGCGCGGTGGTTGATCGAGAAACTCGCGGTCGTGTCCGGCGTCAGGTCGGCAGCAAGGGTGCCGTAGAGCACGCGGCTTTCGTTCGTCACGCCATCGACCCAGGAATCCTTGTCGCCATAGGCGGCGACCAGGCGGCCGCGGACCGTGCCGCTGTCGTTCAGCTTGCCGGTCACGTCGGCCTCGACGCGGCGGTTGCTCCAGGATCCGACCTCGGAACTGAAGCGAAAGGCGCGCTCCTCCTGCGCCTGTTTCAGGCGCATGTTGATGGCGCCCGCCGGCTCGCCCGAGCCGGTGAACAGACCCGAGGGACCACGCAGGATCTCGACATGGTCAACCGTCGCCATGTCGGCCTGTGTGCCGTAGATGCTGGTCAGCGGCGTCGGCAACCCGTTGAGATGGAGCGAGTCGAACTCGAACCCGCGCGAATAGAGCGACGAGCGCCCGTCATCATTGGTCATCACCACGATGCCCGGCGTCTTGCGCATCGCGGTGTCGAGCGAGGTGAAGCCGCCGTCCTCGAGCCGCTCGCGGGTCAGCACGGTGGTCGATTGCGGGATCTCACGCGGGGCGCGGGTGTCCTTGTCGCCGACGCTGATCTGCTCGGTGGTGTAGCTGTCGGTGCCCTCGGTTTCATAGGTGGCCCGCAGCGTGACCGGATCCAGAACGACTTCCTCCGTGCCCTGGGCGCTGGCCTGAAGGGCTGCGACCATGCAGGTGCTTGCCAGAATGGAGGCATATGCCCGCGAAGAACCGGTGCGCGTCATGGAAATAATCCCGCTTGGTGATGGGTGAAGGGCGAACAGCCGAGTTTTTTTGTCGCCTACACCCGGAGAACGATGGAGATCAACCAGCCGACCCCCCTCATATCGCGGGTTATCCCCCGTTTTTACCTTTGGATACGTCCAGCAATATCGGGAAACATTGTTCGGGCTCACGCAGCCAGCGGCAGGCGGATCTCAACCTGAAGCCCATTCCGGGAGGAAAGCGCAAAGTCCATCCTCCCGCCGTTCAGCGCCACGATCTCCTGGGCGATACCCAGTCCCAACCCGTTGCCCCCCCGGCTGCGCTGATCCAGCCGGAGCGGCACGGATGACAGCGCATCAAGATCGGCAGCGGTCAACTTGCCGCTGTCGTCGGAGATCAGCAGCCGCGCCAGTTCGCCTTCGCGCCGACAGAGGATGCGGACCTCCCTCGCCGCCCATTCCGAGGCGTTTTCCAGAAGGATGCCGAGCAGCTCCACCAGGTCGTTGCGATCGATGTCGAGCCGCAGGCCTTCGTCGCAATCCACCTGCCAGGACAGGGGCTCGCCGCGCGCGGTCCGACTGACCACGGCAACGATCCGGGCCAGCACCTCCTCAAGGCCGGTATCCAGCATCTGACCGCGTCCGCGCTGGCGCAGCCGCGACAAGCGCAGCTGGTAGTCGATCCGTTCGCCCATCTCGGACGCCAGGTCGTCGATCAGGTCGGCATTCTTGTCGTCGCCCAGAGCGTGGAACTGGTCCGAGAGCGTGCCCAGCACGGCCAGCGGTGTTTTGAGCCCATGGGCCAGGTCCGCCGCGCGCCGGCGGGCGAACTCGATGAGACGCTGCTGAGAGGCAAGCAGCGCGTTCATTTCCCGCACCAGCGGCTGGACCTCGGCGGGATAGCCGGCATCCAGGGCAGGGCTGTCGCCGCGCCTGACCGTTTCGACATCGCGGCGCAGCGCCCGCAGGGGCCGCAAGCCCAGGCTGACCTGGGCGATGGCCGCCACGACCAGCGCAAGTCCCAGCACCAGCAAGGCGATCACCATGTCCCGGCCGAAGCGGGCGATCGACTCGTCTAAAACCGCGCGATCCTGCGCCACGATGATTCGGTAGGCGCGCGGGCCGCCCTCGACCTGGAACTTGACATCCAGCGCCATGGCCGAAAGCGACTGCCCCTTCGGGCCGGCGCCGATGAAATGCACAGCGCCGAGCGGCTTCGGCGGCGGATCATAGGGGATGGTGGAATCCCAGAGCGAACGCGATCGGATCACGTCCTTGCCGCCGCTTTCTTCGGCAGTGCCGATCTGCCAGTAGAAGCCACTGAGAGGCAGGTCATAACGCGGGTCCGGCGGCTGGCCGGTCAGTTGCACGCCCACGGCCAAAGGATCGATCAGCGCCGTCAGCAGGGCAGCCCCGGCCTCAAGATCAGCGCGAACTGTGCGTTCAACGGTTGCCACGAACAGATAGAGGATGGCCATGCCGGTCAGGATAAGTGCAAGCAGGATCCACAAGGCGCCTCCGACCAGCAACCGGACCCTGAGTGAATTCGCCCTCATTCCGCGTTGGCGTCCAGAACATAGCCGAAACCGCGGCGAGTCTGGATGATATCCGGTCCGATGCGACGGCGGACGCGGCCGACAAGCACTTCGACCGAGTTCGATTCACGTTCGTAATCCTGTGCATAGAGGTGCTCGACGATCTCGAGCTGCGACACGACTCGTCCCTTCTGATGCGCCAGATAGGCCAGCAGACGGTATTCCTGCGGCGTCAGGGGCAACGGTACGCCGTTGCGCTTGACCTGCATTAGCCGCGTGTCCAGCACAAGGCCGTGCCCTATGTCGATGCGGAAGGTGATTTCACGGGCGGCGCGGCGGATCAGGGCACGGATTCGGGCGACAACCTCTTCCATCCGAAAGGGCTTGACGACGTAGTCATCGGCACCAACCTCGATGCCCTCGACACGCTCTTCCCATTGGCTGCGAGCCGAGAGGATCAGTACGGGAGCCGGCCGCCCCACCTTACGCCACTCCTTGAGCACCGTCAGTCCGTCAAGCGTCGGCAGGCCCAGGTCCAGGATGATGGCATCGAAATCTTCGGTATCGCCACGGTGCCAGGCATCCTCGCCGTCACTCTCGGTTTCGACGACGAAGCCGGCGGCGGACAGGGCGGCGTCGAGCCGCTTCGCGATTCTTGGATCGTCCTCAGCGAGAAGAATGCGCATCGTCACTTCAACTCCACTGCTTCGCCGGTGCCGGCGACGAAATCCATTTCTCTCACCTCGCCCGAGGGTTCTAGTACGGTCAGGCGATAGTAGAGCACGCCCTTGTAGCGGACGAGGGCGGCATTGACGATCTGCCCTGCCGAATGCAATCGCAGCGAGGCGATGATGCGCTCCAACGGCAGCGCCTCGCGTCGCTCGACCGCGCGGCGCGCTGTGTCCTGATCGGAAAGTCCGCGCGGCCCAGGGAAGCGCGACTCCGGCCCCATCGATCCTGGCCCGTCGAACCTGCCCGGCCCCATGCCACCGCCCGGCCCGCTGCCTCCTCCGCCCGGACCACCGCGGCCCTGCGCGTATGCCAGACCGGGCGCGAGCAGTTGCGCCGCCAGAAAAAGCAGGACGAGAATCTTGCGAGACATGGACATGCTTCATCTCATAGCCGTGTGAAGATGAAAATTCGCTGACAGCGCGTTCAGCGATCGGTCAGGTTGCGTGGCCTATAGGGTGATTCGAGATCGACCGCAAAGGTCGCCGGTCAGACAGGATCATCCATGCCCTTCATGTCGAGAAGCATCTCCCAGGACTGCAGCCCGGCGCAGGATCAGTCGAACCGCATCGGCTATGACAACCGCATGGCAGGCCGGATCGGGCAGCTGCACCTGACGCTGCCTCTGGGCGACAGGCGCATCCGCTATGCCTATATCCGCAAGAACGGCTGTTCCTGCTTCAAGGCCGCCCTAGGATATCACCCCGCTACCAACGTCTCGGAGATCGCGCGACGGCATCGGTCGCACTGGTATCATCGGGTCGATGCATCCATTTTCGTCTGGCGGGATCCCGAGACACGGCTGGTCAGCCTTTATCGCAACAAGATCTTGGATGGTCGGAACAACGAAGATCTTCTGCGCCGCTACCGTGCCACCATGGGCGAGGAGCCTTCCAGTTTCGAAAGGTTTGCGGAGTTTGCAGCATTCGCGACCGATCCCCATTGCCTGCCCCAGACTGATCACCTTTATCCGATCGTCTATACGCATGCCATCCCGCTGCACGGTCTTCACGACTGGATGCAGCGTATCGTCGGAACTCGCGCCGCACAGCCCTTCGCAAGGCGCATCAATGATTCCGCCAGCGCGTCGGTCGAAGTGACCGCCCGCGCCCGGTCCCTGATCCGGTCGGTTTATGCCGCCGATTACCGGATGATCGAGACGCTGGTCTGAGCCTTGGCCCGGTTCTCGATCCCCGAGCAGTTCCCTGAAAACAACAAGGAAAGGTCAGCACATGACCCGATATCTTGCACCCCTGTGCACCGCCGCCCTACTGGCTTCTGGCCCCGCGCTCGCCCAGTCCGAGACCACAACCGGCGCGAACGTCTCGGGCCTGTCGGCTATTAACGAGCGGATGAACGACGTTGAGGACATCGTGCGCGACGATTTCGCCCGTTCAGCCGACCCGTCGCGCTTCGGCAATCCCAATTTACGGCAGGGGCTGTTCGGCTCGGTCGCGCTGACCTATTCGGGACGCACCGGCAATAGCGAGAACCAGGATTTCAGCCTGGCGGGACGGCTGAACTATAACCAGGGCCAGTTTGCGCAATCCCTGGGGCTGCTGCTGGAGTACGGCGAGGATGACGCAGGCGACGCCGATACGAAGGACACCTATGTCATCTACGAGGGGCAGTATTACTTCGACGACAACTTCTATGCCTTCGCCCTCGGGCGGCTGACCACGGACGGGCTTGCCGGCGATACCGCCGGAACGACCAGCGCCGAGATCGCGGACCAGGACGGCCGGCTGAAGCGCGATGCGTTCCTGGGTTTCGGGCCGGGCTATCGGCTGGTGAACACCGACGACACGACTTGGCGCCTGCAGGCGGGTGCCGGCATCCGCTACACCAAGGCTGTGCAGGTGGATGCGACCCAGGCCGTCAGCTACGATTCGAATACCGAGGCGGGCTATATCCTGTCCTCGCGCTTCTATCGCAAGCTGACCGACACGGTCTTCCTGACCAACGACACCGATTACCTGACCTCGGACACCAATGACACCGCGACCAACGAGCTAGGACTGAACTTCCGGGTCTCGGACAGGCTGGCCACGCGGATCTCCTACAAGACCGAATATGTCTCTGACCGCGCGGTGCGCACCGACAATACGCTGGGCGTGTCGCTGGTCTACGGCTTCTGAACCGCTTACCCCATCTCGCAAGCGAAGGCGTCCCGTTGGGCGCCTTCACAACCTCTGATCCTCCGAGGAAACATATGGATTCAGCCCTTTTCATCCTTCTGGGCCTGCTCGGCATCGTCGGGATCGGCGAACTCATGTCGGCCAATGACGACGATGAGGAAACCTATGAGGTCGACGACGATCCCTATGACGGGCGTGCGGTCACCGAGGGCACATCGGACGACGACACCATCACCGGAACCGACGAGGACGAAGCGATCCAGAGCTATGCCGGCGACGACTACGTCGATGCCGGAGCTGGCGATGACCTGGTATGGACCGGTTACGGAGCGGACACGGTGGTGGCCGACGCGGGCGACGACGAGATCTATCTCGGCTACGGCGACGATCTTTACGGAGCCTCTGACGCCGATGCCGAGGAGGGGAACGACACCATCCATGGCGGCTATGGCGACGACACGATCATTGTCAACACCGGAAAGCACACCCTCTATGGGGGTTATGGCGATGATCGTATCGAGGATTATGGTGGTACGATTTACGCCGAGGGCGGACGCGGGGACGATCTCATCCTGTCCTCGGACGATTCCGGCGAAGATGCCGCCGACACACTCTTGGGCGGCAAGGGCGAGGACACGATCTACGCGGGTGGGAATGACGTCGTGGACGGCGGTGCTGGCGACGACACCATCATTCTGAGCAGTTCCGCCACTGGCATAACGCAGATCACCTATGACAGCGACGATACCATCACCATTACACTCGAGACCGGCTACGACGGCGACGGCGCACTGACGCTGGTGCAGGTCGATGACGATGTGCAGGTCCTACTGGACGGCACTGTGGTGGCGCTGCTGCTGGATGCGGATGCCGACGATGTCACCACTGTAGGCGTCCGCTGGGCAGACAGCTAAAATACAAGCGTTATAGGTATGAACCGCGCAGAGTTTATCGGAGCTCCAGCTCCTGATGATGGAGGCTGTTTCCCCGCACTGGTGTTCTCAATGTCAGAAGGTTTCTGCCAATGGGAAATGCGCTGCGCAAAGTCTCGCAGGCCCACCGGAAACAATTTATTACAAAACTTTGCGTGCTTCCGGATGAGAGTGGGACAACATGGTCGTGGCTGGCTGCAAGACGCCGGGCCAAGATAGATGGTAAGGACAGGATCATGACCATCAATACCCTGGCCGAAGCCAGGCAACGCATGACGCTTTGCGTACCGCGGAATGACACCATCAGCGCCGGCGTACGGAAGATGGAACCGGTCTCGTTCAGCCTGATCGAGTTCGAGGGTGAAAGTTTGGTCTTTCGGTTGATCGATCAGCGTGGCGATCTCCTGGACCTCGTGCTGAACCCAATCGTGGCCGGCGCATTTCGCGAGTGCATTGCCTTGAACGAGGGCCTTAACGAGCGCCCGGACCCATCCACCGCACTTCATGAAGGCCGGGCCGAATGACTCTGGGCCGCGATCACGACTGGCCGACACGTCTGCTTGGCACACTGATCTGGCTCGTTATGTCGCTTGTGTTCAGCATTGAGCTTTGTGCAATGATTGGCTGGGCTTTCGGAAAGGCCGAATGTGGCTCCTGGTTTGGCGTGCTGCTGAACGGCCTGCTCTGGTTTTGGGCACTCTGGAACGAAACGGAGAGATAAAACTGCTCTTTCCCGCGTCCGTGGACGAAGGTTCTGATGACCCGGGCTGAGCGGCGTGATGACGGGCCTAGCGCCCTGCCGCGCTTGCGCCGTCGACCGATCGGCCGGTCGGGACCGCTCGAGGCGATGTCGACCCGGGTCCTGGCATCGGTCACGACCGGCATCCGCGCGCGATTCACGGCAGATCGCCCTCCTCCCCCTGCCCCATGATCGGCATGTCCGTCGCGATGTCGTCCTTCCCGAGCAAGCCCGCCGCCTCCATCGGGGCCAGATCGGGTAGATCCCGCAGGCTGTCGAGGCCAAAGTGTGACAGGAAGGTTTGCGCCGATACCCAGTATGGAGCGCGCCCGGCTCGGGGCTGCGCGGCTCGTGGACGATGAGACCCTGGCGCTGCAGCCGGGCGATCAGGTCGCGGCTGGGCGCGCGTCCGGTGCGCTGCGCGATGGCGGCCCGGGTCAGCGGCTGGTGAGCCTCGGTGCGGGAACCGGCGGTGCCTTCATTACCGAGTTGAAGGCGCTGATCGAGCGGCTGGAAGGCCAGGTTCGGGACTATCGGCGCACGAAGTTCGGGCCGAAGTCGGAGAATCTAGACCCGGCGCAATTGGAACTGGCGCTGGAAGATCTGGAAACGGCCATTGCCGAGACGCAGGCGCAGATCGCCGCTGTCGAGGACAGGATCGCGGCCAGCGAACCGGACCCCGAGAAGAGAACGCCCCGGGCGCCCGCAAGGGGCGGGCCCTGCCCGAGGGCCTGCCGCGCGCCCTGCGCGTGATCGAGCCCGACAGCCTCGTCTGTCCCTGCGGATGCGGCGATATGGTCCGGATCGGCGAGGACCGGGCAGAACGGCTGGATTACACTCCGGCGCGCTACCAGGTGATCGTCACGGTGCGCCCTCGATACGCCTGCCCCAAGGGACGCACGGGTGTGGTCCAGGCCAAAGCCCCGGCGCATCTTCTTGAAAGCAGCTGGCCCACCGAGGCGCTTCTGGCCCAGATCGCGGTCGCCAAATATTCCGAGCACATGCCGCTGAACCGGCAGGCCGTGGTGATGGCCCGTCACGGCGTGCCGATCGACCGCTCGGTCCTCGCCGACTGGATGGGCCGGACCGGCGCGCTGATCGCCCCTGTGGTCGAGCATATGGCCAAGCGCCTGATCGCGGACAGCACGCGGCTTTATGTCGACGAGACCACCGCCCCGGTGCTCGATCCCGGACGCGGCAAGACGAAAACCGGCTATCTCTGGGCGGTGTTGCGCGATGACCGTGGCTGGAACGGCCCGGCGCCGCCGGGAGTGGTGTTCCATTATCGGCCGGGGCGGAGTGGCGAATATGCCGCCGAGATCCTGGAAGGCTTCAACGGCACGATCCAGGTCGATGCCTATGGCGGCTATTCCCACTTGGCCACGCCGAAACGCACGGGCGGTGATCCACTCCGGTTGGCCTTCTGCTGGGCGCATGGGCGGCTGCCGCGCGACAAACAGGATGAGAATCAGCGTCAAACAGGATGAGACGGATCGGCGGGAGCGCGGCGGAGGGAGGGCGTAGCCCGACCGGAGGCGCGCTCCCGCCGATCTGCCCGATTTTCCCGGGGTCTGTGATCGCGGTCGGCTCGCCGGACCGAGCTTGCGGCAAACCGCACCGTCCTTGCTGCCGAGCGCACCTATGCGGCCTGGGTTCGGACAGGACTTGCGGCGCTCGCCTCAGGCATCGGAGCGCATTGCAAATGTACTTGCCAGCCCGAGTCAGTTCTGGCGCCGCATGAAAGCGGCGAAGAGCGGCACCGTGAAGTCCAGATAACCGTGATCCGTGCTGTAGATCATCCCCTTTGAAATGATGCTGGCCCTCGCCGGTCCGAGTGACTGCTGCGTGCGACCCATGGCCTTGGCGATGTCGGCCATGGCATAGGGACCGTCGCCCAACTCGGACATCGCCTTCACGAACTGGACTTCGGCCCTGGTCAGCCGGTCGATGCGCACCCGGAAGAAGCCCTCATCGAGTTGTGACAAGGTTTCTGCATAGGATCTATCCATATCGGCCAGGGTAATGTCCGGTCCGTCTGCGTTGTTCCACGCGACGGATGCCCATTCCTGCAGAAAAAAAGGATAGCCTTCTGTGCGTCCGACGATCGCTTTCAGTGCCTCGGGTTCAATGAACGCCTCTTCCTCTACGATCGGCTTTTCGACAGCCTGCGCCGCCGAAGCTGGATCGAGGGCGCCGACGGCGGGATAGAGGAAGAGCCGCTCTGCGTAAGATTTCGCCTCGCCGGCAAGGCGCGCGATCTGGGGAAGGCCGGCTCCGACAAGAAGAATGGGAAGACCCTCTTGCGACATTCGGTGCATGGCGACGATCAGCGCCGACAGATCGGCTTCGGAAAGATACTGGACTTCATCGATCAGAAGAACCCAGCCGCGCCCGGCGACTTGGGCGGCTTTTCCGATCAGGGCGAACAGATCGGGGAGGTCGTATTGTAGATCCCCGCTGTCGGCGAGACCAGGTTCGGCCTCGACGCCCACTTCCATCCCACCGACTTCGATCTTGAAGATCGAGGCGAAATTGCGCAATCCCCTGAGGCCGCGGGTTGCGAACTGCTTCGCTGCCTCGACTCCTGACAGTGATCGCATGACCTTGCGCATTTCCGGATAGAGAAGGCGTGCAAGGCTTTCGCCCTCGGGAGCCTCGACCTTAGAAACCAGCAGGCTCTCCTGCTCGGCGATCCGGCCGATCTCATTGAGAAGAACTGTCTTTCCGGTTCCGCGCAGGCCCAGCAACATGATCGAACGCGCGCTTCTTCCCTTCACAGCCCGACCGCAAGAGATCCGGGCAGCTTCTAGGATGGCGTCGCGACCGGCCAGTTCTGGTGGCCGACTGCCCGCCCCCGGTGCAAAAGGGTTTCTGTAGGGGTCCATTTGTTCTCACCGCAGCTTCTGGCGTACTCTACAGCTTTATAGGGAAGTCTAGTTTCGGGCGCTATACTTCTCTAGATTCCGCTAGCATCCGACCAGCGACGTAAGGTCGTTAGGCATGTATCACGCACCATGCGAGTTCCTGTCGCAGATACACAAGGCTGCGGTTGAGCCACGGCGTTGATGATGTGACCGCCCCCCCACGGCATCTGTGTGCCAGGGTGGGTCTGCAACGATCCACCCCAAGATCATGCCGGTAATCCTGACCACCGCGGACGAGATCGAGACCTGGATGACGGCCGATTGGCCGATTGCGCAACGCTTGCAGCGGCCCCCGCCGGACAACGCACTCCAGTTGGTGGCAACGCCTCGCCGGCACGGTCATGACTAGGGCGCCATTTCCGGCAAGTCACGGCTCAGCATCCTCGGCCGAGCAGTCAGTAGCAGCAATCTTCTCGCGGACGCCCAAGGCAGCGGCGCGAGCATGGAACTCTTGATGTATCTTGGATACCTCCTCTGCCCGCCGAAACACTGCCTGACGAGTGCGATCCATGCAGGCCGAAGAGGTCTCTGCCAGCCTGGGCAAGACCACGAAACTGTCGGTCAGCGACAGCCTGTCGCGTGACCATAACGGCATGCTGCGCCGCTCGATCTCGCGGCGCAACGAAGAACGCCCGTTGATGACGACGGACGAGCTGAAGAAGCTCGACCGCGACAAGGTGATCCTGATCCCCGAGCGACAGAACCCGATCATCGCGCGCCGGATCGTCTATTACCAGGATCCCGCTTTCCGCACGTTGATCGAAGCGCAGAAGGGTCCGCTGCCCTATCCCTCGCGCGAGGCCGAGGACATCCGGGCGCTCAAGGAGCAGGTCTCGCAGCTGACCAGTCAGCTTTCCGCCAAGCCGACCGCACAGGCGATTTCCTATCCGGCGCCGGAGAATGCAGCCAAGAGCGAATTGGCATCAGCGGAAGGCGCCGCAACGCAGTTACCGGAGGAAAGTCTCCAGGAACAGATCGCGGAAACGGCACCAGAGAGCAGCCGTCCCGTCTCAGGTGTGGTGATCAGCTTGCTCGATGACGATGAGCCAGGCTTGCCCGTTTTGTCAGACGAAGAACTGCTCGAGTCTCTCCGGCCGAGTGAACAGCGGGCACTGGAAACCATGATGCGCGTCGAGAACAAGATCCTCGGAAAGATCGCGCAGTAGCCGGTCGAGGCGCGGCGACTGCGGGCATAGCCCATGCAGCAGCATTACAACCCCGTTTTCCAGTTCCGACCAGCCGGGAAGACGCGCAGGATCATTACGGTGTCTTCCCGGACCACGAAGACAATGCTCAGTCGACCACTCTTCGGTCCGGCCGCGCAACCCCCTCCTTCCGGTTTCTCACGGGCTGAACCGGCACAAGGCGTGCCCAATGTCCAGCTGGATCGCGCGCGCTCCCCTCCGGCATCCCGCTGCCCATGGTGCAGATCGTATTTGGCATCGGGATCGCGGCCTTCACATCAGATGAAGTGGCCTTGGAGCCCCAGGTGTTCCTGGCCGTGATCGCGTGCCTGCTGTTCCTTGATGGATGGCGCATTCCCAAGGACGATTTCTTCCGAGACAGTCGTCCCATCCTTGGCCTTGCCGTCGGTCTGGTCTTCATGACCGTCCTCGGGCTTGGATACGCGATCCATTGGATCTTGCCTGTGATGCCGCTGCCAGTGGCATTTGCCCTTGCTGCGATACTCGCTCCCACCGACCCGGTGGCCGTGTCGGCAATCACGTCGAAGCTTCCGATGCCCAAGCGTCTTCTGCACGTCCTGGAGGGCGAAAGCCTGTTGAACGACGCCAGCGGCATCTCGGCCTTCCGCATCGCGGTCGCCGCCACGATGACCGGAACCTTCTCCCTCCAGGACGCCGCGACCGAGTTCCTGGTCTCGGCCCTCGGCGGCGTGGCGGCTGGCGTGACGATCACGCTCGCGATCCTCTACGTGCAGGGATTCATGTCGCGCCGGTTCGGCGAAGAGCCGGGCCTGCAGGTGATGGTCTCGTTGCTGATCCCGTTCGGGGTCTACTTCGCCGCCGAACACGTTCACGTCTCAGGGATCCTCGCGGCGGCAGCGGCGGGGATCACGATGAGTCTGGCCGAGATGCGGGGGACATCGCTGGCCGCCACGCGGATACGCCGGTCCGTCGTCTGGGACATGCTGTCTGTCTCGCTCAACGGTATCATCTTCGTGCTTCTGGGCGAGCAGCTTCCCGCCATCTGGCAGAGCGTGTCCCTCCTTGCCGAACAATCGGGCAGCGGGAACCCCGCTATTCTTGTGGGTCATGTCCTGGCCATCACGGCGGTCTTGCTGGTCCTGCGACTTGTCTGGATCTGGCTGAACCTCCGCTTCACCACATTCCGCCAGCGCCGGGCCGGTGACGATGTGGCACGCCTTGATTGGCGCATTCCGGCGGCAGCAACGGCGGCCGGGGTCCGGGGATCAGTCACGCTGGCGGGCATCCTGACGCTGCCGTTCGTGCTTCCAGAGGGCTCGGTTTTCCCGGCGCGTGATCTTGCGATCTTCATCGCGGCGGGGGTCATCATCGTCACCTTGATCGTGGCATCTGTTGCGCTGCCTGTTCTGCTGAATCAGCTCGAGGTGCCCTCGGATGACCATCAGGAGCGGCTCGATGCGGCCCGCGCCCTTGCCGCCCGCGCTGCGATCCGCGCCGTGGAGGAAGCGCTTCACGATCAATCCGAAGGGCGTGCGGATGCCGATCTCTACATGGATGCCGGCGCGCGGGTCACGGAGATCTATCGCGCCCGCCTGAATGCTGGCGGTTTCGGCACAGATGAGGCGGCGGCGGCTCGTCACGCGACAGAGGCGGAGCGGTTATTACGGTTGAAGGCAGTTCGCGCAGAGCGGAACGAGATATTCCGCCTTGGCCGGCACAGGCGCATCTCAAGCGCGATTGCCCAGAAGCTGATCCGCGAGCTGGATATTGCAGAGGCACGCCTGACCTCCAGAGCGTGAGGGAAAAGATGCTGGGCACGGCGCTGACCACCAGTTTTCCCAGGTAGGGTGAGCCGGATCATGGAGTATGGGCGAACTTGCTGGCTCAAATGGCTTATACTCAGCCGACCGGTCGCACATATCCGATCCGCCAATTCCTGGGCAGCCACGATCACTATCGTCAACTGCATCATCGGGATTTAAGCCTCAGTGATATCAGGTAATGAACACAGATCATAACCCTGTCGCGGTCAACACCGCGACAGTCGCGCCTGCGCGAGTCGAGCGGCAGGCGACCTTCAAGCCGGTTCGCGAATGAAAAGCCCTGTCTGTTGAGCAGCCGTTTAGGCGAACCCTGTCGGTGGCACGTCAGCCGCGCAGGCATCCGGACGGCGGATCGTTCGCGATGGAGTTGCAGGGTGCTCCCTCACGTGACGAGGCTCAGGCCCCCATCGACGACAAGGGTCTGACCCGTGATGAACCCGCATTGCATGAGGAACAGATAGGCCTGCGCCACCGCGACCGGCTCGCCCGTGCGGCTCAGGGGGATCTGTTCGGCAAAGTGGGCGCGGGTTTCCTCGATGTCAGAGGCGGCGACATCGCGCCAGAGCGGCGTCGGGGTCCAGGTGGGGGCCACGGCGTTCGCCCGCACGCGGGGCGCAAGCTCGACCGCAAGGCCCCGCACCAGCGTCCCGATGGCCTCGTTGCCCACGATGGCGCCCGAGGCATTGTCCGGCCGCCCGCCCGAGCCCGCAGTCAGGATCAGGCTGCCGTTCTCGGCCAGGAAGGGCGCGAGGGTGCGGGCGATGCCGAGATTGGCAAAGAACTTTTCCTCGATGGCCTGGCGGATTGTGGCGAGATCGGCACCCAGAAAGCCGCCGCCCATGGCGCCGCCGACCATCGAGACCGCGTGATCAGCGGGGCTTTCGCCCTCCAGTAGGCCCGACAGCGCGGCGGCGTCGGTCGCGTCCAGGCCAAAGCCCTGCGCCGAACCCCCGGCCTCGCGGAACCCTTCGGAGACGCGCGCCGCCTTTTCGGGGTCGCGTCCGACGATCAGAAGCCGCGCGCCGTGGGCTTGTGCCAGACGTGCGACCTCCAGCCCAAAGCCGGAACTGCCGCCAATCACCAGGACGGTCTTACCTTCCAAGGCTGCACGGTCCCCGGCCATCACAAGCCCTCCCGGAACGCCTGCACCACCGCATGTGCGATGGCCTCGTCGCCCTCGCCGGTCGAGCCGCTGATGCCGATGGCCCCAACCATCGCGCCGTCCACCTCGACCGGCTGGCCGCCGGCAAGGGGCACGGCACCGGGCACCGACAGCATCGAGGGCTTGCCGCCATCGATCATCTTCTCGAAGGCGCTCGCGGGCTTGCCCAGGAAGGCCGCCGTCCGCGCCTTGCCCATGGATACGTCGATGGAAACGAGACCAGCCCCGTCCATCCGGCTGAAGGCCAGCAACCGGCCGCTGGCATCGACAACCGCCACGCAGATGCGTGCAGATCGCTTGGTGGCCTCATCAATGGCTCGCGCCATCAGGGCTTCTGCCCCCGCCAGCGTAAGGGTCGGAATCGTCAGCGTCATGGTGTTCGACATTTGCAGTCTCGTTTCGTCGGTGAAGGTGGAGGGGCTGAATAGGTCGCGACCCGGCCACACGAAGGTGACGACCGCTTCCGCGCCCATCTGGTCGATCATCGCCTTGTGCAGCGACAGGGTGTTGGCGGGCGAGATATGCGGATCGGCCAGGCCGTGCCACAGGATCAGCTTGCCGCCTGCCTTTTCGAAGGCCGACAGGTCCGGGTTGGTCGCGTCGAACAGCGGATGGCGCGCGCGCAGCGCCTGCAGCGTGTCCTCGGTGAAGGCGAAGTCCTCCAGCGTGGCGTCGGGTCGCGGCGGCTCGAAGGCCAGGTTGCGGATCACCGGCAGCGCGGCCTGCGCGCTCATCAGCCCGTCCCCCGCGGCTTGCGGGACATAAACGCCCGCCCAGTCCAGTTCCGACCCGTATTGCGGCTGGCCCGCCGTCAGATGCGCGCCGGTCTGCGGGTCGGTCGGGCCTTCGTAGAACCGCCGGGCCACCTCGGCTACCGCAACAAATCAGCATGTCATTCGTCAGGCTTGTCGTGTTTTGGCCCTTTCACCTCGCGATGGGTCGAGTCGACGATCGACTATCCAAAGCAACAACGCGATGATCGCGGGGATCAAAATGCCGAGCGCAAGCGGAAGTGCGCTCGTGGAGATTGATGATGCCACAGCGGCCGAGCACACGAAGGCCACGCCAAATTGCAAGGCTCCCACAAGAGCTGATCCCACGCCCGATTGCCCTCGTGACGCTTCCATAGCAACAGATGTCCCGTTAGCACTTAACAGTCCCACCAATGCTACCGAGAACCAAAGTGGCACAATTAGAGGGCACCTCGATTTTTCACCGCTTCCCGCTGATCGCGGCCTGCCTCGCTGCCTGAAACCTGCCGAGAACGGCTTGTCAGGATGTTCGGGGGCGTGATCAGCCGCCGTTCCGCCCGGTCACGGCGTGCTTCGGCCCTCTCGGCCTGACGTCCACGCCCGGATCACGCCGGGCAGGGGTTCAGACTGCGCAGCTGGACGAGGCGACGCATGTTGTAGGCGAGGTTCTTCATCCCGATCTTGGCCTTCGCCCTCACCAAGCCGATGGTGCGCACCAGCGTGCCGCCCATGTCGTTGGTCTGCGCGCCGAAGACATGCTAGACCCGGGCGCGCACAGTGGATTTCGTCCGGTTGCTGGCCTTGCCTTGTTCGGTCAGTGGCTTGCCCCGCTTGCCCTTGCGGTGGACGTGGCTCTTCAGCCTGGATGCGCGGAGCCTCGCCTCCATCTCTGCGGACCGATACGCCGGATCAGCCCAGACCCCTGCGCCGGTGTTGCCCTTCATCAGCAGATGATCCACTGCCTGGCTGTCATGCAGGGCCGCATCGCTGACATGGTAACGCCGCACCAGCTTGTGCTGGCGGTCCACGTTGACATGGTTCTTGTAGCCGTAGTGGGATTTCCCGTGCTTCTTGGTCCAGCGGGCATCCACGTCCTTCTGCGATCGCTTGGCCTGCTTGTCGGACCAGCCCTCGGGCTCCTCGCCGGCCTTGATCGCTCGGTTTTCAAGGTCGAGGCGGGACTTTTTCAGCAGCCTGTTAAATCTGACACGCGCGCTCGACGTCATTCTTTTCCTTCAAAGGCGAGATTTGGCCGTCGCCTAGCAAGTTTTCTCCGTCTTTCTGCAACTACCTACCTGCACTCTATTTTAGGTTAAGTCCAGACCCTCCAGCCTGCAGGGTTCGAACTCCAGCTTCAATTGCCGACCATAGGTCGCTGCCGGCATGGTGAGATGTCGTCGGGGGGCGGCTGCCTCACTCTACCACATACCCGAGCGCCCGGTAGCCGGTTCTTCGTTTGGCGGCCATCCTGGCGAGGACAGGGACCGAACTGTCGACATAGTCGACTACCAACGCGTCTTTCTTGTCGTCATGCCGCCGGTGCAGCCTGCCGACATATTGCGCCAGCGTGCCTTTCCATGCGATCGGCATCGTCAGGAACAGGGTGTCGAGCCGCGCATCATCGAAGCCCTCGCCGATATAACGCCCTGTCGCGAGGATCAGCCGCTCTTCATCATCGGCAACGCTCAACGCCGTCTGCGCGGCCTTCCGATCCTTTGCCGACATGCCGCCCCGAAGCACAACGATGTTCCTGGCGAACCTGGAGAAGCGCTGTTGAAAGTAATCGAGGTGATCCTTGCGCTCGGTCAGCACGATAGGCGAGCGCTTGGCCTCCAGTGATTTCAGAACGTCGTCAAAGATCAGATCGTTTCTGGCTGCGTCTTCCGCCAATGCTGCATAGATCGCAGGCATGGATGGACGCTCGGCCATGGCGAGGGCCTCCGGCAATCGGAATCTCGTGTGACGTTCCCGCGCCCGATGGCGAAGGCCACTTTCGGCGGCCTGCGATTTGGCGGTCAACTGATGGCGCACAGGGCCGCATTGCATGAAGATGATCGGATGATGCCCGTCCTTTCGGGCGACCGTTGCCGATAATCCCGTGACATAGCGCGCCTTCGATCTGCGGGCGACAAGCTCAAAGCTTGCAGCGGACAGGTGATGGCACTCATCGACGACAAGATGGCCGTAATCGGCAATGATATCGTCAACTTCGCCCTTGCGAACCAGGCTCTGGATCAGCGCCACGTCGATCACACCGGTGGGTTTGCGCTTTCCGGCGCCGATGGTGCCGATCTGCTTCGGGTCGATCTGCAGAAAGGACCGAAGGCGCTCAACCCACTGGCTAAGGAGTTCGCGGCGATGGACCAGAACCAACGTATTGCGGGCACGATGTGCGATCAGCGCCGAGGCTACGACCGTCTTGCCGAATGCGGTCGTGGCGGCAAGCACGCCGGTATCGTGCTTGGCCAATGCATCAAACGCGCGCGATTGCTGCTGGCGAAGTTCGCCACGGAAGCGAACCGTCTCTGGCAAACAAGTTCCATCTTCGCGCAAATCGTCCAGATCGGCTGTCGCTCCGTGATCGGAAAGGAGCCCGGTCACTTCATCGAGGCAGCCGCGCGGCAGAGCGACGTGTCGGGGGTGCAGTTCGGCACAGGATACAACTCGCGGCTTTCCGAATGTCGGCAGCCGCATTGCTTGCGCGCGATAGAATTCCGGGTTCTGGAACGCCGCCAACCGCACCAACTGAGCGATCATAGCGGTCGGCAGATCCGACCGGTTGATATAGATCTGGTCGGCGAGCGTCACCTTGATGGTTTGCGGAAGGGACACATCGAGGCGTCGTGACGTGCTGCGGCGCGACGGGGGTATCTTCCAAGGCTCGTCCGCCTGCTCGTCATCCACCGGCATTCGCACTCCCAGCACCCGCCCGGAGAGCTCTGCCGCTTCGACGTGCTTGGTCACCGCCGCCAGGGACATTCTAGGCAAGGACGACAAATAGGCCCACTGATCCCCATATGGCCGCATGTCTGAGTCGACAAAGACGCTGTTGCCCGCCTTGCGCGCCCCGCTCTGGAGCGGCAGCGCGATCAGGTTGCCAAAGCCGCCAAGTGGCTTGGTATCCTGGTTTGGAAACAGTCGATCATAGGATGCGAAGCCGATTTCCGGCCGCCTTTCCATCGTTTCGGTGATCAGGACCGATCCGAGTTGACGTGCCAGACGAGCAGATATCGGTTCGGAGAAGAATATCCAGATATGACCGCCGTTCCCTGACCTCGATCGTTCCAGCGCTGCGGGGACTTCCTTTGCCCGACAGGCTTCGAGCAGCGCATTGGCGTCTTCCGCCCATGACGCCTTGTCAAAATCCGCCGCCAGGAACCAGCATGTATCCGCTGGCAGGAGCGGATAGACACCGGCGACAAAATCTCCGTTTCGGCCACCATCGCCGCGCAGGTGTTTTTCGATGATCGCATCATCGGGTGGGATGAAGCTCTGGTGAGGGCAATCACTGCATTTCACCGCCGGCTTTCCGCATACCCCTCTTACCCACTCATTGAAACAGGCAGGTGAGTAGCCGGATCGACCAGTTTTTCTGTTCTCCCATCGTAACGGGAATACATCGCTGCGCCCCGCAAAAAGAGACCGAAACAGATCGATTTTTTCCTGCGAGGATGAGCTATTCATCACAGCTGCACCCCCAAACGTCACTTGTTCCGCCCGAGTTTGCTCAACAGCATCCAGTTGCCGCTCGAGGGCTTCCAACTCACCCTGCAACGCAATTCGCTCGGCCTCAAGGCGGGACAATCGGTTCCGAACACGCGTGATTTCCGCCGTTATGCTGTCGGCATTCATCAAGCAAACCCCTCGCGCGACATATCCCGCCCACCATGGCATCGCAGACAGGATGGATCGCTGTGGCCGGATGAGCAACTATCCACATGGGCTTTTGCCCGCTCCACCAGTGCCGCCATGCAAGAATGACTGACAGTAACCCCGGTCAGTCCCCGCTTCCGCCGGTCGCGATACAGTGCTCCCAACATGTTCTGCAAATTGTCGATCCGCCGCTGATCGGTGATACCGTCCGTGTCCAACTCAGATTTCTGCTTGGCGGTCATGGTCGTTCCTCCTGCAGGCGCGTTTCATCTTGTTGCAAGCCTTGATCGGCGCATGGCCTTCATCGGTACCAGCCCTCCGACATCCGAGGGATCACATAGCGCAGGAACAGGCCGACACCGCCGGCGAACAGGATAAAGGGCGAAAGGAAGAGGAAGGCGATCAACCCGTCGAACCAAGTCGTCGAGTAATCCGACGCCACCAGCATGCCGAAGCCAATGCCGGCAAGAACGAAGAAGGCGGCCACGCCGAGCATGAAGGTCGATGCCCGGCGCCAGCTTTCGACCGAGCGGCCCCACACGCCGCGGATCGCCCCACAGGCCGGACAGGTCAGCCTCGGCGTGAATCTCGGTCATGCAATGCGCACATTGTTGGGGCATGGCACGCTCCTTGATGTCGAATGAATGTTAAAACAGGTAGAGTTAAAAACGTCGGCGCACAATAGCATTGTGCATGAAGGCCACCCCCAGAAGCCCCCTGCGAGACATCGTAGCGCGCAACATGCGCAGACTGCGAGCAGAGCGCGGCTGGTCGCAGGAATATCTGGCCCATGAATGCGGGCTGAACCGTACCTATCTTAGCGCGATCGAGCGGTCTGAGCAGAATATCTCAATCGACAACCTTTACCGGGTGGCGCAGGGCTTTGGCGTCGAGAGCTGGACGCTGCTCAAGGCGGAGTAGCTGGCAGAGCGGGCGGAAAGCCGACGGATGGCGGTCCGGCAGAGCAATCGCTGCGACACCGGGAAAGCGGTCGCTCAAGCAGCGCGTGGCGATGTAGACGCGTGCCAGCCTCAAGGGCGGGGAGCTGCTTGAAGGGGGTGCGGCATGGCACCCACAGAAAAACCAAGGAAGCGGTCGGTCGAGACGCCTGCGCGCTGGCCGCTGTCGACCTTGACCTTCTTGATCCAATCGCTCAGCGTGTTGGCTGAACAGCCAATCATCGCGGTGATCGACACAATGGCCTGCTAGCGCGATCTATGCGGACCCTCGCCATCGAGAACAATCCGCACTGCACACTCGTGTGACCTCAGGGAAACTCTTGTTCGTCGTCTTGCTCATAATACTCCATCCCACTCATGAGTTGGAGGCTCCGGCAAACCTAGCGCGGTTCAGACCACATCGCATTAGGCGCGCTGGTGAGGGTCTTGGATGACTGGACCGGCACATCAGAGCCATTGACGGTCCTCAATCCCCCGGAAAAGCGCATCGGCGCCCGAACCTGGGTATTCATTGATTGGCAGTTAGAGGCCTACCGCCGCGGTGCGCTGCGCGACTCCCAGCAGCGTAAGATTATTGGCTTCGGTCGCGCCCGAGGTAAAGACGATCTCGGATGGCGCCGCGCCAATTAGCGCGGCGACGTCCGCACGGCCATTGGCAATAATCCGCGCGGCTCGCTCGCCCGATGCATTGGGCGATCCGGCATTGCCCGGTTGCTCCCATACGGCGAGCATCGCATCGCGAGCTTCGGGCGCAAGTGGCAGCGTCGCAAAGCCGTCGAGATAGATGGGCGGCTCAGCCATCACGTATCTCCGCGCAAGGTGACGCGGGGCATGCTATGCAGCAATAAGAGGACCGCGTGATTCATGGACGAAGTTGTAGCGATAGTCGGACCCGATCAGAAGATCATTTAAGAGAACGCTGTCAGGACTTCCGGTCTCTCAACGGATTTTTGTAGCATTCGGCGCTGATTGTCATGTCGCTGGCAGGCGGACTGTGTTCGCGGTAGCAAGCTTCGCGCTCAGCAATGGCGCGTGCACCCTGCCGTCCGCGGTTTGCTGCGTCACCTCCCGAAGGGTAGCATTGGAGAATGCGGTTGCGCAGCATCCCTCCATGCCGAACGGCAGCAAAGGGCCAAACGTGACTAAAGACTGGGATGTGCTGTGCTGAGGGTGTGGCCCGCCGTGCCGTAGCGACGCGACTTGGCTCGGCACAAGCCAATAATGCACGTGGAGCTCTTCTCTGAGAGGCCGCTTTGTGAAACAGAAAGCAAACCTTCCTGAAATTTCGCACCACAAAACTGGTCGGAGCGAGAGGATTCGAACCTCCGACCCCCTGCTCCCGAAGCAGGTGCGCTACCAGGCTGCGCTACGCTCCGACCGTGGGGGGGCAGGTAACCCGGCGACGCGGGGAATGCAAGGGGCTTGGCGGCAGAATTTGCAGGGCCGCCAACCGTGCGGCACGCGGCACGACAAAGGCGCCGCGCCCCGGCCTGGGATGCGGCGCCTCAAACACTACGGGGATGCCAGTCAGACGGCTGACCGGGACTTCGATCCGGGCAGTTCGATGTTGATTTCCAGGCTCGACAGATCGTCGCTGCGCTCGAGCTTGACGTCGACCGCGTCGCTGTCGATCTCGAGGTGGCGGCGCACGACCTCGAGGATGTCGCGTTGCAGCAGCGGCAGGAAATCGGGGCTCGAGCCGCCGATGGCACGCTCATGGGCCAGCAGGATCTGCAGGCGCTCCTTGGCGGTCTGGGCCGAGCCGGGCTTGCGTTGGCGGAAAAGCGAACCGAACATGTCAGGCCGTCCGCCCCAGCAGCCGCTGGAAGAAGCCGCGCCGCTGTTCCGGGCTGGTGCGCAGCGCGATCTGTTCGCCGACCAGCCGGCCCACGGCATCGGCATAGGCTTTGGCCGCGGCCGAGGTCTCGTCCATGATGACCGGCGTGCCCTCGTTCGAGGCCTTCAGCACGGTGGTGCTTTCCGGGATGATGCCCAAAAGCGGGATGGCCAGGATCTCCAGGACGTCCTCGACGCTCATCATCTCGCCCTTGGCCGAGCGGGCGGGGTCGAAGCGGGTCAGCAGAAGCTGCGCCTTGACCGCGCTGCCATCGCCCTTTTCGGCCACGAAGGTCTTGGAGTTCAGCAGCCCCAGTACCCGGTCGCTGTCGCGCACCGAAGAAACCTCGGGATTGGTCACGACCACAGCTTCGTCGGCGTAATACATCGCCAGATGGGCGCCGCGCTCGATCCCGGCGGGGCTGTCACAGACGATATAGTCGAAGTCCTCGCGCAGCTCGTCCAGCACGGCCTTGACGCCTTCCTGGGTCAGCGCGTCCTTGTCGCGGGTCTGCGAGGTCGGCAGGACATACAGGTTTTCCAGCCGGCGGTCCTTGATCAGGGCCTGTTTCAGCTTGGCGTCGCCCTGGATCACATTGATGAAATCGAACACCACGCGGCGTTCGCAGCCCATGATCATGTCCAGGTTGCGCAGGCCCACGTCGAAATCGATCACGACCGTCTTGTGCCCGCGCATCGCGAGCCCTGCGCTGATGGCAGCGGAGGAGGTCGTCTTGCCGACGCCGCCCTTGCCCGATGTGACTACGATGACCTTGCTCACGAAACGATTCCTTATCCTGTGTTACTTGAGGGCTTCGACACGCAGGCTTTCGCCGTCCAGGAACGCCTGCACATAGTGACGCGGCACGTCCGCCGCCAGATTCTCGCTGGTCAGGTAAAGCCCGGCGATGGCCAGCAGCTCGGCGTCGAGCGCGTGGCAGAAGATGCGGGCGGTGGTGTCGCCCATGACGCCCGCCAGCGCCCGGCCGCGCAGCCGGCCATAGATGTGGATGTTGCCCGCAGCGATGACCTCGGCCCCGGAACTGACCGGGCCCACGATGACCAGATCGCCCTGCTCGGCCAGCACCGTCTGGCCCGAGCGCACGGGCTGGGTGATCATCTTGGCCGGCGCGGTGGCCGGGGCCTCGCCCGGAGCATCGCGTCCCCCCTGCCCGGCTTTCCGGCCACGGCTTTCGGCACGCGCCGCCACCTGTTCGACGGGAACGCTGCGCCCGCCCGGCAGGGCGATCAGCCCGGCCGAGGCCGCGGCCGCCACCTGCTGGGGCGTGCCATGCTGGATGCCAAAGACCGACAGCTTGCGCGCCCGCAATTCCTGCGCCAGCAGCATCAGCTCGCGTGGATCGTCCAGGCCGTGGGACTGTTCCAGGTCGATGACCAGCGGGGCGTTCTCGAAAAAGGCCGGCGTCTCGCGCAGCTTGGCGTCCAGCGCCTCAAGAAAGCGGTCGTCGACCGGCCCCGCGGGTTGCAGCGCGATCGCCGTGAAAAAGCGACCCCTGATCTGAAGTGGCCTGACGGTCGCGACACGCGAGGCCGCGTTTTCCCTTGGTCCTTGTGCTTGCACGCTCGACTCTGTCCGGTTCTTGTGCGCGCAGGCGGGTGTCAGGCGCGCAGGGTTTTTCCAATTCTCCCTAATGCGTGAAGGCGCCTGCGTCCATGACGATTCCCAGGCCCAGACAAAAGCCGGCGGCTGTCGGCGGGTTCGTGCCCGCCCCACCGCCGATCAGGCGTGGCTGGAAAAGCCACGGGATGAACGTCCAATCCTTTGATTTCCTTTCGCTTGGTCCCGGCGCGGCGCAGGCCTGCGGGAGGCCGGACCACGCCGGTCCAACGGAATCAAGGGATTGCCCCCTGCCCCACGGCAGTCGGCTGCGGCAGACATCACTTCCGCGTGACCGCAGCACGCCCTGCCCGGGAACCCGGCCTTTCTCCGCGGGTTTGGCCCCAGAGGGAGGAACCTGCCATGGATGAGACAACGCCTTGTCCTCCGGTCAGAAAAGACGGGCTGCAGTTGCACGAGGACCGCGCCTTTCAGCGCCGGCTCTGGCGTGCCCAGCGGGTCGCCTGGGTATGCTACCTGCTGATCTGCGTGGCCGCCCTGCTGGGTCTGACAGGCAGTGGCGGGCTGTGGCAAAGCCAGCGGATCGCCTTTGCCGGGGCCGAGGCGCAGGTCCCCCGCGTCAGCCGGTGGGAGGGCAGCGACCGATTCATGCTGCGCTTTGACAACGCGGCGGACCGCCACAGCCTCTGGCTGGGGCATGAATTCCTGGACCGCTTTGCCGTCGACGGCATCCAGCCCGAGCCCGCGTCGAGCCGCATGGCCTCGGGCGGGCTGCTGCTGGACTTCGACACCGGCGGTCCACCGCCCCATACCGTCGTCATTGACGTCAGCCCCATGCACTATGGCGTGACCCGCTTCGACCTGCGCGTCGGGGACGAGCAGCGCCGCGTCACCACCGTCATCCTGCCATAGGACCGGTCATGGACTCTGTCATCCGAGGCGTCGCCATCTATCTGATCCTGATGGTCCTGACCCGCCTGACGGGCCGGCGCACCATGGCGCAGATGACCCCCTTTGACTTCGTCCTGCTGCTCATCATCGCCGAGACCACGCAGCAGGCGCTGCTGGGCGACGACTTTTCGCTGATAAACGCCTTCTTGCTGATCGTGACGCTGTTTGCCACCGACGTGGCGCTGTCGCTGGCCAAGATGCGGTCGCGCCGGCTGGGGCTGTGGCTGGACGGCAATCCGACAGTGCTGATCTCCAAGGGGCGGATCGACCACGAGGCGCTGCGCCGGGCGCGCGTCAGCCTGGGCGACATCCTCGAGGCGGGGCGCATCACGCATGGACTGGCCCGGCTGGACCAGATCGAGGCCGCGGTACTTGAGGTCAGCGGCGCCATCAGCATCATTCCCCGCGAATAGGGAATCTGCTTCCCTTTCGCGGGGGTGGCGCAGCGCAGCCCTTCCCCCGCGAGGCGCCAGTTTGGAATGGCCCGCCGCCCCGGCTTGGGGGGATAGTCTGCCCTGAAGACCATCCGGGCAGGAGCACGCCAGTTGCGCGATCATCAGGAAACCACCGGGACGGATGTCCTGTTCTGCTCGTTCCACACGCCGGACGACTATTATGCGGGGGCGGCCGACCGGCTGCGCCAATCGCTGGACCGGCTGGGCATCCGCCACCACATCGCCCGCGTCGAAAAGGCCGAGGGCGAGGAGTGGCTGGAGATCTGCCGCCGCAAGATCCCCTTCCTGCACGGGGTCTGCCAGGACAATCCCGGCAGCCGCGTGTTCTGGATCGACGTGGACTGCGATATCGACTATCTGCCCGGCTTCGTCGCGGGCTTTTCGGCCGACATCATCGGCTTTCAGCGCGGCTTCGGCCATCCCATGCGGATCGGCTATGCCAACAGCGCCCGGTTCTGGGAACCGTGCTTCTGGGGGATCAACGCGACGCCCGCCGCGCGCGCCTATATCCACGACGCCAACCTGGCCTGCGAAAGCATCTCCCTGCGCGCGACTGACGATTATTTCTTCGAGGAAGCCTGGCGCAAGAACGCCGACCGGCTGAGCTTTCAGATGATCCCCGCGACCATGGTGGTCGGACGCGCGGCCGAGGCGGGGCAGCGGCCGTTCTTCTGCTTCGGCGCCAGCGGCAATGTGGCGGCCTTCAAGGGCAAGGCCGCGCAGCACAGCCGGCAGCCGGGCGCACGCGCGACGCCCGCCCGGCAGGCGCGGTCGCGCGGAATGCGCGCGCTGGCCCTGGAAACGGCCAGGCAGGTGCAGGGCGCCCTGCCCGACGGGCTTTCGGTGCCGCTGCGCCGGCTGTCGGACCGGATCGGCTTTACCGAATACCTCTCGCCCAGCCAGCCCCGGCCGCAGGGCCTGTCCGCGGGCAGCATCTACCGCATCATCCATGACGCGCGCGAAGGCGACGCCGCCCAGGTCCGGACGCGCATCGCGGCCGCCAGCGCGCGCCGCCTGCTCGGGCCAGCGGACCAGGCGGTGATCGGGGCGGCGCAGGCCTTCCTGGACTATGGCGCCGGCCCGGGCGCGCCGCTGCGGCTGCACTGGTGGGACAAGCCCTATCCCGGCAACTATGGCGACTGGCTGTCGCCCCTGATCCTGGCCACGGCGACCGGTCGGCCCGTCGTCCACCAGCGCCACGACGAACCCGGCGCGGCGCCCCATCTGATGGCCGTCGGCTCGGTCGGGCGGTTCGCACAGGGATCGACCATCGTCGTGGGCACCGGCATCAGCCGCGCCGACACGGCGCTTCCGCCCGATGCGCAATACATCTCGGTCCGGGGGCCGCATACCGCGCAGGCGGTGGCACTGGCCGGCGGGCCCCGGATCGAACGCTTCGGCGACCCGGCGGTGGTGCTGCCTCGGCTGTTTCCGGTTCCGCGCCCGGCCTCGACCAACGGGCGGCTGGCGCTGGTGCGCCATTTCGCCCACCGCTCGATCCCGCTGCGCCTGCCCGAGCCGGTGGACGAGCTGTCGATCCTGCGCGCCGGCCGGGCCGAGATCCTGGACCTGATCCAGCGCCTGGCCGGCTATGACGCAGTTCTGACCAGCGCCATGCATGTCCACATCACCTGCCAGGCCTATGGGATTCCGGTCGGGCTGATCACCTTTGAAGGGCACGAGGACGCGGTCCACGGCGACCGCATCAAGTATCGCGACTATGCCGCCGGGGCGCTGGTCCCCGAACACCTTCCGGTGCCGGTGGGCCTGGACCTGCGGCATCGCCGGCTTGAGGATCTGGTGGAACACGACCGCGTGCCGCAGGGCATCGTCGACGACGTGGCCTCTGCCCTGGCCGATGCCGCCGCTGCCTTCGACCGCGCGCAGGAACGGGTCGGGGGCCGGGGGCGCGGCAGGGTCGCGGCGGCATCGTGAAGGACCTCGAGGCGCCAGCCCCGCCCGCGCGGGTCCGCTCGGCCAATCCGCGCATCCCGCCCCCGGTCGCGCGGGCGCGCTGGACGCGCGGGCACAGCCTGGTGCTGGCCAGCTTCCTGCTGGGGTTCCTGCTGCCGACGCTGCTGGTCGGGGTCTACATGGTGGCGGTCGCGCGCGACCAGTATGTGTCCGAAGTCTCGTTCGTGGTGCGCGACGACGAATCGCCGAACATGGGCATGCTGGCGGGTCTGGGCCTGTCCTCGGTCGGCAACACCACGACCGACGCCAAGATGCTCTACGAATATCTGCGCAGCCCCGGCTTCGTGCGCATGATCGACGCAGAGCTGGACCTGCGCGCGATCTTTGCGCGGCCGGGCGATCCGGTCTTTGCGCTGAAGGACGGCGCCACGCTTGAGGATCTGGTCGCCTATTGGCGGCGCATGGTCACGATCAGCGTGGACAGCGCCACCGGCATGATCGGGATCGAGGCGCGGGCCTTCGCCGCCGCCGATGCGCAGCGCATCGCGCAAGCCATCCACCAGGCGGCGGGGCGTCTGGTCAACACCGTCTCGGACGAGGCGCGCGAAAACAGCCTGCGGCACGCCGAACGCGACCTGGCCCAGATGGAGCAGCGCCTGACCCGGGCCCGCCTGGCCATCGCCCGCTTTCGCGACGAAAACCGGCTGATCGACGCCCAGGCCGCCGTCAACATCAACTCGGCGGTGATGGCCAGCCTGTCGCAGGACCTGACCGAGGCGATCCTGCAACTGGAAACCATGCGCGAACAGGGCACCGCCGACGTGCGCCTGACCCAGGCGCAAAAGCGCGTGGACGTGCTGCGCCGACGGATCGAGGAGGAACGCCAGGGCTATGTCGCCGGCGCCAAGGGCGACGTCAGCTTCAGCGCGGTGCTGGACGGCTATACCAAGCTGCAACTGGACCTGGAACTGGCCGAGAAAAGCTACAGCCTGGCGCTGGCGGGGGTCGAGGCGGCGCGCTCGAAGGCCGAACAGGACAACCGCTATCTTGCGACCTTTGTGCAGCCCGGCCTGCCGCAGACCGCGACCCGGCCGCGGCGTGCCATGATCATCGGACTCGCGGCCTGCTTCATCTTCATCGCCTGGCTCAGCGCCGTGCTGATCGCGCTCAGCAACCGGGACCGGACGGCATGATCCGGCTTGAGAGCCTGTCGAAAAGCTTCACGGTCAAGGGCCGCACCACGATCGTCGCGCGCGACGTGACCGTGACCTTTCCCAGCCGGGAATCCATCGCGCTGCTGGGCCACAACGGCGCGGGCAAGTCCACCCTGCTGCGGATGATCGCCGGCGTGGTGCGCCCCGACCGGGGCCGGGTCGCCACCACCGGCAGCGTGTCCTGGCCGGTGGGCTTTTCGGGCAGCTTCCATCCCGACCTGACCGGGGCGCAGAACACCCGCTTCATCGCCCGCGTCTATGACGTGGATGCCGAGGCGCTTTTGGATTTCGTCGCCGGGTTTTCCGACCTGGGCCACCACCTGCACCTGCCGTTTCGCAACTATTCCTCGGGGATGCGGTCGCGGCTGGCCTTCGGCGTCTCGATGGGCATCCATTTCGACACCTATCTGGTGGACGAGGTGACCAGCGTCGGCGACGGCTATTTCCGGGAAAAAAGCAAGGCCTACTTCCGCAACCGCCTGCTGAACAGCGGCGCCATCATGGTCTCCCATTCCATGAGCATGGTGCGGGCGCTGTGCACCTCGGCCGCGGTGCTGCACCGGGGGCGGCTGACCTATTACAGCGACGTGAACGAGGCCATCGCCGTCCACCAGGCCAACATGGGCACCGCGCCCGGGGACGACGATGACGACTGAACGCCGCCACCCCCTGGGCCGTACGCCCGGCCTGCGCACCGTCACCGCGCTGGTCTTTCGCGAGATGGCGACCACCTATGGCCGCTCGCCCGGCGGTTTCCTGTGGACGGTGCTGGAGCCGGTGGGCGGCATCGCGCTGCTGACGCTGATCTTTTCGCTGGCGGTGCGGGTGCCGCCAATGGGGTCCAGCTTTGCGCTGTTCTATGCGACGGGCCTGCTGCCGTTCCTGATGGTGCTCGACATCAGCCGCAAGATCGCCCAGTCGCTGAGCTTTTCCAGGCAGCTGCTGTTCTATCCCGGCGTCACCTTCGTCGATGCCATCGCGGCGCGCTTCGTGCTGGCCTGCGTCGTCCATGCGCTGGTCTTTGCCATCGTGCTGACCGGCATCATCCTTTACGACAATGTCGAGCCGATCCTGGACCTGCCCCGCATCGTCGCGGCCTTCTGCATGGCGGCGGGGCTTGGCCTGGGGCTCGGCTGCACCAACTGCTTCCTGATGCGGCGCTTTCCCCTGTGGGCGAATGTCTGGTCCATCGCGACGCGGCCGCTGTTCCTGCTGTCCTGCGTCTTCATCCCGTTCGACGCGCTGCCGCAGAGCTTTGCGAACGTGCTGTGGTTCAACCCCATCGTCCACATCATCGGCATGAACCGCGCGGGGGTCTATGCGACCTACCGCGCGGAATATGTCCAGCCGGTCTATGTCGCGCTGGTCGCGGCGGTGCTGTTCCAGGTCGGTCTGGCGCTGCTTTACCGCTGGCACCGCGACCTGGCGCTGCGCTAGGCGATGGCGCCCTCCGGCGCCTGCATCGCCTTGGCCTGCAACCGCCGCTGGCTGGCCGCGATCAGCGACCGATAGCGCCGGTTGCTGAACCCCCAGGCCGTCGAGGACAAGAGGTCGCTGTGATCGACCAGGAAATCGCGCGTGGTCACGACCCGCATCCCGGGCATCGCCTCAAGGTGGCGGTCGATGGTCACGCGCCGGGCGCCGTGGTCGTCCATGCGCCAGTCCGCCAGCCATTCCAGCGCGCGGCGGTTGAAGATGTTGAAGACCATCCCCGCCGTGCGGTCCAGGTGCAGGAAGGTCTCGCCCCCGAACCGCGCCACGCCTTGCAGGGCATAGTCGTCGCGCACATGCGTCGAGAGCCCCGAGAACACGTCCCATTCGACCCCGCGCAGATAATCCTGCACGACTTGCAGCCGGGCCTCGAACTCCGGGGCGGCCAGCATGTCGTCCTCGCAAAAGATGGCCCAGGGCGCGCCGGCGTCCAGGCAGGCCCGCGCCATGGTGCGAAAGCTCAGCGCCGCGCCGATCCAGCCGGGATCATAGCGCAGCCCGTCGAAGACGCGGAACCCCTGCACCGGCTGGCGCTGGAACGAGGCGCGCCGGGCCGGCGTCTCGGGCAGGCCAAGGCACAGGCGCGGCACCGTCGCCGGGGCGATTTCCGGCATCACGCTGCGCCAGTCGATGGCATCGGGGTCGACCGCCCGACCCGCCACCAGAAAGCGGAACAGGCCGCGGCGAAAGCCGGTGACATCCTCGGCCGCCAGGAACAGCCGCTCGGCCGGCAGGCCCGAGGCGATCAGCGCATCCAGCCGCGCCGGCACCGTGTCGATCAGCGCGTGGCAGCCCCGGCCGTGCAGGATCACCTGCGCCAGATCCGCCCGCGTGCGCGAGGTCAGGATCAGCACGTCGCGTTCGTCATGCCGGCTTGCGGCGGTGAAATCGGGGTCGATGTGGAACCGCGTCGTGCCCGGCGCCGCGCCTTCGGGCAGGGTGGGCCGACCGGCCATGCGCAGCATCTGCCGCAGGCTGGCGGCCAGCGTCGCGTCGCCGCCGATCACCTGCACCCGTGCCGCGATGGGGGGCAGGTCATGCGTCGCCGTGCGGCCCTTGGGATAGCGCAGCCGCGAATAGATCCCGGCCAGGCCCTCGTCATGCAGGATTTCGGAAATGCGGTTCATCGTCGAAACCTTTCCTGTGCGGGCCTACAGCCAATGGCGGCGTTCGGCGTGGCGGGGAAGCGGGCGGTGGCGGTCGGCAAGCAGCCCGGCCTCGGGCCAAAGGGCGGGGCGCGCCTCGGCCGGGGTCCACAGGCCCGAGGGCATCCCTTCGCGGGGTTTCGGGGCTCCGGCCTGCCGCGACGGCAGGGGGGCAAGGCGCAGCGGGCTGAAAAGGGCGCGGATCATGGTCTTGCCTTTCCTGGTCGAAGGGTTCGGATCAGGAAATCCTATCAGCCGCCGCCAAATCACGATAGATAAGGTCGTTTTATATCGCGCGCCGCGACAGCAGTTCCCTTGCCTTTTGGAACGGGGTTGAGAAGGCCCGTTCTATCGCCCGCCCCGTCAGTCCGGCGCGGGCAGGCTGTCCAGCTTGGGGCGCGCCTGCGTCACCACGGTTCCCGGCGCGACCGACTGGGTCAGCCAGACCCCGCCCCCGATCACCGCGCCCCGGCCGATGGTGATGCGGCCCAGGATCGTCGCGCCCGCATAGATCACCACATCGTCGCCGATCACCGGATGGCGCGGCTGGCCCTTGACCAGCGAGCCGTCGCCCGCCTCCTCGAAGCGCTTCGCACCCAGGGTCACCTGCTGGTAAAGCCGCACGTTCCGCCCGATCACCGCCGTTTCCCCGATGACGACCCCGGTGCCATGGTCGATGAAGCAGGCGGGACCGATCCGCGCGCCGGGATGGATGTCGATGCCGGTCACGGAATGGGAATGCTCGGCCATGATGCGGGCGATCATGGTCGCCCCGGCTCCGTACAGTTCGTGCGCGATGCGGTGCCGCAAGGCGGCGGCGACCCCGGGATAGCAGAACACGATCTCGTCCAGGCTTTTGGCCGAGGGATCGCCGACATAGGCGGCAGCGATGTCGGTGTCGTGCAGGTCGCGGATGCGCGGCAGGGCGCCCATCACCCGGTCGGCTGTCTGGCGCGCGCGGTCATGGCAGTCGGCGGGCTCGGCATCGATGGCCAGCAGGAACTCCAGTTCGACCTGCCGGGCCAAGCGTTCGCGCAGCGCCGGCAGCAAGGCCACCACATAGCCGTCGGTGCGATCGGGCGGCAGTCCCGAGGGGCCGTAGTGGCGCGGGTAAAGCGCCGCGATCAGGCCGGCCAGCAGGTCGGTGATCTCGGCCCGGACCGGCAGGCGCGGGACCGGGCGCCCCGCATAGCGGCGCTGCTGGGACACCAGCCGCAGCAGGCGCAGCTGTTCGGCAACCTGGCCCAGGTCCAGGTCCTCGGGTGCGTCGCGCGGGGGCAGGCCGTCCATCGGCGGCTGTCGTGCCAAGGGCGGCTCAGCCGCGCCGCCCGGCGCGGGCGGGCGGGGCCGGCGGGGCAAAGGGCAGGACGCGCGCGCGCAGGTCGGCAAAGGCGCGCTGCCATTCCGCCGCGGCCCCCGCCAGATCGAACAGCGCCGCCCGCGGGCCCAACCCGTCCAGAAAGCGCCGCCCCGCCGCGCGGTCCAGCATCGCCCGCACCGGCGGCTGCCCATAGGCCTGCGCGATGCGCGTCCGGCAGGCGGCCAGCCCGTCGCCCAGATGCAGGCCGAAGCGCCGGTCCAGGATCGCCGCGCGCCACAGCACCGGCGCCAGCACCAGATCGAGGTTGGTCAGCGCGGCCCCGGTCTCGCCCGCGATCCCCCGGTCCAGCCGCGCCAGCGTCTCGCGCAGCGCAAAGACCGCGATGTCGAGATCGCGCAGGTTCCGCGCCGCCGTCACCCGCCCCAACTCGGCCCGCGCCGCGCCCACCAGCGCGATCAACTCGCGGTGCCGCGCCCGGGCGGCGGGGTCGCAGGGGTGCAGGGGATGGCCGGGGTGCAGATCCTCGATCAACTCGATCATCGCAGCGGGGTCCTCGATCGTCAGGATCACGTCGGGCTGGGTTTCGACCAGCAGGCGCGTGGCCTGGGCCTGCCCGGCGGCGCCGGTCGGCCAGCCGCGCAGGGCCAGGGCAAGCCGGGCGCCTTGCGCCACCGCGCAATCCTGCGGACCCGTGACGCGCAACCGGGGAAACTGTCGCTGCATCGGCTCTGCCTCCTCTTCGCCGCGATACGGGGCCAGAGTGGCACAAAAACACGATAAAGCAAGACGTGTTTTTCGGAGGGCTTTCCCGGGCGTAGCGTGATGAAACCAGACGGCTTTCTCGCTCAGGACTCGCCCCCGCCGCGCGCCCGGTCGCGGCGGGGCGCGGCTTTTGTCATTGCCAGCCCCGGCCGATTTCCACGGCAGTTCGGTAAAGATCGCGCTCGGAGTCGGTCAGATCCGACAGGATGTCGGCCTGCACGCCGACGGGACCGACTCAAGGGTCAAACCACGCGCATCACCCCCGCGTCGCAATCCGACAGCGCGGCGCGGACCTTCAGCGGCAGGACCTGGGCGACAGACTGCTTGGGACAAACCAGCAGCAGCCCCGCGCCCGGTCGGTGCCGCGCCTGCCATGGATGTCGGCCACCGGATCCGCGCAAAAGGCCTTTTCGCAAATGCTTCAGCCCGTAGCGGCCCCTTTCCGGCCACAGGAGGGCGGGCAGGTCGTCCATCGACACAGGGACGGGCGCGATTGCTGCGGCACGGCGGCCAGCCGGTCCCGTTCGACGCAGAGCCGCACCAATTCGCCGTGCGGAACGGCGCGGCCCGCCCGCGGGTTTCCCCCGCGACATGCAGAAAGGCAGACCGATGGACGACGACATACCGTTTTCGCTTGGGATCGAAGAGGAATATCTGCTGGTCGATGCCGAAACCGGCGCCCTGGCCTCGGCCCCGGATGCGCTGATGGCCGCCTGCAAGCAGGATCTCAAGGATCAGGTCAGCCCCGAATACCTGCGCTGTCAGATCGAGATCGGCACCCCCGTCTCCGCCAATATCGCCGAGGCGCGCGATCACCTGGCGCGGCTGCGCCGCTCGATCGCGGATCATGCGGCGGAATTCGGGCTGGCGCCGATCTCGGCCGGCTGCCACCCGGCGGCGGACTGGCGCGACCAGGTCCATACCGACAAGGACCGCTACAACCAGCTGTCACAGGAAATGGCGGGCATGGCCCGGCGCATGCTGATCTGCGGCATGCATGTCCATGTCGGCATTCCCGACCAGGCCTTGCGCATCGACCTGATGAACCAGATGACCTATTTCCTGCCCCATCTGCTGGCCCTTTCGGCATCAAGCCCGTTCTGGCAGGGGCAGGACAGCGGCATGGCCTCGTATCGCACGACGGTCTTTGGCGGCTATCCCCGCACCGGCCTGCCGCCCCAGTTGACGGGATGGGAGGAATACGACCGCATGGTCGGCGCCCTGATCGATCTGGACATCATCGAGGACAGCAGCAAGATCTGGTGGGACCTGCGCCCGTCGTCGAAATTCCCGACGCTGGAAACCCGGATCTGCGACGCCTGCCCGCGCCTGCGCGACGCGCTGACCATGGCCGCCCTGATCCAGGCGACGCTGCGGATGCTGTGGCGCCTGGCGCGGCGCAACATCCGCTGGCGGCAATACGACAACTTCCTGCTGGCCGAAAACCGCTGGCGCGCCGCCCGCTATGGCGTAACCGAAGGGTTGATCGACTTTGGCCACCGCACGATCCGGCCCCAGACCGAGGCGGCCGAGGAATGGCTCGCGCTGATTTCCGAGGACGCGGATGCGCTGGACAGCCAGCCCGCCACCGCCCGCCTGCGCGGCATCCTGGCCGAGGGCAATTCGACCCAGCGCCAGCGCCGGGTCCATGCCGCGGCGCTGGCCGCCGGCGCCTCGCGCGACGAGGCGCTGCGCGCCGTCGTCATGCACCTGATCGAGGAGTTTCGCCTGGATCTCGACTAGGCGGGACCCCTAACGCGGGCGCCGGGGACGCGGGGCCTGTTCCAGCGGCTCGACCTGGGTCTGCCAGTGCGGGCCGCTGCGCCCGCGCAGCAACTCCGCCACCGCGCGCCGGGGCGACCGGGTCAGCAGGCTCAGCGGATTGCCGTTCACGCGCGGCACCTCGCCGGTGCGGCGGTCGATCAGCCGGACCGCGAACATAGGCCCGTCGTCGTGCTCCAAGGCGGTGTTTTCCTGGCTCATCTCGGCTCCGTCGGCTGTCCCGTGGTATGGGACGATAATACACGAGTTACACGCTAGACAATACTGTTTATTTGCGCGACAAAAAGAAAAGACCATTCCTTTGCCAAGGCAGCGAGATGTCCGACCTTGACCTGATCGACCGCAAGATCGTCGCGGAACTGATGCGCGACGCAACCCTTCCGATTGCCCAGATCGCCGAGAAGGTGGGGCTTTCGCAGACCCCGTGCTGGAAGCGCATCCAGAAGCTCGAGGCCAACGGGGTCCTGACCGGACGCGTCGCCTTGGCCGATCCGGCGCAGCTGGGCTTCGGCATCATCGTCTTCGTGGAAATCGAGGCGCCGAATCACTCCGCCGAATGGCGCCGCGACTTTACCGCCGCCGTGGACGCCATGCCGGAAATCATGCAGTGCCACCGCATGGCCGGGCATATGGACTACCTGCTGCTGGTGGCCGTGCCCGACATGGAGGCGTTCGACCAGTTCTACAAGCGCCTGACGGACGCGGTACCCATCAAGAACGTGACCTCGCATTTCTCGATGGAGCGGATCCGCTTTACCACCGCCTATCCGGTGGACACGCGCCGACGCTGATGGGATCAGTATGTGCCCAGCAGGACCGACAGCCAGAACCCCGCCCGCTCGCGGTTGCGCTGGTGATACACGCCCGAGCGCAGCATGCCCCCCAGCCGCATCGGCAGCGGCTGGCGCAGGGCGGCCGCGAAATCCTGCAGCCGCCTGCGGTTTTCCGGCGTGAAGCGGGCTTGCGAGGTCGCGAGCCCCGCGCAGTTCTGCCGCGCCCAGCGTCCGTGCGTGCCCGCCAGATAGCGGCCCAGGCGGCGGTGCAGGCTGCGCAGGCCGCGGTTCGCGCCGATCACATTGGCTCCATGCTGGCGATAAAGCAGGCCGGGCCGGGGGTCCATGACCGCCTGCCCGCCCGCGCCGGTGATGATCTGATAGGCCCACCAGTCATGGACGATCATCGGCCCGCCGTCCCGCTCGGCCGCCTGCAGCAGCGCGGCGGCGGCAGGGCTCATGATCTGGGTGTTCCCGCTGATCACGTTCTGGACCAGCGCATTGCGAAAGCACAGCGGCCGCGACGGCAGCGGCGACAGGCCGACCGGATTGAGGCCGGCGTCGCAAACCTGCACCCGGCTGCCATAAAGCGCCAGGGGATTGGCGATGCCCGCCAGCGCCTCAAGGCCGCGCGCCAGATGCTCGGGGTGCCAGACATCGTCCTGGTCGCAGAAGGCCAGGCATTCGCCCGAAAGCCGCGCCTGCCGGATCAGGCTGCGGAAATTGGCGGCCGCCCCCCGTCCCGGACCCGACACCAGCGTGACCTGTCCCGCCGGGCGCGCGTCGCGAAACGCCTGCAAGACCGCAGGCGTGTTGTCCGACGACGCATCGTCCGACACCATCAGCCGCCAGTCCGCATGGCTTTGCGCCGCGATGCTGTCCAGCTGCTCGGCCAGAAAGCTGCCGCCGTTGTGCGTCGCCATCAGGATCAGAACCGTGGTCACTGGCAAACCTTGCGCATCAGCGGGCAATCAGCTCGTGAAATTTCCGTCCCGACTGCTTGGCAACTGGGCCACCATTTCCGCAATCCCCTCGCGCAGGCCGATGCGCGGTTCCCAGCCGAACGGGCCCGCCGCTGGCTTTTCAGGCGCTTTCCCGGGCCAGCCGGGCCAGATACTTGCCGTAGTCGTTCTTGGCAAAGCGGGCGCCTTGGGCGCGCAGCGCCTCGGCGTCGATCCAGCCCTGGGCGAAGGCGATCTCCTCGGGGCAGCCGGTCTGCAGGCCCTGGCGCTGCTCCAGCGTGCGCACGAAATTGCCGGCGTCCAGCAGGCTGCCGTGGGTGCCGGTGTCCAGCCAGGCAAAGCCCCGGCCCATGCGTTCGACGGTCAGGCTGCCTTCGTGCAGATAGCTTTCCAGAAGCGTGGTGATCTCGATCTCGCCGCGGGCCGAGGGCTTGACCGCCCGCGCGCGGGCCGGCGCCGTGCCGTCCAGGAAATACAGGCCCGTCACCGCATAGTCCGACGGCGGCACCGGCGGCTTCTCGATGATCTCGCGCACGTTGCCCGCCTCGTCGAACCCGACCACGCCATAGCGCTCCGGGTCGTGGACGCGATAGCCGAAGACCGTGCCGCCCGAGGCGCGCGCATCCGCCGCGTTCAGCAGCTGGGGCAGGCCGTGGCCGAAAAAGATGTTGTCGCCCAGGACCATGGCCGAGGCCGCGCCGGCCAGGAAATCCTCGGCCAGGATATAGGCCTGCGCCAGCCCGTCGGGCGAGGGCTGGACGATGTATTCGAATTGCAGGCCCCATTGGCTGCCGTCCCCCATCAGGCGCTGGAACTGGCCCTGGTCCTCGGGCGTGGTGATGACCGCGATCTCGCGGATGCCGGCCAGCATCAGGACCGAGATCGGGTAATAGATCATCGGCTTGTCATAGACCGGCAGAAGCTGTTTCGACACGCCCATGGTGATGGGATAAAGCCGCGTGCCAGAGCCGCCGGCCAGAATGATCCCCTTGCGTGCGGTTCCCGTGGTCATGCCTGAAGCTCCGTAATGACTTGTGCCAGTCCCACGCGCCAGTCGGGGCGCAGGATGCCGAAATCGCGTTCGATCGCACTGCAATCCAGCCGCGAATTGCCGGGCCGCCGCGCCGGGGTCGGATAGTCGCTGCTGGCGATATCCTCGATCCGGCAGGACAGCCGGCCCTGTTCCATGATGGCGCGGGCGAAATCCGCCCAGGTCGTGTCGGGCGCGCCGGCCATGTGATAGACCCCGCCCCGGGCGCGGTCCGCCTGCATCGCGCCCAGCATGGTCAGGCAGTCGCGCGCGATGTCGGCGGCGGGCGTCGGACCGCCGTGCTGGTCGGCGACCACGCGCAGCACCTCGCGCTCGGCCCCCAGCCGCAGCATGGTCTTGACGAAATTCGCCCCATGCGCCGAAAACACCCATGAGGTGCGCATGACCGCCCATTGCCCGCCCGCCGCGGCAATTCCCTGTTCTCCGGCAAGCTTGGTCGCGCCATAGACGCCCAGGGGCCCGGTCGGATCGGATTCCCGCCAGGGCCGGTCGCCCGAGCCGTCAAAGACGTAGTCGGTCGAGACATGGACAAAGGGCACACCCAGTTCGGCCGCCGCCCGCGCCATGGCGGCCGGGGCCTCGGCATTGACGGCGCGCGCCAGGTCCGGTTCCGACTCGGCCCGGTCGACGGCGGTATAGGCGGCGGCGTTGATGATGCCCGCGGGCAGCAGCTCCCGGATCGTGGCGGCGCAGGCCTCGGGGTCGGACAGGTCCGCCCGGGCGCGGTCCAGGAAGGTCGCCTCGGGCGCCAGCCGCGCCAGTTCCGTCGCGACCTGCCCCGAACGGCCAAAGACCAGAAGCCCACTCATGCCGTGCCCAGCCGCTGGCCCACGCCCTGCCGGGTCAGCAGCGGGCGCCACCAGTCCTCGTTCTCAAGGTACCATTCGACGGTTTTCGCCAGCCCCTCCTCGACCGTGACCGAAGGGCGCCAGCCCAGTTCCTCGCGGATGCGGGTCGGGTCGATGGCATAGCGGCGGTCGTGGCCGGGGCGGTCCGTGACAAAGGTGATCAGCCGGTCGTGCGGCGCGGCGTCGGGCCGCAGCCGGTCCATATGCGCGCAGATCGTGCGCACCAGGTCGATGTTCCTGGCCTCGTTCTCGCCGCCGATGTTGTAGCTGCGGCCCAGTTCGCCCTTGTCCAGGACCAGCAGCAGCGCGTCGGCATGATCCTCGACATACAGCCAGTCGCGGACATTGCCGCCGTCGCCATAGACCGGGATCGGCCGGCCGTGCAGCGCGTTCAGGATCACCACCGGCACCAGCTTTTCCGGGAAATGGAACGGCCCGTAATTGTTGGAACAGTTCGTCAGCACCACCGGCAGGCCATAGGTCTCGTGCCAGGCGCGGACCAGATGGTCGGACGCGGCCTTGCTGGCCGAATAGGGGCTGCGCGGATCATAGGGCGTATCCTCGGTGAACTGCCCGGTCTCGCCCAGGGACCCGAACACCTCGTCGGTCGAGATGTGGTGAAAGCGGAACCCCTCGGGCCGGCCCTGCCCGACCCAATAGGCCCGCGCGGCCTCGAGCAGGTTGTAGGTGCCGGTGATGTTCGTCTCGATGAAATCGCCCGGCCCGTCGATCGAGCGGTCGACATGGCTTTCCGCCGCCAGGTGCATGATGGCGTCGGGCTTGTGGTCTGCCAGCACCCGGTCCAGCGCCGCGCGGTCGCGCAGATCGGCCTGTTCGAAGGCGTAAAGCGGGCTGTTCGACACCGGGGCCACGTTTTCCAGATTCGCGGCATAGGTCAGCGCGTCCAGGTTCACCACCTGATGCCCGCGCCGGACCGCCAGCCGCACCACGGCCGAGCCGATGAACCCGGCCCCGCCGGTGACCAGGATCTTCATAGTTTGGCCTCGTAGTCGAAGGGTCCGTCATAGGAAAAGGGGCTGTCGAAATCGGCCAGCGCGGGCGCGGCCGCGTCCTTGGCGCTCAGCACCGGCGCGCCGTCCAGGCCCCAGTCGATGCCGACACTGTCCCAGGCGACCCCGCCGTCGCAGTCCGGCGCGTAATGGTCGGTGCATTTGTAGCAGATCTCGGTGTCGGGCTCGCGCGTGACGAAGCCGTGCAGGAACCCGGCCGGGATCCACAGCTGGCGGCCGTTCTCGAAGGACAGCTCCTCGGCCACCCAGCGGCCATAGGACGGGCTGCCCCGGCGCACGTCCACGGCGACATCCAGCAGCCGGCCGCGCCCGCAGCGCACCAGCTTGCCCTGGGCATGGGGCGGCGCCTGGAAATGCAGGCCCCGCAGCGTGCCCGCGGCCGCCGACAGCGAGTGGTTGTCCTGCACGAATTCGGGCAGGTCCAGCCCGGCCTCGCGCAGCGTCCGCCGGTTCCAGCTTTCCGCGAAGAAACCGCGCGAATCACCGTGCCGCGGCGGGACAAGGATCAGCACGCCTGGCAAAGCGGTCTTCTCAATCTGCATCGGTCAACGCCTCTGAAAACCCGCAAACCCTATCGCAAACCCCATGCGCCGGGGCAAGATGGCAGCGAAAACTAATCGCGCAAATGCAAAGTTGAATTGTTGAGGATTTCGCTTGGTTGTAGGGTCGCCCCGACAACGACAGGAGCGCGCCATGTTTCCGATCCGCCCGCATCGCAGCACCGGGTCCCTTGCGACAGCCTCGGGGGCGGCGGCAGCCATCCTGCGCGCCCGCGCCGCCGAATGGGAGGTCGAGCTGATCGAGACGCCCGACAGCCTGACCCTGCACGTCTGGGGCAGCACGCTGGCCCTGATCCCCGAAGGCGGCGCCGTGCGGATCGAGCTTTCCGCCCCCGAGGCGCGGCTGATCGGCACCCTGCAGGACAGCGCGACCGAGCTTTTCGAAAGCCACGGCATGCAGATCGCCTGGGACCATGTGGACGAAGGCGCGCTGGCCCCCGGCCTTGCGCTGATGCGCGTGGCCAGCGTCGCCCGCCGCACGCCCGGCTTCATCCGCGTGCGGCTGACCGGCCCCGAGGCCACGCGCTTTGGCCAGGGCAGCCTGCATTTCCGCCTGCTGCTGGCGCCGGCGGGCCGCGCGCCGCAATGGCCCCGCGTTGCCGCGAACGGCCGCACCCGCTGGCCCGAGGGCGCGGATGCGCTGCATCGCCCGGTCTATACCGTGGCCGCCCAGCAGGACGACTGGCTGGACTTCGACATCTTTCGCCACGACGGCAGCCCGACCTGCGACTGGGCCGAGGCCGCGCGCCCCGGCGACACCGTGGGCGTGATCGGCCCCGGCGGCGGCTGGTGCCCCGAAGCGCCGCGGCTGTGGCTGTTCGGCGACGAGACCGCGCTGCCGGCCATCGCGCGGATGCTGGACCTGGCCCGGGGCGAGGTGCGCGCCCATCTGCGCTGCGCGCCCGAGGACCTGGGCCCCCTGGCCGACGATCCGCGCGTCACCGCCTGCCCGGACCTGCTGGCCCAGCTTGCCACCATCGACCCCGGCCCCGACGATCACGTCTGGTTCGCCGGCCCGGCGACCGAGGCGCGGCGCGCGCGCCAATTCCTGACCGTGTTCGGGGTGAACAAACGCCAGTTCACCGCAGCCGCCTATTGGGGTCAGCCCGACAGCCGGGCATAGATCCCGCCCTGCGCGATCAGCGCGCCATGCTCGCCCGTCTCGACGATGCGCCCGCCCGCCATCACCACGATGCGGTCGGCATGCCGGATCGTGCCCAGCCGGTGGGCGATGACGAGCGTCGTGCGCCCCACGGCCAGGGCGTCCAGCGCGGCCTGGATCTCGCGCTCGGTCTGGCTGTCCAGCGCGCTGGTCGCCTCGTCCAGGATCAGGATCGGCGGGTTCTTCAGGAAGGCGCGGGCGATGGCGACGCGCTGCTTCTGGCCGCCCGACAGCATGACGCCGCGTTCGCCGACCAGCGTCTCCAGACCCTCGGGCAGGCTTTCGATCAGCGGCCCCAGCTGGGCCTGCCGCGCCGCCTGCATGATCTCCTCCTCCGAGGCGCCCAGGCGTCCATAGGCGATGTTCTCGCGCAGCGTGCCGCCGAACAGGAACACGTCCTGGCTGACCAGCCCGATCTGGCGGCGCAGACTGTGCAGCTGCATCCGGTCCAGCGCGATGCCGTCCACGGTAATGCGCCCCGAGGTCGGTTCGTAGAAGCGCGGCAGCAGCGCCAGCAGCGTGGTCTTGCCCGCGCCCGAGGGACCGACGAAGGCCACCGTCTCGCCGGCGCGGATCTCCAGGTCGATGTTCGACAGGATGGGACGGCCGCTGTCATAGGCAAAGCCCACGCCCTCGAAGCGGATGTCGCCGCGCAGCGCCGGCGCGGGGATGGCGTCGGGCGCATCCGCGATCTCGGGGTCGGTCGCCAGCAGCTCCTGATAGCGGCGGAAACCGGCGATGCCGCGCGGATAGGTCTCGATCACGGCGGCGATCTTTTCCAGCGGGCGATAGAAGACGCCGACCAGCAGCAGGAAGCCCACGAAGCCGCCGGTGGTCAGCTCGCCCGACAGCACGAAGCCCGCGCCCACCACCATGACCACGACCTGCACCAGCCGCAGCCCCATGTATTGCAGCGCCGAGGACGCGGCCATCACCCGATAGGCTTCCAGCTTGGTCGCGCGATAGCGCTGGTTGTCGACCGCGAACAGCTCGCTTTCGTGGGATTCGTTGCCGAACGCCTGCACGACGCGGACGCCGCCCAGGGCTTCCTCAAGCCGGACGTTGAAATCGCCGACGCGGGAATAGATCGCCCGCCAGGTCCGCGTCATCCGCGCGCCATAGACCATGACCAGCACCATCATCGCCGGCACGATCAGCGCGACGATCAGCGCAAGCTGGGCGTTGATCGCGAACATCAGCAGGAAGGCCCCGACAAAGGTCATCAGCGCGATGAAGGCGTCCTCGGGGCCGTGATGGGCGACTTCGCCGATCTCCTCCAGGTCGCGGGTCACGCGCGCGACCAGCTTGCCGGTGCGGGCGCGGTCGTACCAGCGCCAGGACAGCCGCGTCAGGTGGTCGAAGGCGCGGGCGCGCATCTCGGTCTCGATGTTGATGCCCAGCTTGTGGCCCCAGTAGATCACGATGGCCATCAGCCCCGAGTTCACCAGGTAAAGCACCAGCAGGCCCACCGCGGCGGCGACCGTCAGCGTCCAGTTGCCCTGCGGCAGCAGGTGGTCGATGAAGGCGGTGATCGCCAGCGGGAAGGCCAGCTCCAGCAGGCCCGACAGGACCGCGCAGCCGAAGTCCAGCCAGAACAGCCCCATCCAGGGCCGGTAATAGGCAAAGAAGTCGCGCAGCATGGTCGTCCCCCTTCGTCAGGCGGGGACGGCCACCATGCCGCCATCCTCGCGCCGCAGGACCTGCATCGGCAGGCCATAGATCTGCCCCAGAACCTCGGGGCGCATCAGGTCGGCGGGCGTGCCCTGCATGGCCAGCCGGCCCGCCTTCATGGCGACGACATGGTCGCAGAACCGCGCCGCCATGTTGACCTCGTGCAGCACGACGATGGCGCTGCGCGCCTGCTCATGGCACATGCGGCGGACAAGCGAAAGCACCTCGACGGCATGGGCGATGTCGAGCGCGCTGATCGGCTCGTCCAACAGCAGCGTCCCGGCCTCCTGCGCGACCATCATTGCCAGCCAGGCGCGCTGGCGCTCGCCCCCCGACAGGGTATCGACCAGCCGGTCCGCGAATCCCTCGACGCCGCATTCGGCCAGCGCGGCATCGACGGCGGCATGGTCGCGCGGGCCAAAGCGGCCAAGCGCGCCGTGCCAGGGATAGCGCCCCAGCGCGACCAGCTCGCGCACCGTCATGCCCTCGGCCGGAGGCGTGGTCTGGGGCAGGAAGGCCAGCGCGCGCGCATGGTCCCGCGCCGAGCGCGCGGCGATGGCGCGCCCCTCGAACGCGACCCGCCCGGCCGAAGGGGCGACCTGCCGCGCCAGCACCTTCAGCAGCGTCGACTTGCCCGACCCGTTGTGCCCGATCAGCGCGATCACCTGCCCTTGGGGCAGGTCCAGGTCCAGGTCGTGGATCAGCCGGCGGCCCGGCACGTCCACGCACAGCCCGGACAGGGAAAACAGCGGCTCGGTCATCGCCTCGTCCTCATCATCAGCCACAGCAGCCAGGGCGCCCCCAGAAGCGAGGCGAACAGGCCCAGCGGCAGTTCATAGGGAAAGCCCGCCATGCGCGCGCCGAAATCGGCCGCGATCATCAGCAGGCAGCCGATCAGCGCCGCGCCCGTCAGATGGTCCTGCGCGCGCGCAAGCCCGATGCGCCGCGCCAGATGCGGCGCCATCAGCCCGACAAAGCTGAGCGGCCCGACCAGCACGGTCGCAGCCCCCGTGGCGATCCCCGCCAGCGCGATCAGCCCGACCCGCGCAGCCGCCAGCGGCAGGCCCAGCCCGCCCGCGACCTCGGGGCCCAGGGGCAGCAGCGCCAGCCAGCGCCGCGTCAGCCAGCCCAAGGCCCCGACCATGGCCGCAAGCCCCGCCAGGGCCGCCGCCGCAAGCGGTCCGACCTTGCTCGACGACCCGCTCAGCCAGGCCAGCACCTGCCAGGCCTGCGCGCTGCCCGTCGCCATAATCGCCGACAGGACCGCCGCCGCCATGCTGCTGACGGCGATCCCGGCCAGCAGCACGCGCTCGGCCGGCATCTCGCGCCGCCGCGCATAGACGGCGACCAGCGCCAGCGCCAGCGCCGCGCCCAGCATGGTGCCAAGCGCCAGCACCCCCTGCCCCGGCGCCGCGACCAGAAACAGCACCGCCGCATAGCCGATCGAGGCGCCGCCCGACACGCCCAGCACCTCGGGCGAGGCCAGCGGGTTCGCCGTCAGCCGTTGCAGCACCGCCCCGGCCAGGGCCAGGGCCGCCCCCGCCGCCCCCGCCGCGACCAGGCGCGGCAGCCGCAGCGGCAGAAAGGCGCGGAAACTGTCCCAGTCGAGCACCGCCCAGCCCCCCGGCACCCGCCCGACCCAGACCAGCACCAGCGCCAGCGCCACCACCGCCAGCGCCAGCCCCGCCAGCACCGGGGCGGGACGCGACAGGCGCGGCGCGGGCCCCTCGGCCGCCTCGGTCCCCGGCGGGGTTGATCCGCGCAGGCGCGGCAGCAGCCACAGCAGCAGCGGTCCGCCGATCAGCCCGGTCAGCGCGCCGGTCGGAAACATCTCGCCGCCGGCGCCGGCCAGCGCCAGCACCACCCCGTCGCAGACCGACAGGATCAGCGCCCCGATCAGCGGCGCCAGGGCCAGCACCTGCGCCATGCTTCGCGCGCCCAGGGTCCGGGCCAGCGCGGGCGCGGCCAGCCCGACAAAGCCGATCAGCCCCAGCTCGGCCGAGACGGCGGCCGCCAGCCCGACCGCCACCGCAACCCCCGCCGCGCGCACCAGCGCCACGTTCATGCCCAGACCCGCCGCCCCCGCCGCGCCCAGCGACAGCACCCGCAAGGGCCGCGCCAGCAGGGCCGAGGCCAGGGCCCCCAGCGCCAGCACCAGCACCAGAATGCGCACCCCGCTCCAGTCCTGCTGGACCAGAGAGCCGCCGTTCCAGATCACCAGCGACAGCAGGTATTCGCCCCGCGCCAGCGTGACCGCCGTGGCGATGGCCGATGCGGTCATGCCGACCAGCATCCCCGCGATCACCATCGTCACCGGCGCAAAGGCCCGCCGCGCGCCGATGGCCATGACCAGCGCGGCCGCCGCCCCCGCGCCCGCCAGGGCCACGGGCCAGCGGCCGTGCTCCAGCAGCCCGGGGGCCAGGATCGTCGCCATGACCAGCGCCAGCTGCGCGCCGGTCGAGATGCCCAGCGTCGTCGGGTCGGCCACCGGGTTGCGCAGCACCGCCTGCAGCAGCGCGCCCGACAGTCCCAGCGCCGCGCCCGCGACCAGCGCGATGACGCCGCGCGGCATCAGGCCGAAGGCCAGCAGGATCTGGCGCAGGTCCATGGCAGCGGGGTCGAAGGGCCAGGAGGGCCAGCCCGCGGGCAGCAGCCGGATCGCGGCCAGCCACCACAGGCCCAGGGCCAGGCCCGCCGCCCCGGCCAGCACAAGCGCCCGCCCCATCATGCCGCCTCCGGCTCCGCACCTGGCCACGCACCTGGCCCCGCGTCCAGCGCATCGGCCAGCAGCCCGGCAAAGCGCAGCGCCGCCGGCACGCCGCCAAAGGCGTTGACCTCGGGCAGGTGATAGACCCGGCCCGCCGCGACCGGCGGCAGCGCCCGCCACAGGATGCTGCGCGACAGGCCCTGCCGCGCCTCGACCGGGATGCCGCCCAGGATGACCAGCCGCGCCTCGGGGGTGTCGGCCAGCCGCTCGATGGGCAGGGGCGCGCGAAAGCTGAACTGCGTGCGGTCGGTCCAGGCGTTTTCCAGCCCCAGCCGGGTCAGCACGCTGCCGAACAGGCTGTCATGGCCGAAGGACCGCAGGTGGCGCGCGTCGCCGATGCCGATCAGGCTGAAGGGCCGGTCGGCATGGCGCTCGAGCCGCGCGGCCAGGGCATCCAGCCGCGCCTCGGCGCGCGCGCGGGCCTGGCGGGCGGCGGGCCGGTCGTCCACCGCCTCGCCCAGCCGGTCCAGCGCCGCAAGCGCCTTGGGCAGGGGCGGCTCGCCCGGTGTATAGACGTCGACCGACAGCACCGGCGCGATGGTTTCCAGCCGCGCCCGGTGCTGGACATAGAACGGAGAGCTCAGGATCAGGTCCGGCCGCGCCAGCTGCAACAGCTCATAGTTCGGGGCGCCGCGCAGCCCCAGGTCGATGACCCCGGGCGGGATCTCGGGCCGGGCGGCGTCGATGCGAAACCGGATCAGCTCGCAGGCCGCGACGGGCATGTGGCCGATGGCCACGGCGGTTTCCAGCATCGCCCAGTCGACGGCGGCAAGGCGGGGCGGGGCCGCCCCCTGCCCCCGCGCCGCGCCCGCCGCCAGCACCCCGGCGGCCAGCCCCAGGACAGCGCGCCGGCCCGGACGGGCCGCGCCGCCTACCACTTGTAGCTCAGCCGCGCCTGGATCTCGCGCCCGTCGCCATAGTTGCAGTAAAAGCTGCTGCAGCTGGTCAGGAACACCTTGTCGGTGATGTTGGTAACGTTCAGCGAGGCCTCGATATTGTCGCGGGTATAGCTCGCGCCGATATCGGCCAGCGTCACCGCGTCCAGGCGATAGGTGTTGGCGTCGTCGCCATAGCGTTCGCCGACATGGCGCACGCCACCGCCCAGCCGGACGCCGTTGCCAAAGTCATAGGACACCCACAGGCTCGCCAGATGATAGGGCGAGTTCGCCATCCGCAGCCCCTCGAACGCGCCACCCTCTTGCCGGGCGTCGGTATAGGTATAGGCCGCGCGCATGTCCCAGCCCTGGGCCAGCTCGGCCGTCGCCTCAAGCTCGAAGCCGCGGGAATGGACCTCGCCGATCTGTACGGGGAAGTCATCGATTATGCGGGTGACGTTGGTCTGCTTCAGATCATAGAGGGCGGCGGTGACCAGGATGTCCTGGCCTGTGGGCTGATATTTCACCCCCGCTTCCCATTGCTTGCCCTTGGTCGGCTCCAGCGTGTTGCCGTCGCGGTCGGTGCCGATTTCCGGATCGAACGAGGTCGAATAGGCCAGATAGGGCGCGATCCCCTGGTCAAAGACATAGGACAGGCCGACGCGGCCGGTCGTCTCGTTGTCCTTTTGCTTGGCGTCGGTCACGCCGGCGAAATTGGTATAGACGGTGCCGGTCTGCCGGACCCAGCTGTGCCGCAGCCCCAGCGAGGCGCGCCAGTTGTTCCACGAAATCTCGTCCTGGGCGTAAAGCCCGATCTGGTCGATGGTGATGTCTTCGTTCTTGATGTACCACGGCGCGCTGGCGACATAGGCGCCGCGATCCGGGTCGCGCCAGTCCAGCCCCGGCGGGGTCGAGAACTGCGTCGTGTTGTCGAAATCGTAATGCGTGATGTCCAGGCCCAGCAGCACCCGGTGCGTCGCGGCCCCGGTCACCGCCTCGCCGATCAGGCGCGTATCAAGATTCAGCGCCTTGCTGGTCTCGAACTGGTCGGTCTGGCCGATGCTGACGGTGGTTCCGTCCTCGCTCAGCCCGCTGGCGTAGAAACCGACATAATCCCAGTCGAATTTCTGATAGCGAAAGCTCTGTTCGAACCGCCAGCCGTTTTCCAGGTCGCGGCGGTATTCGACGCCAAAGTTGAACTGGCGACGGTCGCTGTCGTCGATGTCGGGATAACCGGCATAGAATTCGCGCAGATCCTCGCCATCCGCGATCCGGGTCAGCGCATAGGGCACCCCGGCCGGGGAAATCGGCCCGTCGTTCTGATAGGACACCAGCACGTCCAGCGTGCTGACCTCGTCCATCTGCCAGCGCAGCGCGCCGGCCAGATAGCCGCCCTTGTTCTCGACCTCCTCGACCTGCTCATGGCTGTCGCCCACGATCCCCGTCAGCCGCCAAGCCAGCGTGTCAGAGGCCGCCCGGTTCACGTCGAAGAACAGCTTGCGGTCCTTGAAGCTGCCATAGGACAGCCCGGCCTCGGCGAAATCCTCGGGCTGGGCGTGCTTCTGGACCAGGTTGATAATCCCCGCGGGCGAGCCTGCCCCGTAAAGCGAGGACGACGGGCCGCGCAGCAGCTCGACCCGCTCCATGCCGTACAGTTCCTGCGCCGGGGCGCCGAACTTGCGGATCAGCCGCAACCCGTTCAGATATTGCGAGGTGTTGCTGCCAAAGCCGCGGATGTTGGGTTCGTCAAATCGCGGATCGGCACCAAAGGGCTGGGCGTTCACCCCCGCCGAATAGCGCAGCGCCTGGCCCATGTTCTGCGCCCCCTGGTCGCGGATCTGCTGGCCCGTCACGACCGAGACGGACTGCTGGGTTTCCAGCACGCTGGTCTCGGTCTTGGTCGCGATCTGGGTCGTAGGCACCACATAGCCGCGCGTCGGCGCGGTGGCATCCAGCACGATCTCGTCCAGGACCACCGTTTCGGTGTCGGTCGTGTCTGCGGTCTGCGCGGCGGCCGGGATCGCCAGGGCAAGCGCGCTGGTGCCGGCCAGGAACAGGAAACGGGCGGAAAGCATCAAGGGTCCTTTCAGGGCGGAGGCGAGGGGAAAAGCCTGACCAATTTTGTTAACCTTGCCATTTCCCGGCGCGTGCGGGCAAGCGGCCGGTCCCGCGCGATGGCCATCCCGTCCCGCCCGTCTGGCATTTTTGCAACGAGCCAGGGCCTGATGCGCGATGGCCGCCATCCGGCATCGCGCCCCGGTTGCGCCCTAGATCAGCTCGGTCGCCCCGCCATAGGCCGCGACCATGCGGTCGGCGGTCAGCAGCACCATGCCCTCGGCCGCGGCCTGCACCACCAGCATGCGGTCGAACGGATCGCCATGCAGCGGCGGCAGGGTCGCAAGGCCCAGGCAGTGCCGCCCCTCGACCGGCAGTTCCTGATAGCCGTTCGCCAGCAGCCCCGCGCGCAACACGCCCGGATCGACGCGAAAATCGGGCCGGTCCAGCGCCCGCTTGATCGCCACCTCCCAGATGGATGCCGCGCTGAACCACAGCGCGTTGCCCGGATCCGACAGCCGGCGCACCGTGGCCTGCGGGATGCGTTCGACCGCAAAGGCCGACCACAGCAGCAGATGCGTGTCCAGAAGCAGGTTCAAGACGGCTCGCCACCCTCGAACAGCGCGCGGATGGGGTCCGCCCCCATGCTGTCGAAATCCTCGGGGACGCTGGCCTGGCCCTGCAGGAACCCCAGCCGGCGCGGCGTCTCGGCCTCAAGCCGCGTGACCTTGACCAGGGGCTTGCCGGCGCGGGCGATGACAAAGCTTTCGCCCGCCGCCGCCGCCTCGACCAGGCGCGACAGATGGGTCTTGGCCTCGTGGATGTTCACGGTCTTCATCGGCTGGCCCCTGGCTTAGTTCACCGAACCTAGTCCACTCGGGACGGAAAATCAACCACCGGCGTCCACAGCACGTCCTCGATGCGCGGCGCGCCGGTCGCCAGCATCACCAGCCGGTCGAACCCCAAAGCGCAGCCCGAGGCGGCGGGCATGACGTCCAGCGCCGCCAGGAAATCCTCGTCCAGCGGATAGCGTTCGCCATAGACGCGGGCCTTCTCGTCCATCTCGAGAACAAAGCGCCGGCGCTGCTCGGCCGGGTCGGTCAGCTCGCCGAAACCATTCGCAAGCTCGACCCCGCAGGCGTAAAGCTCGAACCGCTCGGCCTCGCGCGGGTCGGCGGCGGGCCGCGCCAGCGCCGCCTCGGCCGCCGGATAGCGGTCCAGGATCAGCGGCCGGTCCCGGCCCAGATGCGGCTCGACCTGTTCGACCAGCACGCGCGACAGCATGTCAGACCAGGTGTCGTCCTCGGCCAGCCGGATGCCCTGGACCTGCGCACGCAAGGCCGCCGCGTCGGTTTCGGCGCCCTCGCAGGTCGCCAGCAGGTCGATGCCGGCGAATTCGCGGAATGCCTCGGCCACGCTCATCACCTCGGGCGCGGCAAAGGGGTCGCAGCGCATCCCCCGGTGTTGCAGCACCTCGGCCCCCGCCGCCTCGGCCGCCAGCCGCAGGAAGGCGGCGCAGTCCTGAAACAGCACCCGGTAATCCTCGGCCACGCGATACCATTCCAGCATGGTGAACTCGGGGTGGTGCAGCGCGGTGCGCTCGCGGTTGCGCCAGACATGGGACAGGGCAAAGATCCGCCTCTCGCCGGCCGCCAGCAGCTTCTTCATGGCGAATTCGGGACTGGTGTGCAGATAGGCCGGGTGGCCCTCGCCGTCGTTTCCGATCAGCGTGGTGGCAAACCCGTGCAGATGCGCTTCGTTGCCCGGGCTGGCGGCCAGGGCGGCGGGGTCCACCTCCAGGAAGTCGCGCGCCGCGAGCCAGGCCCGAAGCGCGTCGCGGATGCGACCCCGCGCCAGCAGCAGCGGGCGCCGCCCGGCATGGCGGTCGGGATCCCACCAGGGCGTGTTCTGCGGGGTGTCTTGCGGATGCCTCATGGCCCGGACTCCTTGCGATTGCGCGCCCGCCCGCTTGCGGCTGGCAATGCGCCGCGGAAAACGCTATGGGACGCCATCCCGCCGGCAGGCTTAGCCGGCCCTTCGGTATTTGAAAAGCACGCAAGGAAACCGCCCTTGAAAGTCATCGCCTCCAGCCTTCGCAAAGGCAATGCCGTCGAAATCGACGGCAAGCTCTATGTCGTCCTGACCGCCACCAACTTCCACCCCGGCAAGGGCACGCCCACGACCCAGGTCGACCTGCGCCGCATCTCGGACGGCAACAAGGTGTCGGAACGCTGGAAGACCACCGAACAGGTCGAACGCGCCCATGTCGACGAACGCGCCTACAACTTCCTTTACGAGGACGGCGAAGGCTTCCACTTCATGGAGCCCGAAAGCTACGAGCAAGTCACCGTTTCGCCCGATGTGGTCGGCGACGACAAGGTGTTCCTGGAAGACGGCATCAGCGTCTTCCTGCAGGTCCACAACGGCGTCGCCATCGCCATCGAACTGCCCCAGAAGGTGACGGTCGAGGTGGTCGAGACCGAGCCGGTGGTCAAGGGCCAGACCGCCTCGTCCAGCTACAAGCCCGCCGTCGCCCACAACGGCGTGCGCATCATGGTGCCGCCCCATATCGGCGTCGGCACCAAGGTCATCATCAACACGGCCGACCTGACCTACGTCGAACGCGCCAAGGCCTGACGCGCCCGGCCAGGGACGCGGCGGGGGCCGACTGCCCCCGCACCCCCGTGGGTATTTGCAAAACGGTGAAACACGGGCGGGCCGCTTCCCGGCTTCTTTCTTGTTTCAAATATCCCCGCCGGAGGCACCGGCAGCCGCCAGGGGCGATGCCGGCGCCAGGGGGCGGGGCCCTCAGAACGGGCTGTCGGGGTAATAGAACTGGCTGGCGTTTTCCGGCGTGATCAGTTCCGAGCCGATGATGAAGCGCCCGGTCATCGGGGCCTTCGACACGAAACGCAGCGCCGTCATCTCGATGGCCGAGGAGATCAGCGCCGGCGGATAGGTCACGTTCACCGGCAGCTGCTTGTCGCCGTCCATGATGCGCTTGACGATCTCCTTCATGCCGGCGCCGCCGACCACCCACATCTCGTCCTGCCGGTTCGCGGCCGAGATCGCCTCCAGGACGCCGGTCGCCATGTCGTCGTCGGCCGCCCAGACCGCGTCGATCTGGGGATATTTCGCCAGATAGTCCTGCATCACCGCGAAGGCGTCGTCGCGGTTCCAGTTGCCGTGCTGCATGTCGAGGATCTCGACCTCGGAGCCCTCCAGCGCCTTCTGGAACGCCTCGACGCGTTCGTTGTCCAGCGTCGTCGGGATGCCGCGCAGGACCACGATCTTGGCCCCGGGCTTGAGGTTCGCCTTGAAATACTCGCCCGCGACGCGGCCGAAGGCGGCGTTGTCGCCGGCGACATACAGGTCCTCGATGCCGTCCTGCGACAGGCCGCGGTCCACGACGGTCACGAACTTGCCGGCGTCCTTCACGGCCTTTACGGGCGCGGTCAGCGGTTCGGATTCAAAGGGCAGCACGACCAGCGCGTCGATGTCGCGCGTGGCCATCATGTCCTCGATGTCGTTGACCTGCTTGGCGCTGTCTCCGGCGGTCGACAGCACGAATTCCAGGTTCGGATAGGTTTCACCCAGCCGCTTGATGGTGTCCTGCGCGTGCCAGTTCAGCCCGCCCATGAAGCCATGCGTGGCCGAGGGGATCGAGACGCCGATGATCGTCTTTTCCCCCTCTTGCGCCGCGACCGGGCCGGCCAGTCCCAGCGCCGCCGCCAGCGCCGCGGCTTTCATCAAGTTTCTGCGTTGCATCCTTTTCCCCTCCCCATAAGGGCCGCTATTCGGCAGCCCGCTTTTCCCGCTGCAAGACGACAGCCAGGACGATGATGACCCCCTGGATCGCCCCGTTCAGATAGGGGCTGACCAGGTCGGCCAGATTCAGGATATTGTCGATCAGCGACAGGATCAGGACGCCGACGACGGTGCCCCAGACCCGGCCGCGCCCGCCCTTCAGCGCGGTGCCGCCGATGATGACGGCGGCAATCGCCTCAAGCTCCCATAGGACGCCCGTCGAGCCCGAGGCCGAGCCCAGGCGCGGCACATACAGAACCACCGCCAGCCCGACCAGCATGCCAAGGCCCACATAGGTCAAAAGCCGCACCCGGTTCACGTCGATGCCGGAATAGCGCGCCACCCGGTCGTTCGATCCGATCGCCTCGACATGGCGGCCGAAACGGGAATGGCGCATGACCCATTCGCCCAGGACCGCGACCACGGCAAAGGTGATGATGGGCCAGGTCAGCCAGCCGATGCCGCCGTAATAGACCGGACGGTACAGCGTCCGCAGCCCGTAGTCCAAGGACAGCGTGCCGCCGTCGGCCAGCCAGGTGACCAGGCTGCGGAAGATCCCCATGGTGCCCAGCGTGACGATGAAGGGCTCGATCCGGGCCTTTGTGACCAGCGCGCCGTTCAGATAGCCCGCCGCCAGCCCGCCCAGAATGGCGACCCCCATGCCCAAAAGGACCGTGCCCCAGTTCGCCCCGGTCAGGGGCAGCGCGCCGTTCATCGCCAGGATCGCCAGCCCCGCCAGAAAGGCGGCCATCGCCCCCACCGACAGGTCGAGCCCGCCCGAGGTGATGACAAAGGTCATGCCGACCGCGATCATCCCGATGAAGGCCGAACGCGCCAGCACGTTGGTGATGTTGGCGGGCGCCAGGAACGCGGGGTTCAAAAGCGCCCCCAGCACGATCAGCGCGACCAGCGCGACGATGGGTCCCAGGGTATGCAGGTCGATGCGCCTCATGCGGCCTCCTTGACGCCCATGGCGAGGCGGACGATGGTTTCCTCGGTCAGCGCGTCGCCCTCGACGATGCCGGCGACGCGGCCCTCGCGCATGACCAGCACGCGGTCGGACAGGCCGATCACCTCGGGCATCTCGCTGCTGATGACGATGACGCTGCGCCCCTCCTCGGCCAGGCGGCGGATGAAGGCATAGATCTGGCGCTTGGTGCCGACGTCGATGCCGCGCGTCGGCTCGTCGATGATGACGATGCGCGGCTCGGTCAGCATGGTCTTGGCCAGCAGCAGCTTCTGCTGGTTCCCGCCCGAGAGCTTCCCCGCCGCCATGTCGCGGCTGGGCGCGCGGATGTCGAAATCGGCGGTGGCGCGGTCCAGCGCGGCGTCCTCGGCGGCGGTGTCGATGCGCCAGCCGCCGAAGCGCTCCAGCACGGCCAGCGTCAGGTTCTCGCGCAGGGGTTTCTCCAGCAGCAGGCCCGCCTCCTTGCGGTCCTCGGTCAGATGGGCGATGCCTGCGGCAAAGGCGTCGCGCAGGCTGGCGATGCGGACCGGCCGCCCGTCCACCCGCACCTCGCCCGAGGCCGCGCGCAGCCCCACCAGCCCCTCGGCCAGTTCCGTCCGCCCCGAACCGACCAGCCCCGCGATGCCCAGCACCTCGCCCCGGCGCAGCGCCAGGTCCACCCCGTGCACGCGGCCAGGCACCGTCAGCCCTCGCGCCTCCAGCGCGATCTCGGTTCCCGGCGCGCCTTTCGGCGGATAGAAGTCCTGCAATTCGCGCCCGACCATCGCCGTCGCCATGCCGTCCTCGGTCAATTCGCCCCGCAGCGCGCGACGCACCACGCGGCCGTCGCGCAGGACGGTGATGCGGTCGGCCAGATGCGCCACCTCGTCCAGCCGGTGCGAGCAGTAAAGGATCGCCACCCCCTCGGCCCGCAGCCGGTCGATCTGTTCGTAAAGCGCGCCGACCTCGCGATGGGTCAGGACGGCGCTCGGTTCGTCCATGATCAGCACGCGGGCGCGGCGCGACAGCGCCTTGGCGATCTCGACCATCTGCCGGTCGGGAACCGACAGGTGGCGGATCAGCGCCTCGGGGCGGATCGGGCTGTGCAGCCGGTCCAGAAGCGCCTGCGCGCCCGCCCGCATGGCGGCATGGTCCAGCCGGAAGCCTCCGGGCTCGCGCCCCAGAAAGATGTTGGCCGCGACCGACAGGTCCGGGGCCAGGTTGAACTCCTGGTGGATCACCACGATGCCGGCCGCCTCGGCCTCGGGGCCGGCGGCGAACTGGACGGGCCGGCCGTCCAGCATCACCTGCCCTTCGGTGGGCGACAGGAACCCGCCCAGGATCTTCATGATGGTGGACTTGCCGGCGCCGTTCTCGCCGATCAGGGCATGGACCTCGCCCGGCTCCAGGGCCAGGTCGACCCCGTGCAGCACCGCGATGGGGCCGAAGCTTTTCGACACGCCCTGAAGCGCCAGCACCGTCATGGCGCCACCTCGACCCAGGCCCCGTCGCGCGCCGAGGACGCCTGCGCCGCCGCGATGAAGCCCATGCCCGACAGCCCGTCGCGCAGGCCCGGCACGCGGTCCAGCGGCCCCGCGTCGCCGCGGATGATCGCGGCGATGTCGCTGTAAAGGTTCGCGAACCCCTCCAGATAGCCCTCGGGGTGGCCGGGCGGGGTGCGGAACGACCCGGATCGGTCCTGCGCCCGCGTCAGCACCCGCGCCGGCCCGTCCTTGGGCCAGATCACCAGCCGCTCGCTGGCGTCGAGCCGCCATTCCAGCCCACCCTCGGTGCCAAAGACCCGCAGCGACAGCGCGTTTTCCTGGCCCACAGCGACCTGGCTGGCCCAGATCCCGCCCCGCGCGCCCGAGGCATAGCGCAAGGCCACCCGCGCGTCGTCGTCGATCGGCCGCCCCGGCACCATGCTGGACAGCTGCGCCGAGACCTGCGCGGGTGTCTCGCCCGTCACGAAAGCCGCCAGCTGCCAGGCGTGCGTCCCGATATCGCCAAGCGCGCCGGCCCCGGCCCGCGCCGGATCGGTGCGCCATTCGGCCTGCTTGCTCTTCAGATCGTCCGCCAGCCAGCCCTGCAGATACTCGGCCTGCACCAGCCGCACCTGCCCCAGCGCGCCCCCCGCCACCTGCGCGCGCGCCTCGCGCACCATGGGCAGGGCGCTGTAGTTATGCGTCAGAAAGAACCGCGCGCCGCTGGCCTGCGCCGCCTCGGCGATGGCCGCCGCCTGCTCGGCCGTCGCGGCCAGCGGCTTGTCGCAGATCACATGGATGCCCGCGCGCAGGAAGGCCACGGCGGGGCCCGCGTGCATGTGGTTCGGCGTCACGATGCTGACCGCCTGCACCCCGTCGTCGCGCGCCGCCTCGACCCGCGCCATTTCGGCGAAATCGTCATACCCACGGATGCCCAGCTCCGCCGCGCTGGCCTGCGCGCGGCCCGGATCGCTGCTCAGCGCGCCCGCGACCAGCGTGAAATGCCCGTCCATGCGTGCGGCGATGCGGTGGACCCCGCCGATAAAGGCCCCGCTGCCGCCGCCGACCATCCCCAGGCGGATCGGCGTCATAGCCCCAGCGCCCGGTCGATGGCGGCGCGGTCCACGCCACTGGCCGCAAAATCGTCGAAGGCATGCGGCGTCACCCGGATGATGTGGTCGCGCACGAATGCCGCGCCCTCGCGCGCGCCGTCCTCGGGGTGCTTCAGCGCACATTCCCATTCGACCACGGCCCAGCCGTCAAAGCCGTATTGCGTCAGCTTGGAAAACACCGCGCCGAAATCCACCTGCCCGTCGCCGGGGCTGCGGAACCGGCCCGCCCGGTCCACCCAGTTCTGGAACCCGCCGTAAACGCCCTGACGCCCGGTCGGCCGGAACTCGGCATCCTTGACGTGGAACATGCGGATGCGGTCGCGATAGATGTCGATGTTCGCCAGATAATCCAGCTGCTGCAGGACATAGTGCGATGGGTCGTACAGCATGTTCGCGCGGCCGTGCCCGCCCACCCGCTCCAGGAACATCTCGAAGGTCACGCCGTCGTGCAGGTCCTCGCCCGGATGGATCTCATAGCAGACATCGACGCCGTTTTCCTCGGCCAGGTCCAGCAGCGGACGCCAGCGCGCCGCCAGCGTGTCGAAAGCCGCCTCGACCAGCCCCGGCGCGCGCTGCGGCCAGGGATACAGATAGGGCCAGGCGAGCGCGCCCGAAAACGTGGCCATCCGGTCCAGCCCCAGCATCCGGCTGACCCGGATCGCGCGGGCCACCTGCCCCACCGCCCATTCCTGCCGTGCGCCCGGCCGGCCGCGCAGGGCCTCTGCCGCAAAGGCGTCGAAGCCCGCGTCATAGGCCGGATGCACGGCGACAAGCTGGCCTTGCAGATGGGTCGAAAGCTCGGTCACGGCAACGCCGTTCGCCTGCGCCACGCCCAGGAATTCGTCGCGGTAATCCTGCGACGCCTCGGCCCGGTCCAGGTCCAGGATGCGCGCGTCATGGGTCGGCACCTGCACGCCCAGATAGCCCTGCTCGGCCGCCCAGCGGGTGATCCCGTCCCAACTGTCGAACGGTGCGCTGTCGCCGATGAATTGCGCCAGGAACAGCGCAGGCCCCTTGATGGTCCGCATCGGAATCTCCCCTCTCCCGGAACGCAGCCTGCCCTGCCCTGCAATCGTTTGCAAGCGCTCTCTGCGACGGCTTGCCGGGGCCCGCGCGGGGCCCTACTGTGGCGCGATGGAAAAGGCTGTGGACAAGGCGGGCGTCCGGGCAAGACTGGCGGATGTGGCGCGGCTTGCGGGGGTCTCGGCCTCGACCGTCAGCCGCGTGCTCTCGCGCCCCGAGGTGGTGGCCCATGCCACCCGCGATGCGGTGATGGCGGCGGTCGCCGCGACCGGCTACCGGGTGAACCACGCCGCGCGCAACCTGCGCAAGGGCCGCACCGGCAGTGTGGTGGCGCTGGTCCCGAACCTCGGCAACCCCTTCTTCGCCAAAATCCTCGAAGGCATGAGCCGCGAACTGGCCGGCGCCGGCTACGACCTGCTGGTCGCCGACACGCTGGACGGCCAGGGCCGCGACCGGGCGCTGGCCCGGCATCTGGACGCCTCGCGCGCCGACGGGATCATCCTGCTGGACGGGCATGTCTCGCTCGACGCGCTGGCCGATCCGGATGCGCCTCCGGTCGTCACCGCCTGCGAATGGATCAAGGGGGCCAGCCTGCCCCGCATCATGCTGGACAACCGCCAGGGCGCGGCGATGGCGGTCGCGCACCTGCGCGGCCTCGGCCACCGCCACCTCGGGCTGGTCGGCGGGCCACCGGACAACGTCCTGCACCGCGCCCGCCGCATCGGCGCGCTGCAAGCGGCGCGCGGCCTGCGCGTGACCGAATTCCCGGGCGATTTCTCGATGCAGTCGGGCCGCGCCGCCGCCCGCACCTGGCTGGCGCTGGCCCCCGCCGACCGCCCCGCCGCCGTCTTCGCCTTTTCCGACGAAATGGCCTGCGCCTTCCTCGCGGAATTGCAGCGCCACGGCCTGTCCGTGCCCGCCCAGGTCTCGATCGTGGGCTTCGACGATATCGAGCTGGTCTCGCATCTCGCGCCCGCGCTGACCACCGTGCGCCAGCCCAAGCGCGAGCTTGGCCGCCAGGCCGCCCGCACCATCCTCGACCGCATCGAGGGACGCGCCGTCGCCCCCCTGACGCTGCTCGCCCCCGAACTCATGCTGCGCGAAACGACCGCCCCCCCGCCATAGCGCTGGACGGCCCGCGCGCCCCGCGCCAATATCGCGCGCGAACGCATCAGGAGAGTGCCCGCATGGAACGCGACGCCGCCCATATCGCCCTTTTCGCCGCCATGATCGCGGCGCTGGGGCTTGTCCCGCAGATCACGCTGGCCTTCGGCGTGCCGATCACCGCGCAGACGCTGGGCGTCATGCTGGCGGGTGCGGTCCTGGGCGCGCGGCGCGGCGCGATGGCGGCGGGGGTCTTCATCCTGCTGGTCGCGCTCGGCCTGCCGCTGCTCGCCGGCGGGCGCGGCGGGCTCGGGGTCTTTGCCTCGCCCACCGCGGGCTTCGCGCTCGGCTTCCCGGTCGCGGCCTTCGCCACGGGGCTCTTCGTCGAGCGTGTGCGCCTGCGCCCGGCGGGGCTGGCGGCGGGGCTTGGCGCGGTCTTCGGCGGCATCGCGGTCCTATACCTGATGGGGGCGGCGGGCCTCGCGCTCGTCTCGGGCAAGCCGCTGGCGCAGGCCTTCGCGCTGGTCTCGGTCTTCATCCCCGGCGACCTCCTGAAAGCCGCGATCTGCGGGATGCTGGTGCAGGCCATCGCCCGGGTCCGGCCGCAAAGCCTGGCCTGGCACCGCCCGGCGTGACCGGCGACGACCGCTTTGCCACGCCCCGGCCCGACCAGATCATCGGCACCGGGGCGCGGTCCCAGAACGCCCCGGCCGCCGCCGCGCTGATCGACGGCCTGACGCGGGGCCAATCCATCCTTGCGACGCAAGACCCCCAGCCGATCCGCCCCGCGCCGGGCCCGCCGGGGATGCTGTTCTGCCAAAGCTCGGGCAGCACCGGGCGCGTCAAGACGATCCGGCGCAGCCAGGCGTCCTGGATCGCCAGCTTCCGCGTCAACCGAGACGTCTTCGCCATCACCCCCCGCGACCGCTACGCGACCCTGGGTCACCTCGGCCACTCGCTGTCGCTTTACGCCGCGATCGAGGCGCTGCACCTTGGCGCCGGCCTCATGGTGCTGGCGGGCGACAGCCCCCGCGCCCAAAGGCGCGCGCTGGCCCGGGCGACGGTGCTTTACGCCACGCCCGCCCAGCTGCACCGGCTGGCGCTGGCCGGCGGCACCCTGCCCGCGCTGCGCCACATCCTGTGCGGCGGCGGCCGGCTGGATGAGGCCACGCGCGACGCCGCCCGCGCCCTTTGCCCACAGGCACAGCTGCGCGTCTTCTACGGCGCCTCCGAAACCAGCTTCATCGCGCTCGCCGACGCGGACACGCCGCCGGGCTCGGTCGGCCGCGCCTATCCGGGCGTCCAGATCCGCATCGACTCCGACGGCGCGATCTGGGTCGCCAGCCCCTATCTGGCCCAGGGCTACGCCGAGCCCGACCTGCCGCCCCCGACCCGCGACGGCACCTTCATGGCGACCGGAGACCTCGGCACCCTCGACCCCCACGGCAACCTGATCCTGCACGGCCGTCAAAGCCGGCGCATCACCACGCTCGACCGCACCCTGTCGCTGGAAGATGTCGAGGCGGTGCTGGCCGCCCACGGCGCGCCCCTGTCGGTGGCCCTTGCCCTGCCCGATCCCCGGCGCGGCATGGCGGTCCTGGCGGTGGTCCAGGGGCCGTCCGACGACGCGCTGGCCGCCCGCCTGCGCCGCGCCTGCCGCGAGACGCTGGGCGATCACGCCGCACCGCGCCGCATCGTCTTTGTCGCCAGCCTGCCGATGCTCGCCTCGGACAAGCCCGATCTCGCGGCGCTGGCCCGGCTGTGCGTTGCGCCATGACCGGCGCGCGGATCGTCGCCGCCCGCCGCAGCCCCGTCGTCCCGCGCGGCGGCGCGCTCGCGCGGCTGGAACCCCACGACCTCGCCGCCCCGGTCGTCGCCGCGCTGCTGGCCGACGCCGGCCTGCCCCCTGCCCAGGTGGACGAGTTGATCCTGTCGAACGCGCTTGGCGGCGGCGGCAATCCCGCGCGCCTGGCCGCCCTCGCCGCCGGGCTGCCGGTCACGGTCGGCGGGCTCAGCATCGACCGGCAATGCTGCGGCGGGCTCGACGCGATCCTGCTGGCCGAGGCGCTGATCCGCGCGGGCCGCCATCAGGCCGTCATCGCGGGCGGGGCCGAAAGCTACTCGCGCCGCCCGCTGCGGCTGCGCAGCGACCCGGACGGCGGCCCGGCCGTGCCCTATGACCAGCCGCCCTTCACGCCCTGGCCCGACCGCGACCCCGGCATGGCCGAGGCGGCCCATGCCATCGCCCGCGACCTCGGGATCGCGCGCGCGGCGCAGGACGCCTGGGCCGTGGCCAGCCACGCCCGCGCCCTGGCCGCACCCCCCTGCCCCGGCCTCGTGCCCATCGGGGGCATCGCCCGCGACCCCTATGCCCGCGCGCTGACCCCGCGCCTCGCCGCCCGCGCGCCGGCGCTTGCCGGCAGCGTCAGCGCCGCCAACACCGCCGTCGCCGCCGATGGCGCGGCCTTCTGCCTGCTGGTCTCGGACGCCCTCGCCCGCCGCCTGGGCCTGCAAGGGGCGCGCATCCTCGGCGCGGCCAGCCTCGGGGCCGATCCCGAATGGCCGGGCCTGGCCCCCGTCCCCGCGATCCGCGCGGCCCTGGCCCAGGCCGGACTGACGCCCGCAGACCTTGACGCCGTCGAGCTGATGGAGGCCTTTGCCATCCAGGCCATGGCCTGCGCCGATCTGGCTGGCCTGCCCGCCGACCGCATCAACCGGGGCGGCGGGGCGCTCGCGCGCGGCCATCCCATCGGCGCCTCGGGCGCGGTGAACGCGGTGCGGCTGTTTCATGACCTGCGCCCAGGCCAGCGCGGCCTTGCCGCCATCGCCGCCGCGGGCGGCCTTGGCAGCGCGCTGGTGATGCAGCGCTAAAGCCCCCGGAAGGTGGCGTATTCCTCCAGCGCCGCGCGTTCGGTGCGCAGCGCGTTTTCCGGCGCGTCGCGGTCGGGCCAGCCAAGCGCCACGCCGCAGACCACCATCTCATTCTCGGGCAGGTCCAGCAGGGCGTGGACCTGCGGCCCGTAATTCGCCAGCGCGCCGATGCCGGTCGCGCCCAGACCCCGCGCCTCGGCCGCCAGCAGCAGCGCCATCAGGCTCATCCCCAGGTCCATGAATCCGCCTGGGCCCATGCGTCGGTCGATCGTCACGACCACCCCGACCGGCGCCCCGAAAAAGGCATAGTTGCGCCGGAACTGGCGCCGCCGTCCCTCCAGGTCGCGCCGCTCGATCCCCAGCGCACGATAAAGCGCATGGCCCGCCGCGCGCTGCCGCGCCTTCAGCACGGGCGGCATCGGTTCGGGGAACCAGCCGTATTCCTTGCTTTCAGGGGTTCCGGCCGCGATGGCCGCCTCAAGGCCCGCCACTAGCCCGGCCAGCGCCGCGCCCGCCAGCACATGGAAGCGGCCCGGTTGCAGGTTCGCACCGCTGGGCGCGGTCCGGGCCAGGCGCAGGATCTCCTCGATGGTCGCGCGCGGCACCGCACCCGGCCGGAACGCCCGGCACGAACGCCGCCGCCGCAAGATCTCGTCGAACCCGTCCATGCCGTCCCCTGCCGTCGCCGTCGCCGTCGCGGCCGGGGTTAGCAGAAAGCCAAGGCGTGTTCCACCGCCCTGCCCCGGCGCTATGCCCCCATGCGGTATCCGGGCGTCGATTCCGAAAGCGCCCGTTCCGCGTCGTCCATGTCCTCGCCGATGTCCTGGAACAGGGGCGTCGAGAGATAGCGTTCCCCGGTGTCGGGCAGCATGGCCAGAATAGTCGCGCCCGGCTCGGCCCCTTCGGCGATGCGCATGGCGACGGCAAAGGTCGCCCCGCCCGAGATGCCGGTCAGGATGCCCTCGCGCGCGGCAAGCTGCCTGGCCCAGGCGATACCCTCGGCCCCCGGCACCGTGACCAGCGTGTCATAGGTACCCGAATCCAGGGTCTCCTGCAGGACATAGGGAATGAAGTCGGGGGTCCAGCCCTGGATCGGATGCGGCTCGAAGGCCGGGTGGCTTCCGGCCGGCGCATGAACGGGCCCGCGCTGCTGCGGCGTGCCGCTGGACACCAGGGCGGCGTTCGCGGGCTCGGTCAGCACGATCCGGGTTTCGGGGCGCTCGCGGCGCAGGACCCGGCCCAGCCCCGTGACCGTGCCGCCCGTGCCATAGCCCGTGACCACGTAATCGAGCCTTTCATCCTTGAAATCATTGATGATTTCCCGCGCGGTCGTGGTCTCGTGGATATCGGCATTGGCCCGCGTCTCGAACTGGTGGGCCAGGAACCAGCCATGCGCCTCGGCCAGTTCCACCGCCTTGGCATACATGCCGGTGCCCTTTTCGGCCTTGGGCGTCAGCACCACCTTGGCCCCCAGCATCCGCATCAGCCGCCGACGCTCGACCGAAAAGCTTTCGGTCATGGTCACGACCAGCGGATAGCCCTTTTGCGCGCAGACCATGGCCAGCCCGATGCCGGTGTTGCCGCTGGTCGCCTCGACCACGGTCTGGCCCGGCTTCAGCGCGCCCGAACGTTCGGCCTCTTCGATGATGTTCAGCGCCAGCCGGTCCTTGACCGAGGCGGCCGGGTTGAAGAATTCGCATTTGACATAAATCCTGACCCCCTCGGGCGCCAGGTTGTTGATCCGCACCACGGGCGTGTTGCCCACCGTGTCCAGGATGCTGTCGTAAAGCCGACCTCGGCCCTCGGTCGTCCTGGTGCCTTGCGCTGCCATCGTCCAAGCCCTCCGTCCTTGTGCCCGGGAATCGCCCGGGCCCCGCCCAGATGACCGCGCCCGTCCCGGATTCGCAAGGGAAAACAGGGCCGGCGCGGGGTTTCGCGGCGAAACCTCAGCGCTCTAGGACCGAGCGGATGTGAACCATCAGCATGTCCATCAGTTCGTCGTGCAGGGGCTCGCCCTCAAGCCGCAGGACATGGGCCCTGCCCTCTTTCCCACGGCGGATGGTGATGCCGCTGGTGGTGCGGATGGTCACATCGTCCAGCCAGCCGACCTGCGGCGGGACGCGCGCCTTGGGCCGGCCGCCCCGGGACGGATCGCGCGGCCGGACCTCGGCCGCCTCCAGCACCGCCTCGATCAGCTGCCATTCCTCCTCGGCATCCTCGGGGTCGGCCACGGACAGGGCCTGGCGGATGCGGGTCTCGGCCCCGCCGCGCAGGGCCGTCGACAGGCGCAGCCCCCGCCGTTCGGTCAGCGCCTCGGGGAATCGCAGCATGTCGCCCAGCTCCTCGAAGATCAGCGCGAAGGAGCGGACCTTCGATCGCTTGGCCTTCGAGCCGCTGGCGAAAAGCTTGTTAACCGCGTCCTCGGTGTTGGCGAAGGCGCCCTGGTTCGCGGCGATGACGGCGATGCGGCCGCGTTCGAAATGGCTCAGCTCCTCGCGGACCTCGTTCTCCTCGACCATCAGGACGAAGGCGGCGTCCGCCTCGGCCCGGGGGCGGATCAGGGCGCGGATGCGGGCATAGCGGTCGTCGCCGGTCAGCGCATGGAGCGCCCGGACGGCGTGCAGCCGGCGATAGCCCGAGAGCAGCCCATAGCGCGGGGGCGTACCGTCGCCTGTCTCGAACACCTCGATCGGCAGGCGCAGGCCATGGGCGGCGATGGACAGGCGCAGTTCCTGCATATCCTCCTCGGTCATGACCATGCGGTCGCGGATCATCGCGGCCTCGTCGATCTGGTCGATCGGCAGTTCGGCGATCAGCAGGCCGCGCGTCTCGGCCTCCTGCAGGCGGGCCGCATCGGCCTCGGCCTTGGCCCGTGCGGCCCGCGCGGCGGCGCTTTCCGGGCTGGCGACGGCAGCGCTTTCCGCCGCCACCTGGGCAATCGGGGCAATCCCCCGCCCAAGGCTCGGCAGCGAGGTTTCGCTGCGAAACTGCTCTTCGATCCGGCTCAGATCGGCGCTGCTCGGGGTTTCCAGACGCCTGCGCTTAGCCATTGGCCTGCTCCTTCTCGTTCATCTGCAGGTCGCGCCACCAGGTGCCCAGGATCAGCTCCTTGACCTCGGCCCAGGTGCGGTCGAAGGTCTCGCGGCCCCGGACATAGGTGTCGCGGTTGAACTCGCGGTAATCGGCCTCGTAGATGCCGTTCACCTGCTCCCCGGCCTGGCCGACCATGGCGGTCAGCTCCTGGCGATAGGTGGTCATGAAATCGCCGAAATACGCCTGGATCACATTGGCCAAGTCGGTCTGCTGGGCGGCGTCGAAGCGGGTGATGATGGCGCGCACCGCGTCCCATTCGAAGCGCATCTCGGGCAGGCCCTCGCGCCGGCGGGCGGCGTTCTCGCCCTCTTCGACGCTGGCGAAGGTCGAATAGAGCATGTCGAAGAACCGGCCCGTCGAGTCGAACTCAAGGAAGGACGCGCCCAGCGGCACCAGCAGGATATCGGCGGCGGCCAGGGCGTTGATCGTCAGGTAGCCAAGCGCCGGCGGCGTGTCGAGGATGATGATGTCGTAGCGGTCGACGATGCCGTCGTTGACCAGCGCATTGCCAAGCGCGTCCCACAACGGCCAGCTGCGCAGGCCCATGCGCCAGACCGGAACCTGGAATTCGGCCCAGTAGAGGTTCAGCTGCGCCCCGAGCAGGTCGATGTTCGGCCAATGCGTGGGCTGGATCAGGTCCTGGGCAGAGATGGTCAGGGCCTCGGTCAGGGTCTCGTCGAAGGGCAGGGCGGCTTGGCCCGCCGCCGCGCGGACCTGGTTTTCGTCCCGAAGCGCCATGGCATAATCCTTGGCCATCAGCGGAAAGGCGGTCGACCATTCGTCAGCCACCTTGCCCCCCATGATCGAGGTCATGCTGCCCTGGCTGTCCAGGTCCACGACCAGCACCCGGTAGCCGTCGAGCGCGGCCGACATGGCGATATGGGCGGCGGTCGAGGTCTTGCCGACGCCGCCCTTGAAGTTCGCGACCGCCAGGATCTTGGCCGGCAGCCCCTCGGGGCGCCAGGGGCGGTATTCGCGGCCCGCCGCGCCCTCGGCCGCGAAATGGTCGCGCAGGCGCAACACGTCCTCGAGGCTGAACCATTTCGAATTGCCCTCGCCCTGGCCCTGGGGCAGGTCGGGGTTCCTGAGCAGCACCCGGCGGAAATGGGCGGGCGCGACCGGGATCAGGTAGCGGCAGACCTCCCAGGTGGAAAAGCGGCGCAGGCGCTTGCGGCCGTCGGGGGCGTAGCCGCGCTCGGCCAGGTCCTGCCGGCCGCGGGCGGCGAAGGCCGCGGCCCGGGCGAATCGGGCGGTGTCGATCGGCTCGGACAGGCGCTGCGCGGCCCGGGCGGGGTCGATGTTGAAATAGGGGGGAAGGGGGTCCTTGCCTGATGACATCCTGCTACCTTTGCGACGTGCTGCTGCTTTTGGTGTTTTGGGCAAACTATTGCACATGGACCGCGGCGAGGGAATCGCCCCGCGCCGGTTTCGCAGCAAAACCCCCCATCCATACCCGAAAAGCAACAGCGGAAAGTTTGTCTTCTCTTTCAGAGGTTTAAAGGCTTTGAAGCGGGAAAGTCCAGAAAGATCAGGATGATGACAGGCCAAAGGCACCCGGATACAGGACCACGGGGACCCGATTCCGGGATCGAAGGTGCCCGGATACGGGGCTCAGGGCACCGATTCGCGGGATAACGGGGTTCCGTCTGCGGGAAGGGGGCCAAAGGCGGGTTCAGGCTGGCACCAGGGGCGCCAAACCCGGCCGGATCACGCCGGGCCATCCCGGAAACGGGTGCCTTTCGGGCCCGCCGAAGGCGTGAGGGACCCGTTTCCGGGACGGTCCCGAACAGCGCGGACGGCGTCCCGAGGCACCTGCGCGCGCGTTGTGGCCGGGCACCTTTTGGCGTAGACTGGCGCCAAGCCGCAAAGGCAGGAACGGGCAGAGAGGACGGGTCCGCATGGACGACATTCCACGGGAGCGGCTGAGCGGCGCGCTGCGGCGGGGCGCGGTCAAGAAACATGTCGCGGCGATCCATGTCTCGGGCAAGCTGACGCTTTTGCAGCGCAAGCTGTCGAACGTGCTGCTGCTGAATGCCTATGACACGCTGACCAGCCAGAGTCGGCACCAGATCGACGCCCGCACCCTGTGCCTGATGATCGGCTATAATTCGAACGACATGGACACGCTGAAGCAATCCCTGCGCGGCCTGGCCGAGACGGTCGCCGAATGGGACATGCTGGACGAGAAGGGGCAGCAGGAATGGGGCGTCAGCAGCCTGCTGAGCTATGCCAAGCTGAAGGGCGGGATCTGCGAATACGCCTATTCGCCGGCCCTGGCCGAGAAGCTGCACGACCCCAAGGTCTTTGCGCTGATCAACCTGAACATCCAGCGCCGCTTTACCAGCGGGCACGCGCTGGCGCTGTACGAGAACTGCTATCGCTTCGTGCGGACCGGCTCGACCGGGTGGTGGCCGCTGGACCTGTTCCGGCGGCTGATGGGGGTGGACGGGTCGGCCTATTACGAGACCTTCAAGCACCTGAACGCCAAGGTCATCAAGCCCGCCGTGGACGAGGTGAACCGCACCAGCAACATCATCCTGACCCCCGAGACCCGCAAGCAGGGCCGGGTCGTCACCGACCTGCGGTTCCGCATCAAGGAAAACCCGCAGCTGGCGATCCTGGACATGGACGATGGCGAGGGGGTGCGGCACGGCGCGGTCTATGCCCGGCTGCAGGGCCTGGGGGTCAGCGACCGGCTGGCGCGGCAATGGCTGGCGAGCCATGGCGAGGAACAGGTGACGGCGCGGCTGGACTATGTCGAATCGCGCAAGAACGTGAAAAGCAAGCTGGGCTATCTGACGGCGGCGCTGGAGGGCGGCTATGGCGTGCCCGGGCCGGTCGAGGCCAGCGCCGTGCCGGCCGGCCGGGCCGAGCGGCTGCGCCGCATCCTGGCCGCGGTCAAGGCGCGCACGCCCACGCAGCGCGACGCCGACCGGCGGCTGTTCGCCGCGCAACTGCCCGCCGGACCGCTGCGCGACGATTTCGAGCGCCACGGCTGGATGTCGCCCCTGAACAGCGCCCGCGTCGCCGCCTTCTGGGAGGAGATGTCGCCCGGGCTGCTGGCGGGCCTGGGGGACTAGGGCAGGGGCGGTTCAGTGGGCGAGGGGCGGGGCGGCGCCGGCCCGGTCTGCGATGGCCGCGCGGTATTGCGCCTCGTAGCCCTGAAGCATCCCCGAAAGGGTGAACAGGCGCTCGACCCGGTTGCGCGGCCGGTCGCGGGGGATCGCCAGCGCCTGGCGGATGGCGGGGGCCAGCGCCTGCGGCAGGGGGTCGCCCGCGAAGGCGCCGGCATCGCCGATCACCTCGCGCGCCGCGCCCTGATCGAAGCTTGCCACCGGCAGGCCCGTGGCCATGGCCTCGACCGCGGCGCGGCCGAAGGGTTCGTCGCCCACCGGGGTGAACAGCAGCACCGAGGCCGCGCCGAGCGCGCGGGCCAGGTCGTCCTGCCCCAGATGCCCGCCATAGCGGATTCGCCCGCCCAGGAAGGGACGCACGGCGCCGTCGAACCAGGCCCGGTCCTCGACCATGCCGTAAAGCGTCAGCGGCATGCCCAGCCGGGCGGCGGTCTGGGCGGCGAGCTGCGGCCCCTTTTCGGGCCGCATGCGGCCGGACCAGACCAGGGTGCCGTTGCCCAGGGGCGAGAACGGCCAGCGCCCGGGGTCGATTCCGGGGTGAACGACCGCCACCCGCGCGGGCGCCGCGCCGGGCCACCAGACCCTGCGCTGGTGTTCCGAGGGCAGGGTGAAGCGCGCGCCGGGCTGGTCCAGGGTCGCGCGCTGCAGCGCCGGGGCCGGGGGCCCGTGCAGCGCGGTGACGCAGGGCTGGCCGCGCGCCGCCAGCGCCAGCGGGCGGGGGTGCTGGCTGGCGTCATGGACCACGTCGAAGCCGCCCTGCGCGATGCCCTGCGCGATCCGGTCGCAGGCGCGCTGCATCGCGGCGTCGAGGATCGCGGCCAGATGGGCGCCGCCCTGGCGCGCGGGGTCGGGAAAATCCGCCCGGGCGTGGCGGCGCAGCACGGGAAAGACCGGCACGCCCACGTCGCTGTCGCCCGAGGCGAACAGCGTGACCTGGTGGCCGCGCGCCTTGAGCCCGCGCGCGAGATGCCAGCAATGCGCCTCGAGCCCGCCCATGAAGGGGGGCTTGATCGGATGGCGCAGGGGCGCGAGCAGGGCGATGCGCATGTCAGGCGGCCTTGGCCGGCGGATGAAGCGAAAGGGCGCGGGGCGCGATCATTCCGCGGGGATGCCCCGGGGCTGGGCGGCGGCGCCCAGGTCGAAATGCGCCAGCCCCTCGACCACGCCGACGCCGTGGGCGGCGCGGGCGCGGTAAAGCCCGGGGCGGTCGGGCAGGGCGGGTGCGCTGGCGCCGACCAGGATGGCTCGGCCCGCCGCCGCCAGCAGGGCGGTGTCGCGCGCGCCGTCGCCCGCCGCCACGCAATCGGCCAGCGACAGGCCCAGGCGGCGCGCCTCGAAGGCCAGGGCCTCGGGCTTGCCGGCGCGGCGGGGCAGCACGTCGATGGTCCCCGCGCCCGAGGCGATGACGCGGGCCTGAAGGCCCTGCGCGCCCAGGGCGGCGGTCACGCGGGCGGCGTCGGCGGGGGTGCCTGACAGCGCCAGCCGCCAGGCGCGCTGTTCGTGGGCCGCGCGCCAGTCGAGCCCCAGCGCCTCGATCGCCTCGCGGACGGCGGCGCGGTGCCAGCCCTCGGTGACCCAGGCGGCATAGTCGATGCACAGGCGCAGGGCGCCGCGATGGTGCGGGCGCCAGATCTCGGACCCGAGCGAGGTGATGAGGACCTGCGGCTCGGGCAGGGACCAGTCGGCAAGCTGGCCGCGCGCCTCGGACACGGGGGCCTCGGTGGTCAGCACGATGCGCTGGCCGCGCCCGTCCGCGCCCTGCGCCCAGTCCGAGAAGCGGAGCGCGCCGACCGGGCAGCCGCTGAGCGTCGCATCGAGGTCGAAGGCCAGGATCGTGCGGGGCAGGGGGCCGGGCCGGAACGGCGCGCGGGGCGAGAGGAGCCGTGCGGCGATGGTCGCGACGCGCTCGGCCCAGCGGTCCCAGCTGAACTGTCCCTGGCCGTTGCGGGCGTTCTGCGACAGCCGCCGCCACAGGCCCGCGTCGCGCACCAGCCGCAGGCAGGCGGCGGCGATGGCGCGGGGCCGGGCGGGATCGACCGCCAGCCCGTGGCCGATGCGGTCGAGGATGGCTTGCGGGCCGCCGTTGCGGGTGGCGACGACCGGCAGGCCGAAACGGGCCGCCTCGATCAGTGTCAGTCCAAGGGATTCGTGCAGCGCGGGGTTCACCAGGACGCCGCGCTGGATCGCGCAGCGCGCGTAAAGCAGCGGCACGATGCCCGGGTCGTGGCTGTGCGGCATCAGCACCTTGCCCCCGAGCCCCGCCGAGGCGGCCCGCAGCGTCAGTTCACGGCGGATCGCGCGCTGCTCGGCCTCGCCCCCCGGCTGGCCGGCCAGGATCACCAGGTTGGCGCGCGCCTGCAGCGCGGGCGAGGCGATATAGGCGTCCAGCAGCCCCATCAGGTTTTTCTGCCGCACCGGCCGGGCGATGGCCAGAAGAAACGGCGCCTCGGGCCGGTCGAGCGTGGCCAGCAGCGCGCGGGCGTCGCCGCGCGGCCGGGGCAGCGCGACGCCGGGGTTGATGCGCCAGACCCGCCCGGCAGCCAGCGGGTCGTAGGCGGCGATCTGGCGCTCGGCCTCGTCCCGGGTCGAGGCGATGATGGCGTCGGCCTCGCGCAGGGCGGTGCGTTCGCGGGCCAGCTGGTCGCGCAGCGCCTGCGGCGGGGGTGCGTCGAGCCGCGCCCTGAGGCTGTGCGCATGGGGAGTATAAAGCAGCGGCATGCGGTGGCGCGCCCGCGCCGCCCGGCCCAGCACCATGGCCTCGGCGCCGTGGCAGTGGATCAGGTCCGGCCGGCGCGGCAGCATCGACAAGAGCCCCAGAAAGGCCAGCGCGAGATCCGGCAGCTCGGGGCCAAGATCGGGCTGGGCCAGATAGCCGCGCGAAGCCGAGGCGATGCGGATGATGCGCAGCCGCGGGCCCAGCTGCTGCATCGGCAGGTCGTGGTCCGCCCCCAGCGCGGGGTCGTCGAAGCGCCGGGTGACGATGTCAACGGCCTCGGTGTCGGAACGCAGGGCCTGCGCCTCGGCCGCGCCCAGGACATAGGCCAGCGCGCCGCCGGTGTCCTGCGTCAGCCCATGGCGGATCGGCGGCGGTCCGAGACAGCCTGCAAGGGCCACATGCATCACATACATCACGAACCCCGCTGAGGCCGACGGCGCTGGAAACAGGCGGCGGGGAAGGCCGCGCCATGGCTGGAAAAGCCCCGCGCCGGGGGCGCAGTTCCGCCCCCGCCGCCAAGTTGACATTTTTTAGGTCGAGGCCCCCGCGCAGCCCCCCGGCGCGTCCCTGCGCGCGCGCCGTTTGCGGGGTGACGCTGGACCCCGGGGATAGTATGAGGGGCGCGGTCCGACCCGGCTGCATCCCTGAGGGCACAGGAGAGTTCGATGAAGTTCCGCTTCCCCATCGTCATCATCGACGAGGATTTCCGTTCGGAAAACTCGTCGGGCCTGGGCATCCGCGCGCTGGCCGACGCCATCGAAAGCGAGGGGTTCCAGGTGCTGGGCGTCACAAGCTATGGCGACCTGTCGCAATTCGCCCAGCAGCAAAGCCGCGCCAGCGCCTTTGTCCTGTCGATCGACGACGAGGAGTTCAGCCCCGGTCCCGACCTGGACCCGGTGGTGACGAACCTGCGCAACTTCATCGAGGAGGTGCGCTGGAAGAACGCCGACGTGCCGATCTATATCTATGGCGAGACCAAGACCAGCCGGCACCTCCCGAACGACATCCTGCGCGAGCTGCACGGCTTCATCCACGCCTTCGAGGACACGCCCGAGTTCGTCGCCCGCCACATCATCCGCGAGGCCAAGTCCTACCTTGAGGGCATCCAGCCGCCGTTCTTCCGCGCGCTTCTGGATTACGCCGAGGACGGGTCCTATTCCTGGCACTGTCCCGGCCATTCGGGGGGCGTCGCGTTCCTGAAAAGCCCCATCGGCCAGATGTATCACCAGTTCTATGGCGAGAACATGCTGCGCGCCGATGTCTGCAATGCCGTCGAGGAGCTGGGCCAGCTTCTGGACCATAACGGCGCCATCGGCGCGTCCGAACAGAACGCGGCGCGGATCTTCAACGCGGACCATTGCTTCTTTGTCACCAACGGGACCAGCACCAGCAACAAGATGGTGTGGCACCATACGGTCGCGCCGGGCGACGTGGTGGTGGTGGACCGCAACTGCCACAAGTCGATCCTGCATTCGATCATCATGACCGGCGCCGTGCCGGTGTTCCTGAAGCCCACCCGCAACCATTGGGGCATCATCGGCCCGATCCCGCACAGCGAGTTCGAGATCGAGACGATCAAGGCCAAGATCCGCGCCAACCCGCTGCTGAAGGGGGTCGATGCCGACACCGTCAAGCCGCGCATCATGACGCTGACGCAATCGACCTATGACGGCGTGCTGTACAACACCGAGGTCATCAAGGGGATGCTGGACGGCTGGGTCGAGAACCTGCATTTCGACGAGGCCTGGCTGCCGCACGCGGCCTTCCATCCGTTCTATGGCACGTTCCACGCCATGGGCCGCAAGCGCGGGCGCACCGAGCAGTCGATGGTCTATGCCACGCAGTCGATCCACAAGCTGCTGGCCGGGATCAGCCAGGCCAGCCACGTCCTGGTCCAGGACAGCGAGACGACGCGGCTGGACCGGCACCTGTTCAACGAGGCGTATCTGATGCACACCTCGACCAGCCCGCAATATTCGATCATCGCCAGCTGCGACGTGGCCGCCGCGATGATGGAGCCGCCGGGCGGGACTGCGCTGGTCGAGGAGAGCATCGCCGAGGCGCTGGATTTCCGCCGCGCCATGCGCAAGGTCGATGACGAGTTCGGCGAGGACGACTGGTGGTTCCAGGTCTGGGGCCCGGACGAGCTGGAGGAGGAGGGGATCGGCCGCACCCGCGACTGGGTCTTGCGCCGCACCGACAGCGAGGGCGTGCAGCGCGACGGCGAGGACGCCTGGCACGGCTTTGGCGACATGGCGCCGGGCTTCAACATGCTGGACCCGATCAAGGCCACGATCATCACCCCCGGCCTGAACATCGACGGCCGGTTCGAGGATTGGGGCATCCCCGCCAGCATCGTCACCAAGTACCTGGCCGAGCATGGCGTGGTGGTGGAAAAGACCGGGCTTTACAGCTTTTTCGTGATGTTCACCATCGGCATCACCAAGGGCCGCTGGAACACGCTGCTGACCGCGCTGCAGCAGTTCAAGGACGATCACGCCAAGAACCAGCCCCTGTGGCGGGTGATGCCCGAGTTCTGCCAGAAGCAGCCGCGCTACAAGCAGATGGGCCTGCGCGACCTGTGCCAGCACGTCCATGCACTTTACGCCAAATACGACGTGGCGGTGCTGTCGACCGAAATGTACCTGTCCGACCTGACGCCCGCGATGAAGCCCAGCGAGGCCTTTGCCCATATCGCGCAGCGCACCACCCAGCGCGTGCCGATCGACGACCTGGAAGGCCGCATCACCACCAGCCTGGTGACGCCCTATCCTCCGGGCATCCCGCTGCTGATCCCGGGCGAGGTCTTCAACGGGCGGATCGTCGAATACCTGCGCTTCAACCGCGAATTCGCCCGCGAATGTCCGGGGTTCGAGACCGACATCCACGGCCTCGTGCAGGAGGTCGGACCGGACGGCGCGGTGCATTACTTTGCCGACTGCGTGGCCGAGCCGTGATTTTCGCAACCGAGGCGTGTGTCGGGCTTGCCCGGACGCGCCCAAGCTGCGACAACGACGCGATGACAGCCAGGACACACTGACGCCGTGCAGCCCCATCCCACCGCGCCCCCCGCAGGCCCCGGTTCCGCCCCTGCCGGCGCGGCCCAGGCCTGCCGCTTTGGCCGGATCGAGGATGCGCGCCTGTTCGGCCGCGCCGTGCCGCGCCGGATCGAGGTCGAGCTGCTGCCCGCCGTCACCGAGGTCGGCAACGGCTTCCTGCTGTCCTGCCGGGTGCTGAGCGAACCGCGCCGGCCCGACCTGCGGATCTCGATTTCCTTCCAGCGGGCGCAGATCTGGCACGACACCACCGGCCCCGAGGTGCTGGCGCTGCTGGCCGCGCTGCGGGCCGAGGGACCCCTGGGCAGCGACACGCCGGTGCTGCGCATGACGTTCGAGGGGGCCGAATTGGAGCGCACGCTGATGTCCGAGCGCGGCCGCAAGTACAGCTTCACCGTGTTCGAGGCGGCGCGCTGGTTCTATCGCCGCGACGGCCGCCCCGTGACCGGCGGTCTGCCGGTGCAGGTTTCGGGCTGAGCGCAGAAAATCCTTAAAATCCCGAGCATTCGTTGCGCCCGGCCGGTGGCTGGCCGATGATGGCGGCAACGAATGGAACGCGGGACGGATTGCCGATGCGGATGCTGGATCATGTGCCTGTCAGGCCGAATTTCATCGGCGGCCTGCCGGCAGCGCTGCATCAGGTGCTGCTGCCCTGGGACATCGCGGGGCCCGAATCGATGGTGGCGTTCCGGCTGCGCTGCGAAGCCGGGCGCTATCCGATCCAGGATTTCCGCTGGCGCCAGGACGTGTTCCTGACCCGCGGGGGCGACGCGCCGGTCGTGCGCACGCTGCGCCAGCTTGCGGAATCGAAGCTGGCGGCCTTTTGCCTGGCCACGGCGACGGTGGCCAACGACCAGGCGATGGGCAATGTCGCGGGCGGGATGCTGCGCGGCCTGACCGGACCGGCCGAGGTCTATTGCCATGTCACGGCGGGGTTCGTGGCCTTCGTGAACGCCCGGCCGGCGCTGGCCGGGCTGACGCCCGAATCGGCGCGGCAGGTCGCGGTGCTGCTGGTGCCACGACCGGCCCAGCCCGCGAACCGGATCGCGGCGCTGCGGCGGGCGCAGCGCCAGATCGAGCTGATGCACCGCTTCTGGTTCGCCCAGCCCTCGGCCGTGCCGCCGCTGCGCATCGCCGCGCTGGAGGGGGCCGAGCCCGCGCCGCGCGCCTGGGGCTAGGCGGGGCCGGGCCGCGCGGGGTCGGTCGACAGGGCGCGCGCGACCTCGGCCAGGCGCGCCAGCGCCGCCTCGCGCAGCCCGGCGGGGGGATCGCCAGGATGCTCGATGAAGGCGCAGGTCAGCACCGCCATGGCGTCGCCGCGCGGGCCCAGCAGCGGCACGCTGAGGTCGGTGACGCCCACCGCCTGGCCCGAGGGGCCGACGCGGTGGCCGCTGCGGCGGATGCGCCCCAGCTGGTCCGCGATGGCGCCGACGGCGGCCTCGGCCTCGGCGATGCCCCATTGGCCCAGCGTCTCGGCCCGCCGGGCGGGGTCCTGGAAGGCCAGCAGCGTCAGACCCGAACTGGTCTGGAACAGGTCGAGCCGCGCGCCGACCCGGGCGCGGAATTCCCAGTGATCGACGGGGCTGGCCTGGGCCACGACGATGCCGCAGCCGTTTTCCGGCACGACCAGGTGGCAGGACTGGCGCAATTCGCGGGAAAACGCGTCCATCATCGGCTGGGCCTGCGCCACCAGCCGGCGCAGCGGCGGATAGCCGTTGGCCAGCAGGAACAGCTTCATCGTCAGCGCATAGCGGTCGCCGCCGTCCAGCCGGGTGACATAGGCGCGCGCGACCAGCCGTTCCAGCATCCGGTAGATCTGCGACGGGCTGACGCCCAGAGCCTTGACGATCTCGGCCCGGGTCAGGCCGCCGGGCTGGTCGGCCAGCACCTCGAGGATATCGAGCCCCTTGTCGAGCGCGGGCGCGCGGTAGCGATCCGCCGGTCTGTCCTGCATGTCCGCCATCCCTGGTCCTTTCGCCTGCCCGGCGGCAGCGCAGAAAACTGTTGCGTCCTGGGTTCATATATGGATAGCCTGTTCATATAGAAACTGCAACGGAATGAGAGGGGGCTTCTGATGCGGCTTCGCGGCAAGCGTATCCTGATCACCGCGGCCGGGCAGGGCATCGGCCGCGCCTCGGCCCTGGCCTGCGCCGCCGAGGGGGCCGAGGTCATCGCGACCGACCGCGACCCCGAGCTGCTGGCGGGGCTTTCGGGCATGGTCCTGCACGGGCTGGACGTGACCGATCCGCTTGCCATCGCCGACCTGGCCGAGACGCTGGGTCCGCTGGACGGGCTGTTCAACTGCGCCGGCGTCGTGCACGGCGGCACGGTGCTGGACATCCGGGACGAGGACTGGGCCTTTGCCTTCGACCTGAACGTGACGGCGATGATGCGCATGATCCGCGCCTTCCTGCCCGGCATGATCGCGCGGGCGGGGGACACGGGCGCCGCCTCGGTCCTGAACATGGCGTCGATGGCCAGTTCGGTGAAGGGCTTCGTGAACCGCACCGCCTATGGCGCCAGCAAGGCCGCCGTGATCGGGCTGACCAAGGCGGTCGCCGCCGATTTCGTGAAACAGGGCATCCGCTGCAACGCGCTGTGTCCGGGCACGGTGGACACGCCCAGCCTGCGCGGGCGCATCGCCTCGGCCGCCGATCCGGTGCAGGCGGAACGCGACTTCATCGCGCGCCAGCCGATGGGGCGGCTGGCCACGGTCGAGGATATCGCGCCGATGGTCGTCTATCTGCTGTCGGACGAAAGCCGGTTCGTCACCGGCCAGGCCATGCTGGTCGACGGAGGCGTGACGATCTGAACGCAAGGTTTCGCGGCCCGGGGGAGGGGGCGGTGAATGCTGGACGCGCATTGCCATTTCTGGAGCCTCGGGCGCGGGGATTACGGCTGGCTTGAAACCGGCGGGCCGGGGCTCGACCCGATCCGGCGCGATTTCGGCCTGGCCGATTACCCGGGCGGGCGGCCGGTGATCGCCGTGCAGGCCGCGCCGAGCGTGGCCGAGACGCGCTTTCTGCTGGACCTGGCGCGCGGGTCGGACAGCATCCGCGGGGTGGTGGGCTGGGTCGATCTGGCGGCTGCCGGGGCCGCCGATGCGGTCAGGGACCTGGCGGCCGATCCGCTGCTGCGCGGGCTGCGGCCGATGCTGCAGGACATTGCCGACACCGACTGGCTGGTGAATGTGGCCCGGCCCGAGGCGCTGGCTGCGATGGCGGGGGCCGGGCTGGTGTTCGACGCGCTGGTCACCGAACGCCACCTGCCGATGCTGGCGCGGTTCGCGGACGCGAACCCCGATCTTGCCATCGTCATCGACCATGCCGCGAAGCCCCAGCCCGGGCCGCGTGAGGGCTGGCGGGCGGGGATGCGCGCCTTGGCGCGCGACCCCCGCATCCATTGCAAGCTGTCGGGCCTGCTGACCGAGCTTTCGCCCGAGGAGCGGCGCGATCCCCTGCTGGCGCTGCAAGCCACCCTTGCGGACCTGCTGGACTGGTTCGGCCCGGACCGGCTGATCTGGGGCAGCGACTGGCCGGTGGTGACGCTGGTTGCGCCGCTGATCGACTGGCTGGCGCTGTCCGAGGACCTGACCGCGGGCCTTTCCGCACCCGAGCGGGCGGCGATCTTCGGCGGCAATGCCGCGCGGGTCTATGGGGTGGCGCCATGACCGACCTGGTGCGGATGGAGGCGATCGAGAAGCGCTTCCCCGGCGTCCATGCGCTGAAATCCGTGGGCTTCGACCTGCGCGCCGGCGAGGTCCATGCCCTGATGGGCGAGAACGGCGCGGGCAAGTCCACGCTGATGAAGATCCTGTCGGGGGTCTATCAGCCCGACGGCGGGCGCATCCTGATCGACGGGGCCGAGGTCGGCGTGCCCTCGCCCAGGGCAGCGCAGGATCTGGGCATCGGCATCATCCATCAGGAACTGGCGCTGATGCGCGACCTGACCGTGGCGCAGAACATCTGGATCGGGCGCGAGCCGCGCCTGTCCTGGGGCCGCATCGACGAGGCGCGCCAGAACGCCGACACCGCCGCGCTGTTCCGGCGCATGAACCTGGGCATCGACCCGCGCGGCGCCGTGGGCGGGCTGACCATCGCCCGCCAGCAGATGGTCGAGATTGCCAAGGCGCTGTCGCACCGGTCCCGCGTCCTCATCATGGACGAGCCGACCGCCGCCCTGACCGAGGCTGAGATCGCCGAGCTATTCACCATCATCCGCCAGCTTCGGGCCGAGGGCGTGGGCATCGTCTACATCAGCCACAAGATGGACGAGATCAAGCGCATCGCCGACCGCATCACCGTCATGCGCGACGGCGCCCATGTCGGCACAGTCGAGGCGGCGGACACGCCCATGGCGCGCATCATCGCCATGATGGTCGGCCGCGAGATCGGCGAGGAAAGCGTCAGCATCCCCGATCTGAGCGCGGCCCCCGTCGCGCTGGAGTTGCGGAACCTGACGCGCGGGCGCGAGGTGCGGGGCGTCAGCTTTTCGCTGAAAAAGGGCGAGATCCTGGGCTTTGCCGGGCTGATGGGGGCGGGCCGCACCGAGACCGCCCGCGCCATCTTTGGGGCCGAACCCGCCGAGGCGGGCGAGGTTCTGGTGCATGGCAAGCCCGCCCTGATCCGCAGCCCCTCTGATGCCGTGCGCGCCGGCATCGGCTATCTGTCCGAGGATCGCAAGCACTATGGCCTGGCGCTGGGGATGGACGTGCGCGACAATATCGCGCTGGCAAGCCTGGACCGCCACGCCGACGCCCTCGGGCGGATCGACGAACGCGCGCTGGCCGGTATCGCGCGGGACTATATCGCGCGGCTGCGCATCCGCACGCCGCACGACCGCCATCCGGTGCGGCTGCTGTCGGGGGGCAACCAGCAGAAGGTGGTGATCGCGAAATGGCTGCTGCGCGATTGCGACATCCTGATCTTTGACGAGCCCACGCGCGGCATCGACGTGGGCGCGAAATCGGAAATCTACCGGCTGCTGAACGATCTGGCGGCGGCGGGCAAGGCGATCATCGTGATTTCAAGCGAGCTGCCGGAAATCCTGCGGCTGTCGCACCGCATCGCCGTCATGTGCGAGGGGCGGCTGACCGGCATCCTGCCGGGCGGCGCCAGCCAGGAACGGATCATGGCGCTGGCCACACAACGCGAAGGGATGGTCGTCGAATGAGCGCAGGCGAGGGAACCATGGACGCGCGGCAGGCCCGGCGCGGCGCGGCGCAGCAGAAGATCCTGGCCTTCGCCAGCCTGATCGTGCTGGTCGCGGGCTTTTCGCTGGCCAGCCCGAACTTCTTTCAGATGACAAACATCATGGCGATCTTGCAGGCCGCCTCGGTCAACGGGGTGCTGGCGGTGGCCGTGACGCTGATCATCATCACCGGCGGCATTGATCTGTCCATCGGCACGCTGATGACCTTCTGCGCGGTCATGGCCGGGGTGGTGCTGACCTGGGGCGGCATGCCGCTGCCCCTGGGGATCGTCGCCGCCATCGCCACGGGGGCGTGTTGCGGGCTGATCTCGGGGACGTTCGTGGCCAAGATGAAGATCCCGCCGTTCATCGCCACGCTGGGGATGATGCTGATGCTGAAGGGGCTGTCGCTGATCGTGACGGGCACCAAGCCCATCTATTTCAACGACACGCCGGGGTTCACGCAGATCGCCCAAGGGTCCGTCATCGGCGCGCTGGTCCCGGCATTCCCGGTGCCGAACGGCGTCCTGATCCTGTTCCTGGTCGCGGGGGCGGTCGCCTGGATCCTGGGGCGCACGGTGCTGGGGCGCTATACCTTTGCCCTGGGATCGAACGAGGAAGCCGTGCGCCTGTCGGGCGTCGACACCGACCGCTGGAAGATGGCGATCTATGCGCTGTCGGGCGGCATCGTCGGCATCGGCGGGCTGCTGATCGCCAGCCGGCTGAACTCGGCCCAGCCCGCGCTGGGGCTGGGATACGAGCTTGAGGCGATCGCCGCGGTGGTGATCGGCGGCACCAGCCTTGCGGGCGGGCGCGGCACCATCCTCGGGACGCTGATCGGCGCGCTGATCATGGCGGTCCTGACCAACGGGCTGCGCGTTCTGTCGGTCGCGCCGGAATGGCAGACCGTCGTGACCGGCGCGATCATCATCGCCGCCGTCTATGCCGATCAGCTGCGCCGGGGGAGGGCGGGCTGACCAAAGGATCGAACACCAAGGGAGGAAACCGGATGTTCACAAGACGCATGCTGATGGGCGCGGCCGCCACGCTGGCGCTGAGCGCCACCGCCGGGATGGCGCAGGACAAGATGCTGATCCCGCTGATCTCGAAAGGGTTCCAGCACCAGTTCTGGCAGGCGGTCAAGGTCGGCGCCGACAAGGCCGGGGCGGAACTGGGCGTGACCGTCACCTTCGAGGGGCCGGACAACGAAACCCAGGTCGACAAGCAGATGGACATGCTGGCCGCCGCCCTGGCCAACAAGCCCGCCGCCATCGGCTTTGCCGCGCTGGACAGCCAGGCCGCGATCCCGCTGCTGCGCCAGGCGCAGGACGCCAAGATCCCGGTCATCGCCTTCGACTCGGGCGTGGACAGCGACATTCCGGTGGCGACGGCGGCGACGGACAACCTGGCGGCCTCGGCCCTTGCCGCCGACAAGATGGCGGAACTGATCGGCGGATCGGGCAAGATCGCGCTGGTGGTCCATTCCCAGACCTCGCGCACCGGGATCGACCGGCGCGACGGCTTCGTGAACCGCATCGCCGAGACATACCCCGACATCCAGATCGTCGCGACCGAATACGGCGACGGCGACCAGCTGAAATCGACCGAGATCACCAAGGCGATCCTGGCCGCGAACCCCGACATCAAGGGCATTTTCGGCGCGAACGAGGGCTCGGCCATCGGCGTGCTGAACGGGGTGCGCGAGATGGGGTCCAAGGTCGTGGTCATCGGCTACGACTCGGGCGCCGCGCAAAAGGCCGCGATCCGCGACGGGACCATGGCGGGCGCGATCACCCAGAACCCGGTCGGCATCGGCTATGAGACGGTCAAGGCCGCCGTCGCCGCCGCCAAGGGCGAGACGGTCCCGAAGTCCATCGACACCGGCTTTTTCTGGTACGACAAGACCAACATCGACAGCCCCGAGATCGCCGCGGTGCTTTACGACTGACGCCTGCGCGCCGGGGGCCGCAGCGGTCTCCGGCGTCCCATTCCCACAAGGTTTCCCATGAAGATCACCGGCCTTTCGACCCTCGACGTGCGCTTTCCGACCAGCCGGGCGCTGGATGGATCGGACGCGATGAACCCCGACCCGGATTATTCCGCCGCCTATGTCATCCTGGAGACGGACGGGCCGCATCGGGGCCACGGGCTGACCTTCACCATCGGGCGCGGCAACGAGATCTGCGTCGCCGCCATCGAGGCGCTGCGCCCTCTGGTCGTGGGGCTGGACCTGGGCTGGATCGCGCAGGACATGGGCCGGTTCTGGCGGCATATCACCGGCGACAGCCAGTTGCGCTGGATCGGCCCGGACAAGGGTGCGATCCATCTGGCGACCGGGGCGGTGGTCAACGCGGTCTGGGACCTGTGGGCGAAATCCGTGGGCAAGCCGGTCTGGCAACTGGTCGCCGAGATGACGCCCGAGGACCTGGTCCGCTGCATCGATTTTCGCTATCTGACCGACTGCATCACGCCGGAATGGGCGCTGGATTTCCTGACCGAGCAGGCGCGGGACAAGGCCGCGCGCGTCGAGACGCTGAAGGCCGAGGGCTATCCCTGCTATACCACCAGCGCCGGCTGGCTGGGCTATGGCGACGACAAGCTGCGCCGGCTGTGCCGCGAGGCGGTCGATGCCGGGTTCCGCCACGTCAAGATGAAGGTCGGCCGCGATCTGGACGACGACATCCGCCGCCTGACCATCGCGCGTGAAACCGTGGGCCCTGACGTCGCGCTGATGATCGACGCCAACCAGGTCTGGGAGGTGGATCAGGCCATCGACTGGGTCAAGCGGCTCGCCTTCGTGAACCCCTGGTTCATCGAGGAACCGACCAGCCCCGACGATGTGGCCGGCCACCGCAAGATCCGCGCGGGCGTGGCCCCGGTGCAGGTCGCGACCGGCGAGATGTGCCAGAACCGCATCCTGTTCAAGCAGTTCATCATGGAGGGCGCGATCGACGTGGTCCAGATCGACGCCTGCCGGCTGGGCGGCCTGAACGAGGTGCTGGCGGTCATGCTGATGGCCGCGAAATACGGGCTGAAGGTCTGCCCCCATGCCGGGGGCGTGGGCCTGTGCGAATATGTCCAGCACATGTCGATGATCGACTATCTGTGCATCGCCGGCACGCGCGAGGGGCGGGTGATCGAATATGTCGATCATCTGCACGAGCATTTCCTGGACCCCTGCGTGATCGTCGATGCGGCCTACATGCCGCCCACGGCGCCCGGCTTTTCCATCGAGATGCGGCCCGAAAGCCTGGAGACCTATCGCTTTCGGGGGGCTGCGTGATGGACCTGCATCTGCAAGACCGGCTGGTGGTGGTGACGGGCGGCGGCTCGGGCATCGGGGTGGCGATCTCCGAGGTGCTGGCCGAGGAGGGCGCGCGGGTCGTGATCCTGTCGCGCAGCGCGCCCGATGCGGACTGGCTGGCGCGGGTCGGCGCCGATTTCATTGCGGTGGAGCTTTCGGACGATGCCGTCTGCCGCGCGGCGGTCGAGACGCTGCGCCAGCGCCACGGGGCGGTCTATGGGCTGGTCAACAACGCGGGCGCGAATGACGGCGTGGGGCTGGGCCGGGGCCCGGATGCGTTCCGCGAAAGCCTGGACCAGAACCTGGTGCATTATTACACGATGGTGGATCTGCTGGCGGACGACCTGCGGGCCAGCCGGGGGGCCATCGTCAACATCACCTCGAAAACCGCACTGACGGGGCAGGGGGGAACCTCGGCCTATGTCGCAGCCAAGGCGGCGCAGCTGGGGCTGACGCGGGAATGGGCGGTCGAGTTCCTGCCCGACGGCGTGCGCGTCAACGCCATCGTCGTGGCCGAGGCGATGACGCCCTTGTATCGCCGCTGGCTGGACCGGATGCCCGACCCCGAGGGCGCGCTGGCCGAGATCACCCGGCGCATCCCCCTGGGCAACCGCATGACCACCCCGCGCGAGATCGCCGACACCTGCGCCTTTCTGCTGTCGGACCGGGCCAGCCACACGACCGGGCAATGGCTGTTCGTCGATGGCGGCTATACGCATCTGGACCGTGCCATCGGCCGCTAGTCCGGCCGGGCGCGGTGGCGGCCGATGGGCAGCATCATCGGCCGGCCCCAGATCGGGTCCGGGACCACGCGGCTTTCCAGACCGAAGACGGCGCGCACGGTGCCTTCGGTCAGCACCTCGGCCGGGGTGCCGTGGGCGTAAAGCCCGCCGTCCTTCATCGCGACCAGCAGGTCGGCATAGCGCGCCGCCAGGTTCAGGTCGTGCAGCACCATGACGATGGTGGTCCCGCGCGCTCGGTTCAGGTCGATCAGCAGGTCCAGCACTTCGACCTGGTGGCTGATGTCCAGGAAGGTCGTGGGTTCGTCCAGCAGCAAAAGGTCGGTCTGCTGCGCCAGCGCCATGGCGATCCAGACGCGCTGGCGCTGGCCGCCCGACAGTTCGTCCACCGGGCGCTCGGCCAGGTCGGCGGTCTGGGTGGCATCCAGCGCCTCGGCCACGGCCTGGTCGTCGCCCGGGCTCCAGCGGCTGAGCAGGCCGTGGTGCGGGTGGCGGCCGCGCGACACAAGCTCGGCCACGGTGATGCCTTCGGGCGCGATGGGCGATTGCGGCAGAAGGCCCAGGGTGCGGGCCAGTTCGCGCGGCGGGATGCGGTGCAGGTCGCGCCCGTCCAGCACCACATGGCCCGCGCGCGGCGCCAACAGCCGCGACAGGCTGCGCAGCAGCGTGGATTTGCCGCAGGCATTGGCGCCGACGATGGCGGTGATCCGCCCCGGCGCGACGCTGAGGTCCAGGCCGCGCAGCACGGTGCTGTCGCCATAGCCCGCGCCAAGGCCCCGGGCCTGCAAAAGATGGGCGGCAGTCACAACGAGCCTCCGCTCCGGTTCACCCGGATGATGAGATAGATCAGATAGGGCGCCCCCAGCGCCCCGGTGACGACGCCGACCGGATAGCGGCCCGGCATCAGGAACTGGCCGCAATAGTCGCCCGCCAGCACCAGCAGCGCGCCGACCAGCCCCGCCGGCAGCAGGATCGAGCCGGTCCGGCCCATGACCCGCGCCGCGATGGGGCCCGACAGGAAGGCGACGAAGGCGATGGGCCCGGTGAAGGCGGTGGCGACGGCGATCAGCCCGACCGCCGCCAGGGTGACGGCGACGCGCGTCGGGCCGACCCGCACGCCCAGGGCGGCGGCGGTGTCGTCGCCCATGCGCAGCGTTTCCAGGTCGCGGGCGCGCGCCAGAAGCACCCCCCCGGCCAGCGCAAGCGTCAGCGCCAGCGGCACGGCCTGGGACAGTTGCGCGCCGTTGACGCTGCCGGTCAGCCAGCGCATGGCCTGTTGCAGGTCCCAGGCGGGCGCGCGGGCCAGGGCATAGGCGACGACGCTTTGCAGCATGGCGGCGGTGCCGATGCCGATCAGGATCAGCCGGGTGCCGGCGACGCCGCCCCGCCAGGCCAGCCCATAGATCGCCAGCGCGACGCCCAGGCCCGCTGCGACCGCCAACACAGCGACGCCCGGGCCGGTCATGCCCAGAAAGACGATGGCCAGCACCGCCGCGGCGCTGGCGCCCCAGGTGATGCCGATGATGTCGGGACTGGCCAGCGGGTTGCGCAGCATGACCTGGAACGCGGCGCCCCCCATGCCGAAGCAGAGCCCGGCCAGGATCGACAGCACCGCGCGCGGCAGCCGCAGCTGGCCCACGGTGAAGCTGGCGCCGGGCACGTCCTGGCCCATCAGCACGCGCAAGACGTCGCCGGGGGGCGTCAGGCTTTGGCCAAGGCTCAGCGTCAGGGCAAAGCCCGCGAGGATCAGCCCCGCCATGACCGCCAGCCCGCGCGCGCGGCGGCGGTGGCGCAGGCCGCGCGCCGCGCGGACGGTGTCGAGAGTCGCGGTCATAGCTCGCGCAGCCTTTGCCGGCGGACGATCCAGATGAAGAAGGGCGCGCCGACAAAGGCGGTGACGATGCCCACGTCCAGCTCTCCGGGCCGGGCGACGAGGCGGCCGGCGACGTCCGAGACCAGCAGCAGCGCCGCCCCGGCCAGCGCCGAGAAGGGCAGAAGCCAGCGGTGGTCGGTCCCGACCAGCAGCCGGCAGAGGTGCGGCACGACCAGACCGACAAAGCCGATGGGCCCGCAGACGGCCGTGGCGGCCCCCGCCAGCAGCACCGCCGCAAGGCCCGCCACCAGCCGCGTGCGCAGGACGTCTTCGCCCAGGCCCGCCGCCAGCTCGTCCCCCAGAGCCAGCGCGTTCAGCCGCCGCGCCCAGATCAGGCCGATGGCCAGGCCCGCCGCCAGCATGGGCAGCACCGGCAGGATGCGGGCGAATGTCGCCCCGCCGACGCCGCCGATCTGCCAGGACTGGATGCCGCCGGCGATGTCGTTGCGCGGCAGCACGACCGCGATCACCAGGGACGAGAAGGCGACCGAGGTCGCGGCCCCCGCAAGCGCGAGCTTGAGCGGCGTCGCCCCGCCGCGTCCGAGCGAGCCGATGACCTGGACAAAGACCGCCGTCAGCCCGGCGCCCAGCACCGCCGCCCCGATATAGGCCAGGGCCGAGGTCATGGAAAACCACGCCACGCCCACCACCACGGCCAGCGCGGCGCCCATGTTGATCCCAAGGATGCCGGGGTCCGCCAGCGGGTTGCGGGTGATGCCCTGCAACAGCGCCCCCGCCATCCCCAGCGCCGCCCCGGCCAGCAGCGCCAGCGCGGTGCGGGGCAGGCGGGCGGCGACGGCGGCCTCTCCGATCGTATCCGTGCGGCCGGACAGGGCGCCCAGGATCTCGGACCAGGGGACGCTGCGGGTGCCGACGGCGACCGACAGCGCGCAAAGCGCCACGACCGCCAGCGCCAGCGCCAGCAGCGCCAGCCCCCGGCGGGGCAGGGCGGCGGGCCCGGTCATTCGGTTCGGGCGGCCGCTTCGGCCAGCCGGGCGACGTAATCGTCCAGCACCCAGGGGATCGACAGCGGCGTCGGGCTGGCCGCCGTGCCGACCGGGTCGTTGCCCAGAAGCACCAGCGCGTCGCGCGCCACGGCCGGCATGTGCGACAGCAGGGGATCGGCCTTGACGGCGTCGAACAGGGCGCGCCCGCCATAGGTCACGACGATGTCCACGTCCTCGAAGGCGTCGATGCGCTCGGCGCTGATCTGGCCGGCGTAAAGCCCGTCGGCCGATGCCTCGACCACGCTGCTGGGCGAGGTCAGGCCCAGGTCGTGAAAGAACTGCACCCGCGTGTCATGCGTGGTGTAGAAGCTGACGAGGCTGAGGTTCGTGGTGTCCAGATGGGTCACGAACATCGCCGACTTGCCGGCAAGGCCGGGATGGCGGGCGACGGTGTCGGCGATCTGCCCCTCGAGCCGTCGGATCAGCGCCTCGCCCTCGGCCGCCATGCCCATGCCGGCGCTGTCCAGCCGGATCATGTCGCGCCATCCGGTCGTCCAGGGCTGGTCGGGATAGGCCACCACCGGCGCGATCTGGCTGAGCGTTTCGTAATCGGCCCGGGTCAGCCCGGAATGGGCGGCCAGGATCACGTCCGGGCGGGTGGCGGCCACCGCCTCGAAGTCGATGCCGTCGCCTTCGTCGAACAGCACCGGGGTCTCGGCCCCCAGCTCCTTGAGCCGGGCCGCGACCCAGGGCAGCACCCCGTCGCCGTCGTCATCACCGAAATTCGCGCGCGCCATGCCGACCGGCACGATGCCCAGGGCCAGCGGCACCTCCTGGTTGGCCCAAGCGACGGTGGCGATGCGCTGCGGCCTGGCCGGGATGGTGGTCGTGCCCAGGGCGTGGCGGACGGTGACGGGAAAGGACGTCTCGGGCGCGGTCTGGGCATGGCCCGCGAGCGGGGCCAGAATGGCGCCGAGGGCCAGGACCAGCGGCAGGCGGATACGGTCTCGGGGTGTCATGCGCGCTCCTTCGGGGATGGCGGGCTTCATGCCGTCCCGCGCAGGCCAAGGCAAGGCGGGACGGTCTGGAACGGATTGGGCCGCCCGGACAGCACACAGGCCACCGTCGGAACGGCAGCCCGCAGGCAGCCGTTACCAGCGGCGGATCAGGGTGGCCTGCACGCTGCGGCCGGGGTTGTAGTAATCGGCCGTGCCGGTGCCGACGACATGCTGTTCGTCCAGGAGGTTGGCGACATGCAGCGTCAGGTCGGTGTTTTCCTGCACCTGATAGCTGAAGGCCAGGTCCAGCAGCGTCGCCGCCTCGCTTTTGCCGCCGGTGTTGGCGCCGTTGAAGTAATACGAGCCGACATAGCGCGCGCCCAAGCCCAGGGTCATGTCGCCCCGCGCGCCGCTGCCCGGCACGGTGTAATTGACCCAGACCGAGGCCAGGTGGTTCGGGACCGAGGCGAACTGGCGGCCCTTGTAGTTCGGGTCGTTCACATATTCCGAATCCATGTAGGAATAAGAGGCCAGCAGGCTGAGGTTGTCATCAAGCTGCGCCTTGCCCTCGATGTCGAAACCGCGCACGCGGGTCTTGCCGACCGTGCGGCGGATGATGTTGCCATCGTCCTGGACCTCGGCCACGGTGATGTTTTCCTGCTTGAGGTCATAGACCGAGGCCGAGATCAGCGCATCGGTTCCGGCCGGTTCGTATTTCACGCCGATCTCGTATTGCTCGCCGCGCTCGGGCTCGACACCGATCGCGGGCGGCGCCACCGATTCAACATAGCTGACATAGGTCGAGATCTCGGGCGTGACCTTGTAGGTCAGCGCGCCGCGCCACGAGGTTTCCGAGAAGTCGTCGCTGTCGTCGAAGGCAGCCCCGGAGGACTGGCCTCTGCTGGACAGATCCAGCCAGTCGTGCCGCAGGCCGACGGTGGCGATGAAGCGGTCGTCGAAGGACAGGTTCTGGGTGAGGAAGGCCGATTTGGCGCGATAGTCGTTCTTGGCTTCGCTGTAGACGGTCAGCGCCGAGGGCGCGCCGGAGAACACCGGATCAGCGATGTCGATGGAGGAGGCCGGGCCGTAATAGCTGGTCTGGTCCGTCGCGGCATCGCGGAACTCGACCCCGGCCAGCGTGCTGCTGTCGAAGCGCGCGAAGCTGGCGTCGTATTTCAGGATCGCGTTGCCGATCAGTTCGTGGCCGCTGGAATCCTGGCCGTAGTAATAGCGCGAGAGCGTCGTGCCGGGCCGGCCGGCATAGTCGAAAAGGTAGACATAGCCGAAATCGTCGCTGAGGTCGCTGTAGCGCAGATTGCCCTGCAGGCTCAGCCCGTTGCCGAAGTCATGCGACAGCATGGCGGTGATGCTTTTGCGTTCGACATCGTGGTCGTTGAAATCGGGCTCGCCAAAGAAATCGCCGCGGTCGTATTCGCGGTCCAGCGGATAGCCGCCGCTGTTCGGCGTGCCGTCGCGCTTGAGATAGTCCAGCACGACATTCAGCTTGGTGTCGGGCGTGATCTCCCAGCCCAGGCCGGCCATCAGGAAGGTCTCGTCGTCGCGGGAATAGTCGTATTCCAGATCGCTTTTCTGCACCTTGGCGGTGAAGCGATAGGCCAGCGTCCCTTCGGCGTTCAGCAGGTCGCCGAAATCGACCGCGGCCGCCTTGTGGTCGAAGGAGCCGTAGGTCAGCTGCACCTCGCCGAACCGCTCGGGGCGCGGGGTCTTGGTCACGAAGTTGACCGAACCGCCGGGATCGGCCATGCCGAACAGCGTCGAGTTCGCGCCGCGCAGCAGTTCGACCCGCTCGTAGGCGAAGGGTTCTTCGCGCACGCCGCGCATCGAGCCGAGCGTCAGCCCGTCGCGGTAGGTCGTCGCCTGATAGCCGCGGACCAGGTAGTAATCGTTGCGGTCGTCGCTGCCGTAATAGTCCGTCACCGTGCCGGCGGAATATTGCAGCACCTCCTCGACGGTCTGGGCATTGCGGACCTCGATTTCCCTGGCGGTGATGACCGAGACCGAGGCGGGCGTGTCGAGGATGCTGGTCGCGACCTTGCCGCCGACCCAAAGCTCGCGCGCGACGATCGCATTGGCGTCGTCGTCGACCGATGCGCCGGCCTGCAGGATGACGGGGGACAGCCGGATCGGCTGGTCGGTTTCGCTGTCGGTGCTGTCCTGCGCCAGCGCGCTGCTGGCCAGAAGGATCGCGGTTCCCGACCAGAGCAGGGACCGGGCGGCGCGATGGGACAGGGATGGGGTCCGGCCGAAACCGGGTCGATGCTCAGCCATAAGGCGCTCCTGTGGTATGGACTATCGCGGAGATCTGGCTGGCGTCGGCGGTCGGGAGGCCCTGGCTGGATCGGTGTCGTAGCCGCGCGGTTACGGGGTGGCGGGGGCCGCTGTCTTGAAGGATTCCACGGTTCTTGTCGAAAGCTGTCCGGCCCTGCCATGACCGGCAGAGCCTGTGACTTTTCGGCCACGGTCGCCTAGCAGGGCCGGGGCTGGCGGTTCTGGCGCAGCCAGGCGGCGGGCGGTGCGCCGCAGGTCTGCCGGAACACCCGGGTCAGATGCGCCTGATCGGCAAAGCCCAGCTGCCCCGCGATATCGGCCAGCCGCAGGTCGGAGTGCAGCAGCAGGTGCTGCGCGCGCTCGACCCGGCGGGACAGCTGCCATTGCAGCGGCGTGGTGCCTGTCGCCGCCTTGAAGCGATGCGCGAACCAGCTTTCCGACAGGCCCAGGCAGTCCGCCATCTCGGCCACGCTCATCCGGTGGTCGGGCCGCTCTGCCAGTCGGGCGTCGAGCGCGTCCAGCTGGGCGGCGGTCAGCCCCGGCGCGGAGTCCGGCGCGGGCCCGCTCGCCTGCAGCAGATAACCGAAGACGCTGCCGACCAGGTTCTCGGCATAGACGCCGTGGCGCGTGGGCGAGGCGATTTCGTCGATCAGCAGGCGCGCCAGGGTGTCGAGCGCGGGGGCGTCCTGCATCTCGACGGGGCGGCGCAGGGCGGTGAGCGCCTGCGACCGGCCGAGCGACGGCGCCAGAAAGCGCAGCAGCCGGTCGCGGTGCACATGCAGGTCCAGATGCGCGAACGCATGGTCGCCGGAAAACCGCGTCCACATCGGCACGCCGGCCGGGACATAAAGCGCCCGCACCAACGGACGCCCGCCCGCCGCCGGATCGTCGTGGTTCGAGACGCGGATATGGCCCGACACGTCGTTCAGGAAAAAGACGATCCGCGGGTCCGGCGACAGGTAATAGCCGCTGGCGCCGGCCCGCCCCTCGGCCTGCCAGTAGACGCCGACCAGCCCGTCGAGACCCCGCCATTGCACGGGCACCGTGGGTCTGATCCCCTGCGTGTCGCAGGCCATGGAGTGAAGATAGCTCATCGCGCGCGGATTCCGGGTCGAAGGTCGGGGCTGGCATGCGATGCTGGCCGGGAAACGTTAACGCAAGATCGGCCCGAGGCCAAGGATCCCGCCGGGCCATGGCCGAAATCCCCGCTCGGGGGCGGAATTCGGGCCCTAGCGCGCCATCTCGGCGATCTTGGCGGCCGCCAGCCTGCGGCGCAGCCAGGCGGCGGCCGGGCCGCAGGGGCGCTGCTTGTGCCAGACCATTTCCAGCGCCACCGGCAGGTCGCCCCGGTCGAAGGCCAGCGTCGGGGTGGCGAGTTCTGGCGCCAGCGGCGAATCCTCGATGATGTGGCGCGGGATCAGCGCCCAGCCCAGGCCCCGGCGCAGGATCTGCAGGATCACCCAATGGCTTTCGACCCACCAGACCTCGGCCGCGACGCGCAGGCGCTGCTTTTCCGGCCCTTCGGTGCGGCCGGCGACCATGATCTGGCGGTGGCGCTTCAGGTCCTCCCAGCCGACGGGCCCGGTCGCCAGCGGGTGGTCGCGGCCGCAGACCAGCTGCAGCGGCACCCAGCCCAGCGTCAGGAAATCCAGCTCGGCCGGCAGCACCTCTTGCCGCCACATGACGCCGAGGTCCGCCTTGCCGTCCAGGACCAGGCGGCTGACGTCCTGCATCATGGGAAACAGCAGCTCCAGCTCGACATGGGGAAAGCGGGCGGCGAAATCGGCAAAAAGCGCGCCCACGGCCGGTTCCGGGAACAGTTCGTCGATGGCGACGACCAGCCGATTCTCGACATGCGCCTCGAGGCTGGCGGCGACGCCGATCAGGTGGATGCGGCGGTCCAGGATCACCCGCGCCTCGGGCAGCAGGCGGGCGCCGGCCTCGGTCAGCACGGGGCTGCGGCCCGAGCGGTCGAAAAGCTCGACCCCGAGGTCGATTTCCAGGTTCGCGACCTGGGTGCTGATGGCGGATTGCGCCTTGCCCAAGGCCCGCCCCGCCGCCGAGAACGAGCCCTGCTCGGCGGCGGCGGCAAAGGCTTCGAGCTGTTCAATGGAAACCTGCATCCATCTGCTTTCCAGATACGAGCTAACTTTCATTTCGCATGATTGCAGATAGAAGCCCCGTTGCAAACAGGAATGAGACGTATCATGCAGACCCGCAGCCTTCCCGACCGTATCCGCCACGCCCTGATGTTCGAAGGGCTGGGGCTGGCCATCTTCATCCCGCTGGCGGCGGTGGTCTTCGACCAGCCGGCCGGGCACATGGGCGTGGTGGGCGTGGCGTCGGCCACGGTGGCGACGCTGTGGAACTTCGTCTTCAACATCGGCTTCGACCGCGCCATGGTGCGGCTGACCGGCAGCCCGCGAAAATCGCTGGCCGTGCGCATCCTGCACACCCTGCTGTTCGAAGGGGGCCTGCTGGTCCTGCTGATCCCGATGATCGCCTGGTATCTGGGCATCGGCCTGCTTCAGGCGCTGCTGATGGACCTGGCGATCGTGGCCTTTTACCTGGTCTATACCTTCTTCTTCAACCTGGCCTATGACCGGGTCTTTCCGCTGCCCCGGTCGGTTGTCGCCTGACGCGGGGTGGCAGCGGAATGAGGGGTTCCTTGTCGAGGTGATGGGTTCTATCATGGCTGATGGATCCTCTCACCTTCCTGCGCAAGGAGCATGCCATGAAACGGCCGACCATCACCGACCTTGCCGAGGCCGCAGGGGTCAGCGTCGCGACCGTCGACCGGGTGCTGAACGGGCGCCTGAAGGTGCGCGAGGAAACCGCCCGCAAGGTGTCCGAGGCGGCCGAGCGCATCGGCTATCACGCGGCCAATGTGATCCGGCAAAGGCTGCTGGCGGATGTGCCGGAATATCACCTGGCCATCGTTCTGCAAAAGGAACGCCACGCCTTTTACCAAAGCTTTGCCGCCAAGCTGATGCAGGCGGCGGCGGACGTGCGCGACCGCCGCATCCGCGTGTCGATCCGCTATGCGCGGTCCTCGGAACCGGCCGAGGTCGCCGACCTGCTGCTGCAGGCCTCGGGCAAGGTGCAGGCGGTGGCGGCGACGGGGCTGGACCATCACGACGTGACCAACGCCGTCTCGGTCCTGCGGGGGCGGGGCATTCCCACCTTTTCGCTGCTGTCCGACTTTGCGCAGGGCGAACGCGAGGGTTATTTCGGCACCAATAACATGAAGGTAGGCCGTACCGCCGCCTGGCTGATCTCCAAGCTGGCCGAGCGGCAGGGCAAGATCGCGCTGTTCGTCGGCGGCCACCGCTATCACGGCCATGCGCTGCGCGAGGCGGGGTTTCGCGCCTATATCCGCGAATGCGCCCCCCGGTTCGAGGTGCTGGACGCGGTGGTCAATCTGGAAACACGGCAGTTGACGCACGAGGCGCTGCTGGGGGTCATGGCCCGCCACCCGGACCTGGCGGGCGTCTATTGCGCCGGCGGCGGCATGGAGGGCGCCATCGCCGCCCTGCGCGAGGCCGGCGCGGGCGAGCGCATTGCCTGCCTGGTCCATGAACTGACCCCGGAATCGCGCCAGGCGCTGCTGGAGCGCTGCATCAGCGGCGTGTTCCAGACGCCGCTGAAGGAGTTGTGCGCCGACCTGATGGCGACGGTGGTGCACACCATCGAACAGGGGATGGCGGAAAACCCCGGGCAGCGCTTTGTCGCGCCCTATCTGCTGACCCCGGAAAGCATCTGATGGTTTTCCATCAGATACCTGATGATTTTCTATCATGAATGATGGAAACCTGCGATTTCCTTGATTGACCGGAATCGCGTCCTGACCCAAGACTTGCGGCGGGTGGAACGCAGAGGAGAGGCGCCCCCCAGCCAAAGCCGGCCGGAACGGATCGGCGACCGGAACCCGCTTCCGGTTGCCCGGTGCCTTCTGCGCAAAAAATGGCGTGCCGGACGCCGCAAGCGGAGGAAAGACATGAAGACATTCGTGATGGCGGGCGCCCTGACGGCGGCGCTGATGGGGTCGGTCGCCCATGCCGAAAACATCGGCGTCTCGATGGCGCTGTTCGACGACAACTTCCTGACCGTGCTGCGCAATGGCATGAGCGATTACGCCGCCGCCCAGGACGGCGTGACCCTGCAGATCGAGGATGCGCAGAACGACGTCGGCAAGCAGCTGAACCAGATCCAGAACTTCGTCGCCTCGGGCGTGGACGCGATCATCGTGAACCCGGTCGACACCGACGCCACCGTCGCCATGTCCCAGGCCGCCGCGGATGCCGGCATCCCGCTGGTCTATGTCAACCGCCAGCCGGTGAACCTGGACAGCCTGCCCGAGAAGCAGGCCTTCGTCGCTTCGGACGAACGCGAATCGGGGACGCTGGAGACGCAGGAGGTCTGCCGCCTGCTGAAAGAGGCCGGCAAGACCGAGGCCAAGGTCGTGGTGATGATGGGCGAGTTGTCGAACCAGGCGGCCCGCCAGCGCACCCAGGACATCAAGGACGTGATCGCGACCCCCGATTGCAGCTTCATGCAGATCGTCGAGGAGCAGACCGCGAACTGGTCGCGCACGCAAGGCGCGGACCTGATGACCAACTGGATCACCGCCGGGCTGGAGTTCGACGCCGTGATCTCGAACAACGACGAAATGGCCATCGGCGCGATCCAGGCGCTGAAGGGCGCGGGCCGCGACATGAAGGACGTGATCGTCGCCGGGATCGACGCGACCCAGGACGCGCTGGCTGCGATGGAGGCGGGCGATCTGGACGTGACCGTGTTCCAGAACGCCGCCGGCCAGGGCCAGGGCGCCGTCGACGCCGCGCTGAAGCTGGCGCGGGGCGAGGCGGTCGAGAAGAACAACTTCGTGCCCTTCGAACTGGTGACGCCGGCGAACCTGGCCGACTACCAGGCCAAGAACTGAGGCCCGCGCGGGGGGCCTTCGCGCCCCCTGCGACCGCAGCAAGCCGAAGAGGAAGGGGGCCGAGATGGTCGAAGAGGAAGGGGGCCGAGATGGTCAGCGCCACGACACAGGCGGCGATAAGTCGCGTCAAGCAGGGCATCGCGCATGAGGGCGTCCTGTCGATCCGCGGCATCCGCAAGGAGTTTCCGGGCGTTCTGGCGCTGGACGACGTGCAGCTGCGCGTCCGGCCCGGCACCGTGCATGCCCTGATGGGCGAGAACGGCGCCGGCAAGTCGACGCTGATGAAGATCATCGCCGGCATCTACCAGCCCGACGCCGGCGAAATCCGCCTGCACGGCCAGCCGGTGACGCTGAAATCGCCGCTGGATGCGCTGGAACAGGGCATCTCGATGATCCACCAGGAACTTCTGCTGATGAACTCCATGACGGTGGCCGAAAACATCTGGATCCGGCGCGAGCCCAGGGGCGCCTTCGGCCTGGTCGACCACGGCCGGATGAACCGCCAGACCCAGGAACTATTCGACCGGCTGAACATCCGGCTGGACCCGGCGGCGATGGTGGGCGACCTGACCGTGGCGCAAAAGCAGATGGTCGAGATCGCCAAGGCGGTCAGCCACAATTCCGACGTGCTGATCATGGACGAGCCGACCAGCGCCATCACCGAATCCGAGGTCGAGCACCTGTTCACCATCATCCGCGACCTGCGCGCGCGGGGCGTGGGCATCGTCTACATCACCCACAAGATGAACGAGCTGTTCGAGATCGCGGACGAATTCACCGTGTTCCGCGACGGCAAGTATGTCGGCACCCACAATGCCAGCGACGTGACCCGCGACGACATCATCCGCATGATGGTCGGGCGCGAGATCACCGACATGTTCCCGAAAGTCGACTGCGAGATCGGCGAGACGGTGCTGGAGGTCAGGAACCTGACCCTGCCCGGCGTCTTTCATGACATCAGCTTCACCCTGCGCAAGGGCGAGATCCTGGGGCTGGCGGGGCTGGTCGGGTCCAAGCGCTCGAACGTGGCCGAGGCGATCTTCGGCGTCCGTCCCGCCGCCTCGGGCGAGATCCTGATCGACGGCAAGCCCGTCCAGATCACCAGCCCCAAGGTCGCGATGGACCACGGCCTGGCCTTCCTGACCGAGGACCGGAAGGAGACCGGCTGTTTCCTGATCCTCGACTGCCTGGAAAACATCCAGTCGGCGCTGATCACCCGCGACCATGTCAAGGCGGGCTTCATCGACCAGAAGACGGTGACCGCGCTGGCCGAGGACATGGCCCAGAAGCTGCGCGTCAAGACCCCGAACCTGCACGAGACGGTCGAGAACCTCAGCGGCGGCAACCAGCAGAAGCTCTTGATCGCGCGCTGGCTGCTGACCCGGCCGCGCATCCTGATCCTTGATGAACCCACCCGCGGCATCGACGTGGGCGCGAAATCCGAAATCCACCGCCTGATCACGCAGCTTGCGGGCCAGGGGGTCGCCGTCCTGATGATCTCCTCGGAACTGCCCGAGGTGCTGGGCATGTCCGACCGCATCATGGTGATGCACGAAGGCCATGTCTCGGGCTTCCTGGACCGGGCCGAGGCCGACCAGGTGCGCGTCATGGAACTGGCGGCCAAGTAAACCCAAGGGGGGAAATTCATGAGCACCCAAGACGTTACCGTGCCCGCCCGCGCGCGGTCCCATCGCCGCCTGCCCGCCGAGGTCAACATCCTGATCGTCCTGGTGGGCATCGCGCTGGTCTTTGAAATCCTGGGCTGGGTCTTTCAGGGGCAGTCGTTCCTGTTCTCGCTGAACCGGGTCAAGATCATGATCCTGCAGGTCTCGGTCATCGGCATCATCGCGGTCGGCGTGACGCAGGTCATCATCTCGGGAGGGATCGACCTGTCGTCGGGCTCCGTGGTGGGGGCGGTGGCGATGGTCGCCATGTCGTTCGCCCAGGCATCGAGCTATGCCCGCGCGATCTATCCCGGGCTGACCGACCTGCCGGCCATCGTGCCGATCCTGATCGGGCTGGGCTGCGGGGCGGTCGTCGGCCTCATCAACGGCTGGCTGATCGCCTATACTCGGATCCCGCCCTTCATCGCGACGCTGGGCACCATGGTCACGGTGCGCGGCTTTGCCAAGTGGTACACCAAGGGCCAGCCGATCAGCTTTCCGACCGAGGGCTTTGCCGCCATCGGCAAGGGCATGATGCCGGTGGTGATCTTCATCGCCGTGGCGGTGATCTTTCACGTCGCCATGAAATACACCCGCTACGGCAAGTTCACCTATGCCATCGGCGCCAATGCGCAGGCCGCGCGCGTCTCGGGCATCAATGTCGAACGCCACCTGGTCAAGGTCTATGTCATCGCGGCGATGCTGGCGGCGCTGGCGGGCATGGTGGTCGCCGCCCGCGGCCAGACCGCGCAGGCCGGCATGGGCCTTGCCTATGAACTGGACGCCATCGCTATGGCGGTGATCGGGGGCGTGTCGCTGAACGGCGGGCGCGGCTCGATCCTGGGGGCGGCCATCGGCATGGTGATCTTCGGGGTCATCATCTCGGGGTTCACCTTCCTCAGGCTCGACGCCTATTACCAGGAGATGATCAAGGGCGTCATCATCGTCGCCGCCGTCGTCGCCGACACCTACAGGCAGAAAAAACGCAGGAAAAGCTAGGGCCCATGGCCCGGCAGATCGACAGGGCCGGGCCACCGGGCCGGCCCCCCTTGCCCGCCGCTTTTGTCCAAGGACCAAGGAAAGCACCCATGAAGCGCCTGATCGCCACGACCGCCCTGTGCCTGATCGCCCTGCCCGCCGTGGCAGACACCCGGATCGGGGTCAGCATGACCTCGTTCGACAACCCGTTCCTGACCATCCTGCTGAACGGCATCCGTGCCGAGGCCGGCAAGACCCAAGGGCTTGCCCTGTCGGTCGAGGATGCCCAGCTGGATGTCGCGAAGCAGCTGAACCAGGTGCAGAACTTTGTCGCGAACGGCGTCGATGCGATCATCGTCAATGCGGTGGACGGCGATTCGACCGCCGCCATCACCCAGACCGCGCGGGAGGCCGGCATTCCGCTGGTCTATGTGAACCACCCGCCGGCGGAACTGGACAGCGGGATGCCCGAGGGCACCGCCTATGTCGGCTCGCAGGAAACCGACGCCGGCAGGTTGCAGGCCGAGGCGGTCTGCACGCTTCTGAAGGGCCGCGAGGCGCCCAAGGCGGTGATCCTGATGGGCCCGCTGGAAAACCACGCCGCCCTGGTCAGGACCAGGATGGTCGAGGAGGCGTTTGCCCGGCCCGACTGCCAGGTCGAGATCCTGGAAAAGCAGACCGCGAACTGGAATCGCGTGCAGGCCCAGGACCTGATGAGCCAGTGGCTGACTGCGGGGCTTACCTTCGATGCGGTCGTGTCGAACAACGACGAGATGGCCATCGGTGCGGCCCAGGCGCTGCAGGCGGCGGGCGGCAAGGGCGAGATCGTGGTGGCCGGGATCGACGCCACCGCCGACGGGCTGGCCGCGATGCAGGCCGGGCTGATGGACGTGACCGTCTATCAGAACGCGACGGGGCAGGGCGAACAGGCGGTCCGCGCCGCCATTGCCGCCGCCCAGGGCCAGGCGGTGCCGCCCGAGACCTGGATCCCGTTCGAGCCGGTGACCAGGGACACCATGGCCGAATACCTGAAATAGGCGTCGCGGCCGGCCTCCTCCCCCGGCCGGCGACGCCCGGGCGGAACCGCGCGTTCCGCCCGCCCCCGAACCCTTCTCTGCGAGACGCCAGATGAAACACACGCTTGACCCGCACATGATCCGCCACCTGTCGCTTGAGGATACCGTCCGCAAGGTGGCCGAGCTTGGCTATGACCATATCGAGATGTCGCCGCGCCCCGACTTCCTGTCGTGGTGGACGCGCCCCAAGCTTTACCCCGAGCGCATCAAGAGCTTCAAACGCGCGCTGCGCGACAACAACGTGGGCCTGGCCTCGCTGCAGCCGATGTATCGCTGGGCCAGCCCATACCCTGATGAATGGGAGGTGGCGATCGACAACTGGAAGCGCGCCATCGAGTTCGCGGTCGAGCTGGAATGCCCGCTGTTCGTCAGCGAATTCGGCCGCGGCGGCAGCCCCGACCGCAGCCTGAACGACCGCTCGGGCCTGCACCGGCCCGAGACCTGCGAGGGCGCCTTCTTCCGCGCCATGGATGTGCTGGTCCCGATCCTGGAGCGCGAGGGCATCAAGCTGTCGCTGGAAGCCCACCCCGAGGACTGGCTGGAGGAAATCGCCCCGGCGATGGATATCATCCGGACGATCAACTCGCCCATGGTGCGGGCGTCCTTCATCGCGCCGCACACGTTCTTCTATGGTCCGGACATGGTGGCGAACCTGCGCGCGACGGAAGGCTATCTGGAACACGTTCGGCTGGCCGACACCTACGACCACACCAAATCGTCGCAGCTGCGCTATATCGTCAACCCGCCGGGCGCGAAGGTGCGCGTGCACCAGCACCTGGACCTGGGCCAGGGCGAGATCGACTGGGACACGTTCTTCGCGACCCTCGCCGACATGAACTTCGACGGCGTGCTGTCGAACTGCGTCTTCGCCTGGGAAGACCGCGCCGAGGACAGCGCAAGGTCCGTCCTGAAGCAAACCAAAGACTACGTCGCAAAATACTGGAAATGAGGTCCAAGACCATGACCGTCAGAATTGGTGTCATCGGCACCGGAGCCATCGGCCGCGATCACGCCCGCCGCATCAACCAGGTGCTGTCGGGCGGCACCATCACCGCGCTGTCGGACGTGAACGCCGCCTCGGCCGAGGCGGTGCGCGCCGAGATCGCCCCCGATGCGACCGTCTTCGACACCGGCGAGGCGCTGATCGCCAGCGATCGGGTGGATGCGGTGCTTGTCACCTCCTGGGGGGCGACGCACGAACAATACGTTCTGGCCGCCATCGCCGCCGGCAAGCCCTGCTTTTGCGAAAAGCCGCTGGCGACGACCGCCGAGGGCGCCAAGCGCATCGTCGATGCCGAGGTCGCCCATGGCACGCGCCTGGTCCAGGTCGGCTTCATGCGCCGCTATGACCAGGGCTACGCTGCGCTGAAGCAGGTGGTGGACGGCCGCATCGGCGCGCCGATCATGGTCCATGCCGCGCACAGGAACCCCACGGTGCCCGAGGCCTATACCACGCCGATGGCGATTCACGACACCCTGATCCACGAGATCGACGTGTTCCGCTGGCTTCTGGACGACGACTATGTCTCGGCCCGCGTCACCTTCCCGCGCACCTGCGCCCGCAGCCACGCCAAGCTGCGCGATCCGCAGATCGTGACGCTGACCACCGCCAAGGGCGTGGTCATCGACACCGAGATCTTCGTGAACTGCCATTACGGCTATGACATCCAGTGCGAGGTCGTGGGCGAGGACGGCGTGGCCCGCCTGCCCGAGCCGATGGCGATCCAGACCCGGCTGGACGCGAGGCTGCAAAACGACATCCTGACCGACTGGAAGGATCGTTTCGTCGCCTCCTATGACGTCGAGCTGCAGGACTTCCTGAAGGCTGCCGCGCAGGGCACCGCCGCCGGTCCGACCTCGTGGGACGGCTACATGGCGGCCGTCGCCTCGGACGCCTGCGTCAAGGCGCAGGAATCCGAAGGCGAGGCGGTGGCCATCACCTATCCCGACCGTCCCGCCCTTTACGCCTGAGGTCCATCATGCGCTTTGCCATGAACCATATCGCCGCGCCGAAGCTGTCGCTCGAGGATTTCTTTGCCATGGCCCGCGCGCTTGGCGCGACCGAGGTCGAGATCAGGAACGACCTGCCCGACGTCCTGGGCAGCCGGTCGCCCGCCGAGGTGAAGGCCGCCGCCGAACGGGCGGGCGTCACGATCATCTCGATCAACGCGCTTTATCCCTTCAACGTCTGGTCGGGCGACCTTCCGGCGCGGGCCGAGGCGATGGCCGATTACGCCAGCGCCTGCGGGGCCAGGGCGCTGGTCATGTGCCCGCTGAACGACGGCAGCCCCGTCGCCTTCGACGATCTGGTCGCGGCGCTGAAGGCCATGCGCCCGATCCTGGAGCAGCGCGGACTGACCGGGCTGGTCGAGCCGCTGGGCTTTCCGGTCTCGTCCCTGCGCAGCAAGGCCGAGGCGATCCGCGCCATCCGGGCGGCGGGGGGCGAAGGGACCTACAGGCTGGTCCACGACACCTTCCATCACCATCTGGCCGGGGAAACCGAGGTCTTTGCGGACTGGACGGGCCTGGTCCACATCTCGGGCGTGACCGACCCCGACGTGGCGGTCGAGGCCATGCTGGACCCCCATCGTGTGCTGGTCGACGGCGCCGACCGGCTGGAGAACCTGCCCCAGATCCGCGCGCTGCGGGACGCGGGCTATGCCGGGCCCTACAGCTTCGAGCCCTTCGCCCCCGAAGTGCACGATCATCCCGATCCGCAGGCCGCGCTGGCCGACAGCATCGGCCATATCCGCGCCACCCTTTGACAGCCGGGCGCGGCCGGAACCGCGCCCCGTCCCGGAGCCCGACATGACCCATCCCATGCCCCAGACCCCGCTTGGCGTTGCCCTGATCGGCACCGGCTTCATGGGGAAATGCCACGCGCTGGCCTGGCGGACCGTGGCCGCGACCTTCGGCGGCGCGCATCCCCGGCTGGAGGTGCTGTGCGACACGCCCCTGGACCGCGCCCAAGCCTTTGCCGGGCAGTTCGGCTTTGCCCGCGCCACCGACGATTGGCGCGCGGCGGTGGCGGACCCGGCCGTGGACGTGGTGTCCATCACCACGCCGAACGGCATGCACCGCCCGATGGCCGAGGCGGCGCTGCGCGCGGGCAAGCATGTCTGGCTGGAAAAGCCGATGGCCCTGACGCTGGCCGATGCCGAGGCCATGGCGCGGCTGGCCGCCGCGCACCCGGGCCAGGTCACGATCCTGGGCTATAACTACCTGCGCTCTCCGGCCTTCCAGGCAGCGGTGCGGCTGATCGGGTCGGGGGCCATCGGCACGCCCAAGGCGTTTCGCGGCACCTATGACGAGGATTACTCGGCGGACCCGGCCCTGCCCTGGTCCTGGCGGCTGACCCATGCCGAGGGCGGGCTTGGCGCGCTTGGCGACATCGGCTGCCATCTGGTCAGCCAGATGGTCGCGCTGATGGGGCCAGTGGCCGAGGTGACCGCCCTGACCCAGATCGCGATCCCGACCCGGCCTTCGCCCGAGGGCCCGAAGCCGGTCGAGAACGAGGACAGCGCGCTGGCTCTGGTCCGCTTTGCCAGCGGCGCGCAGGGGTCCTTTGCCGCCTCGCGCGTGGCGCATGGGCGCAAGTGCCGGCTGCAATGGGAAGTTCACGGATCGGACGGCACGCTGGTCTTTGACCAGGAGAGCATGAACGAGCTTTGGCTGTATCGCGCGGGAGAGGCGGGCTTCACCCGCCATCTGACCGGGCCCGAGCAGCCCGATTTCGCCGCCTTCTGCCCGGCCGCGGGCCACAACTTCGGCTTCAACGAACAGAAGGTGATCGAGGCGCGCGACCTGGTGTCGGCCATCGCCGGGGGGCCGGCCTGCGGGCCCGATTTCGCGGCGGGTCTGGCCATCGAACGCGTCATCCATGCCATGGCCGCCTCGGGCGGTCGTCCGGTCCAATTGCAAGGGGAAAGCCATGACGAAGCTTGTGTTTGGTCCGATCCTGTTCCTCTCAGCCTGCGCTCTCGCCGCAACCGTCATCTATGGGTTGTGAGCCCTGACTCTAGGCCGCGATGTCGATGTCGCCTGCGTCGAAGGCGATCACCCCCGAGGCATAGCGGTGCTGGAAGGGCAGGGCAGCGCAGGTCCGGCTGACCAGCCAGGCCTCGCCCGACAGAGGGAGCGGAAGGGTAGCGCGGGGGCGTCGGGACCTTGGGGCCGCCGGCGGCCTTGGGCTTCAACACCACCTTGCCGAGCAGATAGGCGATGGCGCGGCGGGCATCGGGATCGGCCTCCTGGCCCTTGCGGGCGGCGCCGGTGTGCTTGAGGAACCTGATCAGCATCAGCGCGCCTCCGGCCGGGCTGGTGCGGCGAAGATCCGGCGCAGGTCAGCGCAGAACTCCGCCACCGCAGCGGCCAGGCGGGCGGCATCGGGATCGCCGCGCGTGCTGTTGGCATGGCGGGCGAGCTGGTTGAGGTTGTTGCCGATGCGGGCCAGCTGCGCGTTGGTCTGCTGGCGCGCGGCCCGGTCCGTGGCAGTGGCGACGGCGGCGTCCTCGATCAGCGCGCGGATCAGCGCGCCCTCGGACAGGCCTGCGGCCTTTGCCCTTTGGGTCAGAATGGCGCGGGTCGCAGGCGGCAGGCGCACGCCGAACTTCGGGCTGGTGCCCTGGCCCTTGGGGGCATTCCTGCGCTTGCTATCCTTGGCATCGGTTTGGGTCATGGAAGGTCTCCTTCCGCCCCGAGCATCGCCAATCGCCTGTAAATACCAAGACATAGTTGCTGTGCGAGATCGGCCAGATCGGCAGCGCAGCCAGCGCCGGGGCCCCCCGGATCAGCCTTTCCGTGCCGTGGCGCGGATCAGAGGGTTCGAAGGGAGAGCATCTCCTCGCAAGGGTTCGGAGGGCAGCAAACATCGTTTGTGGGCACACCGAGGAGCCTTGCTAAGGGGCGAGGACGAGTCGCGAATCAGAGCCAGGAAACTTGAAGCGCCAGATTCCGCGGGAATAACTTTCGATGGGCAGGGCGGGGCGCCGGTTGCGGCCAGCCGGACTTTTCCGTTGGTGACGCAACTGTCGTCGCTGGCCATCCTTTGCGCGGACGGCATCAAGAATCTCCGCGAGTCGAGCCAACCACACGTTGGCGCATTATATGGAATGGCTTGCCGTCCGACGGGATCGAGAGCGGCTTGCTGTAGTCGAGTCCGCGAAGGACGATGCGCCCGTCAGGCCTTACCCCCGCCATCCCCTTTTCGCCGGCCTCGCAGTCGTTTGTGGTGACCAGAAGTAGGTCCGCGCCTCCGGTCTGCAGCAACTCGTGGCCGTCGGCGGCGACGATGTCAGCGCCAAGGTCGGTGGCCAGCTTGTGCTGGCGCGCGGCTCTGCGCATGTTGGACCGCGGTGCCTGGCTGGAAAGCTGGCTTCTGATGCATTGAGCCGAGGCGGGCGCACCGATACTGAATTCCTTCAGCACGGAAAGCTTTCATACCGATGATCGGAATCGCGAGTGAGGCGGCCGGGCCGGGACGCGCAGGACGTTCGGCCAGCAACGCAATGAGGCCAGCCATGGCGGACTGGCTCATGGCGTGTGGTGGGACACGCGCATCAGAGTCATAAAGGTTCGGGGCTCGCCCGCGGCCGAGCTTGGAAAGCAAGCGATCCCTCGCATGCCTCCAAGGCGAATGATGATTTAGGTCGTCGCTCTGATCACCAACCGGCCCGGCAGGGTCAGCGTCTGAGGGGGGCGCCTTCCCAACACCATATCCACGACTGCCTCTACCATCTCTTGGATGGGCTGCTCATAGGTGGTCAGCCCGTAGGACGGCACTCCACACAGTTCGAAGTTGTCAAATCCCACCAAGGCTACGTCGTGAGGCACCCGCAAGCTGCGCTCATGCCGGATCACATCCGACGCGCCCATCGCCAGAATGTCGTTTTCGCACATCAGCACGTCAATGCGTTCGCTTGCAGGCGTGCTGTCCAGATAAGCCCGCATCGCCGCCGCGCCGCCTTGCGAACTGTATGTTCCCGCGTCGAGATGCGCGATTTCGGTCACGCCCTTTCGTGCCCAGAAAGCTTCGAAATGCTCGCGGCGGCCCAAGGCGGTCGACAGCGCCGGTGCTCCGACCATATAGCCGGGGCGGCGGTAGCCGCGCTCGTGCAGATGATCGACGATCTCGCGCAGCGCCTGCTCGGCGTCGCAGGTGATCGCGGGCACGTCTTCGATCTGGCTGTCGCGGGCCAGAACGAAGGTCGGCGGCATGCCGCGTCCCAACCGACGGTCGCGCAGGGTCTCGTCACGGAAAGCGGTCCCAAACAGGATCACCGCGTCCACCTGGCGTTGATCGGCATTCAGCAGCGCATGGACGTGATCGAACCGGGTGGTGATATTGACCAAAGCGGCGACCAGCCCCCTGGACTGCAATCTGTCGGTTAGAAGCTCCAAATAGGGCAGCTTTTGCGGATTGGCAAAGTCGTCGACAAAAACTGCCACCTGATGGGTGTGATTCGTCGCCAGGCTGCGCGCCAGCAGATTCGGCGTGTAGTTCAGTGCTTTAGCTGCCTCCAGGATACGGCGCTTCTTTTCCTCGGCGATGGATGCCCCGGGTGTGAATGCGCGCATCACCGTCCATTTCGAGACCCCCGCAACTTCGGCAACCTCTCGCGCTGTCGCTCTTTTTCGCATCCCAGGCTCCTCTCTTGCCGCTCGATGTCTCTGCCAATTCGGAACGTGAAACAGAACGCTTGCTTTCTGCGCTAACATGCGTAACTTAGCAACTGTTGCACCCGGTTGCAAACCAATAACCGGCGCGGCATCCGCCCAAGAGGAAGGGCGGGTAATCCTGAATTCAAAGGTGCCGTCTGAACGGCGTATCTGCTTATCCAGTTTTGCACCCGGTTGCAAAATGATCTGCCGCTCGGATCGGGCGGAGCAAAGGGAGGAAGACATGAAGCTTATCAACAAGCTTGCGGCGGGCTTCATCGCGGCGGGCATCGCATTCGGCGCGGCTGGCGGCGCGCTGGCGCAGGACCTCAACATCATCGCCGTGACCCATGGGCAGGCGTCGGATCCGTTCTGGTCGGTGGTCAAAAACGGCATGACGCAGGGCGCCAAGGACATGGGCGTGAACCTTGACTATCGTGCCCCCGAAACCTTTGACATGGTTGCCATGTCGCAACTGATCGACGCGGCCGTGAACCAGAACCCTGCCGGGATCGTGATCTCGAACCCCGACCCGGACGCGCTGGGCCCGTCGATCCAGCGCGCGGTCGCGGCCGGGATTCCCGTTATCTCGTTGAATTCGGGCATTGCTGCCGCCGAGGGTCTGGGGATCCGTCTGCATGTCGGTCAGGACGAATTGCCCGCCGGCGTCAAGGTCGGCGAGAAGCTGGCGGGCCTTGGGCTGAAGCACGTGCTTTGCGTAAACCAGGAGGTCGGCAATGCCGCGCTGGACCAGCGCTGCGCCGGCGTGACCGAGGGCTTCAAGGACGGCACGGTGACCGTGCTGCCGACCACTGCCGACCCCGCCGAGATCGAGGCCAAGATCCAGGCCGCGCTGACCTCGGATTCCAGCATCGACGTGGTGCTGGGCCTGTCCGCGCCGCTGGTCGGGGAACGCGCCGTTGATGTCGTGCAGAAAATGGGTGCTGCCGAGAAGGTCAAGGTAGCGTCCTATGATCTGTCGAGCAACTTCCTGCAAGCTGTTGTGGACGGCAAGGCACTGTTCGCGGTGGACCAGCAGCCTTTCCTGCAGGGCGCTTTGCCGGTCATCTTCCTGGCGCAATATGCACGTTATGGCACCATGCCAGCGGGGAATATCGCCTCGGGTCCCAGCTTCGTGACCCAGGAGAATGCCGCCCAGGTGATCGCCCTGTCCGGTCAAGGCATCCGCTGATCCCGTCGGACCCTGGTCAGCCGGCCGGGGTCCACCAACCATCCCTCTGCGACAGCCCGGTCTGGCCTGCACCTGCGACAGGCGGATCCGCGGCATTGCCCAAAGGAAACCATTATGTCCGCTGAAATTCAGAAAGGGTCTGCGTCGGACACGTCCGATGAGCGCCTGAAGCAGGTCTCGTCCATCACCTCGCTGCTGCGCCGTCCGGAACTCGGCGCGATCGCCGGCCTGGTCCTGGTCACCATCTTTTTTGCTCTGACGGCCAACGCTTCGATGTTCACCCTGGCCGGGGTCATGAACTTCATGGCCCCCGCCGCGCAGCTTGGCATCCTTGCCGTCGGCGCCTCGCTTCTGATGATCGGCGGTGAATTCGATCTGTCCATCGGCTCGATGGTTGCTTTCGCGGGTCTGGTCTTTGGCACGGCGCTGGTCGTGCTGGGCTGGCCGATGCCCTTGGCAATGGCTGCGGCATTCGCGGTCGCCGTGGTGGTCGGCACCATCAACGCACAGATCACCATTCGCAGTGGGTTGCCATCCTTCATTGTGACCTTGGCCTTCCTGTTCATCCTGCGCGGGCTGACGCTGGTCGGGCTGAAATGGGCCAGCGGTGGCTCGACCCAGTTGCGCGGCATGAAAGAGGCGGCGGCCGGCAGCTTCCTGACCCCGCTGTTCTCGGGCGATGCGTTTCCCGGACTGTTCAAATGGCTGGCGGCCAAGGGCATCATCGCCAGCTTCCCGAGCGGGCTGCCCCAGGTCCCCGGCGTGCCGATCGAGATCCTGTGGTTTCTGGCGGTTGCGCTGCTTGCCACCTGGGTTCTGCTGCGCACCCGCTTCGGCAACTGGATCTTTGCTTCGGGCGGCGATCCCAAGGGCGCGCGCAAGGCGGCGGTCCCGGTGGCCAAGGTCAAGACCACCTTGTTCGTCATCACCGCGCTCTGCGCCACGCTGGTCGCCATCATCACGGTGCTGGATGCCGGCTCGACCGATGCCCGTCGCGGCTTCCAGAAGGAATTCGAGGCGATCATCGCCGCAGTGATCGGCGGCTGCCTGCTGACCGGCGGCTATGGCAGCGCGATCGGGGCCTTCTTCGGCTCGATCGTTTTCGGGATGGTGCTGATCGGCCTGACCTACACCAACATCGACCAGGACTGGTATCTGGTGTTCCTCGGCGGAATGCTGCTGGTCGCGGTCCTGTTCAACAATGTCATCCGCAAGCGCGTGACGGGAGAACGCTGATGTCCGACACCAAAACCCCCATCGTCGAGGTCAAGGATCTGGTCAAGCACTACGGCTCGGTCATCGCGCTTGGCGGCGTGTCGATGAAGGTCCATGCCGGCGAGGTGCTTTGCCTGCTGGGTGACAACGGCGCCGGCAAGTCGACGCTGATCAATACCTTGGCCGGTGTTCACAAGCCCACCGCCGGTGACTTCCTTGTCGAAGGGCAGCCGCGCCTGTTCAACGGTCCGCGCGATGCGCTGGATGCCGGGATTGCCACCGTCTATCAGGATCTGGCGATGATCCCGCTGATGTCGGTGACACGCAATTTCTTCATGGGCCGCGAGCCGGTCGTGGGCGTCGGACCGTTCCGCAGGCTGGATCTGGATCATGCCAACCGTGTCACCCGCGACGAGATGAAGAAGATCGGCATCGACGTGCGAGACCCCGAACAAGCGGTCGGCACCCTTTCAGGCGGCGAGCGGCAATGCGTGGCCATTGCTCGCGCCGTGTATTTCGGCGCCAAGGTGCTGATCCTGGACGAGCCGACCTCGGCGCTTGGCGTGGCCCAGACCTCGATGGTTCTGAAATACATCAGCCAGGTGCGGGCGAATGGGCTGGGCGTGATCTTCATCACCCACAACGTCCGCCATGCCTACGCGGTGGCCGACCGCTTCACGGTGCTGAACCGCGGCAAGACCCTTGGCACCTACACCAAGGACGAGATCGGGATCGATGAACTGCAAAACCTGATGGCCGGCGGCAAAGAGCTTCAGGCTCTGTCCGAGGAACTCGGCGGCACCATCTGACAACCCTCGTCGCAGCAGACCCTGCGTCGCGGCCCTGGCCGCGAACGGCACCCCTTTATCTTATTGATCGATGACAGGAAGACGATCATGACCAAAGCAAGAACCGTCAATGTCGGGCTTATCGGCGCGGGCCGGATCGGCTCATTCCATGGCGAAACCGTGGCGCGGCGCCTCGTCGATGCCGAACTGGTGTCCATCGCTGATCCGGCGCCCGGCGCCGCCTCGAAGCTGGCCGAAACGCTTGGCGTAGATGCCGCCTATACCGACCCGGCCGAACTGCTTGCCCATCCGGGCCTGGATGCCGTCATCATCGCCACCCCGGCGCGCTTTCATACCAACCTGCTGGTGCAGGCGGCCGAAGCCGGCAAGGCCGTCTTCTGCGAAAAGCCCATGGCGCTGACGCTGGAGGATGCCGAGCGCGGCATCGCGGCTGCCCGCGATGCCGGGGTGCAGCTGCAAGTCGGCTTCAATCGCCGCTGGGACCAGTCCTTCGACGAAGGTCATGCCGCCATCCGGGCGGGCAAGATCGGCACGCCACAGCTTCTGCGATCGGTGATCCGCGATCCCGGCCCCTTTGGCGCAGACCCCGCGAAGATCCCGCTGTGGACGATCTTCTATGAGACCCTGATCCACGATTTCGATACGCTGCTGTGGCTGAACTCGGATGCACGGCCGGTCGAGGTCTTCGCTATGGGCGATGCCCTGGTGCGCCCGGATGCCAGGAATGCAGGGTTCCTCGATACCGCGGTGGTGACGATTCGCTTCGATAACGGCTCGATCGCGGTGGCCGAGGCGAATTTCTGCGCCATGTATGGCTATGATATCCGTGGCGAGGTCTTCGGATCCGGTGGCATGGTCACCATGGGCGACGTGCGCCGCTCGTCCATGACGCTGTTCGACAAGGACGGCGTGTCGCAAGACACCTGGCGCCGCGACACGGATCATTTCGTCCACGGCTATACCGCGCAGTTGGCTTCGTTCGTGCGGGCAGTGGCGGCAGGCAAGCCGGTCGAAGGGCCGCAAGGCCAGGATGCCCGTGGTGCCCTTGCCATCGCGCTGGCGGCCATCGAGTCGATCAAATCCAAGGCGCCGGTCACGGTGCAATGAGCCAGGCGGGGAAGATCGACATGACCCAACAACAGGCCGCAACCACGCTCCGGCTCGGCATCAGCCCGCTGTCCTGGGTCAATGAGGTGCTCGAGGATCTGGGCGCCGGAACCACCGCCGATCACTGCCTGTCCGAAGCGGCGGTGGCCGGGTTCACCGGGGTCGAACTCAGCCGCATCTTCCCCCGCGAACCGGCGGCGCTCTCCGGCCTGCTGGGCAGGCACAGCCTGGCGCTGGCCTCGGGCTGGCACAGCGGTTTTCTGACCGAGCGCTCGGTCGAGGAAGAACTGGCCGCCGTCCGCGATCATGCCGAACTGCTGCGTGCCTGCGGCGCCTCGGTCATGGTCTATGGCGAATGCGGGCGGATGGCGCCGGATGCGCTGGACATTCCCATGTCCCAGCGCCTGCGGCTGCAGGACGGTGACTGGCCGACCTATGGCGAGCGCCTGACCGCATTTTCCGCTGCCCTGCAATCCGAATACGGGCTGCGGCTGGCGTATCACTACCATCTGATGATGGTGGCCGAGACGCTGGACGAGGTGCATGCGCTGATGCGGGTGACCGGCCCCGAGGTCGGGCTACTGCTCGACACCGGCCACGCTTTCGCCGCCGGGTTTGACTACGCCCTGCTGCTGGACGCCTACGGCCCGCGCATCGCTCATATCCACCTGAAAGACGTGCGCGCCGATGTGCTGGCGCAGGTGCGGGCCAAGGGCCTCAGCTTCAACGACGCGGTCCGGCAAGGCATGTTCACCGTGCCGGGCGACGGCGTGGTCGATTTCGCGCCGCTTGCTCGCTTTCTGGCCAAGGGCAGCTTTTCCAGCTGGCTGCTGGTCGAAGCAGAACAGGACCCGGCCAAGGCGCCCCCCGCCCAAGCCGCCGCAAATGCGCATCGTTATCTGTCGGACCTGCTGGCCAAGGCCGGCCTGCGTCTCGGCTGATCCTTTCCGGGCTTCACCTTCGCGGCCCGGCCGCGGTGGTCCGAGCTCCTCAACGGACCACCGCACCAACTTTTACGGAGACGATCATGACATTCCCCCTTGCCGCCTGTGCGGAAATGCTCTGGCTCGACAAGCCCATCGACTGGCGCGCGAGCCGATTGAAGGAACAGGGTTTCGGCGTCGGCCTGTGGAACTGGCCGCAGCACGACCTGGGCGCGCTTGAACGCACCGGCGCCAGTTTCACCATCATGAACGGCTACCTTCAGGGTCGCCTGATCGATGATGACGGTGCCGCCGAGCTGCTGAAAACCGCCCGCGAGACCGCGCAGGTCGGCAAGCGGTTGGGCGTGCAGCGCCTCAACCTGCATGGCACCGGCCTTGGCGACCGCGGCCTGCCGGTGCAGCCGATCGAGGTGGTGACCGGCGCCATGTGGCTGAAGGCTCGAGACACGCTGTGCCGGATCTGCGATCTGGCCGATGAGGAAGGCGTGACCTTCACGCTGGAAAACCTCAATCTGCCGGTTGATCATCCGGGCACTCCCTTTGGCCGCGCCGAGGACACATTGGCACTGGTTTCCTCCATCAACCACCCGCGCCTGCAGCTGAACCTTGACCTTTATCATGCGCAGATCGGCGAAGGGAACCTGATCGAGCTTTGCCGCAAGAGCCTGCCCTGGATCGGAGAGATCCAGGTCGCCGATGTTCCCGGCCGCTGCGAGCCGGGCACCGGCGAGGTGAACTGGCCCGGCATCGCCCGCGCACTTGCTGCCATGGGCTATTCCGGCCCGATCGGCATGGAGGCTTGGGCGTCGGGCGATTCCGACAAGGCCCTCGACGCTTTCCGCGCTGCTTTCACGCTCTGAAATCACGGCGATCTTCTGGCCGGTCATGATGGCGACCGGCCAATTCTCACTCTGCAGGGGAGTTAGCAATGGCTGACAAGACGCTTGACGTTATCACGATTGGCCGTGCGGGGGTTGATTTGTATGGCCAGCAGGTCGGGGGCCGGCTTGAGGACATGGGGTCGTTTGCGAAGTATA
>NZ_JHWH01000014.1 GCF_000622145.1 Paracoccus yeei ATCC BAA-599 | reverse complement strand
GTTGTTTCGATCCGCGCCCCCGTGAGGGGGCGACCCCCCTCAGCTATACAATGCGGTTCTTGCTGCGCAATCTGTCTCGGAAGTGCGAAGGTTGCTCGGTTGCAAGGCAAAGACGGCGGGATGCTTGCACCGCTGGCCGGAAAGATGAACGATTTCAAACAGCAGAACCATGTGCGAACCTGGCGGGCCAAGGTGACACGCTTCGGGTTCGCAGTGCCGGCGCTAGAGGATCAGCGGTCCGTTCAGATCGGTTGCGGGCTTGGCGCCGACATGCTCGACACGGCGAGACCAGTTCGAGCCGAGATAGTAATAACGCAGGCTGTCGACCTCGGGGCGGATGATGCCTTCCAGCCGCGCCTTCAGCCGTGTCCATTGCGCCGGGTCGACCTCGATCTCGAAGACCGAGAACTGCACCCGCTGGCCGTAATCCTCGCAGGCGCGGGCGACCTGGCGCAAGCGTTTCTTGCCGCCCTCCTCCATCGTGTTCACGTCATAGGTCACCAGCACCAGCATCTCAGCTCCAGAACCAGGGCGGATAGGCGTCCAGATCGCCGCGCAGATGGCGCGCCAGCATCTGCGCCTGCAGATAGGGTACCAGGCCGAAAGGCGCCTTTTCCTGGAGGAAGGGATGCAGGCGCTCCTCCTTCTTGCGCTCCTGCCAGGCGGTCAGGACGGTGCGGCGGGCGTCGTCGGTCAGCAGCACCGCACCGCCATCCATGCGGCGGAAGTCGCCGGCGCGCAGCTGGCGACGGTTCACCAGAGACAGGGCCAGGCGGTCGGCCAGCGGGGCACGCAACTCCTCCATGAGGTCCAGCGCTAGGCTGGGCCGGCCGGGCCGGTCCCGATGCAGGAAGCCGACGGCGTGGTCCAGACCCACCGCCTCGCAGGCCGAGCGGCAATCATGCGTCAGCAGGGTGTAAAGAAAGGACAGCAACGCGTTCATCGCATCCAGCGGCGGTCGGCGCGACCGGCTGGTCCAGCGCAGCTCCGCATCAGGCGTGCGGATCAGGTGGTCGAAGATGCCGAAATACAATGTCGCCGCCTCGCCCTCGGAGCCGCGCAGCAGGTCGACGCTGTCGTCCGATAACTGCACCCGGCGCAGGATCATCGCCATTCGGTCCGTCGCGGTCTCCAGCGCGGCGCGGGCGGGCGGCACCATCTCGTCGCCGTAATCGCGCAGGGCGCGGCGAATGACGGCCCGCTGGTTGGCAATCTTGCCCATGACGATGCCGCGAACAACGTCAGTGGCGTCATCGGCAAGCCGGTATTGCGCGCGGCGCAGCAGGACGTTGCCGGAAACCGGCCCCTCGATACGGGCCTGGAAGCGGCCCGCCCGGTCCAGCAGCACGACCGAGATCCCGCGTTCGGCGCAGATGCCGATCAAGGCCGGCGACACCAGGATCGGCCCGAAGGCCACGACCGAGGCCAGCATGTGCAAGGGCACGCGGGCCTTCTGGGCGCCTTCGACCTCGGCCACCAGGTTCTCGCCGTCCTTCTTCAGGGCGGCGCCTTCGGTGGTGACATAGACGGTGTTGAGCAGCTTCTTCATTCCAGCGCCTTTGCCAGCATGCGGTCGCGCCATTGCCGTACGGGGCGAAGAACCGCATCCGGGCGGCAGAGATCCAGAAGCGAGCAGGCCCGGCAGCGGCTGCGATGCGGCGTCGGCGGCGGCGTGCGGCCGCTGGCGAGGATCGCGGCCAGTTCGGCGGCGGTGCTTTCGGTCAGCGCGCGCAGATCGGCATCGAAGGGTACGGTCACGCGGCGCTTGGTCTGGGCATAGAACAGCGCGCCTTGCGGCACCGCACGGCCGGTCATCTCCTCAAGGCAAAGCGCCTGGGCGCAAAGCTGCACCTCGTCGGCCCGGTGCAGCTTGGGCTTGCCGCGCTTGTATTCGATGGGAAAGGCGGTCTCAGCTTCGGGCCCCGGGATGAATTCGACCAGATCGGCAGTGCCGGCCAGGTTCAGACGATGGCAGGCCAGGGGAAGGGCCAGCACCCGCCGCACTCCGCGCCCCTTGCGGCTGCCGCCCTTGTCCGCGACGGCATGCAGCACGTCACCCTCGGCGGTGAAGCGGTTCTCGGCCCAGAGCCGTTCCAGATGGATCAGCGCCGCCTGGCGCAGGCAATAGACTGCATGTTGCAGCGCTGAGAGGGGGATGGGGTTGTCCAAGTCAGACATCATGGGGATGGCCGGGCTGACTTGTGGTCCGCCTAGCGACGGAACCACAAGCTGAGCACACAAAACGTCCTAGACCAAGTTTCGACCCACGCCCCTGCAGTGAAGGGCGACATGGGACACTACTATTTTGGATGTGCGGGACACAACTCTTGTCATCGGAAACAGAAAATACCCGTACGCCAAACGTACGGGTATCAATTATGTATTTGTTTTTAAACGCTTTCCGATTGCAACGGTAAGTCAGGTCAGATCCACGATGGAGGCTGTAGATGCAATCCGCTTGACCACTGCAATCCCGTCTAGAGCGGATTGCTTGGTGGAAAACATCTCGGAATGACAAAGGATTTCTCCATTGTTTCCTTTCAGACGCCACCAGTAACCGGAAGCTGCCTTGCGTACTTCGAACATGTTCATGTCTCCTAAAAGCTGGGAAATTCCCGTTGTGGTCAGAGACTGGTAGGATTACGTTGGACGTGTAGACGCGCGTAAACCAAGCCAGCCTTGGGCGTGTTAAGCCGGACGCATTCCAGTGCGTCCGGCTTTCACTTATGACCACAAAAGAATTAATGTCAACGATAAGTACCACAGATGGCACCTAAAACTCTCCTATACTAAGAATGGCACAATGCCGCTTTATAGTAGGGCTGTCATCTCTACCCCCTCCGGCATCCCCGCCTCGTCCACACGCACGATATAGTCCGAGAACTTGCGTGCCGGCGGCAGGTTGCCCAAGCCCCTGTCGTCCAAGGCTCGGAACGCGCCGTCCACATTGCGGCCGATCTGGACCAGATCGAACAGACGGTGCGCGGGCGCCTTCCCCAGGGCGCTGTCGTGCTTGAACACGATCAGCTTCTGCGCGTTCATCTCCATCCGGGCCGCCGAGCGGTCGTGTTCGAACATGTTCTGCAGCGCCTCGAACAGCAGGTCCAGATCTTCCTGCGAAAAGCCGGTGCCCTTGGTCGCATCCCCCGCCAGGCTGGCCGATACGAAGCCGTGGCAGCGATAAAGGCCGTAGGGCACGATATACTTGCGCCCCATGGTGCGTTCCTTGGCGGCGTCCTTTTCGTTCGTTACCGAGGACCGGGTGATCGTCACCTCCTGGGGCAAAATCGGCTCAAGCGATTCCGAAAAGGAAAGCTGCACCGGACCGCGGACCTGCCCGGCGTTCACCTCGGTGGTCATGACGGCGCCGAAGCTGCGAATGTCGAAGAAATTGTCGCACATCCAGCGGGTGATGCGGCGCCCCTCCTCCTCCTTGGGCAGCTTCTTGGTGTCGGGCTTGATACCCAGCGCAGCATAGGCCTCGCCATGCGTCTGGTTCAGGATCGCCTTTTCGCGCATGTAGATGCGGTAGGGCGGCGCGCCATCGTGCTTCAGTTCGACATAGTTGCGGATCTTGCGCTTGATCGCGACATCGGTGACCAGACCCTTTTGCGTGTCATTGTCGATGCGCGGCATGTTGCCGTTGTCGGGATCGCCGTTCGGATTGCCGTTCTTGATGTCGAAGAGAAAGACGAAGTCATAGCGGTTGGTAATCGGCGTCATCTGGCCTTACTCCTCGGGGTCATTGGCGGCGGGTCCGGGTTCGTCGTCAGCGGTGCTTTCGCCGCGCTTGGCATAGCGTTCCTGGTAATAGCCGACCAGGAACAGGCCCTGCTCCTCGGTCGAATGCTGAAGGGGGGCGCCTTCGGCGAGACTCGCCCAAAGCTGGCCGATGTCGCGGCCCAGCCCAGCAGCGACGCGCCGCGCATGGTCGGCGTCCTTGATCCAGTCGGCATCGGAATGTCCGTTGCGCAACCGCTTCAGATGATGGTTTTCGGCATTCATCAGCAGGTTCGGGAACACCCGCCCCGGCGTAGCGGCCGCGGCGCCCAGGAACTTGTCCTTGACGGTGGCATTGATGCCGTCGCCCAAGGCCGCCAGCTGCGCCCGTTCGATCAGGGCAAACAGGCGGCCGAGGCGGCGGGCGGGGTTCGGATCGTCGGGATCGGCACGCATCAGGTATTCCTTGTTCTCAGAACCATCGGCATTCTTCGGCAGCCTCCCCTCGAGCCGCATGTCGCGCAGGATCAGCCCCTTGATCAGTGCGATGCGGATGCGGTCCAGCACATGGTCGCTGCGCACCCGCAGGACCAGAAGGCCCAGCAATGCGCGTGGAAAGCGGCCGCCCGTGATGATCGCACGCAGAAGCTCGCCCGAAAGCAGCGGCGATATTCGGTCGCCGTCATATCGCAACTGGCCGTTGCGGGTTTCGGCCGGAGCGGTGCGCAGGGTGGCGGCGCGGATCGAAAAGACCGGACGTTGCGGGGCGGGCTCCATTGCCACGTCGCGCAGGAAATCGGCATAGTGGTCGGCCAGGGTGCCGAAGTCGCCCTCCCAGTAGAAGCGTACCGACAGCCGGGCTGCATTGGGCGAGAGGCCCAGGAGGTGGATGCGCACGCCTTCGGCTAGGTCGGGCTGCACCTCGCGCAGCGGCTTGCCGTCGCGCATGGCCAGCAGCTTGCCTTCGATGTCGCGCTCGACGATCATTTCATCCGCCCCGGACTTGCTGCGGTCGCCAAGCGCCTTGGCCGTCCACAACTCGGCCTCGGCCGCCAGGTCCATGTCGCTGCAATCGGCCCAGAACACCGTCGAGGCATCGCCGATCTGGATGCGGTGGCCGCTGTCCCTGTCCAGATAGCGGTTCAGCACCGCGCCATAGGCAAAGGCCACTGCCTCGGACACAGGGGCGTTGTCGCCCTGTTCGTGCCCGTACGAGGTAAAGGCGTCGAGGTTGAACGAAACCAGGCTCGCGCCCGAGGATTGCGCGCCCCACACCCCCTTGATCGAAGGATGCAGCCGCGCGACCGGGCCCGGATCGCCGGTCACAAGGCAGGTTTGCGGGGCCGATGCCGCCCCGGCCCCGATCCGCCGCCAGGCTTCGCGCGCGGCGGGACGCTCATGCAGGAACCCTTCGCGGTATTCGTCGGCCAAGGCAAAGACGATGTTCTGGTCGCGCAGCTCCTCTGGCCAGAACGGCGGGGCAAAGGCGTCGGGCGACCAGTCGCGCAGGAACTTCAACAGCGCCAGCAGGCCACGATCATCCGTCCCGGCCAGCCATTCGGCGTGGCGGGTACGAAAGGCGGCATGTTCCTCGGCCGTGCGCTTGCCGTCGCCCTCGGTCACGCCCAGCACATAGGCAGACTTGTCCCATAGAAAGTTCGGCGCAATCCCCGCCGTCCGCTTGACCGCCTGCGGCACCAGCATCATGCGCGGGCTGCGTTTCTTGTCAGACCCGCGCAGATCCTCGACCCGCGCCGCCGTACCGTCGGCGTTCAGAAGAATGCAAAAGCCGATCTTTTCGGATGAAAAACCGAAAGGCGGCGCGTCGGGCAGCCGGTCATAAGCGCGCAGCAGCGAAGAAAGCAGGCTCATCCCCGGATCTCCGCACTGCCGGGCCGGGGCACCTCCATCACGCCGTCGCGCAGGCTGGCGCGAAACAAAAGCGATGGACGGCCCGGCGCGGCGTGGTCGATGTCCCACAGCATATAGCCCAGATCACGGGGTGCACCAAAACCATGCTCGACGGTTTCGGCGGCCGGGTCGCGGGCAGGCAGGGGCGCGCCCGGCGCAATCAGGTCGAAATGCGCGACGAATTCGCGGGTCCCAAGACAGGGCTGGTGAAAGCACTGCCCCCGCGCCGCGCGGCGGTTGAAGATGTCCAGATGCTTGCCCTCGGTATCGTCGGCTCCGGCCTTGGCGGTGCGTTCGAAATGCGCCTCGATCACATAGCGGGGCGACACCAGCACGGTCGAGGCGCGCTGCTGCCGATCCTCGTCCACCAGAGTTTCCACACCCGCCAGATCTCCCCGGTTCATTGCCTGCCTGATCTTGCCGGCAGGCGCCTTGTGGCCGACCTCATTGCGGCGGATCGACTGAAAGCGGATCGGTTCCAGCACGTGGATCCTGTCGATGACCCAGCGGATCGCCGGCTTCCAGTGAATGGCTTCCAGAATCCCCCGGGCGGCCGAAGGCGTCATCACGTCATAGGACACCCGCTCGACCTTGAGTTCAGGCCTGGTGAACAGACCATGCTGTCCCCAGACGTGCAGGCGGATACCATAAGCCATCAAAACCTCCTCACGACATGGTGAGATTAGCGGCAAAGTAGAAATCGACAAGTGTCACATTGCCGCAGATTGCACAGGTTCCTTTGTTATCCATGGGTTGATGAACCGGCTGCCGGATCAACGCCCCCGCACCTGTTGAGACAGACCCGCAACAGGTGGGTGGAAACAACATGAGCCCGGATCTTGTCGCCATGCCGGACGGCGAAATGGCGCGGTTCATATCAGCCAGGACTCCTCGGCCAGATAGTCGGCCTGTTCCCACCAAAGCCCGCTGTCCTGATGGTAGAGATCTGCGCTTTCCAGCACGCAGAACTGATCGCCGCGCAGGTCGGGATTGTGAAAGCGCGCGTGGCCGTTCCTGATAAGCAAGTCGCGAGCCTTGGCCGGCACCTGAACGGTATAGACCTGCAACGCCCGCGCCAGCGCACCCGACGGGACGTTTTCGTATGCCAAGTCGTCGATCGCCTTCGCAGCCGTCGCGTCGCCGGGGACGATGACCGGAACCATGGTAGTCTCGATCATGCGGAACTCTGCGGCGGTGGTACGAAAAGGGAAATCCGAACCGAGGGGGGAAAACACCATCCGGTCAACCATCGGCTGGCCCAGAGCCTTCGGGCCGGCCTTCCAATAGACATCCTCGAACCAGTCGCGGATCGCGGCGGGCGACAGCAGGTCATCGTGCCGTTGGGCGACATCGCGCATGGCTTTCGCCCCCATTTCCACCTCGGGCGGGACCGGGCGGCCGGGGGCCGAGAACACCGTCAGGGTGCTTTCCTCGACGGGCCATTCCTTGTTTCTATTGATTCTGCCCGCAGCCTGTACACAACTATCCAAGCCCGCCTCGGCCCGCCAACCTTTTGGGAATGAAAGATCAACCCCCGCTTCGATCAGGCTGGTCGCGATCAGGCGGCAGGGGGCACCGGATTTCAGCCGGATGCGGATATCCTCCAGGATGGCACGGCGATGCACGGGGTAATGCCGTGTGGTCAGGTGAACCAACCCCTCCAATCCCTCTGCCTTGGCTGCGTTGAACAGTTCCAGCGCATGGGCGCGGCTGTTGACGATGACCATGCCCTGGGGCGTGTCGCGCAGGGCGGCGATCAGCGCCGCATCGTCCATCTCTGCCACCGGCGGGATATGGACGCGGCGCAGAGCGCGGGCCAGCCCTTCGGGATCGGGCGCCAGTTCGCGGCCTGCCAGTGCCAGACCCTGCTTCAGTTGCCGGCTGTCGAAGGCCGGCTGCGTCGCGGTGCACAGCACCACGGTGCAACCGAAATGCGCGCACAGCGTGTCGATCATGCGCAGGACGGGCATCAGCAGCTTGCGCGGCAGGGCCTGCGCCTCGTCCAGCACGATCACCGAGCCGGCGATGTTGTGCAGCTTGCGACAGCGCGACGGGCGGGACGCAAACAGGCTTTCGAACAGCTGCACATTCGTCGTGACGACCAGCGGTGCTGCCCAATCCTCCATCGCCAGGCGCAGCTTGTCCTTGCCTTTGAGGTTGGTCTTGGTATCGTCAATGGCCGAGTGATGTTCCAACACGCCATCGCCCAGCAAGTCGCGAAAGATGGCGGCCGACTGGTCGATGATGGAAGTATATGGAATTGCAAAGATTATCCGGCGTTTTCCATGCCGCGCCGCATGGTCCAGCGCGAAGCCCAGCGAGGCGAGGGTCTTGCCCCCTCCGGTCGGCACGGTCAGGGTGAACAGGCCCGGCTCCAGTGCGGCACCTTGGCGGACGTGCGTCAGCACCCGGGCGCGCAGCCCGTTGACCTCGCCCTCTGTCGAAAATGTCGCCATATGCGCGTCAAAGGCCGCGCGCCAAGCGGGCAGCAGCTCGGCCAGGGCGGGCCATTCGCGGTCCGGGCGGGCGCCGTCCAGCCGGGCGTAGAACGCCTCGGTGTCACGGAAATCGGCATCGACCAGGCAGGAAAACACCATCCGCGCGGCCACCGAAATGTCAAATCCCGGCGTCTTGCCGTCCCGAAACGCGACCAGCTCGCGCAGGACGGGGCCAAGGTCGGGCAGCGCTGCCGCAGTGATCGCGGGCGGGACGGGGTCGCGGAAACCGTCCAGCCGCCGCGCCATGCTGGCATCGGTGCGGTCCCGGTCGGGCAGGCCGGCATGGTGCCCCAGAATCGCATAGGCGACGATCTCGGCCACGCCGCGCAGTCCGGCGGGCGCACGGGAATACAGCAGCGCCGCCCCGGCGGTCGAATGATCCACCCGTTCGTTCCCACCCGACAGCACGCGGTCGAAGGCGGGGTCGTATTTGCCGAAGTCGTGGAACAGCCCCGCCATATGCGCCGTCGCCTGCAATTTCAGCGGCGCCGCCCGGTGCGCGGCCAGCGTTGCTGTGGCCTGCAGGTGATCGGGCAAAAGCTGCCAGTCGCTGCGGTCCGCGGCGCGCCCCGAATGGGCATAGTGTTTTCCGGACATCCTGCTGAATCGACCTTATCGCCAAGAAAATCGCCTTGCGTCCCTATCCTGATGGATCGGCCGCGACCCTGCCAGAGGGTTCGGCAGGACTGCGGCAGAAGGCCGCCGTGACTGCAGGCACCCCGCGCTTCACAATTATTAATGCAACTTCGCGGTAACGGCGGCGGTTTGGGCTTGGCATTTTCGTCGGGGGCTCGAATGGCAGGTTGGATCGTCGCGGTCTCGGACTATTGCACCCAGGTTCCCCCCGTCCAGCCCGCCTATCCGACAGCCGAAGCCCCGCCCCGCAGCCTGCCGCACAAGCGGCCCGACGCCATCCAGGTGACCGGCGGCTATCTGGAACGCCTGCCCCTGGCCGCCGTGGCCAGCGGCCTTGCCGATCATGCCGAGATCTGGAGCTTCGCCGGCCGCGACGGCGAGGCCGATCGCGAAACGGGCCGTTCCCAGGGCAGCCCCGATCCGCAGCGGCCGGGACTGGTCCGGCGGGTGTTTCGCGCGGACACGGGCCCGCCCTATGCCTCGCGCGATGCCCTGGACTTCATCGCCCAGGTCGGGCCTCCCGACATCCTGTGCATCTGGGGGCTGGGGGTCGATGTGGCGCTTCTGGATGCCTGCGCGGCATCGCTCAAGATCTACAACTCCATCGACGCGCCCGCGCTGCGGCTGGACGATGCGCTGGCCGCCCGCTTCGACCTGTTCCTGACCGGCGCCGAATGGCAATCGCGCGAGATCGAGGCGCGGCTGCCCGGCGCGCGCACGCTGGTCCTGCCGATCGGGCCGGCCTTCGCCTCGGGCGAGACGTTCTTTCCGACCGGCGCAGCCAAGGACCGCGACGTGGTCTATGTCGCCTGCGCCCAGCCCTACAAGCGCCACGACATCCTGTTCGACGCGCTGGAGCGCCGCCCTGGCACGACCGCGCTGCTGATCGTGGGGTACGGCCACCTGACCGAAGCCCTGCGCGACCGTGCCGCCCGCGCGGGCCTCGACGTCGAGATCATCGGCCCGCCCGGCGTCCCCCATGACGAGGTCAACCGCCAGATCAACCGCGCGCGCCTGGGCGTGGTCTGCGGCCAGGACGACGGGGCGCCCGCGATCCTGACGGAATACCAGCTGGCCGGGCTGCCGGTGCTGGCGAATGCGAACCTGTGCTGCGGGCTGCAGTTCATCACCCCCGAGACCGGGCTTGCCGCCCCCGAGGGCGAGGCCTTCGTCCGCGCGCTGGATGATCTTCTGGCACGACACGGCGATTACGACCCGCGTCCGGCGGCACTGGCGCGCTGGGGCTGGCAGGCCAGCATCCGCACGCTTTCGGACGAACTCGACACCATCAGAAAGGCAAGGACGCCGCAATGAACGATGTGAAACCCGTGCCGCTTGCCCTGTCCGCCCAACCGGCGCTGATCTGCTTTTCCCATCTGCGCTGGGATTTCGTGCTGCAGCGTCCCCAGCACCTGATGGCACGCTTTGCCCAGCAGTACCGGCTGTTTTTCTGGGAAGAAGCGATCCCGACGGACCATCACCTGCCCTACCTGGAGTTCCATGCCTTCGAGGGCACCGACATCCAGTCGATCCGTCCCCGCATTCCCGCCCGCTGGTCGCCCCAGGATCAGGCCCGCGCGCTGTCGGAGTTGCTGGACCAGATGATCGGGCTGACCGGGCTGCGCCGGCCGGTCCTGTGGTTCTATACGCCGATGATGTGGTCGATCGCCCGCCATGTCGATGCGGCGGCCGTGGTCTATGACTGCATGGACGAGCTGTCGGCCTTTCGCTTCGCCCCGCCGGAACTGGCCGATGCCGAAGCAGAACTGCTCGCGGCGGCGGACGTGGTCTTTACCGGCGGTCATGCCATCTGGGAGGCCAAGGCCCACCGGCACCGCAACATCCACCCCTTTCCGTCCTCGGTCGACGTGGCGCATTTCAGCACCGCCCGCGCGCCAGAGGTCGGGGCCCCGGCGGATCAGGCCGGCCTGCCCCGCCCCCGGCTGGGCTATTACGGGGTCATCGACGAACGGCTGGACCTGGGGCTGATCGCGGCGCTGGCGGCAGCGCATCCCGACTGGTCCATCGTCATGCTGGGGCCGGTCGCCAAGATCTCGGACCACGATCTGCCGCGCGCGCCGAACATCCACTGGCTGGGGCAGAAATCCTATGCCGAGTTGCCCCGCTATCTGGCGGGCTGGGACGTGGCGCTGATGCCCTTCGCGATGAACGAGGCGACGCGCTTCATCTCTCCCACCAAGACGCCGGAATATCTGGCGGGGGGCGTGCCGGTGGTCTCGACCCCGGTGCGCGACGTGGTCCGCCACTACGGCGAGCTTGCGGCGGTACATATCGCCGAAGGGCCGCAGGACTTCGTGCGGGCCTGCGAAACGGCGCTGGCCCAGGCCGGGGCGCCCGGCGCGTGGCGGGACCGGGCCGACGCGCTGCTGGCAGAACTCAGCTGGGACCGCACCTTCCAGCAGATGGGGGCGCATCTGGACAAGGCCGTCCGCGCCCGGCTGGCCCCCGCCGTGCCGGTGCGGGTGCCGGTGGTGCCGATCCTGCGCGGCGCGCGCCGCCATGACGTGACGATCTGCGGCGCAGGCTTTGCCGGCGCGGTGCTGGCCCGCCAGTTCGCCGAGCAATCGGGCCGCCGCGTCCTGCTGATGGACCGGCGCGACCATGTCGGGGGCAATGCCTATGACTGCCGCGACGCGGCGGGGCTGCTGATCCACCGCTATGGGCCCCACATCTTCCACACCAACAGCGACGAGGTATTCGCCTGGCTGGGCCGGTTCACCGAATGGCGGCCCTATGAACACCGCGTGCTGGCCCGGGTGCGCGACATGACCGTGCCCATGCCCATCAACCGCACCACGCTGAACCGGCTTTACGGTCTCGACATGCGGACGGATGCCGAGGCCGCCGCGCTGCTGGCCCGCCTGGCCGAGCCGGTCGCCGAGATCCGCAATTCGCGCGACGTGGTGGTCAATGCCGTGGGGCGCGAACTGTATGAGCTGTTCTTCCAGGGCTATACCCGCAAGCAATGGGGGCTGGACCCCAGTGAACTGGACAAGTCCGTGACCGCCCGCGTGCCGACGCGGACCAGTGACGACGACCGCTATTTCACCGACAAGCATCAGGCGATGCCCAAGGAAGGCTTCACCCGCATGTTCGAGCGCATGCTGGACCATCCGGGGATCGAACTGGCGCTGGGAACCGATTTCCACGACCTCGGCGCCGGCGAACGGGGCGAGACCGTGGTCTATACCGGCCCGATCGACGCTTATTTCGGGCATCGCTTCGGCGAGTTGCCCTATCGCAGCCTGACGTTCCGACATGAGACGCTGGACCGGCCCCAGTTCCAGCCGGTCGGCGTCGTGAACTACCCGGCCGAGGACGTGCCCCATACCCGGATCACCGAATACAAGCACCTGACCGGGCAAGTCCATGCCAAGACCTCGATCAGCTACGAATATCCCTCGGACCGGGGCGATCCCTATTACCCGATCCCGCGTCCCGAGAACCAGGCCCTGTTCCGCCGCTACGAGGCGCTGGCCGCGGCCGAGCCGGGCGTGATCTTTGCCGGCAGGCTGGGCAGCTATCGCTATTACAACATGGATCAGGTCGTCGGGCAGGCGCTGGCCATCCACCGCAGGCTGACCCAGCGCCGGTCGGTGCCGGCCGTCGGCGGCTGAGCGGGGGTCATGCGCAGCCTGCTGATAACGGACAGCCCCGACCCTTCGGGCGTGGGGGAACACATGCTGGCCCTGGCGGGCGCCCTGCCCCCCGGCATGGCGTCGCTGGCCTTTCCCGACCATCCGGCGGGCCGGGCCCTGGCCGGGCGGGCGCGGGCCATGGGCCTGGCCGCGCTGACCCATGATCCGGACGAGGTGGCCGCGGTCATCGCCGCATCGCCGGCCGAGATCGTCCATGTCCATGCCGGCATCGGATGGGAGGGGCTGGCCCTGGTCCATGCCGCCGCGGATGCCGGTCGCAGGGTTCTGCGCACCGAACACCTGCCCTGGCTGTTGACCGACCCCGGCCAGATCCGTGCCTATCGGCAGATGGCGGCGCGGCTCGACGGGGTGATCGCGGTGTCGCGGGCCGGCGCCGCGGGCTGGCGCCAGGCGCTGGCGCCCCTGGGCGATACCGCACCGCCGCTCCATGCCGTGCCGAACGGCATCGCCCCGCCGCCGGAACGCCATCAGGGCGGCGCGGGGCTGCTGTGCGTCGGCCGCCTGGCCCCGCAAAAGCGGCACCGGACCCTGCTGGCGGCGCTGGCCCGGCTGCGCCGCCAGGGGGTCGACGCACGGCTGCGGATCGTCGGCGACGGCCCGGGCGAGACACATGTGCGGCGCTGGCTGGACCGGCTGGGTCTGGACGGCGCCGTGACCCTGCTGGGCCGGCGCGACGACGTGCCCGCGCTGATGGCGCAAGCGGACCTGCTGGTCCTGCCCTCGGCCTTCGAGGGGCTGCCGCTGGTCCTGCTGGAAGCGATGGCCACCGGCCTGCCCGCCGTCGCGACGGCGATCCCCGGCTCGGCCGAGGCGCTGGGGCCGGACCATCCCTGGCAGGTGCCGCCGGGACGGTCGCGCCCGCTGGCCGGGGCCATTGCGCAGGCCCTGACCGATCCGGCCGGCCGCACCCGCGTCGCCGCCCGGGCACGCGCCCGCTGGCAGCATCACTTCACCGCCGGGGCGATGGCCGGGGCGGTTCTGGACATCTACCGCAGCACCCTGCGGCAGCAACACGAGGATGGCATGACCAAGACCAGACTGGGTTTCATCGGCGCGGGCGGCATTGCCCAGCGCCATTTCGGCGTGCTGCGCACGATGGAGGACGTCCGGATCGCCGCCGTCTGCGACCCCGACCGCGAGCGCGCCGCGCAGGCCGCGCGCGACACCGGCGCGGTGGCCTATGCCGACCACGACGCCATGCTGGCGGCCGAGGATCTGGATGCGGTCTATATCTGCGTGCCGCCCTTTGCCCATGGCGCGCCGGAACGGGCCTGCATCGCGCGCGGGCTGCCGTTTTTTGTCGAAAAGCCGGTCTCGCTTGATCTCGACACGGCCGAGGCCATCGCGGCCGAGGTCGAGGCGGCCGGACTGATCACCGCCGTCGGCTATCACTGGCGATACCTCGACACGATGGACGAGGCGCGGGCACATCTGGCGCAGAACCCGGCGCATCTGATGCAGGGCTTCTGGCTGGACCAGACGCCGCCGCCGCAATGGTGGTGGGACGAGGACCGCTGCGGCGGGCAGGTGATCGAGCAGGCGACCCATGTGATCGACGCCACGCGCTTTCTGGCCGGCGACGTGACCGAGGTGTTCGGCATGGCCGCGCGCCGCGACCGCGACGATTTCCAGGGCCTGACCGTGCCCACCGCAACGGCGGCGACGCTGCGCTTTGCCTCGGGCGCCATCGCCAACCTGGCCGCGACCTGCCTGCTGCGCTGGAACCATCGTGTCGGCCTGCATGTCTTCGCCGATGGCCTGGCGATGGAGATCAGCGACCACGACCTGATGGTGGACGTGGGCCGGGGTCGCCCCGTCCGCCCCGCCGGCGGCGATCCGGTCTGGCGCGAGGACCGCGACTTCATCGAGGCCGTGCAGGGCCACGAGAACCGCATCCGCTGCCCCTATGCCGAGGCGCTGGAGACCCACCGCGTCGCGCTGGCCGTCGCCCGTTCCGCCCGCGAGGGCGCGCTTGTGAAGATGGAGGGGCTGCGGGCTGACCCGCAGCCGATCTTTCGTCCGTCCGCTGCGCCGGGTCCCCACCATGCCGCATGAGCACCGCCATATCCGCTCGCTCGGGATCGAGCGGCAGGGCGAGCCTTATTTCTTCGGCTATGACGAAGGGCCCGCGGGGGACGGCCAGGTGCGGCTGGACCTGCTTTACACCGGCCTTTCCGCCGGGACCGAGCTGACCTTCCTCAAGGGCACCAACCCCTATCTGCACAGCCGCTGGGATGATGGCCAGGGGCTGTTCGTGCCGGGCGAGGCCTCTGCGCATTTTCCGGTCAACTTCCTGGGCTACATGGAGGTCGCCCGCGTCATCGACGCCCGCGCGCCGGGGTTTGCGAATGGCGACGTGGTTGCCACCACCTTCGGCCACAAGACCGGGCACACGGCGAACCCGGCGCATGACCTGCTGCTGAAGCTGCCCGCGGGGATGGACCCGATGCTGGGCATCTTTGTCGCGCAGATGGGGCCGATCGCCGCGAACGGCATCCTGCATGCCGACGCCGACCAGTTCGGCGCAAGCGTTCCGGCCCTTGGCGCCGGGGTAGAGGGGCGGCCGGTTCTGGTCTGGGGCGGCGGCACCGTGGGGCTGTTCTGCGCGCTGTTCGCCAAGGCGGGCGGGGCTTCGGAAATCGTCGTGGTGGATCCCTCGCCCTTCCGTCGGGACATCGCCCGGAAGATGGGCTTTCTGGCGCTGGACGAGGATCAGGCCGTGCGCCACGCCAAGGGCTGGCACCACAGGATCGGCGGGCGCGGCGCGGAATACGTGTTCCAGACCCGCGCCCGGTCCGACAGCCTGCACCGCTGCCTGCAGGCGCTTCGCCCGCAGGGGACAGTGATCGACCTGGCCTTTTACCAGGGCGGCATGGATGGTGCCCGGCTGGGCGAGGAATTCCACCACAACGGCCTGGCGATCCGCTGCGCCCAGATCAACCGGATGCCCCGGCAGGTCGCCCACGCCTGGGACCAGCGGCGGCTGGCGCAGGAAACCATCCGGCTTTTGCAGGCCGAGGGCGAGGCGATCCGCCAGCACATGATCACCCATGTCGTGCCCTATGGCGAGGCGCCGGATTTCCTGCGCCGGCTGGTCGCGGAGCGGCCGGAGTTCCTGCAGGTGGTGTTCGACGCCTCGTGAGTGGCGGGGGCAGCCCGGGGGCGCTTCGCCCCCCGGACCCCCCGAGGGTATTTTGGAAACGGAGAAAGACGGATGGATGGCGACGACCGGACGGTCTGGGGGGCGGTGCCGCCCCAGCATTTCCCGCAGCCGGCCGAGGACCCGGCCCGCATCCGCATCCTGTTCGTCATGGCCTGGCTGGTCGTCGGCGGCGAGGAGACCGAGATCCGGCTGCTGGCCCGGACCCTGCCGCGCGACCGCTATCGGATCGACGTGATCCCCTGTTTCCGCAAGGAAGGGATGCCCGATCAGACCCATGAGCAACTGGCCGAACTGGGCGTGCATGTCGACACCACCGCCTATGGGCTGGGGTTCGAGGAGACGATCGACTATCTGCGCCGCAGGCTGGCGGGGGCGGATGTGGTGGTTTCCTGCCAGAACGTCGCCGACATCTATCCGGCGTTGGAGCGGCTGGCCCTGCGCCCTCCGCTAATCGAGCATGGCGGGCTGGTCAGCGAGGCCCTGGCCGGCCCAAAGCATTTCACCGCGCGCTATGTCGGCGTCTGCGACAGCATCCGGGCGGCGGCGGCCGGCAAGATGCCGGACCGGCCGCAGCATGCGGTAGAGATCCCCTCGATGGTGGATCTGGACGAGTTCCACCCCGAGCGGCGCGCGGCCACGCGCGCGGCCCTGGGGGTCGCTCCGGACGAGGTGCTGGTGGGTTGGGTCGGCCGGCTGGACCGCAAGAAGCGGGTCGAGGATTTCATCGCGGCCGCGCTGCGCGTCGTGCCCGAGACCGCCATGATCCGGTTCCTGATCGTGGGCGGGCCCGACGCCTTCATGCCCGACTATGCCGAAGAGTTGCATCGCATGGCCTCGCCCCTGGGCGCGCGCGTGACCTTCACCGGCGACCGCAAGGACGTGCCCGACCTGCTGGCGGCGATGGACGTGTTCTGCTGGCTGTCGCGGGGTGAGGGGATGCCCCATGTCATCGCCGAGGCGGGCGCGGCCGGCCTGCCGGTCATCGCCACCCCCGACAATGGCGCGTTGCAGCAGATCCGCGACGGCGAAAGCGGGCTGTTCGTCCCGCACGAGGACCCCGGCGCCGTGGCCGCGGCGATCCTGCGGCTGGCGGGCGACCCCGGCCTGCGCCGCCGGCTGGGCGGCGCCCTGCAGGCCCATGTCCGCGCAACCTATTCGGCCGCGGTGGTGGTGCCGCAATGGCGGGCGCTGATCGACGCCGTCCTGGTCGAACGCACGCCCGCGCCGCCGCCCGAAATCTTCGCCAGCACGGTGCTTGGGGGGTGGGAGGCCTCGACCCACCGGCTGGGCAACGGGCGCAGGCTGGACGTGATCGCCGCCGTCGGGCACGACCGCCACGCCGCGCAGGATTACCGCCAGCTTGCCGGGTTGGGCATCCGCGCCTGCCGGGACGGCGCGCGCTGGCACCTGATCGAGACGGCGCCGGGGCGCTACGACTTCTCCAGCCTGACGCCGATGATGGCGGCGGCGCGCGACAGCGGAACGCAGGTCGTCTGGGACCTGCTGCACTATGGCTGGCCCGACGACCTGGACATCTGGACGCCCGCCTTCGTGAACCGCTTTGCCGCCTATGCGCGGGCAGTGGCGCTGCACCATCGCGACCTGACCGATGCCGTCCCGTTCTGGTGCCCGGTGAACGAGATCAGCTTTTTCGCTTGGGCGGGGGGCGATGCGCGCTATCTGAACCCGTTCTGCGCAGGCCGGGGTTACGAGCTGAAATGCCAGCTTGCCCGCGCCGCCATCGCAGCCATGACCGAGCTGCGGGCGGTCGATCCGCGGGCGCGCTTCGTCCACAGCGAGCCCTTGATCGCCATCCATCACGACCCCGCGACCGGCCGCCCTCTGTGGGAGGCGCAGGGCTGGCACGATGCGCAGTTCCAGGCCTTCGAGCTGGTCTCGGGCCGGATGTGGCCGCAACTGGGAGGCGATCCGTCCTTTCTAGATATCGTCGGTCTGAACTATTACTGGAACAACCAGTGGATCCACGGCGGCCCGCCCATCGACATGGACCACGGACTTTACCGCCCGCTGTCGGACCTTCTGGTCGAGGTCGCGGCCCGCTATGATCGCCCGCTGCTGATCGCCGAGACCGGGACCGAGGGGCCGCGCCGCGCATCCTGGTTCGCCTGGGTCATGGCCGAGGTCGACCGCGCCCGCGCGCGGGGCGCCCCGGTCGAAGGGGTCTGCCTGTATCCCATCGCCAACCACCCGGGCTGGGACGACGACCGTCTGTGCCCGAACGGGCTTCTGGGCGCCGATCCTTCGGGGGGCGCGCGTACGGTCGAGCCTGCCCTTGCGCACGCGATCGCACGCCTGTCGGGCCCGGCGGCGGGGAACATCTTCGGCGCCGGCGCGTTTTCCAAGATGCTGCATCCTGTCAGGAGTTCATCATGATCCCCTTTCTGCGCATGTTCCTGATCCACCTCTGGGTCGCCTGCATCGCGGGCGCGGTCGCCATCGCCGGACTGGCAATGGGTTACGTCTCTGTCTGGACCTTCGTCTGGGCGGCGGTGATCGGCGTCGTCCTGGGTGTGCCAGGCGGCCTGTTGAACTGGGCCTATCTGCGGCCGAACCGGTCGCGCCAGATCGGCTGGACCTGGAAGATCGCCGATCTGGTGCGCAGTGCGGGTCGCCCCCGCCGCGCCGACACCCAAGACCCAGCCTGAACTCAACGGAGACCGCCATGACCGACGATCCGCCGCATACTACCGATGACCTGCGCCACAAGGGCAATGTGATCGACCAGCGCCAGCAGCAGATCGATCCCGCCGGGCACCATCGGGAGGATTCGAACGACCGGCCCGACGCCAACCGCAAGCAGCCTGGCGGCACCGACCCCGACCGTTACCCGCCCGCCTGAAGCCAGACGAAAGCCCCCGCGCCATAATAGGCGCGGGGGCTTTTTCATGGCCATTACTCGCGATGGCCGTCAGTCCCGGTGCTCGGGCATGTCCTTCAGTTGGTCCTTGGTCCAGGTGCTGACCGCGTGGACGGTGCCGGCCTCGTCGCGCATGAAGTCGAGCTGGCCGGCGGGCACGGCAACCGGCTTGCTGCCGATCCCCAGAAAGCCCCCGACCTCGACCACCACGCGGGCCTCGCGGCCCGAACCGTGGACATGGGCGACATGGCCCAGGTTGTCGTCATCGGGACCGTAGACCGTCGCGCCCGTCAGCACGGCATCGGTCAGTTCGTCGTCCTGCAGGCGAACGTGGTTGGAATGATCCATCGGTTTGCTCCTTGGCTTGGGGGTCCTATTCGCCGCCGTTCGTGGCGCGGTCGTTCTGACGCGCCTTGCGGTCGCCCGCCTCGCGGTTCTGGCCGCCGGCATTGGGCTGGTTCGAGCCCTTCATCTGCTTGGGGTTCAGGACCGGATCGGCATTGCCCATCTTCAGGTCCTGGGCCTTCTGCTGGACATTGAACTTTTCGTTTTCCTCTTGCGGATCGAAGCTTTTGGCCATGAGGTCCTCCTTTTCTCCGACGTTCCGGGATCAACCCCCAGCGGGCGGGAATGTTCCGGGAAAGGGACCCGCAGCAGACGGTGTCACGGACAAGGAAAGGCCCCCGCTCCGCCTGGGAACGAGGCCCTCGACCGTTGGGGTTCCCGGCGGCTTCAGGCCACCTTCTGATCGCCTTCCTGGTTCGCGGCGGCGTTCACCACCGCCTCGGCCAGGGCGGTCAGCTTTTCGTCGGTCGCGCTCTCTTCCTGCAGGGTCTGGTCCAGAAGCGTCACGGCCTCGTCCAGGCCAAGCTGCTGGGCCCAGCTCTTCAGCGTGCCATAGCGGCTGATCTCGTAATGTTCGACGGCCTGCGCGGCGGCCAGCAGGCCCGCGTCATGCGCCGGGCTGCCCTTGAATTCCTCCATGACCTCCTGGCCTTCCGAGATGATGCCCTCGATCGCGTCGCAGGTCTTGCCGCGGGGACGCTTGCCGATCAGTTCGAACACCTGGGTCAGGCGTTCGACATGGCCTTGGGATTCCTCTTCGTGCGCCTCGAAGGCGGCCTTCAGGTCGGGGTTCTGCGCCGCCCGGGCCATCTTGCGCAGGGCCTGCACGATCTTGCGTTCGGCGTAATAGATGTCCTTCAGGGTTTCGTGGAACAGGGTGTCAAGGGTCTTGTCGGCCATGATGGTCCTCCATTTCTGCCTCGCGATCGGCGGGCTGGGCGGGCAGCCGCTGCCGATCCCTCAGCTAATGCCTGTCCCGAAGCCACGTTCCCGCCCGCCAGAAGGAATAAACATTAATTAGGCCGCTCCTCCCGGTCCGTCAGGCGCAGGGCAAAAGCACCGCAATCCGCCGCAAGCCATCGCTTTTCCGAAGGTATTCGCGGTTTCCGCCGATCGCAGCCAGTTGCCAGCCGCCTTGGCTTGTGAAACATAGGGACCGATGGCCAACACCGGCAAGTGCTTGTTCTGCAAGCCTCAGGAGTCCGCCCGTGCTTTACAGCAAAAGCGAATGTGGGACATTGATGCGGGGGATGGATTGGTCGGCCAACCCGCTGGGCCTGCCCGAACGCTGGCCCGCCGAATTGCGCACCGTGGTCAGCATCGCGCTTGGCTCGACCCAGCCCATGCTGATCGTCTGGGGACCCGAACAGACGGTGCTGTACAACGACGGCTATGCCAAGATGTGCGGGCTGCGCCATCCGGCGGCCCTGGGCGGATCGTTCCGGGACCTGTGGTTCGACATCTGGGACCAGGTCGAGCCGATCATCGACGCGGCCTATGCGGGCATCAGCACCGCGATGGACGACATCGGCTTCATCATGCACCGCAACGGCTATCCCGAGGAGACGCATTTCTCGTTTTCCTATACCCCGGTCCGCAATGCGGCGGGCGAGGTGCTGGGCATGTTCTGCGCCTGCAACGAGACCACGACCGAGGTCATGCAGCGCCGGCGCCTGCAGCGCGAACAGGACCGCCTGCGCCACATCTTCGAAAACGCCATCGGGGCGGTCGCCGTCACCAGCGGGCCGGACCACCGCTTCACCTTCGCCAATGCGGAATACGAGCTTCTGACCGGCAATCGCGGCGTCACCGGCAAGACGGTGGCCGAGGCCCTGCCCGAAGTGGTCGACCAGGGCATCATCCAGCTTCTGGACCAGGTCTATGCCAGCGGCAGGCCCTATCACGGCCGGTCCCATCAGATCGACCTGCAGCGCAGCCCGAACCAGCCGCTGGAGCACCGCATCCTGGATTTCGTCTATTACCCGATCCCGGGGGCCGAGGATGAGGTCAGCGGCATCTTTGTCCAGGCGCTGGACGTGACCGAACACCACCGGCTGCACCACGAACTGGCCCACCGGCTGAAGAACCAGCTGACCCTGGTCATGGCCATCGTGAACATGACCTTCCGCGCCGCCGAGGACCTGGACGATGCGCGCGAGGCGGTGATGAACCGCATTGCCGTCCTCAGCCGCGCGCATGACGCCATCATCTCGGGCGAGGTGCAGGGCACCACGGTGGACGAGCTGATGCGCAGCGTGACGGCCTTGCAGGCCGGGCAGTCGGACAAGCGGCTGACCTGCGACGGCCCGTCGGTGCATATCGCGCCCAAGCCCTCGCTGTCGCTGTCGCTGATCCTGCACGAACTGATGACCAATGCCGTGAAATACGGCGCGCTTTCGGTCCCCGAAGGGCGGGTGCTGGTCCAATGGCAGGTCGAGGGGAACCGCTTTCGGCTGGTCTGGCAGGAATCGGGCGGCCCGCCCGTCTCTCAACCCGAACGCACCGGCTCGGGCACCGCGCTGATCGAGGCCGGGCTGAACGGAACGCGGAACTGCGCCGTCACCCTGACCTATGCGCCCGAAGGACTGTGCTGCGACATCCGCGCCGAACTGGTCGGCGTCGTCATGCCCGGCGGGGAACCGGCGACCACGCCCCCGGTGCGGCGGGCGGCAGGCGGCGGCGGGCACTGACCGGCGGGCTGGTCGATCCAATGTTCATCGGTGTCGATCAGAAAACATGCCGATGAACATTCCTCGGTCAGAGACGCACATTTTTCTTGGCCTGCCCTGCCACCCGGGTTAACCTTGGCGCATGGTCAAGGGTGCATCAGTCGAAACCGGGTGGCGCGGATCGCGCGAAGGCTGGCTTCAGGCCGGCTATCAGGCGCTGATCGACAGCGGCATCGACGCGGTCCGGATCCAGCCGCTGGCCAAGCAGCTCGCGCTGTCGCGCACCAGCTTCTACTGGTTCTTCGAGGACCGCGAGGCGCTTTTGCAGGCCCTGATCGACGGCTGGGAGGAGCGGACCACCGGCCCCCTGGTCGCCGCGACGCAGGAATACGCCGATTCCCAGGCCGAATCGATGTTGAACGTGCTGGCCTGCTTTCTGGGCGACGCCTTCGATTCGCGCCTGGAATTCGCGGTGCGCAGCTGGGCCCTGCAGGATCAGGAGGTGGCTAGCCGGGTCGCCGCCGCCGACGAAACCCGGCTCGAGGCGCTGCGCCGGATGCTGGCGCGCTGGGGCCATGCCGCCGTTGATGCGGATGTGCGCGCCCGTACCATCTACTTGACGCAAATCGGCTATATCTCGATGCGCGCACAAGAGAACATGGAAACCCGGATCGCACGGATTCCCACCTATGTCGGGATCTATACCGGAGAAGACCCCGAGCCGCGCGAAATGGCGCGGTTCGCTGCCCGGCTGCGGGCCAACCCGCCGACCTAAGAGCGGATCGTTACCGATGCAGGGGCACGCGCCCCGGCCAGCCACCCGGGTCCCGCGACGACCGGGCAGCAAGAACATATGTCGCGTCAGGGAGAACGAAACCATGAAACGCCTAGCCCTTTCCGCCGCAGTCGTCATGCCGCTTGCCGTCCTGGCCGGGCCGGCGCTGGCCGATTGCAGCGACCTGACCATCGCCAGCATGAACTGGCAAAGCGCCGAGCTGATGGCGAACCTCGACCAGTTCATCCTGAACGAGGGTTATGGCTGCGACGCCGAGATCGTCGTGGGCGACACCGTGCCCAGCATCACCTCGCTGGTGGAAAAGGGCAAACCCGAGATCGTGCCCGAGGCCTGGGTGGACCTGATGCCCGAGATCGTCGCGGCGGGCATCAAGGACGGCAAGATCGTCGAAATGGCGCGCTCTCTGTCGGACGGCGGCCAGCAGGGCTGGTTCATCCCCCGCTACATGCTGGACGAACATCCGAACCTGAACAAGATCAGCGAGATCCTGGCCCATCCCGAACTGTTCCCCGCCCCCGAGGACGCCAGCAAGGGCGCGGTCTTCAACGGCCCCGCGGGCTGGGGCGGCACCATCGTCACCACCCAGCTGGCCAAGGCCTTCGACATCGAGGGGCACGGCTTTACCCTGGTCGATACCGGGTCGGCGGCCGGGCTCGACGGGTCCATGGCCAAGGCCTATGAACAAAAGGCGCCGTGGCTGGGCTTCTACTGGGCGCCGACCTCGATGCTGGGCAAGTACGACATGGTGCCGGTCGACTTCGGCATGGCCAACGACATGGCCGAATGGAAGCGCTGCACCTCGGTCGCGGACTGCCCCGACCCCAAGCCGAACGCCTTCCCGGTCGACAACGTGTTCACGCTGATCGCCAGCGACTTCGCCAAGGACGCCGATCAGGGCGTTCTGGACTATCTGAAGAAACGCAGCTGGGGCAACGACACCGTCAACAAGATGATGGCCTGGATGACCGACAACCAGGCCACGGGCGAGGAAGGCGCGCGCGAGTTCCTGCGCACGCATGAAGAAATGTGGACCCAGTGGGTCAGCCCCGAGGCGGCGGAAAAGATCAAGTCCGCGCTTTGATCGCGCCCGGGCGGCCGCGCGGCCGCCCGACCCCCTTCCCCACTCAGCCCACAGGCGGACGGCAAACCATGTCCTGGTTGACCTCATTTCCACAGCTTGACGACGGATTCCTGCGCGACCTCAAGAAGGTCATCGACGACGGCTTCCGCAGCTTTACCCGCAGTTACGGCGATGTGATCGAGGGGCTGTTCAGCCCGCTCCAGACGCTGCTCAGCTGGTCCGAACGGCTTCTGACACACACGCCCTGGCCGATCATCCTGGCGGTCGTCGCCGCCCTGGCCTGGGGCGCCAGCCGCAGCATTCGCGTGGTGATCGGCAGCGTCGTGACGCTGGTGCTGATCGGCATGTTCGGCATGTGGGAGGACACGATGAAGACCGTGTCCATGATCTTTGCCTCGACCCTGCTGTCGATCCTGATCGGTCTGCCGCTGGGCATCCTGATGTCGCGTTCGGCCCGGGTGCAATCGGTGCTGAACCCGGTGCTGGACGTGATGCAGACCATGCCGAGCTTCGTCTATCTGATCCCGGTGGTCATGCTGCTGGGCATCGGCCGGGTGCCGGGGCTGATCGCCGTGGTGATCTATGCGCTGCCGCCGATGATCCGGCTGACGAACCTGGGCATCCGCCAGGTGGACCGCGAGGTGCTCGAGGCCGCCGACGCCTTCGGCTCGTCCCGCTGGCAAAAGCTCATCAAGGCGGAGCTGCCGCTGGCCCTGCCCACCATCATGGCCGGCATCAACCAGACCATCATGATGGCGCTGGCGATGGTCGTCATCGCATCCATGATCGGCGTCCAGGGCCTGGGCCAGCCGGTGCTGAAGGCGATCTCGAACCAGTATTTCACGCTGGGGCTTTTCAACGGCTTCGCCATCGTCGGCATCGCCATCCTGTTCGACCGCATCAGCCAGGCCTGGGGCCAGCGCCTGCAGAAACACCGCGAGGCCAGCCATGTCTGAACCCATCGGGATCGAGATCCGCAACCTTTACAAGATCTTCGGCCCCCATGCCGCGGCCCATGTCGATGCCGTCCGCCGCGGCATGACCAAGGCCGAATTGCAGGCCCGCCATCACCACGTCCTGGGCCTGCGCGACATCAACATCTCGATCCCTGCAGGAAGCATCCAGGTCATCATGGGCCTGTCGGGTTCGGGCAAGTCGACGCTGATCCGCCACATCAACCGGCTGATCGAGCCCACCGCCGGCCAGATCGTCATCGAGGGCCAGGATGTCGTGACCATGGCGCCCGAGGCGCTGCGCGCCTTCCGCCGGCACAAGACCGCGATGGTGTTCCAGAAATTCGCCCTGCTGCCGCATCGCACGGTCCTGGACAATGCCGCCTATGGGCTTGAGGTCCAGGGCATTTCCGAGGCCGAGCGTTACCGCACCGCGATGCGCTGGATCGAGCGGGTCGGCCTGAAGGGGTTCGAGAAAAGCTATCCCAGCCAGCTGTCCGGCGGCATGCAGCAGCGGGTGGGCCTGGCCCGCGCGCTGGCCAACGACGCCCCGATCCTGCTGATGGACGAGGCCTATTCGGCGCTGGACCCCTTGATCCGCTACGACATGCAGACGGTCCTGCTGGACCTGCAAAAAGAAGTGCGCAAGACCATCGTCTTCATCACCCACGACCTTGACGAGGCGCTGCGCATCGGCGACCGCATCGCGCTTTTGCGCGACGGGAACGTGATCCAGCAGGGCACAGGTCAGGATATCGTTCTGAACCCCGCCGACGACTATGTGGCGAACTTCGTCCAGCATGTCGACCGCGGCAAGGTGCTTAGGGTCGAGGCGGTGATGGACGCCCCCGCCGGCAGTCCGATGGCCGGGATCACGATCCGCGCCGACGCCTCGCTGGCCGAGGCGCTGAAGCTGATGGCCGCGAACCAGACCCAGGGCCTGCTGGTCCAGGGCGGCGCGGGGCAGGTGGTGGGCTGGCTGCCCTTCCGCGCCGCGATCGAGGCCCAGGCTGGGCGCTAGGCACAGGGAGACGTGATGCGCATCGGAATCATCGGGGCGACCGGCTGGCTGGGCTCGGCCCTGGGCGGGCGGCTTCTGGCGCAGGGGATCGTGGCGCCGGAAAACCTGATCGCGCTGAACCGCACCGGGCCCCGGCCCGATTACCAGGGCCATCGCGGTGTGGTCTGGGCGCGCGACGTGGCCGATCTGGCGGGGCAAAGCGACGTGATCGTCGTCTCGGTGCGGCCGGGCGACTGGGCGGGCCTGGGCCTGCAGGCGCAGGGACGGCTGGTCGTGTCCTTCATGGCCGGGGTGCGGGGGGAACGGCTGGCCGCCTGCGGCGGGCGCATCGTCCGCGCCATGCCGAACGCGGCGGCGGAACTGGGGGCGTCCTATTCGCCGTTCTGGGCCGCGCCGGACGTCACCGCCGAGGATCGCGACACCGTCCGGCGGCTTCTCTCCGCCATCGGCACCACGGACGAACTGGCCGAGGAAGCCCAGATCGACCTGATGACCGCCCTGCCCGGCTCGGGCGCGGCCTATCCGGCGCTGATGGCGGTGGCGATGGCCGGCTTCATGCGCGACCAGGGGGTCGAGGACGCCGTCGCCTGGCGCGCGGCCTAGGCGGCCGTGGTCGGCGGCGCGCAGATGCTGGCCGGCCGCATCGCCGAGGCGCCGCAGTTCCTGGCCGCCTATCGCGATTACCGCGGCACCACCGCCGCCGGGCTGGACGCCGCCGAGGCCGCGGGCTTCGACGACGCCCTGCGCCGGGCACTGGCCGCCGCGACCGAGGCGTCGCGCCGGCTGGGCCAGGACTAGGGCCGCGCCCGGCGGAAGGCGGCAGGACTATCAGGCAAGGGGATCATTCGATGACGGACGCAACATCCAGGCCGCAGCTGGTGTTCTATGAGGAGGCGGCGCCGCGCCTGACCTGGCCCGATGCCGTCCAGGCGATCCGACAGGGCCATGCCATGGCCCCGGCCGAGATCCGCGACAGTTTCCTTGGCCCACCCGAAGGCACGATGATGAGCCGCTCGGCCTATATCCCGGGGCTGGGATACGGGGCGAAGTGCTTTACCGTGCTGGACGCCAATGCCGCGCGCGGCCTGCCCACCGTGCAGGGCGCGATGCTGGTCTTTGCGCCCGACACCGGCAGCCTTCAGGCCATCATCGACAGCCGCCTGGTGACCGAATTCAAGACGGCGGCAGATTCGGTTCTGGGCGCCAGCCTGCTGGCCCGCCCCGACAGTCGCCGCCTGCTGGTGGTGGGGGCGGGGACCGTGGCCGAAAGCCTGGTGCGCGCCTATACCGCCGCCCTGCCGGGGATCGACGAGGTGACCCTGTGGGCGCGCCGCCCGGAACAGGCCCAGGCGCTGGTCGCCCGGCTGGCGGATGTCCCGGCGCGGCTGGCCGTGGCCCAGGACCTGCCCGGTGCGCTGGCCCGGGCCGATATCGTCAGTTCGGCCACCATGGCGCGACAGCCGGTCATCCTGGGCCGGCATGTCCGGCCGGGGACGCATGTGGACCTGATCGGCGCCTACAAGGCCGACATGCGCGAGGCCGACGACGACCTGATCCGCAGGGGCGCGCTCTTCGTGGACAGCCGGGCCACCACTATCGGCCATATCGGCGAACTCGCCATCCCCATGGCGGCGGGTGTGATCGCGCCAGACCATGTCCTGGGCGATCTTTACGACCTGGTGAGGCCTGACGCGCGGCGCCGCGCAAGCCCTGACGAGATCACGATCTACAAGAACGGCGGCGGCGCCCATCTGGACCTGATGATCGCGGCCCATATCGCGCGGATCATGGCCTCTGCCTGACGGCCGCGCGGGCGGTTTTTGCCGCCTGCCGGAACATCTGCCCCGCCGCCGGGTTCACTCTGCGACCCAGTCATGCGGAGAGACCGATGTTCCGACCCCCGCTCGCCAGGCCGGGCACCCCTGTGACAGCCCCCGGGGTGCGCCATGTGTCCTGACCGTCCCCCGCTGCGGTACAGCGACGATCTGGAAACCGTCGACCCCGCCCGCGAGGCGGCGACGGTCGAGGATCTGATCCAGTCCTTTCGCCATATCCTGACCACGACCTTTCGCGACTATGGCCATGCCGTGCGCGGCGTCCATGCCAAGGCCCATGCCGTTCTGCAGGGCCGGCTGGTGGTCGACGCCACCCTGCCCCCGGAACTGGCGCAGGGGATTTTCGCCCAGCCCGGCGAATACCCGGCTTGGCTGCGCATCTCGACCAATCCCGGCGACCTGCTCAGCGACACGGTGGCGCTGCCGCGCGGTATCGCGCTCAAGGTCGAGAATGTCCCGGGACCGCGCCTTGATGTGGATTCGGACGGCGCGCAGGACTTTCTGATGATCAACGGCCCGGTCTTTGCCGTGCCCCGGGCGCAGGATTTCGCCGGGCAGTTGAAACTGCTGGCGGCGACGACCGACCGCGCCGAAGGGGCCAAGATCGCCCTGTCGAAGACGCTGCAGGCCGTGAATGCCGCCCTGGGCATGGTGGGGCTGGAAAGCACGGCCCTTGCGGGCATGGGCGGCGCCCCCCAGACCGACCCCCTGGGCGAGACCTATTTCAGCGCCACCCCGTTCCGCTATGGCGATCATGTCGCCAAGTTCCGCTTGCGGCCGCTGTCGCCGGCGCTGACGGCGCTGACCGGCAAGCCCGTCGACATGGGCGCCGCCGAAAACCCGATCCGCGCGCAGATCAGGCGCGAGATGGCGGGGATCGACGGCGAATGGGCCTTCGAGGTGCAGCTGGCCCGCGCCCCCGAGCGCCAGCCCATCGAGGATGCCTCGGCCCTGTGGGACGAGGCCGAGGCGCCCTTCGTCCAGGTGGCGACGCTGTATCTGCCCCGGCAGGACAGCTGGGACGCCGAGGCCGTCGAGCAGGCCGACGACCGGATGCGTTTCAGCCCCTGGAACGGCATCGTGGCGCATCGTCCTTTGGGCAGCGTCAACCGCGCGCGCCGGGAAACCTATCGCTACTCGGCCCATTTCCGGGCCGAGGCGAACGGCTGCCCGATCCACGGATTGCAGGAAGGCGACCGATGACCGAGCACGACCGTCCGCAGCGCGAACAGGACCCGACGACGCCGCATTACGATCATCCGACCGGCGGCTGGGGTTCGGTCCGCAGCGTCCTGCGCCACCTGGGGGGCAAGCGGGTGCCGCTGGGCGTGCTGGACACGCTGTGGCGCCAGAATAAGCCGCGCGGGCACATGTGCACCTCCTGCGCCTGGGCCAAGCCCGCCTCGCCGCATCTGGCCGAATTCTGCGAGAACGGCGCCAAGGCTACCATCTGGGACCTGACCAAGGACCGCTGCGGCCCGGATTTCTTTGCCGCGCATCCGCTGTCCGAACTGCGCGGCTGGTCCGATCACGCGCTTGAGGCGCAGGGCCGGCTGACCCATCCGATGCGCTATGACGCCGCCAGCGACCGCTATGTGGAAACCACCTGGGACGAGGCCTTCGCCGCCATCGGCGCGGCGCTGCGGCGCCTGCCGCCCAGGTCCACGGTCTTTTACGCCTCGGGCCGCGCCAGCCTTGAGACATCGTTCCTGTACGCGCTGTTCGCTCGGCTTTACGGGCACAACAACCTGCCCGACAGCTCCAACATGTGCCACGAGACCACCAGCGTCGGGCTGAAGAAGGTCATTGGCAGCCCGGTCGGCACCTGCATCCTGTCGGATTTCGACGAATGCGACATGCTGCTGTTCTTTGGCCAGAACACCGGCTCGAACAGCCCGCGGTTCCTGCATCCCTTGCAGGCGGCGGCCCGGCGGGGTTGTCGCATCGTCACCTTCAACCCGGTGCGGGAACGCGGGCTTCTGGAATTTGCCAACCCGCAGAACCCGGCCGAGCTGCTGAAGGGCTCGGGCACGCCGATTTCCGACATCTACCTGCAACTGCGGGCGGGCAGCGACATCGCGGCGATCGCGGGGATCTGTAAGCACCTGTTCGCGCTCGACGATGAAAACCCCTCGGACCAGGATCCGGTGATCGACCGCGCCTTCATCGCCCGGCACGGCCATGATTTCGCGGCCTTTGAATCCTGGGTCCGCGCGCTGGACTGGGCTGAGATCGAGGCCGCCTGCGGCCTGCCCCGCGCCGACCTGGCCGAGGTCGCCGCGCTTTACGCCCGGTCGCAATGCTGCATCGGCGTCTATGGCATGGGCCTGACCCAGCATGTGCACGGCAGCGACAGTATCGCCATGCTGGTGAACCTGCTGCTGATGCGCGGCAACATCGGCCGGCCCGGGGCGGGCATCTGCCCGGTGCGCGGCCATTCCAACGTGCAGGGCCAGCGCACCGTCGGCATTTCGGAAAAGCCGGACCTGGTGCCCCTGGACAAGCTGGCCGAGGAATTTGGCTTCGATCCGCCGCGCGACACCGGCCTGACCACGGTCGAGGTGGTGCAGGCGCTGCTGGACGGCGAGTTGCGCGGCTTTCTCAGCCTGGGGGGCAATTTCGCCCGGGCCATCCCCGACCAGGGCCGCGCCGACGACCTGTGGCAAAAACTTGAGCTGAACGTGCAGGTCGCCACCAAGCTGAACCGCAGCCATGTGCTGGTGGGCGAAGGTGCCTGGCTGCTGCCCTGTCTGGTGCGGGCCGAGCGCGACGTTCAGGCGAGCGGGCCTCAGGCCGTGACGATGGAGGACAGCCTGAGCCATATCCACGGCTCGCTGGGCCGTCGGAAACCCGCGTCCGAACACCTGCTTTCGGAACCGGCGATCATCGCCGGCATTGCCCAGGCCACGCTGGAGCCGAACCCCAAGGTGCGCTGGCAGGACTGGGTGGGCGACTATGGCCTGGTCCGGGATCTGATCGCGCGGATCTATCCCGACCAGTTCGCCGATTTCAACGACCGCCTGTTCACGCCCGGCGGGTTCTATCGCGGCAATGCGGCGCGCGAACGCGACTGGCAGACCGACAGCGGCAAGGCCGAGTTTACCGTGCCTCCGGCGCTGTCCGCCCTTGGGGACGAACCTGGGCCGGGCCACTTTACCCTGATCACGCTGCGGTCGAACGACCAGTTCAACACGACGGTCTATGCCGACCGCGACCGGCTGCGGGGGCTGGAAGGACGGCTGCGCCTGCTGATCGCCCCCGACCAGATGCGCGAGGCGGGGCTTGCCGAGGATCAGACCGTGGCCCTTGTGACCGTCAGCGACGACGGTATTTCCCGCCGGTTGGAAGGGCTGCGGGTCACGCCCTATGACCTGCCCGCCGGCTGCGTCGGGGCCTATTACCCCGAGGCGAACGTCCTGGTGCCGCTGGACCGGTACGATCTCGCCTCGAAAACCCCGGCCTACAAGGGCGCGACCGTGCGGATCGAGCCTATTCCGTAGGATCGCCGCTGGCCGGGGCGGGCGAATCCGTCCCGTCGTACAGCGGCTGGCGCGCCGTGCCGGACTCGGGGATCGGATCGCCGGGCTTGTGGTCCTTGCGCTGCGACGGCCGCGTGGTCTGGTCCTTGTCCCCGTCTGGGATGCTGTCCTCGGGCATGGCTGGTCCTTTCCTGAAAGAAAGGCAATGCCGCGCAGGCCGCGCGCGTTCCGTCAGATCCGCTCGATCGCCAGGGCGATGCCCTGCCCGCCGCCGATGCACATCGTCACCAGCGCCCGGCGCCCGCCCGTGCGGCGCAACTCCTCCATCGCCTTCAGGGTGATGATGGCGCCGGTCGCGCCGACCGGATGACCCAGCGCGATGGCGCCGCCGTTCGGGTTCACCCGCGCCGGGTCCAGGCCAAGTTCCTGGTTCACCGCCAGCGCCTGCGCCGCAAAGGCCTCGTTCGACTCGATCACGTCGAAATCGCCCGCCGCCAGCCCTGTGCGCGCCAGCAGCGCCTGCACCGCCGGGACCGGGCCGATGCCCATCACCTCGGGGCGCACGCCCGCGACGGCGTGGCCCAGCAGCCGGAACGCGGGTGTCAGCCCGGCCGCCCGTGCCGCATCGCCCCGCGCCAGCACCAGCGCCGCCGCGCCGTCGTTGATCCCCGAGGCATTGCCCGCCGTGACCGTGCCGTCGCGCTGGAACACCGCCTTCAGGCCCGCCAGCTTGTCCAGCGAGGTTTTCTTGGGGTGTTCGTCGGTGTCGAAGGCCACGACGCCCTTGCGGGTCTTGATCTCGATGGGAACGATCTGGTCGCGGAACCGCCCCTCGGCGATGGCGGCGGCGGCCCGGCGCTGCGATTCCAGCGCGAATTCGTCCTGCGCCTGACGCGAGATGCCATGTTCGCGGGCGACATTCTCTGCCGTCACCCCCATGTGGCCGGTGCCCATCGGGCAGGTCAGCGCGCCGGTCATCATGTCCAGCATCGGCGCGTCGCCCATCTTGACGCCAAAGCGCGCCGCCGGAATGGCATAGGGCGCGCGGCTCATGGATTCGGCGCCGCCCGCCACGGCGAAATCGGCGTCACCCAGCATCAGCGCCTGCGCGGCGGAAACGATGGCCTGCGCGCCCGATCCGCACAGCCGGTTGACGTTCATGGCGGGCGTGGTGTCGGGCACGCCCGCGTCCAGCATGGCGACGCGGGACAGGTACATGTCGCGCGGCTCGGTGTTCAGGACATGGCCAAAGACCACGGTGCCGACCTGCGCGGGCGCGATGCCGGCGCGTTCGATGGCGGCGCGGGTGACGGTCGCGGCCAGCTGGATCGGCGGGATCCCCGCCAGGCTGCCGCCAAAGGTGCCGATGGCGGTCCGCGCCCCGGACAGGATGACGATTTCGGTCTCAGGCATGGTTCCCCCCGTTTGGCTGTTTTCCAAGGCTAGCGCGCGGACCCAGCCCCGCAAAGCCCCCGAGGTGCTTGCCTACGCCGCGTCCTCGGCCAAGAATGGCGGCATGGAAAACGATCCCCGTCTCAGCCTGCGCCTGCATTTCGACAGCCTGACCTTTGGCCGGGGCAAGGCCGACCTGCTGCAGGCCATCGCCGAGGAGGGCTCGATTTCCGCCGCCGGGCGACGGCTGGGGATGAGCTATCGCCGCGCCTGGGCCCTGGTCGAGGAGATGAACCGCCATTTCCGCGCCCCCCTGGTCGAAAGCGCGCGCGGCGGCGCGGGCGGCGGCGGGGCGGGGCTGACCGACTTGGGGCGCGCCGTGCTGGGCGAATACCGCGCGCTGGAATCGCTGGTGCGCAGCGCGCCGCAGCTTGCGGCCCTGCGGGATATGCTGGCCCGGAAATAACGCTTGCCGCCCGCCGCCGCGGCTGGTTATGTCGGGCAAAACATAATGGAGCCCACCATGCGCCTGTTCCAATCCCTGATCGCCGCCGCCCTGGTCGCGCTGCCCCCCGCCGCCCAGGCCGACGAGATCACCGTCTTTGCCGCCGCCAGCCTTAAGGACGCCTTGGATCAGATCGCCGCCGACTGGCAGAAGTCGCACGCCGATACGGTGGTGATTTCCTATGCCGGCAGTTCGAAACTGGCCAAGCAGATACAGGAGGGCGCGCCGGCCGATCTGTTCATCTCGGCCTCGAGCCAGTGGATGGACGCGGTCGAGACATCGGGCGATATCGACGCCGCGACCCGGCTGGACCTTCTGGGCAATACGCTGGTCCTGGTCGGCACCGGCCAGCCGGCCGCCGCGCCGGTCGAAGACCTGCCGACCCTGCTGGGTAAGCGCAAGCTGGCCATGGCGATGGTCGATTCGGTGCCCGCCGGGCAATACGGTAAGCAGGCGCTGACCACACTGGGCCTTTGGGATAAGGTGCAGGGCCAGGTCGCCCAGGCCGACGACGTGCGCGCCGCGCTGAAGCTGGTCGCCACCGGCGAGGCGCCGCTGGGCATCGTCTATGGCAGCGACGCGGTGGCCGAAAAGGGCGTCGGCGTGGTCGCGACCTTCCCGGCCGACAGCCACGCGCCGATCACCTATCCCGCCGCCGTTACCAAGGCCGCCGACACGCCGCAGGCCAAGCTGTTCCTGGACAGCCTGAAGCAGGACCCGGCGCGGTCCATCTTTCAGGCGCAGGGCTTTACCGTCGCGGAATAAGGCCGGTGTGGGACTGGCTGGGACCGCAGGAATGGCAGGCCGTCGCGCTGTCCTTGCGGGTATCGCTGGTGGCGACGCTCGTCAGCCTGCCATTCGCCATCGCCATCGCCTGGCTGCTGGCGCGGCGCAGCTTTCCCGGCCATGACCTGCTCAGCGGGCTGGTGCATCTGCCCCTGATCCTGCCGCCGGTGGTCACCGGCTATCTGCTGCTGGTGAGCATGGGCACGCGCGGGCCCATCGGCAGCCAGCTGGAGCCCCTGGGCATCGTCTTTGCCTTTCGCTGGACCGGGGCGGCGCTGGCCGCCGCCATCATGGCCTTTCCGCTGATGGTGCGCTCGATCCGGCTGGGGTTCGAGGCGGTGGACCCGCGCCTGGAACAGGCCGCTGCCACCCTGGGGGCGCCGCGGCCCTGGATCTTTCTGACCGTGACCCTGCCCCTGATCCTGCCGGCGTTGCTGGCCGGGGTCACGCTGGGCTTTGCCAAGGCGATGGGCGAATTCGGCGCCACCATCACCTTCGTGTCGAACATCCCCGGCCAGACCCAGACCATGCCTTCGGCCATCTATGCGCTGCTTTCGACCCCCTCGGGCGAGGGGCCGGCGATGCGGCTGGTGCTGATCTCGGTCGCGATCGCGCTGGCGGCGGTGCTGGTGTCGGAATTCCTGGCACGGCGGATGGCGCGATGAGCCTGTCCGTCGCCTATCGCCACCGTTTTCCCGGCCTGTCGCTGGAGGTGGCGTTCCAGGCACCGCCCGGGGTGACGGCGCTGTTCGGCCCCTCGGGCTGCGGCAAGACCACCACGATCAACGCCATCCTGGGGCTTCTGCGCCCCGACCGTGGCCGCATCGCGCTGGGGGACCGGGTGCTGTTCGACGGCCAGACCGACCTGTCGCCGCAGGCGCGCCGCATCGGCTGCGTGTTCCAGGACGCGCGGCTGTTTCCGCACATGACGGTGACAGCGAACCTGCGCTATTCTGCGCGCTGGCGGCGCGACGCCGCGCGGGATTTCGACCGCGTCGTGCAGATGCTGGGCCTGGGCGCTCTGCTGAACCGCCGCCCCGCGACGCTGTCGGGGGGCGAGCGCCAGCGCGTCGCCATCGGCCGGGCGCTGCTGTCGGACCCGGCGCTTCTGGTGCTGGACGAGCCCCTTGCCGCGCTGGACGAGGACCGCAAGGCCGAAATCATGCCCTGGCTGGAACGCCTGCGCGACGATGTCCGCCTGCCGATCCTTTACGTCAGCCATTCCGTCCCCGAGGTGCTGCGGCTGGCCAATACGGTGGTGCTGATGCAGGCCGGCCGCACCGTCCACAGCGGGCCGCTGGCCGAACTGCTGGCCGACCCCGACCTGGCCCCCCGGCTGGGCGCGCGCGAGGCCGGGGCGCTGATCGCGGCGCGGGTCGAGGCGACCGAGCCCGACGGGCTGGTCCGCGTCGCCACCGCCGCCGGCCCGATGCTGCTGCCGGGGATCGAGGCGCGGCCCGGCCACGCGCTGCGGCTGCGCATCCTGGCGCATGAGGTGATCCTGTCGCGCGACCCGCCGCAGGGCCTGTCGGCGCTGAACACCCTGCCCGCCACCGTGACGCGCATCGACGGCGGGCTTGTGCAACTGTCCCTGGGCCCCGAGCGGATGCTGGCCCAGGTCACGCCCCGCTCGGTCCAGGCCCTGGGCCTGAAACCGGGAAGCCCCTGCCACGCCATCGTGAAGTCGGTCTCGGTCCTGCCGAGCTGACCCGCGCCGGCTTCCGCGCAATTTGAGGCACTATGCCTTTGGCGGCAGGGCGGTCTTACGTTACCACTGGTGGTTGTCCATAGTCTCCGCACAGCGTAGGTGTCCCGATGAATGTGTCCTCGGCCAACATTGCCCTGACGATCCTGAAGAATGACCAGGCCTCGCTTTCGACGCCGGCAAAGGCGGTGGACGATGCGGTCGCCGCATCGAAGGCTCAAGCAGCGCCCAGTTCGAATGACCGCTATGTGCCCGGCAGTGATGAGCCACCGGAGGTTGCGATGGCGGTTGCCCAGCTTGACCGTCTTTACGAGGTTCACGAAGGACTGCTGAACGGTTCGATCAGCCCTTTCGATCCGAAGGCGTCCGAGGCGACCGGCCATGAAAAAGTAATGAATCCTGCCAAGACGGACTCCCGTATGGTTTTCGAGGGCAACTTCATCAGTGCCGGAGACAGCGTTCCTCATGGCACTACGGCACCCCAGAGCGATGCGAACTTCCTCTCGCGTCGGGATGCGATGGCAAACGCCTATCACTACGCAACCGACTTGATGGCTAGGGCGGCACGGACGGCCGACACGGCCAAAAGTCACCCAGACGTCAACCTTGCTGGTAGCCAGGCGTCGATCAGTGCAAATACAGTCATTCCCCATACCTCCGAAGTCGATGTACTTAACATGGAACGCTCTGCCGTCACCCTGGCGGGCATGTTCAGCTTCGACTCGGCCTCGGTGACCGCCGCTGCTTACCAAGGCAAGTTCGAGGGCTTCAGCCTGACCCACGGCACGCTGGGCAAGATCATGGATGTCTCGGCCGAGGGCGAGATCACGCTGTATGGCTCGGACGGCACCGCCTATTCGGCGGACGAATACAACGCTGCCAATGTGGACGGGGGCATCCCTCAACTGCACAACGACATGATCCGAAAGGCGGATGCAGACGAGCGGCATGCGAAACTGCAAGCCCTGATCAACGCGTCGAAGTAGGCCAGCATGTCCCGATCCGCAACGGCCTGAGGCCCCGCGCCTTCCCGCGCAAAATCGAGCCTTTGTCATTTGCGCCACCCCCCTTTGCCGGGCTAACATCCCCGGAAAAAGACAATGAGGGGCAGTCATGAACAGGTTTCTCAAGCTCGCGATCGTCGGGCTGGTCGCCTCGTGCGGCGGCGGCGGCAGCTACAAGGCGCCGCGCAATCTGGAAAACGCCTGCGCCATCGCGGCCGAACGCCCGGCCTATATGCGTGCGATGCGGCAGACCGAGCAGCGCTGGGGCGTGCCGATCCACGTCCAGATGGCCACCATCCACCAGGAATCGAAATTCATCGGCGACGCCCGCACCCCGCACCGCTATGCGCTGGGGATCATCCCGATGGGACGGCAAAGCTCGGCCTATGGCTACAGCCAGGCCATCGACGGGACCTGGGACGACTATCGCCGTTCGACTGGCAATCGCGGCGCGCGGCGCGACAACATCCGCGACGCGACCGATTTCATGGGCTGGTACATGAACGATTCGACGCGCATCCTGGGCATTTCCAAGCGCGACGCCGCCTCGCAATACCTGGCCTATCACGAAGGCCGGGCGGGCTTTGCCAAGGGCTCGCATCGCGGCAAGCCCTGGCTGACGGATGTGGCCTACAAGGTCGGCGCCCGGGCCCAGCTTTACGAGATGCAGCTGGCGAGCTGCAGGCGCTGAGCCCTAGTTGATGACGAACTTCGAGGGCGGGATCGAAACCCCCGTCCGCATGTCGCCCAGGATCACGGTGGTGCGCTTGCCCGCGTCATCGGTCACCACCCATTGCCGCAGCTGGGTCGGGTTTGCGGTGAACACCATCTGGATATTGCCGTATTCCGGGTGCTGGGGGTCCTGGGCCGTGACCACGGTGGTGTTCTTTCTTTCGGCATAGCCGGTCACCATGCGCGCCTTGCCCAGGTTGATGTTCGGCGCCAGGATCAGCGACAGCGGCGTCTTGGACAGCGGATATTGCTGCGGCCCGCCGCGGGTCTTGCCGTCATAGACCGCGACCTGCCCGGCCGAGGCCAGGACCAGCGTCTTGCTGCCCTGGTATTCGAAGCGCACCCGGTTCGGCCGGTGGATGAACACCTGCCCGGTCGAAACGCTGCCGTCCGGGTTCACTTGGGTGAACGCCGCCTGCGCGGTCTTGAGGCTGTTGAGATAGCGCGAGATCTCGTTCAGGGGGATCTTCTCGGCCAGGGCGGGGAAGGCCAGGGCCAGGCACAGGACGGGCGCAAGGGCGAGCGATTTCAGGTTCATGTCCCGGATCATAGCGGTTCGCGAAGGGCTTGCACATCACGTTCGCTTGGACGCGCGCAGCCCGAACGCTCGCGGCGGCGTGAACGTTCCGCCAGGGCGGGCGGGCGTCAAAGCGGGCGGCCGGCCAGCAGGCGCGGCATCGGCTGCAGCGACAGCCCGGCCGCCTGCCGCATGAAGCGGCGGCGTAGGGGCGGCAGGCTGTCCACCATGCCCAGGCCCAAGCCACGGGCTGCGCGCAGCAGCGGGTTTGCGTTGGAAAACAGCGCGTTCACCCCGTCCATCCCCAAAGCCAGCAGGGTGGCGTCGGGCCGGCGCCACGCCTGATAGCGCGCCAGCACCGGGTCCGTGCCGATGTCCTCGCCCCGCCGACGCGCCAGGGTCAGCACCTCGGCCAGGGCCGCGACATCGCGCAGGCCCAGGTTCAGCCCCTGCCCCGCGATGGGGTGGACGCCATGCGCGGCATCGCCCACCAGTGCGACGCGCGGCGCGACATAGGTTTCGGCCAGGCTGAGGCTGAGCGGATAGGAAAAGCGCGGGCCGGCCAGGCGGATGTCGCCCAGGAAATCGCCGAACCGGGGCCGCAGCACCTCGAGAAACGCGTCCTCGGGCAGGGCCAGGATCGCCTGGGCGGCGGCCTTCTGCTCGGACCAGACGATGGAGCTGCGGTTGCCCGGCAGCGGCAGGATCGCCAGCGGCCCGCCCGGCATGAACAGCTGATGCGCCGTGCCCTGATGGGGCAGGTCGTGATCGACCGCCGCGACCAGCGCAAGCTGGCCGTAGTCATGGCCCAGCCGCCGGATGCCCGCGCGCGCCGCGACCCCCGACTGCCGGCCGTCGGCGCCGACCAGCAGGCGCGCGCGCAGGGCCCGCCCGTCCGACAGCGCCACCGTCACCCCTGCGGGCCCCGGGTCCTGCCCGGTGACCATCAGCCCGGGCAGGTGCGCGATCCCCCGGTCCCGCATGGCGCCGACCAGGGCGCGATACAGATGCCGGTCCTCGAGCATGTAGCCCAGGCGGCCTTCCTCGATCTCGGCGCCATCGAAATGCAGGCCGAAGGGGTCGGCCCCCTCGCCCGGCGCGCCCTGCACCGCCTGCACTTTCAGGATGGGTTGGGCGCTGCCGGCAAGTTCGCTCCACAGCCCCAGCGCGGCCAGCAGCCGCTGCGAGGCCAGCGCCAGCGCATAAGCGCGGCCGTCGAAGCCCGCGGTGCCCCGCGCATCGGCCGGGCGTGCGTCCACCACGGCCACGCGCATCCCGCAGCCCTGCAATGCCAGCGCCAGGGCGGGGCCGTTCAGCCCGCCGCCCGCGACGACGATGTCATGATCCATGTCCATGCGCGCACTATGCCGCCGCCGCCGGCAATGTCCATGCGGCATCTGGGGCCTGCGCCATTGCAGCGCACCGGCCCAGGGGCTAGCCTTGGGCCGGGCAGGTTATCGAAAGGCGCGGCATGGACTGGCTCAAGGCATCGGCGGCAGAGCAGGGCCGCGCAATCCTGGCCGGCCTGGCCAGCCCGGTCGAGCAGACCGAGGCCTATCTGGACGCCATCGCCCGCCACCCCTACGGCCGGCGCATCTATGCCCGCACCACCGCCGACCGCGCCCGGGCCGAGGCGATCGCCGCCCATGACCGGGCCCGCGCCGGGCTGCGCCGCGGCCTGCTGGACGGGGTGGCGATCAACTGGAAGGACAATTTCGACATGGCCCGCCAGCCGACCGAGGCGGGCTCGCGCCTGCTGACGGGGCGCATCCCCGGGCGCGACGCGCAGATCCTGGCGGCGGCGACCCTGCAGGGCCTGGTCTGCCTGGGCAAGACCCACATGACCGAACTGGCCTTTTCCGGGCTGGGGGTGAACCCGATGACGGCGACGCCGCCGAACAGCATCGACCCTGCGCTGGCGCCCGGCGGGTCCAGTTCGGGCGCTGCGGTGTCGGTCGCGTTGGGGTTGGCGGCGGCCGCGATGGGGTCGGACACCGGCGGCTCGATCCGGGTGCCCGCGGCATGGAACGGGCTGGTGGGCTTCAAGCCCTCGATGGGCGCGCTCAGCGCCGAGGGCATGGTGCCGCTGTGCCGCCGCTTCGACGTGGCCGGACCCATCGCCCGCACGGTCGAGGACTGCGCCGAGCTTTTCGCTACCCTGCGCGGCGAGCCGGCCCCCGACCTGTCCGGCCCGCCCCGCCACCTGCGGCTTCTGGTGATCGACGGCGCGCCCTTCGACCAGGCGCGCGAGGGACCGGTCGCGGCCTTCGAGGATGCGGTGGCGCGGCTGGCGCGCGCGGGCGCGCGCATCACCCATGCCCAGCCCCCTTGTGTGGCCGAGGCGCTGGCGCTGTCGCCCACCCTGTTCGCCCCCGAGGCCTATGGCCTCTGGCGCGACCAGATCGAGGACGCGCCGGAACTGATGTATCCCGCGATCCTGGAACGCTTCCGGGGCGGGCGGGACGTGACGGCGGCGGATTACGTCGCCGCCTGGGACCGGCTGGGGCGGCTGCGCGCGGACTGGGCCCGGGTCGCGGCGGGTTTCGACGCGGCGATCCTGCCGACCGCCCCCATCCTGCCGCCCGACACCGAAAGGCTGCTGACGGATGGCGCCTATTTCGCGACCGAGAACCTGCTGACCCTGCGCAACACGCGCATCGCGAACCTTCTGGGCCTGCCCGCCGTCACCCTGCCGACCGGACAGCCGGCCTGCGGCATCATGCTGATGGGCGCGCCGCGTGCCGACCGCGCGCTGCTGGTCGCCGCCGCCGCGGCCGAGGCCGCGCTGCGCTGAAACCGCGGCCTTCGGGGCCGGGCCGGGGGTTTTCGGTCCGTGAATCTCTGGACGCATGGGGGGTTTGCCGGTATCTTTGCCCGGAAAACGGGGCGCTACGACCCCGTTCGAGAGGCAGTCATGGCAATACCCGAGCGGTTCTCGAACCTGCCGGAATATGCGTTCCCGCGCTTGCGAACGCTTCTTTCGGGCCTGTCCCCCGCCGCCGATCCGGTCGTCATGACCATCGGCGAGCCGCGCCATGCGGTGCCGGAATTCACCGCCCGCATCATGGCCGACAGCATCGCCGAATTCGGCAAGTACCCCCCGAACGAAGGCACGCCCGACCTGCTGGCCGCGATTTCGGGCTGGATCCGGCGCCGCCACGGCATCGAGGTCGAGCCCGCCCGCATCACCGCGCTGAACGGCACGCGCGAAGGGCTGTTCAACGCGGCCCTGGCCCTTTGCCCCGAGACGAAGGCCGGCCAGCGCCCCGCCATCCTGATTCCGAACCCGTTCTATCAGGTCTATGCCGTGGCCGCCGCCGCCGTGGGGGCCGAGCCGGTCTTTGTCCCCGCAACCGAAGCGACGGGGTTCCTGCCCCGCTACGGCGATCTGGACCCGGCCGTGCTGGACCGGGTCGCCATCGCCTATCTGTGCTCGCCCGCCAACCCGCAGGGCTCGGTCGCCGACGACGCCTATCTCGAGGACCTGATCGCCCTGGCGGATCGCCATGATTTCCTGGTCTTTTCGGACGAATGCTATTCCGAGATCTGGCGCGACGCCCCGCCGCCCGGGGCGCTGGCCGTGGCCACCCGCATGGGGCTGCCCGACCGGGTGGTGATGTTCAATTCGCTGTCCAAACGCTCGAACCTGCCGGGGCTGCGGTCGGGCTTCGCGGCGGGCGGGCCGGCCCAGATCGGCCAGCTGCGGCGCCTGCGCAGCTATTCCGGCGCGCCCCTGCCGCTGCCTGTGCAGCGCGTCAGCGCGGCCGCCTGGAACGACGAGGCGCATGTCGAGGAAAACCGCGCGCTTTATCATGCCAAATATGCCGTGGCCGACCGGGTGCTGGGCAATGTCCCCGGCTATCGGCCGCCGCAGGGGGGCTTCTTCCTGTGGCTGCGCGTGCCCGAATCGGTCGGCACCGGCGAGGATGCGGCGAAGACGCTGTGGACCCAGGCCGGCATCCAGGTCCTGCCCGGGGCCTATCTGTCGCGCGACACCGACCAGGGCAACCCGGGGCAGAATTACATCCGCGTCGCGCTGGTCGATCCGGCCGGCCCGACCGAGGCGGCGCTGAACCGCCTGAAAACCTGTTTGTATCAAGGGGATTAATCATGGCGAGCTGGCAGGCCAAACACCGCGATCCGCTGTTCGATCAATCCACCCAGGCGGCGCTGGAACGGCGCGGCAAGGAACTGCTGGGTGCCGGGCTGATCGTGCTGGGCCTGCTGATCGCGGCGATGCTGGTCAGCTATACGCCCGACGACCCCAGCTTCATGTCGGCGACCGACCAGCCGGCGCAGAACTATCTGGGCCGGCCGGGCGCCTATGTCGCCTCGGCGCTGTTCATGATCACCGGCTATGGCACCTGGGTGCTGGTCGTGGGCGCCGTCGCCTGGGGCCTGCGCTTCATGCTGCACCGGGGCGAGGAACGCATCATGCGGGGCATCTTCCTGCCCATCGGAATGGTGCTGGTCTCGGTCTATGCGACCTCGATGGCGCCGCCACCGGGCTGGACGCAAAGCTTTGGCCTGGGCGGGCACCTGGGCGACATGCTGATGGGCGCCATGCTGTCGGTGATGCCGGTCAAGGCCTCGATCGCGATCAAGGTGCTGGCGCTGCTGACGGCCGCCGCCGCCGCAGGCTTCATGGCCTTCGTGCTGGGCTTCGACAAGCGCGAGCTGGGCGCCATCGGCCGCTTCCTGCGGGAGGGGCTCGCGACCGCGCGGCTGCTGGCGCTGCATGGCGTGGACCGGGGCGCGCGGCTGTCCTCGGGCGCGGCGCAGCGCATCAGGACCAAGGCCGAGGCGCGGCGCGACCGCACGGCCCGCGCCGGCGACGCCGTCCTGCCCGACGAGGCGGCCCGGCCCGCCCGCCGCGTTGTGCCGCCGCCCCGCTCGCCCGTGATCCGGCCCCAGTCCGAACTGGTCGAGCCCGAGCCGCATTACCCCGACGACGACGAGGCCCCCTCGGACGAGGCGATATCGAGCCGGATCGACGAGGCGATCCGCCACCGGACCGAGCCGGCCGCGCCCAAGCCTTCGGTCCTGTCGGCGGTGACGGCGCGGCTGACGGGCGGACAGGCCCAGCCCCTGCCCCGCCACGACGAGGATGAGGACGAGGACGAGGACGGCGACGGGCATGACCCCCATGCCGCGCCCGTGGCGCCGCCCGCCGCCCGCCGCGCGCCGCCCCGGCCGCAGGCCTCGCCCGCGCGCGAGGCCCTGGGCCATTACGAACACCCGCCCCTGTCGCTGCTGACCGCCCCCACCACCGTCGAGCGCCACCAGCTGTCCGAGGAGGCGCTGATGGACAATGCCCGCATGCTCGAGGCGGTGCTGGACGACTATGGCGTCAAGGGCCAGATCACCGAGGTCCGGCCCGGCCCCGTGGTCACGCTCTACGAACTCGAGCCTGCGCCGGGGCTCAAGGCCAGCCGGGTGATCGGGCTGGCCGACGACATCGCGCGGTCGATGTCGGCGCTGTCGGCGCGGGTCTCGACCGTGCCGGGGCGCAGCGTCATCGGGATCGAACTGCCGAACGCGCGACGCGAAAAGGTCGTGCTGCGCGAGATCCTGGCCGCGCCCTCCTATGCCGACGGAACCCAGCCCTTGCCGCTGGCGCTTGGCAAGGACATCGGCGGCGGGCCGGTCGTGGCGAACCTGGCCAAGATGCCCCACCTGCTGATCGCGGGGACCACCGGCTCGGGCAAGTCGGTCGCCATCAACACCATGATCCTGAGCCTGCTCTACAAGCTGACGCCCGAGCAGTGCCGGCTGATCATGATCGACCCCAAGATGCTGGAACTGTCTGTTTACGATGGGATTCCGCATCTTCTGTCGCCGGTCGTCACCGACCCGAAGAAGGCGGTCGTGGCGCTGAAATGGGTCGTCGGAGAGATGGAGGAGCGCTATCGCCGGATGTCCAAGATGGGCGTCAGGAACATCGAGGGCTACAACAGCCGCGTCCGCGAGGCGCTGTCCAAGGACGAGATGTTCAAGCGCACCGTGCAGACCGGCTTCGACGAGGACACCGGCGAGCCGATCTTCGAGACCGAGGAGTTCCAGCCCGAGACCTTCCCCTATATCGTCGTCATCGTCGACGAGATGGCCGACCTGATGATGGTCGCGGGCAAGGAAATCGAGGCGTGCATTCAACGGCTTGCGCAGATGGCGCGGGCCAGCGGCATCCACCTCATCATGGCGACGCAGCGGCCTTCGGTCGATGTCATCACCGGCACGATCAAGGCGAACTTCCCGACCCGGATCAGCTTTCAGGTCACCTCCAAGATCGACAGCCGCACCATCCTGGGCGAGCAGGGCGCCGAGCAACTGCTGGGCCAAGGCGACATGCTGTACATGGCGGGCGGGTCGCGCATCACCCGCGTCCACGGTCCCTTCGTCAGCGACGAGGAGGTCGAGGAGATCGTCAACCATCTGAAATCCTTCGGTCCTCCCAGCTATATGGCCGGCGTGGTCGAAGGCCCGGACGAGGAAAAGGCCGACAGCATCGACATGGTGCTGGGCCTGTCCAGCGGCGAAGGCGGGGATGCCGAGCTTTACGACATGGCCGTCGCCATCGTCGCCAAGGACCGCAAATGCTCGACCAGCTATATCCAGCGCAAGCTGGCGATCGGCTACAACAAGGCTGCGCGGCTGGTCGAGCAGATGGAGGAGCAGGGCGTGGTCAGCCCGGCGAACCACGTCGGCAAGCGCGAGGTTCTGGTCCCCGAGGTCTGATCCCGCGCCAGCGCCGTTTCCGGGGCCGGGCCGTTGCGCCCGGCCTTTTGCGTTGCGCGGTGCACCGCGCGGTGGACATCCACGAAATCCCGGCAAATGCCGGGGTTTTCGCCGTGACAGCCGTACACCGCGCGTACACCGGGCGTACACCGCCCGCCGTCCCCGTTGCGCGGCCCATGCGCAGCAAAAGGCCCCGCCACGGAGGGCGGGGCCTGGGGCCGGGTCCGGTCGGAGGGGAGAGGGAGGCCGGGGACCGGAGCCGGCGAAGCCCTTAGATCGTGTCGCCGAGCTTGCCCTTGACGGTGCCGGCCACATCCTGGGCCGTGCCCTTGGCCTGCTGGGCCTTGCCCTCGGCGGTGAGGCCGGGGTTGTCGGTCGCCTTGCCGACGGCTTCCTTGACATTGCCCGCAACCTTGTTGCCGGCAGCCTTGATCTTGTCAGTTGCTTCACCCATGGATTGATCCTCCGTGGCTTGGTTGACTATGCAAGAAGAACCCGCCAGGGGGGCGCCCGGTTCCGCAGCGCAGCGATCACGGTTTTGCGGGGTCGGGCGATGGTCCCGGGCCGACCCCGAACCCGCCGGCGCCGGGTTCACGGGTCAGGGCCTGAACAGCCGCCGGGGAAGCCGCAGCAGGGGCGTGTGGCCGTAGCCTGCGACGCTGAAACAGGCCAGGGCGATCACCAGAAGCAGGACGGCGACCACCAGGCCGTTGCGCGCCACGACCTTGCCGCGATCCGACAGCCGGCCGCGCAGCCACAGCAGCAGCGAAACGCCAGAACCGCCGAGAGGCACAGGCCGAAGGCCGCGATCAGGACGGTGGTCAGGGCATTGCTGTCCATGAAGGTCTGGTCCGGGGTGCCTTGGGGCCCGCCGAGCCGCGCGGGGGATGCGGCACAATGGGGCGGGCTTCAGCCGGCCAGTGCCAGCCCCACGCCGCCGAGCGCCGCCAGGATCACCACCAGCCAGGGCGGCGCTCTCCATGCGGTAAGGAGGACGAAGCAGGCCAGCGCCAGCGCGAGGTCGCGCAGGTCCCCGACCGCGCCGGTCAGGACCGGGGTGTAAAGCGCCGCCCCGAGGATGCCCACCACCGCGGCATTCGCCCCCTGCATCACGGATTGCGCCCGGGCCATGCCGCGGAAGCGGTCCCAGAACGGCAGGGCCGCGACCAGGATCAGGAAGCCCGGCAGGAAGATCGCGCCCAGCGCCAGGGCCGCGCCGGCGATGCCGTTCGGCGCCGGGCCCAGCACCGCGCCCAGATAGGCGGCAAAGGTGAAAAGCGGCCCCGGCACCGCCTGGGCCGCGCCGTAGCCGGCCAGGAAGGCGTCCGGCGCGACCCAGCCCGGCGCCACGGTCGCCGCCTGCAGCAGCGGCAGGACGACATGGCCGCCGCCAAAGACCAGCGCTCCGGCGCGGTAAAGGCCGTCCGCCACCGCCCAGCCCTGGCCGAGTCCCGCCGCCAGCGGCAGCAGGACCAGAAGTCCCAGGAAGGCGGCCAGCGCCCCCAGCGCGACCCAGCGCGGGATCGGCACGGCCAGCGCGGCGCCGGTTCCCGGACCCGGCACCGCAGCCGGGCCCAGCGCCAGGCCCAGGGCCGCGCCCGTCAGGATCGCCCCGACCATGCCGAAGGCGCCGGGGACGAAGGCCAGCACCGCTACGGCCGCCACCGCGATCGCGGCGCGCTGCCGGTCGGGGCAAAGCGTCCGGGCCATGCCCCAGACGGCCTGGGCGACGATGGCCACCGCCACGAGCTTGAGCCCGTGAAGCGCCCCGTCGCCAAGCGGCCCGCTCAGCCGCGCCGCCGTCAGGGCAAAGACCACCAGCGCCACGGCCGAGGGCAGCGTGAAGCCGGCAAAGGCCGCCAGCGCCCCCGGCCAGCCCGCCCGCATCATGCCCAAGGCAAAGCCCACCTGGCTGGAGGCGGGGCCGGGCAGGAACTGGCAAAGCGCCACCAGATCGGCATAGGCCGCGTCGTCAAGCCAGCGGCGGCGGGTCACCAGCTCGTCCCGGAAATAGCCCAGATGCGCGATGGGGCCGCCGAAGCTGGTCAGGCCCAGGCGGAGAAAGACCGCAAGGACCTCGGCCGGGGTTCCCTGCGCGGGCCGCGCCGCGGCGTCCTGCCGAAGATCCGTCATTCCTGCCCCCCTGGTGCCTGTCCCTGCGATCCCCCGCAAGGGCCGCGTTCCCGTCCCTTACTAGGGGATCTTGACGGCTGTGCGAATGGGGCGGGGCCCTAGACCGCGCCCATCACGGCGCGGCCCGCGTCGGCCGAGCGTTCGCGCGCGCCCGAGCCCTCGTCCACCGTCACCACGACCGAAAGGCCGGGGGTCAGGTATTCGGCCATCTCCTGCCCCGGGTCTATGCTGATGCGCAGCGGCAGGCGCTGGGCGATCTTGGTGAAGTTCCCGGTCGTGTTCGACGAGGCCAGGATGCTGAATTCGGACGCCGTGGCCGGAGAGAACGCCTCGACCCGGCCGGTGAAGGCGCGGTGCTGCATCGCGTCCACGGTGAAGGTGGCGCGGTCGCCGACGCGGATGCCGTGAAGTTCCGTTTCGCGGAAGTTGGCGATCACCCAGACCTCGGGCGAGACATGGCTGACCAGCGCGGTGCCGGCGGTGACGTATTGGCCCAGCCGCACGCCGACCTGGCCCAGCCGGCCGGCGGCGGGGGCGCGGATCACCGTGTTCGACAGGTCGATCTGCGCCAGTTCCACCGCGGCCTCGGCCGAGGCGATCTCGGCCTTGCGGGCGCCAAGGCCGACCTGGGCGCCGGCGACATCCTCGCGCGCGACGGCGATGGCGCTTTCGGCCTGGGTCACGGCGGCCTCGGCCTGGCGCAGGGCCAGTTCGCTTTCGTCGGTGGTGCTTTGCGCCGTCACGCCGCGCTGGCGCAGGGCGCTGGCGCGGTCCCAGTTGGCGCGGGCGGTGTCGCGGGCGGCCTCGGCCGAGCGCAGCGCGGCCTCGGCCGACTGCACGCCTGCCTGGGCGGAATGGACCGACTGTTCCTGGATCTTGAGCGCGGCGCGCGCGCCTTCCAGCGCGGCCTGGGCCTGCGCGAGCTTCTGGCGGTACTGGCGGTCGTCGATGCGGGCGATGACCTGGCCCCGGGTCACGGCCTGGAAGTCCTGCACCTCGACCGCCGAGACATAGCCCGACAACTGCGGCGCCAGCGTCGTGACCTGGCCGCGGACATAGGCGTTCTCGGTCTGCGGATGGGGTGTGCCGAAGGGCGGCAGGTGCCAGGCGTAAAGCACCGCCAGCAGCCCCGCGAGGCCCGCGGCGACGGCGATCAGGGTGGGAAGGATATGGGTCTTGGTCATGCTTGGGACTCGGGTATGGGGGCTTTTGGGGCGCGGCGCAGGCGGCGGGCCACCATCGCGTCGCGCCAGATGTGCAGGGTCAGCGCCACCAGCGCCGCCAGCGCGACGGCGGCGGTCAGGCGATAGGCGTCGTTATAGGCCATGACATAGGCCTGGTTCGCGGCCTCTTGCGCCAAGGCCGCGACGCCTTGGGCCTTGCGCAGCGCCGGGTCGGCGATCTGCGCGGCCAGCGCGGCGGCGCGCGCGGCGACGGCCTGCGTCACCAGCGGGTCGGCGGTGGTCATGGTTTCGCGCAGGGTCTGCAGGTGCAGGGCCTGGCGGTGGTTGATGAAGGTCGAGAACAGCCCCGACCCCGCCGCGCCGCCCAGGCTTTGCGTCGACAGGAACACGATGATGAAGCTGAGCAGATAGGTCGGGCCGCGCGCCAGCGCCGAGAGCAGGCCGCGCATCATCGCCGGCGCCATGAAGAAGGACCCGGCAAAGCCGATCAGCGCCTGGCTGAGCATCATCTGCGCGGGCCGGGTGTCGATGGTGGCGTGGCTGTCCATGAAGGCGCCGGCGGCGATCAGCGCCAGCGCGATCAGGTGGAACAGGGGCACGCGCTCGGGCTTCATGAAGGGGATGAGGGCGAGCCCGCCCAGGATCGTCGCCGCCGAGATCACCGCGAACAGCGGCACCAGCTGGCCCTGGGTGATGCCCAGCACCTGGAACATGCGCGGCGCGCCGGCGCCCTGTTCCGACAGCACCAGCCGGAACAGCAGCAGCGTCACCGTCAGGTGCAGCATGGCGGGGCTGGCGAGCCAGCGGATGTCCAGAAGCGGCGCCTTGCGGTGCAGCTCGATCACCACGGCGAGCGTCAGCGCCACCACGGACAGCGCCAGCACCCAGCCCAGCCAGGGCGCGTCGGTCCACCAGCGGATCGGGCCCATGACGAAGCCCACCGTCATGCCGGCAAAGCCCAGCGCGATCAGCAGCCAGCTGACCAGGTCGAGGGGCGCGATGGACTTGACGCGGGGCGGCGATTTCAGCGGCAGGCAATAGACCAGCCCCAAGGACACTGCGGCCATTCCCAGCGTCATCACATGCAGCCCCTGCCAGCCCTGGTCGCCCATCAGCGAAGGCGAGATCACCCGCGCCAGATGCGGCCCCACCCCCGTCATCGCCAGGACGATCGGCAGGCCCATCCGCATCTTCCACGCCGGCGGCAGCGGTTCGAGCATGTAAAGGAAGGCCAGCGTCGACAGCGGCGCCGAGGCGACGCCCGCGCAGAACTGCACCATGATCGCCGAGCGCAGGTCGAGGATGGCGAAGGACAGCACCGCCACGGCCAGATAGACCACGACCGCCACCTCGGCGAAGCGGCGCAGGCCGTATTGGGCGCGGATCTTGATGAGCAGCAGCGGCATCGAGGCGCGCGGCGCCAGAAAGGCCGCCATCAGCCAGCTGGCCTGCGTCTGGGTTGCGCCCAGGTCGCCCGCGATCTGGGGGATGTTGGTCGAGACGAACCCCTGCGCCAGCCCCTGGGTCAGCGAGATCATGATCGAGGCCGCGACATAGGCCAGCGCGCGCGGCAGCGGCATCGGCTGGTGCGGCGGCGGCGCCGGCACGGAGGCAGAGGCGGCGGTGGGCGCGGAGGCGGGCGCGGGTGGCGCCGCCCCCGGTCCGCGAGCGGTCTGGGGGGAGGCCCCGGGCGCGGCTGCGTCGGCGGCGGTCATGGCTGGCGCAGGCGGTCGGCGTTGCGGGTCATGGTGGCCAGCACGCGGCGGGTGGCGGCCAGGTCCTCGGGGTCCACGCCTTCGATCAGGCTGGCCTCGGCCTCGGCGCGAAAGCGCAGCAGGGGCTCGATCCGGCTGGTGTCGGTCAGAAACACCGCATGCTTGCGCGCGTCGCCCTCCAGGGGGCGGCGCTCGGCCAGGCCCTGCGCCTCGAGCGCGTCGAGCAGCCGCTTGAGGGTCGGGGTCTCGATTCCCATCTCGGCGGCCAGTTCGGCCTGGCTGGCGCCGGGGCTGCGGCCGATGGCGGTCAGCAGCCGGGCGCGGGCATAGGTCAGGTCCAGGCGACGGACCCGCGTCTCGAAGGCGGCGCGGATCGAGCGGGTCAGGCTGATGATTTCTTCGAACAGGGTCATCGGACGGTGGGTCATGGAATACGTTAGCGCGCTAATGGTCTTGTTAGCGAGCTAACGATCGTGCCCGCCGGTTTCAAGTCCCTCCGCCGAAACGGCGAAGGGTGCATTCGGTTGCGTCGAAGGCCGTTTTCTGTCCCGGGCGGCCGGGCAGGCATCGGGGCGCGGCCCCGATGGGCCCGCCGCCCGCCCGGTCAGTAGTCGCGTTCGTAGAACAGGCCGATGCCGCTGTCGCCTTCGCTGTCGACCGAGCCGCGGGCGGTCAGGCTTTTCGAGACGTCGAGGTTCAGGTTCAGCCGCGTCTTGCCGTCTCCGCCCACCTGCACGTCGGTGTACAGGTTCTCGGACAGGTATTTGCCGGCCCGGACCGAGACATTGCCGCGGTCGTCCGTGGTCAGGTCCAGATCGTCGAGGCCGGTCGAGGCGCGCAGCCGGCCGATGATGCCCTCGCCGCCCCGGCCCGCCAGGGTGGCGATGGCGCTGGCCAGCTGGGCGGCCTGAAGCGCGCTGATGTTGTCGATGCCGCGCCCGAACAGCAGCTGGGACAGCACCTCCTCCTCGGGCATCTCGGGCGAGGATTCGAAGGTGATTTCCGGGTCGCGGGCGTCGCCGTCGATGATGATGCTGGTGGTGATGCCGTCCTGTTCGGTCTGGGCGACCAGGCGCAGCACCGGGACCATGCTGCCCTGCAGTTCGATCAGCCCCTCGGTCAGGTCGAAGCGCTTGCCCAGCAGGTCCACCCGGCCCCGGATCAGTTCGAACTGGCCGACGGGGATGGGCTGGCGGGCGTTGCCGGTCAGGCGGATTTCGCCGCCGAGTTCCGCATCGACGCCGCGGCCCCGGACGAACACTTGGTCGGGCGCCGCGATCACCAGGTCGAAGCGCGCCGGATTGGCCGGGGGCGTGGCCGGCGGCGCGGTCATCCCGGCCTGGCGCGAGGCGTCGCTGGGAAACTCGATCAGCCCCGCCTTGGCGCGGGTCTGGCGCTGGGGCGGGCGTTCGGACAGGTGCCGGATGTCGGGAATCGCGCGGGCGCTGCCCAGGGCCGAGGGGATGCGGATTTCCGTGCGGCCGAGGTCGATGCGGCCCGAGACCAGGGGCCCCCCGGCCTGCGAGCCCGAGACCGAGATCGCGCCGTTGACGCGGGTTTCGTAAAGGTTCGGGTCGCGCAGGACCACATCGGCCAGCCGCACGCTGAGGTCCATGGGCCGCTGCCCGGTCAGGGTGATCGGCCCGGTGACGGAAATCCGCCCGCCGTTTTCCACCGCCCCCTGGATGTCCAGCGTCAGCCGCCCGTCGGCGATGTCCGCACGCGCGTTGAGCGAGCCCACGGCCAGGCCGAAGCGCGGCTCGGCCAGGCGCCCGTTGGTCAGCGCGACGCGGCCCGACAGCGCCTGGAGCGACGGCCGCCCGTTCAGGCGCAGGTCGAAGGACAGCGGCCCTTCGACCGAGCGGGTGCGCAGGAAGGGGTTGGCGGCGGCGGCGTTGCTGGTGCCCTGGACGCGGATGTCCATGCTTTGCAGGTTGGCGGCGGCGGTGCCGGTGATGCGGGCATCGGTGTCGCCGGGGGCGGTCGCGGTCAGGTCCACCTGATAGGCCGGGCCGGTGTTCTGGATGCGGCCCCGCACCCCGGCCGGTCCCGGAAAGCCCGGGACCAGCAGGCCCAGGTCGTTGAGCCGCGCGTCGAGGTTCAGCCCGGTGGCGGGGCTGCCGTCGCCGGTCACGCGGAACTGGCCGTTGCCGGCCTGCAGCCGGCTGACCGTCAGCCCGCCGTTCGCCTGCTGGGCGGCGTCGAGTTCGAAGGTGGTCTCGCCGGCCAGCACCGCGTCGGCCTGCGGGTTGCCCACCGCCAGGCCCCGCGCGGTGCCGCGCGCGGTGATCGCGCGGGCGCCGTCCGGCCGGTCGGCGACCCGCGCCGTGGCCTGAAGCGCGCCGCGAAAGCCCTGGCCCAGAAAGCGCAGGTCGTCGGCGCGCAGTTCTGCGTTCAGGTCGGTCGCGCCCTGGCCCAGCTTGCCCTGCGCCGTGACGTTCAGGCGCGGGTTCTGGACCTGCGCCGTTTCGATGGTGAACACGCCGTCGCGTTCGGTCCCGCGCAGCGCCAGCTGCGTCTCTCCGGTCAGGGCGCCGTCGACCTGGGTCTGGCCGAAGCTGAGGTCGCGCCCGGTGCCGGTCACGTCGAGCCTGCGCGCGCCGGTGCCGTCGTCCTTGAAGCTGCCTCGCGCCGACAGCGCGCCCCGCCAGCCGCGCCCGAAGCTGGCGAGCGAGCGGATGTCCAGCTGCCCGGTCATGTCGGTCGTCTCGCCGATGCTGCCCTGGGCGGTGGCTTGCATCTGCTGGTTCTTCAGCTCGAAGGCCTGGATGGTGAAATCGCCCTGCGCGTCCTGGCTGGCCTGCAGCCGCAGGTCGGTCACGCCGGTCAGCGCCCCGTCCACGTCCGACTGGCCAAAGCGCAGGTCGGTGCCGCGCCCGGTCAGCGCGATCCGGCGGGCGTTGCCCTGTTTCGTGGCGGTGCCGTCCAAGGTGATGCCGCCGGAAAAGCCGCGGCCCAGCACGGCCAGGTCGGGCATGGTCAGCGACAGCTTGCCTTCCAGCGCGTCGGGCGCGAACTGGCCCGCGCCCTCGGCCTGCAGCTGCGGGTTCGTCAGGCGGAACTGCTGGAGTTCGTAGCTGCCGTTCTGTTCCTGCAGCTGCACCACCAGATCGGTGCGGCCCTTGAAGGCGCCGTCGATCTCGGGCCGGCCCAGCGCCAGGTCCTGGGCGTGGCCGTCGAGGTCCAGCTTGCGCGCGTTCAGCGGGCCGGACAGCCGGGCCTGCGTCTCCAGCGCGCCGCCATAGGCGGGATCGGCCACCGACAGATCGGGCATGGAGATCGTCGCCGTCACGTCGCTGGCGCCCGAATTCAGATAGCCCTGGGCCTGCGCGGTCAGGTTCTGCGCGTTCACGGTCAGCCGGCGCAGGCGGATGCCGTCGGTGTCGCGCCGCATGGCCAGGTCGATGCGCGAGGCGCCGGCCAGCATCCGGTCGGCCTGGTCCTGGCCGATGCGGATGTCGCGGCCCTCGATCTGGGTATCGACGTCGAAGGCGCCGCCCAGCACCCGGTAGAAGCCCTTGACGGCGGCATCGGCCTGCCCGCCCAGGTCGCGCCCCGCCAGGCGCGACAGGCGCGAGAGGTCGCTGTGCCGGGCGGTGACGTTCCCGGACAGCACGATGCCGCTTTTCAGGCCCGAGGCCTGCATGTCGCCCGTGAAGCCGAAGGCGTCGGAGTTGACGTTCATCCCCCACAGCCGCAGCGCGTTGCCGGGCGTGAACGCCAGGTTCAGGCCGCCGTTCAGCGTGCGGCCCAGCGCATCGGCCAGCCCGGGGTCGGTCGGCGCCAGGTCGTCCATGCCGAAGGCGAGCCAGCCCCGGATCTCGGACAGGGCCTGCTGCTCGGTCAGAACGACCCGGCCGCGGCCGTCCAGGCGCAGTTCGGACAGGCTGATGTCGGGGCGGGTGATGTCGCCCACCTTGCCGGTCAGCACCCAGCCCGAGCCCTGGGCCGCGTCATAGTCCAGCCGCAGGTTGCCCGAATTGACCGTCATCGGCTGGTCGCCGAAGGGCAGCGCCACGGGCAGCTGGGTCGCCCCCGCGTCGCGGCCAAGAAGCAGCGTCAGATGCGCGCTTTCCGGCGCGCCCTGCGCCGTCGTCGCGACCGATCCCGCAAGGTCCAGCGCGCCGGTGGTGATCTTCAGTTCCGGGATCAGCAGCCGGCCGTCCTGGCCGCGCCAGCCGTCCGCCCGGACCTGCGAGGTGCCGGCAAAGAACTGCTGGTTGCCGGGCGCGGTAAGGCTGGCGATGTCGCCGTCCAGCCGGGCGTGGAAGGCGGTGCCGGGGGCGCCCTCGCGCTCCTCGGCCTTGATCTGGACGGTGCCCGTCACGCGGGGCTGGCCGTCGGTTTCCAGCTTGATGCCGGCGGTGAAGTCCGACAGCGGGCCGTTGCCCGCGATCTCGGCCCGGACGGCGGGGCGGCCGTTCATGCGCACGGCGTTGGAAAACAGCCCGTTGCGATCCTCGTCCAGCTTGAGGTCCAGCGCCAGCACCCGGGTTTCGTTGGAAAAGCCCGCGACCAGCGCGAATTCGCCGCGTGGCCCGTCCACCCGGTCGATCGCCAGCTTGGTGCCGCCTTCGCCATTGGCGAGGTTCATCGAGCCGTCGATGGCCAGCACCGCCTGCTGGCCCATCACCGCCTGGCCAAGCTCGACGCGCCCCACGGCGATGCGGTCGATGTTGACCGAGACCGGCAGCTGCGGCAGCGAAAATTCGCGCGCCTCGGGCTGGGGGGCGCTGCGGTCGGTCGCGCCGGCGCCCGGCAGGCGCGGCAGGATGATGCGTTCGGCCGACAGTTCGTTGATCTGGATGCGGCGCGACAGCAGCGCCGAGCGGCTCCAGCTGAGGGCGCCGTTTTCCAGCGTGATCCAGACGCCCTGGTCGTCGGCGATGGTCATGCGGGTGAAGGTCGCGCGCGAGGAGAGCGCGCCCTGGAACCCCTCGATGTTCACCTGCCGGCCGGCGCCGGACAGCTTTTCCTGAAGGAAGCGGGTGATGAAGCCCTTGTCGTCCTCGACCTCCTGGGAAATCTCGGCGGCGCTGTCCTGGGCCTGGGCGGGCGTCTGCCCCTGAAGCGCCAGCGGCAGCCACAGGCCGACCAGGGCAATCCAGAGCGCGGCGGCGAAACGGGTCTTGCGGGACGGATGTGCCATCAGAACGCCTGCCCCAGACCGATATAGACCTGCACGCCGGAATCGTCGCTGTCATCGCCCCCGCCGACGGGGGCGGCGATGTCGAAGCGCAGCGGCCCGATGGGCGTGCGATAGCGCACCCCCGCGCCCGCGCCCGCCTGCCAGCCGCTGCCGCCGGAAAAGCCCTCTTCCTCCCACACCCGGCCGGCATCGGCGAACAGCGCCAGGCCGATGCGTTCGCGGACCTGGATGCGGGCCTCGGCGGTCACGGTGGCGATGGACATGCCGCCGGTCTTGACCGGGCCGTCGGGGCCGGGGATCACCTCGACGCCCAGCGATTCGAAGGAATGGCCGCGCACGGTGCCGCCGCCGCCCGAATAGAACAGGTAGTCGCGCGGCGTTTCGTCGATATCGGGGCCGACGACGGTGCCCAGACGGGCGCGGCCCGCCAGCGTGAAGCGGTCGTCGCGTCCGAAGCTGGCATAGCGCCGCCCCTCGGCCACGATCTGCGCGCCCGAGCCGGTTTCGTCCTGCAGCCCGACAAAGGGCGTCACCTGCCCCGACAGCCAGTAGCCGTGCTTGGCGTCCGTCTTGTCGTCGCGCTGGTCCCAGGTGATCGAGGCGGGCAGCGCGAACAGGCGGAAGTCGGTCTGCCCGGCGTCGTCCTCCACCCGCAGCGCGCGGTATTGCAGCGCGATGTCGGCGGTCAGTTCGTCGCTGGGCAGCCAGGTGAAGCCCAGGCCGAAGGTCCCGGACTTGAGGTCGTAGTCCTCTTCCTGCTCGCTTTTCACCTCGGCCAGCAGATAGCCGGTGGTGTCGGCGGTGATGGTGGCCGGGCGGTCCAGCCGGACGCCCAGGTTGTAGTCGCGCCCGGTGTCGCCGCCGATGTCGGACACGCCCGCGTCGACGCGCAGCCGTTCGCCGCCGCGCAGCAGGTTGCGGTGTATCCAGTAGCCGGTCAGCCCCAGCCCGTCGGTGGTGGAATATTCAAAGCCGCCACCGATCCGGCGCAGCTTTTGTTCGGCGACCAGCAGGTCCACGTCCAGCGTGTTGTCCGGGCCGATGGCATCCGCTTCGGTCAGCGTGATGGCCGAGAAAACGCCCGAGCGGCGCAGGCGCTTGCGCACGTCCTCGAGCTTTTCGGGGTCGAACCGCTCGCCCTCGGGGAAGCCCGCGATCTTGCGCAGCCGGCGCGGGTCCATGCGCTGATAGCCGCGGATGGTCAGTTCGCCGAAGCGCAGCGTGGGGCCGGGGGCCAGCAGGATGCGGCTGTCGATCAGGTTCGTGGCGTGGTCGGCCTCGATGTCGGTGCGGGCGACCTCGGCCTTGGCATGGCCCACGTCGCGCCAGCCCTCGACCGCCGAGGTCGCGGCCGAGCGCATCTCGCCCGTCCGCGCGATGGCGCCGCGGTGATAGTCGGCCGGCAGTTCGGTCCCCGGTGCCACCGGCGCGATGTCGGCCCGGCTGTAACGGAATCGGGGCCCCGGCTGGACCGCGACCGCGACGCGGCGCACCACCTGCGGCGCGTCCAGGGGCGCGATCTGGGCGGCCTCGACCCCGTCGAGCGTGATGTTGATGACGACCGAGTAATAGCCGTTGTCATAGAGCACGCCCAGGATGCGGGCGTAATCGCCCCGCGCCGCCGCCAGCAGGTCCTGGCCGGTCACCCGCCCCTCGTCCTGGGCGCTGGCCAGAAGCGAGGTGGCCCGGATCTGGGACATAAGAGAATCGTCGCCGCCCGCGATGGCGAAATCCAGGTCTATGGGCGAGCCTTCGTTCCCCTTCGCGCCCCCGAACAGGCCCGAAAACGGCGAGGAGGCCGACGAGCCCGACCCCGAGGATTGCGCCAGGACCACCCCGGCACCCGTCCCCAGGATGAAAGCGGCGGCGGCGCCCGCCTTCATGATCGTTCTCATGCCTGCTCCTGCCCTGTTCTGGCGGTTTTGATGGCAGTCTTGCAGGTGGGCGGGGCAAAATCCAGCGCCCGGGCGTGTCCGCGGGGATTTTTCACGCGATCGCGGCCAGGCAGCCATGCAGCGCCGCCATGTCGTCGCGGATCACCCCCACCGGCACCGCCGCCACGATCTGCGCCATCAGCGGATCGGACCGGAAGGCCGCCTGAAAGATATCAAGGCGCTGGGTCGCGCTGCGGGCGACGCTGCCGGCCAGGAACATCCCGTCAAGCGGCATGAAGCGCAGCGCGAGTTCGCGGCAGATCAGCCCGAACAGCCGCGCATAAAGATCGAGCGTCGCGCCCGCCGCCGCATCGCCCCGGCCCGCCGCCTCGACCACGGCCTCGGCCGGCTCTATGGCCGTATCGGCCAGAAGGGCGTGCAGTCGGGCAAGGCCGCGACCCGCGAACAGCTCTTCGACCGAATCAAGGGGGGCGGCGCGCGCGCCCAGCGCCTGCGCCAGCGGAGCCGCGACCGAGACCGGCAGCCGGGTGTGGCCCTCCTCTGCCTCGAGGCAGGCGATGCCGCCGCCGGGCAGGACCTTGACCGCGCAGACGTTGAAGCCGGTGCCCGCGTTCACCACCAGCCGCTGGCCGTTGCGCCCGCCCGCCGGGGGCGGATCGGTCAGGAAACCCGCCGCCTCGCCCGAGAGCGCCGGCGTCGCATAGCCCAGCGCGATCAGGTCGTTGATCAGCCGCGCCCGGCCGGCGCCGGTCAGGTCGCGCAGCCGCTGTTCGGAAAAGGACCAGTCGCGGTTCGTCAGCCGGGCCTGGCCCCCGGTCACGGGCCCGGCGACGGCGACGCAGACCGCCTCGATCCGGGGGTTGCCCGCGCGTTCCAGGAACAGGCGCACCACGCTGTCGAAATCGGCATGCGCCTCGCCGCGGAACCGAGCGATGCTGCCGGGGTCGATGCCGGTGTCCACCCGGGCCAGCGCCAGCCGCGCATTGGTCCCGCCCACGTCCGCCAGCATGATCGCCATCACCCACTCCTCTGCCGTCCCGGCCTCTGTCTAGGCCATCCTCGCGCCCTGTGCCAGCGCGCCCCTCCGGCGCCCCCGGGGAGGTTTCGCGGAACCCGCCCTGTCGCCCGGGGGTTCCCCTGACGACTTGAGCGAAAGCGAAAGGTTGCAAAGATGTTGCACCACACCCTCCGCGCGGCCCTTGCCGCCACCGCCCTGATCGCCGCACAGGCGGCCCCCGCCGGCGCCACGATCACCTCGCGCGACGAAAACGCTGCGAACCCGCGCGGCTGGTCCGCCGTCCAGGGCATGGACCCCCGCGCCGTCCGCGACATGGCGCGCGATCTGCCCACCTCGGACCAGGCGGCCGCCGACCAGCCCTGGTGCGCCCCCGATGCCGAGATCGAGACCAGCCTGCGCCATGACTTCGAGGAAGAGCGCGTCGCCTCGAACGGGCGTGACACGGCGCTTTGGGGTTCGGTGCTGATGGGCACCTGGACCGTGGTGCTGGAACGGCCCGACGCCACCAGCTGCGTCATCGCCTCGGGGATCGGGTTTCGCGACGGCACCAGCCCGGACGCTTATTTCACCCGCGTGGGCCTGCTGCGCTGACCGGCGCCGATTTGCGCCGCAGGGCCGCAGGTGATATGGCGCCCGCAACTTTCCCCTTGAGGCCGCCATGACCGACCACATCATCAAAGACATCTCGCTGGCCGATTACGGCCGCAAGGAACTCGACATCGCCGAAACCGAAATGCCCGGGCTGATGGCGCTGCGGGCGGAATACGGCGAAGCCAAGCCCCTGGCCGGCGCGCGTATCGCCGGCTCGCTGCACATGACGATCCAGACCGCCGTGCTGATCGAGACCCTGGTGGCGCTGGGCGCCGAGGTGCGCTGGGCATCGTGCAACATCTTCTCGACCCAGGACCACGCGGCGGCGGCGATCGCGGCGGCCGGCATCCCGGTCTTTGCCATCAAGGGCGAGACGCTGCCCGAATACTGGTCCTATACCGACCGGATCTTCCAGTTCGACGGCGGGCCCGCGAACATGATCCTGGACGACGGCGGCGACGCCACCATGTATGTCCTGCTGGGCGCGCGCGTCGAGGCGGGCGAGACCGGGCTGATCGAGGTTCCGACCAGCGAGGAGGAGGAGGCGCTGTTCGCGCAGATCAGGCGCCGCCTGGCCGCCTCGCCGGGCTGGTTCACCGCCCAGCGCGACGCGATCCGCGGCGTCAGCGAGGAAACCACCACCGGGGTCCACCGGCTTTACGACCTGCACAAGCGCGGCCTGCTGCCCTTCCCGGCGATCAACGTGAACGACAGCGTCACCAAGTCGAAGTTCGACAACAAGTACGGCTGCAAGGAATCGCTGGTGGACGGCATCCGCCGCGCCACCGACACGATGATGGCGGGCAAGGTCGCGGTCGTCTGCGGCTATGGCGACGTGGGCAAGGGCTCGGCCGCCAGCCTGCGCGGCGCCGGCGCCCGGGTGAAGGTCACCGAGGTCGACCCGATCTGCGCGCTGCAGGCCGCGATGGACGGGTTCGAGGTCGTGCTGCTTGAGGATGTCGTCTCGACCGCCGACATCTTCGTGACCACCACCGGGAACCGCGACGTGATCCGCATCGAGCACATGCGCGAGATGAAGGACATGGCCATCGTCGGCAACATCGGCCATTTCGACAATGAAATCCAGGTCGCGGCGCTGAAGAACCACAAGTGGACCAACGTCAAGGACCAGGTGGACCTGATCGAGATGCCCTCGGGCAACCGCATCATCCTGCTTTCGGAAGGGCGGCTCTTGAACCTCGGCAACGCCACCGGCCATCCCAGCTTCGTGATGTCGGCCAGCTTCACCAACCAGGTGCTGGCGCAGATCGAGCTGTGGGTGCGCGGCGACGACTATCAGCCCGGCGTCTACATCCTGCCCAAGCACCTGGACGAAAAGGTCGCCCGCCTGCACCTGGACCGGATCGGCGTCAAGCTGACCCGGCTTTCGGCCGAACAGGCCGCCTATATCGGCGTGACCCCCGAAGGCCCCTTCAAGCCCGAACATTACCGCTACTGACGGCTCTCACCGTTTTCCAAATACCCTGGGGGGAACGCCGCACCGGGGGGGGGGGGGGCCAACGCCCCCCGCCCCCTGCGCCAGCATCGCCTTGATCGCGCTGGCATGGCCCGGCGCCGCCGCCAGGGCATCGGCACACAGCGCCTCGGCCGCGGCCAGCAGCGCGTCGGCCGGGACCAGCCGGTCCACGAGGCCCCAGGCCAAGGCCTCCTCGGCCGCGATCTTCTGCCCGGCCATCAGGATCATGGCGGCCCGGGCCGGGCCGACCAGCGCCGCCAGGCGGCCCGGGTCGCTTGGCTGCGGCAGATAGCCAAGCCGCATCACCGGGTAGAACACCCGCGCCCCCGGCACCGCCAGCCGGATGTCGCAGGCCAGCACCATGCCCATCGCCCCGCCGGCCACGGTGCCGTTCAGCGCCGCGACCGTCAGGCAGGGCATCGCGGCCAGGCGCGCGGACAGCCGCTCCCATTCCGGGGCGGTGGCAAGCCCGGCGCGCGCCTCGTCAAGGTCCGCGCCGGCCGAGAACACCGACCCCGCCCCGGTCAGGATCAGCCCGCGCAGGCCGGGGTCCGCCGCCATCGCCTCCAGCGCAGCCAGCAGGTCCCGCAGCATGGCGCGGGTCAGGGCATTGGCCTTTTCCGGCCGTGCCAGGGTGATTTTTCCCAGGCCGCCGGTCATTTCGTTCAGGATCATGTCATCTCTCCTTTCGGCGGGAACGGGGCTGTGGCAAAACGCCTTACCATTGGCCCAAAGGCGCGTTTCCAGGAAAGGTAATGACATGACCCTCCGACTGACAAGCTCTGCACTGGCGCTGGCGGCGATGACCGCGCCGGCGCTTGCCGACGTGACACCGGAACAGGTCATGCAGTCCTGGATCGACTACTACCAGACCATGGGCTATTCGGTGACCGAAGGCGGGCGCAGCAAGGACGGCTCGACCCTGACGCTGACCGACGTGGTCTTTGCCGGCGGCACGCCCGAAGGACGCATGACCATGTCGGTGCCCAGCATCGCCCTGACCGACCAGGGCGACGGCACCGTTAAGACGGTGTTTTCCGACCAGATGCAGCTGATCGTCAGCGGCACCGAGCCCGAATCCGGCCCCTATGAGGTGCCCGCGACCATCGCCATGCCCGGCAACAGCATCGTCACCTCGGGCGCGCCCGAGGACATGACCCACCAGTTCGACTATCCGACGATCCGCATCGAGACGGAAAGGATGACCTCGGACGGGGTCGAAACGCCGCTGCCGATCACCGTGGGCATCGCCGACAGCAAGGGCCGGTTCCACGCGGCCCAGGGCGCGCCGCGCAAGTACGACTACGACATGACCACCGGCGCCATCGACTACAAGGCGCAGATGACGGGCGAGAACGGCGACCAGTTCAGCCTGTCGGGCAAGCTCGACGCGCTCGAGACGCGGGGCACCCTGTCGGGCGCGGGCTCCGCCGCCGATCTGGAAAGCCAGATGGCCGCCGCGCTCGAGGCGGGGCTGGCCATGGACGGGATGCTCAAGGGCGGGCCGATCAGCGGCGAATTCGCCTTTGCCGGGACCGAGGAAGGCCAGCCGACCAGCGGCTCGGGCAAGTATCAGGGCCGGGGGTTCGACGTGGGCTTCAGTCTGTCGCGCGACGGCCTGGGCTATCAGGTGGCCTCGGACGGGGTCTCGGTCGACGTCGTCTCGCCGCAGATGCCGATGCCGGTGCGCTACGGCTTCGACAGCACCAGCTTTGACATGCAGCTGCCGGTCAGCAAGGCCGATGCGCCCCAGCCCTTCAAGCTGGCCTATACCCTGGCCGGGCTGACCATCGGCGACGAGCTATGGGCCATGTTCGACCCGCAGTCGAAGCTGCCGCGCACGCCCGCCTCGCTCGACATCGACCTGACCGGGCTGATGACGGTGACGGAGAACCTGTTCGACGCCGCCAAGGCCACGGCCGAGCCTCCGCCCGCCGACGACACCGACGGCGCCACGGCCGAGGGCGTGTCCCCCGACGCCCCGGCCGACGACGCCGAGGCGCAGGCCGAGGCCGAGACGGGCCCCGAGGCCGACGCGCCGTCGCCCTTCGAGCCGGTCGAGCTGTCGATCAACCAGATCGCGCTGGACCTGCTGGGCGCCAAGCTGAACGCCAGCGGCGCCCTGAAGGCCCCGGCGGGCGGCAGCATGGAGACGGCCCCGGTCGGCACCATCCACGCCGAATACCAGGGCGTGAACACGCTGGTCGACAGCCTGGGCGAAATGGGCCTGATCCCGCAGGACCAGTTGGGCATGGTGCGCATGATGCTGGCGATGTTCGCCAAGCCCGTCGCGGGCGAGCCCGACCGCATGACCACCGACCTTGAGTTCCGCGAGGGCGGCGCCGTCTTTGCCAACGGCCAGCAGATCAAGTAAGCCCGGCCGGGCGCGCCGCCGCGCGCGCCCCGCAGGGGCGGGTCTTGCGCGCCTTGCGCCGCCCGTCCCGCGCCTTTTCCGTTGAAGGTTCCGCCATGTCCGACTTCGCCCGCCTGCAATCCCTGACCCAGCAGCTTCTGGACGCCGCCCGCCGTGCCGGCGCCGACCAGGCCGATGCCGTCGCCGTCGAGGCGGCCGCCGTGTCCGTCGATGTGCGGGCGGGCAAGCTGGAACATGCCGAGCGGGCCGAGGGCGTGGAAATCGGCCTGCGCGTGCTGGTCGCGGGGCGGCAGGCCTGCGTCTCGGCCTCGGACCACGCGGGGCGCACGATTGCCGACATGGCCGCCCGCGCCGTCGCCATGGCGCGCGAGGCGCCGGTCGACGACACGCTGGGGCTGGCCGACCCGGCGCAGCTGACCGACCGGACCGACAGCAGCGCGCTGGATCTTTACGACGGCTCGCCCGAGCCCCGGCCCGAGGCCCTGCAGGACGCCGCCCTGCGCGCCGAGGCCGCCGCGCTGGCGGTCGAGGGCATCTCGAAGGTGGAATCCGCCTCGGCCGCGCATTCGGCGCGGCGCATGTGGCTGGCGGCCTCGAACGGGTTTGAGGCCGGCTACGGGCGCACCGGCCACAGCCTGTCCACCGTCGCGATCACCGGCGAAGGCACCGGGATGGAGCGCGACTGGGCGGGCGAGACCCGCGTCCACCTGTCCGACATGCCGGACCCCGAATCCATCGGCCGGCTGGCGGGCGAACGCACCGTGGCGCGGCGCGGCGCGCGCAAGCCCCCGACCGGCGCTTTTCCCATCCTTTACGACGAACGCGTGGCGGCCGGGCTGATCGGCCATCTGGTGGGCGCGGTGAACGGCGCGGCGGTCGCGCGGGGCGCAAGCTGGCTGCGCGACGCCCTGGGCCAGCCGGTGCTGCCGCCTGGCTTCGACCTGGTGGAACTGCCGCACCTGCCGCGCATGGGCGGATCGCGCCTGTTCGACGCCGAGGGGCTGGCGACCCGCGACCGCGCGCTGGTCCGGGACGGCGTCCTGCAGGGCTGGACGCTGGATCTGGCCACGGGCCGCAAGCTGGGCCTGCCCTCGACCGCGAACGCGGTGCGCGGGGTCGGCAGCGCGCCGGTCCCCGGGGTGACGAACCTGGACCTGACCCAGGGGACGCAAACGCGCGAGGCGCTGATCCGCGACATGGGGCGCGGGCTGGTCGTGACCTCGATGCTGGGGGCCTCGATCAATGCGACGACGGGGGATTATTCGCGCGGCGCCGGCGGCTTCTGGGTCGAGAACGGCGAGATCACCCATGCCGTCAACGAATGTACCATCGCCGGGAACCTGCGCGACATGCTGATGCGCCTGACCGCCGCGAACGACGCCCGCGACTGGCGCGGGACCAGGGTTCCCAGCCTGCTGGTCGAGGGCATGACCGTTGCCGGCGCCTGACCTGAGCCTGCTGGACCAGGCCGCCCGCGAGGCGGGCGAGATCGCCCTGCGCTATTGGCGGCAATCGCCCGAGGCCTGGGACAAGGGCGGCGGCGCGGGTCCCGTCAGCGAGGCGGACCTGGCCGTCAACGCGCATCTGGAAAGCCTGCTGCGCGGCGCCCGGCCCGATTACGGCTGGCTGTCCGAGGAATCCGCCGACGAACCAGCGCGGCAGGATGCGCGCCACTGCTTCATTGTCGATCCGATCGACGGCACCCGCGCCTTTCTGGAAGGGCAGGAGGGGTTTTCCCATTCGCTCGCCATCGCGACCGATGGCCGGATCACCGCCGCCGTCGTGCACCTGCCCGCCCGGGGCCTGACCTATCTCGCGGCCGAGGAAGGCCCGGCGACGCTGAACGGCGCGCCGCTGGTGCCGGCCGATCACGACCTGGACGGCGCGCGCGTGCTGACGGCCAAGGTCGGGCTCGACCCGATGCACTGGCGCGGGGCCGCCCCGCCCCTGCGGCGCGAATTCCGCCCCTCGCTTGCCTGGCGGCTGTGCCTGGTGGCCGAGGGTCGGTTCAACGCGGCGCTGTCGGTGCGCGGCGTCTGGGAATGGGATATCGCCGCCGGCAGCCTGATCGCCCAGTGCGCGGGCTGCCGTGCGACCGAGCTTTCGGGCCAGCCGCTGCGCTTCAACGCCGCCCGGCCAATGGCCGAAGGGATGGTCGTCGCACCGCCCCGGCTGCACGGCCAGATGATCGCGGGGCTTGGCCCGGCGGGGTCGCCGTGACGGCCGGGCCGCGCTTGCTGGTCCCCGCCCCCGCCGCTACAGTCGGACCGAACCAGAAGAGGCCCCGCGCATGAGCCGGATTCCCCCCGCGACCCGTGACCGGCTCGCCGACGAGATCACCTTTCACCCCGCCACGGCCGAGGCCCGCCTGCTGCGCGAGGCCCTGGGCCGGTTCGCGACCGGGGTGACGGTGGTGACCACCCAGGGGCCGGACGGGCCGCTGGGCATGACCGCGAACAGCTTTTCCAGCGTCTCGCTGGAGCCGCCGCTGGTCATGTGGTGCCCGGCGCGGGCCTCGTCGCGCCATGCGATCTTTGCGGGCGCGGGCCATTGGGCGGTGCATGTGCTGGGCGCCGAGCAGCTGGAAACCTGCCTGCGCTTCACCCGCGGCGGGGCACAGTTCGCCGGTCTCGACCGGGTTCTGTCCGCCGAGGGCGTGCCGGTCCTGCCCGGCGTCGCCGCGCGGTTCGACTGCGAGACCCATGCCGCGCACGAGGCGGGCGACCACACGGTGATGATCGGCCGGGTGCTGCGCGTCACCGTGGCGGGACCGGGCGACCACCCGCTGGTCTTTGCCGCAGGCCGCTTCGGCCAGTTCGCGCCCGACGAGGGCTAGGCGCGCCGCAATAAATGGCGGCGCGTCAGCCAAAGCTGCAAAAGCTGGCCCAAGAGCAGCGAGGCTGCCGAGATGGGCAAAGCCAGCCACTCGCCCGGCAGCAGGCTCACCGGAACAAGGATCAGCGCGGCCAGAAATGGCATGAATCCCAGAGCTACGCGGCGTGGCGCGGTCCAGTTGATCCGGCCGTCCCAACCCCATTGCATCGGCAGTTCCGAAGCTTTGGGCAAATGGCGGTCGGCCAGGATGGCCAGCCCTACCATAATGGCCAGCGTCAGGGCCGCCAGCATCAGCTTCCCTCAAGCGGCGGCAGCGGCTGCGAAAAGATGTCGTCGAACCGGGGCGTCGCGGGGGCCGAGGTGCGGATCGCATTGCCGGGACCGCCCAGCACGGCAATCTGGCGGGCCAGCTGGGCGATGGCCAGCGATTGCGCGCGGGCGACGGCGGCGGGCGTCGCCTCGGCCCCCAGCGGAACGGCGATATCGAAGCCCCGCGCCTGGTTCGCCCCGCCCGCCCCGGCATCGGCGACGTAATAGCGCCCCGTCAGGCGATAGCGGCCATCGGCCTGGGCCAGCGCCTTTTCGACCCGCACCTCCAGCGTGCGGCGGGCGGGCTCGGCCAGGGGCCAGGGCTCGGCGATGACCGTCGCGCCCGACAGGTCCGAGATGCTGCGCGCCAGCGTCAGAGTAAAGGCGCGTTCCGGGTTGTCGGCCCAAAGCTGCTTGGTGTTCGACCGCACCGCCCCGTCCGCGCTTTGCCAGCTGACCTCGTCGCCCGAGGCATAGTCGGGCAGCGACACCTCCTTCAGTTCGGTGGTGCCCAGCCGGTTCGGCAGCCGCTCGCCCGTCATGGGCGGGTCGATCAGGAAACGGGCGGTCTTTTCCCCGTTGGAGCAGCCCGCCATCAGGGTGGCGATTGCGGCGGCGATCAGGATATGGCGCATCTTACCGTCCCAGGATGAAGGCTTGCGGATTGCGCTCGATGGTCCGCGCCAGGCTGCCGAAGGCGCTGGCTGCGCGGCGCATGTCCCGCATCAGGTTGATGGTTTCGGTGTTGAAGGCCGACCGGTCGCCATAGGCCGCGATCACCGTCTCGGCCCGGGCGGCCAGCGCCTCGAGCCGGGCCGACAGCTGCGGCAGCCGCTGCACCGAGGTCGAGATCTGGTCGGCCGCCGCCCGCGCCGACTTCAGCGCGTCGTTCAGGCTGCCCGCCGCATTGCCGTCCCGTAGGTCGTTGAGCAGGCCCGAAGCGGCTTCCAGCGTGTTCGACAGGTTGCGCGGCAGCTGTTCGGCGTCCTCGCTGCCCAGCATGGCGCGAATGTCGGTCAGAATGCCCTGCGCCTCGGCCGAGATGGCGGCGAAATCGACCTCGGCCACCTTGGCCGCGGTCTGGTCGATCTGCTCGACCATGGCCGGCACGTCGGCGGCGGCCAGCCGCACCGCCTCGGCCGCGCCGGCGGCCTCGTCCACCATGCGGCGGACTTGGCCCGCCGCGCCCGATTCGCGCAACTCGGTCGCGACCTGGCGCACCTCTCCGGCGGCGGCCTGCGCATCCTCCAGCGTGCCGCGCAGGGCGCCCGGAATGGCGCGGGTGTCTTCGCTGCTGGCCAGCGCCGTGACCGAGTTCAGCATGTCGGTGGCCGATTTCAGCGCCTCCTCGATCGGCAGGTTGCCGACGCGGGCCAGGAAGCCCTGGGCCGAGCCCGTGAAATCCGAGATGTCGCCCGGGGCCGAGGGGATGACCGGGTGCGGCCGGGCCGCGCGGTCGATGGCGGCATCGGGCTGACCGGGCAGCTCGACCAGTTCGACCTGCAGCGAGGTGCCGAAAAAGCCTGCGCTGGCAATGCGCGCGCGCAAGCCCCGCCGGACCAGCCCATCGACGAAATCCAGCGCCTGCTCGGGCGTCGGATCGCCGGTCATGCCCAGCCGGTCGGGGCTGACGGCCAGCGTCACCTCTTGCTCGACATGGTCGGCGCCGTCGCGGGTCACCACGCGCGAGGCCAGGCTGGTGACGCGCCCGACGGTCAGGCCCATGAACTGGACGTCCGCCCCCGTCTCCAGCCCCTTGACCGATTCGTCGATCAGCATGGTCAGCCGCAGCGCCTTGGATTCGTCGGAAAACAGGTTCGCCTCGGCCGTCGTCTGATCGGGCTGCAGGGCAAAGACATGGCCGTTCTGGATCGGCGCCCCGCCCGACCGCACGGTCGCGAATTCGGCCCCGCCCTGCAGCACCGAGGCCAGCGAATTGACGTTCAGCGACAGGCCCTGCGCGCCCAGCGACACCGAAAAGCCCGAGGTGTCCCAGAAGACGGTGTTGCTGGTCAGCAGCTGGTCATAAGGCGCGGCGACAAAGACATCCGCCAGTACCCCCGCGTTGTCGGGTGCCAGGCGCATGTTCTGCATCTGCCCGACCGCCAGGCCGCGATACAGCACCGGCGCCCCTTCGGTCATCCCGCGCGAACGTTCGGCCGACAGCACGATCCAGGTGCCCTTCTGGCCGAAGCTCGTCAGCGGCGGCTTGTCCAGGCCCTGAAAGACCGAGGTTGCCTCGCCCTCCTGATCGTCCCAGTAGCCTTCGACGAAGGCGCCGGTCAGCACCGTGTCCAGCCGCGAGATGCCCTGGGCCGAGACCTGCGGCCGCACGATCCAGAACTGCGCATCCGCGTCGATGAAGGGCGCAAGGTCCTTGTCCACGCGCATGTTCACCTCGACCTGCTGCAGGTCGCTGGTGAAGCGCACCGATTCGACCTTGCCCACGGTGATTTCGCGGAACTTCAGGGCGGTTTCGCCCGGGGTGATGCCGGTCGCGTCGCGGAACTTGACGGAAATCAGCGTGCCGCGGCTGGCGATGGCGTTCCAGCCCACGCCCAGCGTGACCACCAAGGCCAGGATCGGCACCAGCCAGATCAGCGAAAACCCCGCGCGGGCGGCAGTCCTGCGCTGCGGTTCGGCGGGCTTCATCTCGGCCGGTTTCGTCTCGGGGGGCCGGGAGGCATTGCCGCCGGGCGGGGTCGTGTCGGTCATGTCATTCCTTGCGGCGTCGCAGAGGCAGCCCCCGCCAGATCAGCCTTGGATCGAAACTTTGTGCAGAAAGCATCGTGAAGGCAACCGACAACGCAAAGGAAACCGCCGCGGGTCCCGGATGGATCGAGGCGACGAAGCCCAGCTGCACCAGCGCCGACAGGATGGCGACGATGAAGACGTCGATCATCGACCAGCGGCCGATGAATTCGACCAGCTCATAGACCCGCAGCCGGCGGTGGGCGTCGTTGACCGTGGCCGGGCGGCCGGCGACCGTGGCCAGCCAGCCGATGGCCAGGAACTTGCCGATCGGCACCACGATCGAGGCCAGGAAGACCACCGCCGCGACGCCCCAGTTGCCATAGTGGATCAGCTCGATCACGCCACCGAAGATGGTCGATTCGCTGTTGCCCGCCAGCCCGCCAAAGGTCGAGGTCCGCAGCATCGGGAACAGGTTCGCCGGGACATAGAAGATCAGCCCCGCCGCCAGCCAGGCCCAGACCGCGTTCAGCGACCGCCGGTCGGGCGGCGACAGGTCCGAGCCGCAGCGGGTGCAGACCGCCTGCGCCTCGGGCCAGACGCGGCCGCAGGCGCGGCACCCCACCAGACCGGCGCGGTGGGCGGTCAGCACCGGCGCGTCGTCATGCGGGCCGTTCATCCCGCAGGGTCCACCATTTCGCGCCCGTCGGTGGCCAGGCCCGCATCCTCGATCGCGTCCCAGATCGTGGTCGCGCTGGTGAACGCATTGCTGGCCGCGTTGACCAGGATCAGCCCGCAGAACGCCCAGAAGGCCGGGCCGAAGCTGATCGTGGCAAGCCCGCCCACCTTGACCAGCGCTATGGCCGTGCCGATCACGAAGATCTCGGCCATGGACCAGGGCCGCAGCCGTTCCGACAGCCGGAACGCCGGCACCGCATGGGCATGGGGCGGGCGTCCGCGCGACAGCGGCATCAGCGTATAGACCAGCAGCAGCGCGCGCAGCACCGGCAGGCCCACGATGGTCGCCAGCAACGCCACGGTCAGCGGCATCAGGGCCCCGCTGGAAAAGGCCATCGCCACCCCGAACAGCGAGGTTTCGTTGCCGAACCCCATGCGCGAGATTTCCAGGAACGGAAAGAACACCGCCCCCACCATCAGCACCAGCGAGGCAAAGCTCAGCGCGATGATCCGGGTGAAGGCCCCCGCGCGCGGGCTGGCCAGCACGCCGCCGCAGCGGACGCAGCGCGCGGTTTCGCCGGGCTCCAGTTCCCGTTCGACATGCAGCGCATCGCAGCGCGGACAGGCGATCAGCCCCGCGCCGGTGGACAGGTCGTATGTGCCAGCCGTCTGCATCCCCCGACAATAGGCGCGCGGTGCCGGCTTTCAAGGCAAAGCCATGCGGGCAGGACCGGAAATCCCGGGCATTTTAGACGTTAACTGGATATTAGGCCCGTTGTCCTAACCCTTGGTGCGAACCGCAGCAAAGGGGCGACTCATGGCCACGAACGGGGGCGGCGCCCCGATCATCATCAAGAAGGTGCAGGGCGGCGGCGGTGGCGGCCACCACGGCGGCGCCTGGAAGGTCGCCTATGCCGACTTCGTCACCGCCATGATGGCCTTCTTTCTGCTGATGTGGCTCTTGAACGCCACCACGGAAAAGCAGCGCCAAGGGCTGGCGGATTACTTCAACCCCACCATCGTGCAGTCGAAATCCGGCGGCGCACAGGGCCCCTTCGGGGGCGAGGTGCAGGATGCCCAGACGAACTCGGGCAAGGGGGCGGGCGCCTCGCGCGATACCCGCGCCGGCCAGGCCGAGGCCGCCGCATTCGAGGCGATGGCCCGGCATGTCCAGGACGAGCTGACCGGCTCGGGCGCCGAATCGATGCAGCGGGTGAACCTGCTCAAGCATGTCATCACGCGCATGACCGACGAAGGGCTGGTGATCGAGCTTTCGGACCTGCTGGACGAGCCGCTGTTCGTCGGCGACAGCGCCCAGCCCACCCCCGCGATGCAGGAACTGGCCGGAATCCTCGCCGGGGTGCTGGGCCGGGTCAGGAACGAACTCGCCATCTCGGGCCATGTCCGGTCCTATCCCGAAATGCTGATCCATTCCCCGGTCTGGGCGCTGTCGGACGCCCGCGCCCATGCGGTGCGCAACCTGCTGGAATCGCGCGACCTGCCGGGGCGGCGCATCCAGCGCGTGACCGGCTATGCCGACCGGCGCAACCGCTCCGTCAATCCGATGGATCCCAACAACAACCGGGTCGAAGTGATCCTCTTGCGATGACTCGCGCCCGTTAGAGCAATCTTAACCCCTCGGCCGCCAAGCTGCTGCCAGCAACGACTCAGTCAGGATGACCGTCCATGTCGATTTCCTCTGCACTTTCCGCCGGCGTGTCCGGGCTTGCCGCGAACGCCTCGCGCCTGGCGGGCATCTCGGACAACATCGCCAATTCGGGCACCTATGGCTATCGCCGGATGGAAACCGATTTCGAAAGCGTCGTGATCGGCGATTCCCGGGGCGGGCGGTACACGGCGGGCGGGGTGCGCACCAGTTCGTCGCGGGTGATCGACGAAACCGGCGGGGTGGTGTCGACCGGCAACGCGCTCGACATCGCGGTGTCGGGCCGGGGCATGCTGCCGGTGATGGACGCGGCGCAAATGGGCAACGGCGATACCGCGGGATCGCTTCTGCTGACGCGCACCGGATCCTTCCGCACCGATGACGAAGGGGTGCTGCGCACCGGCTCGGGGCTGGTGCTGATGGGATGGCCGGCCAATGCCGATGGCACCATCCCGACCAACGCACGCGATTCGGCGTCGGGGCTGCAGCCGATCGTGCTGAACATGAATGCGACCTATGCCGCTCCCACCACCCGGATCGGCCTGGCGTCCTTCAACCTGCCGGCCCAGGCCACGGTGGGCGGCAGCGCGGGCGCCGCCTCGTCGACTACGATCCAGTATTACGACAACCTGGGCGCGCCCCAGACCCTGACGATGACCTTCGTTCCGACGGTCGGGGCGGCGGGAACGGGCCGCTCGAACAGCTGGACGCTGGAAATCCGCGATTCGGCGGTCAGCGACGACACGGCGACCGCGGCCGACGAATCGATGATTGCCGCGTTCGCGCTGGACTTCGACGACAGTGCCGGCGGGCCGCTGGACAGCGTCACCGCAGTTTCGGGGGGCAGCTATGACGCCGCCACCGGCGAGGTGACGATCAACGCCGCCCACGGTCCCATGACCATCAGCCTGGGTACGCCCGGCAGCACCTCGGGGCTGACCCAGATCGCGGCCGAATTCACCCCCACGAACGTGACCCGCAACGGCACCCCGGCCGGCGCCATCGCCGGCGTGGAAATCGACGAAAAGGGCTATCTGGTCGCCACCTACGACAACGGCGCCTCGCGCACGCTGTTCCAGGTGCCGCTGGCCGACGTTCCGAACCTGAACGGACTCGTGTCGATGGACAGCCAGACCTTCCGGGTCTCGGGCCAATCGGGGGCGCTTTACCTGTGGAATGCAGGGGACGGACCGACGGGCGCGGTGACGGGCTATGCCTTGGAAAGCTCGACCACCGACGTGGCGGCGGAACTGACCGACCTGATCCAGACCCAGCGCGCCTATTCCTCGAACGCCAAGATCATCCAGACGGTGGACGAGATGCTGCAGGAAACCACCAACATCAAGCGGTAACGGCCCGCCAGCACAGGACCCAGCGCCATGAGCCTATCCATCGCAATATCCAATGCCATGAGCGGTCTTGGCGCCAGTTCCCGCGGGACCGAGGTCGTCTCGACCAACATCGCCAACAAGTCCGTCGCCGGCTATGCGCGACGGGAACTGGCGGTATCATCCAGCGCCCTCGGCGGGGTCACGGTCGACGGGGTCCGGCGCATGGTCAGCGCGGGCCTGCTTGCGGACGACCGGCTGGCGCAGGCCGCGTCAGCCCATTCCGGCGCCATAGCCTCGTTCCACGGGGCGATCGAAACCGCCCTGCAGACCGAGGACGAGGCCGGTTCCATCGGCAGCCTGGTCGCCGGCCTGGGCACAGCGCTGGCGGCGGCCACCAGCGACCCGGCCAGCGACACCCGCCTGGCGCAGGTGGCCGATGCCGCCGGCACGCTCGCCAAGCGGGTCAATGACGTCGCGCAGGTGATCCAGGATGCCCGCACCGGCGCAGACAAGGCCATCGCCGGCGATGTCGAAACCCTGAACACGACGCTGGAGCGGGTAGCGGCGCTGAACCGCCAGATCACCGTCGTCACCGCGCGCGGCGAAGACGCCTCGGCCCTGATGGACAGCCGCCAGGCCGCGATCGACCAGATCGCCAAGATCGTCCCGTTGCAAGAGGTCGCGCGCGAAAACGGCAGGGTCGCGCTTTTCACGACGGGCGGCACGACGCTTCTGGATGGTTCGACATCCGCGCGGATCGGTTTCTCGGCCGCGTCAATCGTGACCCCGGACACGACGCTGGCCAATGGCGCGCTGTCGGGCCTTTCGATCGACGGCCGCAGCCTGGGTGCGGCGGACATGGGCCAATTCGCCGGCGGCTCGCTGGCGGCGCAGTTCCAGGTCCGCGATGAACTCGCCCCCGCCTATCAGGCCCAGGTCGATGCCTTCGCGGCGGATCTTTACGCCCGCTTTGCCGATCCCGCGGTCGACCCGACGCTGGCCGTCGGCGAGGCGGGGCTTTTCACCGATGGTCAAGGCAGCCTGCAGGGCACCCTGGGACTGGCCAATCGCCTGTCGCTGAACCGGCTGGCCGACCCGTCGGCGGGGGGCGAGGCCTGGCGGCTGCGGGCGGGGCTGAACGCGACCGCGGCCGGCAGCGCGGGCGACAGCAGCCTGCTGCTCCGGCTGGGGACGTCGCTTTCGGAAAACCGCGCGCCGGCCTCGGCGGTCCTGTCGGGCAGTGCGGGAAACGTCCTGAACTTTGCGGCAAACCTCGCTTCGGCCGCCGCCTCGCAGCGGGACCGGGCCGAGACCGTTTCGTTCCAGGACCAGAGCCACGCCGAGGGCATCCGCACCGCGCTTCTGGCGCAAGGCGTCGACGAAGACACCGAGATGAGCACCCTGCTCGCGCTGGAAAAGGCCTATGGCGCCAATGCCAAGGTCTTTCAGATCGCCAATGACATGCTTGACCAGATCCTGGGGCTGAGATGACCGGTTTCAATTCCATAAGCGACCTCGCGCGGTCCTATCAGCTTCGGGTTTCGCAATCCTCGCTGAAGGCCAAGCTCGCCACCCTGACCGAGGAGAACACCACCGGGGTCAAGGCCGACCTCCCTCGGGCGCTGAATGGCGACCTGCAGGCCATCACCCAGATCGAGGCGCGGATATCCCAGCTTGCGACCTATGCCACCAACATCACCCAGGCCGAGACCCGGCTGACGGGAATGCAGTCCGCGCTGGAAAGCATCCGAAGCCAGGCGGCCGATGGCGTGACCCTGATGTCCGAGGCGCTGGTTTCCTCGGATGCGGCGCTCCGGCTTCAGATCGACAAGGCGCCCGAGCAGTTGCGGTCCGTGATCGGCGCGCTGAACACCAGCGTCGGCGGGCGCCAGGTGTTTTCGGGCACCCGCACGGACCGTCCCGCCGTCGTCGGTTACGACACGATGATGGGCCAGATCACGGCCGCAGTCGGTGGGGCAACGGCAGCCGATACCATCCTGGCCCGGATCGACGCCTATTTCGACGGGGCGGCGGGGGATGGCGGCTACCTCGACGCCGCCTTCCAGGGCGACACGGGAGCCACCCTGGTCGCAGTCGATGCGCAAAAGACCCTGCGCAGCGACGTGACCGCGGGTTCAGCGGAAATCCGTGCGGCCCTGAAGGGCTTTGCCGTCATGGCCTATCTGGCCGAACAGGACGGGCTTGACAGCCAGACGGCGCGGGCCCTGACCGAAGCCGCCGGCAAGCGGATGACCACGGCCGAAGGCGGCTTGATCTCGGCGGCCGCGACCCTGGGCGTGCAGGAGGAACACGCGGCCAAGCTGAGGACCGCGAACAGCGCGGAATCCTCGGCCCTGTCCACGGCACGCAACACTCTGGTCCTGGTCGACCCCTACGAAGCCGCCACCGCCCTGAAAGAGGTCGAGGCCAATCTCGAGACGCTTTACACCGTCACCTCGCGCCTCTCCAAGCTTAGCCTGATGAGTTACCTGTGATGCGGTTCATCGGGCTTTTGCTGGGCATCCTGCTGTGGGTCGGCGCCGCCCAGGCTGCGCCCGTCAGGATCAAGGATCTTTCAAATGTCGACGGGGTGCGCGGAAACGACCTGGTCGGCTATGGCCTTGTCGTGGGCCTGAACGGCTCGGGCGACAGCCTGCGCAACACCCCCTTTACCGAAGAGATCATGGCCGGGCTGCTGGAGCGGCTGGGCGTCAACGTGACGGACGAAGCCTTTCGGCCCAAGAACGTCGCGGCTGTGATCGTGACGGCGACCCTGCCGCCCTTTGCCCGGGCGGGGTCGCAGATCGACATCAGCGTGTCGGCCATCGGGGACGCCAAAAGCCTGCTGGGCGGCACGCTGGTGATGACGCCGCTGAACGCCGCCGACGGGGAAATCTATGCCGTGGCGCAAGGCGCCGTCCTGGCCGGAGGGGTCGAGGCCAGCGGCGACGCGGCCTCGGTCGTCCAGGGGGTGCCGACCACCGGCACGATCCCCTCGGGCGGGCGGATCGAGCGCGAGGTGCAGTTCGACTTTTCCCAGATGACCAACATCCGGCTGGCGCTGCGCAACCCAGACTTCACCACCGCCGCCCGGGTCGAGGCGGCGATCAACAGGAAATTGGGCCGGGGATTGGCGAACCTGGTCGATTCCGGGACAATCACCATCGATTCGAACGTGCTGGGCAACGTGAACCCGGCGCGGCTGATCGGCCAGATCGAGAATATCACCGTCGAGCCCGAAACCGCCGCGCGCGTGGTGATCGACCAGAAATCCGGCACCATCGTGATGGGAGAGGACGTGCGCATTTCCCGCGTCGCCGTCTCGCAAGGGAACCTGACGCTGCGGGTCCGCGAGGCGCCGATGGTATCGCAGCCCAACCCCTTCTCGCCCGGCGATACGGTCGTCGTGCCGCGCACCCAGGCCGAGATCACCCAGGAGCCGGGAATCGGCTTTGCCGAGGTCTCCGGGGAATCCTCGCTGTCCGAGGTCGTGGCGGGGCTGAATGCGCTGGGCATCCGGCCGCGCGACATGATCGACATTCTCAAGGCGATCCACTTTGCCGGCGCGCTTCATGCGGAACTCGTGATCCGCTAGCGGGCTGTGCGGATGCAGGCGAGAGGATGTTTGGCGGTTGACGGGCAGATCCTGATGGATGAGGGCCCTGCCCATCCGGAGCCGTGAGCCGTGGGCCGTGAGCCGTGATGCCGGGCGCTCACGGGCCGGCCAAGCCTCCCTTCGCCGGCCTGAACAAGCCGGCGGTAACTCGCGCGGTACGCTCCGTCCGGGACCGCTGCCGGTCGTCGTCCCCCACGTCAAACGGGTTCGCTCGCCAAACAGGGCGGCCCTGCCCAACCCAGACAGCGGCGCCCCCAGGCACGGCCCAACGCCCGCGCCCGCCTCAGCCCCTCAGTTCAGGTATTTCTCCGGGTCCACGCTGTCGAAACCGTTGCGGACCTCGAAATGGACGACGCCCGAATTGCGGGCCTTGCCCAGGGCGGTGCCCGCGCTGACGCTTTGCCCCTTGCTGACGGCGACGTCATCAAGCCCGGCATAGACGGTCATCAGGTTGTTGTCGTGGCGCACCACGATGATCGGCACCTGGTCCACGTCGCGCGTGATGGCCGCGACCGTGCCCTTGCCAGCCGCCGACACCGCGCTGCCGGGCGCAGCCGATATGTCGATGCCGTCGTTCTTGCCCTTTTGATAAGGGCGGATGATCGCGCCGTTCGCGGGCATGCGGAACGTGCCGCTGCCCGAAGCCGCGGTGCGCTGCTTGCCCAGGTCGGGGCTGGCGGGCTTGGCGACGGCGGCGTTGACCGGCGCGGTCTTTTCCCGGGGCAGCGGTTCGGCGGCCGAGGGCGGGCGCGGCGTCGGGCTGCCGGTGCCCGGCGCGGTGACGGTGGCCAGCGCGTCGGGCCTGCGGCCCGCGACCGGGATCAGCAGCCGCTGCCCAACGCGCAGCGCCATGTTGCCGGCAAGCCCGTTCCAGGACGCCAGGTCGTTCACGGAAACGCCGTATTTGCGGGCCACCGACCAAGCCGTCTCGCCGGCCACGACGACATGCTGGCGCGGCTGGCTGGCTGCGGGCTGGGTCGCCGCCGGGGCCGGGCCGCCCGGGATGTTCGGCTGCTTCATCCCCTGGCCCGCAAAGGGATCGGTCACCGCCCCGCTGCCCGGGGGGGCGGGCACGGCCGTGCCCGGCGCGACGCGCCCCGGCAGCGCCACGACCGCGCCCGCGTTCAGCGGCGCGGCGGCGTCGATCGCGTTGTAGCTGGCCAGCTGCGCCGCGTTCAGCCCAAGCCGCGCGGCGATGGTCGCCACGGTGTCGCCCTGCCGGGCGATGGCGACCTGATAGCCGGGATAGGTGATGATGCCGCGGCTGTCGGGGGCCGGGCGGGGCGCCGCCGCTGCCGCCGCCGGCGCGGTATCCAGCCCGCCGCCGCCCCAGCCGCGCAGGTCGGGGTCCAGGTTGTTCAGATTCAGCCCGCCTTCGGGGCTGCAGGCCCCCAGCAAAGCCGCCACCGCGACGGCCGCCGCCGCCTGCCAGAAATTCGCCATCTCTGCCCGTTCCTCATCATGGATGGCCGGGGGTCATGTCTGTCCCAACCCCTCGACCAGCGGCACGAAACGCACCTGCCGCAATTCGTCGTATTCAAAGCCCGCTTCGCCACGGCGCACCCGGATCAGCGTCTGGACCGCGTCCGACTGCCCGACGGGCACGACCATGATACCGCCGATCTTCAACTGCGCCAAGAGCGGGCCGGGCGGGTCCTCGGCAGCGGCGGTCACCATGATGCGATCAAAGGGCGCCTGCTCGGGCAACCCGCGCGAGCCGTCGGCCGTGATCGCGGTGATGTTGGACAGGCCGAAATGGCGAAAGATCGCCTCGGCCTCGGCCACCAGGCGGCGGTGGCGGTCCAGCGTATAGACCCGGCGGCACAGCAGCGACAGGATCGCCGCCTGATAGCCCGAGCCGGTCCCGATCTCCAGCACCTTGTCGCGCGGCCCGACCTGCAGCGCCTGGGTCATCAGCCCGACGACCGAAGGCTGGCTGATGGTCTGGCCGCAGGGAATGGGCAGCGGCGTGTCGTCATAGGCGCGGTCCTGGAACAGCCCGCGGACGAAGGCGCCCCGGTCGATCCGCTCCATGGCCTCCAGCACGCGCGGCTCGGTCACGCCGCGCTGGCGCAGCGCGAACAGAAAGCGCATCTTGCGCTCGGGCTCGGGCTCGGGGTCCGTCTCGGGGCCGGGTTCGTCGCTCATTCAGCCTTCCTCAAGGACGCGCAGGGCCTCGAGGCTGGCATGGCAGGTCAGGTCCGGCCGCATCGGCGTCAACGAGATATAGTCCTGCATATTGGCATCCACGTCGCTGCCGGGCGTGGCGGGCGCGGTCTGCGACCCGCCCAGAACCCACAGGAAGCGCCGCCCGTTCGGGGCGTGATAAGGCTCGACCTCGAAGCGCACGCCCTGGCGGCGGCCCTGCGGCGCGACCCGCACCCCCTTGACCGCAGCCGCGTCGCAGGCCGGGAAGTTGATGTTGTAGAACAGCCGGAAATCGGTGTCCGAGGTCCAGTCGCCGTGGTCCAGCAGCTGCCGGATCAGGCGCGGGGCATGAACCCGCGCGGCCTGGAACGGGTCGTCCAGGGTGGCGGTGCGCTTGCCCATGTATTGCGACAGGGCGATGGCGGGCAGGCCCTGCAACGCCGCCTCCATGGCGCCGCCGACGGTGCCCGAATACATCACGTTCTCGCCCGAGTTGTTGCCCCGGTTCACCCCGGACAGCACCAGGTCGGGCGGATTGCCCTTCATCGCATCGGCGATGGCGGCCAGCACGCAGTCGGCCGGAGAGCCCTCGGCGGCAAAGCGGCGCGGGCCCAGCTCCGCGATCAGCGTCGGATGGACATAGCTGATGCAATGCGCGACGCCCGACTGCTCGAAGGCGGGCGCGACGGTCCAGACCTCGCCCGAGGGGCCGGCGATCTCGGCCGCGATCTCGGCCAGGGTGACCAGGCCCGGGGCGTTGATGCCGTCGTCGTTGGTGATAAGGATCCGCATTCAGCCCCCGTTCGTCCGTGCCCGCCGTCTATGCCGCCGTCTGTGCCTGCCGTCCGTGCCCGCGCCGGGCGCCCTGCCCGCAGGGGCGACAGCGCCATCACAACCGCGTCAGGATCATGCTTATCCGCGCCACAGTCCTGCGACAACCCGCAGCAAGGCGCGACCAGCGTTTGACGCGCGCGCGCCCAGCGGGCAGGATCGCGGCAGGGCCAAAGCCGGGCAGGACATGCAGATCTATCTTCCCATTGCCGAGGTGGTGGTGAATGCCTTCACCCTGATCAGTCTCGGCACCATCGTGGGGCTGATGTCGGGCCTGTTCGGCGTGGGCGGCGGCTTTCTGATCACCCCGCTGTTGTTCTTCATCGGCATCCCGCCGGCCATCGCGGTGGCGACCGGGGCGAACCAGGTGGTCGCCAGCTCGTTTTCCGGGGTGCTTGCGCATGTCAAGCGCAAGACCGTCGATTTCCGCATGGGCTGGGTCCTGCTGGCGGGGGGGCTGGTCGGCTCGTCCCTGGGGGTGATCCTGTTCAACATGCTGCAACGGCTGGGCCAGGTCGATCTGGTGGTGCAGCTGTGCTATGTCGTGTTCCTGGGCCTGATCGGGGCCATGATGCTGCAGGAAAGCCTGGGCGCCCTGCGCCGGGCGCGCAAAAGCGGGCCGATGCAGCCGATGCGGCGCAACCAGCACGGCTGGGTGCATCGCTGGCCGCTGAAGATGAAGTTCCGCGCCTCGGGGCTTTACATCAGCGCGGTCCCGGTCCTGCTGGTCGGGGCCTGCGTGGGCGTGCTGGGCGCGCTGATGGGGGTCGGCGGCGGCTTCATCATGGTGCCGGCGATGATCTATCTGCTGGGGATGCCGACCAAGGTCGTGATCGGCACCTCGCTCTTTCAGATCACCTTCCTGTCGGCCTATACCACCCTGATGCACGCCGTGTCGTCGAACACCGTCGACGTGATGCTGGCGGTCCTGCTGATCGTGGGCGGCGTCATCGGCGCGCAGATCGGCACCCAGCTGGGCGCCAAGCTGCGGGCGGAACAGCTGCGCATCCTGCTGGCGCTTCTGGTGCTGGCGGTCTGCGGCAAGCTGGCGCTGGATCTGTTCCTGCGCCCCGACGATCTCTACTCCCTGACGCCGGGGATCCTGCGATGATCCGCGCGCTGCTTTTCTTGCTGCTGTCGGCCTTGCCCGCCCTGGCGCAACCCCTGCCCGAGCCGCCGCGCGCGCCCCCCGAACGGATCGTCGCGGGCCTGTCGCGTGACGACGTGGACATCACCACCAGCTTCGACGGCTCGGACATCATCATCTATGGCGCGATCAAGCGCGAGACGCCGATCCCGGACACCGGGCCCCTGGACGTGATCGTCACCGTCGAGGGGCCGGCCCGCGCCGTCACCGTCCGCCACAAGGAACGCCGCTTCGGCATCTGGGTGAACACCGGCCGGGTCAGCGTCGCCTCGGCCCCGAACTTCTATGTGGTGGCGACGACCCGGCCGCTGGACCGGATCCTCGAACCCGAACAGGACAGCCGGTTCCGCATCTCGGTCCCGCTGGCGATCCGCGCGCTCGCCGGCGCGCCCGAGGTCGAGGACGTGGTCCCCTATACCGAGGCGCTGGTCCGCCTGCGCGAGGCGAACGATCTGTATCGTCTGGACGACGGCGCGGTGCTTCTGGCGGAACAGACCCTGTTTCGCGCCGACGTGCGCCTGCCCGCGAACCTGATCGAGGGCTTTTACGCCACCCGCATCTTCCTGGTGCGCGACGGCAAGGTGATCGACACCTTCCGCGCCCCCATCGAGGTGCGCAAGGTGGGGCTGGAGCGCTGGCTTTATCGCCTGGCGCTGCACCAGCCCTTCGTCTACGGCTTCATGTCGCTGGCGATCGCAGTCTTTGCCGGCTGGGGCGCCTCGGCCGCGTTCCGGCAGTTGCGGCGGACCTAGGCGGGCTCGCCCCGGCGGAACGGGCCGAGTTCCGCCAGAAACTCCATCTCCTGCGCGACCGCGCGGCGCTCGCGGTCCAGGAAATCGGCGATGGCGTCGTGAAACCCTTGGTCGCGGACCCAGTGCAGCGAATGGGTCTGGACCGGCAGATAGCCGCGCGCCAGCTTGTGTTCGCCCTGCGCCCCGGCCTCGACGCGGCTCAGGCCATGCGCGATGGCCCAGTCGATGGCCTGGTGATAGCACAGTTCGAAATGCAGGAACGGGTGATCCTCGGTGCAGCCCCAGTAGCGGCCGTAAAGCGCATCCGGCCCGATCAGGTTCAGCGCGCCCGCGACGGGGATGCCGTCGCGCTCAGCCAGGACCAGCAGGCAGTCGTCGCGCATGGTGTCGTGCAGCCGGTCGAAGAAATCCCGCGTCAGATAGGGCCGCCCCCATTTGCGCCCGCCGGTGTCCTGGTAGAAGGTCCAGAACGCATCCCAGTGCTCGGGCCGGATGGCGTCGCCGGTCAGGCTGCGGATGGTGCCGCCGAACCCTTGCGCGCGCTCGCGTTCCTTGCGCAGCGCCTTGCGCTTGCGCGAGGACAGCTCGGCCAGGAAATCGTCGTAGCTGCCGTAGCCCCGGTTCAGCCAGTGGAACTGCTCGCTGGCGCGGCTCAGGAAGCCGGCGCCCTCGGCCAGCGCCGCCTCGGCCGCGGTGCAGAAGGTCACATGCGCGCCCGACAGGCCCGACTGCCGCGCGACCTGGGCCAAGGCGCGCAGCAGCGCACCCTGCACCGCCGGGTCGGGGGCGATCAGGCGCGGCCCGGTGACGGGGGTAAAGGGCACCGCGCATTGCAGCTTGGGGTAATAGCGCCCGCCCGCGCGTGCGTAAGCCTCGGCCCAGGCGTGGTCAAAGATGTATTCGCCCTGGCTGTGGGTCTTGAGATAGCAGGGCGCGACCCCCGCGACGGCGCCGTCGATCCGCGCCACCAGATGCGAGGGATGCCAGCCCGTCCCCTCGCCGACCGAGCCCGAATCCTCCAGCGCGGCCAGAAACCGATGGGTGGTGAAGGGGTTGGTCCCGGCGCCGCAGCCATCCCACAGGGCGGCCTCGATGCCCGAAATCGCGGGCAGGATGGAAACGGTCAGTTCGCTCATGCAGCGAAGATAGGGGCGCGGGCGGGCTTTGTCAGCGCCCGCCGGCGATATCCAGGATCGCGCCGGTGACATAGCCGGCCTGCGGCGAGGCCAGCCACACCACCCCCTCGGCCACTTCCTCGGCGCTGCCGGGGCGGCCCATCGGCACGGACCGCGCCAGCTTGCGCGGCCGGTCGGGGTCGCCGATCTCGGCATGGATGTCGGTCTCGATCAGGCCCGGGCGGATCAGGTTGACGCGGATGCCGTCGCCTGCCAGTTCCTTCGACAGGCCGTTCGTCAGCGCCTCGACCGCGGCCTTGGACGCGGCGTAATCCACATATTGCCCGCCGCCCCCCAGCCGCGACGCGGCCGAGCCGATGATGGTGATGCTGGCCGTGGGCTCGCCCGTGCGGCCCATGCGCCGCGCCGCCTCGCGGCAGGTCAGCAGCGCGCCGGTGACGTTCACGCGGATCACCCGCTCGATCCGGTCCAGCTCCATCTCGGCCAGCCGCATGGCGGGGGCGGCGATGCCGGCGTTGACGACCACCGCGTCCAGCCGCCCGAAGGCCGCCTCGGCCTCGTCGAAGACGCGGATCACGTCGGCCTCGACCGACACGTCGCCTTGTGACACGACAACCCGGCGGCCCAGGTCGCGGATGCGGGCGGCGGTCTCCTCGGCGGCGGCGCGGTCGCCGCGCCAGCTCAGCGCGATGTCCCAGCCGCGCTCGGCCGCCATCAGCGCCACCGCGCGCCCGATCCCGCGCGAGCCGCCGGTCACAAGCATGGTTCCGGGCTTGGTTCCCGTCATGGTTCCGGTCATGGCAGATACCCCTCGAAGGTGATGTTCCGGGCAAGGCGCCGCGCCTCGGCCTCATCGGCGGGCGAACGGATGGTCCAGCACAGGACCGGCACGCCGCGCGCCGCCAGGGCCGCCACCGCCGGGTTGGCAAGGTCCGTGTGGTCGTGCGAGACGAACCCCGCCCCCACCCGGTCGAAATCGGCGATGGCCGCCAGATGCGCGCGGGTGTCCGCGTCCAGCATCGGCCAGTCCGCCGCGTCATAGGCGCAGGTGGTCAGCCCGACCGCGACCTCCGGCGCGGCCTCGTGAAAGGCGGCGATGACATGCGGGTTGAAGGACATGACCGCCACGGGCCCGTCATAGCCCCGCAACGCCTCGGCCACCCTGCCGGGCAGGGCGCCCACATCCGGGCCCGAGGCGATGGTCGGGTCCTTGATCTCGATCAGCAGGGGCACCCGGCCCGCGACCGCGTCAAGCATCTCGCGCAGCGTCGGGATGGTCTCCTGCGTCTCAAGCAGGTGCAGCCTGGCCAGCTGCGCCGGCGTGCTCGCGGCGACGGTGCCGTTCTCGATATCGGTCAGCCGGGCCAGTTCGTAGTCGTGAAACACCATGGGCGTATCGTCAATGGCGCGCTGGATGTCGCATTCGATGCCGTAGCCGGCGGCGATGGCGGCGCGGAACGCCGCCATGCTGTTTTCCGGCACGCCCGGCCCATGCAGCCCGCGATGGGCGATGGGCCGGTCCAGGAAACCCCGATGCAGGCCCATCATGCGATCTCGAAGATGGCCTCGATCTCGACCGCGACGCCCCGCGGCAGCGAGGGGGCCGAGACGGCGGCGCGGGCATGGCGGCCCTTGTCGCCGAACACCTCGACCATCAGGTTCGAGCAGCCGTTGATCACCTCGGGCTGGTCGGTGAAGGTCGCGGTCGAATTGACGAAGCCGCCCAGCTTGACCACGCGCGCCACCCGGTCCAGCGACCCCAGCGCCGCCCGCGCCTGCGCCAGCAGCGACAGCCCGCAGCCGCGCGCGGCCTCGGCGCCCTGCTCGACCGCCAGGTCGTCGCCCAGCCGGCCCTTCAGCGCCGAGATCTGCCCCGAGACGAACAGCAGGTTCCCCGAAATCACCCAAGGCACATAGTTCGCCGCCGGCGCCGGCGCCTCGGGCAGGGTGATGCCCAGTTCGGTCAGTTTGCTTTCGATGCTCATGAAGTCCCTCTAGTTGCTGATGGCGGCGCGGAAATCGCGCAGGGTGTCGCGCCAGGTGGCCAGCGCGTCCTCGAAATTCTTGCGCCCCAGGCCGTCCTCTGCAAGCCCGATATCCATTTCCAGATAGGGCTGGCCCTCGTCCGTCAGCACGACCTTGCCGAAGGGATGGTCGCGGTTCCAGCCGTTCGCGTCCTCGGGCGTCATCGGGCTGGTCAGGGTAAAGCCGGTGACGAACTGCATGCGCCGGCACAGGGGCGCGCAATCGTAGAAATAGACGTTGAACAGCGTGCCGTCGATCTCGCTTTCCAGGGCGGCCAGGCCCTGCACGTCCCGTCCCCAGGTGACGGGCAGGCCAAGCTGGGACAGGATGGCGCCGATCTGGGCGGGATCGCCCAGCACCTGCCCCGGCATGGGGGCGGGCGCCGTCTGCAGGACGGCGGCGAACAGCAGGGCGGGCAGGACGAGCATGGACGGCTCCGCAAGGGGTTGGGCGGCCTATAGCCGCTTGCCCTTCAGGCGACCAGAGCCTCTGCGCGGGTCAGGTCCACGCTGACCAGCTGGCTGACGCCCTGTTCCACCATCGTCACCCCGAACAGGCGGTCCATCCGCGCCATCGTCACCGCATGGTGGGTGATGACCAGAAAGCGCGTCCGGGTGCGGCGGGTCATTTCGTCCATCAGGTCGCAGAACCGGGTGACGTTGGCGTCGTCCAGCGGCGCGTCGACCTCATCCAGAACGCAGATCGGCGCGGGATTGGCCAGAAAGACGGCAAAGATCAGCGCCAGCGCGGTCAGCGTCTGTTCGCCCCCCGACAAAAGGCTCAGCGTGCTCAGCTTCTTTCCCGGCGGCTGGCACAGGATTTCCAGCCCCGCCTCAAGCGGATCGTCGGATTCGACCAGCACCAGCCGCGCCTCGCCGCCGCCGAACAGATGGGTGAACAGCGTGGTGAAATTGCGGTTCACCGTGTCGAAGGCCGCCAGCAGCCGGTCGCGCCCCTCACGGTTCAGGCTGGCGATGCCCTGGCGCAGCTTGCGGATCGCCTCGGCCAGGTCGTCCTTTTCGGCGGCCAGCCGGTCGCGCTCGGTTTCCAGCTCCGCCTTGTCGTCGTCGGCGCGCAGGTTGACCGCGCCCAAGCCGTCGCGCTGCTGGCGCAGGCGCAGGATCTGCGCCTCGAGCGCGTCGAGGGCCGTCGCGTCGACCGAGCCCAGGCTTTCCAGCAGCGCCTGCGGCGTGGTCTCGGCATCCTCCAGGATGCGGGCGCGGGCCTGCGCCTCGGCCTCGGCCGCCGCCTCGGCGCGCGCCTCGCGGGCGGCGCGGGCCTCGCGCGCGTCCGATGCGGCGCGCTCGGCCTCGCGCTCGGCCTCGGCGGCAAGGCGCTGGGCCTGTTCGGCGGCGGACAGGGCGGCGCGGGCGCGGGTCAGGCGGGCGCTCGCCTGCGCCTCGGCCTCGGTCAGGACCGCGCGGCGCTCGGCCAGGACCTCGGGCTGGGCCTCGGCCTCCTCCAGCTCCAGGGCGCTGTCCTCGCGCCGGGCGGCCAGTTCGGCGGCGCGGGTGCCGGCCTGGTCCAGCCGCTGGCGCCAGCCGGCCACCTCGCGCGCGATCTCGGCCAGGCGCCGGGCACGGGCCTCGGCCTCGCGCCGGATCTCGTCCAGCGCGCCGCGCCGGGTCAGCGTGGCGATGCGCGCGGCCTCGACCCCCATGCGGGCATGGTCCAGCGCCTGGGCGGCGGCGGCGCGGTCGGGCAGATCGGCCAGCGCGCGCTCGGCCTCGGCCAGGCGGGCGCCGGCATCGTCCGCGTCGGCGCGGTGGCGCGCCAGTTCCGCGCGCGCCGCCTCGGCCCGGCCTTGCGCCAGAGACAGGTCGGATTCGGCGCGGGTCGCGGCACGGGCGGCGTCCGACAGGCCGCGCTCGGCCTCGCGCCGCAGGTCGCGGGCGCGCTTCTCGGCCTCGGTCGCGGCGGCGTGCCGTTCGGTGCACGCCCGGTGTACGGCCTGTGTACGCTCGGCACGGGTCCGGGCGGCCTCGGCCTGGGCCGACAGCTCGGCCAGCTGGTTCACCTTCTGCAGATGCAGCGCCGCGGCCGAGACGGACTCCCCCGCCATCACCCGCATCCCATCCCAGCGGAACAGATCGCCCGCCAGCGTCACCAGCCTTTGCCCCGGCGCAAGGCCGGGTTGCAGCGCGGCGCCGGTTTCCGCGTCGGGCACAAGCCCGACCTGCGCCAGACGCCGGGCCAGCGCGGCCGGCGCCTCGACATGCGGCGCCAGGGCCGGGACGGGCAGCGCCGGGCCGTCGCAGGGCGGCAGCGCGTGCCAACCCGACCCCTCGTTGACCAGCGCGGCCTGCAGATCGTCGCCCAGTGCCGCGCCGAAGGCCGTCTCGTGGCCGCGCGCCACCCGCACCAGGTCCAGGACCGAGCCGGTGCCCTGGCCGCGTTCGACCAGCCGGCGCAGCGCCGCCATCTCGGCCGCCAGCGCCGAAAGCTCGCCCTCGGCCTCGGCGCGGGCGGCGCGGGCCTCGGCCTCGGCGTCCTCCAGGGCGCTGCGCTCCTCCTCGGCGGCGGCCAAGGCCTCCTCGGCCAGTTCGGCGCGGGCGCGGGCCGCCTCCATCGCCGCCTCGGCGGCCTCCCGTGCGGCCTCGGCGCCGGTCCCGGCCCTGGACGCGGCGGCAAGCTTTTCCTCGGCCGCGACCGCCGCGCGGTCGGCGCGGGCCTGCATCTGGCGCAGGTCATGGACCAGCCGTTCGGCGGATTGATGGCGGGCGGCCAGCCGGGCGGCTTCGTCGGTCAGCTCGGCCAGCCGCGTCTCCACCAGGCGCAGCGCCTCGGCGGCCTCGTCGGCGGCCTCGCCGGCGGCAGCCAGACGGTCGTCGTGGCCCCGGCCGGCCTGCTCCAGATCCTGCCGTTCGGCCTCCAGCCGGGCGATGACCTCGCCCGCGTCGCGGTTCAGCCCCGCCTCGCGCTCGAGGTCGCGGTCAAGCTGGGCGATGCGCGCGACCAGCGTGCGGATCGCCTGGGCGGCGCGGGCCTCGGCCTCGTCCAGGGCCTCGCGCTCGACGGTGGCGCGCGACAGGATGGCGGCGGCGACCTGCTCCTCGTCCCGCAGCGGCGGCAGGGCGGCATCGGCGGTCTCGCGCGCGGCGATGGCGCGGCGGGCCTGCGCCTCGGCCCCGGCGGCGGCGCGCAGGGCATCCTGCAGCGCCTCGGCCGCGGCGGCGCGGGCCTGGTCGGCCTCGGCCCAACGGCGATACAGCAGCATCCCTTCGGTCCGGCGCAGGGCGGCGCCGATCTCGCGATAGCGGGCGGCGGCGCGGGCCTGCCGGGCTAGCGAGGCGGCCTGCGCCGACAGCTGATCCAGCGTGTCGTCCAGCCGCGCCAGGTTCGCCTCGGCGGCGTTCAGCTTCAGCTCGGCCTCGTGCCGGCGCTGGTAAAGGCCGGAAATGCCGGCCGCTTCCTCAAGGATGCGGCGGCGGGCCTTGGGCTTGGCGTTGATCAGTTCCGAGATCTGGCCCTGCCGCACCAGCGCGGGCGAATGGGCCCCGGTCGAGGCGTCGGCGAACAGCATCTGCACGTCGCGCGCCCGCACCTCGCGCCCGTTGATGCGATAGGCGGAACCCGCGTCGCGCGTGATCCGGCGCGAGATTTCCAGCGTGTCGCTGTCGTTCATCCCCGCCGGGGCCAGCCGCTCGGCATTGTCGATCAGCAGCGTCACCTCGGCATGGGCGCGGGCGGACCGGCGGGCGGTGCCGGCAAAGATCACGTCCTCCATCCCCTCGCCGCGCATGGCGGTGGGGCGGTTCTCGCCCATGACCCAGCGCAGCGCCTCGAGCAGGTTCGACTTGCCGCAGCCGTTCGGACCGACGACTCCGGTCAGCCCGTCGTGGATGACCAGGTCGGTCGGGTCCACGAAGCTCTTGAAGCCGTTCAGGCGCAGCCGGTCGAAACGCAAGGGGTCATCCCGATTGGATCCATGGGGGATTTTTCGCGGTTTCGGCCTCCTTAGTCAACCGCGCCCCCTAGATATCGGGTCCGCCGCGGTGTTATCCACAAGATTTGAGGATATTTTGACCGGAATCCCCCATGATCCCCGCGCTTGTCATCCTGCTTTCGTTCCAGCTTGCGGGCGAGATCGCCGCCCGCGGGCTGGGCCTGCCCGTCCCCGGCCCCGTGATCGGCCTGCTGCTGCTGGTCGCCAGCTGCAGCCTGCGCCCCCGCCTGGCCGAGATGCTGCGCCCCGTCACGCTGGGCCTTCTGGGCAACCTGTCGCTGTTCTTCGTGCCGGCGGGCGTCGGCGTCGTGGCGCATCTGGGCGAATTCCGCAGCGACGGGCTGGCCATCGCGCTTGCGCTGACCGTCTCGACCGCACTGGCCATCGCGGTGGCGGCGCTGGTCTTTGTCTGGGTCGTGCGCGCCACCGGAGGCCAAGGCGAATGACCGACGCGGGGATGATCTGGTCCTATCTGTCGCGCGGGCCGCTGCTGTGGCTGACGGCGACGCTGGTGGCCTACTGGCTGGGGGACCGCTTTTTCCGGGCGATGGGGCGGCAAAGCTGGGCCAACCCGGTGCTGGTCGCGGTGATCCTGCTGGCGCTGGTGCTGGGGGTGACGGGCACCGATTACCAGACCTATTTCGAGGGCGCGCAATTCGTCCATTTCATGCTGGGTCCGGCCACGGTCGCGCTGGGGATGCCGCTTTACGAAAACCTGCATCGGGTGCGCCGGGCGGCGCTGCCCTTGGCGGCGGCGCTGGTCGCGGGCTCGGTCACGGCCATCGCCTCGGTCCTGGCGATCGGGCATGCCTTCGGCCTGTCGCCGGTGATGATGGCCAGCCTTGCGCCGAAATCGACCACCGCCCCCGTCGCCATCGGCATCGCCGAGGGGCTGGGGGGTGAGCCGACGATCACCGCCGTCCTGGTGCTGCTGACCGGGATCTTCGGCGCGGTGATCGTGACGCCCCTGCTGAACGGGCTGGGCGTGCGCGACTGGCGCGCGCGCGGCTTTGCGGTGGGCGTGGCTGCGCATGGCATCGGCACCGCCCGCGCCTTCCAGGTGAACGAAACCGCGGGGGCTTTCGCCGGCATCGGCATGGGGCTGAACGCGGTCTTGACCGCGATCATCGCGCCCCTGGTGCTGCGCCTGTTCCAGTGACAGCAAAAAGGCCGCCCCTGGCGTGGGGCGGCCGAAAGCACGACAGATGTCGAAAGAGGGGCGATCAGGCCGCGTCGGCTTCCTCGGCGGCGTGGCGGCGTTCGGATTCCTCGCGCGACAGCGCGACCGAGGTGCGCACGCCCTTGGCCACGAACTCCATCAGGCCCTTGACCACACGTTCGTTCGGGTCGATGCCGGCGCAGGACAGAACCTCGCGCCCATCGCGCGACCGTGCCCAGCGTGCAATCTGATCAGGCCCGTTGCCATATTTTTTGTCATCCGCGATCGCATCGTCCAGGGCAGCCAGCACCACCGCGGCAAAAAGCTTGCGGGCGCGCTGTCCTTGTTCAAAATTGAAAGCCGAGCCATCCACGAAATCGCGCATTTTCTTTATCCTGTTATTCTTGCCAAACCGCATAGCGGCGGGGCCCCTGCCCTGCCGATGTTGATCGCCAGTCAATGGCGGCGCCTGTCGGGATTAGCCGATCCCGGGTCTGATTCGGTATGCCCTCACCCTCATGACAGCCATGCATAGCGCGCAAGGCGCGCGAAATCTGCGGATAACACGAAAATGATAACCGATTCACGACAACCAAACCCCTTCAGTCAGCCTTGACAACGCCGAAAGTCCGATCCGGTTGCCTTGGACCGCGTGGCTGGATATAGGGCCGGCTGATGGCGGTTCAACCCCGGACCGCCCGACTTTCCCGATATCAAGGTTTGCAGGATGGCCCGGATCAACGGCAATGAAATCAAGCCCGGCTTTGTGCTGGAACACGACGGGGGCCTGTGGGCCGCGGTCAAGGTCAACCACGTCAAGCCCGGCAAGGGCGGCGCATTCGCCCAGGTCGAGCTGAAGAACCTGCGCGACGGACGCAAGCTGAACGAACGCTTCCGGTCCGAGGACAAGGTCGATCAGGTCCAGCTGGAATTCAAGGACCAGCAGTTCCTGTATGAATCCGACGGCAAGCTGGTGTTCATGGACAGCGCCACCTTTGAACAGACCGAACTCGACGCCGACCTGCTGGGCGACCGCCGCCCCTTCCTGCAGGACGGCATGACCGCCGCCGTCGAATATTACGGCGACGAGCCCCTGTCCGTGCGCATCCCGCAGAAGGTCGTCTGCCGCGTGGCCGAGACCGAGCCGGTGCTGAACGGCCAGACCGCCGCGAAAAGCTTCAAGCCGGCGATCCTGGACAATGGCGTGCGGGTGATGATTCCGCCCTTCGTCGGCGCGGATGAAAACATCGTCGTGAACACCGAAACCTTCGAATATTCCGAACGCGCCTGATCCCGCCGGGGCATGGACCCCGGGACCGCTGCCGGGCGTTGTCCCGGCAGACCCCGGTCAAGGAGAAGTCTCGTGTCCCAGCCCCGTCCCAATGTCCGCCACGAGGATAACGGATCCTCGGGCCGCTATTCCGTAGCCCTGCCCGGCATCCAGGGCGAGGCGGAACTGACCTGGCGCGCCGCCGGCCCCGGAACCATCGTTGCCGATCACACCTATGCGCCCCCCGCCATGCGCGGCAGCGGCGCGGCGGGCGCGCTGGTGGACCGGCTGGTCCAGGACGCCCGCAGCAAGGGCCTGCGGATCGTGCCGGCCTGCAGCTATGTGCGCATCCAGTTCGACCGGCATCCCGACTGGGCCGATGTGCGTGCCGGCGCCTAGACGGCGCGCTGCTGCAGTTCCTCGCGCAGGACGTTCAGAAAGACGCGCGCCGCGGCGGTGGGCTCGCGCCCGCGCAGGGTGACGATGGCATAGGGCGTCACCGCCAGGTCTGGGGCGACCGGCAGGCGCAGGACGGGCCCGCGGTTTTCGGCCTCGAACAGCCGTGCCGCCGAGGTGGAGAGCACCCCCACCGCCGGCGAATGCATGACGAAGGCCAGCGTCAGCATCAGCGACCCCGTCGAGATGACCGAGGCCGGCAGCACCAGTCCCCGGTCCAGCAGATAGCGTTCGACCGTGGCGCGCAGCACGGTACCCGGCGGCTGCATGACCCAGTCGTGGGCCAGGCAGTCCGACAGGTCGCAGGGGCCACAGCCCAGCGGGTGATCCCGGCCCACGATCAGCGACAGGGGCTCGGGACCGATCGGCACCAGGTCGAAGCTGGCGGGGTCCAGCCGGTCGGGAACGCGGCCCAGATACAGGTCCAGTTCGCCGGCCAGCAGGTCCGCGGCCAGCCGGTCGCTGGAATCGACCTCGATGGTGACGCGCAGGTTCGGCTCGGACCGCTCGAGGCTGCGCACCACCGGCAGCACCAGCTCCAGCGACGGCCCCGCGACCGAGCCCAGCCGCACCGCGCCCAGCCGGCCGCGGCCGATGTCGCGCACCTCGCGCCCGGCGATATCCAGGTCGCGCAGCATGATGCGCGCACCCTCGGCCAGACGCTCACCGGCGGGGGTCAGGCTGACCCCCCGGCTGTGACGCAGCGTCAGATCGGCGCCCACGATCCGCTCCAGATCCGCCAGCATGCGCGAGGCGGCCGGCTGCGTCATGTTCATGATCGCCGCCGCCCGGCTGAGCTGGCCGCTGCGTTCCACCGCCACCAATAGCGCAAGCTGCCGCAGCTTGATCCCCCGAGAGATCAGTTCCTCGGCCGCGTCCCGGCTGCCTGCCATGCGTGCTTATCCCGATGTTAGCGCTAAGACATATCATGCCTGGTATATCGCGCCGCGCAAACCGAAATTGACGGTCGCAAGCGCGGCGGTCTAGCCTGTCAGACAAGCGGGGCGCGCACCGAGATGGCCGCATTCGCTGCGGATCGCGCAGGCGGCCCGCGAAGGGGGGAAAGCAGGCATGAGGGTCAAGAGGCGCCGCCGAGCGCCCGCTTCTGCCGTGCCATGAACGGGAGAAAACATGTTCAATCTTAGGAAACTTGCTGTCGCCACGGCTTCGGTCCTGGCGCTTTCGCTGCCCGGGATCGCGGCGGCCGAAGGCATGGTCGGGATCTCGATGCCGACCAAGACCTCGGCGCGCTGGATCGACGACGGCAACAACATGGTCAAGCAGTTCCAGGACGCGGGCTATCAGACCGACCTGCAATATGCCGACGACGACATCCCGAACCAGCTGGCCCAGATCGAGAACATGATCACCAAGGGCGTGAACGTGCTGGTGATCGCGGCCATCGACGGCACCACGCTGTCGAACGCGCTGGCCAACGCCAAGGCCTCGGACATCAAGGTGATCGCCTATGACCGGCTGATCCGCGACACGCCCGACATCGACTATTACGCGACCTTCGACAACTTCAAGGTGGGCGTCGAGCAGGCCAATACCCTGGTCGAAGGGCTCAAGGAGCGCTTCCCGGACGTCAAGCCCTGGAACGTCGAGCTGTTCGGCGGCTCGCCCGACGACAACAACGCCTTCTTCTTCTACGACGGCGCCATGTCGGTCCTGCAACCGATGATCGACGACGGCTCGATCGTGATCCCCTCGGGGCAGATGGGCATGGACAAGGTCGGCACCCTGCGCTGGGACCCGGCCACCGCCCAGTCGCGCATGGACAACATCCTGTCGGCGAACTACACCGACAAGCAGGTGAACGGGGTGCTGTCGCCCTATGACGGGCTCTCCATCGGCATCCTGTCCTCGCTCAAGGGCGTGGGCTATGGCTCGGGCGACCTGAAGATGCCGATCGTCACCGGCCAGGACGCCGAGGTCCAGTCGGTCAAGTCGATCCTGGCGGGCGAACAGTATTCGACCATCTTCAAGGACACCCGAGAACTGGCCAAGGTCACCGTCAGCATGGTCGACGCCATGATGAAGGGCGAAGAGCCGCAGGTGAACGACACCGAAACCTACAACAACGGCGTCAAGGTGGTCCCGTCCTACCTGCTGGAGCCGGTCGCCGTGACCGAGAAGAACCTCAAGGAGGTTCTGGTCGGCTCGGGCTACTACACCGAAGACCAGATCAAGTGACAAACCGGGATGCCGCCGCCAGGGTCGCGGCGGCATCCCCATCGCGAAGGGGGAAGCGATGGACGCCATTCTGGAAATGCGGGGCATCACCAAGGAATTTCCCGGGGTGAAAGCCCTCGACAACGTCAACATGACCGTCCGCCGGGGCGAGATCCGGGCGCTGTGCGGCGAGAACGGCGCCGGCAAGTCCACGCTGATGAAGGTGCTGTCCGGGGTCTATCCGCACGGCACCTACGACGGCGAGATCCTGTACAACGGCAAGCCCGTCGCCTTTCGCGGCATCCCCGACAGCGAGGCGCAGGGCATCGTCATCATCCACCAGGAACTCGCGCTGGTGCCGCAGATGTCGATTGCCGAGAACATCTTCCTGGGCAACGAGATCGCGACGCGCGGCGTGATCGACCGGCACGAGACGAACCGCCGCACCGCCGAGCTGCTGGCCAAGGTCGGCCTGCGCGAAAGCCCCGAAACCCGGGTGGGCGAGCTGGGCATGGGCAAGCAGCAGCTGGTCGAGATCGCCAAGGCGCTGTCGAAAAAGGTCGATCTGCTGATCCTGGACGAACCGACCAGTTCGCTGAACGAAAACGACAGCGATGCGCTGCTGCGCCTGCTGGCCAGCTTTCGCGACCAGGGCATGACGGCGATCCTGATCTCGCACAAGCTGAACGAGATTTCCCAGGTCTGCGACAGCATCACCGTGCTGCGCGACGGCGCGACCGTGGCCCATCACGACGGCATGGTCCCCGAGGCGCAGATCATCAAGGACATGGTGGGCCGGTCGATGAACGACCGCTATCCCCCCCGCGAACCGAAGGTCGGCGAGGAGGTGATGCAGGTCCGCGACTGGACCGTGGCCGATCCCGCGCGCGAGGGCCGGCTGATGGTCGACCGCGCCAGCTTCGACCTGCGGCGGGGCGAGGTGCTGGGCATCGCCGGGCTGATGGGCGCGGGCCGCACCGAACTGGCCATGTCGATCTTCGGCCGCAGCATGGGCGACTGGAAATCGGGCAGCGTGTCCATCCACGGCAAGCCCGTGGACCTGTCCGCCGTGCCCAAGGCCATCAAGGCGGGCCTGGCCTACGTGACCGAGGACCGCAAGTCGCTGGGCCTGGTGCTGATCGACACGATCCGCCGCAACATCCCGCTGGCGAACCTGCGCGGCGTCGCCCCGAAGGGCGTCATCGACCGCCACAAGGAAGGCCAGGTTGCGCGCGACTATCGCAAGCAGATCAACATCCGGTCGTCCTCCATCGACCAGGCGACGGTGAACCTGTCGGGCGGCAACCAGCAAAAGGTCGTGCTGGCAAAATGGCTGTTCTCGGGCCCCGAGATCCTGATCCTGGACGAACCCACGCGCGGCATCGACGTCGGCGCCAAGTACGAGATCTATACCATCATCCGCGACCTTGCGGCCGCGGGCAAATCCATCATCGTGATCTCCTCGGAAATGCCCGAGCTTCTGGGCATTACCGACCGCATCCTCGTGATGAACGAAGGCCGCCTGGTCGGGGACATGCCCACCGCCCAGGCGACCCAGGAACGCATCATGGAGATCATCATCACGTCGGGCCACACCCTGACCGAGGAAAACGTCACCCCCGAGGAAATCGAGGCCGAGGCCGCCCATGTCTGACACCATCGAAACCCGCCCCGGCGGCGACACCTTCGGCTTCATCCGCCGCAACATCCGCGAATACGGCATCCTGTTCGCGCTGATCATCATCATGGCGTTCTTTCAGATCGTCACGGGCGGCATCCTGTTCCGCCCGGTCAACCTGACGAACCTGTTCCTGCAGAACAGCCACATCGTCATCATGGCGGTCGGCATGCTGCTGATCATCGTCGCGGGCCACATCGACCTGTCGGTGGGGTCCATCGCGGCCTTCGTGGGCGCGCTTGCCGCGCTGATGATCGTGCGCATGGGCCTGCCCATCCCGCTGGTGGTGGTGCTGTCGCTGGTCGCGGGGGCGCTGATCGGCGCGGCGCAGGGCTATTGGATCGCCTATTGGAAGATCCCCAGCTTCATCGTCACCCTGGCTGGGATGCTGGTGTTCCGGGGCCTGACCATGTGGATCCTGCAGGGGCAAAGCATCGGCCCCTTCCCGCGCGAATTCCAGATGATCGCCTCGGGCTTCATCCCGGACCTGTTCGGACCGGACAAGCCCAACACCCTGTCGCTGGTCCTGGGCTGGGGCGCGGCCATCGCCATCCTGTGGCTGCAGATCCGCGCCCGCAAGCGCGAAGAGGCCGTGGGCATCGCGGACGAGCCCTTTGCCTTCTTCGCGGCCAAGAACGCGCTGATCTTTCTGGCGCTGGTCTGGATGACCTGGGCCCTGGCGAATTTCCGCGGGCTGCCCAACGTCTTCATGGTCATGGCGGTCCTGGTCGCGCTTTACGCCTTCATTTCGGAACGCACCACCATCGGGCGGCGCATCTATGCCATCGGCGGCAATGCCAAGGCGGCGAAACTGTCGGGCATCAACTCGGAACGGGTGGTGTTCCTGACCTTCGTCAACATGGGGATGCTGGCGGCCTTGGCGGGGATGGTCGTCTCGGCGCGGCTGAACTCGGCCACGCCCAAGGCCGGGGTCGGGTTCGAACTGGACGTGATCGCGGCCGTCTTCATCGGCGGCGCGTCCATGGCCGGGGGCGTCGGCACCGTGATCGGCGCCGTCGTCGGCGCCTTCATCATGGGCGTGATGAACAACGGCATGTCCATCCTGGGCATCGGCATCGACTATCAGCAGGTCATCAAGGGCCTGGTGCTGATGGCCGCCGTGATCTTCGACGTCTCGAACAAGAGCAAAGCATGACCACCTTCAAACCCGCCGAATGGCCGCGCAAGCTGCGGTCGCAGCACTGGTATGGCGGCAATTCGCGCGACACCATCTATCACCGCGGCTGGCTGAAGAATCAGGGCTATCCGCATGACCTGTTCGACGGCCGGCCCGTCATCGGCATCCTGAACACCTGGTCGGACCTGACGCCCTGCAACGGCCACCTGCGCGAACTGGCCGAAAAGGTGAAGGCCGGCGTCTGGGAGGCCGGCGGCTTTCCGGTCGAAGTGCCGGTGTTTTCGGCCTCCGAGAACACCTATCGGCCGACCGCGATGATGTATCGCAACCTCGCCGCCATGGCGGTCGAGGAAGCGATGCGCGGCCAGCCCATCGACGGGGCCGTGCTGCTTGTCGGCTGCGACAAGACCACGCCCAGCCTGATGATGGGCGCGGCCTCGACCGACATTCCGTCCATCGTCGTGACCGGGGGCCCGATGCTGAACGGCTGGTTCCGGGGCGAGCGTATTGGCTCGGGCACGCATCTGTGGAAGTTCTCCGAGGCCGTGAAGGCCGGAGAGATGACGCAGGAGGACTTCCTGGACGCCGAACAGGCGATGAGCCGGTCCTCGGGCACCTGCAACACCATGGGCACCGCCAGCACCATGGCCAGCATGGCCGAGGCATTGGGCATGGCGCTGTCCGGCAATGCCGCGATCCCGGCGGTGGACTCGCGCCGCCGCGTGATGGCGCAGCTGACCGGCCGGCGCATCGTGCAGATGGTCAAGGACGACCTGAAGCCCAGCGACATCCTGACCAGGCAGGCGTTCGAGAACGCGATTCGCTGCAACGGCGCCATCGGCGGGTCGACCAACGCGGTGATCCACCTGCTGGCGCTGGCGGGCCGGGTCGGCGTCGACCTGACGCTGGACGATTGGGACCGCTGCGGCCGCGACATTCCGACCATCGTGAACCTGATGCCTTCGGGCCAGTACCTGATGGAGGAATTCTTCTATGCCGGCGGCCTGCCCGTGGTGCTGAAACGCCTGGGCGAGGCGGGCGTCCTGCACCGCGACGCGCTGACCGTTTCAGGGGAAACGATCTGGGACGAGGTGCGCGAGGCCCGCAACTGGAACGAGGACGTGATCCTGCCGGTCGAGCGCGCGCTGACGCCCCAGGGCGGCATCGCGGTCCTGCGCGGGAACCTGGCGCCGGGCGGCGCGGTGCTGAAGCCTTCGGCTGCAAGCCCCCACCTGCTGCGCCATCGCGGCCGGGCGGTCGTGTTCGAGGACATCGACGACTACAAGGCGCGGATCAACGACGATGCGCTGGAGATCGACGAGACCTGCGTCATGGTGATGAAATACTGCGGTCCCAAGGGCTATCCCGGCATGGCCGAGGTCGGCAACATGGGCCTGCCGCCCAAGGTGCTGAAAAAGGGCATTACCGACATGGTGCGGATCAGCGACGCGCGCATGTCGGGCACCGCCTATGGCACGGTCGTCTTGCACACCTCGCCCGAGGCGGCGCGGGGCGGGCCGCTGGCTATCGTGCGGACCGGCGATTTCATCGAACTGGACGTGCCGAACCGGCGCCTGCACCTGGACCTGAGCGACGAGGAGATCGCGCGGCGGCTGGCCGAATGGGTGCCGCCCGCGGCCCCGCCCGCCAGCGGTTACGCCCGCATGTTCCACGATCATGTCGAGGGGGCCGACACCGGCGCCGATTTCGATTTCCTGAAAGGATGCCGCGGACGCGAGGTGGGACGTGACAGCCATTGATCTGGCCATCATCGGTTTCGGCAAGATCGCCCGGGACCAGCATCGCGCGGCGCTGGACGCCTCGCCCGTGTTCAACCTGGCTGCCGTGGTCGACCCCGTCGCCCGGCCTGAGGGGCTGACCGCCTATCCCGAGATCGGCGCCCTGCTGCGCCAAAGCCCCCGGGTGCAGGCGGTGTCGCTGTGCACGCCGCCGCAGGTCCGCTTTGCCGTGGCGCGGCAAGCCCTGCTGGCGGGCAAGCACGTCCTGCTGGAAAAGCCGCCCGGCACCACGGTCAGCGAGGTGATGACCCTGCAAAGGATCGCCCGCGACCAGGGCCGGGTGCTGTTCGCCGCCTGGCACAGCCAGTTCGCGCCGGGAATACCGGGCGCCAAGGCCTGGCTGGCGGACAAGCGGATCACCCGCATCACCGTCACCTGGCGCGAGGACGTGCGGCGCTGGCACCCGGGCCAGGACTGGATCTTTGCCCCGGGCGGCACCGGCGTCTTCGACCCGGGGATCAACGCCTATTCCATCCTGACCCATATCCTGCCGGTCGCGCTTTACACCACCGGGGCCGTGCTGGAGTTCCCCGAGAACCGCGACACGCCGATCGCCGCGCAACTGACCATGCTGACCGAGGAAGGCGCGCCGGTGGACCTGGACTTCGACTTCCGGGAAACCGGGCCGCAGACCTGGGACATGCAGATCGACACCGACCGGGGCCGGCTGGACCTGTCCCAGGGCGGCGCGACCGTGGTGATCGACGGTCAGGCCATCGCCAGCGAAAGCTCTCTGTCGGGGGAATACGACCGCATCTATGCCCGCTTTGCCCAGCTGATCCAGCGCGGCACCAGCGAGGTGGACCTGGCCCCCTTCCGCCACGTCGCCGATGCGATGATGCTGGGCCGGCGCATCCAGACCGAAGCCTTCTCATGGTAAGGCCCGACTGGATCGCGGTCGACTGGGGCACCAGCCGGCTGCGCGCCTGGGCCATGGCGGGCGGGCAGGTGCTGGAGGCCCGCGCCTCGGACCGGGGCATGGGCGCGCTGACCCCGGACGGGTTCGAGCCCGCCCTGCTGGAACTTGCCGGCGACTGGCTGGGGCGGGCGACGCCCGTCATCGCCTGCGGCATGGTCGGGGCCCGCACCGGCTGGGCCGAGGCCGAATATCGCGCCGTCCCCTGCACGCCCCTCGACCCGTTGCGCGCCACACGGCCGCCCGTGCGGGACGCGCGGCTGGACGTCCATATCCTGCCCGGGCTGATGCAGTCCGATCCCCCCGACGTGATGCGGGGCGAGGAAACCCAGATCGCCGGTTTCCTGGCCGAGACCCCGGATTTCGCCGGCACGCTGTGCCTTCCCGGCACGCATTGCAAATGGGTCCGCGTCGAAGGCGGCCGCGTCACCGCCTTTCGCACCTTCATGACCGGAGAGCTTTACGCCCTGCTGTCGCGCCAGTCCGTCCTGCGCCTGACCATCGGCGAGGCCGCGGCGGATGCGGCCGCCTTTCACCGGACGCTGGCCGAGGTCGCGGCCGACCCCGGCCTTGCGCAGGCGGGGCTGTTTCCGCTGCGGGCGGCCGCGCTGCTGGACGGGCTTTCGCCCGAGGCGGCGGCCGGGCGGCTGTCCGCCCTGCTGATCGGGGCCGAGATCGCGGCGGCGCGGCCCCTGTGGCAGGGCGCCCGCGTGGCGGTGATCGGGGCCGAGGGGCTGGCCGGGCTTTACGCAGGGGCATTGACGCAGCGGGGTGCCGACGCCTACCAAAAGGACGGCTCGGCCCTGGTCCTGACCGGACTGACCGCCGCCGCCGCCGCATTGCTGAGGACCGAATGACCCAACCCATCATCGCCATCCTGCGCGGCCTGACCCCGGCCGAGGCCATTCCCGTGGGCACCGCCCTGATCGAGGCCGGCATCGACCGGATGGAGGTGCCGCTGAACTCGCCCGATCCGCTGGAAAGCATCCGGCTGATGGCCACCCGCTTCGGCGGCCAGGCCACCGTGGGCGCGGGCACCGTGCTGAGCCTGCCGGACGTGGGCCGTGTCGCGGACGCGGGCGGGCGGATGATCGTGTCCCCGGACATGAACCCCGAGGTGATCCGCGAAACCCGCCGGTTGGGGCTGGAAAGCTATCCGGGCGTCTTTACCGCCACCGAGTGTTTCCGCGCCATCGCCGCCGGCGCGACCGGGCTGAAGCTGTTTCCCGCAGGCCAGGCGGGGCCCGGCCTGCTGCAGGCCTTGCGCGCCGTCCTGCCGCCCGAAATCCCGGTCTATGCCGTGGGGGGCGTCGGGCCGCAGAACTTTGCCGACTGGTTCGCCGCCGGTGCCCAGGGCTTTGGCATCGGCACCTCGCTTTACCGGCCCGGCGACACCCCCGAGGACGTGGGCGCGCGCGCGCGCGAGATGGTTTCGGCGCTGCGATCCCTGGCATGAGACATACGCTCTTCGATCCGCGCATCTGCACCCTGGGGGAAGGCGCGCTGTGGCACCCCGAACGCGGCCAGGCCTTCTGGTTCGACATCCTGGGCAAGCGGCTGCTGAGCCGGCATCAGGGGCGCGAACTGTCCTGGCAGTTCGACGAGCCCGTCTCGGCCGCGGGCTGGATCGACCGCGACAGCCTGCTGATCGCCAGCGCCAGCGCGCTTTTCCGCTTTCACCTGGGCAGCGGCGCGCGCGAGCCGCTGGTCGCACTGGAAGCGGACAGGCCCGGCAACCGCTCGAACGACGGGCGGGCCGATCCCTGGGGCGGCTTCTGGATCGGCACGATGGGGCTGGACGCCAGCCCCGGCGCGGGCGCGATCTATCGCTGGTTCGACGGCCGGCTGGAGCGGTTGCGGGACGGCATGGACATCCCCAACGCCATCTGCTTCGACCCCGCCGGGCGGCATGCCTATTTCGCCGACACCGCGCGCCAGATCGTCTGGCGCCAGCCTCTGGACGCCCGCGGCTGGCCGGTGGGCGAGCCTGCCGTCTATCTGGACCTGACCGGCACCGACCAGCACCCGGACGGCGCGGTGACCGACGCGCGCGGCAATTTCTGGAACGCGCGCTGGGGCAGCGGCACGCTGGTCTGCCACGCGCCCGACGGCACCCGGATCGACAGCGTCACCCTGCCCTCGGCCCAGGTCAGCTGCCCGGCCTTCATCGGGGAAAACCTGGACCGCATCCTGGTGACCAGCGCGGCAGAGGGGCTGGACGGCGCGCAGGACGGCCGCACCTGGCTGGTCCTGCCCGACGGCGCCCGCGGCCTGGCCGAGCCCCGGGTCAGGCCATGACCGCCACGGACTTCGGCACCCTGCCCGACGGTCACCCCGTCCGGCGCGTCACGCTGTCCGCGCATGGGCTGACGGCCTCGGTCATCAGCTGGGGCGCCTCGCTGCAGGATCTGCGGCTGGACGGTATCGCCCAGCCGCTGGTCTTGGGCTTTCCCGAACTGGCCCCCTACCTGGCCGAAGGCCGCTATTTCGGCGCCATCGTCGGGCGCTGCGCCAACCGCATCGCGGGGGGCCGGGCGGTGCTGGACGGCAAGGCGCTGACGCTGGACCGCAACGAACGCGGCCGCACGACGCTGCACGGGGGCTCGGACGGGACCGGACAGCGCAACTGGATCATCGCCGACCAGGGGCCGGATTTCGTGGCCCTGTCGGACCGCCTGCCGGACGGGCACATGGGCTTTCCCGGCGCGCTGCTGGTGCGGGTGACCTATCACCTGCTGCCCGGCCCGGCCTTGCGCATCGCCGTCCTCGCCAGCGCGACCGAGGACACGTTCTGCAACTTCGCCCAACACAGCTACTTCAACCTGGACGGCCGCCCGACCGTCGCCGATCACCGGCTGACCGTCCCCGCCGACACCTATCTGCCGGTGGACGACGACCTGATCCCGCTGGGCCCGCCCGCCCCGGTGCAGGGCACGCATCTGGATTTCCGCCAGCCCGCGCGGCTGGGCGACCGGCTTCAGGGCCCGCTGATCGACCATAACCTGTGCCTGGGCACGCGGCGGACGATGGCGCCGCGCCGCGCCGCCACCCTGCGCGCCCGGTCGCTGCAAATGACCATCGATTCGACCGAGCCGGGCTTGCAGGTCTATGCCGGCGCCCTGCTGCGTCCCGGCGCGCCCGGCCTGTCGGGCCAGGTCTATGGCCCCCACGCCGGCATCGCGCTCGAATCGCAGCTGTGGCCCGATGCCCCGCATCATCCCGACTATCCTTCGGCCGTGCTGGGAATGGGCCAGGTTTATCGCCAGACGACCACGCTGGGCTTTGCCCGCGTGCGAGGCGGTTGACGCAAGCCCCCCATTCGTCCGAAATACCGGGGCAGGAGGGCCGATGAAGGCAGCGTTACACACCGACCAGCGGCCCCAGCCGGCCTGCCCCGCCGCCGACCCCGACCTGCCGGCGGCGGCCCAGATGCATGCCCTGCTGCGCCGCCGGATCGTGACCGGCGACCTGCAGCCCGGCATGCGGCTGTCGGAACAGGACATCGCCGACCAGTACGACCTCTCGCGCCAGCCCGTGCGCGAGGCCTTCATCCGCCTGGCCGCCGAGGGCCTGCTGGAGGTGCGGCCCCAGCGCGGCACCTTCGTCACGCGCATCAACATGGACTGGGTGCTCGACACCCGCTTCATCCGCGAGGCGACCGAGGCCGACATCGTGCGCATCGCCACCCGCATGGCCGGTCCCGCCGAGGTCGGCCGGCTGCGCGCGATGATCGACCGGCAGGCCGCCGTGGACCCTGGCGACCCCGCCCGGCTGGTCGCCCTGGACGAGGAGTTCCACGCCGCCCTGGCCGCCATCGCCGGCAAGGCGCTGGTCGGCGTCCACCTGCAGGGGCTCAAGATCCACCTGGACCGCGTACGCCACCTGCTCTCGGCCGTGACCCCGGCCCAGGTCATGGTGGACCAGCACCGCGCCATCGTCGATGCCATCGCAAGCCAGGACCCCGACATGGCCGAGGCGACCATGCGCCTGCACCTGCGCCGCGTGTTCGAGGACCTGCCGGCGGTGGTCCGGCTGTCGCCCGAACTGTTCGACCGGGCCGAGCCCGGGCTGGCGCGGATGCATTACGACCTGTCGATGAATGTCTGACCGCTTCAAGGGGGAAACCGGATGACCGACCTCTCGACGACCGTCATCGGGCTGGGCTCGATGGGGCTTGGCGCCGCGCTGTCGCTGGCCCGCGCCGGCATCCCGGTCACCGGGCTCGACCTCGACCCCCAGCCAGGCCGGGACCTGGCGGCGGCCGGGGGCCGGGTCGCCACGACACCGGCCGAGGCAGTGCAGGACAGCGACGCGGTCTTCGTCTTCCTGGTCGATGCCGCCCAGACGCGCCGCGTGCTGTTCCAGGGTGGCGCGGTCGCGGCGGCCCGGCCCGGCACCGTCTTTGTGCTCTGCCCGACCATGCCGCCCGACGACGCGGTGGCGATCGCCGCCGACCTCACCACGGCAGGGATGTTCGCCATCGACGCGCCGGTCTCGGGCGGGGCCGCTAAGGCACGCGAAGGCGCGATCAGCATCATGGCCTCGGGGCCCGAGCAGGCCTTCCGGCGCATCCAGCCGGCGCTCGACGCCATCGCGGCGCGGGTCTTCCGCCTGGGCGAGGAACCCGGCGCCGGCAGCCGGATGAAGCTGATCAACCAGCTTCTGGCCGGTGTCCACATCGCCGCCATGGCCGAGGCGATGGTCCTGGCCGCGAAATCCGGCCTGGATCTGGCGACGGTGCAGGATGTGATCGCGGAATGCGCCGGCAACAGCTGGATGTTCCAGAACCGCGGCCCGCAGGTGGTCCGGGGCGACTACACGCCCTTCTCGGCGGTGGACATCTTCGTCAAGGATCTGGGCATCGTCACCGACGCGGCCCAGGCGCTGGACACGCCCACCCCGCTCGCCACCGCCGCGCTGGCGCTTTACCGCGAGGCCGCGCAGGCGGGCCTCGGCCGCCAGGCCGACGCCTCGGTGGCCAGGATCCTGGCCCGCAAGGCCAAGGCCCGGCTGCCGGGCGACCCCGCCTGATCTTCACCGTTTTCCAAATACCCACGCCAGCCGCGCCACCGGCGCCGCGCCGTCAGACCGCGCGCAGCACCGGCAACCAGCCCAGGCTGTCCTCTGTCGCCCCGACAGGCCGGTATTCCGCCCCCAACGACCGATCCCATCCCAGATCGCGCAGCACGCCGCAGATATGGCGATAATCCAGCTCGCCATGATCCGGCGTGCCCCGGTCGGGGACCGAGGCGATCTGCACATGCCCGATGACCGGCAGCAGCGCCCGCAGCCGCCGCGAAAGATCCCCCTCCATGATCTGCAGGTGATAGCAGTCGAACATCAGCTTCAGGTTCGCGTGCCCCGCCCGTTCGATCAGCCGCGCCGCCTGGTCCGAGCCGGTCAGGAAGTAACCCGGCGCGTCATGGCGGTTCAGCGGCTCGATCAGGATGGTCAGGTCGGGCGCCGAACGGCAGGCATGGTCCAGGTTCGCCAGGAACACCGCCTCGGCCGCCGCGCCCTCGGCAAAGCCCGCCATGACATGGATGGCGCCGCAGCCGATGGCGCGGGCATAGGCGATGGCGCGGTCGATCTCGGCCCGCGCCTCGGCCTCGCGGCCCGGCAGCGCAGAAAGCCCGTTTTCGCCCAAGGCCCCGCGCAGGGTGTTCAGCCCCAGCATCGGCAGGCCGGTGTCGCGCAGGGCGGCCGCGACCTCGGCCGGGTCGGCGTCATAGGGCCAGTGGCATTCGACGGCATCGAAGCCCGCCGCCGCCGCGGCGCGGATCGCCTGCGGCAGGGGCAGGTCGGCCCAGAGAAAGCCCAGGTTGGCGGAAAACCGCATCGCATTTCCCCATGGAAAAAGGGCGGCGGGTCGCCCCGCCGCCCGATGTCAGGCCCGCACGCGCTGGGTCTGTTCGCCCAGACCCTGGATCCCCAGGCGCATGACCTCGCCGCCCTTCAGATAGACCGGAGGCTTCTGCCCCATGCCGACGCCGGGGGGCGTGCCGGTCGTGATCACATCGCCCGGCAGCAGCGTCATCAGCCGCGAGCAATAGGCGACCAGCGCCGCCACGCCGAACACCATCGTCTTGGTCGAACCGTCCTGATAGCGCTTGCCGTCCACCTCGAGCCACATCGACAGGTCCTGCGGGTCCGGCACCTCGTCGCGGGTCACAAGCCAGGGGCCGATGGGACCGAAGGTGTCGAACCCCTTGCCCTTGTCCCAGGTGTTGCCGCGCTCCAGCTGCCATTCGCGTTCGGACACGTCGTTGACCACGCAATAGCCCGCGACATGGTCCAGCGCCTCGGCCTCGGACACCTGTCGCGCGGTCTTGCCGATGACCACGCCCAGCTCGACCTCCCAGTCGGATTTCCGCGAGCCGGGGGGCAGCACCACGTCGTCGTCCGGGCCGACGATGCAACTGGTCCATTTGCTGAAGACGACCGGCTCGGACGGCACGGCCATGCCGCTTTCGGCGGCGTGGTCGGCATAGTTCAGGCCGATGGCGATGAACTTGCGCACCTGCCCCACGCAGGCGCCGATGCGGGGCGAGCCCTCGACCACGGGCAGGCTGGCCGGGTCCAGCGCGGCCAGCCGTTCCAGCCCCTCGGGGGTCAGCACGTCGCCCGCGATGTCTGGGACCTGGCCCGACAGGTCGCGGATCCGGCCATCGGCATCCAGCAGGCCGGGCTTTTCCTGGCCCTCGGGGCCATAGCGCAAAAGTTTCATCTGTCCTCCTTGAGTTTCCGTTCCGACTGTTCCGAAGAAATCGCGATGGCGGAAGTCCTGATTGCCGCAATTCTCTTTCGCCGCCCCGAGAGCCAAAGCAGCACGCCCCCGGCGATGATGACCATCGCACCCAGCAGCGTCGAGGCGCCCGGCACCTGGTGAAAGACCACATAGCCGCCGATGGTCGCGAACAGTAGCTGCAGATAGACCACCGGCGCCAGGACCGAGGCATCGGCCATCCGGTGCGCCAGCGTCACCAGGCTGTGCGAACTGGCGCCGAACAACCCGATCAGGCACATCATCAGCACGACCAGCGGGCCGGAGGGCTCCTGCCATTGCCAGAAGGCCAGGGGCGCCAGGAACAGTGTGGCGATGCCGCTGGCCCAGATCTGCTGCGTCGCCGTCGCCTCGCGCGCCAGCATCCGCGACAGGATGAAATAGACCGAGGTGCAGATGCATGACCCCAGCGACAGGAAAATCGCCCAGTGCAGTTCCGCGTCCCAGGGCGAGACGACGATCAGCACGCCCAGAAATCCCAGCAGGATGGCGGCGAACTGCATCAGCCCGACCCGTTCGCCCAGCAGCGGCACCGCCAGCAGGGTCACGATCACCGGGCTTGCGAACATGATCGCGGTGACGGTCGTCAGCGGCAGATAGCTCAGCGCGACGAAGTTCAGCCCCGTGCTGCCCAGCAGGCACAGCGAGCGCGCCAGCTGCAGCCGCGGATCGACCGAGCGCAGCACCCCGAGCCCCTGCCGGGGCAGCGTCACCGCCAGCGTCGCGACCAGGTGCCCGGCATAGCGCACGAAGGCCACCTGCAGGGCCGCAAGCCCCGTGCTCATCAGCCATTTTGCGGTCGTGTCCAGCGTTGCGAACAGCGCCACGGCGGTCGCGAACATGACGATGCCGCCCAGGGTGGCGTTGCGCCTCATGGTGCGGCCTCTGTCGGGCCGCTGCTGCGGTCCATCCTGTCCTGCCCCGTTTCCTCGCGGAAATGGTCCCTGATGTTGTCGATCATCGCCCCCAGATGGGCCGCAACCTCGGTCTTGATCGCGTCCACGTCGCGCGCGGCCAGCGCGGCGTGGATCGCCCGGTGCTGGCGCAGCACCCGGTCCCGGGACAGCTTGCGCCGCGCCGACAGATAGCGCGCCCGCCACAGCCGCGCCATATAGGCGCCGTGGGTGTCCGCAAGCGCCGCATTATGGGCGGCGGCGACGATGGCGGAATGGAACTGCATGTCCAGTTCGAACACGTCCAGGGTGTCGGCCTCGCCATAGATGGCCTCGATCCGGTCCTTCAGCGCGCCGATGCCGGCGATCTCGGCCTCGGTCGCGCGCTGGCAGGCCAGTTCGCCCGACAGCAGTTCCAGCGCATGCAGCACCTGGATCTGGTCGATGATCTCGGTCAGCGAGGGATCGGCCACGACCGGGCTGCGCAGCGGGCGCAGCACCACCAGCCCCTCTTTCGCGAGGATCCGGATCGCCTCGCGCATGGGGGTGCGGGACACGCCCTGGCGTTCGGCATTGTCGCGTTCCTTGATCGGCGCACCGGGGGGCAGGTTGCCGCGCAGGATCTCGCGGCGCAATTCATGGGCGATGGCCGCGGCAAGCGTGTCCTCGGTCACCGGCGCATCCCTCAGTTGACCGGCGTGACGGCGGGCCGTCCATCCAGCACGGCGCGCAGGTTCTGCCGCTGCAAGACGCCCATCGCGGCGCGCGTCTCGGCCGTGGCGGAGCCCACATGCGGCAACAGCGTGACGTTCGGCAGCGCCAGAAAGCGCGGATCGACATGCGGCTCGCCCCGGAACACGTCGAGGCCCGCGCCGCGCAAGGCCCCGCCTTCCAGCGCATCCAGCAACGCGGCCTCATTGATGACCGAGCCGCGGGCGATGTTCACGATGATCCCGTCCGGCCCCAGTGCGGCGATCACCTCGGCCGAGACCAGGCCCTGCGTGTCCGGCCCGCCCACGACGGCGACGACCAGGTCGTCCACCGCCCGGGCCAGCGCCACCGGATCGGCATGCCAGGTCCAGCCGGGGGTCGGCTTTTCGCTGCGCGAGAAATAGTGAAGCTCGCATTTGAAGGCCGCCAGGCGGTCGGCGATCTCGCGCCCGATGCGGCCAAGGCCCAGGATGCCGACCCGCCGGCCCGACATCTTGCGGGCCAGGGGATAGTCGCCGCCCTGGGCCCAGCGGCCGGCGCGCAACCATCCCTCGGCCCCGTTCAGGCGGCGGTTTTCGGCGATCAGCAGCGCGACGGCCAGGTCGGCCACATCGTCGTTCAGCACCTCGGGCGTGTTGGTGACGGTGATGCCGCGCGCACTCGCGGCAGGCACGTCGATGGCGTCGAAGCCCACGCCGAAGTTCGCGATCACCCGCAGACCGGGCAGCTGGTCCATGACGGCGCCGTCCAGCGGATGGTGCCCCAGATAGGCCAGCGCCACCGCGCCCGCGCGATCCTCGGGGGAAAGGCCCGCCAGATCATCGAGGCCGGGCAGAAAAACCGCGTCGAAATCGTCCCGCAGCGCCGCCGCGTCACGGTCGGAATAGGGGCCGATGGCCAGAACCTTGCCCATCCCGCCCCCTCAGCCCCGCCCGATATAGGGCATGTTCGTGGCCATCACCGTCAGCCACTGGATGTTCGTCCCTTCGGGCATCGAGGCCATGTGATAGACCGCGCGCGCCACCTCGGTCGCGTCCATCACCGGCTCGACCTTGACCGAGCCGTCGGCCTGCGGCACGCCCTTGGTCATCGCCTGGGCCATGTCGGTCAGCGCGTTGCCGATGTCCACCTGCCCGCAGGCGATGTTATAGGGCCGCCCGTCCAGCGACAGCGTGCGCGTCAGCCCGGTGACGGCGTGTTTCGACACCGTATAGGGCACCGAGCCGGGGCGCGGCACATCGGCCGAGACCGAGCCGTTGTTGATGATCCGCCCGCCCATCGGGTCTTGCGTCCGCATCTGGCGGAACGCGGCGCGGGCGCACAGGAACATGCCGGTGATGTTCACATCCGTCACCCGGCGCCAGTCCTCGATACTGATCTCGTCGATCAGCTTGGACATCAGGACCGCGCCCGCGTTGTTGAACAGGACATCCAGCCGGCCCCATTCGCCGGCCGCGCGGGCAAAAGCCGCATCCACCGCCTGGGGATCGGTGACATCGCAGGGCAGGACCAGCGCGTTGGGGTTCTTCGCCGCCGTCTCCTCAAGCGCATCCTGGCGCCGGCCGATCAGGCCGACCCGCCAGCCGCGTTCCAGAAACAGGCGCGCGGTGACGCGGCCGATGCCGCTGCCGCCGCCGGTGATCAGGATGTTCTGCATCGTCCCCCCTTAGTGATTGTCGCGCGGCAGGGTCTGCCGGGTCTTCTGATAGGCGGTCGCGAGCTCCAGGCAGCCGCCTTGGGCAAGCTGGCCGACCTCGCGGCGATAGATCTCCTCCCACGGGGTCTGGCTTTCCAGCACGGGGGGAACCCAGGCATCCTTGCGGGCCTGCCATTCGCTTTCATCCACCAGCGCATCCATCCGTCCCGCGTTCAGGTCCAGCCGCACCTTATCGCCGGTTTTCAGATAGGCCAGCCCCCCGCCGACCACCGCCTCGGGGCTGGCGTTCAGGATCGAGGGGCTTTCGGACGTGCCCGACTGCCGCCCGTCGCCCACGGTGGGCAGGTGGTTGATGCCTGCCAGCAGCAGCGCGTCCGGCGGCTGCATGTTCACCACCTCGGCGCTGCCGGGATAGCCCACGCAGCCCACGCCCCGGATGAACAGGATGCAGTTTTCGTCGATCGCCAGCGCGGGATCGTTGATGCGCTCATGGTAATCCTCGGGGCCCTCGAAGACGATGGCGCGGGCCTCGTGCACGCCTTCGCGGCCCTGGTCGGACAGGAACCTGCGGTGGAAATCGGCCGAGATCACGCTGGTCTTCATCAGCGCCGAATCGAACAGGTTGCCGGTCAGCACGATGAAGCCCGCGTTTTCCCGCAACGGCTGGTCATAGGGTCGGATCACCAGCGGATCGCGGCTTTCCCAGCCGATCAGGTTCTGGCCAATCTTCTGCCCGGTGACGGTCATGCAGTCTTCGTGCAGCCGGCCAGCCTTTTTCAGCTCGCCCATCACCGCCGGCACGCCGCCGGCGTGGAAAAAGCTTTCGCCCAGGTATTCGCCCGCCGGCTGCATGTTGACGAGCAGGGGCACGTCGAAGCCGATCTTTTGCCAGTCGGTCACGTCCAGTTCGACGCCGATATGGCGGGCGATGGCTTGCAGATGCGGCGGCGCGTTGGTCGACCCGCCGATGGCCGAGTTTACGACGATGGCGTTCTCGAACGCAGCCCTGGTCAGGATGTCGCTGGGCTTGAGGTCCTCATAGACCATGTCCACGATGCGCTTGCCGGTCAGATAGGCCATGTTCATCCGCTCGCGGAAGGGCGCGGGGATGGCGGAACAGCCGGTCAGCGACATGCCCAAAGCCTCGGCCATGGCGTTCATGGTGCTGGCGGTGCCCATGGTGTTGCAGTGACCCAGGCTGGGGGCGCTGGCGCAGACCCGCGACATGAACTCCTCATAGTCGATCTTGCCCTCGGACAGCAGGCGACGGCTTTCCCAGACCACTGTGCCGGACCCGGCGCGCTGCCCCTTCCACCAGCCGTCCAGCATCGGCCCGCCGTTGAGCGTGATCGCGGGAATGTCGACGGTGGCCGCGCCCATCAGCATGGCGGGCGTGGTCTTGTCGCAGCCGGTGGTCAGGACGACCCCGTCCAGGGGATAGCCGTGCAGCACCTCGACCAGGCCCAGATAGGCCAGGTTGCGGTCCAGCGCGGCCGTCGGGCGCTTGCCGGTTTCCTGGATCGGATGGACCGGAAATTCCATCGGGATGCCGCCGGCGTCGCGGATGCCGGCCTTGATCCGGTCCATCAGAAAGACATGGATCTTGTTGCAGGGCGACAGATCGCTGCCGGTCTGGGCGATGCCGATGATGGGCCTCGCCGACTGCAGCTCCTCGCGCGTGAACTGCTGGTTCAGGTAACGCTCGATATAAAGCGCCGTCATGCCGGGGTTGTTCGGGTTGTCGAACCACTCCTGCGAACGGAAGCGTTTGTTTGCGCGTGTGTTTCCCATGATCGGGCCCCTTTGTGGCATCCACCGGACGGCTTTGGCTGGAAATTTGGTATACCAGAACGGCGGTTCGGGGAAGGGGGCAACTTGCGCGCGGCGAATTTTGGTATACCATCCGGGCCGAGTTACGGAGGGGGCCTTCATGGCAAAATATTCGGGCATCTGGCCGGTGGCGCCGGTTGCGTTCAAGGACGACGGGTCGCTGGACCTGGACGGCAACCGCCGCATCCTGGACTGCATGGTGGACCAGGGCGTAGACGGCATCTGCGTGCTGGCCAATTTCTCGGAACAGTTCCTGATCTCGGACGCGGAACGCGAGACGCTGACCCGGCTGTCGCTGGAACATGTCGCGGGCCGGGTGCCGGTGATCGTGACGATCAGCCATTATGCGACGCCCATCGTGGTCGAACGCGCCCGGCTGGCCAGGGATCTGGGCGCGGCCATGGTCATGATCATGCCGCCCTATCACGGCGCGCTGCTGAAGGGCACGGCCGAGCAGACCTACGAGCAGTTCGCCGAGGTCTCCAAGGTCGGCCTTCCGATCATGATCCAGGACGCGCCGCTGTCGGGCGTGGACCTGCCGGTGCCGCTGCTGGTCCGCATGGCGCGCGAGATCGAGCAGGTGAAGCTGTTCAAGATCGAATGCCCGCGCGCCGCCGCCAAGCTGCGTGCGCTGATCGAGGCCGGGGGCGAGGCCATCGAGGGCCCCTTCGACGGCGAAGAGGCGATCACGCTGCTGGCCGACCTGGACGCAGGCGCGACCGGCACCATGACCAGCGCCATGATCCCCGACCAGATCAAGCCGGTGTTGACCCATTGGGCGGCCGGCGACCGGGCGGCGGCGACCGCAGCCTATGCCCGCATCCTGCCGGCGGTGAACCACGAAAACCGGCAATGCGGCTTCCTGTCGGCCAAGGCGGTGATGCGCGAAGGCGGCGTGATCCGGTCCGATTTCAGCCGCCACCCGATCCCGCCTCTGCATCCCGCGACCCGCGCCATGCTGCTGGACCTGGTTCGGCCGCTGGACCCCGTGGCGCTGCGCTGGGGGAAATGATGGATCTGCCCCAGGACGGTATCTTCGTCGGCCGCGTCTGGCGGCCCGGCATCGGCCCCTGCCTTGTCACCCTGCGCGACGGCGCCCTGTTCGATATCACCAGCCGCACGGTCCCGACCATGCGCGACCTGATCGAACTGGACGATCCGGTTGCCCACGTCCGGGCGACCCCGGGCACGCCGGTGGCCGAGCATCGCCTGCTGGCGCCCTGCGACCTGCAGGCGGTCAAGGCAAGCGGCGTGACCTTCGCCGCCTCGATGGTCGAACGCGTGATCGAGGAAAAGGCCGCCGGCGACGCCGGTGCGGCCGAGGCGATCCGCACCCGCATCGGCGCGGCCATCGGCGCCAGCCTGCGCGGCATCAAGCCCGGCAGCCCCGAGGCCGCCCGCGTCAAGGACCTGCTGATCGCCGAGGGCCTGTGGTCGCAATATCTCGAGGTCGGGATCGGCCCCGACGCCGAGATCTTCACCAAATGCCAGCCCATGGCCGCCGTGGGCCATGGCGCGGACGTGGGCCTGCACCCGATCAGCCGATGGAACAACCCCGAGCCGGAGATCGTGCTGGCCGTGGACAGCCGGGGCCGGATCAAGGGCGCGACCCTTGGCAATGACGTGAACCTGCGCGACGTCGAGGGGCGCTCGGCCCTGCTGCTGGGCAAGGCCAAGGACAACAACGCCAGTTGCGCCATCGGCCCGATGATCCGGCTGTTCGATGCCGACTATACGCTGGACCATGTGCGGCGGGCCGAACTGACCCTGCGGGTCGAAGGGCAGGACGGCTTCGTGCTGGATGGCGCGTCCTCGATGTCCCAGATCAGCCGCGATCCGGCCGACCTAGTGGCGCAGATGCTGGGCCGCCATCACCAGTACCCGGACGGGGCTATGCTGTTTCTGGGCACGCTGTTCGCCCCGACCCAGGACCGCGACGCTCCAGGCCAGGGCTTTACCCATCATCCCGGCGACGTGGTGACGATCAGCGAGCCACGGCTAGGCGCGCTGCAAAACACCGTGCGGCTGTCCACCGAATGTCCCGAATGGCGCTTCGGAACGGGCGCGCTGATGCGCAATCTGGCCACGCGCGACCTGCTGGACCCTCTGGCGCCGTCGGATCTGACAATGTATACATAAACCGACCGAGGCGAGGGAGGAAGGTTCGGACATGAAGCTGTTGATCATCGGGGCCGCTGGCATGGTTGGCCGCCGCCTGGCGGAAGCCGTCCTGAAGGACGGCGCACTTGGCGGAAAGCCTGTGGATGCACTAACCGCCTTCGACGTGGTTGAGCCCGGGCTGTCGACCCGCGACAAGGTGACCGAGATCGCCGGCGACATCTCCGACCGGGCGACGGTCGACCAGCTGGTGGCCGACCGCCCCGACGTGATCTTCCATCTTGCCGCCATCGTCTCGGGGGAGGCCGAGGCCGATTTCGACAAGGGCTATGCCATCAACCTGGACGGTACCCGCCACCTGTTCGAGGCAATCCGCGCGCAGGGCCCCGACTACCACCCGCGCGTGGTCTATACCTCGTCCATCGCCGTCTTTGGCGCCCCCTTCGAGGACAAGATCACCGACACCTTCATCACCGCGCCGATGACCAGCTATGGCACGCAGAAGATGATCGGCGAACTGCTGCTGAACGACTATTCCCGCAAGGGCATCTTCGACGGCATCGGCATCCGCCTGCCCACCATCGTGGTCCGGCCCGGCAAGCCGAACAAGGCGGCCTCGGGGTTCTTCTCGGGCATCATCCGCGAACCCCTGGCGGGACTGGACGCGGTGCTGCCGGTCGACGACACGGTGCGCCACTGGGTCGCCAGCCCCGATGCCGCGGTGGGCTTCCTGATCCATGCCGCGACCATGGACACCACCCCCCTGGGCGCGCGGCGCTGCCTGACCATGCCGGGCCTGTGCGTCAGCATCACCGAGATGATCGAGGCGCTGCGCGCGGTCGCGGGGGACGAGGCCGTGGCCCGCATCAGGCGCGAACCCGACGCCACCATCCGCGGCATCGTCGCCGGCTGGCCGCAGGACTTCGCGCCCGACCGGGCCCTGGCGGCAGGGTTTACCGCGGACCCCGACTTCCAGTCGATCATCCGCGCCCATATCCGCGACACGGCAGATGCGGCCGGGTGATCCCATGCCTCCCAGGCGGGTCCGCGCCTCGCGCCCGGTGCCCAGCCTGCAGGGGCTGACCGAGATGCCGGCGCGCGACCGGGCCTATCACGACCTGCGCTATCGCATCCTGACCGGGCGGCTTGCGCCCGGCACGACGCTGCTGGAAACCGAACTGGCGGCGCTTTTGTCGCTGTCGCGCACCCCCGTGCGCGAGGCCGTCATCAAGCTCGAGGAGGAGGGCCTGGTCGAGGTCCGCCCGCGCCACGGCGTCACGGTCAAGGCGCTGTCCCTGCAGGATTTCGGCCATATCCTGAACGTGTTCTCGGCACTCGAGGTGCGGGCGGTCGAACTGGCCGCCGCCCGGGGCCTGACCGAACCCGAGGCACAGGCCCTGACCCGGATGCTGGACCAGATGGAGGCCGCGACGGCGGCGGGCGACATCACCCGCTGGTCGGACATCGACGACGAATTCCACGCCGCCATCGTGGCCCTGTGCGGCAACCAGCGCCTGCAGGACGCGATCAGCGCCTTCTGGGGCCAGCAGTACCGCGCCCGGCTGATGATCCTGCCGCTGCGCCCGCTGCCCGAGGATTCCGACCGCGAACACCGCTTGATCCTGGCAGCCCTGCGCGCCGGAGACCGCGGCTTGGCCCGCGAACGCCACAACGCCCACCGCGACCGGGCCGACGCCCAGCAGATGGAATTGCTGCGCCGCTCGCTGGGGGCGAACGGGCTGGCTTGATGACAGAATGGGAGAGAAGATGAACCAGATCGACCTGAAGGACCGGCTTGCGGTCGTGACCGGCGGCGCGCAGGGCCTGGGCCTTGCCATCGCCAGGCGCTTCGTCGAAAGCGGCGCCCGCGTCGTCATCTGGGACCGCGATGGCGATGCCGCCGCCCGCGCGGCCGCAGAGCTTGGTCCGGCCGCAACCAGCCGCGCCGTGGAACTGGCCGACGACAACCAGATCCTGGACGCGGCCCAGGCCGCCGGCGCGGTGGACATCCTGGTCAACAACGCCGGCATCACCGGCGGCAATGCCCCGACATGGGAACTGGACCCCGCCACCTGGCGCAAGGTGATCGAGGTGAACCTGAACGCCCCCTATGTCATCTGCCGCGCCCTGGTTCCCGGCATGATCGCCCGCGGCTATGGCCGCATCGTCAACATAGCCTCGATCGCCGCCAAGGAGGGCAACCCGAACGCCGCGCATTACTCGGCCTCCAAGGCCGGGCTGATCGCGCTGACGAAATCGCTGGGCAAGGAGTTGGCTGGCACCGGCGTCCTGGTCAACGCGATCACCCCGGCGGCCGCGCGCACCCCGATCTTCGACCAGATGACGCAGCAGCATATCGACTACATGCTGTCCAAGATCCCGATGAACCGTTTCCTGGAGCCGGACGAGGCGGCAGCCCTGGTTGCCTGGCTTGCCTCCGAGGACTGCGCCTTTTCGACCGGCGCGGTGTTCGACATCTCGGGCGGCCGCGCGACCTATTGACGCCGCAAGCCGGGGGTTTTCCACCCCCGGACCCCCGGAGGGTATTTCCGAAACGGTGAAAGCAGAAAGCGGCACCCTCCTGCTTTCACTGTTTTCCAAATACCCGGGGGAGTCCCGCAGGGACGGGGGCGGAGCCCCCCTTACTCCTTCACGGCGCCAGTCATGGAGCTGACGTAGTAATCCACGAAGAAGGAATAGAGGATCACCACCGGCAGGGATCCCAGCAGCGCACCGCTCATCAAGGCGCCCCATTCATAGATGTCGCCGCGGACCAGTTCGGTCAGGACGCCCACGGGGATGGTCTTGTTTTCCGAACTGGAGATGAAGGTCAGCGCATAGATGAATTCGTTCCATGACAGCGTGAAGGCGAAGATTCCCGCCGAGATCAGCCCCGGCACGGCCAGGGGCAGCACGATCTTGGTCAGGATCTGCCAGCGCGTCGCCCCATCGACCAGCGCCGATTCCTCGAGCTCGTAAGGGATCGATCGGAAATAGCCCATCAACAGCCAGGTGCAGAACGGGATCAGGAAGGTCGGATAGGTCAGGATCAGCGCCAGCTTGCTGTCGAAGATCCCCAGTTGATAGACGATCACCGACAGCGGGATGAACAGGATCGAGGGCGGCACCAGATAGGCCAGGAAGATCAGCAGGCCCGTGACGCGCGCCCCCCGGAACCGCAGCCTTTCGATCGCATAGGCCGCAAAGACCGATGCGAACAGCGACAGGAAGGTCGAGGCGACCGCCACCACCAGCGTGTTCCACAACCAGCCTGGATAGGAGGTTTCGAACAGCAGGTATTTCACATGCTGAAGCGTCGGGCCCACCACCCAGAACGGGCTGTGGTTCTGATAGTCCGTCAACTGGTTGTTCGGCTTAACCGCCGTGATGGTCATCCAGTAGAACGGGAACAACAGCACGAACAGGAACACCAGAAGCGGCAGCCAGACCACGAAGATCTTGCGGGTGCGGCTTTCGAACTGGTCCAGGCCCTGGTGGTCGTCGGTGACGGTCTGGGACATCTCAGTCTGCTCCCTGTTGCCATTTGCGGCGCTGCAGGCCGAAGAAGCTGAACAGGATCGCCGCCAGCAGGAAGGGGATCATGGCGACGGCGATGGCCGCGCCCTCGCCCAGCTGCCCGCCCGGGATCGCGCGCTGGAAGCTGAGCGTCGCCATCAGGTGGGTGGCGTTGACCGGCCCGCCGCGCGTCAGCACATAGATCAGCTGGAAATCGGTGAAGGTGAAGAGGACCGAAAAGGTCATCACCACCGCGATGATGGGGGTCAGCAGCGGCAGCGTCACCTTGGTGAAGCGCTGCCAGGGCGTGGCGCCGTCGATGGCCGCGGCCTCGTTCAGCGATTGCGGGATGGTCTGCAAACCCGCCAGCAGCGAGATCGCGACGAAGGGGATGCCGCGCCAGACGTTGGCCGCGATGACCGACCAGCGTGCATTCCAGGGATCGCCCAGGAAGTTGATCGGCTGGCTGATGATGCCCCACTTCATCAGCACCCAGGAAATGATCGAGAACTGGCTGTCGAAGATCCACCAGAAGGCCAGGGCCGACAGCACCGTGGGCACCACCCAGGGCAGCAGGATGATGGCCCGGAACAGGTTCTTGAAGGGCAGGTGCCGGTTCAGCAGCAAGGCCAGCCACAGCCCCAGCCCGAACTTCAGGACCGAGGCGACGGTCGTATAGAACAGGGTGTTGAAGACGGACAGCCAGAAGACCGGGTCGTCCATCAGCCACAGATAGTTTTCCAGCCCGATCCATTCGCCGGGCCGACCGATGCGGGCATCGGTAAAGCCCAGCCAGACCCCCAGGCCCAGCGGATAGGTCAGGAAGCACAGCAGGAACGCCGCCGCGGGCAGCATGAAAAGAAAGCCAAGGCCGTTACGGCTTTCGACAAAGCGCCTCCAGACTGAGGCGTTGCGTTCGGGCACCGGAGGCATCCTGTCCAGATCCTTTCTGCGGGCCAAGGCTGGGGCGCGCCAGGCGGCGCGCCCGGCATGGCCTTAGCGGTAATAGCGGGCGATGCGGCGTTCGGCGTTGCGGATCGCGTCCTCGGTCGAACGCTGGCCGGTCACCGCCTCGGCGAACATGTCGACCAGGACGTAATCGGCCATGACCCCGGCCGAGGCCGGTCCCAGCGGGCCGGCATAGCCGTTCGGGCGCAGGCTTTCGGAGGCCTTGGCATAGGGCGCATGCACCGGGTTCGAGGTCCAGACCGGGTTGTCCGCGAATCCCTTGAGCGCCTGACAGCAATAGGCGCTGGCCCCGGTCAGCCAGGCGTTCATCTGGTCGGGCTGATACATCCACTCCAGATAGGCCTTGGCGGCGTTCGGGAACTTGCAGTGCTGGAAGATCGAGATGGTCGAGGTCTGGTGCAGCTCGACCGACTTGCCGACCGGGCCGATGGGCAGGTTCGAGGTGCGGATGTCCTCGGCCAGGGCCTTGGTCGCCTCGTCCTTCAGCGCGGCGTAGTACAGCGAGACGCCGTTCGCGGTCAGCGAGATGTCGCCCGACAGGAAGGCGCGGTTGTTGTTGATGTCCAGCCAGCTTTCCGTGCCGGGGATGAAGGTGGCGTAAAGCTGCTTGGCATATTCGATCGCCGCCGCCGTCTCGGGGGTGTTGATCGCGACCTCGCCCGCCTCGTTGACGGTCTGGCCGCCGTGGCTCCACAAGAGCCAGTGGGCAAAGTTGTTGCCGTCGCCCACCGCCTTGCCGAAGGGGAAGCCCGCCGGCGTGCCCTTTTCCTTGAGCGCGGCGCAAAGCTTCAGGAAGCCGTCGGTGTCGGTCGGGAATTCCTCGAACCCGGCCGCCTTCATGTGGCTGTCGCGATAGCAGATGGCGTTGCCGATGGCGCACAGCGGCGTCGAGATGAACCTGCCGTCCTGTTCGCCATAGCCGCGCAGCCCGTCATACCAGCCGCCGTTCTTTTCGCCCAGCATGGTGCACAGGTCGGTCACGTCGACCAGCTTGTCGGGATACTGGAAGGGGTCGTCGAACCAGCTCATCACCATGTCCGGGCCCGAACCCACATTGGCCGCGACGGCGGCCTTGGGGCGCACGTCCTCCCAGCTTTCCTGGTCGATGCGGACCTCGACGCCGGTGGCGTCGGTGAAGGCCTTGGTGTTGGCGTTCCAGGCATCCTCCTCGCCCTTGACGAAGGGTACCCAGCGCAGCAGGCGCAGGCTGGCGCCCTGTTCGGGCGTAAAGGTCATGGCGGCGCCCTGGGCCTGGGCGCGGCGGACGAAGGGTGTCGAAAGCACGGCGCCCGCCGCCAGAACGGCGCCGCCTTGCAGAAGTTTCCTGCGGTCGATGGACATTGCTTCACTCCTCCCAAAGTGCAATGCGGCCGTTTGCCGGCCCTGTCGCCCCCGGCCGGGGGCTAGGTCGAAAGGCGCACTCCGCTGTCGGCGTCGAACAGATGCACCGCATCGGGGTCGATCGCGACGTGGATCACGTCGCCCGGGCGGGCATCGACGCGCGCGCGAAAGACGCAGGTGACGGGCTGGCCGCCCATCTGGCCCACGACATAGGTTTCGGCGCCCGTGGGTTCGATCACCTCGATCGTCAGGGGGATGTCGCCGCCCAGGGTGATCGCCTCGGGGCGGGCGCCATAGATCAGCTTGCGCCCCTGGGGCGCGGCCCGGACCGGCAGGCGCTGGCCGCCCGGCGTGACGAAGCTGCCGTCCCGCGCCTCGCCCAAGATCATGTTCATCGCGGGGCTGCCGATGAAGCCCGCGACGAACAGGTTGTCGGGGCGGTCGTATAGCTCGAGCGGGGTGCCGATCTGTTCGACGCGGCCGTCGTGCATGACCACGATCTTGTCGGCCATGGTCATCGCCTCGATCTGGTCGTGGGTGACGTAGACGGTCGTGGTCTTGAGCCGGTTGTGCAGGTTCTTGATTTCGGTGCGCATGGTCACGCGCAGCTTGGCGTCAAGGTTCGACAAGGGTTCGTCGAACAGGAACACCTGCGGATCGCGCACGATGGCGCGGCCCATGGCCACGCGCTGGCGCTGGCCCCCGGACAGCTGGCGCGGATAGCGGTCCAGAAGATGGGCCAGCCCCAGGATCTCGGCGGCGGGCTTGACCCGCTCGGCGATCTCGGCGCGCTTGACGCCGGCGAGCTTCAGCGAAAAGCCCATGTTTTCCGCCACCGTCAGATGCGGGTACAGCGCATAGTTCTGGAACACCATCGCAATGTCGCGATCCTTGGGCGGCAGATCATTCACGACCTTTTCGCCGATCAGGATCTGGCCCGAGGTGATATGTTCCAGCCCGGCCAGCATCCGCAGCAGGGTGGACTTGCCGCAGCCCGAGGGGCCGACCAGGACGACGAACTCCCCTTCCTCGATGTCGACGCTGACGCCATGCATCACCTCGACCGCGCCATAGGATTTCCGCACGTCCCGGATCGTGACCGAGGCCATAGAGTCCCTCCTCCCAAAGGTATCCATTGTTGGGCAGGCTGGCAGGAAGCCGGTCCCCGATCAAGCCCTTTCTTGCATCTGACCAGCTTTCTTGCCGCTTGGCTGGCGAAAGATTAATGTATACGCAATCACGCGGCGCCGGTCCGCAGCAGGTCCGGATCGATCAGCGCGCCCGGCCGGCGGATGACCTCGGCCGCGGTCGCATGGCCGCGCGCCACGGCCTGCTCCATGTCTTGGCCCGCCAGCCGCGCAGACAGGTAGCCGCCGTTGAAGCTGTCGCCCGCGCCCGTCGTGTCGACCGGGGTGATACGCTCGGGACAGGGCAGAGGATGGCTGCGCCCCTCGGCGTCGATGCCCAGCATGTCGCCGCCGCCGTTCTTGACCAGCACCTCGGCCACCCCGGCATCGCGATAGCGCGCGGCGGTGCGCGCCGGGTCGGCATCGCCGAAATACTGCGATTCCTCGTCAAAGCTGGGCAGGGCGATATGGGCGACGGCGGCGGCCTTCATGATCCAGTCGCGCATCTCGTCGGCATCCGACCACAGGCGCAGACGCATGTTGCTGTCGAAGGCCACGCGCGCGCCCGAGGCAGCAAGCGCCGCCAGCAGGTCGCGGCGCCGGTCCGGGGTCAGGATCGCCAGCGTGATCCCCGAGAAATAGACCAGATCCGCCCCCAGCAGGCAGCGCGCCAGATGGTCGGGATCGTCCGCCAGGCAGCGCGCGGCCGAGGAGTCGCGCCAATAGGTAAAGCTGCGTTCGCCATCCTTCAGGTCGATCATGTAAAGCCCGGGCGCGCGGGTCGGGTGGCGGCTGATGCAGCCGGTGCCGATGCCGGCGCCAGCGATGAAATCGACCATGGCCTGCGAAATCGCGTCCTGCCCCACGCAGGTCAGGTAATCGACCTGCGCGTCCGCCGGCATCAAGGCGCGCAGATACCAGGCCGTGTTGAACGTGTCCCCGGCAAAGGCCTGGCGCCACAGGCCCTGGCCCGCGCCCGACAGCTCCACCATGCATTCGCCGACCGAAACAATGCGCATCCCGTCCCCCAATGATTGCCCGCAGCACGTTAGCGGCAACAGCGAAAATGAAAAGGGCCGCCCGAGGCGGCCCCTGAAGGGATCGGACCCAAGGGATCAGGCGTTCGGGTCCCAGCCGCTGATCTGCTTGCTGTCCATGAACTCCTCGAGCCCCCAGACGCCGCCCTCGCGCGCGCGCCCCGAGGCCTTGACCCCGCCGAAAGCCGCGCCACGGCCCCGGCTTTCGCCGTTCATCTCGATCATGCCGGCGCGCAGCTGCCGGGCCAGCCGGTTGCGGCGGGCGCCGTCCTGGCTTTGGACATAGTTCGTCAGCCCATAGGCGGTGTCGTTGGCGATGGCCACGGCCTCGTCCTCGGTGTCGAAGGGGATGATCGACAGCACCGGGCCAAAGATTTCCTGCCGGGCGATGGTCATGTCGTTGGTGACATCGGCAAAGACCGTGGGCCGGACGAAATAGCCGCGGTTCACGCCTTCGGGCAGGCCGGGGCCGCCGGCGACCAGGCGGGCGCCCTCGTCGATGCCCTTCTGGATCAGATCCTGGATCTTGTCCCATTGCTGCTTGCTGACCACCGGGCCGATGTGCCTGCCGGGCTGGTGGGCGGTCGCGACCTGGGTGTCCTCGGCCACCTTGCGGGCCTGTTCCACCGCGGTTTCATAGAAGGAGCGTTCGACCAGCATCCGGGTCGGGGCATTGCAGGACTGGCCGCTGTTGTAGAACACATGGCGCGCGCCCCGCGCGACCGCCTTGTCGTCGGCATCGGCAAAGACCAGGTTCGCGCCCTTGCCACCCAGTTCCAGCGCCACCTTCTTCAGCGAGTCGGCCGCGGCCTTGGTGATGGCGATCCCGGCGCGGGTCGAGCCGGTGAAGCTGATCATCTCGACATCGGGATGGGTCGAAAGCTGGGTGCCGACGCCCTGCCCGTCGCCGTTCACCATGTTGTAGACGCCCTTCGGCAGCCCGGCCTCGTCCACGATCTCGCTGAACAGGACCGAGGACAGCGGCGCGATTTCGGACGGCTTCAGAATGCAGGTGTTGCCCGCCAGGATCGCCGGGATCACCTTCAGCGTGACCTGGTTCATCGGCCAGTTCCAGGGGGTGATCAGGCCGACGACGCCGATCGGTTCCCACGCGACCATGCTCGAGGGCGTATCGGGCCGCAGCGGGCGGATGAATTTGAAATTGCGGAACGCCTCGATGAAGGTCGCGATATGGCCCGCGCCGCAACCGGCCTGATCCTCGACCGCCATGTCCTGGGGGGCGCCCATCTCGTATTCGATGGCGCGGCCCATCTCGGCCTGACGACGCTTGTAGACCTCGAGGATGCGTTCCACACAGGCCAGCCGTTCCGCCGGGGGCGTTGCCGACCAGGCCGGGAAGGCCGCCTTGGCGGCCGCGACTGCGCGGTCCGTATCAGCCTGCCCGCCCAGCGAGATCACGGCGATGGGCTCCTCGGTCGAGGGGTCGATCACCTCAAGGTCGTGGGGCTGGCTGGGCGCCACCCATGCCCCGTCGATATAGAATGCCCGCTTGTCTGCCAGATCGCTCATGCCCAGCCCCTCCGTTGCCGCTTGGTCGGGCGATAGCGTGGCACCAGCCTGCGCGGGGCGCAAGACCGGGCCTGCTAACACGACTTCACTTATCGTCTTTTCAAGCCTGCCCGAGGCCCCTATGGTGTGCACCGCACGACAAACCGAAAGGACGCATGCCATGTCCCTGCGCATCAACGACACCGCCCCCGACTTTACCGCCCCGTCGACCGAAGGGCCGATCCGCTTTCACGACTGGGCCGGCGACAGCTACGTGGTGATCTTTTCGCACCCGCGCGACTTCACCCCGGTCTGCACGACCGAGTTCGGCGCCGTCGCCCAGCTTGTCCCCGAATTCGAGGCGCGCGGCACCAAGGTTCTGGGCGTGTCGGTCGATTCGGTCGAGGACCACGGCAAATGGAAGGCCGACATCGAAAAGGTGGCCGGCGTTCCGGCCGACTTCGCCATCATCGACGACAGTTCGCTGACGGTGGCCAAGGCTTACGGCATGCTGCCCGCCGATCACGACCTGCCGACCGAAGGGCGCACCCCGGCGCATACGGCGACCGTCCGCAGCGTCTTCATCATCGGTCCCGACAAGAAGGTGCGGCTGACCATGACCTATCCCATGTCGGTGGGCCGCAATTTCGCCGAGATCGTCCGGGCGCTGGACGCGGTGCGCAAGACCGACGGCGTGCCGCTGGCGACGCCGGCAAACTGGGTGCCCGGCCAGGACGTGATCGTGGCCCTGGCGCTGGACGACGCGGCGGCCGAGGCGAAATACGGTGCGCTGGACAAGAAGCTGCCCTATCTGCGGTTCGCCAAGGATCCGGCGTAAGGCCGGGCGGGGCCGCGCCTTTCGGGCCACGCGGCTCTGGCGAAGGCGGCGGTCCCCGCCGCCCGCGGGCCGCCTGCGCAGGAGCGTGTCTGGCCGCGGCACGGGCCGGGTGACACTGCGATGTTGCCCGGAATGGAAAAGTCCCATATCAGAGACCTGTCCAGACCCGGAACGAACGGAGCCTTCGTTGACGACGCCGCCCCGTACGGTCAAGGTTGCCTATGTCACCGACCGCGGCTTTCTCAGGCCGACCCTGGTTTCCGTCTGGAGCCTGCTGCAACACCTGAAGGGCCCGGCCGAACTGCACGTCTGGGGCGACGGGTTGCAGGCCGCAGACTGGGCCGATGTCGAAAAGGTCGCTGCGGCAAACCCTCGGGTCGCGCTGCATTGCAAGGATATCGGCAGCGGCTATCTTGATGGCGCGCATGGCCCACAAAGCTATATCTCGGCGGCCACCATGGGCCGCCTGTTCATCCCGCGCCTCATCGACGGTCATGTGCTCTATATCGACGGCGACACGCTGGTGACCGGCGATGTGTCCGAACTGTTCCGGCTCGACCTGGGCAGGGCCTATGCCGGCGTGGTGCGGGATTACACGGTCGCGCATTGGCTGTCCGATCGGGATGGAGGATCAGGCTTGCGCGAGGAGCGGCTTTCCGAAATCCGGCAACTGATGGATCCGGCCCCGGCGCAGGATTACTTCAACGCCGGGGTGCTTTTGCTGAATTGCGACGCCCTTCGCGCGGAACCGGCCTTGCTGGAGCGGGTCGCGGATGTTGTCGCCGCCTCGGCCTGCAGTCATGGCGACCAGGACCACCTGAACGCCCTGTTCCGCGGCAATGTCGTCCAGCTGGACCTGCGATGGAACGCGTCCTGGGGCCGCATCCGGAAACACCGCGCGCACCTGTCGCGCAACGCCACCCCGGCGACCGGCGCCCTGCCCGGCAGGGGATCTGTCATCCTGCACTACCATGGACCGGAAAAGCCCTGGCGGGTCACGGGTTGGGATATCTGGTCCTCTCGTGGACGGGCGACCAGGATCTACAAACAGGCCCTGCGCCGCTTTCTGCGCAAGCACCCCGATCTGCGCCCGACCTGACCAGAGACGACACGCATCACGCGCTTCGGTGCAGAGGCAGACTTCAGGAGCTGGATTTGACCCAAGACCATCTCGCCCCCTCGCAAGTCAAACGCCCCCGTGCCCTTCTGGTGGGGCATCTTTCCACCGTGGGCGACGTCGAGGTCCTGCGGCAGATCGAGCGGCGGCTCGATGCCCTGGGCATGGATTACGACGTTTCCCCCTTTACCGATGCCCGGCTGACCGTGGACCGATCCTGGCTGGACAAGCACAGGCTGGACCCGCGGCGCTATACGCATCTGATCGTGATCTGCGGACCCTTCACGCCCCAGATGGCCGTGCAGCATGACAGCATCTTCGGCCGGTTCCAGCATTGCGTGCATATCGGCGTCAATCTGACCATGGTGGAGCGGCTTCAGGACTTCAATCCGTTCGAGGTCCTGCTAGAGCGCGACAGCGACAGGACCGCGCGCGCCGACCTGAGTTTCCTTGAAACCCCGGAGCCGATGCCGGTCGTAGGCCTGTGCCTTGCCAGCCCGCAGCGCGAATATGGCGCGCGTCGCCGCGGCGATCTGGCAGCCGAGAGGCTGCGCCGCCTGATCCGGGATGCCGGCGTGGCCTTCATCGAGCTGGACACGTCCGTGCCCGCCGAAACCAACCGCGTCGGCCTGTCCAGCGGCGCCGAGTTCGAGGCGATCTGCCGCCGGCTCGATGCCATGCTGACGACAAGGCTTCATGGCATGGTGCTGGCGCTCAAGAACGGCACTCCGACGCTGGCGATCGACCCGGTGGCCGGGGGCGACAAGGTCACGCGCCAAGCCCAGGAACTGGGTTGGCCCGAGGTCTTCGACGCCGATGCCGCGAGCGACGACGACCTCGCGGCCGCGCTTGTGCGTTGCCTTTCCCCGGAAGCCCGCGAAAGGGCGGCGCGCATCCGGGACGCGGCGGTTGCGTCGCTTGCGGATTTCGACGCGCAGTTTGCCGCCGCGCTGACGGTTCCCGCCGATCCGGCGCTGCGTGCGGATCTCGTGCCTCAGGTCAGCCGGATGCAGGCTTGGCGCAAGCGGTTCAAGGCCTGGAAACGCGCGAGAAGAAACCGGCGTCCCTAGGCCCCGATCCGCTCCATTGCGGTCCAGCCTGAGACGATATGTGCAGCCCGGCAGCAATGAAAAAGGCCCCGAAACCTCGGGGCCTTTCCGGAACCGTCGGTCCGATCACTCGGCCGATTCTTCCTTCTTCTCGGGGGCGATTTCCTCGCCGGTTTCCTGGTCGACCATCTTCATGCCCAGGCGGACCTTGCCGCGGTCGTCAAAGCCCAGAAGCTTGACCTTGACCTCCTGGCCTTCCTTCAGGATCTCGTTCGGATGGTTCAGGCGCTTCGAGGCGATCTGGCTGACATGCACCAGGCCGTCGCGCTTGCCGAAGAAGTTCACGAAGGCGCCGAAATCGACCAGCTTCACGACCTTGCCGGTATAGACCTTGCCCTCTTCCGGCTCGGCCACGATCGAATAGATCATGTCATAGGCCTTCTTGATCGAATCGGCGTTGGCCGAGGCGATCTTGATGACGCCGTCGTCGTTGATGTCGACCTTGGCGCCGGAAACCTCGACGATCTCGCGGATGACCTTGCCGCCCGAGCCGATCACTTCGCGGATCTTGTCGGTCGGAATGGTCATCGTCTCGATGCGCGGGGCATGGGCGCTGAACTCGCGCCGGCCCTCGGTCAGGGCATGGGACATCTCGGCCAGGATGTGCAGGCGGCCATCCTTGGCCTGGGCCAGGGCCTGGCTCATGATCTCGGGGGTGATGCCCGCGACCTTGATGTCCATCTGCAGGCTGGTGATGCCGTTCTCGGTCCCGGCGACCTTGAAGTCCATGTCGCCCAGGTGGTCTTCGTCACCCAGGATGTCGGTCAGAACGGCATATTTGCCGCCGTCTTCCAGCACCAGGCCCATGGCGACACCGGCGACCGGCGCCTTCAGCGGCACGCCCGCATCCATCATCGACAGCGATCCGCCGCAGACCGAAGCCATCGAGGACGAACCGTTCGATTCGGTGATCTCGGACACGACGCGGATCGTGTAGGGGAAGTCGGTCGGCGCCGGCAGCACGGCTTGCAGCGCGCGCCAGGCCAGCTTGCCGTGGCCGATCTCGCGGCGGCCGGGCGAACCGACGCGGCCAACCTCGCCCACCGAATAGGGCGGGAAGTTGTAGTGCAGCAGGAAGTTCGAGCGCGAGTTGCCGTGCAGCGCATCGATGATCTGTTCGTCGTCGCCGGTGCCCAGCGTAGTCACGACCAGCGCCTGGGTTTCGCCGCGGGTGAACAGCGCCGAGCCATGGGTGCGGGGCAGGATGCCGACCTCGGACACGATGGGGCGGACGGTCCGGTTGTCGCGGCCGTCGATGCGGGCGCCGCCGTTGATGATGTCGCCGCGCAGGATGCCCGATTCCAGCTTCTTCAGGGCCGAGCCCAGGTTGGCATCGGCCAGTTCTTCCTCGGACAGGCCGGCCAGAACCTTGGCCTTGGCGGCCTCGATGGCGTCGCGGCGCTCACCCTTGTCGCGGATGGCATAGGCGGCGCGCATGTCCGTCTCGCCCAGCGATTTCACGCGGGCGTAAAGCTCGGAATAGTCCGGCGACTGGAAGTCGAAGGGCTCTTTCGCGGCTTCTTCGGCCAGGTCGATGATCAGGTCGATCACCGGCTGCATCGCCTCGTGGCCGAACTTCACGGCGCCCAGCATCTCGTCCTCGGTCAGCTCATAGGCTTCCGATTCGACCATCATCACGGCGTCCTTGGTGCCGGCGACGACCAGGTCCAGACGCTGTTCGGGATTGCCGCGCAGGTTGTCCATGTCCGCGACATCGGGGTTCAGCACATATTCGCCATTGGCGAAACCGACGCGCGCGGCGCCGATCGGGCCCATGAAGGGCACGCCCGAGATGGTCAGCGCGGCCGAGGCGGCGATCATCGCCACGATGTCGGGGTCGTTGACCAGGTCATGCGACAGCACGGTGCACATCACCAGGACTTCGTTCTTGAAGCCGGGGGCGAACAGCGGGCGGCAGGGACGGTCGATCAGGCGCGCGGTCAGGGTTTCCTTTTCCGACGGGCGCGCCTCGCGCTTGAAGAAGCCGCCCGGGATCTTGCCGGCGGCATAGTATTTTTCCTGGTAGTGCACGGTCAGCGGGAAGAAGTCCTGACCGGGCTTGGGTTCTTTCGCGAAGGTCACGTTGGCCATGACGCTGGTTTCGCCAAGCGTGGCGATGACCGAGCCGTCGGCCTGACGGGCAACCTTGCCCGTTTCCAGCGTGAGCGTTTCCTGGCCCCACTGGATGGATTTCTTCACTTCATCAAACATCTGGTTTCCTCTGGGCGACGCCAGCCCTCTGGTCCGCGCCCTTGTCCTATGGCGGCCCCATTGCCGCCCGCCCCTATCCTTCGCATGTGCCCCGGGGCATGGGCGTCACGTCGCAGATGGGCGGGGGATACAGGAAAACAAGGGGTTTGGGAAGTGGTTTGCAGGCCCAGGTCCGGCTCGCCCCGGCCTATTCGGCGGCGATGGCCGGGCCGCAGGCATCGGGCCGCAGCCGCGCCAGCCGCGCGACGATCCGGGCGAAGCGCGCGGCAAAGACGTCGAAATCGGCGCGCGGCTCGATCAGGCGTTCGTCCATGTAAAGCGAGCGGTCCAGTTCCAGTTGGACGACGTGGACGTTGCGCGCCGGACGCCCATAGGCCGCGGTGATATAGGCGCCTGAAAACGGCGAGTTGCGGCGCAGGCGAAAGCCCTCGGCAGCGACGGCATCGGCCACGGCGGCACTGATCCGGGGCGATGCCGAGACGCCGTTGCGGTCACCCAGCACGAAATCGGGGCGCGGCCGGGGCAGGTGCGCCAGCGCGTCGCGCGGCATCGAATGCATGTCGATCAGGATCGCGCCGCCAAAGCGGTCGAGCGATTCGTCGATCAGCCCCGCCAGCGCCCGGTGATAGGGCGCCCAGAGCCGCGAGATGCGCAGGTCCGCCTCCTCTCGGGCGATGGGCCGATCGTGAATCGCCCGGCCCTGCGACACGACGCGGGGAATCACCCCCAGCCCCGCCATGATCCGCGGGCTCATCACCCGGGGCATGGCGCCCGAGACGACCAGCGGGTCCATCTCGTCCGCGCTGCGGTTCAGGTCGACCAGGCTGCGCGGGACCAGCGAATTCAGCACAACCGCCCCGTGGTTCAGCGCGGGTTCGATCAGCCGGTCCACGAAGGCGTCCTCGGACGAGCGCAGGTGGCGCGCCTCCAGCCGCGATTCCGCCAGGAACCATTCGGGATAGCAGCGCCCCGAATGGGGCGAGGCGAAGATGACCCCGCCCAGCCATTCGGCCGGGCGCCGGAGGTCGAAGCTGCGCTCTTCCAGGTTCATGTGCGGTTTCCCAAGGAACGGACGGGGCTTGGCTGGGCGGGAATGCCGGGCTGGACAGCATGGTTATAGCCCAAGTTCGGCCGCGGCCAATATGGATTGAAAAGGACTTGAAACCCCTTGCGACGGTCTATATAGAGCCGCAGACCAAGGTGAGATGGCGGCGCAAGCCGACAGAATCGCCGGTTTGGGGGCGGTTAGCTCAGCGGTAGAGCACTACGTTGACATCGTAGTGGCCACTGGTTCGATCCCAGTACCGCCCACCATTCATTCGCGCCCCCGGGCATTGACCGGGGGTATTTCGTTTTCAAGGCGCGACCACAGCGATGCGCCGCGATAGGAGAAGACCGATGAAGGTTCGCAATTCGCTCCGCTCGCTCAAGAGCCGCCACCGCGATTGCCAGGTTGTGCGCCGCAAGGGCCGCATCTACATCATCAACAAGACCAACCCGCGCTTCAAGGCCCGCCAGGGCTGAGCAGCCGGACACCGGACAGGAACGCCCGCCGCGGAAGGCCCTGCGGCGGGCGTTTCGTCATCGGACATGGCCCTGATCGGCGGCCCGGCGTTCCGGTCGCGGCACGGCCGGACCGGGGGCCGACTGCCCCCGGACCCCCGTGGATATTTGGGCAAGAAAGAATTTCAGAAGCGCGACAGGACCAGCCCGCCGCCGACCATCAGCGCCGCAAGCAGCCGCGGCACCGAGATGTCGCGCACCGGCAGGCCGAAGGCGCCGATCCGGTCAAGGACGATGGCCGCGACGATCTGGCCCAGAGCCACGGCGCAGATCGCGGTGAAGGTGCCCAGCCGCGGCAGCGACCAGACCATCGCCCAGACATAGAAGGCCCCCAGGAACCCGCCGAGCCACAGCTGCGGCTCGGCGCCGAGGGCCCGGCCAAAGGACCGGCCTTGCCCCAGCGCCAGGGCGACCCCGGCGAGAATCGTGAAGCCCACTCCGAACGAGATCGCCGCCGCCACGATGGGGCTTTCGACGCGCCGGGCGAGGCCCGCGTTGATCGGGGCCTGGACCGCGATGCAGACACCGCCGAGCGCGATCAGGATGGCGGCAAGAAGGGTCATGGGCATTGGCGGGCTTTGGCTTGGATGCGGAAGGACCAGATTGCGCCGGGGCGGGGGCGGGCGCAATCCCTTGGCAGGGCTTTCCGGGTTGCCCCTGCCGGCCCCATGGCTATCCTGCCCCGAAATGGCATACCAGAATGGGAGGGCATGGGCCGCATGGAGCCGACCGTGCATCTGCAATCCGTCGACATCAGTTTCGCCGTGCCCGGCCGACCGCCCTTTCACGCTGTCCGGGGCGCCGAGCTGCAGGTCGCGCCTGGCGAGTTCGTTTCGATCGTCGGGCCCACGGGCTGCGGCAAGTCCACGCTGCTGAATGCAGCCGCGGGGCTTTTGACGCCGGCCGCCGGGCAGGTCGTGATCGAGGGCCAGCCCTTGCAGGGCCTGAACCGCAAGGCGGGCTATCTGTTCCAGGCCGACGCGCTGATGCCCTGGAAGACCGCCGGCGACAATGTGGCCATCGGGCTGGAGGTCGCGGGCGTGCCCCGGCGCGAGGCCGTGGCCCGGGCGCACGACTGGCTGGTGCGCGTGGGCCTGCGCGGCTTTGCCGACCGCTATCCGCACATGCTGTCGGGTGGCCAGCGCAAGCGCGTCGCCCTGGCCCAGATGCTGATCCGCGATCCCGACATCCTGCTGATGGACGAGCCCTTCGGCCCGCTGGACGCCCAGACCCGGCTGATCATGCACGACCTGCTGCTGGCGCTGTGGTCGGAAAACCGCAAGGCGGTGATGTTCGTGACCCATGACCTCGAGGAAGCCATCGCCCTGTCGGACCGGGTGGTCATCATGTCGACCGGCCCCGGCGCGCGGATCATCGGCGATTTCCCGATTCCGCTGCCGCGGCCGCGCGACATGGCCGAGATCCGGCTGACGCCCGCCTTCCAGGACCTGCACCGCGACATCTGGCATCTGCTCAAGGAACAGGTCATGCGCACCTATGGCCATCAGCCGGGGGTGCCGGCATGAGCCGGGGCCTGCTGTTGCTGCTGCAAGTGGCGGTTGCGGTCGTCGCGATCCTGCTGTGGCACCTGTTCACCACGACATCGCTGGTGGGCGATCCGTCGCGGATGCAGTTCTTTTTCTCGACCCCGGGCGCCGTCGCGCGCCAGATCTGGGCCTGGTTCGCGGATGGCTCGATCTGGTATCACCTGTGGATCACCCTGACCGAGGCGGTGCTCGCCTTTGTGATCGGCGCGCTGGCCGCCGTCGTGCTGGGCTTCTGGTTCGCGCGCCGGCCGCGGCTGGCGGCGGTCTTCGACCCCTATGTCAAGGGCGCGAACGCCCTGCCCCGGGTGGTGCTGGCGCCGATCTTTACCCTGTGGTTCGGCCTGGGCATCTGGTCCAAGGTCGCGCTGGGGTTCACGCTGGTGTTCTTCATCGTGTTCTTCAACGTCTACCAGGGCGTGCGCGAGGTGAACCGGACCGTGCTGGAAAACGCCCGCATGCTGGGCATGTCGGAACGCCAGCTGCTGCGCCACGTCTATTTGCCCTCGGCGCTGAGCTGGGTGTTCTCGTCGCTGCATACCTCGATCGGCTTTGCGGTCGTCGGTGCGGTGGTGGGCGAATACCTGGGCTCGGCCGCGGGGCTTGGCTATCTGATCGCGCAGGCCGAAGGCATGTTCGACATCGCCGGCGTCTTTGCCGGCATGTTCGTGCTGTCGGCCTTTGTCCTGCTGATCGACGGGCTGGTCACGGTGATCGAGCGGCGGCTGCTGGTCTGGCGGCCCGCCCCCGACCGCCATTAGGATGCTTTGGGAGGAGAAACCATGAAAACGCGAAACCTGGTGCTGGCGGCTGTCCTGTCCCTGGCGGCCCTGCCCGCCGCAGCGGCCGAGCAGGTCAAGATCGCCATCGGGGGCGCAAGCTGCCTGTGCTATCTGCCGACGGTCCTGGCCGACCAGCTGGGACTTTTCGAAAAGCACGGCATCGACGCCGAGCTGATCGACTTCAAGGGCGGCTCGCAGGCGCTCAAGGCCGTGGTGGGGGGCTCGGCCGACGTGGTCTCGGGCTATTACGAACACACGATCAACCTGGCAGCCAAGAAGCAGCAGCTGTCGGCCTTTGTGGTCTATGACCGCTTTCCGGGCATCGTCGTCGTGGTCGCCCCGGACGAAACGCAGAACATCAAGTCCATCGCCGACCTGGCCGGCAAGACGGTGGGGGTGACGGCGCCCGGCTCGTCGACCGACTTCTTCCTGAAATACCTGCTGGGCAAGGCCGGAAAGGCGCCGAACTCGGCCTCGGTCGTGGGCATCGGGCTGGGGGCCACGGCGGTGGCGGCGCTGGAACAGGGCCAGGTCGATGCGGCGGTGACGCTGGATCCGGCGGTGACGGTGCTGAAGGCGCGCTTCCCTGACCTGGGCATCCTGGCCGACACCCGCAGCGAGGCCGATACCGAAAAGCTGTTCGGCAGCGACTATCCCGGCGGCGCGCTTTACACCATGCAGACCTGGATCGACGAACACCCCGAGGCGGTCAAGGGCATGGCCGCGGCCATGGTCGAGACGCTGGATTACATCCACAGCCATTCGCCCGAGGAGATCATGGCCCGGATGCCGCCCGGCATGGTCGGCGCCGACAAGGAGGCCTATCTGGCCGCGCTGACCGCCAGCATCCCGATGTATTCCGAAACCGGCCTGATGGATGCCAAAGGGGCCGAGACGGTCCACGCCGTCTTTGCCGCCGGCTCGCCCGAGGTCAAGGCCGCGAACGTGGACCTGTCCAAGACCTACACCAACGCCTTTGTCGAAGAGGCGCGCGCCGCGATGAAGGCGCAGTGACGGATCCCGCGGCGGGGCTTTCCCGCCGCGCCAACCCCCGAGGACATCATGGCCACCGTCTATATCCTGAACGGCCCGAACCTGAACCTGCTGGGCCAGCGCCAGCCCGAGATCTATGGCAGCACCACCCTGGCCGATGTCGAACGGGCCTGTGCCGACCTGGCTGGCGAACTGGGCTTCGAAACGCGGTTCTTCCAGTCGAACCACGAAGGCGTCATCGTCGACACGATTCACGAGGCCCGGCACCAGGCGGCGGCCATCGTCATCAATCCGGGCGCGCTGACCCATACCTCGGTCGCGATCCTGGATGCGCTGAACACCTTCGACAACCCGGTGATCGAGGTGCATATCTCGAACATCCACAAGCGCGAAAGCTTTCGCCATCATTCCTATGTCAGCCTGCGCGCCGAAGGGGTGATCGCGGGCCTGGGGACGAACGGCTACCTGATGGCGCTGCGCCACCTGGCGCCGCTGATCGGATCGCGCACCGCCTGACCCAGGAAAAATCCGCGCGCGCCGGGATGGCCCGGACGCGCGCGATGATCGCGGACCCGGCGGGACCGGGCCGCGACGAGGGGATGAAAGGACTTGACCAAAGACTGCGCTCAAAGCGGACCGGACGGGTGCCGGCGTGGTCTTGGTATCGCGCCTGTATGAACACCGTGTGAAACCGGCTAAAGAACGCCGCGCGCCGCCAGGGCGCGAAGCAGTTCGCCCGCGCCGGTGAACCGGATGGCGTCGATCCCCAGGGCGCGCGCGCCTTCGACATTGGCCGGCGAATCGTCGACAAAGATGCAGTCGCCCGCGTCCAGCCCATTGCGGTCCAGAAGCAGCCGATAGATCGCGGGCTCGGGCTTGAGCAGCCCGGCCTGACCCGAGACGACCACATCGCGAAAGACCCGGCCCAGCCGCGGATAGGCGTCAAGCGCCATCGGCCAGGTTTCCGCCGCCCAGTTGGTGATCGCGAACAGCGGGACCTGGCGCGCCAGCAGCAGGTCGATCACCTCCCATGCGCCGGGCACGGGCTTTTCGATGGTGACCGGGAAGGCCGCCAGATAGCCCTCCAGCGGGTCGGCAAGGCTGCCGTGGTCCGCCCGGGCGGCGGCAAGGCCATCGGCAAAGCTGCGCCCGCCATCCTGAACGCGGTTCCAGTCGTGAAAGGCGATCCGCTCCAGCCAAGCCTCGGCCGCCTCGCGGGTGTCGAAGACATCCGCGAAGGCCAGCGCAGGGTCCCATTGGATCAGGACCATGCCCAGGTCGAAGATCACGCTTTTGCGTGCCATCCGCGCGGCGCCGGTCAGCGCAAATCCTCTGGCAGCAGCCCTTGTGGGAAGTTCTGGTAGCTGACGGGTCTGAGGAACCTTCGGATCGAGAGGGTTCCGACGGAGGTTGCGCCGAAGTTGGTCGAGGCGGGATAGGGTCCGCCGTGGACCATGGCGTCGCAGACCTCGACGCCGGTCGGAAAGCCGTTGACCAGCACCCGGCCCGCCTTGCGCTCGAGGATCGGCAGCAGCGCCTGCGCCGCCGGCAGATCGGCGTCCTCCATGTGGATCGTCGCCGTCAGCTGGCCCTCGAAGCCCTTGGCAAGGCGCGTCATTTCGTCCATGTCGCGGACCCGCACCACCAGCCCCAGCGGCCCGAAGACCTCTTCGCCAAGCGCGTGGTCCTGCAGCCAGGCCTCGGCCGTGGTTTCATAAAGGTTCGGGCGCGCCAGGCGGCCCTCGCTTTGGGTCGACAGCACCGGGGTGACCGCGTTGCGGGCCTCGAATCGGGCCTGGCCCTCGCGATAGGCGGCCGCGATCCCCTCGGTCAGCATGACCTGCGGGCCGGTCTTTTCCAGCGCCGCGCGGGCCGATTGCGTAAACCTGTCGGCATTGTCGCCCTCCAGCACCACCGCGATGCCGGGGTTGGTGCAGAACTGCCCCGCCCCCATGGTCAGGCTGCCGGCCCAGCCGGCGCCCAGGGCGTCCGCCCGCGCGGCCAGCGCATGCTCCAGCAGGAACATCGGGTTGACCGAGCCGAGCTCGCCAAAGAACGGGATCGGCTCGGGGCGCGACGCGCACAGGTCGAACAGCGCCCGCCCCCCCGCGAGGCTGCCGGTGAAGCCCACCGCCTTGATCAACGGATTGGTCACCAGCGCCGTGCCGACATGGCGGTCGCCGCCCTGGATCAGCGAGAACACACCCGGATGAAGGCCCAATGACGTGATCGCCGCATGAACCGCCTCGGCCACGATCTCGCCGGTGCCGGGATGGGCGGAATGGCCCTTGACCACGACCGGGCAGCCGGCCGCGAGCGCCGCCGCCGTGTCGCCCCCGGCGGTCGAGAAGGCCAAGGGAAAGTTCGAGGCGCCGAACACCGCGACTGGGCCGATGGGCCGTTCCAGCAGGCGGATGTCGGGGCGCGGCAGCGGCTGGCGCTCGGGCAGCGCCGGGTCGTGCCGGCGGTCGAGGTAGTCGCCCTTGCGGATATGGGCCGCAAACAGCCGCAGCTGGCCCACGGTGCGGCCGCGCTCGCCCTGCAGCCGCGCCTCGGGCAGGCCGGTCTCCTGCGTGCCGATCTCGGTGATCGCCTCGGCGCGGGCCTCGATCTCGTCGGCGATGGCCTCGAGAAAGGCCGCGCGGCTTTCGCGGGTCGAATAGCCATAGGACCAGAAGGCCTCCTCGGCCGCCGCGCAGGCCTCTTCGACCAGCGCCGGCGTGCCCACGCTGAACCGGTGGACCGGGCCAGAGGCCGGCGCGCTCGCAAACGTCGTCTCGCCCGAAACCCAGGCGCCCGCAATCAGGTGACGACCGTGAGGGGTGAAAACCATCAAGAGTATCCTTTCCATCCTGGTGACCCTCTGCATGCCAGTTTGGTATACCAGAATCAAGCCTTGGCCCGTGGGCATCCCCCTTGCCCCATGCTAAGGACGGTTCACGCTATCGTTGGGGTGGGGGACGATGAAGATCACGGTCGCAGGTTTGGGTTACGTCGGCATGTCGCTGGCGGTCCTTTTGGCCAAGCACAACAAGGTCGTCGCTCTGGATATCGACGAAACCCGGGTCGGCCAGGTCAATCGCCGCCAGTCGCCCATCGAAGACACCGAGATCCGCGACTGGCTGACCCGGCAGGATCTGGACCTGTCGGCCACAACCGAGGCGGCCGATGCCATGACGGACGCGGCCTTCGTCATCGTCGCGACGCCCACGAACTATGACCCGCGGACGAATCATTTCGACACCTCCAGCGTCGAAGCGGTGATCGCCCAGGCCCGCCGGCACGCCCCCGACGCCACCGTCGTCGTCAAGTCCACCGTCCCGGTGGGTTTCGTCGCCCGGATGCGTGCGCAGCACGGTTCCGACGGCATCCTGTTCTCGCCCGAGTTCCTGCGCGAGGGCCGCGCGCTTTACGACAACCTGCATCCCTCGCGCATCGTGGTGGGCGATCACGGCCCGGCCGCGCGTCGGTTCGCCGATCTGCTGGTCCAGGGGGCCATCCGCAAGGACATGCCGGTGCTGTTCACCGGCGCCGTCGAGGCCGAGGCGATCAAGCTGTTTTCCAACACCTACCTCGCGCTGCGCGTGGCCTATTTCAACGAGTTGGACAGCTATGCCCTGTCTCGCGGCCTGAACACCCGCGAGATCATCGAGGGCGTCTGCCTGGACCCAAGGATCGGGGCGAATTACAACAATCCCAGCTTCGGCTATGGCGGCTATTGCCTGCCCAAGGACACCAAGCAGCTGCTGGCGAATTACGACCAGGTGCCGCAGAACCTGATCGCCGCCGTGGTAGAGAGCAACCGCACCCGCAAGGACTTCGTGGCCGACCAGATCATCGCCCGCCAGCCCCGTGTGGTGGGGGTCTATCGGCTGGTGATGAAGGCCGGTTCGGACAATTTCCGCGACAGCTCGATCCAGGGCATCATGAAGCGGATCAAGGCCAAGGGCATCCCCTGCATCGTCTATGAACCCGCCCTGCCGCAGGACCAGTTCTTCAACAGCCCGGTCGTGCGCGATCTCGACGCTTTCAAGGCGCAGGCCGACCTGATCATCTCGAACCGCCAGCACCCGGACCTGGCCGACGTCGCGGACAAGGTCTATACCCGCGACCTGTTCGGCGTGGACTAGCGCCCCCCTTGCCTCGCCCCCCCTTGCCTCGATCGCCCCGGCGGTCTAGGGTGTCACGGAATTTCTACACTTGGGGAGCCCCGCAACGGGGCTGAGAGGTGCCGGGCACCGACCCATCGAACCTGATCCGGGTCATGCCGGCGTAGGGAAGGGTAGAGCGTCGGGGCCAAGGCCGAATGACGCCCATATCCCCCCATGCGCCCCAGGCCCGCAACGAAAGGCGGGGCCATGTCCCATCCGATTGCACTGACCATCGCCGGCTCGGACAGCGGCGGCGGCGCGGGCATCCAGGCGGATCTCAAGACGTTTTCCGCACTGCGGGTCTATGGCGCCTCGGTGATCACCGCGATCACGGCGCAGAACACCCGCGCCGTCGCGGCGGTGGAAGCCGTCAGCCCCGCCATGATCGGCGCGCAGCTGGACGCGGTCTTTGGCGACCTGGACATCCGCGCGGTCAAGATCGGCATGGTCGGCGGCCCCGAGGCCATTGCCGTCGTGGCCGAGCGGCTGGCGGCCTTCCTGGCGAACGACCCGGTGCCCGTCGTGCTGGATCCGGTGATGGTCGCGAAATCCGGCGACCCGCTGCTGCCCGCCGATGCCGTCGCCAGCCTGCGCGACCGGCTGCTGCCCCTGGCGACCGTGCTGACGCCGAACCTGCCCGAGGCGGCGCGGCTGCTGGGCCTTGCCCCCGCCGCGACGCCGAACGCGGTGGCCGACCAGGGCCGCGCGCTGCTGGCCCTGGGGCCCGCCCATGTGCTGATGAAGGGCGGCCATGCCGCGGGCGAGACCTGCACCGACCTGCTGCTGGGTCCCGAACCCCTGACCCTGTCGGCGCCGCGCCAGACCACGCGGAACACGCATGGCACGGGCTGTTCGATGTCCTCGGCCATCGCGGCGGGGCTGGCCCGGGGCATGACGATGCCTGACGCGGTGCGCGCGGCCCATGGCTGGCTGCAAGGCGCCATCGCCGCCGCCGATACGCTGTCGGTCGGCCTGGGCCACGGCCCGGTGCATCATTTCCACGCCATCTGGGGGCAGGCATGACCGAGATCACCATCCTGGGCGCCGGGGTCATGGGCCTGTGCATCGCGACGGAACTGGCCGGGCGCGGCGTGATCGCCCGCATCATCGACCCGGCCGGCAAGCCCGGATCGCACGCGTGCAGCTGGCGCGCCGGCGGCATGCTGGCCCCCTGGTGCGAGGCGGAAAGCGCCGAGCCGGTGGTCGTGCGCCTGGGCGCGGGTGCCGCCGACTGGTGGGAAAGCCACGGCGCCGAGGTGACGCGGCGCGGCACGCTGGTCCTTGCCCCGTCGCGCGACCGTGCCGACCTTGACCGCTTTGCCCGGATGACGCAGGCGCATCGCCCCCTGGACGCCGAGGCCATCGCCGCCCTGGAGCCCGAATTGCAGGGCCGTTTCCCGCGCGGGCTGTTCTTCGAAGCCGAGGCGCATCTGAACCCCCGCGCCGCGCTGCTGGCGCTGCGCGACGGGCTGGCCGGCCGTGGCCTGACGATCGAGACCGAGGGCGAGCCGTCCGGCCTGACCGTCGATGCCCGTGGCCTGGCCGCCCGCGACACGCTTTCGGACCTGCGCGGCGTCCGAGGCGAGATGCTGGTGATCCGCTGCCCCGAGGTGGCCCTGACCCGCACCGTCCGTCTGCTGCATCCGCGCATTCCGCTGTATGTCGTGCCGCGCGGCGATGGCGTCTACATGATCGGCGCCACCATGCTGGAGTCCGGCGGCAAGCATCGCGTCACCGCCCGGTCCGCGGTCGAGATGCTCAGCGCCGCCTATGCCCTGCACCCGGGCTTTGCCGAGGCCGAGATCCTGGAGCTGGGCGCCGATGCCCGCCCGGCCTTTCCCGACAACCTGCCCCGCCTGCGCCGGCGGGGGAACACGCTGTTCGCAAACGGCCTTTACCGCCACGGCTATCTGCTGGCCCCCGCCGTGGCGCGCATGGCCGCCGACTATCTGCTTGATGGCCAGACACCGGAGTTCATGGATGAAGATCACCCTTAACGGAGAGACGCGCGACCTGTCCGGCCCGACCGTGCAGGACGCGCTGGTCGAGATCGGACTGGGCGCGGCCAAGGTCGCGACCGCGCTCAACGGAAACTTCCTGCCCGCCGCCAGCCGTGCCGCGACCGCCCTGAAGGCGGGCGACGCGCTGGAGGTCGTGGCGCCCATGCAGGGGGGCTGACATGCCCGAATTCTATGGAACCCGCGTCGACAGCCCGCTGATGCTTGGGACGGCGCAATACCCCTCGCCCGCCATCCTGGAGCAGGCGTTCCGCGCGTCCGGCGCGGGCATCGCCACGGTCAGCCTGCGCCGCGAAGGCGGGGCGGGCCAGGACTTTCACCGCCTGATCGGCGGCCTGGGCGTGCCGGTCCTGCCCAACACCGCCGGCTGCCATTCCGTGCGCGAGGCGGTGACGACGGCGCAGATGGCGCGCGAACTGTTCGGCACGCTCTGGATCAAGCTGGAAATCATCCGCGACGACGACACGCTGTGCCCCGACGTGATCGCCCTGGTCGAGGCGGCGGGCATCCTGTCCCGGGACGGCTTCCAGGTCTTTCCCTATTGCACCGAGGACCTGTCGGTCTGCGGCCGGCTGCTGGACGCGGGCTGCGAGGTGCTGATGCCCTGGGGCGCCCCCATCGGCTCGGGGCGCGGGCTGAACAACGCCTACGGGCTGCGCAGCCTGCGGGCGCATTTCCCCAGGGTGCCCCTGGTGGTGGACGCGGGCATCGGCCTGCCCAGCCACGCCGCTCAGGCGATGGAGCTGGGCTATGACGCGGTCCTGCTGAACACCGCCGTCGCCAAGGCGGGCGACCCGGTCGCCATGGCCCGCGCCATGGCCTTGGCGATCGAGGCCGGGAAGCTGGCCCATGACGCAACCCCGATCGAGGCGCGCGACATGGCCGCGCCCTCGACCCCGGTTCTTGGCATGGCGGTGCTGGCATGACGCTGCCGCGCTTCTATCCGATCTTCGACAGCGCCGACTGGCTGCGCCGCGCCCTGCCCCTGGGCGTGAAGCTGGTGCAGATCCGCATCAAGGACCAGCCCGCCCCGCAGTTGCTGGGGGAACTGGCACTGGCGCAGGAACTGTGCCGCGAGCATGGCGCCACGCTGGTCGTCAACGACCACTGGCAGGCGGCCCTCGACCTAGGCTGCGACTTCATCCACCTGGGACAGGAAGATCTGGACACGGCCGACCTTGCCGCCATCCGCCGCGCCGGGATGCGGCTGGGCATCTCGACCCACGACCACGCGGAACTGGACCGCGCCCTGGCGCTGGCGCCGGACTATGTGGCGCTGGGTCCGGTCTGGCCGACGATCCTGAAGAAGATGAAATGGGAACAGCAAGGTCTGGAGCGCGTCGGCGAATGGCGCCGCCTGGTCGGCGCGATCCCCCTGGTCGCCATCGGCGGGCTGACGCCCGAGCGCGCGCGCGCGGCCTTCGCCGCCGGCGCGGACGTCGCCTCGGCCGTGACCGACATCACGCTCAACCCCGATCCCGAGGGCCGCATCCGCGCCTGGCTGGAGGTCACGGCATGAACCGCTATGCCCGCCAGATGGTGCTGCCCGAGGTCGGCGCCGAAGGCCAGGCCCGGATCGAGGCCGCGCATGTGCTGGTCGTGGGCGCCGGCGGGCTGGGCGTGCCGGCACTGCAATATCTGGCCGGCGCGGGGGTGGGCCACATCACCGTGGTCGATCCCGACACCGTGGCGGAAACCAACCTGCACCGCCAGCCGCTGTATCTGGAAACCCAGATCGGCCTGCCCAAGGCGATCGCCGTGCGCATCGCGCTGACCCGGCGCAATCCGGCGGTGCGCGTCCAGGCGGTACTGGACTGGCTGACCCCGGCCAATGCACCCGCCCTGATCGAGGCGGCCGACCTGGTGCTGGACTGCGCCGACAGCTATGCCGTCAGCTATACGCTGTCGGACTGCTGCCTCGACCTGGGCAGGCCGCTGATCTCGGCCTCGGCGCTGGGGCTTTCGGGCTATGCCGGCGGGTTTTGCGGCAACGACCGCCACGGCCGCGCGCCAAGCCTGCGCGCGCTGTTTCCCGATCCGCCCGACAGCGCGCAGACCTGCGCCAGCGCGGGCGTCCTGGGCCCGGTCGTGGGCATGCTCGGCTGCCTTCAGGCGCAGATGGCGCTGTCGGTGATCCTGGGGCTGCAACCCTCGCCCCTGGGCCAGCTGACGCGCCTTGATGCGGGCCGCCTGACCCAGTTCCGGTTCGACGGCGCGCCCGAGGCGGCGGGCCCGCGCTTCATCGCCGCAAGCGACATCCGCGCGGACGATCTTGTCGTCGACCTGCGCCCAAAGGACGAGGCGCCGCAGAAGGCCACGCTCGACGCCCTGCGCGATCCGGGCTATGGCCCGGCCGGTCCCCTGCCCGCCCCGGGCCAGCGCCTCGTGCTGGCCTGCCGCTCCGGCTTGCGGTCCTGGCGCGCCGCCGATGCCCTGTCCCGCCGCTGGGACGGCGAAATCACCCTTCTGGCTTTGGGAGACCCCTCATGAGACATTTCACGCTGGCTGCCGCGCTGGCCCTGCTGGCCCAGCCCGCGCTGGCCGCCGACAAGGTCACGCTGATCCTGGACTGGTTCGTGAACCCCGACCATGCCCCGATCATCGTGGCGCAGGAGAAGGGTTTCTTCGCCGACGAAGGGCTCGAGGTCGAGGTCGTCGCCCCGGCCGACCCCGCCGACCCGCCGAAGCTGGTCGCCGCGGGCCGCGCCGACTATGCCATCACCTATCAGCCGCAGTTGCACCTGCAGGTGCACGAAGGATTGCCGCTGAAGCGCGTAGGCACCCTGATCGCCACGCCGCTGAACTGCCTGATGGTCAGGGCCGACGGGCCGCAGACCATCGCCGATCTCAGGGGCAAGAAGATCGGCTATTCGGTCTCCGGCGTCGAGGAGGCGCTGGTCGGCGCCATCCTCAAGACGGCGGACCTGACGCTGGACGATGTCGAGATGGTCAACGTCAACTGGTCGCTGTCGCCCGCCCTGATCGCCGGCCAGGTGGACGCGACCATCGGCGCCTATCGCAATTTCGAGCTGACCCAGATGCGGCTGGAAGGCGCCGAGGGACGCTGTTTCTTCATCGAGGAACAGGGGGTCCCGACCTATGACGAGCTGATCTTTGTCGCCAATCCCCAGCGCATGGACCCCGACCGCACCCGCCGCCTGCTGCATGCCGTCGAACGCGGCGCGCAATACATGGTGAACCATCCCGACGAGGCATGGACGCTGTTTTCGGGCACCGCCCCCGACCTTCGGGACGAGCTGAACGCCCAGGCGTGGAAGGACACCGTGCCGCGCTTTTCGCAAAGCCCGGCGGCGCTGGACCACGGCCGCTACGCCCGCTTCGAACGGTTCCTGCACGACGCCGGGCTGGTCGACAGCGTGCTGCCGGTGTCCGAACTGGCGCTGGACGTGGGTGTGGAATGAGCTATGGCCGCACATTCGCGCTGTGGCGCGCGGCGGCCCCCGACTGGGACGCCTATACGCACCATGCCTTCGTCCAGGCCCTGGGCGACGGCAGCCTGCCGCGCGCGGCCTTCCTGACCTATCTGGTGCAGGATTACCTGTTCCTGATCCAGTTCTCGCGCGCCTGGGCGCTGGCGGTGGTCAAGGCTGGCGATCTGCAGGAAATGCGGGCCTGCTCAGCCACCGTCCACGCGCTTCTGGACCAGGAAATGGCGCTGCATGTCCAGACCTGCGCCGCGGCCGGGATCGACACGGCCGCGATGCTGGCCACGCCCGAGGCCGTGGGCAACATGGCCTATACCCGCTACGTGCTCGAGGCGGGCTATTCCGGCGATTTCCTGGACCTGCTGGCGGCGCTGATGCCCTGCGTGCTGGGCTATGGCGAAATCGGCGCCCGGCTGGGCCGCGAAGGGGCGCCCGATACCCCCTATCGCGACTGGATCGACACTTACGCGGGCGACGACTACCAGCAGACCTGCCGCGCCGCGGGCGCCCTGCTGGACGACGCTGTCCGCAAACGGCTGGGCGACGCGCCGCAATCCAGCCCCCGCTGGGCGGCGCTGGTCCACCATTTCGCTACGGCCACCCGGCTCGAGGTCGGGTTCTGGGATCTGGGGACGGCATGACGGCGCGGGTGCGCGGCCAGGCCTGGGTCGGCGACCAGCCGCTGTTCGCGCCGCTCGACCTGGATCTTGGGGCCGGGGACTGGACCTGCCTGCTTGGGCCCTCGGGCGTCGGCAAGTCCACGATCCTGCGGCTGCTGGCCGGGCTGGACACCGGGGCGCGGTTCCAGGGCGAGGTGACGCGCGATCAGCCCGTGGCGCTGATGGCGCAGGACCCTGGGCTGATCCCCTGGCTGGACGTGTCCGGCAACGTCACCCTGGGCGCACGGCTGCGTGGCACGCTCCAGGCTTCTTTCGTGCCGAAATATCCCGGGGGGCGCGAGGCCGATCCCATCGAGGGGTCGGCCTCGCGGGGGGCAGAGCCCCCCAGCGACCCAACCACTCGCGCCGCGCATCTGATCGAGGCTGTGGGGCTGGCCGACCGCGCCCATCACCTGCCGGCCCATCTGTCGGGCGGCCAGCGCCAGCGCGTGGCCCTGGCCCGCACCCTGTTCGAGGACCGGCCGCTGGTCCTGCTGGACGAACCCTTCTCGGCGCTCGACGCGCGCACGCGGGCACAGATGCAGGACCTGGCGGCGCGCTTGCTGCGCGACCGCACCGTGTTGCTCGTCACCCACGACCCGGCCGAGGCCGCGCGCCTGGGCGACCGCATTCTGCTGCTTGGCGAAACCGGGCTGACGGAATGGCCGGTCCCCGGGTCGCGCCCACCCGGCGCCGCCCGGCCCTATGACGCGCCCGAGGTGCTGGCGCTGCAGGCCGACCTGATGCGGGGGATGATGGCATGAGGACCGTGCTTGCCCTGATCGCCACCGTGCTTTTGCTGTGGCAGGGCACGATCTGGCTGGCGGGGATGCCGCCCTTTCTGCTGCCCTCGCCCGGCGCGGTGGCGCAGGCCCTGTGGCTGAATCGGGCCGAGATCGCGACCCAGGCGGGCTTTACCCTGGCCGAGGTGATGCTGGGCTTTCTGCTCGGCTCGGCGCTGGGGGCGGCGCTGGCGGTGGCGATGGGGTTTTCCGACAGGCTGACGGGGGTGCTGCGGCCGATCCTGACCTTCAGCCAGACCATCCCGGTCTTTGCCCTGGCGCCCATCCTGACCCTGTGGCTGGGCTTCGGCATGGCGCCCAAGGTGGCGATGACGGTGCTGATCGTGTTCTTTCCGGTCGCCTCGGCCTTTCTGGACGGCCTGTCGCGGACACCGCAGGCGGCGCTGGACTTGGCGCAGGTGATGGGCGCCAGCCGCGTCCGCATCATGCGCCACCTGCGCATCCCCGCCGCACTGCCTGCGCTGGCGACCGGGCTGCGGCTGGCGGCGGTCTATGCCCCGATCGGCGCGGTCATCGGCGAATGGGTCGGGGGCGCGCGCGGCCTGGGCGCACTGATGATCCACGCGAACGGCCGGATGAAGACCGATCTCGTCTTTGCCGCCCTGCTGGTCCTGTCGCTGATGACCGTGATCTTTGCGCGCGCGGTGGCGCTGGCGTTGGCCCGCCTGTGGCGGCGCTATGGGGTCTAACAGGTTGCTGATTGAGGTGTGCGAACATGTTCTCGATCCGGTGACGCAGGCGATAGATGCTGGCGTCGTGCGGGATCGGGGCCTTGCGGCCGGTGCGGGAGGGGATGCACGGCGAAATGCCCCTCTCGATCAGCGCGTTGCGGAACCAGTCGGCGTCATGGCCCCGGTCTGCAAGCAACGCCCCGGCCGAGGGGATCGAGGACAGCAGCGCCCGCGCGCCGATGCAGTCGGA
>NZ_JHWH01000013.1 GCF_000622145.1 Paracoccus yeei ATCC BAA-599 | reverse complement strand
GGCGACATCGTTCTTCTGGCGCTTCACAAAGGGCTTCACATAGGCCGGCGGGATGAGCCGCACCTCATGGCCCAGCTTCCCGATCTCACGACCCCAGAAATGGGCGCCACCGCACGCCTCCATCACGACGACGCAGGATGGTAGCTGGCTGAAGAACGCCAGCACCTGGTCCCGCCGAAGCTTCTTGCGCAGCACCGCTCGCCCAGAAGCGTCGGCCCCGTGAAGCTGAAACACATGCTTCGCAAGATCGAGCCCGATCGTGGTAATCTCCGACATGACCTCTCCCCTCTGTGGATCGTCCCAGACCCACCCTGGCACAGCGAAGCCGTCGGGGGGGCGGTCACATCATCAGAGCCTCGGCAGCCTGTAAGACGCAAACAACGACGAAGTAGCCGACCGTCCGCCATGGCCCCCCTCGCACCATCCCCACGCCCCCCTCACGCCCTTGTAGCCTTGCCTTTCGTGATCGCCCGCGCCAATCAGTCCCGAACCAAACCCAAGGTGACCGATGGCCAGTTCCCGCCCGTTCTCGCGCTACGAATTCCTGATCGCCTGGCGCTACCTGCGCGCCCGCCGGGCCGAGGGCGGGGTCAGCGTGATGACCTGGATCAGCCTGATCGGCATCATGCTGGGCGTGGCCGCGCTGATCGCCACGCTGGCGGTGCGGGCGGGGTTCCGGGCCGAGTTCGTCGACACCATCCTGGGCGCGAACGCCCACAGTTCGGTGTCCTACATGCCGACCTCGGTCTATAACGATCTGACCGAGGAAACCTATGTCGTGCCCGGCACGATCCAGGATGCGGACGCGCTGGCGGCGCGGCTGGCGGCCGTCCCGGGCGTCACCCGCGCGACCCCGGTTGTTCGCGGCCAGGTGATGGTCTCGGCCAACGATTCCAACAACGTGGCCGAGGTCTATGGGGTGACGCTGGCCGATCTGAAGGCCATGCCGCGCATTTCCAACCCCTCGACCGCCGGCGGCAATATCGAGGATTTCGACCGCGGCATCGCCATTGGGGCCGAGCTTGCGCGCGACCTGGGCGTGGGCGTCGGCGACCGGGTGCAGCTGATTTCCCCGCGCGGGGCGCAGACCGCCTTCGGCACCACGCCCCGGATCGAAAGCTATGACGTGGTCTATATCTTCTCGGCCGGGCGCTATGACATCGACAAGACCCGCGTCTACATGCCGATGTCTCAGGCGCAGTCCTATTTCAACCGCGAGGGCGTCGCGGACGAGATCGAGGTCTTCGTGCAGGACCCCGAGCGCGTGGACGCGCTGACCCCGGCGCTGCTGACCGCCGCCGGCGAACGCGCGCAGATCTGGACCTGGAAGGATGCCTCGGGCAGCTTCCTGCGCGCGCTGACGATGGAGGACAACGTGATGTTCGTCATCCTGTCGATCCTGGTGCTGATCGCCTCGATGAACATCACCTCGGGGCTGATCATGCTGGTCAAGAACAAGGGCCGCGACATCGGCATCCTGCGCACCATGGGCCTGACCGAGGGCTCGGTGCTGCGGGTGTTTTTCCTCTGCGGGGCCTTCACCGGGGTGATCGGCACGGTCGCGGGCGTCGCGCTGGGGGTGGCCTTCGCGCTGAACGTCCAGCATGTGCTGGATTTCGTGAACTGGATATCCGGCGGGGGCGCATGGGACGCCTCGGTCCGCGGCATCTATGAACTGCCGGCGCGGCTGCGCTGGGTGGATGTCGCCAAGGCCGTGGGCCTGTCGCTGGCGCTGTCCTTCGTCGTCACCATCTTTCCCGCCCGACGCGCGGCGCGGATGAACCCGGTCGAGGCCCTGCGCTATGAATGACGTTCTGGTTCTGGACGCGATCTCCAAGACCTACGGCAAGGGCGGCCCGGCCCCGGTGCCGGTGCTGTCGGATCTGTCGCTCTCGGTCGCGCGGGGCGAGGTGGTGGCGCTGGTCGCGCCCTCGGGGGCCGGGAAATCGACGCTGCTGCATATCGCGGGTCTGCTGGACACCGCCGACGCGGGCCGCGTGGTGCTGAACGGGCGCGACATGACCGGGCAGGGCGACCGCGCCCGCACCGAGGCGCGCCGCGTCTCGCTGGGCTTCGTCTATCAGTTCCACCACCTGCTGCCCGAATTCTCGGCCGCCGAAAACATCGTTCTGCCGCAGCTGGCGAACGGCGTTTCCCAGGGCGCGGCGCGGGCCCGGGCGGCGGACCTGCTGGGCCGTGTCGGGCTGTCGCACCGCGCCGATCACCGCCCGGCGCAGCTCTCCGGGGGCGAACAGCAGCGCGTGGCCTTTTGCCGGGCGCTGGCGAATGCGCCCGCGCTGCTGCTGGCGGACGAGCCGACCGGGAACCTGGACCCCACGACCTCGGACAAGGTCTTCGACGTGCTGATGGGCCTGGTGCGCCAGACCGGGCTCTCGGCGCTGATCGCGACGCACAACATGGATCTGGCGGGGCGCATGGACCGGGTGATCCGGCTGGGGGGGTGATGGAGCGGCGCAAAGTCCGGTGCATCGCCGGTGTACGGCCGGTGTACGCCCTGTGCACGGCTGTCACAGCGAAAATCCCGGTGATTGCTGGGTTTCTTGCACCGACGCGGCGCGCGGTCACAGCGCGCAACGCACGCAGCCGTTGCGCAACATCGCTGACCCTCGTCGCCGCCCTCGCATCCCCGGCGGCGGCGGACCCGTTCGAACAGTTCGGCACGGCGATGAAATACGGGTTGCCGCTGGCCGCCGCCGCCTGCGCCGCCGATCAGGACCGGCTGGAGGATTTCGCCGTGCGGGGCGCCCTGCAGGCGGCGCTGGTCTGGGGCATGAAGGAATTCTTCGACGGCGCGCCGATCTCGCGCCGCCCCTCGGGCGAGGGCAAGGGCTTCCCCTCGGGCCACACCGCGGCGGCGTTCTTTGGCGCGGGCGATCTGGCGGGGAAGTGTTTCGAGGACAAGCCCTGGGCAGGCGCGGCGGCCTATGGCGCGGCCGGGCTGACCGGCTGGAGCCGGGTGCACGCGGGCGAGCATACCCCGGAGCAGGTATTCACCGGCGCGCTGATCGGGGTCAGCTTCGGCGCGGCGAGCTTCGGGATCGGGACCGAGGGGGTCGGGTTTCGGTGGGGGATGCGGTTTTAAAGCCATTGCTGCCGGTCACGAAGGGGGTAAAGCTCTGGGCAAAGGCTTACAGGTTCAGAGCGGGACATGCGTATCGCATTTTTTGCAGTCACCCTTTTAGCATCTTCATGCGTCGAGCAGCCTGCCTCAGTGGGAGCAAGCCTCGACAAATGCGGGTGGCAGGGTCCGTCACGCCACCCCGACCGCGTATTGGTGGAGCATCCTGCCAGCTATGAAGGAGGGTCATATGTTGGCCTCGCGACTGAAGAATACCCGAAAAAGCCGAACGACCCTCGCGGACATGCGCAGCGGTTCACTCTGATAAATTGCTCTAACTATGACACAATCAGACTAGATGCAGGTTTCATCGAGCCTCCTAACACGCTCGCGGTACCAGAGCTTCTCAAACGGATTTCCGATCTTCGCGAGAGTGATCGCCTGACCAAGCCAGGGAGTCTTCAAAAACTTGGGGAAGAGAATGTTTGGGGGGTATCCGAGGGTAACTCTGCGAACCACAGTCGGGCGCGTTGTGCGTGCAAGAGTCTTCAAGCCGAATGAACAATGGGAAAGGCTGTTAGGCAGGTCTACTCTGACCGGCCGCTCCGTCCCGCAACGCCGACACTTGACGGCCCGCTAAAAGCAATCCGGTATCGCTCCGGCCGGCGTAGCGACCAGAGCCCCTGCTAGCCCGGCAGCGGGAAATCAGGACTCGGACAGATAGTCCGCCGACACATAACCCGACACGCCGGGCTTGGCGGCGAGCGAGACCCGGCACCAGCGTTTGCCGGCTTTGGTCACGCAGTCGTGGCGCGTGAGGCGCGTACCGTCGGGAAGGCCGAGGATGATCCGGTAGTTGAGGCCGGGGCCTTCGCGCAGCTTCAAAAGCTCGTCCGGCCCGGCGCCCTTGACCACGGTGCCGGGACCGGCCGCGCAACCGGCGATGACCATGAGGGAAAGGAGGGCGGCAAGATGTGTTCGCATGTCTGACCTGAATCGTTTCGTTCTGAATACGGCACCGCCGCGCCGAAATACAGCGGGCAGGGGCTGATACGACGCCCGGACAAGGCGGCTCAGGCCCGTGCGCCCGCCAGGACCACTATCGCCCCCGCGATGCACAGGCCGCCGCCGAGCAGGTCCCAGCGGGTGGGCACCTGCCCCTCGGTCAGCCACAGCCAGCCGAGCGAGGCGGCGACGTAGATCCCGCCGTAGGCGGCATAGGCGCGGCCGGCGAAATCGGTCTCGATCCGCGTCAGCGCCCAGGCGAACAGCGCCAGAGACAGCATACCGGGCACCAGCCACAAGGCCGAGCGCCCGAGCCGGGCCCAGGCCCAGAAGGCGAAGCAGCCGGCGATCTCGGCCAGCGCGGCGAGCGCGTAGATCGCGAGCGGCGCGGCCAGCATCAGACGTCCAGTTCCTCGGCATCCGCGAACTGGGCATTTTCCTGGATGAACTGAAAGCGCAGCTCGGGCTTCTTGCCCATCAGGCGTTCGACCAGATCGCCGGTCTCGCCGCCCTCGTCCTCGTCGATGGACACCCGGATCAGCTTGCGCGTCCTGGGGTTCATCGTCGTATCCTTGAGGTCCTTGGCGTCCATCTCGCCCAGGCCCTTGAAGCGCTGCACGTCGATCTTGCCCTTGCCACCCAGGCCACGGGCCAGCATCGCCTCTTTCTCGGCGTCGTCCGCGACATAGACGCGATGCGCGCCCTGGGTCAGGCGGTAAAGCGGCGGGCAGGCCAGATACAGGTGCCCCTTGTCGATCAGCGGCCGCATCTGGGTAAAGAAGAAGGTCATCAGCAGGCTGGCAATATGCGCGCCGTCCACGTCGGCGTCGGTCATGATGATGATCTTGTCATAGCGCAGGTCGTCGATGTTGAAGCGCGACCCCATGCTGACCCCCAGCGCCTGGCAGAGGTCGTTGATCTCCTGGTTCGAGCCCAGCTTGGAACTGGCCGCGCCCAGCACGTTCAGGATCTTGCCGCGCAGCGGCAGCAGGGCCTGGGTCTGGCGTTCGCGCGCCATCTTGGCGCTGCCGCCCGCGCTGTCGCCCTCGACGATGAACAGCTCGGTCCCCTCGCGGTTGGTGGCCGAGCAATCGACCAGCTTGCCGGGCAGGCGCAGCTTCTTCGTGGCCGACTTGCGGGCGGTTTCCTTCTCCTGCCGGCGGCGCAGGCGCTCCTCGGCCCGCAGGACCAGGAAATCCAGGATCGCGCCCGCCGATTTGGTGTCGGCGGCCAGCCAGTTGTCGAAATGGTCGCGCACGGCGCCCTCGACCAGACGCGCGGCCTCGGTCGTGGCAAGGCGGTCCTTGGTCTGGCCCACGAACTCGGGTTCGCGGATGAAGCAGCTGACCAGCGCGCAGCCGCCTGTCAGCAGGTCGTCGCGGGTGATGTTCGCGGCCTTCTTGTTGCTGATCAGCTCGCCATAGCCACGGATGCCCTTGAGGATCGCGGACCAGAAGCCGGCCTCATGCGTGCCGCCTTCGGGTGTCGGGACGGTGTTGCAATAGGACTGGATGAAGCCGTCGCGCGAGGGCGTCCAGTTGATCGCCCAGTCGACCTTGCCGGGGACGCCGAACTTTTCCTTGAAATCGACGCTGCCGGCAAAGGGCCGCTCGGCATAGGTCGAGGCGCCGGTCAGCTGTTCGTTCAGGTAATCCGCCAGCCCGCCGGGAAAATGGAAGCTGGCCTCGACCGGCGTTTCGCCATCGTCGATCTCGGTCTTCCAGCGGATTTCCACGCCCGAGAACAGATAGGCCTTGGACTTTACCATCTTCAGCAGCCGGGCGGGCTTGAAGCGGTGATGGCCGAAGATCTGCTCGTCAGCGTGAAAGCTGACCGTGGTGCCGCGCCGGTTCGGGGCCGCGCCGACCTTTTGGACCGGGCCCTGCGGGATCCCGCGCGAGAAGCTTTGCTGGAACAGCTCGCGGTTGCGCGCGACCTGCACGACCATGCTGTCCGACAGCGCGTTCACGACCGAGGCGCCGACCCCGTGCAGCCCCCCCGAGGTCTGGTAGGCGTCGCCCGAGAACTTGCCGCCGGCGTGCAGCGTGCACAGGATCACCTCGAGCGCGGACTTGCCGGGGAACTTGGGATGCGGGTCGATCGGGATGCCGCGGCCGTTGTCGCGTACGATGACGGTGAAATCGGCGAGCAACTCGACCTCGATGCGGGTGGCATGGCCCGCGACCGCCTCGTCCATCGCGTTGTCCAGGATTTCGGCGACCAGGTGGTGCAGGGCGCGTTCGTCGGTGCCGCCAATATACATGCCGGGCCGCTTGCGCACGGGCTCAAGCCCCTCGAGCACTTCGATCGAGGCGGCCGAGTAGCTGTCGGAGGCCCGGTCAGAGGCGGGGAAAAGATCGTCGGCCATGGCACCTGCTCGTCTGTTCTTGGGCCGGCGTTATCTCATGCCCGGCGGGGCGGGGGCAAGGGAAAGCGCCTTGCCGCGGGCGGATCAGCGGGGCGTTTGATCTGCGTCATGTCGGGCTGCGACAAATTGGACTATTGTCAGGCTGTTCAGGGGTGGCAAAGCGGCGCCGCCGCGGGCGGAACGCCGCTTTGGAAGGGTGGCCAGTGGGGGCCGACCGGCGCCGTCAGGCCGTGGCGTGCCGGTCGGGCCTTTTAGAGGTTCTGCGCCAGATAGCGGATCATGTTCCCGCCCATCACCTTGGCGATCTGCGCATCGCTCAGCCCCGCGTCGATCAGCGCCTGGGTCAGGACCGCCAGCCGCGACGCGTCGAAGGGCGCATCGACCGAGCCGTCGTAATCCGAGCCGAGCGAGACATGGTCCTCTCCGACCAGTGCGATGGCGGCCTTGACCGAGGCCGCGATGTCGGCCGGGGTGCCGCCGCAGTTCACGTCCGCCCAATAGCCGATGCCGATGACCCCGCCCTTGGCGGCGATGGCGCGCACCAGATCGTCCGACAGGTTGCGCGGGCTGGGGCAATGGCCGTGGATGCCGGTATGGGACAGGATCGGGCGGGTGCCGGGCATGGCCAGCACGTCGCGCACCATCTGGGGGCTGGCGTGGGCCAGGTCCACGATCATGCGCCGCTCCTGCATCTCGCGCACGACCTGGCGGCCGAATTCCGACAGGCCCGAGCCGCTGCCGCCTTCGCCATGCAGGCTGCCGCCCAGTTCGTTGTCGAAGAAATGCGTCAGGCCGATCAGGCGAAAGCCCGCGCCGTAAAGCACGCGCAGGTTCGCGATGTCGCCCTGAAGCGGGTGGCCGCCTTCCGAGCCCAGGATGGCGCCCAGGGTGCGCGCACCCTTGCGCCGCGCCTCGAGCAGCGTCTGCAGGTCATGGGCCGAACGGATCAGCATCAGGTTGTCCGGCGCGGCCTCGGCCGCGCGGTTCAGCGCCTCGGCCTGGACCAGCGCGCGTTCCTTGAGGCTGAACCAGCTGGGGATGGGCCGCAGCTGGCCGATGAACAGCGGCGTGATGTTGTCGGGCGCCTCGGCGCTGTTGTGGTCGTAGTTCTGGCCGCGCGGGCTTTTGGTGACGGTGGTAAAGACCTGCACGGCGACATTGCCCTCGGCCAGGCGGGGAACATCGGTGTGGCCGCGGTCCGCGCGCTTCAGGAGGTCGCGATCCCAGAGCAGCGCGTCGGAATGCCAGTCCGCGATGACCAGGCTGTCGTGCAGCGCCTGCGCCCGCGCCGAGACGGCGACCTTGTCCCCCGCGTCGGTCACCGGGTTCAGTCGCCGCTCGATCCAGGCGGGGCCCAGGACCGCGACCAAGACGGCCGCCGCCAGGGCCAGCGCCAGGAGTGTCAGGACAAGGCGCCGCAGGATCCGGATCATGGTTTCTCCCTCGTCTTGTCGGGGGTGGGCGGATCGCCGGCCCCGCCGTTGCCGGGGCTCCGCCCCGCTCGTCGCTGAAAAGCTCCTGCGGACCTTTTCCGGGCGCTCCTCGCCCCCCGGGATATTTGGGCAAGAAAGAAGCACAAGCCGGTCTTCTTTCCTGAAAAAATATCCTCGGGGGGTTCGGGGGGCGAAGCGCCCCCGGGTCGCGGCGCGTCAGCCCTCCATCGCCTCGAGTTCGTCGATCAGCGCCTCGATCATCGACAGGCCCTTGTCCCAGAAGGCCGGGTCCGAGGCGTCGAGGCCGAAGGGCGCCAGCAGGTCCTTGTGGTGCTGCGAGCCGCCGGCCGAAAGCAGGGCGAAGTACTTGTCCTGGAAGTCGGGCAGCCCGTCCTCGTAGGCGGCATAAAGCGCGTTCACCAGCCCGTCGCCGAAGGCGTAGGCATAGACGTAGAAGGGCGAATGGACGAAATGCGGGACATAGGTCCAGAAGGTTTCGTAGCCCGGCATGAACTCGAAGGCGTCGCCCAGGGATTCCGCCTGCACCGACATCCAGAGCGCGTTGATGTCCTCGGGCGTCAGCTCCCCTTCGGCGCGGGCAGCGTGCAGCTTGCATTCGAAATCGTAGAAGGCGATCTGGCGCACGACGGTGTTGATCATGTCCTCGACCTTGCCGGCGATCAGGGCCTTGCGCTGGACCGGATCGGTGGTCTTCGCCAGGAGCGCGCGGAAGGTCAGCATCTCGCCGAAGACAGAGGCCGTCTCGGCCAGCGTCAGGGGCGTCGAGGACAGAAGCTCACCCTGCGCGGCCGCCAGACGCTGGTGGACGCCATGCCCCAGTTCATGGGCCAGCGTCATCACGTCGCGCGGCTTGCCCAGATAGTTCAGCAGCACATAGGGGTGCACGGTCGTCACGGTCGGATGGGCGAAGGCACCCGGTGCCTTGCCGGGCTTTACGCCCGCGTCGATCCAGCCCCGGTCGAAGAAGGGCTCGGCAAGCTCGGCCAGCTTCGGCGAGAAGCCGGCATAGGCGTCAAGCACGGTGGCGCGCGCCTCGGGCCAGGGGATCAGGCGCGGGTTTTCCGTGGGCAGGGGCGCGTTGCGGTCCCAGACCTGCAGCTTGTCGAGGCCCAGCCATTTCGCCTTCAACCGGTAATAGCGGTGCGACAGGCGCGGATAGGCGGCGGTCACGGCATTCCGGAGCGCCTCGACCACCTCGGGTTCGACGTGGTTCGACAGGTGGCGCGCGGTCTGCGGCGTCGGCATCTTGCGCCACTTGTCCTCGATGGATTTTTCCTTGGCGAGCGTGTTGTGGATGCGCGAGAACAGCTTGATGTTCTTGCCGAAGACCTCGGCCAGCGCCTTGGCGCCGGCCTCGCGGCGGGCGCGGTCGTGGTCGGTCAGCAGGTTCAGTGTCGCCTCGATCCCCAGCTCCTCGCCCTCGACGTCGAAGGTCAGGCCGGCGGTGGTTTCGTCGAAGAGCCGGTTCCAGGCGGCGGCGCCGACCACGGAATTGTCGTGCAGGAAGCGTTCCAGCTCGTCCGACAGCTGATAGGGGCGCATGGCCCGCATCCGGTCGAAGACGGGGCGATAGCGCGCCGTCCCGCTGGCCGAGAACACCTCGTCATAGCGGTCGTCCGAGATGCGGTTGAATTCCAGGCTGAAGAAGACCAGCCCCGTCGTCACCTCGGCGATCCTGTCCTGCAGGTCGCCCATCATCTTGGCGCGGGAACCGTCGGTGGTGTTCTGGTAATAGCGCAGCCCGGCATAGGACATGATACGCCCGGCCAGCGTGTCGATCTGTTCATAGCGCTGGATGCATTCCAGCATCTTGGGCGCGTCGAGCGAGGCGAGCTTGCCCTCGTAGTCGCGCGCGAAGCTGCAGCAGGCCCGCGCCAGGGTGTCCAGGTCGGCCTGCAGTTCGGGCGCGTCGGGGGCGGGATAAAGGTCGGTCAGGTCCCATTCGGGCAGATCGCCCAGGGCGGCGTTTGCGGCGGCGGCCACAGGCTGGGCGTTTTCGTCGTGGGGCAGGGACGGGGCGGCGGCCCAGGGGAACAGAAGACGGCTTGCGGGGGAAATCGTCATGAACTTTCCTTTCTGTTGGTCAGGATTTGACGCTTTGTCCCGGCGGCTTCAACCCGTGGCGTGAAAATCCTGCCTGTCGGACGCAGGGCCGGCCTGGCTGGCCGCGAAATGCGCGGTCGCGGCTTCGAGGAAGGCGGCGCGGACTGCCGGGCGCTCCATCATCGCTTCGTGCCGGCAGGATCGCAGGTCCAGAAGCCGCGCGCCGGGCCAGGCCGCGACCCGGTCGCGGATCGCCTGGGCCGAGACGATGCGCTCCCCGTCCCCCAGACCCGCCAGCATCGGCAGGGGCGGTGCGGGGATCTCGGCCAGGCGGCGGCATTCGGCCAGTGCCTCGGCCAGCCAGTGGTGGGTCACGCCGCCGATGGCGAGGTCGGGCCAGGCGTCGGCCTCGGCCACGAAGCGGCCCCAGCGGGTGCCGTCGCCGGTCAGCAGGTTGTCCAGGAAGCCCTGCTTGAGCACGAAGGGCTCGGCCCCGCCCGAGCCGGGTGCGACGCCCTGGTGGCGACCGAAGGTGCGGGCCACGACCACCATGCCAATCGCGATGCGGGTCATGATGTTGGACAGGCTCAGCCCCCACATGGGCGCCGAGAACACCGCCGAGGCGACCGGCAGGCCGCCCGCCAGCGCCGCCAGCCCGATGGCGCCGCCCATGGAATGGGCCAGCAGGTGCCAGGGTCGGGGCAGGCCGATTTCCTGGGCCGCCACGACCAGTTCGACCACGTCGCGCTGATAGTCGGAAAACCGCTCGACATGGCCCAGCCGGGGATCGGCCAGCAGCCGGTCGGACATGCCCTGACCGCGCCAGTCGATGGCCAGGACGTCATAGCCCGCCGCGTTCAGGTCCAGCGCGACGGCGTTGTATTTCTCGACGTATTCGGTGCGGCCGGGGAACAGCAGGACCGAGCCCGAGGCCCCGCCTGCCGCCCAGTGCGCCGCGCGCAGCCGGATCCCGTCCTCGGCCCGCAGCCAGACGGCGCGGGCCATGGGCAGGGGGTCGCCCGGCAGCGTGTTGAAGGGCGCCGGCGTCACCGCGTCAGCCCAGAAGCGCCCCGAGCTTCATCGCGGTGGGCATCGAGCCGTCGACCTTGAGCTTGCCGGTCATGAAGGCCATCGTCGGGTTCACGTCGCCCGACAGCAGCCCCTCGAACGTCTCGCGGCTGGCGGTCAGGGTCACGTCGGCCGCATCGTCCGCCGCCCGGGCGCCCGATGCGTCGATATAGACCGCGCCCTCGCCCTCGATCACGAACTTGGCTGTGCCGTCAAAGCCCTTGGCCTTGGGGTCCAGCGCGGCCACGGCGGCCTCGACCACTTTGCTCATAAGTATTCTCCCTGACTGAGTCTGGAAATGGATTGGTGGGACAGTTACATAGGGATCATGCGCTGGCCAGTCCCCCATTTCCACATTGCCGTGACGGCAGGGTTAATCCTGGGGCTGGCGGTTCCGGCCAGCCTGCTGGCGCAGGCTGACCCCCCCGCCGGCCCGCCTGTGGCCGAGGAGGCGCCCGAATCGGGCGAAGGCGCGCTGGTCGCCCCCGCCGCGCCCGACGAACCCACCGCCAAGGCCCGCCTGCGCGAGCGCGAGGACCTGGACCTGCTGTTTACCGAACTGGCCCAGCCTGAGGGCGAGGCCTGGGCGCGCGCCGAAACCGACATCCTGCGGATCTGGTCGCGGTCCGGCTCGGCCGCGATGGACCTGCTTTACAAGCGGGGCGAGGCGGCGATGGACGCGGGCGACATGCCGGCCGCCCTCGGCCACCTGACCGCGCTGACCGACCACGCGCCCGATTTCGCGGGTGGCTGGTACCTGCTGGGCGTGGCTTATTACCTGAACGGCGACGCCGGGCCCGCCATCGCGGCCCTGGGCGAGGCGCTGGCGCGCGAGCCGCGCCATTTCGCCGCGCTGACCCAGCTGGGCGGCATCTTCGAGGAACTGGGCGACGACGCCCGGGCGCTTGCCGCCTACCGCGCGAGCCTGGCGATCCATCCCCATCAGCAGGACGCGCAGGACGCGGTGCAGCGGCTTGAAGAAACCACGAAGGGCACGGACGCCTGATGCAGGACAGATCTCGGGTGACGGCGGTCCTGGGGCCGACCAACACCGGCAAGACGCATTATGCCATCGAACGGATGCTGGCCCATCGCACGGGCGTCATCGGCTTGCCGCTGCGTCTGCTGGCGCGCGAGGTCTATGACCGCATCGTCAAGGCGCGCGGCCCCAGCGTCGTCGCCCTGATCACCGGAGAGGAGCGGATCGTTCCCGACCGGGTGCAGTACTGGGTCGCCACCACCGAGGCCATGCCCGAGGTCGGCGCCGATTTCGTCGCCATCGACGAAATCCAGCTGTGCGCCGACCCCGAGCGCGGCCATGTCTTCACCGACCGGCTGCTGCACATGCGGGGCCTGCACGAAACCCTGCTTCTGGGCAGCGACACCATGCGGCCCGCCATCGCGGCGCTGGTGCCAAGCGTGCAGTTCATGCGGCGCGAGCGGTTCTCGACCCTGTCCTGGGCGGGGTCGAAAAAGATCAGCCGGATGCCGCCCCGCTCGGCCATCGTGTGCTTTTCCGTCGACGAGGTCTATGCCACGGCCGAGCTGATCCGCCGGCAGAAGGGCGGCTGCGCCGTGGTCATGGGGGCGCTGTCGCCCCGGACCCGCAACGCCCAGGTCGCCATGTACCAGCAGGGCGAGGTGGATTACCTGGTCGCGACCGACGCCATCGGCATGGGCCTGAACCTGGACATCCGGCACGTCGCCTTTTCCGCGACCGAGAAATTCGACGGCCGCCGCTATCGCCCGCTGTTCCCCCATGAACTGGGCCAGATCGCCGGGCGTGCGGGGCGGCACACGGAACCCGGCACCTTCGGCGTCACGGGCGACGCGGGCCCGCTGGACGAGGGGCTGATCGAGGCGATCGAGAACCACCGCTTCCAGCCGATCAGCCGGCTGATGTGGCGCAACGCCGCGCTGGAGTTCGGCACCGTCGAGCGGCTGATCGCAAGCCTCGAGGCCTCGCCCGGCAGCGAGTGGCTGGCCCGGGGCCGCGAGGCAGACGACCTGCGCGCGCTGAAGGCGCTGACCACCATGCCCGAGATCCGCGACCGCGTGACCCACCCCAAGGACGTGCGCCTGCTGTGGGACGTGTGCCGGATTCCCGATTTCCGCTCGATCTCGCCGGCCGAGCATTCGACGATGCTGGCGCGGATCTTCGGCTTTCTGCAAGACGGCGGTGTTCCGGGCGACTGGCTGGCCACGCAGGTGTCCCGCATCGACAAGACGGCGGGCGACATCGACACATTGTCGAAACGTTTGGCATATATTCGCACTTGGACCTATGTCGCGCAGCGTTCGGGGTGGGTTTCGGACGAAACCCATTGGCGGGCCGAGACGCGCGCGGTAGAAGATCGACTGTCGGATGCGTTGCATGCCGCATTGACGCAAAGATTCGTGGACCGGCGCACCTCAGTGCTGCTGCGCCGGCTCAAGCAAAAGGAGAGCCTTTTGGCCGAGGTGAATGACAAGGGCGAAGTGACGGTCGAGGGCGAGTTCGCCGGCCGTCTGGAGGGATTCCGCTTTCGCGCCGATCCGAACGCAACCGGGGACGAGGCGCGGATGCTGTCCCGCGCCGCCTACGAGGCGCTGCGCCCCGAGTTCCATCTGCGGGCCGACCGGTTCTACAACGCGCCGGACACCGAACTGGACTTTACCGAACAGGGCGGCCTGATGTGGGGCAGCTCGGCCGTCGGCAAGCTGGTCAAGGGGGCCGAGGCGCTGAAGCCCGGCGTCGAGCCCTTCGTCGACGAGGAGGCCGGCCCCGAGATCGCCGAAAAGGTCCGTCGCCGGTTGCAGCACTTCATCGACCGCAAGGTGGCGACCGCCTTCGAGCCGCTGCTGGCGCTGAAGAACGACGAGACGTTGACCGGGCTTGCGCGTGGCTTCGCCTTCCGTCTGGTCGAGGCCTTGGGCGTGCTGCCGCGCGAGGGCGTGGCCAATGAGGTCAAGGAGCTGGATCAGGACGCGCGCGGCCACCTGCGCAAGCATGGCGTGCGCTTCGGCCAGTTCACCATCTTCCAGCCGGCGCTGCTGAAGCCCGCGCCGACCCGGCTGCGGCTGGTGCTGTGGGGGCTGGACCAGGGGCTTTCCGAATTCCCCGAAAGCCCGCCGCCCGGGCTGGTCACGATCCCGAACCTGCCGGACGTGCCCAAGGGCTATTACACGCTGTCGGGCTATCACCCGGCGGGCGAGCGCGCGATCCGTATCGACATGCTGGAGCGGCTGGCCGACATGCTGCGCACCCAGGACAGCCGCGCGGGATTCGAGGCGACGCCCGACATGCTGTCGATCACCGGCATGACGCTGGAGCAGTTCGCCGGCCTGATGGGCGGGCTTGGCTATCGCGCCGAGAAGGCTGAGCGCCCCAAGGCCCGGACCGAGGTCGCGCCGCCGGCGCCGCCCGCGCCCGAAGACGCCGACCACGAACATCCGCTGACCGAGGAAGAAAGCGTCCTGGCCGCCGAGACCCGCGCCCGCTGGGAGGCCGAGCAGGCCGCCCGCAAGGCCGCCGATGAGGCCGCCGCGGCCGAAGCCGGCGAGGGCACGACGACCGAGGGCGAGCAGCCCGCCGCGCCCGAACTTGAGGTGTTCTATACCTTCACCTGGGCTCCGCGCCCGCGCGGCAACCGCCGTCCCGAACGGGGCGAGCGTCCGCAGGGCGACCGTCAGGACCGCGGCCCCCGCCGCGACCGCGACAACCCGCAAGGCGGCCCGCGCCAGGGTGCGCCGGCCGAGGCGGGTGGGCGCGACGGCGCTGCCCGGCAGCAGGGTGGCCCGCGCGAAGACGGCAAGCCCCGGGGCGAAGCCCGCCGGCGCGACGAAAACCGCGCGGACCGTCAGGGCGGCGGCGACCGTCAGGGGCAGGGCGGGGAACGCCAGGATCGCGGGCCCAAGGGCAAGCCGCGCTTCGACAAGGGCAAGCCCCGTCACGAGGGACCCAAGACCTTCGAAGCGCGTCCTCCGCGGCCCGAAAAGAAGGTCGACCCCGACAGCCCCTTCGCGATTCTCGCCTCGCTCAAGAACAAGACGTGAGCGGGACGCGTGGCTGAGCTCGAGGGCGCGGCCAGCATCCGCCTGGATCGCTGGCTGCATCACGCTAGGATGTTTCGGACCCGTACGCTTGCCGCCGACGCCATTGCGGCCGGCGGCATTCGCCTGAACGGAAAGCCCTGCGCCAAGCCGGCGCAGGTGCTGCGCGGGGGCGATCTGGTCACCGTCGCGGCACATGGGCGGGTCCGCGTCCTGCGGGTCCTGGACCTGGGAGAGCGGCGCGGCCCCGCGACCGAGGCAGCAACCCTTTACGAGGAAGTCGAAATGTGATTCTTGCGCGGCATCAGGGCCGCACAAGGAACAGCGTTTCGCCCGACAGCCGCATTCTGGATCACCGTCCCCGGACCGGCTGCTCCGCTTCGGATGCCGGTCTTTTCGGTCGGGCCGGCCTTGAATGATGAACCCACCGGGCGTAACTAGCCGGGCAGGAAACAGGAATAGACGCGCCATGACCTATGTCGTCACCGATAACTGCATCATGTGCAAATACACCGACTGCGTTGAGGTGTGCCCCGTGGACTGTTTCTACGAAGGCGAAAACACGCTGGTGATCCATCCCGACGAATGCATCGACTGTGGCGTGTGCGAACCGGAATGCCCGGCCGACGCGATTCGCCCCGATACCGAGCCGGACATGGAGCAGTGGGTCGAGTTCAACCGCAAGTACTCCGAGCTTTGGCCCGTCATCACCCGCAAAAAAGACCCCATGCCCGGCTACCAGGAAATGGACGGGCAGCCCGGCAAGCTGGAGAAATATTTCTCTCCCAACCCCGGCGAGGGCGGTTGATCTGTCGCTGCGTCAGGGCGGCGCGATTCGGGCTTCCCTGACCTCGAAAGTGCTTGCGATGTTCCTTGTAAGGTACTGGGAACATGACGCATAAGGCTTTTGCATTCTTGTTGGCCTCGGGCGATCCATCGGCTTTGATTCCGGCCTGAATTTATGTTATGTTCATGACATACCGCCGATCAGGCCGCTTTGGTGGCCCGACCGGCGATGTTGTCTGTCCAGGTTGTCTGCCCCTGCCTGGATCGCAATACACCGATGGTGGCCCAAAAGGTCGGGAGCATGCCCGCCTTGGGGCTTTTTGCGCCGCGAACGGCGCCGCTGTGAAGGAAGTTCTATGTCGAAAGCCAAGAAGACCGAATTCCGTCCCGATGACTTCGTGGTCTATCCGACCCACGGCGTCGGCCGCATCGTTTCCATCGAGGAACAGGAAATCGCGGGCCTGCGCCTCGAGATGTTCGTGATCTCGTTCGAAAAGGACAAGATGACACTGCGCGTTCCGACCTCGCGCGCGACCGAGATCGGCATGCGCGGCCTGGCCACTCCGGACCTGATCGACCGCGCGCTCGAGACGCTGAAGGGCAAGGCCCGCGTCAAGCGCGCCATGTGGTCGCGCCGCGCGCAGGAATACGAACAGAAGATCAACTCGGGCGACCTGATGTCGATTGCCGAGGTGGTGCGAGACCTGCACCGCAACGACGACCAGCGCGAACAGTCCTATTCCGAACGCCAGTTGTACGAGGCCGCCCTGGACCGGCTGACCCGCGAAGTCGCCGCCGTCAGCGGCATCGACGAGGCCGGCGCACAGAAGAAGGTCGAAACCGTGCTGACCGCCCGCGCGGCCTGAGCCGACCGTTCCGACATGACAAAACCGCCGGCGTGCTGCGCCGGCGGTTTTTCATTGCGTTCCCTTATTTCCAAAGGGGCGCGTGGCGGTTCACGTCCTTGTACAGCAGATAGCGGAAGTTCCCCGGCCCGCCGGCATAGCAGCACTGCGGGCAAAAGGCGCGCAGCCACATGAAATCGCCGGGCCCGACCTCGACCCAGTCGCGGTTCAGGCGATAGACGGCCTTGCCCTCGACCACGAACAGCCCGTGTTCCATGACATGGGTTTCGGCAAAGGGGATCGAGCCGCCGGGCGTCAGCGTCACGATGGTGATGTGCATGTCATGGCGCATGTCCGTGGGGTCCATGAACCGCGTGGTGGCCCAGCTGCCGCCGGTGTCGGGCATCGGGATCGGGGCGATGTCGCGTTCGTTGGCGATGATGACATCGGGCTTGTCGAGTCCCTCGACCGCCTGCCAGCGCTTTCGCCACCAGTGAAAGCGCGCGGTCTGATCGCCGTTTTCCACCGACCATTCGGTTCCGGCGGGAATATAGGCAAAGCCGCCCGGCGTCAGGTCGTGCACCGCGCCCGCCACGGTCAGCCGGACGCCGCCGTCGGTGACGAAGATCGCGGATTGCGCGCCGTCGTCCACTTCGGGACGGGCCGAGCCGCCCTTGGGTTCAAGCTCGACGATATACTGGCTGAAGGTCTCGGCGAAGCCCGACAGAGGGCGGGCGATCATCCACATCCGCATGCCGCGCCAGCCGGGCAGGAAGCTGGTCACGATGTCGCGCATCGTGCTGGCGGGAATGACGGCATAAGCCTCGGTGAAGACGGCGGTGTCAGTCGACAGGTCGGTCTGCGGAGGCAGGCCCGCGAAGGGGCCGGCATAGGTCGGGGCGGGCATGGGGCTGCCTTTCGGAATGTGGTTCATCGGGTCCTCCCTTATTTCAAGGCATCGCGCAGCCGCAGCTCCGCGATGCGCATGACCTGACGCTCGGCCTCGGCGCGCTCGGTCGGGGTGTCGTTGGCCAGCCGGCGCTGCATGGCGGCCAGGATGCCCGCCTTGTCATGGTCGCGCACTGCGATGATGAAGGGGAAGCCGTGCTTTTCCACATAGTCGGCGTTGATGCGCTGGAAGGTCTCGCGTTCGGCGTCGGTCAGCGCGTCCAGACCGGCCGAGGCCTGTTCGGACGTGCTTTCCGCCGTCAGCCGCTTGGCCTGTGCAAGCTTGCCGGCAAGGTCCGGGTGGGCGACCAGCACGCCCAGCCGTTCCTGGTCCGAGGCGCCGCGGAACACCTGCGCCATGCGCGCGGCCAGGCCCGCCGGTGTGTCGTGGATCGCACCCATCTCACCGTCCCAGACCCGTTCGGCGATGAAGGGCGAATGTTCGTAGATGCCGCCGAACTTTTCCACGAACTCCTCGCGTCCCATCTGCGAGGGGCGCTGGCGGGGCTGATACGGATGTTCGCGCGCCCAGTGCCGCGCGATGTCCAGCCGGGTCGCGAACCAGACGCCGTCGTGGCTGCGCGCGTGGTCCAGGAAACGCTGGATCGCCATGGCGCGGCCGGGGCGCCCGGCCAGGCGGCAATGCAGGCCGATGGACATCATCTTGGGCGCGCCGGCCTCGCCTTCGGCATAAAGCACGTCGAAGCTGTCGCGCAGATAGTCGAAGAACTCGACCCCGGTGCCGAAGCCCTGGCCGCTGGAGAAGCGCATGTCGTTGGCGTCCATCGTATAGGGCACCATCAGCTGCGGCTTGCCGTCATGGACATGCCAATAGGGCAGGTCGTCGGCGATGGTGTCGGCCAGGTATTCGAAGCCGCCTTCCTCGCATCCCAGCGCCACCGTGTTCATCGAGGTGCGGCCCTGGTAGAAGCCGCGCGGCCGTTCGCCGGTGACGCGGGTGTGCAGCTCGACGGCGCGGGCGATGTGCTCGGCCTCGACCTCGCGCGGGACGTCGCGATAGTCGATCCACTTCAGCCCGTGGGTCGCGATCTCCCATCCGGCGGCCTGCATGGCGGCAACCTGTTCGGGCGCGCGCTCAAGGGCGGTCGCGACACCGTAGACGGTGATCGGCACGTCCTGCAACATGCGGTGCAGCCGCCAGAAGCCGGCACGGGCGCCATAGTCATAGATCGATTCCATGTTCCAGTGACGCTGGCCGGGCCAGGGCTGGCAGCCGATGATCTCCGACAGAAAGGCTTCCGAGGCGGCATCGCCGTGTTCGATGCTGTTCTCGCCGCCCTCCTCGTAGTTCATGACGATCTGGACCGCGATCCGGGCGCCTCCGGGCCAGCGCGGGTCCGGGGTGTTCTGACCATAGCCGATCATGTCGCGGCTGTATCGCATCGCTTGCTTCCTTCTTGTCGTAAGGCTTTAAATGCACTCATCATCCTGCCGCCCTTCGAGGCAAGGCGCGAATTTCTATAAACAGAGCACCAGTTTCGTTGAAAATCCTGGCTTTCTTAATAAACCATTGAAACTCTGTCGCTGGAGCCGGCATAGGCGTTGAAGATGCGGGGTTCTAGTGTCGCTGTCACGGCGGGCCAACCGCCGGTGGGAGGTTACATGCTAGAAAAACAGTTCGGCCTTGCGGCCAACGGAACCAGCGTCAGGACCGAGGTGATCGCGGGGATCACCACCTTCCTTACCATGGCTTACATCATTTTCGTCAACCCGGACATCCTGTCGACGACGGGCATGGACCGGAACGCGGTCTTCGTGGCGACCTGCCTTGCGGCGGCGCTGGGTTCGGCCATCATGGCGCTTTGGGCGAACTGGCCCATCGGCATGGCGCCGGGCATGGGGCTGAACGCCTTTTTCGCCTTCACGGTCGTCGGCGCGCTGGGGTTTACCTGGCAGCAGGCGCTGGGGGCGGTCTTCATCTCGGGCCTGGTGTTCCTGTTCCTGTCGGCGACGGGGATCCGGCGCTGGCTGATCGCGGGCATCCCGCATTCCATGCGCAGCGCCATCGCCGCGGGCATCGGCATGTTCCTGGGGCTGATCGCGCTGAAGAACGCGGGCATCGTCGTCGGCAACCCCGCGACCCTGGTGGGTCTGGGCGACCTGACGGCGGCGGGCACGCTGTTGGCCATCGCGGGCTTTTTCATCATCGCCGCGCTGGACGCGCTGAAGGTGCGTGGCTCGATCCTGATCGGCATCCTGGTGGTGACGGTGGTGTCCATCCTGATCGGGGCAAGCCCGTTCGGCGGGATCGTGTCGATGCCGCCGTCGATTGGGCCGACCTTCCTGCAGCTCGACATCGCCGGTGCGCTGACCGTGGGCATCTTTCACGTCATCCTGGTCATGGTTCTGGTCGAGGTGTTCGACGCCACCGGCACCCTGATCGGCGTTGCCAAGCGCGCCGGGCTTCTGACCAAGGGGCCGGCGCATACGAACAAGGGGCTGAGCCGCGCGCTGATGGCAGACTCGACGGCGATCCTGGCGGGCTCGATGCTGGGCACCAGTTCGACCACCGCCTATGTCGAAAGCGCCTCGGGCGTGCAGGCGGGCGGGCGCACCGGGCTGACCGCGCTGGTCGTGGCGGGTCTGTTCCTGCTGGCGATGTTCTTTGCCCCGCTGGCCGGGTCGGTGCCAGCCTATGCCACCGCGCCGGCGCTGCTGTATGTCGCCTGCCTGATGGTGCGCGAGTTCGAGGAGATCACCTGGGGCGATGTGACCGAAAGCGCGCCGGCCGTACTGACCGCGCTGATGATGCCGTTCACCTATTCCATCGCGAACGGCCTGGCCTTCGGCTTCGTCAGCTACGCGGCGATCAAGCTGCTGACGGGCCGCGCGCGCGAGGTGCATCTGGCGACCTGGATCGTGGCGGCGCTGTTCGTCATCCGGTTCGCGTTCTTCATGGAGTGACGGCGGCGCTGGAATTGGGGGGCTTTGCCCCCCGCCTCTGCCCGCCCCTCAACGGGGCGTGCAGAGGCTCCCCCCAGGATATTTGAACAAGAAAGAAGCCCGGGGCAGCGCGGAGGTCAGCGCCTCTCTGGACCTTGGGCGCGGTTTGCGCCATATCTCGGCCAGCACCGATCCAAGAGGTTTCCGCCCATGTCGTTACTTTTGCGCGCCCTGACCTGGTGGAACAGCCAGACGCTCAACACCCAGCTATGGACCCGCCTTTACGGCGAACGGGTGGGAGAGGACGACCAGGGCAATGTCTATTACCAGTCCAAGGGCGGCAAGCGGCGCTGGGTGATCTATAATGGCGAGGCCGAGGCCAGCCGCGTGTCCCCCGAATGGCACGGCTGGCTGCACCACACCTACAAGGAGCCGCCGACCCGGCAGCCCTTGCCGCACAAGCCCTGGGAAAAGCCGCATGCCCCGAACCAGACGGGGACGCCGGCGGCCTATCACCCGGCGGGGTCGCTTTATCGGGCCGAGCCGGCCGAGCGGCGCGACTACGACGCCTGGCAGCCGGAATAAGATGCAGTCGGCGGCGGAGAAAGCCGAGCTTTGGGCCGGGGCGGCGGTCCTGGCCGTGGCCGCCGGGTTCCTGTTCTGGTCCACCGACCTGGGCCGGCCGCTGCGCGACGGCTATGAATTGCGCGCGGCGTTTCCCAATGTGGACGGCATCGAGGTCGGGACCGAGGTGCGCGTCGCGGGCGTCAAGGTGGGCCGGGTCAGCGCGGTCGACCTGAACCCCCAGACCTATCTGGCCGAGGCGCGGCTGACGGTTCCATCGTCCATCCGGCTGCCGACCGACAGTGCGGCGCTGATCCAGTCGGACGGGCTGCTGGGCGGCGCCTATATCGAGCTTCAGCCCGGCGGCGCGGCCGAGGACCTGGCCCCCGGGGACGAGATCGAGGATGTGCAGGGCGCTGTCAGCCTGCTGTCGCTGATGATGAAATTCGTGGACGCGCAGGCGTCCGAGGGGGCGGAATGATCGCAAGCCTGTCCCGCGCCGCACTGTGCCTGATGCTGCTGGCGCTGCCCGCCCTGGCCCAGGACGATCCCGAGCCCGCGCCCGACGATTCGCTGATGGTCGACCCCGCGCTGAGCGACGATCCGACCGCCGTGGCCCCGGCCGAGCCCTCGGCGGCCGAGCGCGAGGCGGCCGTGGCGGCGGCGCGCGGTCCGGCCACCGCGCGCGGCGCGGGCGCCCTGCTGCGCGGCCTGGACAAGGTGACGGGTCAGACCCAGGACTTCCTGCTGTCGGCCGGGCAGGCGGCGGCCTTCGGGCGGCTCGAGGTGCGGCTTGCGGAATGCCGCTATCCCGCGGCGGACCCGTCGTCGGATGCGTTCGCGGAACTGACCGTGGTGGACAAGCGGGCCAACAGCACCGTCTTTTCCGGTTGGATGATCGCCTCGTCTCCCGCGCTTTCGGCGCTGGACGATCCCCGCTATGACGTCTGGGTGATTTCCTGCAACAGGGCCTGAGCCTCGGGCAGGGCGGTCGTTTCGAAGCGGACGGGCTGGCGCACCGCCCGCGCCAGTCGGCGGCGATAATCCAGCCGGCTGATCGCCGTTCCCCCCATCGAGGCCAGGTGCGGTGTCGGATATTGCGTATCCCACAGCGTGAAGCCGCAGGCGCGCAGGTGATGCGACATCCAGATCAACGCAGCCTTTGAGGCGCTGGGGCGGCGCGAGAACATGCTTTCGGCAAAGAAGGCCGCGCCCAGCGACACGCCATAGGTTCCGCCGATCAGCGCGTCGCCCTCCCATACCTCCAGCGAATGGGCGTGACCCATGCGGTGCAATTCGGCATAAAGCCCGATCAGCGGAGCGTTGATCCAGGTCTCCGGCCGGTCGGCGCAGCCCGCGATCACGCCCAAGAAGTCGCGGTTCACCGTCGCACGCCAGCCCGCCCGGCGCAGCAGGCGCCGCATCGAGCGCGAGACATGCACCCCGCCCACCGGCAGGATGCCGCGTTCGGGCGGGTCGAACCAGTAAAGCTGCGGGTCCGACGCCGACTCGGCCATCGGAAAGACGCCTTGCGCATAGGCAAACAGCAGTCTTTCCGCCGAAACCGTCATCTCAGGACGATGGGCCCGCCATCTGGGCCAGCCATTTTTCCAGCCAGTGGATGGAATAGTCGCCCCGTTGGATATCGGGGTTTTCCAGCAGCGCGCGGAACAGCGGAACCGTGGTGTCGATTCCGTCCACGATCAGCTCGCCCAAGGCGCGGTCCAGACGGGCCAGCGCCTCGGGCCGGTCGCGGCCGTGGACGATCAGCTTGCCGATCAGGCTGTCGTAATAGGGCGGAATGCGGTAGCCGTCATAGATCGCGCTGTCCATCCGCACGCCCAGGCCCCCCGGCGCGTGATACTGGGTGATCCGGCCTGGCGAGGGGGTGAAGTTCGGCAGCTTTTCGGCGTTGATGCGCACCTCGATGGCGTGGCCGCGGATCTGCAGGTCCTCTTGCCGGAACTCCATCTCGGCACCGGCGGCGACCAGGATCTGCTGGCGCACCAGATCGACCCCGAAGATCGCCTCGGTCACCGGATGTTCGACCTGAAGCCGGGTGTTCATCTCGATGAAATAGAATTCGCCGTCCTCGAACAGGAACTCGATGGTGCCGGCGCCGCGATAGCCCAGCTTGGCCATGGCATTGGCGCAGATGCCGCCGATCTCGGCGCGCTCGGCAGGCGTGATGGCCGGGCCGGGGGCCTCCTCCAGCACCTTCTGGTGGCGGCGCTGCAGGGAACAGTCGCGCTCGCCCAGGTGGACGGCGCGGCCGCGGCCGTCGCCGAAGACCTGGATCTCGATATGGCGCGGGCGCTGCAGGTATTTCTCGATATAGACCTCGTCATTGCCGAAGGCGGCCTTCGACTCGGCCCGCGCGGTGCGGAAGGCATTTTCCAGGCTCGCTTCGTCCAGCGCCACCTTCATGCCGCGCCCGCCGCCGCCGGCGGTCGCCTTGATGATGACCGGATAGCCGATCTGGGCCGCGACCCGCTTGGCCGAGGCCACGTCGGGAACGCCGCCGTCCGAGCCGGGGACGACCGGGATGCCAAGCGCCTTGGCGGTGTCCTTGGCCGTGATCTTGTCGCCCATGATGCGGATGTGTTCCGCCGAGGGGCCGATGAAGGCGATGCCGTGATCCTCGACCATCTGCACGAATCCGGCGTTTTCCGACAGGAAGCCATAGCCCGGATGGATGGCCTGCGCGCCAGTGATTTCGCAGGCCGAGATGATCGCCGGCATCGACAGGTAGCTGTCGGTCGAGGGCGGCGGCCCGATGCAGACCGATTCGTCGGCCATGCGGACATGCATCGCGTCGGCATCAGCAGTCGAATGGACCGCGACCGAGGCGATGCCCATCTCGCGGCAGGCGCGGATGACACGCAGCGCGATTTCGCCGCGATTGGCGATCAGGATCTTGTCGAACATATGCCCGCTCACTCGACGACCATCAGGGGGGCGCCGAATTCGACCGGGCTGCCGTCGTCGACCAGGATGCGCTTGACCGTGCCGGACCGGGGCGAGGGGATGTGATTCATGGTCTTCATTGCCTCGACGATCATCAGGGTCTCGCCCTCCTTGATCTGCTTGCCGATGGTAACGAAAGCCGGCGCGCCCGGCTCGGGCGACAGATAGGCCGTGCCGACCATGGGCGAGGTGACGATGCCGGGCAGGCTGGCCGGATCGTCGTTGGCCGCCGCGGCGGGCGCGGGGACCGAACCGGCCGCGGCGGCGATCGCGGGGGCCGCCGCCGGGGCCGGGGCCGCGACGGTCTGGATCACGGCCTTGCCCTGTTTCGACAGGCTGACCGTGAGGCGGTCGTTTTCGCTGTATTCGCGCTTGACGGAAAGCTCGGTCAGCTCGTTGCGGTTCAGCAGTTCCGCCAAGGCCTGGATGAAGGCCACGTCGTCGGTGCCGCTGCGCGCGCCGCTGGGGGTGTTCTCGTCGCTCATGCCGTCCTCTGGATCTTGTTCGTTGGGGCCGCGTGGGGGGCCTTGCGGCGGTTTGCGCCGCTTATAGCCTGTGCGCGAAGCCGAGGGAAAGGGTTTCGCCCGCCGATAGAGCGTTCAGGATCGCTGTTTCCAGCGCCGGTGGACCCAGAACCATTGCTCCATATGGGCGCGGACCAGGGTTTCCAGCTGGTCGTTCAGGGCCTGCATCATGGTTTCGGGGTCGGAATGGGGGATCGGGGCGGCCGCCTCGACCACAAAGCCCAGTCCGTCGGGCTGGCGGATGCCGGCGATGGGCACCAGCAGCGCGTCATAGCGGATGGCAAGCTCGGCTGGGGTCAGGACGGTTTTCGTCGGCAGGCCGAAGAAGCGCAGCTCGGCCCCGTGGCCGTCGTACTGGTCATAGCCGAGCGCCATCCAGCCCCCGCCCCGAAGGAACCGCAGCATGGCCGCAAGCCCGGCCCGCCCGCGCGGGAACATGGGCTGGGCGATGGCCTGCATGGCGGGGATATAGTGGCGGTTGAACGCCTCGTTGTTCATGGGGCGGTAAAGCGCGCCAACCGGCCAGCCGCGCCCGGTCAGGGCGGCGCGCATGGCGTCGTAATTGCCGAAATGGGCGACCGCCAGGATGACGGGCCGGCCGGCATCGGCGGCCTGTTCCAGCGCGGGCAGGCCCGGGCCGGCCAGGGGATCGGCCTGGTGGATGCGGGTGGTGAATTCCTCGCCGGAATAGATCTCGGCCAGGGCACGGCCGGCATTGTCGGGGACGGCGCGGCACAGCCGGCGGACCTCGGCCGGCGAGAGGTCGGGCCGGGCCTTGGCCAGGTTGTCGCGGATGCGGCCGCGCCAGCCCGCCAGCGGGCCCAGCACATGGGCAAAGAACCAGCCCATGGCCGGGATGCGCAGGCGATAGGGCAGCACCCTTACCAGTCCCATCAACGCAAGGAACGCGCCGTTCGCCAGCCGGTCGCGCAGGGGCACGGGGTCTTCGGTCTCGGTCATGGGTCCATCCGCTGCATGGCGCGGGCTTCGCGCATCCAGACATAAAGGCCGGCGACGACGATGATCAAGGCGCCGAGGATCGTCCAGCGGTCGGGCACGGTGCCCCAGAACAGCCAGCCCCACAGCCCCGCCCAGATCAGCCCGGTATAGCCGAAGGGGGCGATGGCCGCCGCCTCGGCCAGGGCGAAGGCGCGGATCAGCAGTGCCTGCGCCACGGTGCCGAACAGCCCCAGCAGCAGGAACGCCCAGGCGTCGCCGGCGGCAATGGGCTGCCAGAAGAACGGCACCAGGGCCGAGGTGGCGAGCGTTCCGACGATGGCTGACCACAGGATCGAGGTCGCGGTGGAATCGCCCCGCGCCAGCCGGGTCAGGATCGCGCCGGCCGCGTAGGTGAAGGCGCCCAGCAGCGGCAACAGCGCGGCCGGCTGGAAGACGCCCGCCCCTGGGCGGATGATGATCAGGGCGCCCACAAGCGCCGCGGCGATTCCCAAGGCGCGTCGCAGCCCGATCCTCTCGCCCAGGAAGAGCGCGGCGGCCAGGGTGATCAGCACCGGGTTGATGTCCATGATCGCCGTCGCCTCGGCCAGGCCGATGTGCTGGAGCGCGGTGAAGAACAGCCCGACCGAGCCGAGCTGCGTCAGCGCCCGGCAGAACTGGATGCCCGGGCGGGTCGAGCGCAGCGTGCGGCGCAGCCGTGGCCCGACCAGCAGCCCGACGATGACCAGGTTTGCCACGAAGCGCACCCAGACGACCTGGACAGGGTGATAGGTCTGGGTCAGGTGCTTGGCCGTCGCGTCCATCAGCGTGAAGGTCATGATCGCGGCCAGCAGCAGCAGGATGCCGCGCAACTGCGTGGCGCGCGCCGGATCGCCCGGGGGCGCGATGATGGCGGATTGGCTCATGATGCTTCCTCGCGGAGGCTTGTGCATGCCGTGGGGGCAAGGGTCCTGAGGGCGGTGCATCCGGCCGGCGCCGGAATCGGGTATTTGGAAAACGGTGAAAGGCCGGTCGCCGCGCCCAAGGGGCGGCCGCGCCGCGATGGGCGCGGCCGTCGCCGGATCAGTCGAGCAGGCGGCGGGCCTCGGCCACGGTGGCCTCGGCGGTGATGCCGAACTCGCGATAGAGCACCGGGGCCGGGGCCGAGGCGCCAAAGCCGGTCATGCCGATGAAGCCCGCCTTCTTCGAGCGGCCGCGTTCCCCCAGCAGGAGCCAGTCCCAGGGCTGGCGCACCGCCGCCTCGATGGCGATGCGGACCGGGCCCTTGGGCAGGACCTTGCGGCGATAGTCCTCGGGCTGGTCGCGGAAAAGCTCCATCGAGGGGACCGAGACGACGCGCGTGGGCACGCCCTGGGATTCCAGCGTCTCGCGAGCGGCAACGGCGATTTCCACCTCGGAGCCCGAGGCCATCAGGATCACCTGCGGCTCGGCCGAGGCGTCGCGCAGCACATAGGCGCCGCGCGCGGTCAGGTTCTCGGCCCCGTCCTCGCGCAGGGTGGGCAGGTTCTGGCGCGAGAGCGCGAGGACCGAAGGCGTGGCCTTCTGGCTCAGCGCGATTTCCCAGGCCTCGGCCGTCTCGACCAGGTCGCAGGGACGCAGGGTCAGCGTGTTCGGGGTGGCGCGCAGCATGGCCAGATGCTCGACCGGCTGGTGGGTCGGGCCATCCTCGCCCAGGCCGATGGAGTCGTGGGTCATCACATAGACCACGGGCAGGCCCATCAGCGCCGAAAGCCGCATGGCGCCGCGCGCATAGTCGGTGAAGCACATGAAGGTGCCGCCATAGGGGCGGAAGCCGCCGTGCAGCCAGATGCCGTTCATCGCCGCCGCCATGCCGTGTTCGCGGATGCCGTAGTTGATGTAGCGCCCGGTCCGGTCGACGGGCGAGAAGGTGCCCAGGTCCTTGGTCCGCGTGTTGTTCGAGCCGGTCAGGTCGGCCGAGCCGCCCATGGTTTCGGGCAGTTCGGGGTTCAGGACCTCGAGCACCATCTCGCTGGCCTTGCGGGTCGCGATCTTGGGCCGGGTCTGCAGCGCCTGTTCCTTGAGCGCGGCGATGGTCGGCGCCAGCCGGTCGCTGACATCGCCCGAGATGCGGCGGGCGAATTCCTCGCGGTTCTTCGCGGCATCGACCCGCGCGGCCCAGGCCTCGCGCGCGGCCCGGCCCTTCATTCCGATGGCGCGCCAGTCGGCCAGGATGTCGTCGGGGACGATGAAGCTTTCGTGTTCCCAGCCGTAGGCCAGGCGCGTGGCGGCGATTTCCTCGGCCCCCAGCGGCGAGCCGTGCGCGCCCGAGGTGTCCTGCTTTTTGGGCGCGCCGTAGCCGATGATCGTCTTGCAGGCGACCAGCACCGGGCGGTCGTCCTTGCCGGTCGCGGCGTCGGTCAGGGCGCGTTCGATATCGACCGGGTCATGGCCGTCGCAGGCGAGCACACGCCAGCCCGAGGCCTCGAAGCGCTTCATCTGGTCGGTGGCGTCCGACAGCGACACGCGGCCGTCGATGGTGATGTCGTTGTCGTCCCAGAGCACGATCAGGTTCTTCAGCTTCTGGTGGCCGGCAAGCGCGATGGCCTCCTGGCTGATGCCTTCCATCAGGCAGCCGTCGCCGGCGATGACCCAGGTGCGGTGGTTGCACAGCCCCTCGCCGAACTGGGCGCGCATCGCTTCCTCGGCGATGGCCATGCCGACGGCGGTGGCCAGGCCCTGGCCCAGCGGGCCGGTGGTCGTCTCAACCCCCTCGACATGGCCGTATTCGGGATGGCCCGCCGTGATCGCGCCCCATTGGCGGAAGTTGCGGATCTGCGCCAGGCTCATCTGTTCATAGCCGGTCAGGTGCAGCAGGCTGTAGAGCAGCATCGAGCCGTGGCCCGCCGACAGCACGAAGCGGTCGCGGTCGAACCAGTTCGGCGCGGTGGCATCGAATTTCAGGTGGTTGCGGAAAAGCACCGTGGCCACGTCGGCCATGCCCATGGGCATGCCGGGATGGCCCGAGTTCGCGGCCTCGACCGCGTCCATCGAAAGGGCGCGGATGGCGGCGGCGAGGCGCCAATGGGCGGGATCGGCCTTGCGGCGGGCGGCGATGTCCATGTCGGGTGTCCGTGCTGATGGTAGCGGCAACTCCTGATATTCAGGGCGGCGCGCGGTTGCAACCCGCCAGAGGGCCGTGGGACGAGGGCGCGGACCACGATCTGCCGTGCCGGGCGGCAGGCGATGCCCGTCCGGCGGGCACGCCTGCGCCTTTGGTCTGCTGGAAGGCGCGGGCCAAGCGGTTGAAACCGCGCCCTTCGCGATGCCTGGAAAATGGGCGCGGGTTGGCATGGTGCGGGGCGGGGCACAAAAGAATTGCCTTTTTCCTTGGCAGGGCCCTAGCTGGATCAAAACGACCTTGAACAGGGAAAGGGGACATCATGGCTATGGCCGAGGGCCGCGCCGTCGATCCGGTCGACGAGATCCTGCCGCCGGTACGGTTGGCGACGCTGGGATTGCAGCATGTGCTGGTGATGTATGCGGGCGCCGTCGCCGTGCCCCTGATCGTCGGCCGCGCGCTGAAGTTGGCGCCGCAGGACGTGGCCTTCCTGATCTCGGCCGACCTGTTCTGCTGCGGCATCGCCACGATCATCCAGTCGCTGGGCATGACGCGCTGGTTCGGCATCCAGCTGCCGGTGATGATGGGGGTGACGTTCGCCTCGGTCGGGCCGATGGTGGCGATGGCGAACGCCTATCCCGGGCCGGACGGGGCGCGCATGATCTTTGGCGCGATCATCGGCGCGGGCGTCGTCGCCATGCTGATCGCGCCATTCATCGGGCGGATGCTGAAGTTCTTTCCGCCGCTGGTGACGGGCACCGTCATCCTGGTGATCGGCGTCACGCTGATGCGGGTGGGCATCAACTGGATCTTCGGCAACCCGGTCGGGCCGACCGCGCCCAAGATCGTCGATCCGGTCGCCTCGGGCTGGCTGAACCAGTTGAAGGAACTGGCCGACACCGGCGCCGTCCCGGCCCTGCCGCAGGGCTTTGCCCCCGCGGCCAGCGTGCAGAACCCGCTGTATGCCCAGCCGGTCAATATTGCGATTTCGGGCGTGGTGCTGCTGGCGATCCTGCTGATCGCCCGCTTCGGCCGGGGCTTTGTCGCCAATATCGCCGTGCTGCTGGGCATGCTGGTGGGCGCGGTGCTGACCATCGTGCTGGGACAGATGACCTTCGACAAGGTGGCGGAGGCGGCCTGGTTCGGGATCGTGACCCCGTTCCACTTCGGCATGCCGATCTTCGACCCGGTGCTGATCGTGACCATGGTGCTGGTGATGATCGTCGTGATGATCGAATCGACCGGCATGTTCCTGGCGCTTGGCGACATGACGGGCCGCCGCATCACGCCCGAGCGGCTGACCGCCGGGCTGCGCACCGACGGTCTGGGCACGGTGATCGGGGGCATCTTCAACACCTTCCCCTATACGTCATTCTCGCAGAACGTGGGCCTCGTCGGCGTCACCGGCATCAAGAGCCGCTATATCTGCGTCGCCGGCGGCGTCATCCTGATCCTGTTCGGCCTGGTGCCCAAGATGGGCGCGGCGGTGGAATCGCTACCGACCTCGGTCCTGGGGGGCGCGGGGCTGGTCATGTTCGGCATGGTCGCGGCGACCGGCATCCGCATCCTGTCCACGGTCGATTTCGCGGGGAACCGCAACAACCTGTTCGTGGTCGCGGTGTCGCTGGGCTTCGGCATGATCCCGTTGATCGCCCCGGACTTCAAGCAATGGATGCCTCATGCGATCCACCCGCTGATCGAATCCGGCATCCTGCTGGCGACCATCGCGGCGGTGGCGCTGAACGCCTTCTTCAACGGCACCGGCGGCAACAGCGTCGAGGACGCCCGCCGCGCCGCCAGCATGGCCGACCACTAGCAGGCGTCAGCCCTCGGGCTCGGTCCCGCTGTCGGGCCGGGCCAGCGGGTGGTGGTTCATCACCAGGTCCCGCATGCGGTGGTCCATGACATGGGTATAGATCTCGGTCGTGCCGAGATCCGCATGACCCAGCAGGCTCTGGATCGCGCGCAGATCGGCGCCGCCTTCCAGCAGATGGGTGGCGAAGGCATGGCGGATCACATGGGGCGAGACCCGGGCCGGGTCGACGTTCGCCAGCAGCGCCAGCTGGTTCAGCAGCTGGTTCACCGCCTGCCGGGTCAGGTGGCCTTCGCGGGATGAGGCGGGAAACAGCCAGCGCCCGCCGCGCCCCGCGACCAGTCGGCCCAGCGTGGTGTCGGGGGGCGCGTTGTCGCGCAGCGAAAGCCAGCCCGCCAGCGCGTCGCGCGCGGGATCGTTCAGCGGCACCATGCGTTCCTTGCCGCCCTTGCCCCGGATCAGAAGCAGCGCCGGATTGCCCCGGCAGGCCGTCACGGGCAGCGTCACAAGCTCGCTGACCCGCATGCCGGTGGCATAGGCCATCTCGAACAGGGCAAGGTTGCGGCGGCGCTCGACCTCGGTGCGGCCAAGGCGGGGCAGGGCATCCAGCATGGCCTGCACCTCGTCGCGCGACAGCGTCTTGGGCAGGCGCTGCGCCCGGCCGGGGCCCGCGATGCGGCCGGCGGGGTCGTCCTCGCGCCAGCCTTCCTCAAGCGCAAAGCGGGTCCATTGCCGGATGGCCGACAGCCGCCGCGCCCGGGTCGCCCGCGACAGGCCCAGGTCGTCGCAATGGGTCAGGTATTCCTCGACGTTCTCGCGCGTCATCGACCGCAGGCCCAGATCGCGTCCGGCCAGCCAGCCGGTGAAATCGGCCAGGTCGCGGCCATAGGCCAGCAGCGTGTTGCGCGCGGCCCCGGATTCCGCCGCCTGCGCGTCCAGAAAGGCCGAGATCATGCGCCGGTCCTCGGCATCGCCCGCCATGGCCTAGCGCTCCGGCATCAGGACGGGGGCCAGCACCAGTTCGACCAGCGCCTGGCGCGCGATCTCGCCCTGGCCAAGCGCGCGCAGGACCCGCAAGCCCTGCGCGGCGCGCGGCAGGTCGCCGTCCAGTCCGGCGTCGGTGTCGGCGATGGCGGCCAGCATCGCCTCGCCCCGGCGGTTGGCGCCGATCTGTTCGGCCGCGCGCTGGGGCAGGGGCGTGCCCTGGCGGAAGCCGCCCAGCAGCAGCCCGGCGCGGTCCAATCCATCGCCCGCCGGAGGGGTGGCATCGGCAAGGCCGCTGGCGAAATCCAGCAGCCAAAGGTCCAGCGCCGCGCTGTCGGCCGGCGGCTTTGCCACGACCTGCCATTGCCCGGCGGCCAGCGCCAGGCACAGCGCGATCTGTCCCGCGCGCCCGTCCAGGGCCAGGGCGCCGACCTGCGCGCCCGCCATGTCGGCCAGCGCCGGGCCCAGGCCCGCCGCCACCATCGCGTCGAAGGCCGGGGGCAATGCCTGCGCGACCTGCGCCGTGTCCCGCGCCTGCAGCGCCGCGTCCAGCGCCTGAACCGCGGCCGCGCGGTCCCAGACCCCGCCCGAGGCAGCGGGCTTCTGTTCGACATAGATGCTGCGCAGCTGCGAGGCGGGGATGGCTCCGGCGCGGGCCAGACGCTCGGCGGAATCCAGCCGCGCCTTCCAGCCGCCGTTCTGGTCCAGGTCGGCCAGCGCGAAGGCCAGCGGCAGGTTCGCCGAGGGCAGGGGCTGGCCCACCGCCTCGTGCAGGCGCAGGTCCAGCGGCGTCACCACCAGCGGCGGCGCCAGATCCTCGGGGCGGTCGGCATAGCCGTCGTCCAGATACTGCGCCAGCAGCGCGGCCATCTGCGGCTGGATCAGCCCCATCGCGTCGGCGCCGTGAAATACCAGCGCCGCGGCCGCCCAGTCGCCGCCAAGCGCCAGACAGAAGATCTGCGCGGGAAAGCTGGGCGCCACGCCCGGGGTGCGGCCCATGATGGCGCAGGCCTCGACCTCGTCCCCCGACAGCAGGGCCACGTCGAACAGCCGGCGGAACCGCTCCTGATCGGCGGGGCCCGCGGCCTGCAGCAGGCTTTTCGCGGCGCCCGTGGCGCCCATGTCCAGAAGCTTGTCGACGCGGGCCAGGAACAGTTCGCCCTCGGCCCCCGGCGCGGTCGCGGGCGGGTTCAGCTGCGCGGCCAGGATGCGGCGCTCCAGCCGGCGCAGCACCGGCAGCCGCGGGTTCGAGGCACGCACCAGCGCCGCGAGCGTCGCACCGTCGCTTGCCCCCCACAGGTCGGCGGGCAGACCGGCGGCCCGGGGCGACACGGTGCCCTTGCCGTCGGGATTGCCCTCGCCTAGGCGGGTGACGCCCACCGGCTCGACCGCGCCGGACCGGGCGGTGCTTTCTGCCGATTTGCGCCGCAGATCGGCCGGGCGGCCGTCGCTGGGGCGCCAGGCCGAGATGGTGCCGGGGTCGCGCGTGCTGCCCGACAGCCAGTCGCTGGCCGACAGCGGCGGCTGGGCGGTCGCCGTCCCCGCCGCCAGCACGATCCCGCCCAGCAGCGCCAGGCCGCGCAGGCGATCAGTCCAGGTCATTGCTGCCGGCATTCGGGGCGGGGGGCGTGGGGACCGCCGGGGTCGCGGCCGGTGCGGGTTCGGGGGCTGGCGCGGGAACCGGCTGGCCCAGATCCAGTTCGACCGGCAGGCGCGTTTCGCGGGGATCGGCCCGCATGTCCCCGAAATAGGCATAGCCGGCCAGTCCGCCCAACAGCAGAATCACCAGCACCGCCACCACGCGCAAAAGCCTCATTGCCTGTCCTTTCAGCCTCGTTCCAGCATTCCGCTGCCGGTCTGACGCCGGCTCGCGCGAAATATATATGGCATTTCCCGAAAGATCACGCCATTCAGTGCCACCAATATTTGCCTGTGCGGCCCGCCGGGCAGGCAGTTCGGACAACGGGGGGGTGATGCGCCGCAATATCGTGCTGGTCGGAATGATGGGGGCGGGCAAGACCGCCATCGGGGCCGAGCTTTCCCGGCGCCTGGGCCGTCCGTTCTGGGACACCGACGCCGAGATCGAGCGCGCTGCCGCCATGACCATCCCCGAGATATTCGCCCGCGACGGCGAGGATTTCTTTCGCGCCCGCGAATCAGAGGTGCTGTCGCGCGTGCTGGCCGGGGGCGACAGCATCGTCTCGACCGGCGGCGGGTCGTGGATGCGCGAGATGAACCGCCAGCGCATTGCACAGCACGGCATCTCGGTCTGGCTGGATTGCGATCTGGAAACGCTGTGGCACCGCGTCCGCAACCGGCCGACCCGACCGCTGCTGCAAACCCCCGATCCGCGTGGCACGCTGGACCGGCTGCTGCGCGAACGCGCGCCGGTCTATGCGCTGGCCGATGTCCGCGTCCCCGCCGTCCGCGGCGACACGGTCGAGGATACCGCGACCCGCGTCATCGACGCCATCGGCGCCCGCCAGCCCCCCATCCTGGAGACGAAATGACCATCCAGACCGTGCGCGTCGACCTGGGCGCGCGTTCCTATGACGTGCGGATCGGCCAGGGCCTTCTGGACCGCGCCGGGGCCGAGGTCCTGGCGCTGGCTGGCCGCCGCCGCGTCGCGATCCTGACCGACCGCACCGTGGCCGAACGGCACCTGCCGCGCCTGCAAGAGGCGCTGCGCGCCGAAGGGATCGAGGCGCCTGCCCTGATCCTGCCGGCCGGCGAGGCCACCAAGTCCTGGTCCCACCTGGGCGAGGCGGTGGAATGGCTGATCGCCCAGCGGATCGAGCGCAAGGATCTGGTCATCGCGCTTGGCGGCGGCGTCATCGGGGATCTGGCGGGCTTTGCCGCCGCGATCCTGCGGCGCGGGGTGCGCTTCGTCCAGATCCCGACCTCGCTGCTGGCGCAGGTGGACAGTTCCGTCGGTGGCAAGACCGGCATCAACAGCCCGCAGGGCAAGAACCTGATCGGCGCCTTTCACCAGCCCGCGCTGGTTCTGGCCGACATCGACGTGCTGGCCACGCTGTCGCCCCGCGATTTCCGCGCCGGCTATGGCGAAGTCGCCAAATACGGGCTTCTGGGCGACGAGTCGTTCTTCGACTGGCTGGAAGCGGCCGGTCCTACGCTGTCCCGCGACCCGGCGGCCCTGCAGCGCGCCGTGCACCATTCGGTCGCGATGAAGGCGGGGATCGTCCAGCGCGACGAAACCGAGCAGGGCGAACGGGCGCTGCTGAACCTGGGCCACACCTTCGGCCATGCACTGGAATCCGCGACCGGCTATTCCGACCGCCTGCTGCATGGCGAGGGGGTGGCCGTCGGATGCACCTTGGCCTTCGAGCTTTCGGCCCGGATGGGGCTTTGCAGCCAGGAGGCACCGTCCCGCGTCTCGGCCCATTTCGCGGCCATGGGGCTGCCGTCGCGCATCGCCCAGATCCCGGGCGACCTGCCGGACGACGCGGCGCTGATCGCGCTGATGGGGCAGGACAAGAAGGTGCAGGACGGCAAGCTGCGCTTCATCCTGGCGCGCGGGATCGGGCAGTCCTTCGTGACCGACGCCGTGGACGCGGCAGACCTGCGCGCGGTGCTGGCGCAGTCGCGGCTTTAGGGGCTGCGTTCCCCGGTTCCGGGCTCGGGCTCGGCCTGTCCCGGCGGGGCCAGGACGCCTCCCTCAGGCACGTCCTCGCCCAGGTGGGACAGGTCGCGGGCGGGTTCCGTCGCACGATCCTCGGGCGCGACGCGGGGCGGGACCAGTTCGTCATGGCCCAGCTTGGCGTCCCTGTCGCGCCGCAGCGCCGCGCGGCCCAGCATCAGCAGGGTGATGGGCGTGGTGATCAGCAGGAACACCCCGATGATGATCTCGTGCAGGACGGGGCGGTTTTCCAGCAGCGAGAACATCGCCATCGAGGCCAGGATGATCAGGAACGCGCCATAGCTGTAGGCCAGGGTCGGCGCGTGCAGCCGCTGGTAAAAGCTGCGCAGCCGCACCAGGCCCAGGCTGCCCAGCAGCGCCAGGGACGAGCCGACGACGACGAAGACCGCGATGATCAGCGCGGCCGTGGGCGGCAACTGGTCCAGATGCCTCATTCGATCACCTCGCCGCGCATCAGGAACTTGGCCGCGCAGACCGTGGTGACAAAGCCCAGGACCGCGATCACCAGCGCCCCTTCAAAGAAGAATACGTTGCCATTGCCCATGCCGATCAGCAGAAACAGCAGCATCGCGTCGAAATACATCGTGTCGAGCCCCAGCACCCGGTCCTGCGCGCGCGGCCCCCGCAGCATCCGCCAGCACGCAAGCCCCAGGGCCAGGACCATGGCGATCTGCGCATAGGTCAGCGCGTATTCCAGGATCAGGGCGCTCATTCGAAAATCTCCATCAGCAGGGCCTCGTAGCGGTCGCGGACCAGTTCCTGCCATTCCTCCTCGCTGCGCAGGTCCAGGATATGCAGCAGCAGGCGGCCGCCTTCCTGTTCGTATTCCAGCCAGGCGGTGCCGGGCGTCGCGGTCAGGATGATCGCCAGCAGCGCCAGGGCGTTCTGGTCGCGCAGCTGCAGCCGCAGTTCGACGAAGCCCGAATGGAACTTGGGGTGGTTCGGGCCCAAAAGCAGGACGCGCGCCACCGAGATGTTGGACTGCAGGATATCCCAGGCGACCAGCGCCATCAGCCGGGGGATCGCGCTCCAGCGGCGGATGCGGGGACGGGCGGGGTGCAGGTGCTGGACCGCCCATCCCGCGACCAGACCGATGACCGTGCCCAGGACCAGGTGCCCCGGGCTGAACTGGGTCAGGACCAGCCACATCAGCACCAGCGCGGCCGAAATCAGCGGATGGGGAACCAACCGGGTCATCGCGCATCCTCGGGCACGGTGACGGGCACATGGTTCTGGGCCGGCGCGGCGTCCAGGCGCGAGGCGTCCTTGAGCACGGCCTTGCGATAGATGGCCGGCTCCAGCAGCAGGTCGGCGGTGGCGCGGGTATAACCCAGCACCGCGTCGGCCCGCAGCGTCAGGACCAGGATCATGCCCAGCAGGATCAGCACCGGCGCGACCTCAAGCGCAAGGATGCGGGGCGCGGGGCCTTCCTCGGCCCAGAAGCGGCGGATGCCGAAGCGGATCAGCGCGATCAGCGCCCCCAGGCCCGACAGGATCAGGACCGCCATATAGATCCACAGCATCACGGGCAGGTGCCCCGACAGCGCCATGTTGCCGTCGACCGCGCCGCGCAGGATCGCGAACTTGCCGATGAAGCCCGGCATCGGCGGCAGGCCCGCCAGCATGGCGGCAATCAGGGCAAAGCAGATCGCCATGGTCAGCCAGGACACGGTGCGTTGGCTGGCCGGGGCGGTCGTGTCCTCGACCGTGTCGAGGCCCATGGGCGTCCACTCCCAGCGCTCGGCCAGGGGCTCGGGTTCGTCCGGCGCCCCCTCGTCCGATCCGGTGTCGTCGCGCGACACCGGCTCGGCGATCAGGAAAAACGCCGAGACGGCGGCGGTCGAGCCGATCAGATAGTAAAGCGCGCCGCCCAGCAGCGCGGGCCCGCCGCCGGCCTGGGCAAAGCCCACTGCCGCCAGCACCGTCCCTGACGAGATGATCGCCAGATAGCCGCCCTTGCGCACCAGTTCGGGCGTGCCGAGGATGCCGATCATGCCGAAGGTCATGGTCAGCACGCCCCCGATCATCAGGACCGGCGCGCCGAAGCCCGCCGAGGCGCCCGCATCCGGCCCCAGGATCAGAAGCGACAGGCGCAGGATCACATAGATCCCCACCTTGGTCATGATCGCCATGATCGCGGCCGCAGGCGGCGAGGCCGAGGCATAGGTCGGCGGCAACCAGAAACACAGCGGCCAGATCGCGGCCTTGACCAGGAAGGCAATGCCCAGGAACCCGGCCGCGGTGTGGAACAGCAGCCGCGGCACATCGTCCAGTTCGCGCACCGCCCGGCCGATGTCGGCCATGTTCAGCGTGCCGGTGGTGCCATAGACCAGCGCCACCCCGATCAGGAAGAACAGCGAGGCCGCCAGGTTCACCGCGATGTATTGCAGCCCCGCCTTGACCCGCGCGGCCCCCGACCCGTGCAGCATCAGCCCGTAGCTGGCCGCCAGCATGACCTCGAAGAACACGAACAGGTTGAACAGATCGCCTGTCAGGAACGATCCGTTGACGCCCGCCAGCAGGAACTGGAACATGCTGTGATAGTGCTGTCCCTTGCCGTGCCAGCCGGCCGCCGCATAGATCAGCGAGGGCGCGGCCAGCAGCGCGGTCAGCATGACCATCATCGCCGACAGGCGGTCCAGCACCAGCACGATGCCGATGGGCACCGGCCAGTCGCCCAGGCGGTAAAGCTGGACGATCGCGCCGCCGGCGGCGCCCAGTTCCTTGGCGTCGCTCATCAGCTCGACCGAGGACAGGAACATCAGCCCCACCGCGACCAGCCCCATGACCAGCTTGGTCTGGCGGTTGCGGTCGTTGTAGAACAGCATGATCGCCCCCGCGACCAGCGGGATCAGGATCGGGGCGATGATCAGGTGGTTGGGCAAGACAGAGGGATTCATGGGCTGCGCTCCCGCCCGTCGACATGGTCGGTGCCGGTGATGCCGCGCGACGCGATCATGACCACCAGGAACAGGGCCGTGGTGGCAAAGCTGATGACGATGGCGGTCAGCACCAGCGCCTGCGGCAGCGGGTCGGCATAGGCCGTCGGATCGACAAAGCCGCCCTTGGGCATGATCGGCGCCGCGCCGACGTAAAGCCGTCCCATCGAGAAGATGAACAGGTTCACCCCATAGGCCAGCAGGCACAGCCCCACGATCACCTGATAGGACCGGGGCCGCAGGATCAGCCACACGCCCGATCCGGTCAGTACGCCGATGGCCAGGGCCAGGATCAGTTCCATCAGGCTTTCCCCTCGTCAGCGTCGGCCTTGCGCGGGCGCGGGGCGACGCGCAGGCTTTGGTGGGCGATGGCGATCAGCATCAGCACGATCGCCCCCACCACCAGCGAAAACACCCCCAGGTCGAACAGCATCGCGGTCGATGCCGGAACCTTGCCCACCAGCGGCAGGTCCAGATACTGGTAATGCGTGGTCAGGAAGGGCATCCCGAAGATCCAGGAGCCCGCGCCCACGGCCGCCGCGATGCACAGGCCGGTCCCCATCCAGCGCACGGGCAGGACCGTCAGCCGCGCCTCGACCCAGCGGACGTTGGTTGCGACATATTGCAGCAGCAGCCCGATGGCCAGCGTCACCCCGGCCGCAAAGCCGCCGCCCGGCAGGTCGTGGCCGCGGAAGAACAGATAGGCCGCCAGGGCGATGATGGGGGCGAACATCCACTGCATCAGAACTGCGGGGACGAACAGATAGGCTTCCAGCGCCTGCTCCTCGGCCTCGAGCTGGGGACGCGGCCGCTCGACGCTTTCGGGGGCCGGGCGGAAGCGGCGCAGCAGCGCATAGACCGTCAGCCCGACGATGGCGAGGACGGTGATTTCCCCGAAGGTGTCGAAGGCCCGGAAGTCGACCAGGATCACGTTGACGACGTTGGTGCCGCCGCCTTCGGCATAGGAATGGCGCAGGAACCAGTCGCCGACCGAGGTCCCCGGCTTGGTTAGCAGCACCGCCAGCGCGATCGCGGTCATCCCCAGCCCGCAGGCCAGCGCGATCAGCAGGTCGCGGAACCGCCGCAGCCGGGGCCGGAAATTGTTGTCGCCGACGATTTCCTCGTCGCGCTTGGGCAGCCAACGCAGGCCCAGCAGCAGAAGCGCGGTGGTCGCGATCTCGACCAGCAGCTGGGTCACGGCAAGGTCCGGCGCCGATAGCCAGACGAAGGTCGCGCAGGTGACAAGCCCCGCCGCACCCATCAGGATCAATGCGGCAAAGCGGTGGTACTTCGCCTGCCAGGCGGCGCCAAGGGCGCAGGCGCCGCCGATCAGCCACATAAGGGCGAACACCACCTCGCGCGAGGTGATCGCGGGCAACGGGATGTTCCAGTCCAGCGGCCCGGTGGCGAACCAGGCGGCGGCCATGCCCATCAGGACCATCACCCGCAGTTGCGCCTGCAATCCCGGCGCCGAGACATAGCGCATGCCGGCCTGCGGCAGCCGCTTGCCGACCATATGCAGCGCCCAGTCGAAGGCCGCGCCAAAGTTCAGGGCGCGCATCAGCCAGGGGCCTTCCTCGCCGCCGTCGATCCAGCGGCGCGGCAGCAGATAGATCAGCCCGCCCAGCGTCATGGCGATCAGGCTCATGATCAGGGCGGGGTTCACGCCGTGCCAGATCTTCAGGCTGAAATGCGGAAGCTCGGGGCCGAGGATGGCGATGGCCGCGCTTTCCAGCCAGCCGCCCAGCATCGCCTGCGGCGCGATGCCCACGGCCAGGCAGATGGCGACCAGCAGCGCGACCGGCAGGCGCATCAGGACCGGCGGCTCGTGCGGCTCATGCGGCAGGTCGCGGGCCTCGGGACCGAAGAACACGGTGACGATGAATCGCAGCGAATAAGCCGCGCTCAGCGCGCCCGCCACCACCGCGACATAGGGCGCGGCATTGTCCAGGGGGCTGCCGTTGTTCCAGACATAGGTGGCCTCGAAGAACATCTCCTTGGACAGGAACCCGTTCAGCAGCGGCACCCCCGCCATCGCGGCCGAGGCGATGATGGCCAGGGTCGCGGTCACCGGCATGGCGCGGGCCAGGCCCGACAGCCGGCGCATGTCGCGAGTGCCGGTCTCGTGGTCGATGATGCCGGCGGCCATGAACAGCGAGGCCTTGAAGACGGCATGGTTCACGATGTGAAAGATCGCGGCGATCAGCGCCAGGGGGGTGCCGATTCCCGCGAGGGCCGTGATCAGGCCCAGGTGGCTGATCGTGGAATAGGCCAGCAGGCCCTTGAGATCGTGCTTGAACAGCGCCACCAGCGCGCCCAGCAGCAGGGTGATCAGACCAGCGCCGGTCACGACCTGGAACCACAGCTCGGTTCCGCCCAGGGCAGGCTGGAACCGCAGCAGGATGAAGACGCCGGCCTTCACCATGGTCGCCGAATGCAGATAGGACGACACCGGCGTCGGCGCGGCCATCGCGTTCGGCAACCAGAAGTGGAACGGGAACTGCGCCGATTTGGTAAAGGCCCCCAGCAGGAACAGGCCCAGCACCACCGGATAAAGCGGATGGCTTGTGATCCGCCCGCCCGCCGCCAGCACGTCATCCAGCTGGTAGCTGCCGACGATCTGCCCGATCAGGATCATCGCGACCATCAGGCACAGCCCGCCGGTCGCCGTCACCACCAGTGCCATCTTGGCGCCGTCGCGCGCGTCCTGGCGCTGGAACCAGTAGCCGATCAGCAGGAAGGACACGATGCTGGTCAGTTCCCAGAAGACCACCAGCACGATGATGTTGCCCGACAGGACCAGCCCCGACATCGCCCCCGCAAAGGCCAGCAGGCAGGAATAAAGCCGCGGCACCGGATCCTCGGGCGCCATGTAGTAACGCGCGTAAAGGATCACCAGCAGCCCGATTCCCGCGACCAGCACCATGAACAGCCAGGCAAATCCGTCGATGCGGAAGGTCAGGTCCAGCCCGATGCTGCTGGCCCAGTCGAAGGTGCCGATGATCCGCCCGCCCTCGGCCACCGCCGGGAAAAGCACGGCCAGGATCGCCAGCGCGATGACCATGGTCAGCCCGGCCAGCCAGGTCTCGGCGTTGCGTGATCCTACGGGAAGCGTGGCGGCAAGCGCCGCCGAAACGAATGGTGTCAGAACAAGCAAGAGCAACAGGTTCTGTTCGACCATCGGATCCTTCGCCAGTTCTGGATTACGCCCCACCATAGAGGCGAGGACCGGGAAATGACAACCGCGAGCGGCACGAAAAAGACGTGTTTCTGCACCGACCTACAATTATTTTATCACGCCATCGGCCGCGCGCGCCGTACCGCGCACCATCGGCCCCCTGGCGTCTTTCGTGTTCAAATATCCCCGCCGGAGGCACCGGCGTCGCCACCCGCGACCCCGCCGCCCGTCGGGCCCGGTCAGCCCCGGATGCGGGTCACGTCGCGCAGCTGCCCGCCGGTCACCAGCACCTCGGCCGGCAGGGGATGGCTGATGAAATGCAGCGGGCTGGCCGTCGGTCCATACGCGCCCCCCGCATGGATCGCCAGCAGGTCGCCTTCGTCCAGCCGCGGCAGCAGGACCCCGCCGCCGAGCTTGTCGATCGAGGTGCAGAGCGGCCCCGAGATGTCCTGCTTTTCCTCGGCGCGGTCACCGGGGTCGCCGACGCGGTGCATGACATAGTTCCGCCGCAGCACCATGCCGAAATTGCCCGAGGCCGCCAGGTTCCCGTTCAGCCCGCCGTCGCAGATCGCGATGCGGCTGCCGCGGGATTGCTTGACCGAGACCACGCGGGTCACGAAATAGCCCGCCGGTCCGACCAGATAGCGTCCCAGTTCCAGGATCAGCCGCGTGGATGGGAAACGGGCCTGGAACCCGTCCAGTTCGGGCCCGATCTCGGCCGCGATCTGCTCAAGGTCCAGCGCGGCATCGCCTGGGTGATAGGGGATCCCCAGCCCAGAGCCGAAGACCAGCTTTTCGGGTGAAAGCCCCATCGCGTCGCAAAGCTCTGCGAAGACGGCCATGAAAATGGACCAGTTTTCGCAAATCGCCTGCGGCTTCAGGCTTTGCGTGCCCGAGTAGATGTGCAGGCCCGCGATGCGCAGATGGGGAAGGGCGGCGATCCGGGGCAGGATCTCGGCCGCGTCCTCGATGTCGATGCCGAAGGGGCTGGGCCGGCCCGCCATCTGGTCGCCAAAGCCCTTGGGCACGCGGTCGGGGGCAATGCGGATCAGGATGGGCTGGACCAGCCCCAGTTCGGCCGCGATGGCATCGGCAAGCCGCGCCTCGCGCAGGCTTTCGACGACCAGTTCGCCCAGACCCTCCTGGATGACGGTGCGCAGCTCGGCCTCGCGCTTGGCGGGGTCGGTGAAGCTGACCAGCGCCGGGTCCCAGCCCGCCTGCCGTGCCAGGCCGAATTCCCCGCCCGACGAGATGTCCAGGTAATCCAGCCGGTCCCGCATCCAATCCAGCAGGGCGGGGTTCGGGTTGCTTTTCACGGCATAGCTGACCGCGAACCAGCGGCCCAGGGCGGCGCGCAGCCCGGCCAGCCGCGCCTCGATCACATCGGTGAAATAGACATAGGTGGGCGTGCCGAAACGGTCGGCGGCCGCGGCCAGATGGCGGTCGGGATCAGCCGAGGCTGGCGACATAGGCCACGATCCGGTCCACGGTGTCGAAATTTTCCAGCGTCACGTCGCCGGGGGCGATGGTGGACCCGGTCTGTTCCTCGATGAATGTGATCAGGCCGACCATCGACACCGAGTCCAGCAGCCCGCTGGAGAAAAGTTCGGTTTCCCCGTCGATCGGGTCCTCGATGTTCAGTTCCCGGTGCAGATGGTCGATCACTTGATCCCGGCTCAGGCTCATGCTGCTTGCCCCTATGATTTGTCAGACGGTTGCGGCCTTGGCGGCCGAGATGATCGCGGGGCGGTCCAGCTTGCCGCTGGCCGTCCGGGGCATGGCGCCTTGCCAGGCGTGGACATGCTGGGGTCGCATATAATGGGGCATGGTCCTTGCACAATGCGCAATCAGCGCGGCCGGGTCGGCATCGGGCAGAAAGCTGACCGAAACATGAACGGCCTGGCCCCGGTCCGCATCTTCGACCCCATAGGCCACCACGTCCGTGACCAGCCCGCTTTGGGACAGCGCGTCCTCGACCTCGGTGGGGGACAGGCGAAAGCCCAGGGTCTTGATCATCTCGTCCATGCGGCTGACGAACCACAGGTCGCCATCCTCGTCCACGCGGACCAGATCGCCGGACCAGACCACAGGCGCGTCGCCGATCACGGACGCAAGCTCGGGGCAGGGGCGGATCTTTTCGGCCGTCACCTCGGGCTTTTCCCAGTATCCCATGCTGACCAGCGGCCCGGCATGGACCAGTTCGCCCTGTTCGCCGGGCCCGGCGATGCCGACCCCGTGCTTGATCGCAAAGACCTGGGCGTTCGGAATCTGTCGCCCGATCGAGCCCATCTTCTGCGCGAACCGCTCGGGCGGCAGGTAGGTCGAGCGGAACGCCTCGGTCAACCCGTACATCAGGTAGATGTCGACGCCGGGAAACACCTTGGGCAGCAGTTCCAGGATGTTCGGGGGGATCTTGCCGCCGGTGTTGGTGATGCGGCGCAGGCTGGGCAGGGGCGTTGGGCGTTCGTCCAGCAGGCGCACGATCTGGTTCCACAGCGGCGGCACGCCGGCGATGCCGGTCACGGCCTCGGCCGCGGCCATGCGCACGATCTCGGCCGGCATGGTCAGGGGCTGGTGGACGATGGTGCCGCCGGTCAGCAGCATGGTGGTCAGCTGGTTCAGCCCGGCGTCGAAGCTGTAGGGCAGCACCGACAGCAGCCGGTCATCCTCGGCCAGCCCCAGGTAGTCCGCGACCGAGATCGCGCCCACGCGGATGTTGCGATGGCTGAGCATCACGCCCTTGGGCGCCCCGGTCGAGCCCGAGGTATAGATGATCATCGCCAGCCCCTGCGGGTCGGGTTCGTCGGGCGCAGAACCGCTGTCGGCGGGAAGCGCCGTCCAGGGGTCTGCGCCCTGGGCCAGGCCCTCGGCCTTGCCCTGTACCAGAAAGGCGGTGCCCGACGGCAGCGCGTTGTCGCCCGCAAGGCCCCGCAGCGCGCCCGGCGGCAGGATCACGGCCCTTGCCCGGCAGTCGCGCGCCACATAAGCCAGTTGCTGCGCGGTCCAGTGGCTGTTGACATTGACCACCACGGCGCCGGCCTTCCAGGCGCCCAGCATGGCCACGACCTCGTCGATGCCCTTGCGCAGGTGGACGATCACCCGGTCGCCCGGGACGATGCCGCGGTCGCGCAGCCAGTCGCAGACCCGGCCCGCCTGCGCCGCCAGTTCGGCATAGGTTGCGCTGCGGCCGGCATCCACCGCGGCCACCTTGTTCGCGCGATGCGCAAGGTTGTCGGCCAGCAGGCGCCACATGCTGCGGTCGAAGTCCTTGATCATTCCTGGGCCTTTTTCTTCTGGGCAAAAATCGGCAGGCTGGGATAGATCCGCGCCGGAGAGCCGACGACCACCGAATCCGGCGGAACATTGGTGGTGACGGCGGTGTTCGCCGCGATGCGCACCCGGTCGCCTATCCTGATCGGTCCCAGCACGGTCGAGTTCACGCCGATGAAGACATCGTCCCCGATGACCGGCGCACCGCCCCGCATGTTCGTGCCGATGGTGACATTGTGCATGACCCCGCAACGGTCGCCGATCACCACGTCGGGATGTATCGACAGCGAGCCCTCGGCATGGATGATGTGGAAATCCTTGCCGAGCTTGACCCCGGGCGGAATCCAGACCTTGGTGACGTTCAGGACGACCACCTTGAAAAAGCCATAGACCTTGTTGGCCAGCCAGCGGCCCAGCGGATTGCGCACGCCCAGTGCATAATGCCCCCACCGATAGATCAGCAGCGAAACAAAGGCGGCTTCTGTCAGGGAACGACCGTGGCGGATGTAATCCCCCCGGATAACCTCAAGCAAGCTCATACCAAACACTCAGAACGTCAATGAATCCGTTTCTGATCATATCATTCCGTCCGCTCGCGAAAAATTCAACCTGCCGTTTAGGACGGGTTTGCAGCATTTTCCGCTTGGACAAGCTCCAGCGTCGCGACCACCTCGCCCCAGTCGATGCGGAAGGATTCGGCCTGACCCCGGCCCACGACCATGGCGAACCTCTGCTGCCAGCGGTCCGTCAGAAGCTTCATGGCGGTCGTGGCGCGGTCCGGAGGCTGCAGCGTCAGCAGCGTGCCGCCCGGCGGCATGGCGGCAATGCCGTGGTTCAGCTGGCTTCCCTCGACGCCGGCGACAACGCTGGCATTGGCGCAGGCAGCCATCAGCGCGTCTACGCTGTGATCCTCCGGGAACATGATGCGAAAGCCGTAGTCGTCCCCCAGGCGCCGGGCGATCTCGGCCTCGTTTTCCAGCAGGCGCCGGTCGCCCGACTGGCCCCGCATCAGAAAGACGCCCTGACGAGGTTCCGGCGTCACATGCCGCGTCAGGCGGGACCGCATGTCCTGCGCGCGCGCCAGGCGGTTGGTGTTGTTGGCGTGGTCGTCGAACACCACCAGCTCGTCGAAATGGGCATCAGTGATGCGACGCGGGTGCATGCCCAGCCTGAATTCATAGTCGGGCACATGGCCCCCGCGCGGCGGCATGGTCGTGACCGGGGTGCCCGCCTGTTCGGCCAGCCGATAGGTCAGGCAGTCGTCCAGCAGCCAGTTGCCGAACCAGCGGTTGCCGACCCAGCTTTCATAGGCCGCCCCGGCCGGGATGGATTCCAGATGACCCAGCGACATGCGGTGCCGGCGCTGGCGCAGGTGCAGCGTGTAGCCGTGGGAATAGACGACGCCGTCCACGATATCGACATCCGCCAGGCGGTAAGCGGTCGTGGGCCCGATCGGCTCGGCCGGATCGCCGTGCAGCGACTGCATCAGCAGGGGCAGGGTGGTGAACTCGGCCCGGGTGAAGCGCTCGGCCTGACCGGGCAGGATGATGACGGGCGGCACGCGGCGAAACTCGGCCGGAGCGATCTGCCATTGCTCTTCGGCTGCGGCGGCAAGCTCGGGTTGACCCAGGCCAAGCAGCAGGCCGATGCGATAGGTCAGGGGACGCAGGGAAATCATCGGCGAGGCACCAGACAAAACCGATTAACGAGAAACTTCGGAAAACAGGGCAGCCGGCGGTCTAGGATTCGCCAGCGGCCAGAATGGCGGCCAGGATCTGGTCACGGATCATGGCATGATCGTCGGCCGAAGGATGCCAGAAACAGGCCGTCCGATCAAGCTTCGGCAGCACCACCAGCACGGCGCGGGCACCGTCGGCCTTGAGGCTGTCCAGGGCGGCGCTGTAGGGCGACACCAGCGGCGCGCCGTATTCGCCGAAGGCCAGCAGGACCTGCAGGGCGCCCGGGTTTTCCCGCACGCGTTCGCGCAGGAAGCGGACCAGCGCGGCCTGGAAATCGCGGCTGAGCGCCTGCTGGTCTGTCCAGGGTTCGGACAGGTCGAAATCCGATCCGAAATCGTTCGATCCGAGGCCCGTCACCACGATGTCGGCGGGTTTCTGCGGCAGCCGCGTCGCGGCCGGCTCGCTGGGCAGGGCCAGGCCATAGCGGCTGGCCATGGTCGCCCCAGGCTTGGCGCCGCCATAGTTGCGCAAGAGCCCGATCCCTGAACGCGCGATGATGCGGTAATCCGCACCCAGCGCCTGCGCGACCTGGGGCCCGAAGCTGCGCGTGGTGTCGGTCGAGGAGAACACCTCGCCTTCGGTGCAGTCGCGCCATTCGGCGCCATTGGCAAAGCCCACGGTGTCGGAATCGCCGATGAACTCGATCAGTCGCGCGCGCGGCTCGGGCGCGGGCAGGCCACGGGTGCCCGGTCCCGCCAGGACGCCGCCGAAACTGGCGGGCATCGAGCTTTCGCTGGTCTTTTCCACCCGCAGCCGGTGTTCGCCGTCGCTCAGGCCGCGCAGGCGCAGATCCTGGGCGCCGGGCCGCGACAGGTCGATGCGTGCGGTCCGGCCCTCGTCCACCAGAACCCGCCAGCGGTTGCTGGCATCCTGGAACCGGACCCGGATCTCGGTTCCGGAAAAGCGCGCCTCGACGTGAAAGCCGGGCCATTCCTGCATCAGGGCCCCCTTGGCCCCGGCCGAGGCGCGGCCCGTCACCAGCATCGGCACCACGGCCAGCCCCTCGGCCGGGGGCACAAGCTCGATGGCCACGCCGCCGCCGGCACTGCCACGCGCGATCTCGATCGTGGGCACCACCTGCGCCGGACGCGGCGGCGCCGGCCAAAGGCGAAAGGTCCAGAGTCCGGCGACCCCCAGGACCAGCGCCAGCAGCGCCAGCCTTACCACCATCTTGTGCATGATGCCCCATGTCCGAATCGGATGGATCATCCCTTGCCGGCCATGGGCCTGTCCATCTGCCGAAAAGGCAGGTGGCTTTCGGTGCCGGGGAAACCGGGCTAGGCTGGCCCGAAAGCGAGAGGTGGAATGCGCAACTATCTGGTGGCAAGCGATCTTTCCGGCCGGTCCGATCACGCCCTGGCCCGGGCGGCGGCGCTGGCGCGGGGGGACGACGACGCCCGGATCACCCTGCTGCACGTCATCGACGAGGCCGGGCCCGCCAGTGCCGAGGCCGAGGATCGCCTGCGCGCCCAGGCTGCGCGCGTGGTCCCTGCGGGCGTCGCGCTGCGCTGCGTGACCCTGCCCGGCGATCCGGACGAGGCGATCCTGCGTCTGGCCCGGGAAACCGGCGCGGCGCTGATCCTGATGGGCGTGCCCCGGCCGCGCCGCTTTCTGCAGGGCCTCGCGGGCACCACGGCCGAGCGGGTGCTGACCGCCGCGGCCTGCCCGGTCGCCGTGGTTCGCCACCCGGCCGACCGCCCCTGGCACCGCATCCTGCTGGCTTTGGCCGAGGACCGCAGCGCCCTGCCGGTCGCCCGCGCGCTGGACCGGCTGGGCCTGGTCCGGGGCGCGGATATGACCGTCCTGCACGCCACGCACCTGCCCAGCCCGCCGACGCTGCGGACCGGGGGGCTAAGCTCGGTCTCGCTGCAACGGCTGGACAACGAGGCGATGGCCCATCTGGAGCTGCGTCTGCGTCGCCGTCTGCGGCCGGTGCTGAAGGCGGCGGGCCATCTGCACTATGCCCTGCGCCACGTCGCGGTGCCCACGGCCCTGGCGCGGATGCAGCGCGAGGATCGGTTCGACCTGCTCGTGACCGGGGCGCGCGGACAGGGCGCGCTGCGCCGGCTGATCCTGGGATCGACCAGCGCCGAGATGATCCGCAATGCCGAGATCGACCTGATCTGCGTGCCGGTCGGCCCCTTGCGCAAGCCCGCGCTCTAAAGGCCGGCCCGAAGCACCGGGCGATAGAGCTCGGTCAGGCGGGCGACGGCGTCCTGAGGCGACATCTCGACCGATTCGCCCGTGCGGCGCGAGGTCAGTTCCACCTTGTTCGCGGCCAGGCCCCGCGGGCCCACGGTGATGCGCCAGGGCAGCCCGATCAGGTCCATAGTGGCGAACTTGGCCCCGGCGCGCTCGTCGCGGTCGTCGTAAAGCGGGTCCAGCCCCTGGGCCTTCAGCTCGGCGTAAAGCGCCTCGCAGGCGCTGTCGGTCGAGGCGTCGCCCTGCTTCAGGTTCACGATGCCGGCGTGGAAGGGCGTCACCCCTTCGGGCCAGATGATGCCCTTGTCGTCGTGGCTGGCCTCGATGATGGCGCCCAGAAGGCGGCTGACGCCGATGCCGTGGCTGCCCATGTGGACCGGCACGCGGGCCCCGTCGGGGCCGACCACGGTGGCGCCCATCGGCTCGGAATACTTGGTCCCGAAATAGAAGATCTGGCCGACCTCGATGCCGCGCGCGGTGCGGCGGCGTTCCTCGGGGATCTGGTTGAACAGCGCCTCGTCATGGGTCTCGTCGGTGCGGGCATAGCGGCTGGTGAATTCCTCGAGCACCGCCTGGCACTGTTCGACGCTGTCATAGTCGATGGCGCGGTCGCCGAACTTCAGGTCGGTGATCTGGCTGTCATAGAAGACCTCCGATTCGCCCGTCTCGGCCAGCACCAGGAATTCGTGGGTATAGTCGCCGCCGATGGGCCCGCCGTCGGCACGCATCGGGATCGCCTGCAGGCCCATGCGCTCATAGGTCCGCAGATAGCTGACCAGGTGCCGGTTGTAGGCGTGCAGCGCGGCTTCCTTGGTCAGATCGAAGTTGTAGCCGTCCTTCATCAGGAACTCGCGCCCGCGCATGACGCCGAAGCGGGGCCGGATCTCGTCGCGGAACTTCCACTGGATATGATACAGGGTCAGCGGCAGGTCCTTGTAGGACGACACATGGCTGCGGAAGATGTCGGTGATCATCTCCTCGTTCGTGGGCCCGTAAAGCAGGTCGCGCTTGTGGCGGTCCTTGATGCGCAGCATCTCTTCGCCGTAATCGTCGTAGCGGCCGCTTTCGCGCCACAGGTCGGCCGGTTGCAGCGTCGGCATCAGCATGGCGATATGGCCCGCGCGGGCCTGTTCCTCGTGCACGATGCGCTGGATGTTGTTCAGCACCTTGAACCCCATCGGCAGCCAGGAATAGATGCCCGCTGCCTGCTGCTTGATCATGCCGGCGCGCAGCATCAGCCGGTGGCTGACGATCTGCGCCTCTTTCGGGTCTTCCTTGAGGACGGGCATGAAATAGCGCGACAGACGCATGGCGGAATCCTTCCTGATGGGCCTAAGCGAGTTAGCGCAGAGCGTTCAGGGGGGCAACGGGCTTCCTTGCATAGGGGGCCGCAACCGTCCAAATAGGTCGCGACGCGCGAACATCAGGAGAGGCGCATGAGGCTCCCGGCACAGAAACAGGTCTGGTATTGGGGCGGGGCGCTGGCCGTCCTGCTGCTGGCGCTATGGGCGCTGGGAAATCAGATGATGCCCTTCATCCTGGGGGCGGCGGTGGCCTACCTGCTGGACCCGGTGGCCGACCGGCTGGAACGCCTGGGCCTGTCGCGCACGCTGGCGGTGGTGGTCATCACGCTCGTGGGCGTGCTGATCATGGTCGCCGTGGTGCTGATGCTGGTTCCGGTGCTGGTCCGCCAGACCACGCAGCTGGTCAATACCGCCCCGCAGATGGCCGAGCAGCTGCAGCAGTTCCTGATGAGCCGCTTTCCCCAGGTCTTTGCCGAAGGCAGCACCGTCAACACCGCCCTGACCAACGTCGGCCAGCGGGTCAGCGAAAGCGGGATGCAGGTCGTCTCGACGGTGCTCGGCTCGGTCATGGGGGTGTTCAGCCTGCTGGCGCTGGTGGTGATCGTACCGGTCGTGGCCTTCTATCTGCTGCTGGACTGGGACAGCATGGTCGCCCGGCTGGACGAGCTTCTGCCGCGCGAACATGCCGACACGATCCGGGGCCTGGCCCGCGACATCGACCGGGCGCTGTCGGGCTTCGTGCGCGGGCAGGGGCTGGTGATCCTGACCCTGGGGACGTTCTATTCGGTCGGGCTGGGGCTGGTCGGGCTGCCCTTTGGCGTGGCGATCGGGGCGCTTGCGGCCTCGCTGTCGTTCATTCCCTATGTCGGCGTGCTGATCGGGGGCGCGACGGCCATCGGGGTCGCGCTGTTCAGCTTCTGGGGCGAGCCGGTCTGGATCGGGGCGGTGGTCGCGATCTTCGCCGCCGGCCAGTTCATCGAGGGCAACTTCCTGCAACCCAAGATCGTCGGCGGCTCGGTCGGGGTGCATCCGGTCTGGCTGATGCTGGCCCTGACCGTTTTCGGCACCATGTTCGGCTTTGTCGGCCTTCTGGTCGCGGTGCCCATCGCGGCGGCCCTGGGCGTTCTGGTGCGCTATGCCGTCGGGCGCTACAAGGAAAGCGCGCTTTACACCGGGCGCGAGGTGCCGGCCCCGCCCGCGCCGCCCATGCTGATCGAACTGGTGCCGCGCGGCACGGTCGCGAACCTGCGCCGCCTGGCCCAGCTGTCCCATGACGTGCGCGTGGCCGAGATCCAGCGGCAGGAGGAGCTGGCCGAACTGGTCGAGGACCGCCAGGACCGCGCCCGCAAGCAGAAAGAGCCGCGGCACGCCCCCGAGGGCCCGCCCTCGCCGGTGCAGCTTCACATCGAGGCGCGCCGGGCCGACGAGGAGGACCGCCAGCGCGAGAAGCAGAAGAAGGACGGCTGATCCTTGGCCCGCCAGCTTGCCCTGGACCTGACGATCCCGCCCGCCCTGTCGCGGGACGATTTCCTGACCACCGCCGCCAACCGCGACGCGCTGGCCATGCTGGACCGGCCCGCCGCCTGGCCCGGGGGGCGGCTGTTGCTGATCGGGGGGCCGGGTTCGGGCAAGTCGCACCTTGCGCGCTTCTGGGCCGAGGAGAACGGCGCCCAGGTCCTGCGCGCCGCGACCGTCTCGCCCGGGGACGTGGATGCGCTGCTGCCCTGGGGCGGCGCGCTTGCGGTCGAGAACGCCCATGAGATCGCCGGGATCACCGAGGCCGAGGATGCGCTGTTCCACCTGTGGAACCTGGCCGGCGCGCGCCAGGTCCTGCTGCTGATCACCGGCCGCACCGCGCCGCGCGACTGGGGGATCGTCCTGCCCGACCTGCTGTCGCGGCTGGAATCGGCCGCCCAGGCGGTGCTGGGCCCGCCCGACGACGCGCTTTTGCCCGCCGTGCTGGTCAAGCTGTTCGCCGACCGCCAGATCCAGGTCGCGCCCGACGTGGTCGACTGGCTGGCCCTGCGGATGGAGCGCGACCTTGGCCTTGCCCGCCATCTGGTGGCCGCCATCGACCGCAAGTCCCTGGCCGACCGCCGTCCCGTGACCCGCCGGCTGGCGGCCGAGCTTCTGGACAAGCTTGCGCCGTCCGAGCCATCCTCTGCCCCCTCATCGCACGAGGCACCATGACCCAGGCCGACTATCTTCGCACCCCCTACCTGCCGCCAAAGCAACTGCCCGAGGGCACGCCCCAGGGTCCGGCCCGCTTCTTCAACCGCGAGATCAGCTGGCTCAGCTTCAACTGGCGCGTTCTGGACGAAGCGCGCAACCCCCGCGTGCCGCTGCTGGAGCGGTTGCGCTTCCTGGCGATCTCGGCGACGAATCTGGATGAATTCTATACCGTCCGGGTGGCGGGCCTTCGCGAGCTTGTGCGCGAAGGAAACACGACGCTATCGGACGACGGGCTGACCGCCTCGGAACAGCTGACCATGGTCAACGCCGACGCCCGCCGCCTGATGGGGGCGCAGCAGGCGGTCTGGAACGGGTTGCGGCGCGAGATGGAGCTGGCCGACATCACCATCCTGTCGCGCAGCGCCATGACCCGCAGCGAAGAGGAATTCCTGCGCCGCTACTTCATGGACCAGGTGTTCCCCGTGGTCTCGCCCCTGGCGATAGACCCGGCGCACCCGTTCCCCTTCATCCCGAACCTGGGCTTTTCGCTGGCCGTGGACCTGGCGCGCGAAGGCGACGGGCGCCAGATGCAGGCCCTGCTGCCGATCCCCCAGCAGATCGCGCGCTTCATCACCCTGCCGGGCGGCAAACGCTTCGTCCGGCTTGAGGAAGTGCTGCTGATGCACCTGCCCAGCCTGTTTCCCGGCTATCGCGACATCGGCCATTGCGCCTTCCGCGTGCTGCGCGACAGCGACCTCGAGGTCGAGGAAGAGGCCGAGGACCTGGTGCGCGAGTTCGAGACCGCGCTGAAGCGCCGGCGGCGCGGCAGCGTCATCCGACTGAAGATCACCTCCGGCGCGCCCGATCGGCTGCGCAAGCTGATCATGCAGGAACTGGCCGTCACCCCCGAGGAGGTGGTCGAGGTCGAGGGCCTGCTGGGCATGGCCGACCTCAGCGAACTGGTGCTGGACAGCCGCCGCGACCTGCAGTGGCCGTCCTTTACCCCGCGCGTGCCCGAGCGCGTGCAGGACCACGACGGCGACATGTTCGCGGCGATCCGGCAAAAGGACATGCTGCTGCACCACCCCTACGAGACCTTCGAGATGGTGACGCGCTTTCTGGCCCAGGCCGCCGCCGATCCGAACGTGGTCGCGATCAAGCAGACGCTTTACCGCACCTCGCGCGACAGCCCCATCGTGGACGCGCTGTGCGAGGCGGCGGAATCGGGCAAGTCGGTGACGGCCCTGGTCGAGCTGAAGGCCCGCTTCGACGAGGCCGCGAACATCCGCCAGTCCCGCCGGCTGGAGCGGGCGGGGGCGCATGTGGTCTATGGCTTCATGCAGTACAAGACCCACGCCAAGATCAGCGCCGTGGTGCGGCGCGAGGGCGAGCAGCTTGTCACCTATACCCATTTCGGCACCGGCAACTATCACCCGATCACCGCGCGCATCTACACCGACCTGTCGCTGTTCACCTGCGATCCCGCGCTGGGGCGCGATGCGGCCAAGGTGTTCAATTTCCTGTCCGGCTATGTCCAGCCCGAGGGGCTTGAGAACCTGGCGATCTCGCCCATCGACCTGAAAGAGCGGCTGATCGACCTGATCGGGCGCGAGGCGGAATATGCCCGCCGCGGCCGCCCGGCCGAGATCTGGGCCAAGATGAACAGCCTGATCGACAAGGAGGTGATCGAGGCGCTTTACGATGCCAGCAACGCCGGCGTGCGCATCAGCCTGGTCATCCGCGGCATCTGCGGCCTGCGCCCGGGCATCGCCGGCCTGTCGGAAAACATCCGCGTCAAGTCCATCGTCGGCCGCTTCCTGGAACATTCCCGCATCGTCTGTTTCGGCAACGGCCACGGCCTGCCGTCCAAGAAGGCGCGCGTCTTCATCAGCTCCGCCGACTGGATGGGCCGCAACCTGAACCGCCGGGTCGAGGCGCTGGTCGAATGCATGAACGAAACCGTCAAGGCCCAGATCACCAGCCAGATCATGGCCGCGAACCTGGGGGACGAGGCGCAAAGCTGGCTGCTGCAGCCCGACGGCCGCTATCTGCGTTATCTGCCCGCCGGCAAGGACGATTTGTTCAACTGTCACAAGTTCTTCATGGAAAACCCGTCTTTGTCCGGAAGGGGGACCAAGGGGGCGCGCGACGTGCCGGCTCTGACCCATTCGGCGGATTGACGAACAAAAGTTAATGAACCATGCATCGCTTGCCATCGTTCAGGTGGTAACGGAACCGAGAGGAAACCGATGAACGGTGTTGTGACCGCAAGCGGGGAAACCATCGAGCCCTTTGGACGATCGCTGTTCGAGCGCGCCTCGGAACGCGCGCTCAGCCGGGTGGGCGTGGTCGACGTGGGCTCGAACTCGATCCGGATGGTCGTCTTCGACGGCGCGGCGCGCTCGCCCGCCTATTTCTACAACGAAAAGGTCATGGCGGGACTGGGGCAGGGGCTGGCGACCACCGGCCGGTTGAACCCCGAGGGCGTCGTGCGCGGCATGTCGGCGCTGAAGCGCTTTGCCGCGCTGGCCGAGGGCATGGGCATCAAGCCCCTGACCTGCGTGGCCACCGCCGCCGTGCGCGAGGCCGAGGACGGCCCCGCCTTTCGCCGGGCGGTCGAAAAGGAAACCGGGCTGAAGCTGTGGGTCATCGACGGCGAGGAAGAGGCGCGCCTGTCGGCCCAGGGCGTGCTGCTGGGCTGGCCCGAGGCCATGGGACTGGTCTGCGACATCGGCGGCAACTCGATGGAACTGGCCGAGGTGGACAAGGGCAAGGTCGGGCGGCGCATCTCCACGCCGCTCGGCCCGTTCCGCCTGCAGCAGGTCAAGGGCGGCAGCGACGGCCTGCGCGACCATGTCCAGAAGATCCTGGAGGATGCGGCGAAAAAGCTGGGCCGAGGGCACGAGCAGATCTATCTGGTCGGCGGGTCCTGGCGCGCCATCGCCCGGCTGGACATGGAACGCGCGGACTATCCGATGACGGTGCTGCACGAATACCGCATGTCCACCGACGACGTGCTGGCGACCGTCAAGTGGATCGGCAACCAGAACCTGTCCGACATGCGCAGCAAGCTTGGCATCTCGGCCAGCCGGATGGAACTGGTGCCGCTGGCAAGCCAGGTGCTGCGCCAACTGGTCATCAGCCTCGAGCCGAAATCGCTGGCCGTGTCCTCCTATGGCATCCGCGAGGGGCTGCTTTACGAACAGATGCCCGAAAGCCTGCGTTCGCGCGACCCGCTGCTTGAGGCGGCGCGGTTTTCGGAACGCCAGATGGCGCGGATGCCGGGGTTCGGCAAGCGGCTGTACCAGTTCCTGGAGCCCATCTTCAAGGACGCGCCCCCGCAGCGCGACCGGCTGATCCGGGCCGCCTGCCTGCTGCACGACACCACCTGGCGCACGCATCCCGACTATCGCGCCGATGCCTGTTTCGACAATGTCACGCGGGCGAACATGGCGGCGCTGTCCCATCCCGAGCGGGTTTTCCTGGGCCTGTCGCTGCTGCACCGCTACAAGAACAGCCGCGGCAATTCGGCGATGGCGCCGCTGTTCAAGCTGCTCAGCGACGACGAGATCCGCGATGCCGAGGTTCTGGGCAAGGCCATGCGGTTCGGGGCCATGTTCTCGGTCCGCGACCCGTCCGAGGCGGGGACGCTGAAGTTCAACCGCAAGCGCAAGGTGCTGGAACTGCGCCTGACGCGGACCGGCACGGCGCTGATGGGCGAGGTCGCGGACGCCCGCTTCAAGTCCCTGGCCGAGGCGCTGGGGGTCGAGCCGGTCGTCAAGGTGGACTAGGACCAGGGCGCCTCAGGCGCCCCAGGTCCGTTCCAGCACGGACAGCCAGTTCTTCCAGGCGATCTTTTCGACCAGCGCGCGGTCGTAGCCATGCCCCAGCATCGCCTGGGTCAGGTTCTGCAGCATCGAGGCGTCGGCCAGATCCTCGGGCATCTGGGCGCCGTCATAGTCGGACCCCAGCGCCACCCCCTCCTCGCCCAGCTTTTCCAGCAGGTGGTCGAGGTGGCGCAGCACGATGTCGAAGCCGCGCATCGGCTCGCGCCGGCCCTGCGGGTGCAGGAATCCCACCGCATAGTTCAGCCCGACCAGGCCGCCGGTCGCGGCGATGGCGTCAAGCTGGCGGTCGGTCAGGTTGCGCGAACTGGGCGCCACGGCATGGGCGCAGCTGTGGCTGGCGACCAGCGGCGCGTCCGACAGCGCCGCCACGTCGTCAAAGCCGCGTTCGTTCAGGTGCGACAGATCCAGCATGATTTTCAGCTGGTTGCATTCCCGCACCAAGGCCTTGCCCGCGGCCGTCAGGCCCGGCCCGGTATCGGGCGAGGAGGGAAAGGCGAAGGGCACGCCGTGGCCGTAGCGGGTCGGGCGCGACCACACGGGACCCAGCGAGCGCAGGCCCATCGCGTGCCAGACATGGAGCGCGTCGAGATCGGGGATCGGCTCGGCGCCCTCGATGTGCAGGATGGCGGCGATGCGGCCTTTCGCGATGGTGTCGCGGATCTGGGCGGCGGTCTTGCAGACGGTCAGACGGCCCGTGCGCTCCATCGCCAGAAGGTGGCCGGCCTGGGCGAAGGCATGGGGCAGGGCGTCGGCCAGCGCCACCTCGTCGGGCAGGGGTAGGGCGAAGGGCGGGTTGGCCTTGAGCACGGCGGCAAGCGTGTCGTCCTCGGACGCGGGCGAGGGGGTCCAGATCGCGAAGAAGCCGCCGACGAAGCCGCCCGCCTGCATGCGCGGCAGGTCGAGATGGCCGGTGCCGTCGCCCGAAAGCCACAGCCGGTCGCGCTGCGGCCCGGCGGCCACCATGCGCTGCAGGAAGTCGTTGTGTCCGTCGAAGACCGGAATCATTGGCGCTGCCCCCTTGTTCACGGGCGGCACCATGCGCGCCCTGGCCGGGGGCTGCAACAGGGTGCGCGTTGCGCAGTGCACCGGGTCGGGGTCGGGACGCGGGAAACCCCGCGATTGCTGGGATTTCGGCCGTGACAGGCGTACAGCCTGCGTACACCGGGCGTACACAGGGCGTATGCCGCGGCGGTGGGGGGCTCTGCCCCCCTCGGAGCTGGCGCTCCTCACCCCCCCCCCGGGATATTTCGGCAAGAAAGAAGCCTGGGGGATTGCGATTTTTCGGCTTTGCGGGCGGGGCGGCTGCGCTATCCTGAAGCGAGCCAGAGGGAGAGCCAGCCATGACCCAGATCTCGAACGACTTTCAGGGGCAGACCGTGATCTGCACCTTCGAGGTGACGCCCGGCAGCGCGCATGACGTGCTGGATGCGCTGAGCGAGGCCTATGACCGGGTGATCCGGCATCAGCCGGGCTATGTCTCGGGCGCGGTGCACCTGAACGACGCACAGACCCGCATCGCCACCTATTCGCAATGGCGCGACCGGCGCGATTACCAGGCCATGCTGCGCAGCCCCGAGATGCGCGAAAGAAACCGCGCCATCAATGCCATGTGCCGCCATTTCGAGCCGGTCATGTACGAGGTCATCGGCACCTGGCCCGCCTGACCGCGCCCGGCCGCCGGGGCCGATGCCGCAGCTGCGAAAAAACCGATGCATCGGCGCGCGCTTGCCCCTAGTCTGGGCGGGAACCGGAGAACCGGAAAGGGGGGCAGATGGCAGGGCGCATCATTACCGTCGCGCAGCAGAAGGGCGGGTCGGGCAAGACGACCATCGCGGTCAACCTGGCCGCGACCTTGCGGGGGCGGGGCCATTCGGTCGCGCTGCTGGACACCGATCCGCAGGGCAGCCTGGGCCGCTGGTTCCTGGAGCGGCTGGACCGCCTGGGCGAGGACGAGGCGCTGGAGTTCACCACCTCGTCGGCCTGGGGGGCGAGCTACGAATCGGAGAAGCTGAAGAAGCGCTTCGATTACGTCATCATCGACACGCCGCCCAAGATCGACAGCGACCTGCGCCCGGCGCTGCGGGTGGCCGACCTGGTGCTGGTCCCGGTCGCCACCAGCCAGGTCGACCTGTGGGCGACCGAGGGGGTGCTGGACCTGGCGCGGCGCGAGAAATGCGACACGCTGATCGTCCTGAACCGGACCCGGCCCCACACGCGGCTGGCCGCCGAAATCGCCCAGAAGGCCGCCGAGCTTGGCGCCGAGGTGGCGGCGGCGCAGGTCGCGAACCGGGTGCTTTACGCCGAGACCCTGGGCCAGGGGCTGGGGGCCGCGGACGGCGCGCGCGGCAACCCCGCCGCCCGAGCCGAGGTGGACGCGCTGACCGACGAGGTGCTGAGCTGGCTGCCCTGAGGGCGGCGGGGTTCCGCCGGCGCGGCGCGATTTCGGGAAACCTTTTGCCGGCAGCGGCGTTCGGGCGGCGACTCCCCGCCACAAGGAGAACGTCCCGTGAAGCAGATCCTGCCTGTTCTGGTGCTTGTTCCCGTCCTTGCCGCCTGCCTGCCCGAACCGCCCGAGCCGACGCCGATGCCCCCGGTCGCGATCCAGGACGATACCTGCGGCGCGAGCCGTTACCTGGCGCTGGTGGGTCAGCAGGGGACCACGATCAGCGTTCCGGCCAATACGCCCTACCGGGTCTATCGGACGGGCGACCCGGTGACGATGGATTTCAACGCCGCCCGCCTGAACTTTGAACACGACCGCACGGGACGCCTGGTGCGGGTCAGCTGCGGCTGACGGCGCGGGGCGGCTGGCGCATCAGCTGACGCTGACGACACCGAACCGCTGGAGCGCGTCAGTTGAAGCTGACGGCGCGGGCGCGATCCACCCGTGCCGCCGTCTAGCGGTGGCGTTTCGACCGCTTGTTGCCGCCGCGCTGACCGGCGCGGCCGGCGGTCGAGCGGCCCGAAGCCTTCATCGCCTCTTCCGCCGCCTCCTCGATCACCGATTGCCGGGCCAGCGGGTCGTCGGCGACGGCCAGTTCGACCACCTCGAGGCGCTTCACCTCGTCGCGCAGGCGGGCGGCTTCCTCGAACTCCAGGTTCTCGGCGGCCTTGCGCATCTGGGCGCGCAGCGCGTCCAGATGGGCCGCCAGGTTCGCGCCGACCATGGGCCGGTCGACCTTGGCGGTGACGCGCGACTGGTCGGTGTCGCCCTGCCAGAGACCGGCCAGCACATCCTCGACGTTCTTCCGGACCGTCTGCGGCGTGATGCCGTGTTCGATGTTGTAGGCCATCTGCTTTTGCCGGCGGCGTTCGGTTTCGGCCATGGCGCGTTCCATGCTGCCGGTTATGCGGTCGGCATACATGATGACGCGGCCTTCGGCGTTGCGCGCGGCGCGGCCGATGGTCTGGATGAGCGAGGTTTCCGAGCGCAGGAAGCCTTCCTTGTCGGCGTCGAGGATGGCGACAAGGCCGCATTCAGGAATATCAAGGCCTTCGCGCAGCAGGTTGATGCCCACCAGCACGTCGAAGGCGCCCAGGCGCAGGTCGCGCAGGATCTCGATGCGTTCGATCGTGTCGATGTCGCTGTGCATGTAGCGGATGCGGATGCCCTGTTCGTGCAGGTATTCGGTCAGGTCCTCGGCCATGCGCTTGGTCAGCGTGGTGACCAGCGTGCGCAGGCCCGCGGCCGAGACCTTGCGCACCTCGTCCAGCAGGTCGTCGACCTGCATCTCGACCGGCCGGATCTCGATCTGCGGGTCGATCAGGCCGGTGGGGCGGATGATCTGTTCGGTGAAGACGCCGCCGGTCTGGTCCAGTTCCCAATCGGCGGGGGTGGCGCTGACGAAGACCGATTGCGGGCGCATGGCGTCCCATTCCTCGAACTTCAGCGGACGGTTGTCCATGCAGCTGGGCAGGCGGAAGCCGTGTTCGGCCAGCGTGAACTTGCGCCGGAAGTCGCCGCGATACATGCCGCCGATCTGCGGCACCGAGACGTGCGATTCATCTGCAAAGACGATGGCATTGTCGGGGATGAATTCGAACAGCGTCGGCGGCGGCTCACCGGGCGCGCGGCCGGTCAGGTAGCGGCTGTAGTTTTCGATGCCGTTGCAAACCCCAGTCGCTTCAAGCATTTCCAGGTCAAAGTTCGTGCGCTGCTCCAGCCGCTGCGCTTCCAGCAGCTTGCCTTCGTCGGTCAACTGCTTGAGGCGCCCCTGAAGTTCGGCGCGTATCCCCTTGATCGCCTGCTGCAAAGTCGGGCGCGGGGTGACGTAGTGGCTGTTGGCGTAGATGCGGATCTGCTTGAAGCTGTCGGTTTTCGCCCCGGTCAGCGGGTCGAATTCGGTGATCGCCTCAAGTTCGTTGCCGAAGAAGTCGAAGCGCCAGGCGCGATCCTCGAGGTGGGCGGGCCAGACCTCGACCAAGTCGCCGCGCACGCGGAAGCCGCCGCGCTGGAAGGCGGCGTCCAGGCGCTTGTACTGCTGGGCCACCAGTTCGTTGATGAAGCCGCGCTGTTCGTATTGCTGGCCGACGATCATGTCCTGGGTCATGGCCGAATAGGTCTCGACCGAGCCGATGCCGTAGATGCAGGAGACCGAGGCCACGATGATGACGTCGTCGCGTTCCAGAAGCGCCCGCGTGGCCGAGTGGCGCATCCGGTCGATGGCCTCGTTGATCTGGCTTTCCTTCTCGATATAGGTATCGCTGCGGGCCACATAGGCTTCGGGCTGGTAGTAGTCGTAGTAGCTGACGAAGTATTCGACGGCGTTGTCGGGGAAGAAGCCCTTGAATTCGCCGTAAAGCTGGGCGGCGAGCGTCTTGTTCGGCGCCAGGATGATGGCGGGGCGCTGCGTCGCCTCGATCACCTTGGCCATGGTGTAGGTCTTGCCGGTGCCGGTCGCGCCCAGAAGGACCTGGTTGCGTTCGCCGGCCGTCACGCCTTCGGCCAGTTCGGCGATGGCGGTCGGCTGGTCGCCGGCGGGCTGGAATTCGGATTGCATGACGAAGCGCTTGCCGCCTTCCAGCTTGGGGCGGCTGACCTCGGGAAAGCGCAGGACCGGGGCGTTGGTGTTGTTGTGACCCATCGTTTCACCTTTGTTCCGGTCCAATCTGGCGCTTTCGCCCGCCGATGCAAGTCCCGGCGGGCGGAAAAGATCCCGATGGCGCGGCCGGCTATTTTTCCGGGACCAGGCCGCGCGGGGCGAAGCGCAGCACCAGAAGCAGCACCAGCCCCATCGCGATGAAGCGCATGTGCGGCGCGCCGCCCAGAAGCTGCGTCTTGAGCCCGCCTTCGGGCAGGGGCAGCGTGACCATGTGCATGAAGGCGGGGCCCCAGACCTCGGCCTTGATCCAGAGATACCAGATCAGCACGGCCCCCAGCACCGCCCCCCAGTTGTTGCCCGAGCCGCCGACGATGACCATGACCCAGATGACGAAGGTATAGCGCAGCGGGTTGAAGCCGCCGGGCGACAGAAGCCCGTCCAGCGTCACCATCATCGCGCCGCCAAGCCCGATCACCGCCGAGCCGATGACGAAGATCTGCAGATGCCGGCCGGTGACGTTCTTGCCCATCGCCTCGGCCGCCGTCTCGTTGTCGCGGATGGCGCGCATCATGCGGCCCCAGGGGGATTTCAGCGCAAGTTCGGCCAGCAGGATCAGCGCCAGGAGGACGAGGCCGAAAAGGCCCGCGTAAAGCAGCTTGACCCAGATGCCCGAGGCGGTGGCCGGGTCCATGCCCCAATCCGCCGCGCGGGCCGCAAAGCCGGGGTCGTTCTGCAGGTCGAGTTCGTAGGGTACGGGGCGGGGGATGCCCGAGATGTTCTTGACGCCGCGCGCCAGCCATTCCTCGTTGCGAAGGACGGCGACGATGATTTCGCCGATGCCGAGCGTGGCGATGGCGAGATAATCCGAGCGCAGGCCGAGCGCGACCTTGCCCACGCCCCAGGCGGCGGCGGCGGCGAAGGCCGCGCCGACCGGCCAGCCCAGCAGCACCGGCCAGCCGAGGCCGCCGATGTTGCCGGCGGAGGCGGCGTTGTTCGCCTCGATCGCCATGACGGCGGGGTCGAAGAGTTCGCGGTAAAGGACGAAGCCCAGCACCAGCACGCCGATCAGCGCCGGCACGCGCGGCCAGCCCCGCAGCCGGCGCCAAGTCAGCGCGGCAAGCGCCAGCGTGCCCAGCCCCACGGCCAGCGCCAGCAAGACGCGCGGGCCGCCGGCGGCCCAGGCGCCCGGCACCGGCGCGGTCGCGACCAGCACCGGCCCCAGCGCGCCAAGTGCGACGAAGCCCACCACGCCCGCGTTGAAGAGGCCCGCATAGCCCCATTGCATGTTCACCCCAAGCGCCATGACGGCCGAGATCAGCCCCATGTTCAGGATGGCCAGCGCCGAGTTCCAGCTGCCGGAAAACAGCATGTTGCGGGTGGTCCCTTCGAGCACGAAAAGGACGGCGATCAGCAGAAAGACCAGGGGCGCGCGCCAGCGGCTGGTGGCTTCGGCTTGACGGTTCGTCGACATCGCTTGGCCCCCTTAATAGCTTTTGCCGCGGAACAGGCCGGTCGGCCGGAACAGCAGCACCACGATCAGGATCACGAAGCTGACCGCGAACTTGTATTCGGTGGACAGCAGTTGCAGCAGCCCGTCCGACTGAACGCCCAGATAGCCCGCGACCTTCTTCCAGGGATAGGTCACCGCGACCTCGGAGAAGGCGACGATGAAGCCGCCCGCGACGGCGCCCAGCGGATTGCCCAGGCCCCCCACGATGGAGGCCGCAAAGATCGGCAGCAGGATCTGGAAGTAGTTGAAGACCTTGAAGGATTTGTCGAGCCCGTAAAGCGTGCCCGCCGTCACCGCCAGCGCCGTCGCGATGATCCAGGTCAGGCGCACCACGCGTTCGGGGTCGATGCCCGAAAGAAGCGCCAGATCCTCGTTGTCGGCATAGGCGCGCATGGCCTTGCCGGATTTCGAGCGGCTGAGGAAGCGGAACAGCGCCCAGCACGCCAGCGCCGTGATGCCCAGCGTCAGGCCCTGGCTGAGACGCAGGGACAGCCCCTCGGTCAGCCCGGTCCAGGCGCGAAAGTCCTGGACCGAGATCAGGAAGCGGGCGCCGTCGTCGAAGCGGATCTCGTCCACGCCGATGACCAGGCGGGTCAGGCCGTTCATGATGAACATGACGCCGACCGAGGCCATGACCAGGATGATCGGGGCCGACCGCTGCCTGCGGTAGAAGCGATAGACGGCGCGGTCGGTGCCAAGGACCAGCAGGCAGCAGAGCGCGATGCCGAAGGGCAGGGCCAGAAGCGCCGTCGGCAGCGGGCCAAGGCCGATCCCCAGCGCCTGCAGGCCCCAGGTCACCAGGATCACCAGCGCGGTGCCGAAGGCCATGGTGTCGCCATGGGCGAAGTTCGAAAACCGCAGGATGCCATAGATCAGCGTGACTCCCAGCGCCCCCAGCGCAAGCTGCGCGCCATAGGCGGCGGCGGGGATGACGACAAAGTTCAAAAGCGCCACCAGCGCGTTCAGGATGTCCATGCCTCAGCCCCCCAGGAAGGTGCGGCGCACCTCGGGGTCGGCCAGCAGGGCGGCCCCCGTGTCGGTATAGCGGTTCGCGCCCTGCACCAGCACATAGCCGATATCGGCGATTTCCAGGGCCTGGCGGGCGTTCTGTTCGACCATCAGGATGGAAATGCCGGTGCGGGCGACCTCGATGATGCGGTCGAAAAGCTCATCCATGACGATGGGGCTGACGCCGGCGGTCGGTTCGTCCAGCATCAGCAGGCGCGGTTTCGTCATCAGCGCGCGGCCGACGGCGACCTGCTGGCGCTGGCCGCCCGAAAGCTCGCCCGCGTTCTGGCGGCGCTTGTCGGCCACGGCGGGGAACAGGTCATAGACCTGGGCCATGGTGTCACGATAATCGTCGTCGCGGATATAGGCGCCCATCTGCAGGTTCTCCTCGACCGTCATGGTCGGGAAGATGTTGTGGGTCTGGGGCACGAAGCCCATGCCCTTGCGCACGCGTTCCTGGGGCGTCAGGGCGGTGATATCCGCGCCCCCCAGGGTCACGCGGCCTTCGCGCAGGTTCAGCATGCCGAAGACGGCCTTCATCGCGGTAGACTTGCCGGCGCCGTTCGGGCCGACGATCACGGCGATCTGGCCCTGGTCCACGGTCAGCGTGCAGCCGTTCAGGATGTCGGCGCGGCCATAGCCGCCGCGCATGTCGGTGGCGGAAAGATAGCTCATGGCCGGCCCCTCGCTTCGTCGCCGAGGCCCGGCTGGGCGCCGTGGCTTTCGCCCGAGGCGGTTTCGGTCGCGATCTCGGCCGCGACCTTGTTCTTCAGGCCGGTGCCCAGATAGGCCTCGATCACGGCCTCGTTCTGCATGATGCTGGAGGCGGAGCCCTGCGCCAGCACCTTGCCCTGGGCCATGACGATGACCGGGTCGCAGAGCCGGCCGATGAAATCCATATCGTGTTCGATCACGCAGAAGGTATAGCCGCGTTCGCGGTTCAGCCGGGTGATGGCGTCGCCGATGGTGCCCAGAAGCGTGCGGTTCACGCCGGCGCCGACCTCGTCCAGAAAGACGATCTTGGCATCGACCATCATGGTCCGGCCCAGTTCCAGCAGCTTTTTCTGCCCGCCGGACAGGTTGCCGGCCTTTTCATCGGCGACATGGCTGATGGTCAGGAAATCCAGGACCTCGTCCGCCTTGGCGCGCAGGGCGCGTTCCTCGTCCCGGATGCGGGCGCGGCGGAGCCAGGTGTTCAGCAGCCGTTCCCCGGTCTGGCCGCCGGGCACCATCATCAGGTTCTCGCGCACGGTCATCGAGGAAAATTCATGCGCCAGCTGGAAGGTGCGCAGCAGGCCCTTGTGGAACAGGTCGTGCGGGGCAAGGCCGGTGATGTCCTCGCCATCCATCACGACGCGGCCGGAGGTCGGTTTAAGAACCCCGGCGATGACGTTGAACAGGGTGGATTTTCCGGCGCCGTTGGGGCCGATCAGCCCGGTGATCGAGCCGGTCTCGATCGTCAGGCTGGCGCCATCCACGGCGCGGAAGCCGCCGAAATGCCGGTGCAGGTCGTGGACCTGGATCATGTCTCTCCCCAGACTTCGCGGAATACGCGAAGAAACGCCCCTATGGGCTTGTTTTGATTCTGGAAAGGCCCGGACGGATGCCCGGGCCGATCCGGTGTTGCGGCTTAGCGGAAGCCGACGACGTTCAGCTTGCCGCCCTTGAAGTCGACCTCGCGGTAGACGCCGGCGCTTTCGCCCGGCTCGACCAGCTCGACCGAGGTGGCGCCCACATAATCGACGTCGGTGCCCGCGGCAATCAGTTCCAGCGCCTTGGCCAGTTCGCCGGGATAGATGTTTTCGCCGGGCGCGTTCGCGACCTCCATCACCTTGTCCTTCCAGACCTTGGGATCGGTGGTCTTGGCGGCCTGCATCGCCAGCAGCATCAGGGCGCTGGCGTCATAAGCCTCGCCGGCATAGGCCGAGGTGCCGTCGAAGCCGGCGGCCTTGGCCAGTTCGGCGAACTTGTCGTGGCCCTCGCCCTCGGCCGAGGGGTTCTGGCCGAACGAGGTTTCCAGCTGGGTGCCGAACTTGTCGGCGAGCGTGGTGTTCACCATGCCGTCGGGCAGCACGAAGGTCGAGAACGCGCCGGTGTCGAGCGCGCCCTGGATGATGCCCGAGCCGCCCTGGTCGGCATAGCCCGCCACCACCAGCGCGTCGCCCCCGGCGGCGGCCAGCGCCGCGACCTCGGCCGAATAGTCGGCCTTGCCGTCGTCATGGGCCGCGACCATCGTGACGGAACCGCCCTTTTCCTTGTAGGAATTGGCGAAGCTGTCCGCGAGGCCCTTGCCGTAGTCGTTGTTGGTATAGGTCACCGCGACCGACTGGACGCCGCGTTCCAGCACGATGTCGGCCATCACCTCGCCCTGGCGGGCGTCCGAGGGCGAGGTGCGGAAGAAGAAGCCCTTGTCGTCGATGGTCGAGAGCGCCGGCGAGGTGGCCGAGGGCGAGATCATGACGACACCGTTCGGCACGGCGACGCGTTCCAGGGTGGCGATCGTCTCGCCCGAGCACATGCCGCCCATGATGCCCTTGACGCCTTCGGCGGTCACGACGCGTTCGGCGGCGGCGACGGCGGCGGCCGCATCGGTGCAGGTGGTGTCGTAGACGACCGGCGTGACGGTGGTGCCGTCCAGCAGCTTGCCGCTGTCGCCCACTTCCTTCATCGCGGTCTCGGCGCCTTTCTGGATGGCCGGGGCGATGGATTCCAGCGGGCCGGTGGCGCCGACCCCGATGCCCATCTTGATGTCCTCGGCATGCGCAGCGGCGGCGACCATGGTGCCGGCGACGCTGGCCAGAAGAAGCTTTTTCATTGTCCGTCTCCCTGAGTGGAACATTGTCCTGCCCGGCAGGCTATAAGCCGCCGATCGAAATGGAAAGTGCACAGAATGGGCAGAACGCAGGGGCAGTTCGGCGTTTCGGGCGCAATTTGCCGCAGGGCCCGGCGATCAGCCGCCCGCCGCCGCGCCGCCGCGCTGGCGATAGGGTGTGCTGCCATAGGTCGCGCGGTAGCATTTCGAGAAATGCGCCGCCGAGGTGAAGCCGCAGGCCAGCGCGATCTCCATCACGCCCATCTCGGTCTGCATCAGCAGGTTGCGGGCGCGTTCCAGCCGCAGCTCCATGTAGTAGCGCTTGGGTGAGCGGCCGAGATAGCGCGCGAACAGCCGCTCCAGCTGGCGCGGCGACATGTCGGCGTCGAGCGCAAGGCGGGCGGGGCTGATCGGGTCCTCGATATTGGCCTCCATCCGGGCGACGACCTGGGCCAGGCGCGGGTGGCGCGCGCCGATGCGGGTCGGGATCGACAGGCGCTGGTGGTCGTCCTCGGACCGGATTGCGGTGTGGATCATCTGGTCGGCCACGCGGCTGGCCAGTTCCGCCCCGTGATCGCGCGCGATCTGGCGCAGCATCAGGTCGATGGCGGTGGTGCCGCCGGCGGCGGTCAGGCGGCTGCCGTCCTCGACGAAGACGGTGCGGATCAGGGTCACGTCGGGGAATTTCTCGGCGAACCCGTCCTGGTTTTCCCAGTGGATGGTGGCGCGGCGGCCGTCCAGCAGCCCGGCCTCGGCCAGGACCCAGGCGCCGGTGCAGATGCCGCCGATGCGCGCGCCGCGTCGCGCCTCGCGCCGCAGCCAACCCAGGATCGGCCGGGTCGCCGCGCGGGGCACGTCGATGCCGCCGCAGACCAGGATGGTGTCGTTGCGCTGCACCTCGATCAGGCCTGCGTCGACCACGACGGCGGTGCCGTTCGAGCAGGCCACCGCCTGTCCGCATTCCCCCAGCAGCCGCCATTCGTAAAGCCTGCGCCCTGCAATCTGGTTGGCCAGCCGCAAAGGCTCGATCGCGGCGGCGAACGCCACCATCGTAAAGCGTTCAAGCAACAGGAAAACATACCGCTGCGGGCGGGATTCGGCCGGGGATCTGTCCTGGCTTGCGGCTGGAAACGGGTCTGGCATGTCGGTCGCGCGTTCGGATGGCGCAATTCATCAGGACTCGCGGGCGCGCGCAAGGCTTTTCCTTTGCGCCTTTAGGTTCTATATGCCGACCACCCATTTCTCAGGAGGACAGGATAATGGCACAGCAGAACTCGGCTTCCGCGACCCCGGCCAAGGCATGGGAAAAGCGGGGCTGGCGCGCCTATCCGCGCGTCCAGATGCCGGACTATCCTGACCAGGCCGCGCTGAACGCGGTCGAGGCGCAACTGGCGAAGTTCCCGCCGCTGGTCTTTGCGGGCGAGGCGCGGCGGCTGAAGCAGTCCCTGGCCGAGGTCGCCGCCGGACGCGCCTTCCTGCTGCAGGGCGGCGACTGCGCCGAGAGCTTCAGCGAGTTTTCCGCCGACAACATCCGCGACACCTTCAAGGTCATGCTGCAGATGGCCGTGGTGCTGACCTGGGGCGCGCAGCTGCCGGTGGTCAAGGTCGGGCGCATGGCCGGGCAATTCGCCAAGCCGCGCAGCGCGCCGACCGAGGTGATCGGCGGGCAGGAGCTGCCCAGCTATCGCGGCGACATCATCAACGGCTTCGACTTCACCCCCGAGGCGCGCATCCCAGACCCGCAGCGGATGCTGTGGGCCTATACCCAGGCCGCGGCCTCGCTGAACCTGCTGCGGGCCTTTTCGACCGGCGGTTACGCCGACATCCACCGCGTGCAAAGCTGGATCAGCGACTTCACCGGCGGCGAGGAGGCGGCGCGCTATCGCGACATCGCCGACCGGATCAGCGACGCCATGGCTTTCATGGCGGCGGCCGGCGTGACCTCGGACACGGCGCATGACCTGGCCAAGGTGGATTTCTACACCAGCCACGAGGCCCTGCTGCTGGAATACGAGGAGGCGCTGGCCCGCATCGATTCCACCACCGGCCTGCCGGTCGCGGGCTCGGGCCACATGATCTGGATCGGCGACCGCACCCGCCAGCCCGACGGCGCGCATGTGGAATTCTGCCGGGGTGTGCAGAACCCGATCGGGCTGAAATGCGGCCCCTCGACCACGGCCGAGGATCTGAAGGTACTGATGGGCAAGCTGAACCCGGAGAACGAACCCGGCCGGCTGACGCTGATCGCGCGCTTTGGCGCGGGCAAGGTGGGCGACCACCTGCCGCGCCTGATCCAGACCGTCCAGGCCGAGGGCGCGAACGTGGTCTGGTCCTGCGACCCGATGCACGGCAACGTCATCAAGTCCTCGACCGGCTACAAGACGCGGGCCTTCGATTCCATTCTGCGCGAGGTGCGCGAGTTCTTTGCCGTGCATCGTGCCGAAGGCACCATCCCCGGCGGCGTGCATTTCGAGATGACGGGCAAGGACGTGACCGAATGCACCGGCGGCGTGCGTGCGGTGACGGACGAGGACCTGTCGGACCGCTATCACACTGCCTGCGACCCGCGCCTGAACGCCAGCCAGTCGCTGGAACTGGCCTTCTTGGTGGCCGAGGAGCTGCGCAACCGCCGCATGGACGAGGCGCGGCAGGCCAGGGCGGTCTGATCCCGCCAGGGATGCAAAGGACAGGGCGGCCGGGGCGATCCGGCCGCCTTTTTCCTGTCGCAGAAGTCGGGCCTATGTCCGGGGCCGGCGGGGCCGGGGCGGTTCGGTCGTGCTGACGATGCGGAAGCGGGCGCGGCGCTCCTCGGGGGTCGAGGGGCTGGCCGGGGCGGGCGCCTCGGGTTCGGCCTTGCCGCGCCAGGCGGCGGGGCGTTCGGCAAAGCCCGTGGCCGAGGCCGAGGGCTCGATCACCCTGGCGCCGGGGATGACCGGCATCACCTCGTCCGAGACTAGGTCGAAACGGCGCGGCGCCTGGCCGACCTGACCCTCGGCCACCAGGCACCCCAGGGCCCGGGTGATGTCGCCCAGGTCCGAGCGCAGCGGCAGGAGCACCATCTGCCCGGCCATCGCGGGCCGGCCGTATGTGGCGGGGCTGTCCAGGTGCAGCAGCGCGATCTGGGGCCCGCGGAACACGCTTTCCAGCACGTCCGACAGCCGGCCGCGCGATCCGGTGTTCAGGAAGGAACAGACCGGCATCCCGCGCACCTCCATCCCCATCAGGTCGATCAGGTGGCGCCCGGCCAGACGAAAGCGCGCGGCCCCCGGCGCGATGCGTTCCAGGATGAAGGCATAGTCCAGCGCGCGGCGCATGCCCTTGGGTTCGACATCGGCGCGGGCGGGGATGGCGCGGCCCTGGCGCAGCCCGTCCCAATAGGCGCGCAGTTCCGCGACGATGCGGCCAGGTTGGACAGGTTCGAAATCGGCCAGCCGCAGCAGCTTGCCGCCGTCGTCCTGCGGGTTGGGCGTCGGCAGAACCGTATCCTGCGCGCCGCCCGGGCCATCGTCCTCAGCCATGTCGTGACCAATCCAACCGTCGAAAGAACTCGTGATGCCTGTCGAAATCTAAACTCTTTGTTCACCGGTTCCGAGCGAATTCTCGACCGATGGTTAAAATCGGCCGGCGCCGGGGCGCGGCCCTTGACCCCGGTGCCCCGCCTGCGCCATTCAGGCGCCGCAAGGCACAGGCAGGGGATCGGCAGGATGGAACGCAGCGGGCTTCTGGTGATCCTTTCCTCTCCCTCGGGGGCGGGGAAATCGACGCTGGCGCGGCGGCTGATGGCCTGGGATCCGAGCCTGCGGTTTTCCGTTTCGGCCACGACGCGCCCGCCGCGTCCGGGCGAGGTCGAGGGCGACCATTACTATTTCCGCAGCAAGGAGCAGTTCCGCGCCATGGTCGCGGCGGGCGAGATGCTGGAGCATGCCGAGGTTTTCGGCAATCTTTACGGCACCCCGCGCCAGCCCATCGAGCAGGCGATGCTGGCCGGGCGCGACACGCTGTTCGACGTGGACTGGCAGGGCGGCCAGCAGATCCGGGCTTCGAGCCTGGGGGCGCATGTGGTGTCGGTCTTCGTCCTGCCGCCCAGCCTGGCCGAGCTGGAGCGCCGGCTGATCGCGCGCCAGCAGGACACGCCCGAGGTGATCGCCGCGCGGATGCAGAAAAGCCGGGACGAGATCAGCCATTGGGCCGAATACGATTACGTCATCGTCAACCACGACATCGACGACAGCACGCGCGCCCTGCAGACCATCCTGATGGCCGAGCGGATGCGCCGCGCCCGGCAGGTGGGGCTTGGCCCCTTTGTGCGCGCCCTGATGGAGGAGGAACGCCATGATCTGGGAACTTGACGGCATCGTGCCGCTGATCGCCGGGGACGCCTGGGTCGCGCCCGACGCGCAGGTGATGGGCCGCGTCGTGCTGGAGGCGGGCGCCAGCGTCTGGTTCGGCGCCGTCCTGCGCGGCGACAACGAGGAGATCCGGGTCGGCTGCGGGTCCAACGTGCAGGACCTGACGGTCTGCCACACCGACATGGGCCATCCGCTGACCATCGGCGCGGATTGCACCATCGGCCACCGCGCTATCCTGCACGGCTGCACCATCGAGGACGGCGTGCTGATCGGCATGGGCGCCACCGTCATGAACGGGGCGCGGATCGGCGCGGGCTCGCTGGTGGGGGCGGGGGCGCTGGTCCCCGAGGGCAAGGAGATCCCGCCCGGCTCTCTGGTCATGGGCGCGCCGGGGCGGATCGTGCGGGAACTGGACGCCGAGGCGCGCGCGCGGCTGCTGAAATCGGCCGAGGGCTACCGGCGCAACGCCGTGCGGTTCCGCCAGGGACTGGCCGCCCCGGCCCGGCCATGACGCCCGAGGCGCTGCGCCAGGTCCTGCGCGCCGTTCCGATCGCCATGCTGGTCACGGACCGCAACGCCCGGCTGGTCGGTGCCAATGACGCGGCCGAGGCGCTGCTGGGCCCGATCCCCTCGGCCCGGCCCTTCGTCACCGTGCTGCGCCATCCCGAGATCAACGCCGCGCTGGAATCGGTGCTGGCGGGGGCCGAGCGCGCGCGGCTGAACGCGACCCTGCCCGCCGAGGGGCGCAGCGTCTTTTGCGAAGTGACGGTGACGCCCCTGTCGCTGGGCGGCAAGGGCGGGGCCGCCGTGGCCATCGAGGACCGCACCCGCGACGAGGAGACCGAGCAGATGCGCCGCGACTTCGTGGCCAACGTCAGCCACGAGCTGCGCACGCCGCTGACCGCGCTTCTGGGCTTCATCGAGACCCTGCGCGGCCCGGCCCGCAACGACGAGGCGGCGCGCGACCGCTTCCTGGACATCATGGAGCGCGAGGCGGGGCGCATGAACCGGCTGATCGGCGATCTGCTGTCCCTGAGCCGGGTCGAACAGGACAAGCGCCGCCGGCCGGTCGAAAGCGTCGATCTGGCGGCCCTGCTGCGCGGCACGGTCGCTGCGCTGAGCCCGGCCGCCGAGGCCGTCGGCGTCCGGCTGGAAAGCCGCGGCATCGAGGGCCCGACCGTGGTGCCGGGCGACAACGACCAGCTGGTGCAGGTGTTTCACAACCTGGTCGAGAACGCGGTGAAATACGGCGCCAGCGGCGGGCTGGTCATCGTCAGCCTGGAGCGGATCGAGCATGAGCCGGTAGTGCGTGGCCCGGCCTGGGCCGTCACCGTCGAGGACCGGGGCGAGGGGATCGAGGCGCGCCACCTGCCGCGCCTGACCGAGCGCTTCTATCGGGTGGACACGCATCGGTCGCGCGCCAAGGGCGGCACCGGGCTGGGCCTGGCCATCGTCAAGCACATCGTCCACCGCCACCGCGGCCGGCTGCGGATCGAAAGCACCAGGGGGCAGGGCAGCCGCTTTACCGTGCTTCTGCCCGAAAGCCTGGGCCGGCTCTAGCGCCGCCCGGCCTTAGGCGCTTTGCACCAGCCAGTCGGCGAACAACCGGGCCTTGGCCGAGGCGCGCGGATTGAGCCGCAGCGAAAAGGCCACGGGCGAGGGGATGCCCTCGGGAACCAGCGCGACCAGCCGGCCGCCCTGGACGGCGCGGGTCATCAGCCCCTCCCAGCCCAAGACCGCGCCGACATCGTCCTCGGCCGCCTGCAGGGCGATCATGTGGTTGTTGACAAAGAAGCTGCGCCCCGACGGCTGCGGCAGGCCCAGTTCCCGGAACCAGTCGCCCCAGCCGGTCCAACCGCTGCGGTCATCGCTCATGTGGACCAGCGGCGCGGCCAGCAGGTCCCGCACGCCGCGAATGGCGTGGTCCCGGGCAAAGCGCGGCGTGCCATAGGCCAGGATGCGGTCGCGAAAGATCTCGCGCCAGTCATCGCCGTTTCCTTCGGGCGTGGCATAGCCGATGCTGATGTCGTGCCGGCTGGAGGCCCCGGCCACGTCGCTGATGATCTGCGAAACGGTGATCCGGGGGTGGATCTTCCAGAAGGCGGTGATCTTGGGGGTCAGCCACAGCGCGCTGACGGCCGTGGTCGTGCGGATGGTCACGTCCACCGCGTCGGGGCGGTCGCGCAGCCGGCTGACGGTGTCCGAGATCGTCTCGAAGCTGCGTTGCAGCGAGACCAGCAGGACCGCGCCCCGCTCGGTCAGTTCGACCCCGCGGTGCCGGCGGATGAACAGGGCGCAGCCAAGATCCTGTTCCAGCGCCTTGATCTGGTGGCTGACGGCGGCGGGCGTCACGTTCATTTCCTGCGCCGCCACCTTGAAGCTGGCGTTGCGCGCCGCCGCCTCGAAACAGATCAGCGCGGTCATGGACGAGAAATTATAGGGCCTGGGCACGGGTTTCCGCCGGTCTGGGTTTATCTGAGATAATCCGAATGAATTTTTCTGCCGTTGTCAAGAAAGCCCGGCCTGCGCCACCATCGGCCCCAGATCAACCCCAACCCGGAAGCCGCCATGTCCGCCACCCAACCCTCGATCCACGATCTTCTGGCCCGCCGCACGCCCGGCCACGCGCTGGAGCAGCCCTTCTATACCTCGCCCGAGGTCTATCAGCTGGACCTGGAAAACATCTTCTATCGCGACTGGCTGTTCGCCATCCCGGCCTGCCAGCTGGTCAAGACCGGCAGCTATGCCACGCTGAAGATCGGCGCCTATAACGTCGTCATCGTGAAGGGCCGCGACGGAGAGATCCGGGCGTTCCACAATTCCTGCCGGCATCGCGGCTCGATCGTGTGCAAGGCGCGCGAGGGCCAGGTAGCCAAGCTGGTCTGCCCCTATCACCAGTGGACCTACGACCTGGACGGCAAGCTTGTCTGGGCCAGCAACATGGGGCCCGACTTCGATCCCGGCCAGCACGGGCTGAAGCCGGTCGCGCTGAAGAACCTGCGCGGGCTGATCTATGTCTGCCTGGCCGACAACCCGCCGGATTTCGACGAATTCGCCCGCGCGGCCGAGCCCTACCTGGCCGTCCACGACCTGACCGACGCCAAGGTCGCCTATTCCTCGACCATCGTCGAGAAGGGCAACTGGAAGCTGGTCTGGGAAAACAACCGCGAATGCTATCATTGCAGCGGCAACCACCCGGCGCTGTGCCGGTCCTTCCCGCTGGACCCCGAGGTCGCGGGCGTTTCGGCCGATGGCTCGATCTCGGCCCGGCTGCAGAACCACTTCGACGCCTGCGCGGCGGCGGGCGCGCCGGCGCAGTTCCTGCTGGGCGGCGACGGGCAGTTCCGCCTGGCGCGGATGCCGCTGCAGGAAACCGCGGTCAGCTACACCATGGACGGCAAGGCCGCTGTCGCCCGCCAGCTGGGCCGCGTCGCCAAGCCCGATGCCGGGTCGCTGCTGATGTTCCACTATCCCAGCACCTGGAACCATTTCCTGCCCGACCATTCACTGACCTTCCGCGTCATGCCGATCAGCCCGACCGAGACCGAGGTCACGACCACCTGGCTGGTCCACAAGGACGCGGTCGAGGGCGTGGACTATGACCTGAAGCGCCTGACCGAGGTCTGGATCGCCACCAACGACGAGGATCGCGAGATCGTCGAGACGAACCAGGAGGGCATCTTCTCGCCCGCCTATGTGCCCGGTCCCTATTCGCCGGACTGGGAAAGCGGCGTGGTCCAGTTCATCGACTGGTATGCCGACTGGATGGAACGCGCGCTCGCGCCCCAGCGCATGGCGGCCGAGTGACCATGAACGCGCTGGTGAAACCGACCCTGGCCTTCTGGAGCGACGCGGAAGAACTGGAATGCGCCTCGTTCCTGCAAGAGGCGCCGGATGTGATGACCTTCTGCTTTCGCAGCCCCACCGGCGCGTTGTTCAGCTATGAGCCGGGGCAGTTCCTGACGCTGGAACTGCCCCTGCCCGGAGGCGCGGTGCATCGCACCTATACGATCTCGTCCTCGCCGTCGCGGCCGACCTCGCTGACGGTGACGGTCAAGGCGCAGCGCGACTCCGTCGGGACACGCTGGATGTTCGACCATCTGCGGCCGGGCATGCGCATCCGCGCCAGGGGGCCGGCGGGCGCCTTTTCGATGATGCGGGCGCCGGCCGAGAAGTATCTGTTCATCTCGGCCGGGTCGGGCATCACGCCGATGATGTCGATGACGACCTTTCTGTACGATTCCGGGCGCGACCCGGACATCGTCTTCGTCAACTGCGCGCGCCGCCCGTCCGAGATCATCTTCCGCGAGCGTCTGGAGCATATGGCGACCCGCGTTGCCGGCATCGACCTGAAATGGATCGTCGAGGCGCCCGATCCCTATCGCCCCTGGACCGGGTATCGCGGCATCTTCAACCAGCTGATGCTGGGGCTGATCGCGCCCGACTATCTGGAGCGCGACGTCTATTGCTGCGGGCCCGAGCCTTTCATGCAGGCGGTGCGCGACATCCTGCACGGGCTGGGCTATGACATGGCCCGCTATCACCAGGAAAGCTTTGGCGGTCCCCCGGCCCAGGCCGAGGCGGTGCCCGAGGACATCGTGCCCCAGGACGGCGCCCTGGCCGAGGTGACCTTCGCCGCCTCGGGCAAGACCGCCCGCGCGGCCGAAACCGAGACGATCCTGGCGACCGCGCGCGCGGCGGGCATCCCGATCCCGTCGGGCTGCGGCATGGGCATCTGCGGCACCTGCCAGGTGCAGAAGCTGTCGGGGCAGGTCCACATGGTCCACAACGGCGGCATCACCGACGAGGACATCGAGGCGGGCTACATCCTGGCCTGCTGTTCCCGCCCCATCGGCGCCGTGACGATCGACCTGTGACGCCGGGTCGGGCGGGTCAGGGCGTCGCGGACGGCCGGTCCAGCATGGGCTGGCCTGCGACATAGGTCTGGGCCACGCTGCGGTCGTCGCCCATGATCTGCAGGATGAACAGCTCCTCGGCGAGCGTCGTGGCACGTTCCATCCTTAGCGCCATGGCGGGCGTCGTGCGGCTGTCGAGCACCACCAGGTCGGCCATCGAGCCGGGGGCCAGGGTGCCGATCTCGTCCTCCATCCCCAGCACGCAGGCATTGCCGCGCGTCGCCCAGTGGAAGGCTGCGAAGGGGTGCAGTTTCTGGCCGCGCAGCTGCAGGATCTTGTAGCCCTCGTTCAGGGTTTGCAGCATGGAATAGCTGGTGCCGCCGCCGATGTCGGTGGCGATGCCCGATGAGATGCCGCGCGCCCGCAGGCCGCCTTCGTCGAAAAGACCCGAGCCCAGGAACAGGTTCGAGGTCGGGCAGAACACCGGATGGCTGCCGGTCTCGGCCATGCGGGCGATCTCGCGTTCCTCGAGATGGATGGAATGGCCGAGCAGGATCTTGTCGCCCAAGAGGCCGTAGGTTTCGTAGATGTCCAGGTAATCGCGCGCCTTGGGGTAGAGGCTGAGCGTGAAGGCGATCTCGTCCCTGTTCTCGCTCAGATGCGTCTGGATGTGGCAATCGGGATGTTCGTGCACCAGCTGGCCGGTCATCTCCATCTGCTCGGGCGTCGAGGTGATGGCGAAGCGCGGGGTGATGGCATAGCGCTGGCGGCCGGTGCCGTGCCATTTCGCGATCAGCGCCTTGCTGTCGTCATAGCCCTGTTGCGGCGTGTCCAGCACGCCTTCGGGGGCGTTGCGGTCCATCATCACCTTGCCGGCGATCATCGCCATGTTGCGGCGGTCGGCGGCAGAGAACAGCGCATCAGTCGATTGCGGATGGACCGAACAGAAGGCGACCGCCGTTGTCGTGCCATGGGCAAGGAGCAGGTTCAGGAAATGCTCGGCCATCTGCGGGGCATGGCCCTGTTGGGCGAAGCGGCTTTCCTCGGGGAAGGTATAGGTGTTCAGCCAGTCGAGAAGCTGCGCGCCCCAGCTTGCCACCACCTGCACCTGCGGGAAATGGATATGGGTGTCGATGAAGCCGGGCAGGATCAGGTGCGGGCGGTGGTCGATTTCGGGCAGGCCCAGGCCGCGCAGGGCGGCGTAATCGCCTACGGCCTCGATCCGGCCGTCATGGGTGATGACGGCGCCGTCCTCGTGATAGGTGAAGGCGTCTTCGGTTTCCACGGGGTCGGCGTGGAAGGAGAGCGTACGCCCCCGGATCAGCTGTCGCATGGGTATTTGTTCAACAAGGAAACGGTCTGGGTCAGGCGGCCGATGATTTCGGCGGCGGTGAAGGCGGCGATGACCTCGGGGCGCTTGTCATGGCTGTAGCCGGCGCCGATGGGGCAGGTCAGCCGGTCGGTGTCCAGCCCCTGGGCGCGGGCAAAGCGGCGGAACTGCGCCAGCTTGGTCTTGGAGCCGATCATGCCGATATAGGGCGCGTCCATGCGGCGCAGCGCCTCGGCCGCCAGCAGGAAGTCCAGCGCATGGTCATGGGTCAGGATGACATGGCTGGTGCCGTAGGGGGCGTGGCGGATCTCGGCCTCGGGCAGGGGCGTCAGGCGGCTTTCGCCCGGCGCCTGCGCGATTTCGGGCGCCCGCTGGTCGATCAGGATCGGGCGCAGCGGCAGGAGCGACAGGGCGCGGGACAGCGCCCGGCCGACATGGCCCGCGCCGAAGATCAGGACCTGCGGATGGTCGGGATGGGTGGGCATCCGGTCGCTGCGGGTCAGCGCGAGTTCGACCCGGCCGCCGCAGCACTGGCCGATCTCGGGGCCCAGCGGCACGTTCATCCGGGCGGTAAGCTCGCCCCGCGCCAGCATCTGGCGGGCGCGGTCGATGGCCATGTATTCCAGCTGCCCACCGCCGATGGTGCCGATGGTCGTGGTCTCGGACACCATCATCTCGGCCCCGGCCTCGCGCGGGGTCGAGCCGCGCGTATGGGTGACCAGGACGCGGATCATCGCAGCGCCTCGATCGCCATCAGCACGCGTTCGGGCGTCGCGGGCGCGTCGATGCGCGGGTTTTCGCGATAGCCGTTGAAGCTGGCGACCGCCATGTTCAGCGCTTGGAAGACGCTGATGCCCAGCATGAAGGGCGGCTCGCCCACGGCCTTGGACCGCTTGATGGTGTTTTCGCGGTTCACCGACCAGTCGGCGAGGGCCACATTGAAGACCTTGGGCCGGTCGGATGCCAGCGGGATCTTGTAGGTCGAGGGCGCGTGGGTGCGCAGCCGCCCCTTGGCGTCCCACCACAGCTCCTCGGTGGTCAGCCAGCCGGTGCCCTGGACGAAGGCGCCCTCGACCTGACCCTTGTCGAGCGCAGGGTTCAGGCTGCGGCCCACGTCATGCAGCACGTCGGCGCGTTCGATGACATATTCGCCGGTCAGCGTGTCGACCGAGACCTCGGAGCAGGCGGCGCCATAGGCGTAGTAATAGAACGGCCGGCCCTGTCCGGTGTCACGGTTCCAGTGGATCTTGGGTGTCTTGTAGAACCCCGCGGCCGACATCTGCACCCGTGCCAGATAGGCGGTGTTGATGAAGTCCTGGAACGGAATCTCCTCGTCCCCGATCCGCACCGTCTCGCCGATGCTGACCAGTTCTGGGGCGACCTTCTTGGCCTCGGCGGCAAAGGCGGTCAGGCGTTCGATCAGCTGCCGGCAGGCATCCAGCGCCGCCATGCCGTTCAGGTCCGAGCCGGAGCTGGCCGCCGTGGCCGAGGTGTTCGGGACCTTTTCGGTCGTGGTCTTGGTGATCTTGATGCGGTCGATGTCGACGCCCAGGGCCTCGGCCACCACCTGGGCGACCTTGGTGTTCAGGCCCTGACCCATTTCGGTCCCGCCGTGGTTCAGGTGGATCGAGCCGTCGGTATAGATGTGGATCAGCGCGCCCGCCTGGTTGAACCAGGTCGCGGTGAAGCTGATGCCGAACTTGACCGGGGTCAGGGCGATGCCTTTGCGGATCGCGCCGCCCTCGCGTTCGGCGCGCGCGTTCCAGTCCAGCACCGCCTGGCGCCGGGCGTGATAGTCGCTGCTGGCCTCGAGTTCCTCGAAGATGCGCGGCAGGATCTGGTCCTCGACCTCCTGGTGATAGGGGGTCAGCTGGCCGTTCCGGTAGAGGTTCAGCTTGCGGATTTCCAGCGGGTCGCGGTTCAGCGCATAGGCGATGTCCTCGACGATGCGCTCGGCCATGACGACGCCCTGCGGACCGCCGAAGCCGCGGAAGGCGGTGTTCGAGCAGGTGTTGGTGCGCATCGGGTGGCTGCGCAGTTCCACGGCCGGATAGTAGTAGGCGTTGTCGGCGTGAAACAGCGCCCGGTCGGTGACGGGGCCCGAAAGGTCCGCCGAAAAGCCGCAGCGGGCGTAGAAATCGGCATCCACCGCATGGATCTTGCCGCTTTCGTCATAGCCGACATTGTAGTCGATGACGAAGTCGTGCCGCTTGCCGGTGATCTGGAAGTCGTCGTCGCGGTCGGGGCGGATCTTGACCGGGCGGTGCAGCTTTTTCGCGGCCAGGGCGGCGGTGACGCAGAAGATGTTCATCTGCGATTCCTTGCCGCCGAAGCCGCCGCCCATGCGGCGCACGTTGACGACGACCGCGTTCGAGGGGATGCCCAGCACATGGGCGACCATGTGCTGCACCTCGGACGGGTGCTGGGTCGAGGTGTGGACGATCACATCGTCGTCCTCGCCCGGGATGGCAAAGGCGATCTGGCTTTCCAGATAGAAGTGCTCCTGCCCGCCGACGGTCAGCCGGCCCGACAGGCGGCGCGGTGCGCGGTCCAGTTCCGCCATGTCGCCGCGCGCCAGCTTCAGGGGCTTGGTCACATAGCCCAGGCCCGCGTCGCGCGCCCCGATGGCGTCCAGCGCAAAGGGCAGTTCGTCATACTCCACGCGGGCCAGGGTGCAGGCGCGCCGCGCCTGGTCGCGGGTTTCGGCGATGACGGCAAAGATCGGCTGGCCCAGGAAATGCACCTCGGGCGTGGCAAAGACCGGATCGTCGTGATGGCCGTTCGGGCTGATGTCGTTCATGCCCGGGATGTCCTCGGCCGTCAGGACGCAGACCACGCCCGGCGCGGCGCGCACGGCATCCAGGTCCATCGCGGTGATGCGGCCATGCGCGACCGACGACAGGCCCAGATAGCCGTGCAGCGTGCCCACGGGCTCCAGCAGGTCGTCGGTATAGTCGGCGCGGCCGGTCACGTGCTTGACGGCCGAGTCGTGGATGATAGACGTATGGGCGGCGCCCTTGACGAAAACGTCCTGTTTCATTCGACCCTCCTCAGGCGGTGTTCCGCGCCCGACTGTTCAAGCCAGAAGCGGCGGAAGAAGTTGGCGGCAAGGTGCTGGCGGTATTCGGCCGTGGCCCGCCAGTCGGACAGCGGCTGGAAGTCGCCCCCGACAGCCTGCGCGGCGGCCTCGAAGGTTTCGGCGGTGAAGGGCTGGCCCTTCAGTGCGGCCTCGGCCCGGGCGGCGCGTTTCGGGGTGGCGGCCATGCCGCCGAAGGCCACGCGCGCAGAGGTGATGGTCGCCCCGTCGGTTTCCACCCGGAAGGCGGCGGCGGATGCGGTGATGTCGGCGTGGTGGCGTTTGCTGACCTTATAGGCCGCGATGCGCGCGTCGCCCTTCAGCGGCACGGTGACCGATTCCACGAACTCGCCCGGGCGGCGGTCCTGCTTGCCGTAGTCGATGAAGTAATCCTCGACCGCGACCTCGCGCGTGCCCTCGGTGCTGCGCAGCCGGACCGTGGCCCCCAGCGCGATCAGCAGCGGCGGGGTTTCCCCGATGGGCGAGCCGTTCGCGACGTTGCCGCCGATGGTGCCGGCATTCCTGACCTGCCAGCCGCCGATGCGGCGCCAATAGTCCAGCGCCTCGGGGAAATGCTGCAGGACAAAGGGCTCAAACTCGGTATAGGTGACGCCCGCGCCGATGGTGATATGGCCCGGCGTGATGTGGATGTGCTTGAGGTCGGCCAGATGGCCGATGAACACGGCGGGCGAAATGTCGCGCAGGAATTTCGTCACCCACAGGCCCACGTCGGTCGCCCCGGCGACGATGGTGGCCTTGGGATTGTCGGCCAGCACCGCCGCCAGGTCGGCGGCATCGGCGGGCAGGATGGCGCGGTCTTCGCCGCGCGCGACCTCGACCCGCTCGGCCGGGATCGCGGCCAGCGCCGCCGTCACGCGGTCGCGTTCGACGGTCAGCGCGTCGAAGTTCTGGCCGCCCGCCTCGGAGGCCGCGAAGGCCGCCTTGACGATGGGCTCATAGCCGGTGCAGCGGCACAGGTTGCCTTGCAGCGCGGTTTCGATGGCCAGCATGTCGGGGCGCGGGTTTTGCATCCACAGCCCGTAAAGCGCCATGACAAAGCCCGGCGTGCAAAAGCCGCACTGGCTGCCGTGGTGTTCGACCATCGCCGCCTGGACCGGGTGCAGGCCGCCGTCCGGGCCGCGCAGATGCTCGACCGTGACCACATGGCAGCCGTGGCACGACGCCAGGAAGCGGATGCAGGCGTTGATCGGTTCATAGCGCAGCGCGCCGTGGTGCAGCCGGCCGACCAAGACGGTGCAGGCGCCGCAGTCGCCTTCGGCGCAGCCTTCCTTGGTGCCGGTCAGGCGGCGGTTCAGCCGCAGGAAATCCAGAAGCGTGTCGCGCGACCCCGCCTCGGTCAGGCGGATCTCGGTATTGTTCAGCAGAAAGCTTATCTCGCCGCCCATCATGTCCTCGCTGGCATCGCTGGGTATAAGGCAAGCCTAGATGCGAATTGGCCTTTGCGAAACGATGGATTGAGCATAAGACTTTCAGCCGTTCCTTGAAAGAAGCAGGTGAGAGCCGTGCCATATCTTGAAAGTCTTCGGGTTTTCGTGCGGGTGATCGAACTGGGGTCGATCACGGCGGGCGGGCGCGATCTGCGCATGTCGCCGGCAGTTGCCTCGAATCGCATCAAGGATCTCGAGACGCGCTTCGGCGTGCGGCTGCTGAACCGCACCACCCGCAAGCTGGTCCCGACCGAGGTGGGGCGCGCCTTCTATGACAGCGCGCGCCGGGTGATCGAGACCCTGGACGAGGCCGAGGCGGTCGTTTCGGGGTTTTCGGGCAATCCGCATGGCGCCTTGCGGGTCACGGCGCCGCTGGGGCTGGGGCGGCGGCTGATCGCGCCCTTGGTGCCGCGGTTCTGCGACGAATATCCCGGCGTCGAAATCCGGCTGCGGCTGTCGGACCGCAATGTCGACATCATCGCAGACGGGATCGACCTGGCGTTCTTTCTGGGCGAGCCGCAGGATTCGGCGCTGAAGTGGCGCCGCATCGCGGAATGCCGGCGGGTTCTGGTGGCAACGCCCGATTATCTGGAAAGGCATGGCGCACCCGCCCAGCCCGACGACCTGGTCAAGCACAACTGCCTGCTGCTGCGCTATCCGCGCAGCCCGGAATATTACTGGGTGCTGCAAACGCCCGAGGGACCGCAGAAGCTGCTGGTGAACGGCCATTTCGACGCCGACGACGGCGACGTGCTGACCGACTGGGCGCTGGAAGGGCGCGGCATCGCCAACCGCCCGCATTACGAGGTGGTCGAGCATCTCGGCTCGGGGCGGCTGGTCGAGATCTTGCCCGACTGCCGTCCGCTTCCGTCGCAATTCGGCGTGTTGACGCCGCACCGGCGGCTGCAGGACCCCAAGGTGCGCCTGTTTGCCGATTTCATCGCGCGTGAGACGCGGCGGCACTTCGGCTGAGGCTTCAGCACAGGGCGGCCAGTATCTGCGCCGAGAAAACCGCCAGAGCCCCCGAGGTGATCCAGCGTTGCCCGCGCAACCAACCGGGGTGGCGGATCAGAAAGCCCGCGAGCGACCCGGCGGTCAGGGCCACCGCGGCGTTGACGGCAAGCCCGATTACGATATGCACGGAACCCAGGGTCAGCGATTGCAGCCAGATGCTTCGCGCCTCCACCACGACGAACAGGGGCAGCAGCGTCAGATACAGCAACGCCACGCCCGGGTTCAGCAGGTTGGTCAGAAAGCCCATCAGGAACAGCCCGCCTCGGCTTTCCGGGGGATGCTGGGCAGGAGGCCGCCCGAACAGCCCGTCCGCCGCCAGAAGCCGGACCGCGAGGACTGCCAGATAGGCCGCGCCCGCCAGCTTGAGCAGCACCAGTGCCCGGGGCTGGGCCAGCAACATCGCTGCAACCCCCGTCACCGCGCAAAGCAGGTAAAAGACATATCCCAGGGCGATCCCGCCCAGCGAGACGAGCCCCGCCCAACGGCCCCGACAGATCGAACAGGATATCAGGTAGGCCATGTTCGGACCCGGCGTCACGGCAAGTCCGAAGGCAAGGCCGGCAAAGGCCAACAGCGTTGGCGCAGACGGCAACCCAGACATGAAAAGAACTCGTAAAGAATAATTTGCCGCCTTCCATGATAGCACGGCGGCGGGATTTTCTCAACGAGTCGGTGGTCTGGCGGGGCGTTCCCCGGCGCCCGCGGTCAGTTCAGCGCGAAGGTCGTGGGTAGCGAGCGGTACCAGTCCACGATGGCCTGGCGTTCGGCCGGCTCCATGAAGCTGACGTTCGCGGGGGGCATGGCGTTGGTCACGCCGGCCTGGATGTAGATTTCCCGCGCGGCGCGGGTGATGTCGTCGGGGGTTTCCAGCAGGACGCCCTTGGGGGCGGTGTGGATGCCCTCGTACGAGGGCTCTCTTGCGTGGCACATGCTGCACCGGCCCATGACGGCGCCATAGGCGTCGTCCCAGCCGGGCGCGTCCACCATGGCCTGCTGGGTCGGGGTCAGGATGCGGGCCTCGGATTCCTCGACCGTCTGACGCAGCATCGGCGCGGTCGAGATCCACATGACGATGACGAACAGGATCGTCGTGACCGCCCAGGTCCACCACAGGTAGCCCTTGCCGGCGTGCATGCTGTTGAAGAAATGCCGGATGGTCACGCCCATCAGGAAGATCAGCCCCGCGATCACCCAGTTCAGGTCGTGGGCAAAGGCCAGCGGATAGTGGTTCGACAGCATCAGGAAGACGACCGGCAGCGTCAGGTAGTTGTTGTGCGTCGAGCGCAGTTTGGCGATCTTGCCGTATTTCGGATCGGCGGGACGCCCGGCCTTGAGGTCGGCGACGACGATGCGCTGGTTCGGCATGATGACGAAGAACACGTTCGCCGTCATGATCGTGGCGGTAAAGGCGCCCAGGTGCAGCATGGTGGCGCGGCCGGTGAAGACCTGGTTGTAGCCCCAGCCCATGACCATCAGCAGGACGAACAGCAGCAGCATCAGCAGGGTCGGCGTCTCGCCCAGCCGGGACTTGCAGAGGTTGGTGTAGACCAGCCAGCCCACCGACAGCGAGGCGGCCGAGATCAGGATCGCCTGCCAAGGCGCCAGGTCCATCTTGGCCGGGTCGATCAGGAACAGCTCGGACCCCACCCAGTAGGTGACCATCAGGAGCGCCGCCCCCGAGATCCAGGTCATGTAGCTTTCCCATTTGAACCAGATCAGGTGCTCGGGCATCCGCTCGGGCGCGACCAGGTATTTCTGGATGTGGTAGAATCCGCCACCATGGACCTGCCATTCTTCTCCGTGCGCGCCGGCCGGCAGGCCCGGCACCTTGCGCAGGCCGAGGTCGAGAGCGACGAAATAGAAGGAAGAGCCGATCCAGCAGATGGCGGTGACGACATGCGTCCAGCGGATGGCAAAGGCGAGCCAATCCCAGATGACGGCGAAATCGGACATGAAGTGCTCCTGTCTAGCTGGGATTTTCTTAACGCAGGGCAAGGATAGGCGAAAATCGGGCCAGTTGCCTTGGCTGTCTTAAGCCTGCGTTGAAAATCTTTCCGTGTTTGCGTCGGTTGCAATGAAAAAGAGGGGGCTTTGCCCCCTCCGGCGCACAGCGCCTCCTCCCCCAGGATATTTTTGCAAGAAAGAAGCAGGCCTGCCCGGTTCTGTTGCGGGCCTGGCCATGGTCTTGGCTTAGTGGCCCCCGGCCGGAAGCAGGGCGATTTCCTTGCCGTCGGCATCGAACATCTTGCCGTCGAGGTAATAGTCGCCGTCGCGCAGCTGCGAGAGGTCGGTGTAGCGGATCACCCGCTCGGCCGCCGCCCCGAAGACCGAGGGCTGTTCCGAGTTTCCGGCGGTGAAGTAGTTGAACATCAGGTTCAGCAGGATCGCCATCAGCGCCGAGGAGCTGATTCCCGAGTGGAAGATGGTCTGCACCCAGGTCGGGAAGTGGTGGTAGAACTCGGGCAGCATGATCGGCAGGGTGCCGAAACCGATCGAGGTCGCCACGATGATCAGGTTCATGTTGCCCTGGTAGTTGACCTTGGCGAGGGTGCGGATGCCGCTGGCCGTCACGGTGCCGAACAGCACGATGCCCGCGCCGCCGAGGACCGGCATCGGGATGGTGGCCACGACCGGGCCCATGATCGGCAAGAGCCCGAGGCAGACCAGGATCGCGCCGCCGGTGGCGACCACATAGCGGCTTTTCACCCCGGTGACGGCGACCAGGCCGACGTTCTGGGCGAAGGCGCTTTGCGTGAATGAACCCACGACCGGCGCAAGCATGCTGGACAGCATGTCGGCGCGCAGGCCGTCGCCCAGCCGGCGCGAATCGACCTTGGTGCCGACGATTTCGCCCACGGCGAAGATGTCGGCCGAGGTTTCGACCAGGGTGACCAGGATGACGATGAACATCGACAGGATCGCGGCGGTGCCGAAGGTCGGCCAGCCGAAGTGGAAGATGTCGGGCAGCGCCACGACCGGGCCGTTGCCCACCTGCGAGAAGTCGGTCATGCCCGCTGCCCAGGCGATCGCGGTGCCGGCGACCAGCGCCAGCAGGATCGACAGGCGCGAGATCGTGGCATTGCCGACCTTGCTGAGCAGCAGCACGATGGCAAGCGTCACCCCGGCCAGCAGGATGTTGCTGGTGCTGCCGAAATCCTCGGCCCGGCTGTTGCCGCCCATGGCCCAGCGGCCGGCGACCGGCATCAGCGTCAGGCCGATGGTGGTGATGACGATGCCCGCCACCAGCGGCGGAAAGAACTTGGTGACGCGCGCGAAGATCGGCGTGATCAGCAGCCCGATCAGCGAGGCGGCGATCACCGCGCCGAAGACGGCCTGGATGCCGCCGTTGCCCGAGATGGTGATCATCGTCGCGACCCCGGCAAAGGACACGCCCTGCACCAGCGGCAGCTGGCAGCCGAAGAAGGGCAGGCCGATGGTCTGCAGGATGGTGGCGACGCCGCCCGCAAAAAGCGACGCGGTGACCAGAAGCCCGATGTCGGCGGGCGACAGGCCCGCGGCCTGGCCGACGATCAGCGGCACGGCGACGATGCCACCGTACATGGTCAGGATATGCTGGATGCCATAGGCCAGATTCGCGAAAAGCCCCAGCTTTTCGTCCTCGGGCCGGATGGGCGTGGTTTCTGGGGTTGGTTGCACTTTCTCTCCTCCCATTCCCTGGAACCTGCGATCTCCTCCCGCAAGCTTGGCCGATGTTTATCGACCTTGGTCAGCGATGACTTCCAAGGATAGTTTAAGGCTGCATAAAGCTTTGATAGAAGATCGCGGCGGCAGGTGCGTCCCGTGGCCCGGCCGCCGGATCAGGGGCAGGGCGCTACGTCGCGCCCGGCCAGTGTCGTTGCGTCCTGCGGATCAGCTGCCGCGATAGGTCGAGAACCCGTAGGGCGAGATCAGCAGCGGCACATGGTAGTGGTCCTGTTCGGACATGCCGAAGCGCAGCGGGATCTGGTCCAGAAAGCGGGGCTTGGCGGCCTGGTGGCCCTGGGCGTCCAGCCATTCGCCGACATGGAACACCAGTTCGTATTCGCCGGTCTGGAATTCGGCTTCCGGCAGGATCTGGCTGTCGGTGCGGCCGTCGTGATTGGTGACGGTTTCCTTGAGCAGCCGGCGCTCGGGGTCGAGCCGATAGAGTTCGATCCGCATGCCCTGGGCGGGGGTGCCGTTCGCGGTGTCAAGGACATGGGTGGTGAGATAGCCGGACATGTTCGCTCCTATCCGTTGGCGAGGCGATGGGTCGCCGCGCGGGCCTGTTCGTTGAGGTGATGCGGGTCGGCGGTAACCAGCCGGTGTTCGCAGACCACGGCGCGCCCCTCGACATAGACCGAACGTGGCCGCATCGGGGCGCAGAACACAAGGGCCGCGACCGGGTCCCATTCGCCCGCCGCCGCAAGCTCGGTCACGTCCCACAGCACCAGGTCGGCGCGCTTGCCGGGTTCCAGGCTGCCAAGGTCCGTGCGGCCCAGCACCCGGGCACCGCCCAGCGTCGCGATCTCCAGCGCCTCGCGGGCGCCCATAGCGGCGGGGCCGTTCTTCAGCCGGGCCATCAGCATGGCCTGGCGCGCCTCAAGCCCCAGATGGCTGCAATCGTTGCTGGCCGAGCCGTCGACGCCCAGGCCCACCGGCACGCCTGCGTCGCGCATGGCGCGCACCGGCGCGATGCCCGAGGCGAGCCGCGCGTTCGAGCAGGGGCAATGCGCGACCCCGGTGCCGGTGCGGGCGAAGAGGTCGATTTCCTTGTCCGACAGTTTCACGCAATGCGCGTGCCAGACATCGTCCCCGGTCCAGCCCAGGCTTTCGGCGTAATCGCCGGGCAGCATGCCGAAGTTCTGCAGCGAATAGGCGATATCCTCGTCATTCTCGGCCAGGTGGGTGTGCAGGCGCACGCCTTTCTCCCGGGCCAGGATGGCCGCGTCGCGCATGAGTTCCCGGCTGACCGAGAAGGGCGAGCAGGGGGCAAGCCCCACCTGCACCATGGCGCCGGGGTTCGGGTCATGGAAGGCGGCGATCAGGCGTTCGCTGTCCTTCAGGATGGCGGATTCGGATTCGACCAGCGCATCGGGGGGCAGGCCGCCCTTGCTTTCGCCGATCGACATGGCGCCCCGGGTCGCGTGGAAACGGATGCCGATCTCGGCCGCGGCCTCGATGCTGTCGTCAAGGCGCGCGCCGTTCGGGAACAGATACAGGTGGTCCGACGAACAGGTGCAGCCCGACAGCGCCAGTTCGGCCAGCCCGATCTGCGCGGACAGCCGGATGTCGCCCGGCGTCATGCGCCCCCAGATCGGGTAAAGGGTGCGCAGCCAGCCAAACAGCGCCGCGTCCTGCGCGGCAGGTACCGCGCGCGTCAGGGTCTGGAACAGATGGTGATGGGTGTTGACCAGGCCGGGCGTGACGACGCAGCCCCTGGCCTCGATGATTTCGGCGCCTTCGCCGGCAAGATCTTGACCGACGGCAAGGATGACCCCGCCGTCGATCAGCACATCTCCGCCCGCGATCTCGCGCCGGGTGCCGTCCATCGTCACGACGACTTCGGCCTTGCGGATCAGGGTTTTCATGGCTTTCCTTTCTGGACGGCCCGGCGTGATTGCCGGGCCGGCGCGTCCGTCCTGTGCGGTCAGATCTCGACCGTCTGGGCGATGCCCTTGGCTTGGGCGAGCTGGACGACCTTTGCGGCGACGGCGAGGTCCTGGAGGCCAACGCCGGTGCCATCGAAGAGGGTGATCTCGGCGCCGTCACGGCCGGGGTCGGTGCCGTTCACCGCCGCGCCCAGGCGGGTGATCGCGGCCGCCTCGACGAGGCCCTGGGCCACCGCGTGCTGGCATTCGCCGATCGAGACCGCCTGCGCCACCTCGTCGGTGTAAAGCTTCGCGCGCGCGACCAGGGCGGGGTCGAGCTCCTGCTTGCCCTTGGTGTCGGTGCCCATGGCGGCGATATGGGTCTCGCCCCGGACGTGTTCGTTCATCAGGAGCGGCGAGAAGGACGAGGTGATCGAGACGATCACGTCGGCCTCGGCGCCCAGCCGGTCCAGGTCCACGGCCTCGAAGGGCAGGCCCAGTTCGGCCGCGGTCTCGGCCAGGCGGGTCAGCATCTCGGGGTGCGGGTTCCAGCCGATGACCTTTTCAAAGGCATGGACGCGCGCAGCGGCCCGCATCTGGAAGGCCGACTGATGGCCCGCGCCGATCATGCCCAGCACCCTGGCGCCCTTGGGGGCCAGATACTTGATCGACACGGCCGAGGCGGCGGCCGTGCGCAGCGCCGTCAGAAGGTTGCCGCCGACCGCCGCCGCCACCCGCCCGGTGTCGGCGTCGAACAGGAAGATCGTCGACTGGTGGTTGATCAGGTCGTGTTTCTGGTTGTTCGGCCAGTAGCCGCCAGCCTTCAGCCCCAGCGTCAGGGCCGAGGCGTCGAAGCCGCCCTTGAAGCCGTAAAGCGCGTCCTCATGCCCGATGGCCTCGCGCACCACCGGGAAATTGTAAGCCTTGCCCGCGTCCATGGCGGCAAACACCGCCTCGATGGCCTCGAAGGCCGCCTCGGGGGTCATCAGACCCCCGATCTCCTTTTCCGCGACGACCAGCATCAATAGGCCTTTCCGCGCGCCGAAACCGGCCAGACGGTTTCGACCTTGCCGTTCCGCACGCCCACATACCAGTCGTGCACGTTGCAGGTCGGGTCGCAGTGGCCGGGCACCAGGCGCAGCTTGTCATTGACCTTCAGGACGCCCTGCGGGTCCTCGACGACGCCGTGCTCGTCGCTGCACTTGATGTATTTCACGTCGTCGCGGCCATAGACGAAGGGCAGGCCCGAGTCGACCGACTGCGCCTTGAGGCCCGCATCGACCACCGCCAGATGCGGCTTGGCGTGCGACATCACGCTGGTCAGGATGAACAGCGCGTTTTCCCATTCGCCCTGGTCGATGCGCTTGCCGTCCTTGTCATGGATGCGCCCGTAATCGGCATCCATGAAGGCATAGGAGCCGCACTGCAGTTCGTTGTAAACATTCGAGTTCGATTCGAAGTAATAGGAACCCGTGCCGCCGCCCGAGACGAATTCGGGGGTCAGGCCCTCGGCCTCGAGCGCGTCCACGGCGTCCTTGACCTGCGCGATGGCGGCGTCGAGCTTGGCCTTGCGCTCCTCGTAGCTGTCGATGTGCTGCATGGCGCCCTGATAGGCCTGGATGCCCTTGAAGGTCAGGTTCGGGGCGGCCGCGACCGCACGGGCGATTTCCAGCACCTCGGGGGTGGTTTTCACGCCGCAGCGACCCGCGCCGCAGTCGATTTCGACAAAGACGCCCAGGTTGGTGCCGTGCTTTTGCGCCGCCGCCGACAGGTCGGTCACGTTCGCCACGTCATCGACGCAGACGGTCACGGTCGCGCCCAGCTTCGGCATCTTGGCCAGCCGGTCGATCTTGGCCGCGTCGCGGACTTGGTTCGAAACCAGGATGTCCTTGATGCCGCCACGGGCAAAGACCTCGGCCTCGGACACTTTCTGGCAGCAGACGCCGATGGCGCCGCCAAGCGATTCCTGCAGCTTTTGCACGTCCACGGACTTGTGCATCTTGCCGTGGCTGCGGTGGCGCATGCCGTGGGCCTTGGCATAGTCGCCCATCTTCTTGATGTTGCGTTCCAGCGCGTCCAGGTCGAGGATCAGGCAAGGCGTCTGGATGTCTTTCTCGTCCATGCCGGGCAGGGCGGGGATGTCGAAACCGACTTCATAGCCGGCAAAATCCGCTTTCGCGTTCATGATGCTCTCCTCAGATCCAGGGCAGCTTGTCGAGATCGACATTGCCGCCGGTGACGATGATGCCGACGCGCTGGCCGGCAAAGGCTTCAGGGTTCTTCAGGATGGTGGCCAGCGGCACCGCGCTGCTGGGCTCCATCACGATGCGCAGGTGCTTCCAGATCAGCTTCATCGCATCGACGATCTCGGCGTCCGAGGCGGTATAGATTTCGCTGACGTGGTTTTTCACGAAATGCCAAGTCAGGTCCTTCAAGGGCACCAGGAGGCCGTCGGCGACGGTCTTCGGGGCATCGTCGGCAATGATGTGGCCGGCCTTGAAGCTGCGATAGGCGTCGTCGGCCTGCTCGGGCTCGGCCGCAATGACCTTGACCTCGGGCGCCAGCGTCGAAAGCGTCAGGCAGGTGCCCGAGATCATGCCGCCGCCGCCGATCGGCGCCACGACCGCATCCAGCCCGTCGACCTGCTCGATCAGTTCCTTGGCGCAGGTGCCCTGGCCCGCGATCACGCGCGGGTCGTTGTAGGGGTGGACGAAATCGCCCCCCGTGCGCGCCTGCACCTCGGCAAAGGTCGCCTCCCGCGACGAGGTCGAGGGCTCGCATTCGGTGATCACCCCGCCATAGCGGCGCACGGTGTCCTTCTTGGCCTGCGGCGCGGTCCGTGGCATGACCACGTTGCAGGGAATGCCGCGCAGCATGGCCGCGTAGCTGAGGCAGGACGCATGGTTGCCCGAGCTGTGCGTGGCAACGCCCCTGGCCGCCTGTTCGTCCGAAAGCCCAAATACCGCGTTGGCGGCGCCGCGCACCTTGAAGGCCCCCGGCTCCTGGAAGTTCTCGCATTTGAAGAACAGCTGCGCGCCGGCAAGCTCGTTCAGGTAGTCCGAGGTGCGGATCGGCGTGCGCCGAATATGCGGCTTGATGCGCTCATGCGCGTCCAGCATGTCCTGGTACGTCGGGATATCCATGGCGTCCTTCATCCCTCAGGCGGCTTTCTTCTGTGCGGTGGCGGTGGACTGGCGGTAATGTTCCTGCGCGGCGGCGACGCCCGAGCCCAGCTTGATCGGCAGCCCCAGGTCTGCCATCACCATCTCGGCCGTGGCGATGCCCGACAGCGCCATGGCGTCGGTCAGGCTGCCCAGGTGGCCAATGCGGAACACCTTGCCCGCGACTTCGCCCAGGCCGGTGCCGAAGGCCATGTCATAGGTCTCCAGCGCATGGCTGACGATCAGGTTCGCGTCGAACCCTTCGGGCACGCGGATGGCGCTGACGCTGTCGGAATACAGCGCGGGCCGGACGGCGCAGAGCTTCATCCCCCAGGCATCGACCGCGGCACGGACGCCGCCCGCGATGCGGTGGTGGCGGGCAAAGACGTTCTCCAGCCCTTCGTTCAGCAGCCGTTCGCAGGCGACGTTCAGCCCGTTGATCAGGCCGACCGGCGGCGTATAGGGATAGCCGTTGCGGGCATAGCCGGTCGCCATGTCGCGGATGTCGAAGAAGGTGCGCGGCAGCTTTGCCGTTTCGACCGCCTCCATTGCCTTGGGCGAGAAGCCGACGATGGCCAGGCCCGGCGGCAGCATGAAGCCCTTCTGGCTGCCGGTGACGGCGATGTCGACGCCCCATTCGTCCATGCGGAAGTCCATCGATCCGATGGAGCTGACGCCGTCGACGAACAGCAGCGCCGGGTGGCCGGCAGCGTCCAGCGCGCGGCGGACGGCGGCGATGTCGGATTTGACGCCGGTCGCGGTCTCGTTATGCGTGGCCAGGACGACCTTGATGTCATGCGCCTTGTCGGCGGTCAGGATTTCCTCGAACCGATCCGCGGGGATGCCTTCGCCCCAGGGGGTCTCGACGAATTGCACGTCCAGCCCGTGGCGCTGGCACATGTCGATCCAGCGGTGGCTGAACATGCCGTTGCGGGCCGCCAGCACCTTGTCGCCGGGCGACAGCGTGTTGGTGATGGCGGTTTCCCAGCCGCCCGTGCCCGTCGAGGGGAACAGGAAGACCTGGGCCTGCGTGGTCTTGAGGACCTTCTTCACCCCTTCCAGCGCCGGGTGCAGCATGCGGCCGAACACCGGCGAGCGGTGGTCGATGGTGGGCATGTCGACGGCCTTGCGCATCTCCTCGGGGATGTTGGTGGGGCCGGGGATGAAGATCGGGTTCTGACTGGTCATGGCAATACCTCCTGCGCTTGTGAACCAAGCTACGCCTTGCTGTCCATTCAGGCAATTTTTCTGAAAAATATTTCGCAATCGCGGAAAAACGGTGTATTTCCCATTTATGCCAATGATTTGTCCTTTTCCAATTGCGCAAGGCAATTTTCAACCATTCCTTATATCTGTCGAAAGAAGGGGTGACGAATGACGGAACTGCGCAAGAAGGGCCGCCCGCGCGGACGGGCCGGCGACAGCGGGGACAGCGGCGGCATCCGGGCGCTGGACCGGGCGCTGGACATCCTGGATGCCATCGCCGCCGGGAACGGCCTGACCCTGACCGAGATCGGTCAGCGCTTGCAGATGGCGCCCTCGACCGTGCACCGGGTGCTGGTCACGCTGGCGGCGCGGGGGGTGGCAGAGCAGGATGCCAGCAGCCAGGCCTGGCATGTCGGACCGACCGCCTTTCGGCATGGCTCGGCCTTCATGCGCCGCTCGGGGCTGGTCGAACGCGCGCGGCCCGTGTTGCGGCGCCTGATGGAAACCACCGGCGAGACGGCGAACCTGGGCATCCTGAACGGCGACGCCGTCCTGTTCCTGTCCCAGGCCGAGACGCACGAGACGATCCGCGCCTTCTTCCCGCCGGGCACGCGTTCGCCGCTGCATGCATCCGGCATCGGCAAGGCGCTTCTGGCCCATGCCCGGCCGCAGGAGCTGCGCGCCATGATCCGAGGGCTGCGGCTGGAGCGCTTTACCCCCCATACCCTGTCCGAGCCCGAGCAGCTGGCCGAGGATCTGGTTCGCATCCGCGCGCGCGGCTATTCGCTGGACAATGAGGAGCGGACGCTGGGCATGCGCTGCATCGCGGCCCCGATCTTCGACCTGGCCGGAGAGGCCGCCGCCGGCATTTCGGTGTCCGGGCCCGTCCACCGGATGAGCGACGACCGGCTGGCCGAGATCACGGGGGCCGTGGTCGCCGCCGGGCGCGAGCTGTCGCTGGGCCTGGGACCGGGGCAGGGGTCGGGGCGGGGGACTGAGGCAAAGCCATAGGAAACATTGCCTGCCGCGCCCGCCTGCGCTATCGGGGCGCAAAGCACAAGGGGACCCGAGATGACCGAGCGCGAGAATGGCCTGTCCTATGCCGAGGCCGGGGTGGATATCGACGCGGGCAATGCGCTGGTCGAGCGCATCAAGCCCGCCGCCGCCGCGACCCGGCGTCCGGGCGTGATGGAGGGGCTGGGCGGCTTTGGCGCGCTGTTCGACCTGCGCGCGGCGGGCTTTCAGGACCCGGTTCTGGTCGCCGCGACCGACGGGGTCGGCACCAAGCTGCGCATCGGCATCGACACGGGCGAGCTGGACGGGCTGGGCATCGACCTGGTTGCCATGTGCGTGAACGACCTGGTCTGCCAGGGGGCGGAACCGCTGTTCTTCCTGGACTATTTTGCGACCGGAAAGCTGTCCGTCGATGAGGCCGCGCGCGTCATTACCGGCATCGCCGAGGGGTGCCGGCTGTCGGGCTGCGCCCTGATCGGGGGCGAGACGGCCGAGATGCCGGGCATGTACGGCAAGGGCGATTTCGACCTGGCGGGCTTTGCTGTCGGCGCGATGGAGCGGGGCACCGCGCTGCCCGCTGGCGTGGCCGAAGGCGACGTGCTGCTGGGCCTTGCCTCGGACGGGGTGCATTCCAACGGCTTCTCGCTGGTGCGCAAGGTGGCCGAGCACGCGGGCCTGGGCTGGGATTCGCCGGCACCCTTTGGCCAGGGCACGCTGGGCCAGGCGCTGCTGGTTCCGACGCGCCTTTATGTCCGCCCGGTCCTGGCCGCGATCCGCGCAGGCGGGGTCCACGCAGCCGCCCATATTACCGGCGGCGGCATCACCGAGAACCTGCCCCGCGTCCTGCCCAAGGGTCTAGGGGCCGAGATCGACCTGACACGCTTTGCCCTGCCGCCGGTCTTTGCCTGGCTGGCCGAGGCCGGTGGCATCGCCGAGGCCGAGATGCTCAAGACCTTCAACTCGGGCATCGGCATGATCCTGGCCGTGGCCGCTGACCGCGCCGACGCCTTGCAGGCGCTGCTGGCGGACGAGGGCGAGACGGTCCACCGCCTGGGCCATGTGGCCGCAGGCGAGGGCGTGCGTTATTCCGGCAGCCTGCGGTGAAGCGCGTCGCCATCCTGATTTCGGGCGGCGGCTCGAACATGGTCAGGCTGGTCTCCTCGATGACCGGCGACCATCCCGCGCGGGCCGTGCTGGTCGGCTCGAACGATCCGGGCGCCGGGGGGCTGGCGCGGGCCGAGGCCCTGGGCGTGCCGACCTTTGCGGTCGATCACCGGGCCTACAAGGGCGACCGCACCGCTTTCGAGGCCGCGCTGCTTGAGCCATTGCTGAGGGCCCAGCCCGACATCCTGTGCCTTGCGGGCTTCATGCGCATCCTGACCGCTGATTTCGTGCGGCGGTTCGAGGGGCGGATGCTGAACATCCATCCATCGCTGCTGCCGAAATATCCGGGGCTGCACACCCATCAGCGCGCCATCGACGCGGGCGACGCCGAGGCGGGGGCGACGGTGCATCTGGTCACGGCGGACCTGGACGCCGGGCCCATCCTGGGGCAGGCCCGCGTTCCCGTCCTGCCCGGCGATACGGCGGGCAGCCTGGCGGCGCGGGTTCTTGAGCAGGAGCATCGGCTTTACCCCGAAGTGCTGCGCCGCTTTGCGCTGGGTCAGCAGGGCATGGTAACGCTGGGCGCCGCATGACGAAGGCCGCGCAGGTGGCGGCCTTGGCATGGGTACTTGGAAAACGGTGAAAAAGAAGGGGGCGCGAAGCCCCCTTTTCCTATTCGGCCGCGTGGCCCGTGATGGCCTGCGCCTCGTATTCGGGCTTCATGCGGAAGCCGCGTTCCAGCTGGTCGAAGGGCGCGACCGGGTATTCCCCCGAGAAACAGGCGTCGCAATATTGCGGGCAGGACTTGTCGCGACCCTTGGCCTCGCCCACCGCGCGATAAAGACCGTCGAGCGAGACGAAGGCGAGGCTGTCGACCCCGATCCATTCGCGCATCTCTTCCTCGGTCATCTGGGCGGCCAGCAGCTTGTCGCGGTCGGGCGTGTCGACGCCGTAGAAGCAGGGCCAGGCCGTGGGCGGGCTGGCGATGCGGAAATGCACCTCGGCCGCGCCGGCGTCCAGGATCATGTCCTTGATCTTGCGCGAGGTGGTGCCGCGCACCACCGAATCGTCGACCAGGACGACGCGCTTGCCTGCGACCAGCGCGCGGTTCACGTTCAGCTTGAGCCGCACGCCCATGTTGCGGATCTGTTCGGTCGGTTCGATGAAGGTGCGGCCCATGTACTGGTTGCGGATGATCCCCATGCCATAGGGGATGCCGCTTTCATGGGCGTAGCCGATGGCGGCCGGGGTGCCGCTGTCGGGCACGGGGCAGACCAGGTCGGCTTCGACCGGGGCCTCGCGCGCCAGTTCCACGCCGATCTGGCGCCGGGTCTCATAGACCGAGCGGCCACCGATGATCGAGTCGGGACGCGAGAAATAGACATGTTCGAAGATGCAGAAGCGGCCCTTGGACGGGCCGAAGGGCCGCGAGCTTTCGATTTCGCCCTTGGAGATGACGACCATCTCGCCCGGCTCGATCTCGCGCAGGAATTCGGCGCCGATGATGTCGAGCGCGCAGGTTTCCGAGGCGAGCACGAAGCCATCCTCGCCGATGCGGCCCAGGACCAGGGGGCGCACGCCCAGGGGGTCGCGCACGCCGATCAGCTTGGTGCGGGTCATGGCGATGACGCTGAAGGCGCCTTCGACCCGGCGCAGCGCGTCCTTCATCCGCTCGGGGATGTTGCGCTGGATGGAACGCGCCATCAGGTGGATGATGCATTCGCTGTCGGAACTGGACTGGAAGATCGAGCCGCGCTCGATCAGTTCGCGCCGCAGCGCCATGGCGTTGGTGATGTTGCCATTGTGCGCGATGGCGCAGCCGCCCATCGCGAATTCGCCGAAGAACGGCTGCACGTCGCGGATCGCGGTGGCGGCCTTGGTGCCGGCGGTCGAATAGCGCACATGCCCGATGGCGAGCGATCCGGGCAGCGTCTCCATCAGGCTTTGCTTGGTGAAGTTGTCGCGGACATAGCCGAACCGATGGGCGCTGTTGAAGCCCTGTTCGGCATCATGGGCGACGATGCCGCCGGCCTCTTGCCCACGATGCTGCAGGGCGTGCAGGCCAAGGGCGACGAAGTTGGCCGCATCCGCGACACCGATTGCACCGAACACGCCGCATTCTTCGTGCAGGCGGTCGGAATCGAAGGGATGGGCAAGGAATGGCTGCATCATCACCGGCTCATGGGGCTAAGGAGGAGGGCTCATATGTGGCGCTGTCGCCGACAACATAGGGGCTTGCGTGGGCGAAGTCACGCCTCGGCAGGGAAACGAGGCGCAATTAATGTCACGAATGGGTCACGAAGCCCCGCGGGACGCCTAGTTCGCGGGCGCGGCCAGTGTGGGGGTGGCCGCGTCGACCGGCTGCGTCACGGCGCAGCCATGGACCAGCTGTTCATAGCGCGACACCACCCAGCCCGGGGCGTCCTGCGGGATCTGGCTGTCCATCTGCCCCCGCATCGCCGCGAAAACCTGGGCCGAGCGCGAGTTCTCGACCACGGCGACGGGCTGGGTCGCCATCACCCGGTCGTAGACGATGAAGGCCACCGCGACCAGAAGGATGCCGCGCGCGACCCCGAACAGGAAGCCGATGCCCTGGTCCACACCCCCCAGCGCCGAACGCTGCACGACCGAGGAGAACAGCGGCGTGATGATCGAGAACACCACCAGCGCCAGCGCAAAGACCGCCGCGAAGGCGGCGATGGTGGCAAGCTCGCAACTGTCGCCCAGGAACTTGTTCAGCCCGGGGATCTGCGCGACCATCGGCCGGACCGTGGGCGCAAAGATGAACGCCAGGATCGCCGCGCCGATCCAGCCCAGGATCGCCAGCGATTCGCGCACGAATCCGCGCGCATAGGCCAGGATCGCCGAGAGGATGATCACGGCGGCCACGATGCCGTCGATGATGGTGAAACCGTCCATTGTCACGCCCTTTCGCGGCTTTGCCCGCGTTTGGGGACGAGTTCACCCGGCACCGAATGTCTCGCCCACGAAGCTTGTCAGATCCGGCACGCGGTCGATCCGCATTCCGGCAAGGCCCTCGACCTTGGTGGCCGCAGGCAGGATTGCCCGTGAAAAACCAAGTTTCTGCGCCTCTTTCAACCTGTTTTCCGCCTGCGCGACCGGACGCAGCGCGCCCGACAGGCTGATTTCGCCGAAAATGGCGCAGTCGGCCGGCAGGGCCGTATCCTCGCGCGCGCTGAGAAGGGCGGCGGCGATGGCCAGGTCGGCGGCGGGTTCGTTGACCCGCATGCCCCCGGCGACGTTCAGGAAAACGTCGAGCCCGGCAAAGGGGATGGCGCAGCGCGCCTCGAGCACGGCAAGGATCGTCGAGACGCGGCCCGAATCAAGCCCAACCACCGTCCGGCGGGGGCTGGCCAGCGTCGAGGGGGCGACCAGGGCCTGCACCTCGGTCAGCACCGGGCGCGTGCCCTCGATCCCGGCGAAGACCGCCGAGCCGGGCGAGGGTTCGCCGCGTTCGGACAGGAACAGGGCCGAAGGGTTCGCGACCTCGGCCAGCCCACCGCCGGTCATCTCGAAGACGCCGATCTCGTCGGCGGGGCCGAAGCGGTTCTTGTGGGCGCGCAGGATGCGGAACTGATGGCCGCGCTCGCCTTCGAAATAGAGCACGGTATCGACCATGTGTTCGACCACGCGCGGGCCGGCGATCTGGCCTTCCTTGGTGACGTGGCCGACCAGGATGACCGAGGTGCCGCGCCGCTTGGCAAAGGTGGTCAGTTCATGCGCGGTGGCGCGGACCTGGCTGACGGAACCGGGCGCCGCCTCGATCTGATCCGACCAGAGGGTCTGGATCGAGTCGATCACCGCCACATCGGGACGTTCGGCATCGAGCGTCGTCAGGATGTCGCGCAACGCCGTTTCCGCCCCCAGCCGGACAGGGGCATCGCCGAGGCCTAGGCGTTGCGCCCGCATGCGGACCTGGGCGCTGGCCTCCTCGCCCGAGATGTAGATTGCGCTCTGGCCCGAGCGGGCAAAGGCGCTGGCCGCCTGCAAGAGCAGCGTCGACTTGCCGATGCCGGGGTCGCCGCCGACCAGGATGGCCGAGCCGGGCACCAGGCCGCCGCCCAGCACCCGGTCGAATTCGGCGATGCCCGAGGTCGCGCGCGGCGGCGGCTGGTCCTGCGTCGCAAGGTCGGAAAGCGCGATCGTCTTGCCCTTGAGCGTGCCCAGGCCGCGGCCCGGCCCCTGGGACAGGGGCGCTTCCTCGACGATGGTGTTCCAGGCGCCGCAGGCGTCGCAGCGGCCCGACCATTTGCGATGGCTGGCGCCGCAGGCGGTGCAGGTGAAGGCGGTGGTGGGTTTGGCCATGGCCGTTATGTGGCAGATTGCACCGGCGGATGCCATAGGGGCCGGCAGCGCGGGTGGCGCGGCCGGCCTTGGGTATTTGAACAACAAGGAAGACCTGTCAGGTCATGCCCAAGCCGGCCCGCATCAGAAGCTTGCGGACCGGCGAGGCGGCGTAAAGGCCGCCCAGGGCCGCAGCGCGCAGATCGCGAAGCGGCCGGGCCGAGATCATGCTGGCGCGATTGAGCGCGTCGATTCCCATCAGCCGGGCCAGCGCCTCGGGGCGGCGGCGGCGGTTGTAGGTTTCAAGCCCAGCCGCCTCGCCCGGGCGGTCGCCGGAAAGGTCGAGCAGCGCGGCGAGGTCGGCCAGGCTCATGTTCAAGCCCTGGGCGCCGATGGGTGGGACGACATGGGCAGCCTCGGCGATCAGCGCGGTGCGGGGGCCGGTGAAGCGGTCGGCGATCTGGCTGATGATCGGCCATTCGGTCAGCCGCGTGGCCTGGGTCAGGTGGCCCAGGATGCCGGCCGAGCGGCGATTCAGTTCGCGTTCGAACGCCTCGGCGGGCAGGGCGCGCAGGCGGGCGATCTCGGGCCCGCGCTCCATCCAGACGACCGCCGAGGAGGGCTTGCCGTTGCGGTCGGGCAGGGGAACCAGGGTAAAGGGGCCGCCCCAGCGGTGGATCTCGGTCGAGACGTTCTGATGGGGCTGGGGGTGGGTCACGGCGAAGGCCAGCGCCCTTTGGCCGTAGCGCAGGGTTCGCGTGCCGATCCCCAGGGCCTGACGCACCGGCGAATCGCGCCCGTCCGCGCCGACCACCAGTTTCGCGCGCACGCGGCTGCCATCGGACAGGGTGGCGATCACCTCGGCCTCGCGGGCCAGCAGGGCGGCGGTGCCGGTGCCGAGCCGGAAGCGGACGTTCTGCAGGCTGGCGAGCCGGCCCGAGATTTCCCGCTTCAGCAGCCAGTTCGGCAGGTTCCAGCCGAAGGGCTGGTCCGAGATTTCGGCCGCGTCGAAGTCGCGCACCAGCCGGGCCTGGGGCTGGTCCCCGCCTGCGTCGATGATCCGCATGATCTGCAGGGGCGTCGCATGCGGGGCCAGCTGGTCCCACAGGCCGGCAGCGGCCAGGACCGGCACCGACGGGTTCAGGAATGCCGTGCTGCGCAGGTCCGAGCCCTGGGCGCCTTCCTCGGTCACGGGGGGCGCGGGATCCACGCACAGAACCGTGTGTCCCGCGGCACCAAAGGCCGCGGCGGCGATCAGCCCGGCGATCCCCCCGCCCGAGACCAGGACATCGACGTCCAGCAGCTCAGAAGCCTGCGGCATAGGCGGTCAGCAGGCCAAAGACGACGACCGTCGCGATCAGCGCCACGGTGGTCAGACCGGCAAGGCCCCAGACCAGGGTGGCAGCCACGGTCACGAGAAGCAGGACGGCCACGAACAGCAGCAGGCGGGCGGCGGTGCGGTTTTCGTCATTGGTGGCGGCATGGGCCATGATCTTATCTCCTATGCTGGGAGGGATATGCCATTCTGGGCACAGGCGCCGGCCCCGGCAAGAGTGCGCAGGAACGCCGCAAGGTCCGCCGTGTGATGGTGGACATGCGGCCCATGGTCGTGACCGGACGCCAGAAGGTCCGGCCCGTGGCGTCCCGGTCCAACAAGAATCGTGGTCATTCCAAGGGCATGAGGTACGGAAAGGTTCCTGGGGTCATCCTCGAACATGGCCACCGCGCCGGGCTGGAAACCCGAAGCCGCCATGACTGCGGCATAAGCGCGCGGGTCGGGCTTGGGATGAAAGCCAAGCGAGTCGATGCCGTGGATTTCATCGAAACCCGTCAGGCCGCGCCGTTCGAGCACGCGGCCCGCATAGGCGACGTCGCCGTTGGTGTGCACGATCTTGCGCCCGGGCAGAGCCGCGATCAGGGCTGCAAGCTCGGGGTCGGGCGAAAGCCCGGAAAAGTCGATGTCGTGGACTTCGCGCAGATAGGCCATCGGGTCGATGCCATGCTCGGCCATCAGGCCCGACAGGGTGGTGCCATGTTCGCGCCAGTAATGGCTGCGCAGCCGGTCCGCCGTCGCCCGGTCCACCCGCAATTCGCGCATGACATAGGCGGTCATGCGGCGCTTGATCTGGTCGAACAGCCGCATCTCGGGCGCGTAAAGCGTATTGTCCAGATCGAAGATCCAGGTGGTCACATGCCGCAAATCCATGCCCCTGCCTAATCCCGACGCAGGGCGCTTGCAATCCCGCCCCCGACGGCGGATCGTGCGGCCATGAAAGACGCCTATTCCCTGATCCTGTCCGCCATCGACAACGGCACCTATCGTCCCGGAGACCGGCTGGTCGAATCCGAACTTGCCGACCGCTTCGGCGTGTCCCGCACCCCGGTGCGCGAGGCGTTGCAGCGGCTGGAAACGCAAGCCATGCTCAAGCGCGACGGGCGCAGCCTGATCGTCGCCACGCTGGACCACAACCAGCTGGCCGAGCTTTACACCGTGCGCGCCGAGCTTGAGGCGCTGGCCGCCCGCCTGGCCGCCCGCCATGCCACCCCCGAGGAGATCCGCGTGCTGGGAGGCATGGTCGAGGACGACCACAAGATCCTGGGCGATCCACAGGCGCTGTCGCGCGCCAACCGGCGCTTTCACCACCAGGTCCACCTGGCGTCGCACAACCGCTATCTGGTCCAGCAGCTGGACCTGGTGCATCGCAGCATGGCGCTGATGGCGCGCACCACGCTGGCGGCCAAGGGGCGCGACGCGGTCAGCCTGGCCGAACATCAGGACATCGTGGACGCGATCGCCGCCCGTGACGAGGCCCGGGCCGAGGCGGCGCTGCGCCGCCACATCTCGATGGCCTTCGAGACGCGGCTGAAAGAGGAAGCCAAGCTGACCGGCGATATGGGCCTGGACGAATGATCCGCGACGCGGCGGACCTGGCCATGGGCGCGGCCCATCTGGCGCGGGTCTGTCCGGTCTGGGCGCGGGTGCTGCCGGAACTCGGCCCGCTGCCGCTGCGCCGGTGGGAGGAAGGCTTCCCCTCGATCCGCGACGCGGTGGTCTCGCAGCAGATATCGACGCAGGCAGCGGGCGCGATCCTTGCGCGCCTGGCCGCCGCCGGGCTGTCGGACGAGGCCGCGATCCGCGCGGCAGATGACGATGCGCTGCGCGCCGCCGGCCTGTCGCGCCCCAAGGCGCGCTACCTGCGCGGCATCGCCGAGGCTCGGGTCGACTGGGCCGCGCTGCGCGATCTGCCCGACGATCAGGCCATCACCACGCTGACCGCATTGCCCGGGATCGGCCGCTGGACCGCCGAGATCTACCTCAAGTTCGCGCTTGGCCGCCCCGACGTCTTTGCTGCCGGCGACCTTGCGCTGGCCGAGTCGGCGCGCCTGCTTTACGGCCTGCCCGAACGGCCCGGGCCGGCCGCGCTGATCGCGCTGGCCGAGCCGTGGCGTCCCTGGCGCGCGGTTGCGGCGCGTGCGCTCTGGGCCTATTACCACGTCGCAAAGGGACGCGAGGGGGTCAGATGACGCGCGCATTGACATCGAAACGCAAGGGTCCGGCCAAGGCCGGTTCGGTCGTGGTCTTTCTGCACGGCTATGGCGCGGACGGCGCCGACCTGCTGGGGCTGGCCGATCCCCTGGCGCCGCATCTGCCCGGCACCGCCTTTTACGCCCCCGACGCGCCCGAGCCCTGCGCGAACAATCCCATGGGCTATCAGTGGTTTCCGATCCCCTGGATGGATGGCTCGTCCGAAAAGCAGGCCCGCGCCTCGATGGCGCAATCCTTCGACGACCTGAATGCCTTCCTCGACAAGGTATTGGCGGATGAGGGGATCGCGCCCGATCGGCTGGCGCTGGTGGGCTTTTCGCAGGGCACCATGATGGCGCTGGCCGTGGCCCCCCGCCGCGACGCCGAAGTCGCGGGCGTCGTGGGCTTTTCCGGCCGCCTGCTGTCGCCCGAGACCCTGGCGGCCGAGGCAAGGGTCAAGCCGCCCGTCCTGCTGCTGCATGGCGACCAGGACCCGGTCGTGCCGTTCGAAAGCATGCAGCTGGCGGGCGATGCCCTGTCCCAGGCCGGTTTCACCGTCTATGGCCATGTCATGCGAAACACCCCGCACGGCATTTCGCCCGACGGCCTTTCGGCGGCGCTGGCCTTCCTGAAAGAGCGGCTTGCCGCCCAGCCATGACGATTGGCGTGATTTTTGCCTTGAAGTGGCCGAGACAGGCCCTAACTTCTTAAGGGAGAGTTAGGGAGATTTCGCGATGGCCTTGATCTGGATGACCTTGGGTGCCCTGCTGCCGGTTTCGGCATGGTTCATGACCCGGCGCCCGGAGCCGCTGCGGATCGAGGCCCGCGCCCGCCGCTGAGAGCCCCAACCTTTGGGTATGAAACCTGAATTATCACATGGTTGTTCAGGTTTCCTCGAGACTTCATCGTCTCCAGATGCCAGGATCGGCAATCTCGATCGAGTTTCCTGCCGGATCGCGGAAATAGAGTGATCTCCCGCCCTGCGGCCATGTGAAATCGGCCTCGATCTCAATACCATGTTCTTCAAGGTGCGCGCGCCATGCGTCGAGATGCGCGCCTTCGGCTGCCATGCAGAAGTGCCCTTGGCCCTTTGCGCCGTGCGGCGGCACCGGCAGGCGGGCATCCGGCTTGGGCGGATGGATGGTCGCGGTCGGGTCAAAGACCAGCAGCACCTGTGCTCCGCAGCGAAAGAAGTCGTGGCGGCCTGGCGCGCGGCCGATCTCCTTCAGTCCGATGATCCCGGTCCAGAAGGCGGCGGCGGCCTCCAGATCCAAGGCATAAAGCGCGCTTTCCAGCGTTCCCAGCAGAGGCGGTGTCTGATCCATGCCCCGATCCTGTCACGGTTCGGCCCCGGCGGCCAGTCCTGTCACGCCGATGTCACGCGCCGGGGTTAGTCGGTCGGGGCATATATTCGGGGACTTGTCAGCCGAAGGCCGCGATATATAGTCGGCCTGACGATATTCCGACAGTTCCTGGCAGACGAGGCAGAGGGCCGATGCTGGACAACCACGGTGATTTTCGAACCCAATTCGTGCGCGAGCCGTCGGCCCTGCGCCACCACCCCGCGCTGGTGCTGAACGCCGATTTCCGGCCGCTCAGTTACTACCCGCTGTCGCTTTGGCCCTGGCAAGAGGCGATCAAGGCCGTGTTTCTGGACCGGGTCCAGATCATCGCCGAATATGACGAGGTGGTGCGAAGCCAACGGGAGAGCATACGCATCCCCTCGGTCGTCGTCCTGAAGGATTTCATCAAACCCCAGAAGCGCGTGGCATTCACGCGCTTCAATCTTTTTCTGCGGGACGAATTCCGCTGCCAGTACTGCGGCGCCAAAGGCGAGTTGACCTTTGACCATGTGGTGCCGCGCTCGCGCGGGGGGATCACCAGCTGGGAAAACGTGGTCGCGGCCTGCTCGCCATGCAACCTGAAAAAGGCGAACAAGTCGCTGCGCAATTCCGGCATGCGCCTGCGCCGCGCCCCCCGCCGCCCCACGCCCGAGGAGATGCACGCCGTCGGGCGGCGCTTTCCACCCAACTTCCTGCACGAAAGCTGGATGGACTATCTTTACTGGGATGCCGAACTGACGGCCTGACCGCAGATCACTCCCACTCTAATATTTTTCATTCCACAAGTGACTGATTTTGCTGCATAAAATCTTCATTCCAGGCCCCAGCGCCGAGACACAGGCCGTCAAAATCCTATGATTTTGATTCTAAAGGGAAATTCTTTTGAAAATTTTTTTGTGTGGTTTCGGTATCTATCGAGGTCGATCGTCTCTTGAGACCCATTTTCGACCGCATGGATGGCTCTCACAGCGAACCAAGAAAGTACTGTCACGAAGCTCATAGCACAGTCTGCTCTGCTACGCGATCGTCCTTCACCTCGTGCGGTTCGTAATCGAAGCAGCCTACATCGTGGCGTGACGGTGTCACCGCGCTGGTTAGGAACGCCTTCATTTCAGCCTCGCGCCCGGGCTTCGCCTTGGCTTCCCAGAGTACGACTGTGAGCGTGTTTTCGACTTCGGACATGATGTCCTCCAATTATAGTTGGGCGGGCGGGTCGCAGCCGGACCCGCCCTGTTCGTCAGTTGATGAAGCGACCGAACCAGTCGAGCATGGGCTTGGGATTGTTGGGCAGGTAGTTGTAGCCGTCGAAGCGCCGGTTCGTGCCGTCGATCCAGATCAAGTCCTTCTGGTCGGTCGGCATGGCGTCAAACATCGCCTGCACATCAGCCGGCGTCGTCAGCGTGTCGTCGCGGACCTGAAGTAGCAGCGTCGGGACATCCACCGCGGATGCATACTGCGGCATGTCCATGTCCTTCAGCTCCATGCTGGTCGCACGGCGCAGAGCGTCGGCGACCTCCGGCAGGGCGTCCGGCATGCCCATGTGGCCAAGGATCGTGCGGTAGAAGGAACTGAGCGAGATCGGCTGTGGCGCGACGATCGCCCGCACGTCGTCGAACTCCTCGCGATGCTTCGACATGGCGACCATGGTCGCGTTCATGCCGCAGCAGCGGCTGAGCAGCCCGAGCTTCAGATTTTTGAGGTCCGATCGCGAGCGAACGTAGCGGAGCGAGCCAATGACATCGCGGTATTCGCGAATGCCGTTGCCGATGACCCCGCCACTGCCAGCCGCGCTCTGGCCGAAGTTGCGCAGGTCATAGGCGAGAATGTTGTAGCCGGCCTCGTGCAGGTGCTTGTAGTCCGGCATAAAATTGACTTCGATGTTGTTGCCGCTCGCCTCCCAGGCGTCGCTGTAAGGCTTCAGGTGCCCTGGGAAGCCGTAGCGATTGGCCCAGATCGGATGGTTGGCGATAATCAGCTTGTCGTTGTCGCCTGGGATGAACCAGCCCTCGATCGTGATGCCGTCCGCGGCAGGGAAGTAGATGTCTTCGAACGCGATGCCGTCATCCGCCGGCGAACGCAGGATCGGCGAACGCGGCGGGTTCTGCATAGCGGAGACGAGGCCGGCGACGAGCTCCGCGCGGGTCGGGTGTGCTGCTGAGGTTTCGTTTGTCTGAGTCATAATACTGTCCTTTCAGAGCTAAGCTTGTTTGGCGGGTTGCTGATGACTTCAGAGATAGCCCTTGCCGATCATGGTGATAATCCGGCATAGTCTACACAGGCTGTACGGATAACTGGACAATGGCTGCTAATGTCGACGATCTCACCGCTTTCGTCGCCGTCGCGAATGCGCGCGGCTTTCGAGAAGCAGGACGTGCGCTCGGCGTCAGCCCGACGACGCTCAGCGAGACTGTGCGCCGACTGGAGGATCGTTTGGGAGTACGCCTGCTTCACCGCACCACGCGCAGCGTCTCTCCGACGGAAGCGGGCGGCCGCTTGGTCGAGCAACTCGCTCCGCTTCTCACGCAAGTGAACGCCGCGCTTGCCGGCCTCAATGCCCTGCGCGACACGCCAGCGGGTACCCTTCGGCTCAACGTGCCGGTGGGCGTTGCACGCCTCGTCCTCCCGTCCCTCCTTCCTGAGTTCCTCGCCCTCTACCCCGACATTCAGGTCGAGGTCGTCGCCGAAGACACCGTTGTCGACGTACTCGCGGCCGGCGCCGATGCCGGAATCCGCTATGATGAAAAGCTGGAACAGGACATGATTGCGGTCCCGATCGGGCCGCGTACCCAGCGGTTCGCGATGGCCGCGGCGCCAGACTACCTTGCGGCAGCGGGGATGCCGGAGCGCCCCAGCGATCTGCTGCAACACCGATGCCTGCTCGGCCGGTTCGGTAACGGAACGCTGTTCAGCCCGTGGGAGCTCGATTGCGGCGACGAGGTAGTTCGGATCGAACCGAAGGGTCCGCTTACGGTCAGCATCAGCGGCGCGATGGATCTTGCGGTGGACGTCGCGATCGCTGGTGTCGGCATCATCGGGCTGTTTGAGGACTGGCTGCGGCCCCACATCGAGGCTGGACGCCTTGTCCCCGTCCTCCCCGAGTGGTGGACCCCTTTTCCCGGGCCGTTTCTCTACTACTCGGGCCGACGGCTCGTACCGCCGCCGCTGCGCGCTTTCCTCGACTTCATCAGGTCGGCGCGGCAGACATAACTGCTTGACAACGGAGGCGCTCCATTGACCAGAGAGTATCTGCGCGAGACGCCAAACGCCATCGACTCGTTTGATCCAGGCCATGTCGTCATGGGTCTTGCTCGCGCGCGACGACGCTCACCAGCCCTCGGGCGGCTAGGCCAACGCCGTCCTCGCGCGCGCTTCCTGCTGGGCCACCGTTGAGAGGGCCAACTCGACCGTGGGGCGAAGCTCCTCCATTGTCGCGCCGTCTCTCGCCTGTATGGAAAGGCCCTGCAGGACCGTGGCCAGATAGCGAGCGAGTTCCTGGGTGTCCGCTGCCGGCAACCAACGGCGGAGGTTCTTCTCGATGGCCTGCCGGAACGCTACCCGGCGATCGGCCAGCGTTTGGGCCACCTCTCGATTGTCAGGATGGGACACGATCATCCCGCTCGAGATCAGACACGCCCTGCCGCTCTTGGTGACGTTTTCTGCGGCCGCTTCCAACAAGCCGCGAGCCCACTCGTTAAGCGTCGCGGCGCCCGCCAGCTTCTCCAGGTCAAGGCCTGCTTCACCGCGTTGATAGAGCGTCACTACTTCCTCGAACAGGCCGGCCTTGCTGCCGAACGCATGATAGAGGCTCGGTGGGGCTACGCCAATCGCCGCCGTCAGGTCGGCGATTGAGACGCCCTCAAAGCCGCGAGCCCAGAACAGGTCCAAGGCGGTCCGCACCGCAGCTTCACGTTCAAAGCCGGCGGGTCGACCGCCGGAACCACCCTTACCTTTTTTACTGGTCACTAAAATTTACCCTTGCTGAATTCCGTTCTTAGCATATGTATATAGCGATCACTAAACAACACAAGGGCGTCCAAATGGTCTCGAGACGTGAACTTCTGGCAGGCTCCATGTCGGTTGCGGCGATCAGCACGCTGATCCCGGCTGCTGGCCTCGCCGCTGGCCCGGCGCAGCCAGTCGGCCGACCGATCGGCATCCAGACCAAGGATGGCCTCACCCTGTCCGCCATGAGCTATGGCGCGGCGTCGGCTCTCTCTATCATCTTCGTCCACGGGCTCAGCCAGAGTCGACTCTCGTGGGACCGGCAGATCGTCTCGGATTTGGCGTACTACCACCTGATCACGTTCGATCTGCGGGGGCATGGCGACTCCGACAAGCCGGCTGAACCCGAGGCCTATGCTGATGGCGCTCGCTGGGCCGACGATCTCGCGGCCGTGATCGAGCAAACCGGTTCGGAACGTGTCGTGCTCGTCGGCTGGTCTTTCGGCGGCCTGGTGATCGGGCATTATCTGCGGCGCCATGGCGCCGGGGCCGTGGCTGGCATCAACCTCGTCGATGCGGTTACGTCTTTCGATCCGCAGTTCCGCACCGAGGAGTCCGGATATTGGGGCGCCCGCCTTGCCTCACCGGAGTTGGACATACGGTCGGAAGCGATCGCTCGCTTCCTATCGCTGTGCTTCGCCACCCCCCCGCATAAGAACGACCTTGATCGCATGCTCGCCTACAACGGCATGGTCCCTCGGGCTGTTCATCTGGGTTTGGGAAAGATCGAGGCAAACGGGCTGGATGAAGGCTTCGCGCACGTTCCGCGCATCCTGCTGACCCATGGCGCACGCGACGCGCTCGTGCTCCCGGACATGTCGCGTCGCATGCTCGCCGTGAACCCTAGGTCGAACCTTTCGATCTACCCAGAGGGCGGTCACTCACCCTTCTACGAGGACGCCGCTCGGTTCAACCGCGAATTGGCGGGCTTCTCGACCATAACCACCAGCAGAAAGGCAACGCCATGATCTTCAAAACCTACACCCGCATCTTCACGACAGACCTCGAAGGCACCGTGGCAACACTCAAGGCCGTGCATGGCACCGAGCCACATTTCAGGCTCGACTTCGATCCCTGGACGCTCGTTGGCATTGGCGACGTGCTTGCGGTCGGCGGAACTGACGACGAATTGGAACCGATCCGCGGCAGCCTCGGCCCCTGGATCGTGGAGAACATCGACGACGCTAAGAGCAAGCTCTTGGCGAACGGCGCATCTGTTGTGCGCGACATCGAGGATGTCCCCACCGGACGCATGATGTACATGCAACACGCTGACGGCAGCGTGGTCGAATACGTCCAGTGGACGCCCGAGCTCGCTGAAAAACACATCTTCGCACCGCTGCGGGCCGGTACGCCTGCGTCCCAGATCTGACCGCCGGAGAGTCGTCATGCTGCTCTACCTGTTCCGCAAGGGCACCAATCCGCGCCGCGTGATGATCTATCTCTCCGTGAAAAGGCCTCGATGTTCCGCGCTACGAACTCGACTACGAGAACAAGGAGCACCGCTCGGCCGAGTACCTTACCAGAGATTGCGACAGACCGGACGGCCAGCAATAGAGGCGGCATACACTAACTACACTTTAGGCTCCTGGTTGGACGGTGTCGGTTCGTACGCTTCGAAGCGCCAATAGCGTTTAGGGGGCCGGCCGAATACGCGCTTGAAAGCGTTGCCGAAAGCGCTTTCGGATGAATAGCCGAGGCTAGAGGCTAGGCTTGCTACAGTTGCTCCTCGTCGTCGAAGTGCCTCGCGCGCGATTTGCATTCGCCATCTGGTGACGTAGTCGAGCGGCGGAATGCCAACCAGATCACGAAAATACTTTGCGAAGGCCGAACGTGACATACCGCTGCGGCTGGAAAGCTCACCGACCGTCCAGCGGTGGCCGGGAGCATTGTGGATCATGCTAATCGCCATCCCTATACGAGGGTTGCCGAGCGCCCCGATCCAACCAGCATTGTCGGAGCCGACACGACCGACATAGGCGCGCAAGGCCTGTATCAGCAGAATATCGCCCAATCGCCGCGTCATCAGCGTCGAACCGATGGAGCCTGCCCCCAGTTCGTCGTCGAGGGTCGCGAGCGTCATGCTGAGGACTCCGGCGGCGCGATCGTTATTCGGGATGTGGATAAATGGAGGAAGCGCCTCAAGCAACTGGGCGTTGTCGCCCGATAGGTAGAAGGTGCCGCCAATTAATGCGGTCTCGCAACCGCCATACCTAGCAATGTTTGAGTGTTCCCAATCAAAGAAGGCGAGGCCGTCCTCCGGTTCGCTGGCAAGATCGTTTGCGATTACGTAGGCGGGCGCGTTTGCAAGCAGAAAGGTGTCACCGGCTTCCAGCGCGAACGGCGCTTCGCCCGGCAGAATTATCCAGCATCGGCCCCTTAGCACGGCAACGAATTTCAACGCCGGCTTTGGCGGAAAGCGAAATGCCCACCTGCCTCCGACTTCGAACCGCGTGCATCTTGCGCTCTCTATCTCGACGAGCGAAAACATGTCGGACAGGGGATCGATCATGATGTTCTGGACGATCGCGACGAAAAAGAGGAGCATTCAGCATATATACTCCTTCTAGTCCGTGCAATCCTTGGGCAAAAGCCAAGGAGCAGCAGATGTCATCGATCAAGGACAAGGTGATCGCCATCACGGGCGCAAGCAGCGGTATAGGAGAGGCGACCGCGCTGATACTGTCAGAGCGCGGTGCGAGGCTCGTGCTCGGCGCTAGGCGGCAAGAACGCTTGGAGGCGCTTGCGAAGAAGATTGCCAATAATGGTGGTGAAGCAGCCCATCTGTCTCTAGACGTCAAAAAGCGATCTGATCTTGAAGCCCTTGTGGCACTGGCCTCCAACACTTTCGGGAAACTGGACGTTCTCATCAACAATGCAGGCATAGGACCCATCTCATTGATGGACGAGTTGCGCGTCGAGGATTGGGAAGAGATGATTGACGTCAATATCAAGGGACCGCTCTACGGCATTGCCGCCGCCTTGCCCGTCTTTCGCCGCCAAGGTTTCGGCCATATCGTCAACACCTTGTCGACGGCAGGCATCACTATCAGCCCCACCATGGCCGTCTATGCAGGCACCAAGAATGCAATGCGCACCATTGCCGAGGGTCTGCGTCAGGAAGCCGGGCCAAATCTGCGAGTCACCAATGTTTCACCCGGATTCATCAAGACGAACTTCACGGACTCGATGACGAACGATACGATCAAAGCCGAAATCGCCGCTAGCATGGACGAGATGGCGATCAGCCCCGACGCGATCGGGCGAGCTATCGCTTTCGCAATAGAACAGCCCGCTCATGTCGATGTCGGCGATATCGTCATTCGCCCGACCGCGCAGGCGTGAACATCCCGGCGCTTGCGGTTAGCACAGTGAATTTCCCTGTCGCGCAGGCCCCTCCTAACCAGTAAGCGCGCCGGAAGAAGAAATTTACGTATCCGAATTGTCCGCTCAAGCTATGGCTTTTGCATCGTAGAAGGCGACGCGCAGTCCGGGCCTGTCCTCAGAGACGAGGATATTGATGCGATAGCTTTGCCAACTGTCCTGTCCATCGCGAAGCGTGATGTCGGTATCGCCGATCCGGTAGATTTCGGCATCATCCCACCATTCCTTGGTTTGCTGAACGGCTTGAAGAACCTCGTTGAGGATGGAGCCCAAAATTGGGCTCTTCCCGCCCGTCAGATAGTCGTGGCGTGCCTTGAGCAGGACAAGCCTCGCGGCGAACTGCCAGTCTTGAATCCTTTGCCGGTAATGCTCGGAAAAGAAGACAATGCGAAGCATATTCGCTCGCGGCAATTTAAAGTCTTCGAACAAAAGACTGGCCGCCTCATTATGCGCAAGGATATCCCAGGAATTGTTCATGATGTAGGCGGCTTGATCGAGAGCATTGATCATTCTTACGAGCGACTGAGGAAGTTCAGCACTTTCAGTTCCATCCACGAATGTCTCGCGGCCGGCTAGTGCAAAAAGATGCTCCCTTTCGGCTCGGTCGAGCCGAAGTCCTCGCGCCAATCGATGCAGGAAATCATCCGATACCGCTATGTCGCGTCCCTGCTCAAACCAAGTATACCACGTCAAACCGACACCTGCCAGCGCGGCGACTTCTTCGCGGCGAAGGCCTCTGGTTCGCCGACGGCGCACCTGCGGCAACCCAAGCGATTCAGGCGAAATGCGTTCTCGGCATTTGCGGATGAAATCCGCAAGCGCCTCTCTGGCGGGAACGCGCGTTAAACGATCAGACGCCATTTCTCTCCTCTCAACGCATTACATTAGTAATAGCATAAAAAACACATTGTAACACGATAACTTGTCGGTAGGCTCTTGGACATGGCTAGTAACGAAATTCCGAAAGTCGGAAGGTTGGATGGAATGCTACTCTACCAGTTTCAAAAGGGGACGAACCCGCGGCGCGTAATCATCTACCTGAACGAAAAGGGCATCGACGTTCCGCGATATGAACTTGATTACGCGAGCGGAGAGCACAAATCGCGCGAGTACCTCGCGATCAATCTGAGCGGACGTGCTCCGACCCTCGTCACGGACGAGGGTGTGCCGATCACAGACTCGGCCGCCATTGTCGAGTATCTGGAGGAACTCTATCCCGACAAGCCAATGATCGGGACGGACGCCATTTCTCGCGCGAAAATACGTTCGCTCGAGCGCCTGGGAACCGATCTGGTGGTTAGGGCTCAACTTTGGCTTTGGAATGTCACCCAATCATTTCCTGCCAAGGAGCCGTCGCCTTCACTGGAGGTCGCTTCCAAACTCTTTGGATACATCACCGAAATATTGAATGTTCTGGAGACGACGATCGGCGATAACGAGTTCCTTGCAGGAAACCGACCTACGATCGCGGACTGCACAGTATTTTCAATTTTTCAAACATGCCGAGAGAGGTTCGACCAACCCTTCGGCTCGACTCATCCGCGCCTTGACGTCTGGTACAAGAATTTTCGCCAGCGGCCGAGCGCCGAATACTAAGACCTGGTTATCTTGGCAAATTGAGAGCTATGATCTGCAAATCGAAGAATATAAAGGCACAGGACGACACTACTGCCGTTCCCATCAAGCCGTCCAAGATCAGAATGACAATCATCATGATTGTATTCGTTTATCCTATCGTGACACTCCTACTATATATGTTGAGTCCGTTAGCCGACAACTGGGCATTGTGGCATCGAACACTGGTTCTGACGCCCGTCACAGTAGGTCTTATTGTCTTTGTTGTGAGCCCGTTGATAGCAAAACATTTCGACTGGTTCCTGCGGCCTCGTTCGGAGCTCTGAAGAATCATCCCGGAAGCGACACTAACCTACGCTTGGAAAGGAAATCGAAAATGGTAATGAACCGGCGCGCATTCTCGGCTACTTTCATCGGAGGAGTGGCGGCTACCCTCATTATGACGAAGGGCATGGCAGCTCCCGCATTAGGTCGTCCGCCTAAGGCCCGGAATATTGTATTCGTTCACGGCCTCTTTGCCGATGGCTCTTGTTGGAACGATGTCATATCCCTCTTGCAGCCGAAGGGGCTCAACGTCACTTCCGTCCAAAACCCCCTGACGACCCTGCCTCAATCGGTTGCAGCCGCAGAACGCGTGCTCGCCCGCCAGGACGGTCCAACGGTCTTGGTCGGTCATTCATTCGGTGGAATGATCGTCACCCAGGCCGGGATGCATCAGAATGTCTCGGCCGTTGTCTATATCGCCGCTCGCGCACCCGATGCGAACGAAGACTTTGCAGCGCTTGCCAAAAATTACCCCACTCCTCCCGCCACCGCAGGCATCGTCTATGATGGTGATGAAGGCAGGCTCTCTGAAGAAGCGTTCTTGCGTGATTTCGCCGGCGACGTCCCTCCCGCGAGGGCGAAGGTTCTTTATGCATCGCAGTATCCTTTCCAAAAAACCTTGCTCGAAGGACGAGTCACAGATGCAGCCTGGCGGTCGAAACCTGCCTATTATGCGGTATCGGCCGAGGACCGTACCATCAACCCGGAGTTGCAGAGATATCTGGCCAAGAGGATGGGAGCACAGACGATAGAACTGCCCGCCAGTCACCTTTCGATAATCTCGCGCCCGCGCGAAGTCAGCGAGCTTATTCTGGAAGCTGCAGGTCACGGCTAAGCGCTCTTGTGGGAGGAATGCAAGGATCATCGCAAGGATCGATTTCGGTCTCACTTTGCGGGCGAGACTGAAAGGCGACGCGTCTGCCAAATTCGTACAACTGGAAATCCCAGCCGTTCGGGCAACTGGTCTCGATGGATCGCCAGTTCAAAGGCGAAGAGCTCGACTATCGGTCGTCTGTATTGAACCCCTACCTGATCATCTCAGAGGATTGCGCGATGCATTCCTCTGAGACCGAACCCATTCCTGGGAACAGCCCGCTCAGTGCGTGGCAGGTGGACGATAAACCGGCCAAAGAGACCCACGGCGAACACGAGCAGTATCAAGGAGGCCGGAACGCATGCCAGATATGTCTCTCGACCTTCGGTACCTTCGTTACGCGATGGTCGCTGCCGAGTACGGGAGCTTTCGCCGCGTCGCTCAGGTTCTCGGCGTGCCACAGTCCACTGTCAGCCGACGTATTTCAATTCTGGAGCACAAAATCGGCTTTAGTCTTTTTGAGCGGAATTATCACGGTGTCCGAGTGACCAAAGTCGGTTCTGAGTTTTTGAAGCAAGCAGCCATGGGCGTGGGGCATTTCGAGCAGGCGATCAGGTTTGCAGTGTCTACACAGCGCGGCGATCGCGGCGAGATCAGGATCGCAATGTTGACCGCACTAGCAGCTGACCATTTCAACCGCATATTTCGTCAGTTCCATCAGAGTTATCCAAGCATCAAGGTACACATACGCGAAGGAACCTCACAGGAGAATATCCAGTGGCTGACGAGCGGTGAAGTCGATATCGTGTTCATCACAGGAACATATTCAATCCCGGGGCATGAGTCGGTTGTGCTTTGGTCCGAAGGGGTATTTCTTGGGTTGCCTGATACCCACCCTTTGACTGAGCGGGACGATCTCATATGGGCTGACTTTAGCAACGAGTGTTTTGTGGTCAGCAGCGGCGGGCTGGGACCGGAGGTTCGTGACTACCTCATACAGCGGCTAGCGCGGCTCGGCTTCAGCCCAACAATCGACGTGCATGACGTCGGTCGCGACAGCCTGATGAATCTTGTGGCCATTGGATATGGCTTGACCGTCTCCAGCGAGTCGACCTTTGGGATCGAATGGCCCGGCGTCGTCTTCAAACGAATGGTTTGCCCGGAGGGTGACCTTCCCGTGAGCGCGGTATGGTCCTCGACGAACTCGAACCCAGCATTGAAGCACCTGATGTCAATCGCGAGCGGCGTCTCGCGGAAAGTACGCGGCGCTCCTGGAAGGCAAAAAACTACTGCTTTCGCCAGCAAGCATTATAAAGCCTAAGCGGCCTCCCGCTCCACGGCACGATGAACGCCGTGGCCGATCTTCACCATTAAACACTTTTGGCACGTCCTTGTCAGATAATGCGAGGGCGATGCCATTGGCGGTAACTCGCGAATCTTCACGGTCTCACGCCCACAGGCCCAGCACAAGCTCGATCGGGAGGAATGGCTTCATACATCGGTAGCGGGCACGCGCGGTGCTGATTACTCATCGCAGAAAAGGAGGTCAGGACAGCACGGTTCAGCCTGCCGTGTTCCGAGTCGGGCACAAGATCAGCACCTCAGCGCCATAGCGCCCGCTGCGACAAGGATTGCGCCAACTTCCATGCTTCCGCGGAGGCCACATCAGCCAGCATCTGGTTGTGAGCTGATGAGCTCGTCACCTAGGCGGTGAGGACAGTTGTCTAAGTCACAGGACGATGGATCGATAGAACCCGAGGTCTGAGCTTATAGCAGCCGCAGCCGCCGAGGTGCGCGAGACGCTGACAATGCTGATGCCGCTCGGCCACATGGGGCGGGCCGGCGAGGTCGCTTTGGGGGGCGGTATTCCTCGCCAGTGAGGAAAGCAGTCTCATCACGCGCGCCGGACTGCCGGTCGATGGCTGCATGGCGCTGAAATCCAGACGGCTACTGGGTGGAGATCAACGATCATCTGAAGCCGAAGAGCGGCCAATGGAATTACGTCCAATCGTCGACGACTTCACGGTTTCGATTACGATCTCGCGGCATGCGCATCGTATGACCGCAGAAACCTGATGAAAGCCGTCAATTGCGGTGGAGGGCTACGGCGGCCAGGATAGTAGAGCATGTACCCTTCTTCCTCGGCGGTCCACCCCGGGAACAAGTCGACGAGCTCGCCAGCGGCGAGCCGCGCCTCGATTGTGTCTCTCAGGACGTAGGCAATGCCGAGCCCGGCTAGCGCGGCTTCAACCATGAGGACCATCCGGTCGAGCGTGAGTTGCCCGGGCACATCCAATTCGAGCTCGTCGTCGCCGCAGGAGAACTCCCACATGTACCGGCGTCGGTCGGGCATACGGATGCGTATGCAGCGGTGAGTCATGAGATCGTTCGGATGCTCGGGGCGGCCGCGTTGCTCGATGTAGTCGGGCGAGGCTACGGCGATCCAGCGGAGAGGCTTGCCGAACCGCACGCCGATCATGTCGCCCGGGACAGTCTTGCTCAGCCGGATGCCGGCATCGCATCCCTGCGCGACGACATCGATGAGCCGTTCTTCATGATGAAGCTCGAGCTCGACCAGCGGATGACGCAGTTCGAACGCCGGGATGATCTCTGAGAGAAGATAGAGCCCTGCTGACAAAGGCGCATTGATTCGAAGTACTCCCCGAACGTGGTCGTCTCCGCGGATCGGTGCTGCAAGCGCCTCTCCCAGGCCGGAGACGAACGGCTCGATCTTCGCCAGAAAGGCTGCCCCTTCGGGCGTTACCGCAACGCTTCTGGTCGTTCGATTGAAGAGGCGAAATCCAAGACCTCTCTCGAGCGACGTCATTGCGTGGCTAAGGGTCGATGGTGCGAGATCGAGCCGTTTGGCCGCCTCGCGGAAGTTGCCGGTATCGGCAATGCAGAGGGCGATGCGGAGGGCTTTCAGGTCAGGTTCAGGCATAGGTGGCAATCTTCGAACAGGGTGTGCACGACTATTGGTATTTTTCTTTCAATGCGACAAGTCCATGTTTGCGTGGCGGCCCCAATCGCGGGAGCCCGTCAACCAAAAGGAGCAGATCATGCCAGTCGGTAACGAGACCAATTTGAGAGCAGATGATCCCACCCTGTCGCAGCGTGCACGCGAGCTTATTCGGATTGGCGAGATCGGAATCGCTCGCGAGAACGCGGCCGAAATGAGCAAATTCTTCCACCCCGATTTCCGATTTTACGGTCCCGACGGCGGTGCGTTGACCCGCGAAGAGCTTTGGGACTTCTTCGCGGCCTGCCGGGCGGCGTTCGATGATTTTGCGGTCACCCGGCAGCAGATCTTCGAAGATCGACAATATCTCGGCGCTCGCACGACCTTTTCGGGCATCTTCGCTAGGCCATTCACGGCTTCGCCCGTTGAAACGATCCAACCAAGCGGTAAGCCGATGTTTTTCAACATCAACAACGTCTTCGGCTACGCACCCGACGGGACTCTGATCGAGGAATGGGCGCAATACGACAGCCGCCTATTTCTGGAGCGGCTCGGCGTCCGGCTGATCCCAGCCTCGGCCTAACCCCATCGGGAGGCCTTTCCGAAGATGCAACTACGACCATTACCTGGAGCCGGCGAGCAATCTACCTCGGCCCCGTCGAACCTCTAAAGAAGGTGGTGCGGATGGTCGGAAGCGAACCAACACTCCTTTCGGAACCGGATTTTAAAGGGAGTCACGTTTGCTGAATGCGTCCCGTCGTAGCGGGCCTACACGTTTCGAGCTTATCCATCAGCGCCTGTTCGCACCTACGCTGCACCTAGCCAGTCAGGAAGAACCCGCCGATGTGTACGCTATAGCCCGAAAACACCGTACGGCGTTTCGAAGGGGCTTCCAATATCAGCATCTATCATTCTCAATCGCCTCAGCAATGCAGGAGATTGAGCATGGAGAAGATCGAAACTACGCAAATTCGAAGAACAATCCGGCGGCAGCAGTTGCGGGAGATGGTGCCGATGGCTGACAGCACTATTTATGAAATGGAGCAGCGTGGCGAGTTTCCCCGTCGGTTCGCGCTCTCGCCGCGTTGTATCGTCTGGGACCTGGCCGAGGTCGAGGCGTGGCTAATGGCACGGCGGGCTGCCCCGATCCGTCGAGCACAGCACCCTGACGTCAACAAGCGCAAATCCCGCCCGGTCAAAGGGCGGGATCCAATTCCATCAAGGGCATAGCTTGCGGCAAAAGCGTGGGGGCATACTTCCGGCCGTCGATCCAGGCGTCCACGGTATCCGCCCACTGCTGCATCATATGCCGACGCTGCACCTCATACTCGGCCTTGTTATAGACGCCGCGCGACGAACGCCCGTCCTCGTGCGCCAGGCACTTTTCGATCCAGTCGCTGTTAAAGCCCAGCTCGTTTAACAGCGTCGAGCCCGTCCGCCGCAGATCATGGACCGTGAATGGCTCCAGCGGCAGCCCCTCCTTCTTGGCTCGCTCGACGACGGCGTAGGTGATCCGATTGAAGGTCGCGCGAGACATTGGCGCGTCCGCATCGTACCGGGACGGCAACAGATATCGGGAGTTGCCGGAGCAGGTCTTGAGCGCGATCATGATGTCTAACGTCTGCCGGCACAGGTAGACGTTGTGCGGCTTCGACCGCTTCATGCGCTCCTTCGGAATGGTCCAGACGGCGTTATCGAAATCGATCTCGTCCCAAACTGCATCCTGCAATTCGCTCTTACGGACCATGGTGAGGAGGAAAAGTTTCATGCCAAGGCGGATCGTCGGCAGCGTCGCGACATGCTCGAGCTGCCTGAACATGATGCGGATCTCGGTGGGCGAAAGTGCACGGTCCTTTGGCGTAAAGGTGGCGATCGAGGCCGGACCGACATCATCGGCTGGGTTGGCGACCTTCTCGCCGTGCAGAATGGCATAGCCATAGATCTGCTTCAGGATATCCCGAACATGGATGGCGGTCGCAGGCGCGCCCCGTTCGACGATCTTGCCGCAGTGAGCGCGCAGGTCGTCGGGTGTGATTTCTGTCAGGAGACGGTTTCGCCAGACAGGCATGAGTTCGCGCTCGAAGATAGAGCGGCGCATCGCTCGCGTGCTGTCGGCCATGGTCGCATTGGTCAGCCACTTCTCGCCGAATTCGCCGAAGCTCTTTGCTTCCTTGATCCGGCGCTTCTCCCTCTGCTTTTCGATGGCAGGGGACCGCCCCTCGGCGATCGCCCGACGGGCGTCGATGCACAGCTCGCGAGCCCTGGCGAGCGATATCCCGTCACGGGCATACCTACCGAGGTAGACGGTCTCCCGCCTGCCGTTCAGCCGATAGTCGAGCCTGAACGAGATGGCGCCCGACGGTGCAACGCGCACATACATGCCGTCACGATCAGATACCTTGTACATTTTTGCTTTTGGTTTCAAAGACTTGAGTGCTGCATCGGTCAACATTTAGGGCCTCCTTGCGGAAAAGTACCGTCACGCGGTTTTTGGAGGCCTATGGCGTAGAAAACGCTTATAATTCAGCGTTTTATATCAAAAAAAGTACCGTCATGAGCCTCATTGCTCCTGACGGTACTTTCGTTTTTCCGGTTGATCAATGGGGGCGAGGCCCGTCAGCGAGGCCGCCAAACGCCATCTATGCCCACCGATAGATGTCGATAGGCACAGACAGAATTTATTTTTGTTTTCAGTTGGTTATATCGTACTTCAGCGTAAATTCGGCGGCGTTTGGATGGGCCTGAATCATTCCCACTCGATCGTGCCCGGCGGCTTCGAGGTGATGTCATAGGTCACGCGGTTGATGCCCTTGACCTCGTTGATGATCCGCGTCGCCGTCTCGCCCAGGAATGTGTGGCTGAAGGGATAGTAGTCCGCCGTCATTCCGTCGACCGAGGTGACAGCCCGCAGCGCGCAGGCATAGTCATAGGTCCGCCCATCGCCCATCACGCCCACGGTGCGCACCGGCAGGATCGCGACGAAGGCCTGCCAGATCTCGTCGTAAAGACCGTGCCTGCGGATCTGGTCGATAAAGACCGCATCGGCCTTGCGCAGGATCTCCAGCTTGTCGCGGGTGATTTCGCCGGGGCAGCGGATCGCCAGGCCGGGGCCGGGGAAGGGGTGGCGACCGATGAATTTTTCCGGCAGGCCCAGTTCGCGGCCCAGGGCGCGGACCTCGTCCTTGAACAGCTCGCGCAGGGGCTCGACCAGCTTCAGGCCCATCTTCTCGGGCAGCCCCCCGACGTTGTGGTGGCTCTTGATCGTGACCGAAGGGCCGCCGCTGAAGGAAACCGACTCGATCACGTCAGGGTAAAGCGTGCCCTGGGCCAGGAATTCGGCGCCTTCGATCTCATTGGCATAGCGCTGGAACACGTCGATGAACAGCTTGCCGATGGTCTTGCGCTTGACCTCGGGGTCGGACACACCTTCCAGCGCGCCGATGAACAGATCGGCCTCGTCGGCGTGGATCAGCGGGATGTTGTAATTGTCGCGGAACATGGTCACGACTTCTTCGGCCTCGTTCAGCCGCAGCAGACCATGATCGACAAAGACGCAGGTCAACTGGTCGCCGATCGCCTCGTGGATCAGCACCGCGGCGACCGAACTGTCGACGCCGCCCGAAAGACCGCAGATCACCTTGCGGTCTCCCACCTGCTCGCGGATCTTGCGGATCGCTTCCTGGCGATAGCTGGCCATGGTCCAGTCGCCGGTAAAGCCCGCCATGCGGACAAAGTTCTCCAGCATGGTGCGGCCGTTCGGCGTGTGGTGCACCTCGGGGTGGAACTGGACCGCGTAAAAGCCCCGCGCCTCGTCCGCGATCATCGCATAGGGAGCGTTGGGCGAAGTGCCGATCACCTGAAAACCGGGGGCAAGCTGCGTCACCCGGTCGCCATGGCTCATCCAGACCTCCTCGCGGCCGGTAGCGAACAGGCCGGCAAAGATGCCATCGCCCTTGTGGCCTTCGGCCGGTGCGATGAAGGCGCGGCCGTATTCCGCGTGATGGCCGGATTCGACCCGCCCACCCAGTTGCTCCATCATCACCTGCTGGCCGTAGCAGATGCCGAAGACCGGCACTCCCATATCGAAGACCGCCTGCGGACACCGGGGCGATCCCGCCTGCGTCACCGAGGCCGGCCCCCCCGACAGGATCACTGCCTGCGGTGCGAAGTCTTTCAGGAAAGCGTCGTCGACCGCATTGAACGGATGGATTTCGCAATAGACATTCAGCTCGCGCAGGCGCCGCGCGATAAGCTGCGTGACCTGGGAACCGAAGTCGATGATGAGAAGGCGCTGATGCTGGGTCATGGCAAGGCTTTAGGCCGCGTCAGGCCCATTCGCAAGAGGGCAGGCGCCGTGCCTGCGTCGCGGGAGAGTTGGGTATTTATGAAACGGTGAACACGAAGGGCCGTGCCTCTTTGCGCCCTGCATCTGCATTTCACCGTTTTGCAAATACCCATGTACCGCGTGCCACAGGCCCGATCAGCGCCACAGATAGCCCAGCGCCTCGACCGGATCGCTTTCGGACCAGATTTCCGGGCCCAGCGCGATGAAGTCGCTGACCGGCGCGAGTTGGCCGATCAGGGCGGGGGTCAGCGCGCCCTCCGCCACGACGGGGATCTCGATCATCTCGGACCACCATTGGAACAGGTCCGGCTCGGCGGTCTCGCCATGGCCCAGGACGCTGGCGCCGCAGGGGCCGAAGCTGACGTAGTCGGCCCCGGCCTCGGCCGCGTTCATGCCATCGTGGCGCGACGCGCCGCAGAACGCGCCGACGATCGCATCCGCTCCCAGTTCCTTCCTTGCATAGCGCACGCTGCGGGCGCGGTCGGTCAGGTGCACCCCATCAAGCCCGTGGCGCAGGGCAAGCTGGACGTGATCCTCGATCACCACGGCCACGTCGCGGGCATGGGCGATTTCGCGCGCGAGGTCGCAGATGCGGCCCAAGTCCTCCTCGGACCCCGCGCCGGGTATGCGCAGGCAGGCCACGGGAAAGCGGTCCATAACATCGGCCAGCAACGGACCCACCGTCGAGGCCGCCGCCCCGACCGGGGTGATCAGATAAAGTTGCGGCGAATTGGGTTCGTCATTCATGGCACTGTCATCCTCGGGGTTCCGCTGCCAGATAGCGCAGCGCCGCGCGCCTTGCCAGTGCCTGCCGCGAAGGATATGGCCGCGCGCATGGAACCCGCGATCATTCTCGTCCGCCCGCAGATGGGCGAAAACATCGGCGCGGCCGCCCGCGCCATGCTGAACTTTGGCCTGACCGACATGCGGCTGGTGGCGCCGCGCGACGGCTGGCCCAACCCCAGGGCCGTGGCGATGGCCTCGGGCGCCGCGGGGCAGGTGCTGGACCGGGCGCGGGTCTTTGGAACCCTGGCCGAAGCGATGGCGGATGTGGACCATGCCTATGCCACCACGGCGCGGGGGCGCGAACTGACCAAGCCGGTGCTGACGCCCGCCACGGCGATGGCTGAGGCCCGCATCCGTCACGCGGCCGGGGGCCGGACCGCGGTAATCTTCGGCCCCGAGCGGGCGGGCCTGGAAAACGACGACGTGGCCCGCGCGAATGCCATCATCACCGTTCCCGTGAACCCGGATTTCCCGTCGCTGAACCTGGCGCAGGCCGTGCTGCTGACGGGCTATGAATGGGCGCGCGAAAGCTTGCCCGCCCAGCCCGCGCTGCCGGGCCGCCGCCCCGAGGGCGAGGCGCCGGCCACCCGGATCGAGATCGAGAAGCTGGCCGACCATTACGAGGCGCGGCTGGAGGAAGCGGGCTTTTTCTTCCCCCCCGAAAAGGCCCCCGCGATGAAGCTCACGCTGCGCAACCTGTGGTCGCGCATGGCGCTGACCCAGGCCGACACCCGCATCTTTCACGGCATGCTGCGACAGTTGACCCGCCGCGGCTGATTGAATTCCGGGCGCGACCGGGCCAAGGTCGCGCCCAAAGGCAAGGAAGCTGACATGGCAAGACGACCCGTCTTTCAGGAAGTCACCGAGACCACTCCCCGCGCGACCCCGCCTCAGGGCGGCATGATCGACCAGGGCCACCGCGGGGCGCGGGGCGCCATCCGCGCCTGGCTGGTCGTCCTGTTCGTGCTGGTCGTGGCGATGATCGCGCTTGGCGGCGCCACCCGGCTGACGGGATCGGGCCTGTCGATCACGGAATGGAAGCCGGTGACCGGGGCGATCCCGCCGATGGACCAGGCCGCCTGGGCGGCCGAGTTCGACAAGTATCAGCGGATCCCGCAGTTCCGGCTGGAGAATCCGGACATGGACCTGGCCGGCTTCAAGCAGATCTACTGGTGGGAATGGTCGCACCGCCTGCTGGGCCGGCTGATCGGGCTGGTCTGGGCGGCGGGCTTCCTGGTCTTTCTGGCCACCCGCCGCATTCCGACCGGCTGGACGCCGCGCCTGTTGCTGCTGGGCGCGCTTGGCGGGCTGCAGGGCGCGATCGGCTGGTGGATGGTCCATTCGGGCCTGTCGGGGGACATGGTGCGCGTCGCCTCGTACCGGCTGGCGACCCACCTGGGGCTGGCCTTTGCCATCCTGGGGCTGATCGCCTGGTATGCGCTGTCGCTGTCGCGCCCCGAGGCGGCCTTGCTGCGCGCCCGCCGCGCCGGAGAGGCGAAGCTGTTTTCCATGACCACCGGGCTGATGCATCTGGCCTTCGTTCAGATCCTGATCGGGGCGCTGGTCGCCGGCATCGACGCGGGGCGGATGTATACCGGCTGGCCCAAGATGGGCGGGGAATGGATTCCCTCGGCCCTGTGGGACGCGGCCCTGGGCTGGCGCAACTTCTTTGAAAACCCGGCGCTGGTGCAGTTCGTCCACCGCATGGTGGCCTATCTGCTGGCGATCTTTGCCGTGGTGGTGTTCCTGCGTGGGCGCCGTTCGCCGCATCCGGTAACGCGGGGGGCCTACGGCGTGATGATCGCGGCGGTTGCGGTCCAGGTGTTTCTGGGCATCATGAACGTGATCCACGCCTCGCCCCTGCCGCTGGCGCTGGCGCATCAGCTGGGGGCTGTGGCACTGTTCACGTTGATCCTGCGCGCCCGTCACCATGCGCGCTATCCTTATGAAACCTCGGTGCGGGGGACCATCCGATGAGCGCTTTCGACGACCTGCTGGCCTTCCAGCGCCAGACCGAAGCCCTGTCATCCGTGGCCGAGCGGCTGGGCTGGGACCAGGAAACCGTCATGCCGCGCGGCGCCGCCGAGCAGCGTTCCGAGGAAATGGCCGCGATGGAGGCGGTGCTGCACGAACGCCGCACCGACCCCCGCATCGGCGAATGGCTGGACCAGGCCGAGCCCGAGGACGACGAGGACCAGCGCATCCTGGATCTGATCGCGCGGGACCACCGCCGGGCCTCGCAGGTGCCGGCGCGGCTGGCGACGGAACTGGCGCGGCAGGTGTCGCTGTCCCAGGGCGTCTGGGCCGAGGCGCGGGCCAAGGATTCCCCTGAAGAATTCCTGCCGGTGCTCGCCGACATCCTGATGCTCAAGCGCGAAGAGGCGGCGGCTCTGGCCGACGGGCGCGACCTTTATGACGCGCTTCTGGACGACTACGAACCCGGCACGACGCAGGCCGACATCGCGGCGCTCTTTGACGCCATGCGTCCCCGCCTGGTCGCCCTGCGCGACGAGGTGCTGGGGGCCGAGTTCCAGCCCCGGCCCCTGACCGGCCACTTCCCTCAGGAAACGCAGCTTCGCCTGGCCCGTGCCTGCGCCACGGCCTACGGGTACGACTGGACGCGGGGACGCATGGACATCGCCGTGCATCCGTTCAGCTCGGGCCGCTGGCAGGACAGCCGCATCACCACGCGGGTGGTCGAGACCGACCCGTTCAACTGCCTGTATTCCACGATCCACGAGGTCGGCCATTCCAGCTACGAACTGGGGATCGACCCCGATTATGCCTTCACGCCGCTGGGGCGGGGCGTGTCGATGGGCGTCCACGAAAGCCAGAGCCGGATCTATGAAAACCAGATCGGCCGGGGGCGCGCCTTTGCCGGCTGGCTGTACCAGCGCATGTCGGATGCCTTCGACGGATTGTCCGTCCCGGGGCCGGATGCCTTCTACGCCACACTGAACCGGGTCACGCCGGGCTTCATCCGCACCGAAGCGGACGAGGTGCAATACAACCTGCACATCATGATGCGCTTTGATCTGGAACGCGACCTGATCGCCGGCCGGCTTGACGTGGACGACCTGGCCGAATCCTGGAACGCCCGCTTCCTGGCCGATTTCGGCGTCGCCGTGGACCGTCCGGCGAATGGCGTCCTGCAGGACGTGCATTGGGCGGTGGGTCTTTTCGGCTATTTCCCGACCTATACGCTGGGCAATGTCTATGCGGGATGCCTGAACAAGGCGATGCGCGCTGCGGTGCCCGATCTCGACCGCTTCCTCGCCGCAGGCGATGCCGCCCCCGCCGTCGAATGGCTGCGCGAGAACGTCCACCGCCATGGCGGCCTGTACCCGCCCCGAGACCTGATCGAACGCGCCATCGAGGGCCCGGTCAGCGAGGCGCCGCTGCTGGATTACCTCGAGGAAAAATTCGCCGGCATCTACCGGCTGTGACCGCGGCATGGGTATTTGGAAAACAGTGAAAACGGGGCGCCGCGCCCGGCTTTCACCGTTATTCAAATACCCGATCAACGCTTCGACAGGCGCAGGTGGATGCCGTTTTTTCCCCGCAGCGTCAGCCGCATGATCGGCACCGGACGTTCGACACCCGGCTCCAGCCGGTAGGCTGCAAGCAGCGCCGACAGGATCAGCGGCCCCTCGATCATCGCAAAGCCGGCGCCGGGACAGGCGCGCGCGCCGGCCGAGAAGGGGATATAGGCATCGCGCATGCAGGCGCGGCCATTTTCGGTTTCCCACCTGGCAGGATCGAAATGGTCGGGGTTGTCCCAAAGCCTTTCGTGGCGGTGCAGGTGAAAGGGCGACAGCACCAGTTGAGCGCCGCGGGGCGCCTTGCGGCCGCGCAGGGTTTCGGGCGCGGCGCATTGGCGGACGGTCATGGCGACGGGCGGATAAAGCCGCAGCGCCTCGCGGAAGACGGCGCGGGACAGGGGCAGGGACTTGATCGTGGCAAAGTCGGGCCGCAGGTTCTCGCGTGCCTCCCTGGCCAGCTTCTCTTGCCATTCGGGGTTCTCGGCCAGCAGGTAAAGCGCCCAGGCCAGGGCAGAGGCGCCGGTTTCGTGTCCCGCCAGGAAGAACGTCGCGACCTCGTCGATCATCTCGCGGTCCGAAAAGACCGCCCCGGTCTGAGGGTCGGGTGTGGTCATGATCTTGGTCGCGAGGTCCTGCGGCGCGGTTCCTGCCGCGATCTGCTCCGCCCTCCGGCTGACCAGTTGCCGGATCAGGCTGCGGATGCGCCGGGCGCTGTGGCGTACGCGGCGGCTGTGATACCGCGCCCAGCGCGGCAGGGCGATCAGCCCGCCCAGGTTCACCATCGGCTGCGCGTCCTGGTGGTCGCGGAAGGCCGAAAACACCTGCGCCGCCGTGGCATCCTCGATCGGGATCGAGAACAGGGTGCGAAAGATCACGTCGGCGGCAATGTGGCTGGTGTGCGGCTCGATGTCGAAATCCTGGCCGTCCGCCAGCTTTCCCAGCCGCGCCACCCCCGACTGCGCGGCGTCCCACATGGCGGGAAACGCCTCGCGCAGGCGACCGCCCTCGAAGGCGGGGTCGATGATGCGGCGCTGGTGCAGCCAGGACTCGCCGTTCGAGATGAAGCTGGAATTGCCCAGAAGCGGCTGCAGGCCCGCCGCCATGCGCGGAGACTTCGGAAAATCCATCGGCCGCTGCTTGAGGATCAGCGCCACCAGGGCGGGATCGTTGCAAGTGAAACTGTGCACGCCCGGGCCCCGGAATTCGGCCATCCAGGCGCGGTACAGCCGTTCGGACTGGGCCGAAAGGATGTCGCGGCGGAAATCGCGGACAAAGCGCCAGACCGAGCCCTTGCCCTGCCGCGACGCCGGCTTCGGCGGGATCATGTCGCAGGATATCCGTTCACGGCCCGCGCGATGCGCCCGGGCGAATGATGCCGGCCGGCAAAGCGCTGCGCCAGGGTCAGCGGGCCGGCCGTGATGGCGAAATAATCGTAGTCGCCCGGCCGGTCGAAGGCGCAGAGATACTGGAAATGCAGCCGGAACCAGCGGCCGCGCAGGGCGCGCTGCCGTTCCGGCGACAGCGTCTGCCGAAAGGCGGCCGACAGGACCAGCGGCTGGCGACGATCCGGCGGCTCGACCCCCGAGACGGCGACCGGGTCGCACAGACCGAAACAGCAGGCATCCCCGGGCGCCGTCACGTCCACCCATTCAAGCTCGGGCCGGGCCGACAGACTGCGCAGGTCGGCCCGCAGCCGGTTGGCGCGGGGAAGGAACGAGGCCATGGGGACGACATGGCCGAGCGACAGGAAGGAAAGTCGCGGACCCTGCGCGGGAACCCGGCCCGAGCGGATCAGCTCGGCCAGGACCGAGACGCCCAGATAGGCGCCCGAGCTGTGGCCGACGACCAGCACCTCGTCCCAGTCGCCGCGCAGGACCTCGGCGATGCGGTCGGCGAACTGGGTCAGCCGCCGTTCCAGCGCCGGGGGATAGGCACCGCTATGCTGCGCGGTGAAGGCATAGTCATGCATCAGGTAATAGGCAAAGATCCGGCCGTCGAGCCGGCGCCACAGCCGCAGCCCCGCCCAGGTCACGGCGGCAAGGACGGGCAGGGTCGCCCACCATTGTCCCGTCAGCCACGCCGCGATCCAGCCGGCCAGCGCACCCGCAAGCAGTGCCACCAGCAACTGTCCGATCAGCACCACCACCGGATAAAGCGCCGCGATCACTGGCCCCCGGCGCAGCCGCATCAGCCGAAGCAGCGCCCCCGAACCGATATAGGCCCAGGCGGTGCGGCAAAGCTGGCCGTAGGTCGCGGCGATGCTTTGCCCCATCGAGCCCTGCACGATGTCGGCCCAGACCAGGACCTCGAACTCCGCCTCGGCGCGGGTACCGGAAAAATTGCCCTCAACGCCCCAGCCAAAGCCGGTGCGGTCGCGCCGCGCGCCGAACTCCAGCCGATAGCCCGAGATGCGGGCCTGCTCGGCCCCTTCGCGCTTGTAAAGCTCGCGATAGCGGCGGGGCGGGATCGGGTCGAAGCCGGGAAGGTATAGGACGCGGCGGCGGAAGGTCATCTGAACTCGGCGGTTTTGCAACCGCAGCATAGTCCAAACCCCGTCCGCTACAAGTCAGGCGATGCCCCAGCGGCGTTCCAGCGCCTCGATGGCGGCGATGCGCTTGTCGGTCCGGGGATGGGACAGCAGCCAGGCCGGTGCGGTGCCGCGCCCCCCGGCCAGGGCATCGAGCTTGCGAAACAGGCTTTTCTGCGGCGCCGTGCCCAGGCCCGCCTTGACCATCAGCGCGCTGGCGAAGGCGTCGGCCTCGAATTCGTCCTGGCGCGAGAGGCGGGCCGAGACGGCGGTCGCCGCAAGGTTGGCGATCCAGGCGCCGATCCCGGGCAGGAACCGGCCCAGCACCCCGGCCAGAACCACGCGGATGACGTTCTGCCCGGCGAAATCGACCATGCGCCGGCGGCCGTGCCCGTGGGCCACATGACCCAGTTCATGGGCGATGACCGAGGCAAGCTCGGCCTCGGTCACGGCGCCGGCGTCGAGCTTGTCCAGAAACCCCCGGGTCAGGAAGATCCGCCCGTCGGGCGCCGCCAGCCCGTTCACCGGCGCGATTTCATAGACATGGGCGCGGATCGGGGGCAGGTCCATTGCCCGGCCCAGCCGTTCCAGCATCGGTTTCAGCCGGGGATGGTCCAGCGGCGTCGACCGGCTGTTCAGTTCGGCCTTGAGCCGCCACAGCGAAAAGAACCACATCGCCATGGCATAAAGCAGGATCAGCAGGATCGGGGTGAATTTCAGCATGATCCGAATATGGGCCCGCTGGCGGCATTAGCCAAGCAGGCGCATGGCGCGCGTCAGCCCGTCCAGCGTCAGGGGCTGCATCCGGCCCTGGACGATCTCGGAGATCATGCGGATCGAGGGGGTATGTCCCCATTGTCCCTGGGGCACCGGGTTCAGCCAGACGTGGTCGGGCCATGTCTCGCCCAGGCGCAGCAGCCAGGTTTCGCCCGATTCGGGGTTCCAGTGTTCGTTCGCGCCGCCCGGCACCGCAATCTCATAGGGCGACATCGAGGCGTCGCCCACGATGATCGCCTTGTAGTCGCGGCCATAGCGGTTCAGCACGTCCCAGGTGGGCATGGTTTCGGTCCAGCGGCGGCGGTTGTCCTTCCACAGCGCCTCATAGATGCAGTTGTGGAAATAGAAATGTTCCAGATGCTTGAACTCGGACCGCGCGGCCGAGAACAGCTCGTCCACCAGGCGCGAGTGGTCGTCCATGCTGCCGCCGGCGTCCAGGAACAGCAGGACCTTGACGGCATTCCTGCGCTCGGGCCGGGTCTGCACGTCGATATAGCCGTGCTCGGCGCTGGCGCGGATGGTGCCGGGCAGGTCCAGTTCCTCGGCCGCGCCGTGGCGGGCCCATTGGCGCAACCGCTTCAGCGCGACCTTGATGGTGCGGGTGCCCAGTTCCACCGAATCGTCGAAGTCGCGGAATTCGCGCTTGTCCCAGACCTTGACCGCGCGGCGGTGGCGGCTGGCGTCCTGGCCGATGCGCACGCCTTCGGGGTTGTAGCCATGGGCGCCGAAGGGCGAGGTGCCGGCGGTGCCGATCCATTTGTTGCCGCCCTGGTGGCGGCCCTGCTGTTCGGCCAGGCGCTCGCGCAGGCGTTTCATCAGTTCGTCAAAGCTGCCGGGCCCCTGGATGGCGGCGCGTTCCTCGGGCGTCAGCAGCTTTTCGGCCAGCTTCTCAAGCCATTCGCGGGGGATCGAGACCTCGTCCAGCAGCGCCTGAACCGGAATCTCGTCCAGGCCGGAAAACGCCTCGGCAAAGGCGCGGTCGAAACGGTCGATATGCGCCTCGGACTTGACCAGCGTGGCGCGGGCCAGGTGATAGAACCCTTCGGGCGTCCAGTCCGACAGGCCCGCCTGCAGACCCGCCAGCAGGTCCAGGTATTCCCGCAGGCTGGCGGGCACTCCGTGCCGGCGCAGGCTGTCGAGAAAGGGCCGAAACATCAGGTCATCCGGCTGACCAGCACGGTCAGGAAAATGCCCAGCACCGCGAATCCGATGGCGTGGGCTGCGGCGTATTGCACGCGGTCGGCCAAGGCGCCGCCCAGTTTCCCGGCGCGCATCCAGCCGATCGCGGCACCAAGGATCAGGGCGGCGATGACGATCATGGCGCAGGCATAGCCCGCCCGTCCTGCCCTGTCGAGAACCCGCGAGGACCCGCGGGGTCTTGAACCGCCGGGGGGCGCGCGTTACGTTCGTTTCAACTTGTTATCGGAGGGCGTGACATGGCGCCCAGGCGTCCTGCGGGTGCGGACGCGTTCCCGAAAAAAACGGTCGAGCCTTTCGTCACCCGCCCGGCCGAGGACGGGCTGCTTTACGCGGCCTTGGATCTTGGCACCAACAGCTGCCGGATGCTGATTGCCCGACCCCAGGGCAGTCAGTTCCAGGTGGTCGACAGCTTCTCGAAACCTGTCCAGCTGGGGCAGGGGCTGGAAGCATCGGGCAGGCTTTCGCGTCCCTCGATGGCGCGGACGGTCCATGCCCTGCAGGTGTGCCGGCGCAAGCTTGAGGCGCACAAGGTCACGCGCATGCGTCTGGTCGCGACCGAGGCCTGCCGGCGCGCACGCAACAGCCGCGACTTCCTGCGCATGATCCGGCGCGAAACCGGCCTGCCGGTGGAAATCATCGACGCCGAGGAGGAGGCCCGGCTGGCCGTGATCTCCTGCGCGCCGCTGGTCAGCCATCGCACGGACCAATTGCTGGTCGTCGATATCGGCGGGGGGTCCACCGAACTGGTCTGGATCGACCTCGAGGATGTCGAGCCGACCGAGCGGCCGCGCGCGATCATGCGTCTGGCCGACGGGTTCCGCAATCCGCGCCCGGGCGGCGCGCGTGTCGTGGACTGGATCAGCGTGCCCCTGGGGGTCGCCACGCTGCGCGACCAGTTCGAGGATGTCGAGGACGACCAGGGCCGTTTCGCCCTGATGTCCTGGCATTTCGAGGAGATGCTGTCGGGTTTCAGCCCCTATGCGCTGACGCAAAGCTTCGACGACAGTTTCCAGGTGATCGGCACCTCGGGGACGGTGACGACCGTGGCGGCCAGCCACCTGGGGTTGCGGCGCTATGACCGGACCAAGGTGGACGGGCTGACCATGACCTCGGCCCAGATCGACCGGGTGATCCGCGATTACCTGGCGCTGGGGCCCGAGGGGCGGCGCGCCGACCCGCGCATCGGGCGCGAGCGTCACGCACTTATCATGTCGGGCGCGGCGATCCTGCAGACGCTGATGCGGGTCTGGCCGACGACGCGGCTGTCGGTCGCCGATCGCGGCCTGCGCGAGGGGCTGCTTTACGCGCAGATGGTCAAGGACGGGGTCTTGGCCCCGGATGGATTGAACGGGGTGGCATGAGATGAGCCAGGGTAAGACGCCGGGCGAAAAGAAATCCTCGGGTCGCGGGCAACGCGACCTGCGGGTGCGGGTGAAATCGGCCAAGGGGCGCAAGCTGTCCAGCACGCTGTGGCTGGAACGCCAGCTGAACGATCCCTATGTGGCCCGCGCCAAACGCGAGGGCTATCGCGGCCGGGCCGCCTACAAGATCCTGGAATTGGACGACAAGTATCGATTCCTGGTGCCCGGCGCCCGGGTGGTGGACCTGGGCTGCGCGCCCGGCGGCTGGTGCCAGGTCGCGGTCGCGCGGGTGAATGCCCTGGGCGAGACCTCGGGCAAGAAGGTCGGCCGCGTGCTGGGCGTCGACCTGCAAGAGGTCGATCCCATCGCCGGGGCCGAAATCCATCAGCTGGACTTCCTGTCCGAGGGCGCGGACGACAAGGTCAAGGACTGGCTTGGCGGTCGCGCCGATGTGGTCATGTCGGACATGGCGGCGGCGTCGTCCGGCCACAAGGGCACCGACCATCTGCGCATCGTGGCCCTGGTCGAGGCGGCGCTGCAACTGGCCTTCGACGTGCTGGAGCCGGGCGGCACCTTTGTCGCCAAGGTGCTGGCGGGCGGGGCGGAGAACGACATGCAGGCGATGCTCAAGCGCAGCTTCACCAAGGTCGCGAACGTCAAGCCGCCGGCCAGCCGCTCGGATTCGTCGGAAAAGTTCGTCGTGGCCCAGGGGTTTCGCGGCCGCGATCCGCTTGCCGCGCCGGCCGAGGAGTGAGGGCCGGGGGCCAAGGGTGGCCTATTCGGCCGCCTCGGACCGGACCATGGCGCGGAAGTGGTCGGGCGTCTGGCCGGTTCCGGCCATGAAGCAGCGCATGAAATGGCCAAGCCCGCCATAGCCCAGTTCCTGCGCGATCTGCGTCACGGGTTGGTCCGTATCGCGCAACAGCCGGGCGGCCCGTTCAAGCCGCAGGGCATAGATCAGCTCCAGCGCGCTGCGGCCCCGCGCCGCGCGGCAGGCGCGGTCCAGTTGCGCGACGGTGCAGCCCAGATCCGCCGCCAGGTCGGCAATGACGATATCCCGGTCCAGGCGCCCTTTGGCCACGGCCAGGAAGCGTTCGGCCAAGGATGCGAAGTCGATGTTCGTCTGCGTTTCCGGGTCCGCTGAGGCCGGCGAAAGCCGGTTCAGCGCGGCCGCCAGCAGGCCAAGCTGGCAAGCGGCCGCCGCAAGATCCGCAGAGCCGCGCGGTATCCCGCGACCCAGGGCGCGCAGGGCGGGCTCGATCAACGGGGCATCGTCGGGGCGGGGCGGGCCACAGCGCCAGGCGGGCGGCAGGTCCACCGCAAGCTGCTGGGCAACCATGGGGGGCACCAGCAACACCAGCCCCCGGCATCCCATGCCCGGCTGCATCGCAAAGGCCGTGCCCGCCGGGACAAAGGCCAGCCGCCCGGCCGACACCGGATGGCCGCTGCGGGGCAGCTCGATGGTCATGCCGCCGTCCTGCACAAGGATCAGGACATGATCGCCCCGAACCCTGGGCCTGGCGCCTTGTCCGGCCCGGGCCCGCTGGACCGCGCCGCCCCAGACGAAACCGTCCAGCGGGATCAGCCGCAGGCCGTCGAACGGCATCGGGCGCCGAGGGCACGGCAAGGGCGAGGCAGCTGCGTCACCGGAAACAGGGGGCAGGGCGCGGGGATCCACGGGGGCAGGGTCCAGAATGGTCTCTGCCGTGATCCGGGCCTGGCGCAGGCGTTCCAGGGCGGGCGCCTCCGCCGGATCGTCCTGCCAAGGGAAAAGATGACGCAGGTTCATGACATGCCGCCGCCTTTGCGGTTCCCGAGGGCTGTGCCCCCTACACAAGCAACGGTTTAGACGCCGCAAGGTTGCGATATTAACGCGCGGCCTTCAATTTTCCCGGTCGACGGGAATTTGTCGCCAGTCGCGCAGCCTGCCCCGGAAAAAGATGCGCTGCGCCTTGGCATATTGCCGGGTCGCGACGATGGCGCGTTCGATCGCCTGATCCAGCGTCGATTCGCCGCGCAGATGCGCGACCAGTTCCGGTGCGCCGATGGCGCGCGCCCAAAGCGCACGGGGCTGCCAGCGCGGCAGCATGGCGCGCACCTCGTCCAGCGCGCCCTGCTCCATCATCGCATGAAACCGCCGCTCGATCCGCCGGGCCAGCCAGTCGCGGTCGCTGGTCAGGACAATCCGCTCGGCGGCCGACGCAGGGATCAGGGGCGGCGGCGTCTCGGCCTGCCAGGCGGCCAGGCCCCGGCCCGACGCGGTCAGCACCTCCCAGGCGCGCTGGACGCGGGCGGGGTTGCGCAGGTCGATGCGGGCCCGCGTGTCGGGGTCGAGATCGGCCACCATCCGCGCCAGCCCGCCGGGTTCCGCGATCAGCGCATCGGCCCGTGCCCGGACTTCGGCGGGAACCGGGGGCATGACGGCCAGCCCGCTGGTCAAGGCGTTCAGGTAAAGCCCGGTCCCGCCCACCACGATCAGCCGCTGGCCCGTCGCCAGGATCTCGCGCAGCTGCGCCAGCCAGTCGCCCACGGAATAGGGCGCGCCGGGCAGCATGTGGCCGTAAAGTCTGTGCGGGGCCTGCGCCTCCTCCTCGGCCGAGGGACGGGCCGAGATCACCCGCCAGCACGACCAGACCTGCAACGCATCCGCGTTCACGATGACCCCGCCCTGCGACCGTGCGATGCCCAGCGCCAGCGCCGATTTGCCGCTGGCGGTCGGGCCGGCGATCAGCACATGGCGGCCGGCCGGGATCAAGGCGGAAAGCCGGTCTGACATCAGGACAGCAAAGCGTGGTGGCGGTTGAACATCGGGGCTGTTTGCGACATTTTGCGCGGCAATGAAACTGCGAACAAGGCGGCCCGTGATGACCGACGACACCAAGAAGCCCGGCAAATACGGCCGCGTCATGCTGAAAATCTCGGGCGAGGCGCTGATGGGCGACCAGGGCTATGGCCTGCATCCGCCGACCGTGGCGCGCATCGCGCACGAAGTCCGCTCGGTCCACGACATGGGGGTCGAGATCTGCATGGTCATCGGCGGCGGCAACATCTTTCGCGGCCTGCAGGGCAGCGCGCAGGGCATGGACCGCGCGACCGCCGATTACATGGGGATGCTGGCCACGGTGATGAACGCCCTGGGCATGCAGGCCGCGCTGGAGGCCGAGGGCATCCACACCCGCGTCATCAGCGCCATCCGCATGGACGAGGTGGCCGAACCGTATATCCGCCGCCGCGCCGTCCGCCACCTGGAAAAGAAGCGCGTCTGCATCTTTGCCGCCGGCACCGGCAACCCCTATTTCACCACCGACACGGCGGCGACGCTGCGCGCCAATGAAATGAACTGCGAGGCGATCTTCAAGGGCACCAAGGTCGATGGCGTCTATGACAAGGATCCCAAGAAATTCCCCGACGCCAAGCGCTATGAAAACGTCACCTATGACGAGGTTCTGCAAAAGCACCTGGGGGTGATGGACGCCTCGGCCATTGCGCTGGCACGCGACAACGACCTGCCGATCATCGTTTTCTCGCTGGATGAGCCCGGCGGTTTCCGAGGAATCCTGGCAGGCGAGGGCACTTATACGCGGGTGCATGGTTAAAATGGCAGCATAGGCTTTGCCTTGCCGGCAAGGCTCGGCTAAAAGCGCTGAAAACCAACAGCAGAGGCCATGACCGAGCATGTCCGACGAGATCGAGATCGACACCGACGACCTGGAACGCCGCATGAAGGGCGCCATGGATTCGCTGCGCCATGAATTTGCGTCGCTGCGCACCGGCCGCGCCTCGGCCAGCATGGTCGAGCCGATCATGGTGGATGCCTATGGCTCGCCCACGCCCATCAACCAGATCGGCACGGTGAACGTGCCCGAGCCGCGTATGGTGACGATCAACATCTGGGACAAGGCGCTGGTCGGAAAGGCCGAAAAGGCGATCCGCGATTCCGGCCTGGGCATCAACCCGCAGTTGAACGGCACCATCATCATGCTGCCGATCCCCGAATTGAACGAGGAGCGTCGCCGCGACCTGACCCGCGTTGCCGCGCAATATGCCGAACATGCCCGCGTCGCGATCCGCAACGTGCGCCGCGACGGCATGGACCAGATCAAGAAGGCCAAGGCGGCCGGCATGTCCGAGGACGATCAGAAGTTCTGGGAATCGGCCGTGCAGGATCTGACCGACAAGATGATCGCGGCTGTGGACCAGGCGCTGGAATCCAAGCAAGCCGAAATCATGCAGGTCTGATCCAGATGGCCGATCCCGCAGCCAGCCTGCCCAAAGCCGGGGGCGGCGACGCCAAACCCCGGCATGTCGCCATCATCATGGATGGCAACGGCCGCTGGGCCGTCAACAAGGGCTGGCCGCGGCTTGTCGGCCATCGGCGGGGGGCCGAACGCGTCAAGCAGATCGTGCGCGCCTGTCCCGACATGGGGGTGAACTGGCTGACGCTTTACGCCTTTTCGACCGAGAACTGGAAGCGCACGGCCGAGGAGGTCCTGGGCCTGATGCGCATCTTTGCCCGCTATATCGAGCGCGAGGCCGATGGCCTGTCCGCCGAGGGCGTGCGGATGCGCTTCATCGGCGGACGCGAGCGGCTGGATCCCCGGCTGCAGCGGCTGATGGCCGGGATCGAGGCGCGCACCGCCTGCAACAGCCGGCTGAACCTGACCGTCGCGATCAACTACGGCGGCCGGGACGAGATCGCGCGCGCCGCCGCCCGCATGGCGGAGCGCATCGCCCGGGGCGAGATTCAAGCACCTACCGAGGCCGATTTCGCCGCCTGCCTGGATACGGCGGGTCAGCCCGACCCCGACCTGGTGATCCGCACCAGCGGGGAAACCCGGACCTCGAATTTCCTGCCCTATCAGGCGGCCTATTCGGAATACGAATTCACGCCCACGCTTTGGCCCGATTTCACCCCGGATCATCTGGCCGCCATCCTGGACCGCTTCGGGTTGCGCGACCGGCGCTTCGGGGGCGCATGACGGGGGGCGACACCCCTCGCGGGCGGTTGCGTGACAGGCTCAAGCCGGGCAAGTGGTCCGATCTGCGCAAGCGCTTCGGCTGGGGCGCGTTGCTGCTGGTCATCGGCATCGTGCTGCTGCTGTCCTCGGGCCTGTGGATGCGGCTGGGCGTTTCGGTCATCGCAGGTCTGATGATGTGGGAACTGGCCCGGCTGACGGGCTGGCGCCATCCCGAGTTTCACAGCCCGCGCCATCCGGTGCTGATCGGCCTGCTGTCGGGGCTGGTTCTGCTGACCATGCTGGTCCTGTCCGGCGACAAGCCTTTGCTGCTGATCTTGCTGCCGATCCTGGCCGGGCTGCCGGGCACGCACAGCCACGAACGGCCCGCCTATGTGCTGTTCACCGTCGCGATCCTGGGCGCCGCCTATGCGCTGGTCGCCATGCGCGAGGTGATGGGCCTGGCGACGGTGTTCTGGATCGTGGCGACCGTGGTGCAGTCGGATGTGCTGGGCTATTTCGTGGGCCGCAAGGTCGGCGGCCGCAAGTTCTGGCCCTCGATCAGCCCCAAAAAGACCTGGAGCGGCACGCTTGCCGGCTGGGTCGGCGCGCTGGTGCTGGCCCTTGGCCTGTGGGTGTTCGGCCTGGGGACTTGGCCGGTCCTGCTGGTCGGGCCGCTGCTGGCGATCGCGGGGCAGTTCGGCGACATCGCGGAAAGCTGGCTCAAGCGCCGGGTGGGCGCCAAGGACAGTTCGCAGCTGATCCCCGGCCACGGCGGGGTCATGGACCGTTTCGACGCCATGTCGGGGGCGTTGCTGCTTGCACTGGTGCTGATGCTGGTCCATCTGTTGCCGATAATCGGAGGCTGAGGACCATGCGCAGCGTTTCGGTGCTGGGGGCCACGGGGTCCATCGGCGAAAGCGCATTTGATCTGCTGATGCGTGCGGGCGGGCCCGAGGCCTATCGCACCGTCGCCCTGACCGGGGCGGCCAATGTCGGGCGCCTGGCCGAAATGGCGCGCGCCCTGCGGGCCGAGATCGCCGTGACCGCGCTGCCGGAAAAGCTGGGCGCGCTGCGCGAGGCGCTGGCCGGTTCGGGCATCGAGACGGCAGCGGGCCCCGAGGCCGTGGCCGAGGCGGCGGCGCGCCCGGCCGACTGGACCCTGTCTGCCATCATCGGCGCAGCCGGCCTGCCGCCGGGACTGGAGGTTCTGCGCCGTGGCGGCACGCTGGCCCTGGCCAACAAGGAATCGCTGGTCGCCGCAGGGCGCCTGGTGATGGGCGAAAGCCAGCGCAACGGGGCCGTGATCCTGCCTGTCGATTCCGAACATTCCGCGATATTTCAATCGCTTCACGGAGAAAACCTCGACAGTGTCGAGCATGTTACCATCACCGCCTCGGGGGGCGCTTTCCGCGACTGGCCGCTGGAGCGGCTGGCTCGGGCCACGGTGGCCGAGGCATCCTCGCATCCCAATTGGGCGATGGGGCAGCGCATCACCATCGATAGCGCCAGCATGTTCAACAAGGCGCTGGAGGTCATCGAGGCGCACGAATTCTTTGGCCTGTCCTGCGACCAGATCAAGGTGCTGGTGCATCCGCAATCCATCGTTCACGCCATGGTCAGCCACAGGGACGGCGGCTCGATCGCGCATCTGGGCGCGCCGGACATGCGCCATGCGATCGGCTATGCGCTGCACTGGCCGCAGCGCGCGGCCCTGCCGGTGCCGGCGCTGGACCTGGCGGCGCTTGGCAGCCTGACCTTCACGGCCCCGGACGAGGCGCGCTGGCCCGCGCTGCGGCTGGCGCGTCAGGTCATCCGGGCCGGCGGCGCGGCGGGCGCGGTGTTGAACGCGGCCAAGGAACAGGCGCTGGACGACTTCATCGCCGGCCGCATCGGCTTCATGGACATGGCCCCGGCGGTCGAACGTGCGCTGGACGCCTGTGCACGCGAGCCCGGCTTTGCGTCCAGCCCCGGCGATCTGGCGACCGTACTGGAATGGGACGCGCAGGCGCGGCGGCTTGCCGCCTGCACGGCGGGGGCGGCATGATCGGACAGCTTGTGGATACGCTCTGGACGGTCGGCGCCTTCATCCTGGCGCTGTCGATCATCGTCACCGTGCACGAATACGGCCACTACATCATCGGCCGGCTGTCGGGCATCAAGGCCGAGGTGTTCTCGCTGGGCTTCGGGCCCCGGCTGATGTCCCGCCGCGACCGGCGCGGGACCCTGTGGCAGGTCGCTGCGATCCCGCTGGGCGGCTATGTGCGGTTCCTGGGCGACGCCGACGCGGCCAGCGCAGGTTCGGTTCCCGTCGATCCCGACCGGGCCCGGCAGAGCCTGACCGGAGCGCCGCTTTGGGCCCGCTTTGCCACCGTGGCGGCGGGGCCGGTCTTCAACTTCGTATTGTCGATCCTGGTCTTTGCCGGAATGGCGATGTGGCAGGGCATGCCGACCGACGAGCCCGCCGTGGGCACGCTGCATCCGGTGCCGCCGGGGGTCGAGATCGGGCTTGAGCCCGGCGACCGCATCCTGGCGGTCGAGGGGCGCGCCGTCCCGGACTGGCAATCGCTGGGCCGGATCGCCGGGGAACTGCCGCCACAGCCATCCTATGCCTGGACGGTGCGCCGCGACGGGGCCGAGGTCACGGTTCCCGGCCCCTCGCCGATGCCGCCGCTGATCACCGGGGTTTCGCCCCGCAGCGCCGCAGCCTCGGCCGGGCTGCGGGCGGGCGACGTGATCCTGGCCATCGACAACGATCCCGTAACCCGCTTTGACGAATTGCGCGACAAGGTGGCCGAGGCGCAGGGCCGTCCCGTCCTGCTGCGCATCTGGCGCCCGGGCGAGGGCGAGGCCGACTATACCCTGGTCCCCCGCGAACAGGACCTGCCGACCGCGACCGGCTATGAAAAGCGCTGGCTGATCGGCGTCACCGGCGGGGGCGCCTTCTTTGACCCGGCGACCCGGCCCACGGGGCTGGCCGAGGCGGCGCAGATCGGCGTCGCGCGAACCTGGGACATCATCGCATCCTCGGTTTCGGGGCTTTGGGCGATGGCGACGGGACAGATCGGCACCTGCAATCTGGGGGGCGCGATCAGCATCGCCAAAAGCACGGGGCAGGCGGCCTCGGCGGGCGGGGGCGACTTCATCTGGTGGATCGCGGTGCTGTCCGCTGCCATCGGTTTCCTGAACCTGCTGCCGGTGCCGGTGCTGGATGGCGGCCACCTGATGTTTTACACCTACGAGGCGATTGCCGGCCGCCGCCCGTCGGACCGCGTCCTCGAGGTGCTGTCGGCGCTGGGAATGGCGGCGGTCCTGGCATTGATGGTCTTTGGCCTCACCAACGATCTTTTCTGTCCCTAGAGGGCGTTGCCTTTTGACAGTCCCGCCCGCTTCGCTGTATCCACGGAAGCAATTATGGCGGGACCAACCCGCCGGCCAAGGAATGACCGCGAGGGGCAGCGATGACGGACAAGAAACTCGGCAAGGGCGCGGTGGCGCTGATTTCGGCGCTGACGATGGCCGGCCCCGTGGCGTTCCTGCCGCTGCCCGCATCGGCCTATGTCTTCAGCAACGTGCGGATCGAAGGGAACCAGCGGATCGAGCCCGCGACGATCCTGTCCTATCTGGACCTGCCGCGCGGGCAGGACGTGTCGGGCGGCGACCTGAACGCGGCCTATCAGCGGCTGCAGAACTCGGGCCTGTTCGAGCGGGTCGAGATCGTGCCCTCGGGCGGCACGCTGGTCGTCCGCGTGGCGGAATATCCCACGATCAACACGATCGCCTTCGAAGGCAACCGCAAGCTCAAGGACGAGAACCTGGCCCAGGTCATCAAATCCAAGTCCCGCCACGTCTTTTCCCCCGCCCAGGCCGAGGCGGACGCGGCCGAGCTCAGCAAGGTCTATGCCTCGCAGGGGCGGCTGGCGGCGCGGGTCGATCCCAAGGTGATCCGCCGCGACGGCAACCGGGTCGATCTGGTGTTCGAGATCCGCGAGGGCGACCTGACCGAGATCGAGCGCATCGGCTTTGTCGGCAACCGGGCGTTTTCCGACCAGCGGCTGCGCAACGTCCTGCAGACCAAGCAGGCGGGGCTTTTGCGCAACTTCATCCGGCGCGACACCTTTGCCCCGGACCGGCTGCCGGTCGATGAAAAGCTGCTGACCGATTTCTATCGCTCGCGCGGCTATGCCGATTTCCAGGTCCAGGCCGTGGCGCCCGAGGTCGCGCGCGAACGCGATGCCTTCTACATCACCTTCCAGATCCAGGAAGGGCCCCGCTATACCTTCGGCAACGTGACCACGGTCAGCGAGATCCCCGGGGTCGACGCGGCCGAGTTCGCGGACCAGAACCGCGTGCGCCGGGGCGAGGTCTACAATCCCACCGCCATCGACACGACCATCCGCCGGATGGAGGCGCTGGCGCTGCGCAAGGGTCTGAACTTCGTCAATATCGAGCCGCGCATCACCCGCAACGAACGCGGCCAGACGCTGGACCTGACATTCGCCCTGACCCGCGGCCAGCGCGTCTTTGTCGAACGCATCGACATCGAGGGCAACACCACGACGCTCGACTCGGTCATCCGCCGGCAGTTTGCCACGGTCGAAGGCGATCCCTTCAACCCGCGCGAGATCAGGAACTCGGCCGAGCGGTTGCGGGCGCTGGGATATTTCGCCGATGTCCAGGCCGAAAGCCGCCAGGGCACCGCGCCCGACCAGGTGGTCGTCGACGTGAACGTCGAGGAGCAGCCCACGGGCAGCCTGACGTTCGGCGTGAGCTATGGCGTCTCGACCGGGGTAGGCTTCAACCTGGGGCTGACCGAAAAGAACTTCCTGGGCCGCGGGCAGGAGCTCAGCCTGTCCGTCGCCGCCGGTTCGGATTCGCAAAGCTCGGGCCTGACCTTTGTCGAGCCGTTTTTCCTGGGCCGCGACCTGAGGGCGCGCTTCCAGCTGTGGTACAACACCACCGACCGGCTGAACGCCGATTACAACACCCGCTCGGTCGGAGTTCAGACGGGGCTGGAGTTCCCGATATCGGACAGCGCCCGGCTGGAACTGCGCTACAAGATCAGCAAGGACACGCTGTTCGACGTCGAGATGGTCCATGTGGACGACGAAAGCAGCGAACTGGTCGGTTCGTCGCCGATCCTTTACCTTGAGCAGGGCGGCTATTTCACCTCGGCCCTTGGCTACAGCTACAACTATGACAGCCGCACCGCCGGACTGGATCCGTTGACCAGCTATCGGCTGCGCTTCAGCCAGGATTTCGCGGGCCTGGGCGGCGATGTGAAATCCGTCACCAGCGCGATCTATGCCGGTGCCGAAAGCAATGCCTGGCGCGAGAACGTGACCTTCCTGGCCGAGTTCGAAGCGGGCGCGGTCTATATGCTGAGCGACCAGACCAGCCGATTCCTGGACCGCTATTCGGGCAACGGCAAGATCCGCGGGTTCGAGCCGAACGGCTATGGCCCCCGCGACCTGGCGGCCCCGAACGAGGATGCCCTGGGCGGCAACTACTTCTGGGCGCTGCGTACCGAGATGCAGTTCCCGCTGGGCCTGCCCGAGGAATACGGCATCAAGGGCGGCCTGTTCGCCGATGCCGGGTCCGTCTGGGGCCTGCAGAACACCACCGGCTATGACGGCGTCGAGGTCGATGACGGGATGCATGTGCGCGCGGCGGTCGGCGCCTCGCTGTTCTGGACGACGCCGATCGGTCCGCTGCGCTTCAACTTCGCCAAGGCGCTGAAGAAAGAGGACTATGACGAAGAGCAGTCCTTCGACCTGACGATTTCGACCAAGTTCTGATGCGGGGACGGGCGGTCCTCGGCAGCCTCTGGGCCCTGGCGCTGGCCTTGCCGGCCACGGCCCAGGATGCGGCGGCCCCCCGTGCGCCGGCCGATGCCGTGCCGCCCCTGGTGGTCGATACCCGGTCGGCCGGGGCCGAGCGGGGCTTTCCCCCGATCATGACCATCGACCAGGAGCGGCTTTTCATGGGCTCGCTGTGGGGGCAGAGGGTCCAGGCCGAAGTCGAGCGCCGCTCGCGTGAGATCGCGGCCGAGAACGAGCGGCTGGCAAGCCAGTTCGCGGCCGAGGAGCAGGAACTGACCACCCTGCGCGGCACCCTTCCGCCCGAGGAGTTCCGACAGCGCGCCGACGAATTCGACAAGCGCGTGGTCGCCGTGCGCCGCGAACGCGACACGGTGGCGCGCGACCTGGATGCTCAGGTGGAACAGGAACGCACGGCCTTTCTGCGCGCGGCCCTGCCGGTGCTGGCGCAGGTGATGGAGGAGCGCGGCGCCGTGGTGGTGCTGGATCAAAGCGCGATCTTCGTCTCGGCCCAGTCGGTGGATGTGACGGGCGTTCTGATCGACCGGATCAATCGCGATATCGGCGCGGGCAAGCCGGTGGCGACGAGCGGCCAGGCCGCGCCCCAGCCTCAACCCCAGTCGCAGCCCCCGGCGGCCGGAGCGGCTAGCGGCGGTCCAACCCCGTAATCCGCTGGCCCAGCAGGGTGAAAAGCCCGTCCCGGTCCACATCCCGCAGGAACAGGGCATTGGCTGGGCGCCCGGTGACGCGCCACCAGTCGGCGACGGTCATTCCGGTGGTGAACGCGCCCTGCGTCTCGATCTCGACATTGATGTGGCGGCCGGCGAACAGGTCCGGCTGGATCAACCAGGCGATGGTGCAGGGGTCGTGCAGGGGGGCGCCCTCGGCCCCGTATTTTTCGCGGTCGTAGCGTTCGAAGAAGTCGGTCCAGCCGGCGACGGCCCGGCCCACCGGACCCGAGGCGCGCATCTGTTCGATCCAGTCGCGGCTGGTCAGCGCCTTGTGGGTGACATCGAGCGGCAGCACGGTCAGCGGCGCGCCGGCGGCAAAGACGATCTGCGCGGCCTCGGGGTCGACATAGATGTTGAACTCGGCCGCGGGGGTGATGTTGCCGACCTCGAAATAGGCGCCGCCCATCAGGACGATTTCCCGCAGGCGCGGCACGATGTCGGGGGCGCGGCGGAAGGCGGTGGCAAGGTTCGTCAGCGGGCCCATGGCGACCAGGGTGACGCTGCCCTCGGGTTCGCGGCGCAGGATGTCGATGATGGCATCGACGGCATGGCCGGGCGCCAGCGCCGATGCGGGCTGGAAAAGCGCGATCCCGTCCAGGCCAGACTTGCCGTGGACATGCTCGGCCGTGACCAGGGGGCGCGACAGCGGCGCGTCGCAGCCGGCATGGACCGGAATGTCGGGCCGGCCCGCGATTTCGCAGACGATGCGCGCATTGCGGCTGGTCAGGTCCAGCGGCACGTTGCCGGCAACCGTGGTCAGGGCCAGCACCTCCACTTCCGGGCTGGCCAGCGCCAGAAGGATGCCCACGGCATCGTCCTGGCCGGGATCGGTGTCGATGATGATCTTGCGCGGCATCGGGTGTTCCTGTCTGTGGCGCGGCCAGAATGACCGGCGCGGCGGCGGATGCAAGCGGGGCTATTCGGGGGCCGGCCGCAGGTGGGTGATGCCCGAGGCGCCCGCGCGGGCCAGGCCGGGGTCCAGCGACATGCCGACATATTCCCCGCGCCGCCACAGCTCGGCCATGTCGTCGTAATGGCGCGACAACGGATGGCCCGATTGCCCGGTCGAGATGACAAAGACGGAACTGTCGGGGTCCGCCAGGTCATAGACTCCGCGATAGGCAGCCCCGGTCACGTTCTGCCAGGGGTTCGGCCCCCGGCCCAGGAAGCCCGCCGCCGCGATGGTCGTGTCCGATCCCGAGGTAGGCTGGATCAGGTTGACGATATAGGACACGCCTCGCATGTCGCCCAGGCCCGGATGGACATGACGCGCCCGGTGCAGGTCGCCCCAGCGCCAGCTGGCAAGATCGGGGCCGAAGCGTGCCGTCAGATCCAGCAGCGCTGCGTCCAGCGCCTGGCGGGCGATCTGGGTGCAGGTCTCGACCGGGGCGGACTGGCGGATGTCGCACCAGACCCCGGCGCCCCGTGTGTTGCGGAACACGCGCTCCAGAAAATCGGGGTAAAGCCGGGTCAGGTCGTCGGCCAGCGGGCCCAGTTCATCGCGCAGGATGCGGTCCTGAAGCGCCCGCATCCAGGCCACATAGATCATGGGTTCCGGCAGGTGCTCGCTCATGGCGCCGTCCCAGTTCGCCAGCAGCGCCAGCGCGTCCTGACGCTGGCGTTCGGGTGTGCCCCGGGCCGCGGGCTCTCCGGTGAACCACAGGTCGGCCCCCACCAGCGGCAACAGCGCGCGCGCCACGGGGCTGACGATGTCGTTCTGCGCGGCGATGAAGCTGTCGCGGGAATGCACCTCGCGCGAGTCGATCAGATGGCGCAGGCGGGATTGCCGATAGGGGTCGCCCCGGTCGAAGCCCAGGACGGGTTCGTCCGGCTGGGCGGCGCCGGTCGCGGCCACCATGCCCGAGGCGGGGGCCAGCGTGGTCATGGCGTCCGGCGCCGGCAGCAGCTTGCCCCAGCGGTTGTCCGGCAGCCAGCCCGGCATGGGCAGGCGACCTGCGGTCTGATGCGCGGAACTGCGGCCGGGCAGGGCGCCCGCCAGCACCTGGCCCACGCCGTTGTCGTCGGCCAGCGTGACCAGAAGCGCGGGCGCGACCATCCGGCGCAGCCCCTCGACCGCGACCTGGCGCTCGGGCGCGCGCATCAGCCCGATCAGCGCGCTCATCGAGGTGTCGCCGCCAAAGCCTCCGGTCCAGGACAGGGTGGCGACATGACCGGCAGGCAGGATGCGCTCCAGGTCCAGTTGGCCAGGTGGCAGGACGGGGCCGTTTTCCGTGCGCCGCAGCGTGATCGACAGCGGCTCCTGTCCCTTGACGCGCAGGGTTTCACGCCGGGTCTGGAACTCGGTCCAGCCGCCCGCGCCACGGTAGCGGTTGGCGTCGCCCGGCTGGACTTCCTCGATATGCAGGTCCTGGTCGTCGATCTGGGCGGGGGCGATGCCCCAGGCCAGGTGCGTGCTGCGGCCGGACAGCACCGCCGGGATTCCCGGGATGGTTCCGCCGATCACCCCGCCCGAGCCAAGCTCGAGCCGCGCCAGATACCACAGTCCGGGCGCGGTCAGGGCAAACTGCGGATCATTGGCCAGAAGCGCACCCGAGGCCGCCGTGCGCCGCGCCGCCGCAGCCCAGCCGCTGCCCGAGGCGCCCTGCGCCGGCGCCAGATAACCCGCAAGGCTGGCGGCCCAGTCGGGCGCGGCGATGCGCCGTTCGGCCCCCGTGAACCGCGCGCCCGGAAACAGCGAGGCATAGGCGGGCATCGGCGGTTCGGTCGGCTCGGCGACCAGTTCCTGCCCGCGTTCGGGCGCGGCCAGCGACAGCCTGGCGCGCAGCACCTCGCGCCGCATCTGGACCGAGGCACTGGCCGCGAGCAGCTTCAGGATCGCCAGGGAATCGGCCGGCTCCCAATAGGCGATGTCGTCCGGGAACAGGAAGAATTCCGGCGCGCCACGGCCCAGGGCGCCCAGGTTCACCTGGTGGATCCAAGCGTTGACCCCTTCGGCATAGGCCTCCAGCGCCTCGCGCGTTTCCGGGTCCTGCGCCTCGACCGAGTCGCGGGCATTGCGGTACAGTTCCAGCCTGCGCGCCAGATCGTCGGCGGGCAGGGCGCCCGGCCCATAGATCTCGGCCAGGCGGCCCTGGGCGGCGCGGCGCAGGACGGTCATCTGGAACAGCCGGTCCTGGGCATGGGCCAGACCAAGGGCAAAGAACACGTCGCGGTCGTTGCCGCCGAAGATGTGCGGCACGCCCTCGGTCGTGCGCACGATCTCGACCGGGGCCGCGATGCCCGCCACGTCGAAGGTGGCGTTGTAGTCGGGCAGCGAGCGGATGGTAAAATACCAGACCAGCGCCCCCAGTCCCAAGGATGCCACGATCAGCCCGACCGTCAGCCGAACGAGCCAGCGGAATAGTGTCACCATGGACGCGCCCGAAGCTTGGCGCAGAGGTGGTTGACCCCCGCGGCAGGTGGTGGAATTCATCGGGGTGCATAGGACAGCGCGCGTTCCGGTTCAACGCGCCTTTCACAAGCCAAGGGAGAAAGTGATGGCACGCGTTGCATTTCTGGGACTGGGGGTCATGGGCTTTCCCATGGCGGGCCATCTGGCGGCGGCCGGGCACCAGGTGACGGTCTGGAACCGCACCGCCGCCAAGGCCGAGGCCTGGGCGGGCAAGCACACGGGCCGCGCCGCCGCGACCGCGCGCGAGGCCGCCGAGGGGGCCGAGTTCGTCATGGCCTGCGTCGGCAACGACGACGACCTGCGCCAGGTCTGCACGGCCCCCGAGGGCGCCTTTGCCGGCATGCAGGCGGGCGCGATCTTTGTCGATCACACGACCGTTTCGGCCGCGGTGACGCGCGAACTGTCGGCGCTGGCCGGCGAACGCGGCCTGGGCTTTGTGGACGCGCCGGTCTCGGGCGGGCAGGCGGGGGCCGAAAACGGGCAGCTTTCGGTGATGTGCGGCGGCACGCCCGAAGATTACGCCAGGGCCGAGCCGGTGATCGCAGCCTATGCCCGGATCTGCCGGCTGATGGGGCCGTCGGGTGCGGGGCAGTTGACCAAGATGTGCAACCAGATCGCCATCGCCGGTCTGGTGCAGGGCCTGTCGGAATCGCTGCATTTCGCCGAAAAGGCCGGGCTTTCCATCAGCGAGGTGGTCGAGGTCATCAGCCAGGGTGCCGCCGGCAGCTGGCAGATGCAGAACCGCCACAAGACGATGGAGGAGAACCGCTTCGACTTCGGCTTCGCGGTGGACTGGATGCGCAAGGACCTGGGGATCTGCCTGGCGGCAGCCGACGAGAACGGCGCCAGCCTGCCGGTGACCGCCCTTGTCGACCAGTTCTACAAGGACGTGCAGAACATGGGCGGCGGGCGCTGGGACACGTCCTCGCTGATCGCGCGTCTGCGGAAATGACGCCGCTGATCCATCGCGGCGCGTGCCCTGAGCCGAGCGCCGCATGGTTCGAAGCCCGCTTTGCCGAAAACGGCTGGAGCAATTCCTGGCGCGACGGCATCTATGATTTCCAGCACTATCACGCGACCACGCATGAGGTGCTTGGGGTCTATGCGGGTCGCGCCCGGGTTCAACTGGGCGGGCAAGGCGGTCCCATCCACGACCTGCAGGCGGGCGACGCGGTCGTGATCCCCGCCGGCTGCGCCCATTGCCGGATCGAGGCAAGCCTCGACTTCGCCGTGGTCGGTGCCTATCCTGACGGGGCCGAGCCCGACCTGGTTCGCGGGCCCGGCATCCCCGACCCGGGCCTGCCGCGTCCTGCTGCCGACCCGATCCTTGGCCCGGGCCGCGGCTTTTCGGCGTGACCGTGCCGCGCTTGCCAAGCCCCGCCGCATTGCGCTATCAGCAACCGGCGCGGGCGCTTCGGCCACCGGGGCGTTGGTCGGAAGACGCGCGGAAAACAACGGCATGATGGTCCCGGTTCGGGCAGCGTCGGTCGCAGTCGGGGCGGTAGCTCAGCGGTAGAGCGACACGTTTACACCGTGTTGGTCGGGGGTTCGATCCCCTCCCGCCCCACCATGTCCTTGCGTTTTATCTGGGCTGGTGGAAATTATATCAGTGAAATCAATTGTTTAAGCTCACACCCGATGAAGCGGAGAGTGGTATTATCCGGACATGGTATCAGCTTCGCACAGCAGAGGCGCGCAAGCTTGGGGCAGGGTGAGTGCTTCTGATATCAGGCTCTGACGGAAGACTTAGGCCGTCTGTGCAATAGCCGAGACATCTTCTGCGAACCGTTCCAACCGAGGCCGTCCACAATCTGGGAAGCTGGAGATTCGCCTCGTGCCAGCGCGCGATCTTGCGGCGTTCCTTGAGGCTGAGATGGACATAGGAGCGGGGCATGTGAATCCTCCTTTGGGAAACACATTGCTTTTGTCAAAAAAGTCGCACTTCAATCTTGAATCCATCCGACCAAAGCAAGAACAATGATAATGAGAATTATGTATAGGAACTTCCAAAACCTCATACTTTCGCCCAAACACAGTCTGCAAGCTCTCTCAAACCCGCGCTTGACCTGCTACCGTCGACCAGCATGAAAACCGGGAGGACGGATGGCGGTCAGACCACCAGTTTGCGACTTCGGGGCGCGCGCACCCGATTTCACCTTGCCGGACCCCGACGGACGCCTTCACAGCCTGGCGGAAATCGCCGGGTCTCGCGGTACGCTCGTCATGTTCATCTGCAACCATTGTCCCTATGTCCAGGCGATCATCGACCGGATCACTCGGGACGCGCGCGATCTGCAGGCGCTGGGGATCGGCGTGGTGGCGATCTCGGCCAACGACATCAGCGAATATCCCCAGGACGCGCCCCCGCACATGAAGGCCGAAGCGCTGAAGCACGGCTTCACCTTTCCTTATCTGTATGACGAAACCCAGGATGTCGCGCGTGCCTATGGCGCAGAGTGCACGCCGGATTTCTTTGGCTACAATGCAGATCTTGAACTGCAATACCGCGGCCGGCTGGACGCCTCGGGGCGCGCGGCGGCGGCACCGGATGTGCGCCGGGATCTTTTCGAAGCTATGGCGCTGGTCGCGCAAACCGGGCAAGGTCCGCGCGAGCAGATCGCGTCGATGGGCTGCTCGATCAAATGGAAAGCCTCATGAACACCTGCCTTGCCCCTTGCCCCGTTGTCTTTGATCTGGACGGAACACTGATCGACAGCGCCCCCGACATCCATGCCGCTGTGAATGCGGTGCTGCGGCTGAACAAGACGGCGCCGCTGACCCTGGACCAGGTGCGCAGCTTCATCGGCGGCGGCGTCGACCTGCTGTGGCGCCGGGTGATCGCGGCGACCAGCCTGCCGCTCGAGGCGCACCGGGACCTAGTCGCGTCCTTCATGACGCGCTATCATCAGGCGACCGCGCTGACGCGGCTTTATCCTCATGTGCCCGAGGCTCTGGGCCAATTGGCCGACCGGGGCTATCCGCTGGGGATCTGCACGAACAAGCCCATGGGGCCGACCCGGGCGATCCTGGATCACTTCGGGATTTCGGGGTTGTTCTCGATCGTCATCGGCGGAGATTCCCTGCCCCAGCGCAAGCCTGACCCGGCACCGCTGCATGCGGCCTTCGCAGCCCTTGGCGCCCATCCCCAGCAGCCCCGGGGGCTTTATGTCGGCGACAGCGAATTCGACGCCGAATGCGCCGAGAACGCCAATGTCCCGTTCCTTCTTTACACCCGGGGCTATCGCAAGGGCGCCATCGAGCAGATGCGCTTTGTCCAGCATTTCGACGACTACGCCACCCTGCCCCTGCTGGTCGAGGAAAACTGCCCCGTCGCCTAGGACCGACAGCTTGACAGCGGCCGCAAAGGGGGTGATCCGTCGTAGGGTCGCCCCGTCGCGGAACCTCAAGGAGACCTTCATGGACCTGCGCCAACTGACCCCGGACCTTTCGGTTTCCCCGCAGGTCCAGCCCGAGGACCTGCAGGCCCTTGCCCAAGCCGGCTTTCGCGTCCTGATCAACAATCGCCCCGACGCCGAGGTCGGCCCCGACACCGACAGCACCGCGATGCGCGCCGCGGCCGAGGCCGCCGGCATGGAATATCGCGAAATCCCCTTCGTGCCGGGCGAGTTGACCCCCGACATGGTCGAGGCTCAGGCCGAGGCGCTGGCTCTGCCCGGCCGCAAACTGGCCTATTGCCGTTCGGGCAACCGTTCGACCGTGCTCTGGGCGCTAACGCGCGCGGGGCTTGAACCGACGGAAACGTTGCTCGATACGGCGGCTGGCGCCGGCTATGATCTGTCGGGCGTGCGCGGGCTGATCGAGTCCCTGGCGCGCGGCCGCTGACACGTCCGGGAACCCGATCCACCGGGCCGGGGTTAGTCCCGCACGACCATGAAATCGCGGCCCTTTTCAACGCCGCGCCAGCAGGGGGAATTGGCCTTGAATTCGATCATCTACCTCGTCGGACTTGTCGTCGTGGTGCTTTTCATCCTCAGCATGCTGGGGCTGCGCTAGGCGCACGGGCGATTGTTGCTGGCATTTCGGCCCTTGCTGCGCTAGGGGGGCCGCAATCAATTCAAAGGCCAGCCCCCCATGGATATCCGCAATATTGCGATCATCGCCCACGTTGACCACGGCAAGACCACCCTGGTCGACCAATTGCTGAAACAGTCGGGTTCCTTCCGCGAAAACCAGGCCGTCGCCGAGCGCGCGATGGACAGCAACGACATCGAACGCGAACGCGGCATCACCATCCTTGCCAAGGCCACCTCGGTCGAATGGAAGGGCACCCGCATCAATATCGTCGACACCCCCGGCCACGCCGACTTCGGCGGCGAGGTCGAGCGTATCCTGTCGATGGTCGATGGCGTCTGCCTGCTGGTCGATGCCGCCGAAGGTCCGATGCCACAGACGAAATTCGTGACCTCCAAGGCGCTGGCACTGGGGCTGCGCCCCATCGTCGTGCTGAACAAGGTCGACAAGCCTGCGGCCGAGCCCGACAAGGCGCTGGACGAGGTGTTCGACCTGTTTGCCAACCTTGGCGCCAGTGACGAGCAGCTGGACTTTCCCCATATCTACGCCTCGGGCATCGGCGGCTGGGCGGACGAGTCGCTGGACGGCCCGCGCAAGGACATGTCGGCACTGTTCGACCTGGTGCTGCGCCATGTCGAGCCGCCGAAACAGGTCGCGCGCCAGGACGAGCCCTTCCAGATGCTGGCGACGACCTTGGGCGCCGACCCCTTCATCGGCCGCATCCTGACCGGCCGGGTCGAGGCCGGCCGCGCGAAGGCGGGCGACACCATCAAGGCCCTGTCGCGCGACGGCGAGCGGATCGAACAGTTCCGCATCTCCAAGGTTCTCGCCTTCCGCGGCCTGACGCAGACGCCCATTGACGAGGCGGTGGCGGGCGATATCGTCAGCCTTGCCGGCATGTCCAAGGCGACCGTCGCCGACACGCTTTGCGCGCTGGATGTCGAAACCGCCCTGCCCGCCCAGCCCATCGATCCGCCGACCATCAGCGTGACCTTCGGCATCAACGACAGCCCGTTGGCCGGTCGCGATGGCAACAAGGTCCAATCCCGCGTCATTCGCGAACGCCTGATGAAAGAGGCCGAAACCAACGTCGCCATCAAGGTCGAGGACACGCCCGGCGGCGACGCCTTCGTGGTCTCGGGCCGGGGCGAATTGCAGATGGGCGTCCTGATCGAGAACATGCGCCGCGAAGGGTTCGAACTGTCGATCTCGCGCCCGCGCGTCATCTTCCGCGAGGAGGACGGCCAGCGCCTGGAACCGATCGAGGAAGCCATCATCGACGTGGACGACGAATACACCGGCGCCGTCATCGACAAGCTGACCGGCAACCGCAAGGGCGACCTGGTCGAGATGAAGCCCGCCGGCCACGGCAAGACCCGCATCGTCGCCCATGTCCCCTCGCGCGGGCTGATCGGCTATCAGGGCGAGTTCATGACCGACACGCGCGGCAATGGCGTGCTGAACCGCATCTTCCACAGCTGGGCGCCCTACAAGGGCCCGATCCAGGGCCGCCGCCAGGGCGTGCTCATCAGCATGGAGGACGGCGTGTCCGTGGCCTATGCGCTGTGGAACCTGGAAGAGCGCGGCAAGATGTTCATCGGCGCACAGGAACAGGTCTATCAGGGCATGATCATCGGCGAGCATTCCCGCGACAACGACCTGGAAGTGAACCCGCTCAAGGGCAAGAAGCTGACCAACGTCCGTGCCTCGGGCACCGACGAAGCCGTGCGCCTGACGCCTCCGGTGCGCATGTCGCTGGAGGAAGCCATCGCCTATATCGACGATGACGAATTGGTCGAGGTCACACCCAAGAACATCCGCCTGCGCAAGCGTTACCTCGACCCGCACGAACGCAAGCGCCAGTCGCGCGCCGACGCCTGAACGAAAATCGCGCCTGTCGAAAAACACGGTTCCGCACCTGCGGAACTGTGTTAGGATTACCCTGTTTTTTAACCCGTTTCAGGAACGTCAGATGGCGAGCCAGGGCAATCTCTATCAGACGCTGGTCATGGCTGCCAAGGAACACCTGGACCGCACGGGCAGATTGCCCGATTCCGTGGCGGCCCTTGCCAGCCTGGCCAAGGTGGACCTCAAGGATGCGCAGCAGATCTTTGCCTCGCCCCAAGCGATCTACGACGGCCTGATCTATCAGGGCGTGATCCTGCTGAACGACGCCCTGCGCGAAGGCGTGCTGGAAACGGACTCGCAGGATCCCGTCTCGCAACTCCGGGCGCTGGCAGAAGGCTATGGCGAATGGGCCGAACGCAACCCCGCCCTGTTTCGCCTGCTGTCAGAGGGCCTGAACCAACCCATGGCCGAGGACGGGACCCTGCACCGCTATACGCTGTCGATGCGCGAACTGTTCCTGCGCAAGCTGACCGAAATGCGCGACCTGGGCATCCTGGCCAAGGACACGGACCTGAACGATCTGCTCTTGGTGCTGCATGCCCTGGTCAAGGGCGCGAACACGCTTTTCACGACGCGCTCGTTCGACCCCTGGCTGCACGGCGATTCACGCTCCAGCCGACTGCTGACCCGCATCGTCTTCGACGAATTCATCAACGGCATCCTGCGCTCCCATGCTCCGGTATCGGAGCACGCGGATTAGGGCCATCGGTCAGATCTGCCGCTCGGGCAGTTGCACCACAAGCCCGTCAAGGTCCGGCGTCACCTTGATCTGACAGGTCAGGCGCGAGCGGGCGGGATCGGGCTGCCAGGCGAAATCCAGCATGTCCTCCTCCATCGGGTCCTTGGGCGGCAGGCGGTCGACCCATTCCGGGGCGACATAGACGTGACAGGTGGAACAGGCGCAGGCGCCGCCGCAATCGGCGTCGATGCCGGGCACGCCATTGTCCCGCGCGCCCTCCATCACCGTCATGCCGGGCTTCACGTCGATCTCGTGGGCGGTGCCGTTGTGCTCGATATAGGTAATCTTCGCCATGGGTGCCTTCCTTCGCTTCGATCCCGCAGATAGGCCATCCCGGGCCCGGTGAAAACCCCGTGCCTCGGATCGTTTTTCACCGTTTTCCAAATACCCCGGGGTGAGGCGCGGCACGCGCCGAGGGGCAACGCCCCTGCCCCCTCAGACCTTGCGCAGCGCGATCACTGCGTTCAGCCCGCCAAAGGCAAAGGCGTTGGACAGCACCGCCTCGACCCGAGCCTCGCGCGCCTGGTTCGGAACCACGTCCAGCGCGCATTCCGGGTCGGGCTCCTCATAGCCGATGGTCGGTGCGATCACGCCGTCGCGCAGCGCCATGATGCAGGCCAGCAGTTCGACCGCGCCGGTACCGCCGATCAGATGGCCATGCATCGACTTGGTCGATGAGATCATCAGCCGGTCCGCGTGATGGCCGAAAGCATGCGCCACGGCCGCGCATTCCGTCTTGTCGTTCGCCGCCGTCCCGGTGCCATGGGCGTTGATATAGCCCACCTCCTCGGGTCGCATATGGGCGTCCAGCATGGCGTTGCTGATCGTCCGCTGCGCCCCGATGGCCGAGGGCATCACGATGTCCTGCGCATCGGCCGACATGGAAAAGCCCACCACCTCGGCCAGGATGTCGGCGCCGCGCGCCACGGCGTGCTCCCAATCCTCGAAGACGAAGACCCCCGCGCCCTCGCCCTGCACCATGCCGTTGCGGGTGGCGGAAAACGGCCGGCAGGCGTCCTTCGACATGACCCGCAGCCCTTCCCAGGCCTTGACCCCACCAAAGCACAGCATCGCCTCGGACCCGCCGGTCAGCATTACGGTCGCCGCGCCCGAACGCACCATGTTGAAGGCCATGCCCATCGCGTGGTTCGAACTCGCGCAGGCGGTCGCCACGGTAAAGCTGGGGCCCTGAAGCCCGTATTCCATGCTCAGGTGCGAACAGGCGGCGTTGTTCATCAGCTTGGGCACCACGAAGGGATGGACGCGGTTCTTGCCCTCCTCGTAGACGGTGCGGTAATTCTCGTCCCAGGTGTTCATGCCGCCGGCGGCGGTGCCCAGCACCACACCCGAACGCAGGCCCAGCTCGCCCTCGAAGACCAGCCCCGACTGCTCGACCGCCTCGCGCGCCGCAAGCAGCGTGAACTGGGTGAACTTGTCGTAAAGCACGATCTGCTGGCGATTGAAGTAAAGCTCGGGGTCCCAGTCCCGGACCTGCCCCCCGATCTTGACCGTCAGGCGGTCCACGTCGCGGAACTCCAGCGGGCCGATGCCGCAGCGCCCCTCGCGCATCGCCTCGAAGGTCGAGGGCACGTCGCGCCCCAGCGCATTGATCGTGCCCATGCCGGTGATCGCGACCCGGCGCAGCCCGCTGGCGTGCCGGCCCATGATGACCCGCCCCAGCAGCGTCCGCGCGCGCGAGGTCGCGGATTTCACCTTGCCCTTGACCTTGCCGGCCTTCGGGTCCGTCTTGGCGGGCTTGTCGCCCTTGGTCTTCTTGGCGTTCATGCCTTTTCAGCGACCAGCTTTTCGACGGCCGCGATGATCGAGCCCAGAGTCGAGATGTCGAACTCGGACTTCTCGGGCTCGTTGGCGTTGAAGGGGACAGAGATGTCGAACTCTTCCTCGATGGCAAAGATCGACTCCACCAGCCCCAGGCTGTCGATGCCGATTTCTTGCGGCGACAGCTCGGGCCGGAGTTCGGAAGGCTCCAGCATGGCCTGTTCAGCGATGATCTGGATGATGCGGTCGCGCACGTCTGTCATTTCGGTCTCCAATCAGCCCTTGCCGGCCTCGGGGCGCTTTTCCAACAAGTTCTTAACAATTTCGCGAAGCTCTGCCACCTGCGCATAAAGCCGCGGCAGGCGGCGGATGTTCTTTTGCGCCTCGACCTGGGTTTCCATCTTGACGGCGGGGCTGCCCAGCAGCACGCGGCCGGCGGGCGCGTTGGTAAAGATCTTGGTGGCACCGCCGGCGATCACATCGTCGCCCACGAAGATATTGTCCGAAACCCCGACCTGTCCGCCCAGCACGACACGGTTGCCGATCCGGGCCGAGCCCGCGACGCCGACCAGGCCGCACAGCATGGAATCCTCGCCCACGGTGCAATTGTGGCCGATCTGGACCAGGTTGTCGATCTTGGTGCCCCGGCCGATGCGGGTGGCGCGGATGGTGCCGCGGTCGATGGTGGAATTGGCGCCCACCTCGACATCGTCGCCGATCTCGACCCCGCCCAGCGAATGAATGCGGGTCCAGTGCTGCTGGCGGATCTCGTGCCGCTCGCCCAGGGTGTGGCGGATCTCCTCGACCCCCGACGTCTCGGGGGTGACAAAGGAAAACCCGTCCGCGCCGATGGACACGCCAGGATGCAGGATCACCCGGTCGCCCATCGTGACGCCATGTGCGATGCGCACGCCCGGGTGCAGCAGCACGTCCCGCCCGATCACCGTGTCCCGCCCGATCGAGACATGCGAGGCGATGCGCGCCCCCTGCCCCAGCCGGACCCCGGCGCCGATCACGACGAAGGGGCCGATGGCGGCATCCTCGGGAACCTGGGCCGTGGGGTCGATCACCGCGCTGGGGTGAATGCCCGGGGCGATCCCCGGCCCCGGATCGAACACCCTGGTCAGCCCCGCCATCGCCAGCCGTGGCCGGCCGACCAGGATGGCCGCGCGCAGGCCCAGGGCCTCGGGGTCCATGCCCTCGGCCAGCAGCGCGACGCCGCCTGGCTGCAAGCGCTCGCCATAGGCGGGAGTGGTGGCCAGGGCGATCTGCCCGTCCTGCGCCTGCCCCGCCTCGGCGGCGCTGTGCACCGTCAGGCTTCCGTCGCCCCACAGCCTGGCATCCAGCGCATGGGCGAGTTCGGCAATGGTCACTGTCATCAGGCATCCCCCTTGGTTGGGGATGATCTAATCGCCCGCGACCGCAGAATCCAGACTGCTGTCGATTCCGGCCTTGATCAACGCGGCATGGACCAGCGCATCGCGGCCGTAGATGTCGGGGAAACGCCGGATCTGGCCCGACTCGTCCGGGAAGGCGGTGAAATAGACCAGATGCACCGGCAGGTTGCCGCGGATGTTCAGATAGGTCTCGCGCCCGGTCCCCAGGGCCTTCGAGACGGCAGCCTCGGGATCGCTCAACTGGCCCTCCAGCAGCGCATGGGCCAGGTCGATGGGCCGGCCGACCCGGATGCAGCCGTGCGAATAGGCGCGGCGGCTTTCGTTGAACAGGTGCTTGGTCGGCGTGTCGTGCAGATAGATGTTCCAGGGGTTCGGGAACATGAACTTGACGACGCCCAAGGCATTGTCGTCGCTGGGTTTCTGTCGCATCCGATAGGGAAAGTTCGCGGCCGTGTAGCGGCGAAAGTCGATCCGCTCGCGCGGGATGACATTGCCGCGCCCGTCCACCACGTCCAGATGGCGCACCGCGTTCCGGTTCGCCTGAAGGCGCGGCAGGTATTCCTTGACCGTGATCGAGCGCGGCACGTTCCAGCGCGGGTTCACCACGATGTATTTCATGGGTTCGGTGAACTCGGGCGTCTCATAGGACGGGTCCGCCTTGCCGATCACCACCCTGGTCGCAAAACGCTCTTCGCCGTTCTCCAGGATCCGGGCTGTGAACTCGGGCAGGTTGACCCAGACCTGGCGGGTCAGCGGGTCGTGGCCGTGCATCCAGCGCATCCGTTCAAGCGCGACCAGGATGCTCCAGGATTCGGCGCCGGGGCCGCGGTTCAGCCGCGCCACGGTCCTGGGGCCGGCGACACCATCGTCGGCAAGCCCCGCCTGGCGCTGAAAGCGGGCGACCGCGTCGGTCAGGGGCGGATCGAAGGTGGTCGGATCGCCCAGCGGGGGCGCATCCAGCCCCAGCGCCCGCAGCCGGGCGCGCAGCAGCCCGACGGCGGGATCGGTCATCCCCTCGCGCCAGCTGCCCTCGGGGACCGGGGCCACATCGGCAGGCACAGTCAGCTCGGCTTCGTGCGACAGCGCCGCTTGCAGCGCCAGATAGCGCGGATCGCGCGACGGCAGCGCGGCCAGCCAGGCCCTTGGGTCCGGCGCCGCCGCAAAGGCGCGCATCATCTCGCCCGTCGAGGGACGCTGGACCTTGCGCTTGATGCCGGATTCGACCTTGCCGGGTTCAAGGATGCCGCCGGTGATGTCGTGGCTCCAGCGCGCGAAGGCCAGGGCGAAGGCGATTTCGGCGGTCAGCCAGTCCTGCGGCGCCTGGTCCAGCCTGACCAGCAGATCATGGCCATAGCGCGCCTGGGGAAGACCATGGCTGGCCGCCTGCCCCACCGCCTCGATCAGCGCGGCGCGACGCGCGGTCGCCTCGGCCCCGGTAAAGATCGGCTGCAATCCGTTCGTGCCGTAGAAATCGGCCAGGCCCGGGTTGCCCGCGACCCGGCCGGCCAGCCGCATCTCGTCTGCCGAAAAGCTCAGGCGCGGCGCAGGCAGCGTGGCAACCGCGCTTTGCGCCAGCGCCATATCGCCGGTAAGCGCAACGGCAATCGCACCATAAACAACCACAGCGCGAATCAGCCGAGCGATTTTCACCTTGCTATCCTTTGGTTCGTCTTCCCCGAAGTGTGCCCCAGCCGCAACCCGCGCACCAGAAGGCGCGCCATATTTCCCACGGTGGTGATGCACGCCGGGCACGCCGCCGGACAAAACCTGCAGTTGCGTTCCCACCGCTCTTTCCTGTCGGCGGATTATCGCCGAACATGGCGGATGTTCGCCGTCGGAGGAATCAAAAGCTTCCCTCCGCTCGCGCGCTGGTGACATATTCTTAATCAGTTTCGGGTAAACCCGAGGCCTGCCGGGCAGAGGACCGGCAAAACAAACGAAGCAGGACAGGCGATCTGACATGACGTTTGAAACTATCTCGCGCCGCGGCATCCTTGGTGTGTTCGCGGCGACGACGGTGGCAGCAGCGCCGGTTATGGCCAATGCCTTCGGACTGATACGCGGTGCGGGCGACATCCGGCGCATCCGCATGTATTCGGGACGCACGGGCGAAAGCATCGACACCGTCTATTGGGTCGAAGGCAAGTATATTCGCGACGCCCTGAATGAAATCAACGTGTTCATGCGCGACTGGCGCACGGGCCAGGTGATCGGGATCGACCCGCGCACCGTCGACATCGCCGCAGCCTCGCACCGGCTGCTGCAGACCAACGAACCTTACATGATGCTGTCGGGCTATCGCTCGCCCAAGACCAACGCCATGCTGCGTTCGCGGTCCTCGGGCGTGGCGCGCAACTCGCTGCACATGGTGGGCAAGGCTGCCGACCTGCGCCTGAAATCGCGCTCGGTCGGACAGATGTACAAGGCTGCTGCGGCCTGCCAGGCAGGTGGCGTCGGCAAGTACTCGCGCTCGAACTTCGTGCACATGGACTGCGGTCCTGTCCGTCACTGGGGCGCCTGACTCGCGATCCTTCAAGATTGCGTGACCACGCTAAGACCCGCCCCCTGGGGCGGGTTTTTGCGATTCGGCGTGTCGGGATCACGCGGATCACCGTGACCTCGGCGGGCAGCCGCCGATCCCTAGCGCAGCCGGGGCGGGGCCTTGGGGTCGCGGCGCGGCGCGGCCTCATCAACGGGCGTGGGCACCTCGATGACCAGCGTCCCGGCTGCAGGGGCGCGGTCGGAAAAGGCCAGGTCCAGTCCGCCATCAATCTCGGGCAAAAAGGCGAAAAGCTCGGCAAAGGCCTTCGCCACGGCGTCGCGGTGCCTGTCCGGGACCTTGCCCAGGACCAGGACGTGCCCCGACCGCCCGTCCTCCCATTCGAACAGCGACAGCGCCGCCCAGCCGGCCAGCCCGGCCATGTCGCCCAGCCGCTGGGCCACCGGCTCGGCCAGGATGGCGACCGCCTCGGGCGCGGGGGCGTGGATCAGGCGCGGCGCCTCGTCCGGGGCAAGCCTCGGCCGCGCTTCGAGCGAGGCGAGCAGCCAGGCCAGCGTCGACGCCGCCAGCAGCATCTCGGAGGGATGGCCGGGGTTGACCAGCAACCCCCGCCCCTCGGCCACAAGCGCCTGCGCCAGGACGCGGCCCGGCAAGCCGACGTAAGCGACCGGCCCGTCCAGAAAGCCCGCCAGCCGGTCCTGCGTGTCGCAGGCCAGCGCCATCGACCCGCCCGGCAGGTCGAAGATGCGCAGTTCGGCCCGGTCGCCGGCGGGCTCCTCGACCAGGGCGGCGAACAGTTCCGTGTCGGCCAGCCGCGACAGGACGCGGGCGCGGGCCGGCGGCTCGGCATCATGGAAGGGGATCGGGCACAGCGAATCCAGAGGCGTCATCATGGCTTTCCAGCGTTCTGGCCACGGCCAGGCGCAGCGCGGGCACCAGTTCGGCCTGAAACCAGGGATTGCGTTTCAGCCAGCCGGTATTGCGCCAGGACGGATGAGGCAAGGGAAAGATTGCGGGCGCGTGGTCGCGCCACTGCGTCACCGCCTGCGTGACGCCGTTCCGCGCGCCCAGATGCCAGCGCTGGGCGTGGCCGCCGACCAGCAGGGTCAGGCGCGGCTGCAGCGTCTCCAGCACCTCCCGGCGCCAGGTCTGGGCGCACAGCGGCGGCGGCGGCAGGTCGGAGCCCTTGGCGTCATAGCCCGGAAAGCAGAAGGCCATCGGGACGACGGCAATGCGGCGGCGGTCGTAGAAGACCGCGCTGTCGACCCCCATCCATTCGCGCAGCCGGTCGCCCGAGCGGTCCGCGAAGGGCCGCCCCGCAAGATGGACGCGCATGCCCGGCGCCTGCCCCACGATCAGGATCGACGCGCCCGGCCGGAACCAGGCCACCGGGCGGGGCGCGTGATGCGTCGCGGTCGCGGCAAAGCGCGCCGCGCAGAGCCGGCAGGCGGAAATCCGTTCGACAAGATCCATGCGCTGAAAATAAGAATGAAATGACCGCGAAAAACCCCGTTCCCGTTCACGATAGTTTAAGCCACTCTCGGCCAAGGTAGACAGCATCGCGGAGGGCGCATAAGGTCGCGCGGTGCAGCGCGGCAGCCCCTGGCGGCCGGGTTGTTGGTTCATGGCCCAGGCGCGTCCGGATTGTGCCGGGCTCGCGTCGGGCGCTTGTCGAAGGCTTCGGAATGATCGAGTTCGATAATGTGTCAAAGTCCTTCTGGACGGGCACGCAGCGCAAGGTCATCCTGGACCGCGCCTCCTTCAGGATCGAACTGGGCCGCTCGATGGGGATTCTCGCGCCGAACGGCACCGGCAAGACGACGCTGATCAACATGATGTGCGGGCTGGAAAAGCCGGACGAGGGCACGATCCGCAGCACCTGCCGGGTGTCCTTTCCGCTGGGCTTCATGGGCGGCATCACCGCAAAGCTCAGCGCGAACGAAAACGCTCGCTTCATCGCTCGCATCTATGGCCTCGATCCCGACTATGTCGAGGCGTTCTGCCGCTGGCTGACCGACATCGACGAGTATTTCGACCGGCCCGTCGGCACCTACAGCGCCGGGATGCGCTCGCGCTTTACCTTCTCGCTGATGCTGGCTCTGGAATTCGACCTCTACCTGATCGACGAAGGCATGCCGACCACGACAGACGTCGAATTCAACCGCAAGGCAGGGGCGGTGCTTTACGACCGGCTCAAGTCCGCGACCGTGGTGGTGGTGTCCCACCAGGCCCATACGATCGAGAAATTCTGCAGCTCCGCCGCCGTTCTGCGCGACGGAAAGCTTTATCAGTTCGAAACGCTGGAAGAGGCGAAACAATATTATGACTACACCTCCTAAGGCGCGCGTCTTTCGCACCAGCCGCGAGGAATCGGTCCTTTCGGTCAAGCGCAGCCCGGGTGCGGTCGAGATTGCCCGGAAGGTCCAGATCAGCGTCCGCAAACGCGACGACTTCCCCAGTGCCGGCTCGGCGCGCGATCGGGTCGCGGCCGATCCCTCGCAGCTTTTCGCCCCGCCCCCGGACGAGGACGGCTTCGGCGGCATGCGCTTTCCCGGCGCCGCGTCCAAGGCCGCCCAGGATCAGCCCGGAATGGAGGAGCGGCTTGCCGCGGTGCGGGCCGAAAACCTGACCGGCCGCCAGCTCCGCATGGCCCGCCGCATCGCCGCCATGCACGAGATCGAGGTGTCGAGCGATCACGAGGCCGTCGTCGCCCTGCGCGACCGCGGCATCGACCCGTTCCATCGCGCCTCGGTCGGCCAGGTCCTGTCCGAGGAAGGCGCCCGCGCCCTGCAGGAATCCCGCGCCAATACGATGCCGGTTCCGACCAAGCGCGAAGGCCGCCGCCGCGGCACCGAAATCGTGCCGATTCCGCCCGGCCAGACCAACCTGCCCTCGCGCGAGGCGCTGACCGAGGATCGCCGCGCCGCCGAAATCATCCGCATCCAGCGCGACATCGCCCGGCGCCGGCGGCGCAAGCTGATCATGCTGTTCGCGCGGCTCGCGGCCTTCGTCGGCCTGCCGACGCTGCTTGCGGGGTATTACTACTTCAACGTCGCGACGCCGCTTTACGCCACCGAATCGCAGTTCCAGATCCAGCAGGCGGAAAAGGCCAGCTCGGGCGGGCTGGGCGGGCTGTTCAGCGGAACGCAGCTGGCGACCAACCCCGATTCCGTCGCGGTGCAAAGCTATCTCAGTTCGCGCGACGCAATGCTGCGGCTGGATCGCGAACTGGGGTTCAAGCAGGCCTTCCAGGACGAATCCATCGACCCGATCCTGCGCCTGCCGCCCGACGCGACCAACGAACAGGCCTACAAGCTGTACCGAAACTCGGTGAAGCTGGGTTACGACCCGACCGAAGGCGTCATCAACATGGAGGTGATCGCCCCCGACCCCAAGCTCAGCGAGCAGTTCTCGCTGGCGCTGATCAAGTATGCCGAAGGCCAGGTGGACCAGATGACCGCCCGCCTGCGCGAGGATCAGATGAAGGGCGCGGTCGAAAGCTATCAGGACGCCGAGGCGAAGGTGCAGCAGGCCCAGGTCCGCGTGCAGGAATTGCAGCAGAAGCTGGGGGTCCTTGACCCCGTGGCCGAAGGCAGCGTCATCATGGGCCATATCGCCGAACTGGAACGCCAGCTTGCCGCGAAAAAGCTGGAATTGGGCCAGTTGCAGGCGAACGAGGTGCCCAACCGCAGCCGCGTGCTGGGCGTGCAGGGCGACATCTCGCGACTCGAGGCGATGCTGGACGAGACGCGCGGCCAGTTGACCGAAGGCAACAACGTCCGGGGCTCGCTCGCCACCATCTCGGGCGAGATCCGCATCGCCGAATCCGATCTCGTCACCCGGCAGGAACTTCTTGCCGCCGCCGCCGCGCAGATGGAGAACGCGCGGATCGAGGCGAACAAGCAGGTGCGCTATCTCGCCCTGTCGATTGCCCCCGTCGCCCCCGACGAGGCAACCTATCCCAAGGCTCTCCAGAACACGATCGTGGCCTTCCTGATCTTTGCCGGCATCTACCTGATGCTGTCGCTGACCGCCTCGATCCTGCGCGAACAGGTGTCCTCATGAACCATGTCAACGTCGGCAACGTCACCTTCGGCAACGACCTGCCGCTGGCCGTCATCGCCGGTCCCTGCCAGCTTGAAACCCTGGACCACGCGCTGGGTATCGCCGAAACCATGTCGCGCGCCTGCGCCCAGGCCGGCGCCGGCTTCGTCTTCAAGGCCAGCTACGACAAGGCCAACCGCACCTCGCTTTCGGGCCGGCGCGGCGTCGGCATGCAGGACGGGCTGCGCATGCTGGAAGAGGTGCGCGCCCGCATCGGCTGCCCCGTCCTGACCGACGTGCACGACATCGCCCAGGCCCGCGCAGCCGGGGCAGTGGTCGACGTGATCCAGATCCCGGCCTTCCTGTCGCGCCAGACCGACCTGTTGCTCGCCGCCGGGGAAACCGGCGCTGTGGTCAACATCAAGAAGGGCCAGTTCCTTGCCCCCTGGGACATGGCGAACGTGGCGCAGAAGGTCGCCTCGACCGGCAACCAGGGCATCATGCTGACCGAACGCGGCGTCAGCTTCGGCTACAACACCCTGGTCGCCGACATGCGCAGCCTGCCGATCATGGCCCGCACCGGCTGGCCGGTCATCATGGATGCGACCCATTCCGTGCAGCAGCCCGGCGGGCAGGGCAATTCGTCGGGCGGCCAGCGGGAATTCGCGCCGGTCATGGCCCGGGCGGCGGTATCCCTGGGCGTGGCCGGCGTCTTCATCGAAACGCACGAGGACCCGGACAACGCGCCCTCGGACGGTCCGAACATGATCCCGCTGGAAAAGATGCCGGCGCTCGTCGCCTCGCTGATGCGGTTCGACGCGCTGGCCAAGGCCGAGCCCGTCATGGGCTGAGCGTCGCTTCGGCGGCGATGCCGCGGGCGGCCGCATGGGCCGAGGCCCAGGCCCATTGGAAGTTGTAGCCGCCCAGCCAGCCGGTCACGTCCACCACCTCTCCGATGAAGTAAAGCCCGGGCACGGTCCTGGCCTGCATGTCGCGCGCGTTCAGGGCGCGGCAATCGACGCCGCCCAGCGTGACCTCGGCGGTGCGCCAGCCTTCGGTCCCGACGGGCCGCAGGCGCCAGCGATGCACGCGCTCGGCCAGACGGTCCAGATCGGCGTTGCGCTGGTCCGCCAGGCGCGCGGCGGCGCCGCCCAGCTCGTCCAGGATGGCATCGGCCAGCCGGGCCGGCAGATGGCGCGCCAGCGCCGTGCCCAGGGCGACGCGGCCGCCCTGCCCGCGCTGCGCGCGCAGCAGCTGGCCCAGGTCCTGGCCCGGCAGCAGATCGACCGAGATATCCTCTCCGGGCCGCCAGAAGCTGGAGATCTGCAGGATCGCCGGGCCCGACAGGCCGCGGTGGGTGAAGAGCAGCCCGTCGCGGAAACGGGCCGCCGCGCGGCCCTGGCCGTGGCTGACCTCGGCCAGGACCGACAGGCCCGCCAGCGGCCGCAGCCGCTCCAGGTCCTGGACCGCGAAGGTCAGCGGCACCAGCCCGGGACGGGGCTCGACAAGGCCCAGCCCGAACTGCGCGGCGATCTCGTAGCCCAGGCCGGTCGCCCCCATCTTGGGGATCGAGCGGCCGCCCGTTGCCACCACCAGCCGCCTGCTCCGCACGGTGCCCCGGCTGGTCGCGACCTCGAACAGCCCGTCCACCTGCCGGATCGCCTCGACACTGGTCCCCAGCCACAGCTGCGCGCCGCGCATCCGTTCCAGCAGCAGGTCGACGATCTGGCGCGCGCTGCCGTCGCAGAACAGTTGGCCCAGCGTCTTTTCGTGCCAGGCGATTCCCGCGCGGTCGACCAGCGCGGTGAAATCCTCGGGCCGATAGCCCGAGAGCGCCGAGGCGCAGAACCGCGGATTGCCCGACAGGAAGCGGTCCCGGCTGGTCGCCAGATTGGTGAAATTGCAGCGCCCGCCCCCTGAAATCCTTATCTTTTCGCCCGGAGCCCGGGCGTGGTCGATGACCAGGACCTCGGGCCGCGCGGCGGCGCCGGAAAGCTCGAGGAGGGAGCCGGCGCAAAAAAGCCCGGCGGCCCCCGCGCCCAGGATGATGGTGTCGAGATGTTTCATGCTGGGCCGCATATCGCCCCGCAAAATTGCCCACAACAAATTTCGAAAAGGCCCTTGCACCCCCTGACCGGCTTGGCTAGATACGCCTCCACAGAGTTGGGGCGTGGCCAAGTGGTAAGGCAACGGTTTTTGGTACCGTGTACCGTAGGTTCGAATCCTACCGCCCCAGCCAGTCATCTGAAAAGCACAGTTGCTTCAGCACGTTGATGCCGCCCGACAGGGGTTGGTGACAGCGCGTCAGCATAATGACACGCGGTCGTCCCTCCGTCCCGACCCGCTGACCCCACATCAAGGGGTCCACTTTGGGCATTGCAAACTATGTGTTTCGGCGCGGTCGGCTGTATGTGTGGCGGCGCCTGTATCGCGGACAAGCCATCCAAATCCCGCTCTCAACCGCTGACCCGTTCGAAGCGAAGCGGTTGGCAGGTGCCGCAATCAGCGTCTCAACCTCAGGTTGGAATCTGCTTGACCGGGGCGAGGCGGAGTTGTCCACTGTCCGCGACGCGATCCGCGCCGCCGTGAAGCGCGAGCGAGTCGCGTTGGATTATGAGGCCGCCGGGGGAAACCCCGCCACCTTTCCGGGAGTATCCGCCTTCTACTTCTTTTTCGGACTGACCGCCCCCGATGATGAGCCGGAGCGACCCAAGCGTGACACGCAGGGGCCGAACACTGCGGATGGCTCTGATGATGTGACCGCCCCCCCGACGGCTTCGCTGTGCCAGGGTGGGTCTGGGACGATCCACAGAGGGGAGAGGTCATGTCGGAGATTACC
>NZ_KK211404.1:114528-188410 GCF_000622145.1 Paracoccus yeei ATCC BAA-599 | reverse complement strand
GGTTTCGGGGCTTGCGGCGCGGGGGATCGTGCCGGGGTTGGCGGTGGTGCTGGTGGGCGAGGACCCGGCTTCGGCGGTCTATGTCAGGAACAAGGGCGTCCAGACGCGCGAGGCGGGCATGGCCTCGTGGGAGCACAGGCTGCCGGCCGAGACGGCGCAGGCGGATCTGCTGGCGCTGATCGAGACGCTGAACCATGACCCGGCGGTGCACGGCATCCTGGTGCAGCTGCCGCTGCCCGGGCACATGGACGCCGAGGCGGTGATCAACGCCATCGACCCCGCCAAGGACGTGGACGGGTTCACCATCGGCAACGTGGGCCTCCTGGGCACCGGGCAAAGGGCGATGGTGCCCTGCACGCCCCTGGGCTGCATCATGCTGCTCAAGGACCGGCTGGGCGATCTTTCCGGGCTGAACGCGGTCGTGGTCGGGCGCTCGAACATCGTCGGCAAGCCGATGGCGCAGCTTCTGCTGGCCGAGAACTGCACGGTGACCATCGCCCATTCGCGCACCCGCGACCTGGCGGCCGTCTGCCGCGGCGCCGACATCCTGGTCGCCGCCGTCGGCCGGCCGCGGATGATCCGGGGCGACTGGATCAAGCGTGGGGCCACGGTGATCGACGTCGGCATCAACCGCATCGAGGAGGACGGCCGCACCCGGCTGGTCGGCGACGTGGATTTCGACAGCGCGGCCCGGGTCGCCGGCGCCATCACCCCGGTGCCGGGAGGCGTCGGGCCGATGACCATCGCCTGCCTGCTGGCCAACACGCTGACCGCCTGCTGCCGGGCGAACGGGCTGGCCGAGCCCGATCTGACCGGGGCCGCGTGAGCCTGCGGCGGGGGCGGGGGCGCTGCCCCCACGCCCGTGCCGGGCGTCCCCCCGGGGTATTTGACAAACAGTGAAAGCCGGGCCCGGCGCGTGCCGCGGCGACATGACAGTGGAGAGAGCCCGATGACCAAGTATTGCCTGACCGTCACCTGCCCCTCGACCCGGGGGATCGTGGCCGCGATCTCGACCGCGCTGGCCGAGCAGGGCTGCAACATCGTCGATTCGAGCCAGTTCGACGATGTCGAGACCGGCCGCTTCTTCATGCGCGTGAGCTTTGTCTCCGAAGAGGGCACCGGGCTTGCGGCGCTGCAGCAAAGCCTGGCGCCCGCGGCGCAGGCCTTCGGCATGGACTATGCCTTCCACGACGAGGCCGAGAAGATGAAGGTCGTGATCATGGTCTCGCGCTTCGGCCATTGCCTGAACGACCTTCTCTACCGCTGGCGCATCGGCGCGCTGCCGATCGAGATCGTGGCGGTGATCTCGAACCACATGGACTATCAGAAGGTGGTGGTGAACCACGACATCCCGTTCCACATGATCCGGGTGACGAAGGAGAACAAGCCCGAGGCCGAGGCGCGCATCCTGGCGGTGGTCGAGGAGACCGGGGCCGAGCTGATCGTGCTGGCGCGCTACATGCAGGTCCTGTCGGACGCGATGTGCCAGAAGATGTCGGGCCGCATCATCAACATCCACCATTCGTTCCTGCCGTCCTTCAAGGGCGCCAACCCCTACAAGCAGGCCTTCGAGCGCGGCGTGAAGCTGATCGGGGCGACCAGCCACTATGTGACCGCCGACCTGGACGAGGGCCCGATCATCGAGCAGGACACCATCCGCGTGACCCACGCCCAGTCGCCCGAGGATTACGTGAGCCTTGGCCGCGACGTGGAAAGCCAGGTGCTGGCGCGTGCCATCCACGCCCACATCCACCGCCGCGTGTTCCTGAACGGCAACAAGACCGTCGTCTTCCCCGCATCGCCGGGAAGCTACGCCTCCGAGCGCATGGGCTGAAAAGGAAGGGGGGCGGCCACCGAGCCGCCCCGCACCCGGCTTCTTTCGTGGTCAAATATCCCCGCCGGAGGCGGAACCGGGGCCCTGATCCCCCCGCCGCGAAAGCGCCAAATCGATGCTGCGCGCATAGCGCACCAGAGGCGGACGCAAGCCATGGGTCAGCAGCGTCCTGCGCATCTCGCGGCTCGCCCCCGTCAGCCACAGCGTCACCCCCTGGCGCTGCGCCTTGTGCGCCAGGCCCTCGATCATGTTCGCACCGCTCGAGTCGAGGAACGGCACGGCGGTGAAATCCACAACCAGCGTGCGGGCGCCATCCTGGATATTGTCGAGCACCGAGCCGATGCTGGCGCTGGCGCCAAAGAACAGTGCCCCTGAAATGCGATAGACCACGGCATCCTGCGGCTGCGGCCTGTCGGCGGTCCTCGGGCCATCCGGGCGGTCCTCGCTGACAAAGCCGTGCTGGCTGCGCACCTCGGTCGCTCTGCTCATGCGCTGGATGAAGACCAGCGAGCCAAGCGCCAGGCCGACGACGATCGCCTCGGTCAGGTCGCGAAAGATCGTCAGGGCGAAGGTCACCGCCAGCACCGCCGCCTCGCCCCGGCCCGAGCGCAGCAGGATGGCGATGGCCGGCTTTTCGACCATGTTCCAGGCCACCACCGTCAGCACGCCCGCCAGCGCCGCCAGCGGGATGTAGGAGGCGAGCGGCGCCGCGACCAGCATGAAGGCCAGCAGGAAAACCGCATGCAGCATCCCCGCGACCGGGCCATGCGCGCCCGAGCGCACGTTCGTCGCGGTCCGCGCGATGGTGCCGGTCACGCAGAGACCGCCGAACAGCGCCGAGCCCATGTTCGCCACGCCCTGCGCCACCAGTTCGCAGTTCGAGCGGTGGCGCCGGCCGGTCATGCCGTCGGCCACCACCGCCGACAGGAGCGATTCGATGGCGCCCAGCAGCGTCAGCGACAGGGCCGAGGGCAGCAGCGTCATGATCCGCTGCACCGAAAGATCCGGCAGGGCCGGCGCCGGCAGGGTCGATGGGATGCCGCCGAACTTGCTGCCGATGGTCGTGACCTCTAGGCCGCTGACGCCCACCAGCGCCGCGGCCAGGGCAACCGCGATCAGCATCCCCGGCCAATGCGGCCGCCACCGCCGCAGCGCCAGGATCACCGCCACCGTCCCGAGCGCCAGCGCGGGGGCGGCCGGCGTGACGGTCCCCCGTGCCGACCACAGCGCGGCGAGCTTCGGAATCAGCTCCCCCGGTTCGTGGTCAAGGCTCAGGCCCAGCATCTCGCGGATCTGGCTGGCCAGGATGATGACGGCGATGCCGGCGGTAAAGCCGACCGTGACAGGAAAGGGGATGAACTTGACGAAGGTGCCCAGTCGCAGCAGCCCCATCGCGGCCAGCATCATTCCCGACAGGAATGTGGCCAGGATCAGCCCGTCCATGCCGTGCTGCGCGACGATGGCCGCGACCAGCACGATGAAGGCGCCCGCCGGTCCCCCGATCTGATAGCGCGAGCCGCCGAGCGCCGAGACCAGGAAGCCGCCGACGATGGCGGTGTGAAGCCCCTGCGCCGGGGTCGCGCCCGAGGCGATGGCGATCGCCATGGACAGCGGCAGGGCGACGATGGCGACGGTCAGGCCGGCCACGGCATCCGCGCGCAGCTGCGCCAGGCCATAGCCTTCGCGCAGGACGGTCACGAGTTTCGGGGTGAACAGGGGGGCAAGGCCGGCAGGGGCCGGGGTCGCCATCTGGGTCATGTGGGGCCGCACCTTCGGTTCGGAAGGCGGCGGGATCGTCGAAGCCGGCGGTCTCCGTCGCGGGTTGCAGGATCAGGGGTCGGATTTCAGCCGCACGCCGCGCCCGCCCGAGGGGCTGGGGACGCCGTCGCCGATCAGTTCGATGCCGGCGGCATTGAGCGCCTCGACCACGCGGGTCAGGCTTTCGACGACGCCGCGGACATTGCCGTCGCTGGCCTCCATCCGCTGGATGGTGGGGACGGACAGGCCCGCCATCTCGGCCAGCTGCTTCTGGTCGATGCCCAGCAGGGCGCGGGCCGCGCGCATCTGCGCCGATGTCATCATGGCTGATTCCCGAACCTTGATGATGCATGTCTAACATGGTGATTATGATATTTCAAACATCACCTTTGAGACATGAAAAAGGCCCCCGCGCGCGGGGGCCTTCTGGTGGTGGACCGGGTGGATCAGAAGTCCATCGTCAGGCCCAGAGTGACGGTGCGGCCGGGGGCGTAAAGCGGGTCGATCTCGCGCGTGCCACGGACACGCTGCACATAGCTCGAGCGTTCGTAATAGGTGCGGTCGAACACGTTATCGACGCCCAGGTGGACAGCGAGGTTTTCATAATTTGCCGGACGCCATTCGCCGTACAGGTTCAACACCGTATAGGAGGTGTGGTCATGGAATCCGGCATTGGTGCCGTCCGGGTTCAGCAGATGGGCTGCATCTAGCCTGCCCGCCCATTCCAAGGTCGCACCGACCTTCAGGTTGTACTCCGCGATCTCCTGATCGACATACAGCGTCGCCAGTTCACCGACAGGCATGACGGTGCCGCCATCCGGCAGCTTGTCTTCGCCGTTCTGTGTTACGTCGGCCTTGGTGAAGCTGCCGCCGACGCGGCCGCTGCCCCAGCTGTAGGCGCCTTGCAGGGTAAAGCCTTTGGAGCGGTATTCGTCGGCGTTGAACAGATAGGGCGCAGTCGTCGGATCCTCATCATACTGGCCGTCGGTATTGTATTCTCCCAGATCCTTCAGGCGCGTGTCGAAGAAGGTCAGGTTCCCGGTCCAGTTGCCCTGATTGGCGTTCAGGCCCAGCTTGATGTTGCGCGCGGTCGCTGGCTCGAACCCGTTCTCGACATAAAGGTCGGAGGTGCGGGCGTGCAGCAGCGCGTATTCGCCGAAGTTGTAGCCTGACCAGGTGTGCGACGCGCCGGCAAAGACTTCGTAGCCTTCCGCGAATTCATACGAGACCGTGCCGTTGATGCTGGCGCCGGTGTCGCTGTGGCGCTCGCCGTTCCAGTCGGTGAATCGGTGGTGGTCCAGCCGCAGTCCGGTCGAAACGTCGATGCCATTGTCGAATTCGAAGCGGCCCTGCACGAAGGCGCCGATCTGCATCGTTTCCATGGTCCAGTGACGGCGGTCGGTGTCGCCGTAATTGTCCACATCGTAATCGTCATAGGCCCAGTCGACGCCCGACGTGATCTTGCCTTGGCCCAGCGTATAGGTGTTCTGAAGCTTGCCCCCGATGCTGCGGTTCTTGAGATTCATGTCGCCGTTGGTGCTGCCGACCAGATAATCCGGGCGTTCGTATTTGTTGCTGCTGACGAACAGCATCGCCTCGGGGTCCCAGGCGTCGGTCGGCGCGGTCGAGCTGTATTTCAGCGACAGCGTATCGCGCGTGACCTTCAGCGGATAGACGCCGCGGTCCAGGCCCTCGCCGTAAAGGTCCATGTTCATCTTGATGGTGCGGTCGCCATCGTCCTCGGTATGGTCATAGGCCAGTTCGACACGCCGGCCGTCCTGTTCGTAGCCCAGCTTGACCAGGCCGCCGCGCAGGGCAGGTTCGGTCCCGTCCATCTCGAGCCCGTTGCCGGCCTCGTAGTTCTTGCCGTCGGTGCCGTGGATCATCGCGAACCAGTCGAAGCCCTCGTAAAGGCCATAGCCCGCCAGCGAGCCCGAGACGCCGCGCCCGTTCGTGCCCCAGGACAGGGCCGCGCGACCGCCCTGCGTGCGCCCGTCGGTCAGAAGGTCGCGCGCGCCCACGGTTTCATAGCGCACTGCACCGGCAGCGGCGCCGAAACCGGCATCGGCGGCGGCGGCACCGGCCTCGACCTCGACCGACTTCAGGAAGGCCGGGTCGATCACATTCGATCCGGTGTGGTGCCAGCTGGTCGGCCCCTGCGGCACGCCGTCGACGCTGACCGCCAGGTTCGACTGCTCCAGGCCAAAGACGTGGATGCGCTTGGACGGGCCCGCGCCGCCCGAGACGGTGATCGCCGAATCGCGGGCAAACAGTTCGGACACGTCCGCCGGCTGCAGAATTTCCAGATCCTCGGCGGTGACGCTGATGCCGCCGGTCGCCTCGACGTTCTCCTGCCCGTCCGCAACCAGCGTCAGGGGCTGCAGGGTGATCGCTTCGGCTGGGGTTTCCTGTGCGGAAAGCGCTGTGCCCAAGGCAAGCGAAGAGACGCTCGCCAATGCAAGAATGCGGCGAAATTTCATGGATTTGCCTGTGTCTAAGTTCCGTTCGCGGCGAGTTATAGAAAGGCCGGGCATTATGGCAAGTATTTTACTAAGGTATTTCGGTTTTGTCTGCGTGGACGTCGCCCCCCTGTTGCGCCGATGCCGCAGTTGTCGCCATTTCCGTCAGCCGGGGAACGTGACGGCGTGCCGAATCGGGGGCTGGCGCGGCGTGCGGCTTTGGGGTTAAGCCTCGGCATCGCCAATCCAGCCCGGGGGCTTCATGAGCATCCATCTTTATCAGAACGACCTGCCCGAGGATCTGGACCTGGGCCCGGTCGTCGCCATCGACACCGAGACGATGGGCCTGGACGCGCGCCGCGACCGGCTGTGCCTGGTGCAGCTGTCCTCGGGCGACGGAGAGGCGCATCTGGTCCAGATCGCGCGCGGCCAGCGCAACGCGCCGAACCTGTGCCGGATGCTGACCGATCCCCAGGTGCTGAAGCTGTTCCATTTCGGCCGCTTCGACATTGCCGCGCTCGAGGCGGCCTTCGGCGTCGTCACCGCCCCGGTCTGGTGCACCAAGATCGCCAGCAAGATGATCCGCACCTTCACCGACCGGCACGGGCTGAAGTATCTGCTGAGCGAACTGGTCGGCGTCGATGTCTCGAAACAGCAGCAGACCAGCGACTGGGGCGCGGCCGAGCTGACGGACGCACAGCTGGAATACGCGGCGTCGGACGTGCTGTATCTGCACCGGCTGAAGGCCGAACTGGAAAAGCGTCTGGAACGCGAGGGCCGCACCGGCCTCGCGCAGGCCTGTTTCGATTTCCTGCCCGCCCGTGCCCATCTGGACCTGATGGGCTGGGGGGATGAAAACGACATCTTCCACCACTAGATGACCGCCATGAGCGCCTATCTCGACACCGCCCGCCGGGTGATCCGAACCGAAATCGACGGGCTTCAGGCCCTGGCCGCGGGGCTGGACGACAGCTTCGACCGTGCCATCGAAATCATCCTGGCGGCGCGGGGGCGGGTCGTCGTCTCGGGCATGGGCAAGTCGGGCCATGTCGGGCGCAAGATCGCGGCGACGCTGGCCTCGACCGGGACGCCCGCACAATTCGTCCATCCGGGAGAGGCGAGCCACGGCGACCTGGGCATGGTTACCGAAAACGACGTGGCGCTGGTCCTGTCCAATTCCGGCGAGACGCCCGAACTGGCCGACCTGATCGCCCACACCCGGCGCTTTTCCATCCCGCTGATCGGGGTCGCCTCGCGCCCCGGATCGACCCTGCTGCGGCAGTCCGACGTGGCGCTGGTCCTGCCCGCCGCGCCCGAGGCCTGCGGATCGGGGATCGTGCCGACCACCTCGACCACCATGACCATGGCGCTTGGCGACGCGCTGGCCATCGCGCTGATGGAGCACCGCAAGTTCACGCCGGAACATTTCCGCACCTTCCATCCCGGCGGCAAGCTGGGGGCCAAGCTGTCGCGCGTGGGCGACCTGATGCACCGTGACATTCCCCTGGTCGCCGAAGGCGCGCCCATGTCCGAGGCCCTGCTGGTCATCAGCCAGAAAGGCTTTGGCGTGACTGGCGTCACCGATGCGCAGGGCGCGCTTTCGGGCATCATCACCGACGGCGACCTGCGGCGGCACATGCAGGGGCTGCTGGACCTGCGGGCCGAACAGGTGATGACCCGCAACCCGCGCACCATCTCGCCCGACAAGCTGGCCGAAGAGGCGCTGGCGCAGATGCAGGACCGCAAGATCACCAGCCTGTTCGCGGTCGAGGGCGACCGTCCCGTCGGGCTGCTGCACATCCACGACTTCCTGCGCACCGGGATGGTCTAGGCCATGCTGCGGTCGCGCATCGTGGCCTGGCTGCGGGTGATCCTGCCCCTGACGGCGCTGGGGCTTTTGTCGGTGCTGTTCCTGCTGGGGCGCGGGCCCGAGCCGGACGCGACCATCCCCTATGCCACGGTCGATCCGCAGGACCTGGCCGAACGGCAGGCGATCACCAATCCGACCTATACCGGCGTCACCAGCAGCGGGGCGCAGCTGACCATCTCGGGGAACGAGGCGGTGCCGGGGCCGGAACGCGGTGACGGAAGCCTCAGCAATGTGCGCATGACGCTGCGCGCGGCGGACGGGCGGGCGGCCGACGTGACGGCGGGGACGGCGCAATTCGTCGACGGCATCGCGACACTGTCCGACGGGGTGCGGCTGACCACGGCCGACGGCTGGGTGGTGACCGCGCCCGAGTTCCGCGCCCTGACCGGCGAGGGGGTGGTCAGCGCCGACCGGCAGGTCGATGTCCGCGCGCCCTTTGGCGATCTGACCGCCGGCGCCATGGAGCTGCGCCCGCAATCACCGGGCAAGGCCGATCACGTTCTTGATTTGAAGGGCGGAGTCCGGTTGATATACCGCCCATGACCGCGGCACCCCGGCCGGGGCGCCCTGCGGCAGAAAGGATTCGCGCGATGACCCGGCTTGGCCTGCTGCCTCTTATCCTTTGGCTTGCGCTGGGGCAGGCGGCGCTGGCGCAAAGCAGCGGCTTTGGCAATGCCCAGGACGTCAAGCAGCCGGTCGAGGTGACGGCCGACCAGTTGCAGGTGGACCAGCGTACGGGCCTTGCGGTCTTTACCGGCAATGTGCTGATCGGCCAGGGCGGGATGCGGCTGTCGGCCGACAAGGTGACCGTGACCTATGCCCAGGGCAATGCGCAGCGCATCAGCGCGCTCAAGGCCGAAGGCAACGTGACCCTGTCCAGCGGCAGCGACGCGGCCGAGGCCCGGACCGCCGACTACAATGTCGAGCGCGGCACCGTCATCCTGACCGGCGACGTGCTGCTGACCCAGGGCGCCAATGTGCTGGCGGGCCAGACCGTGACGGTCGACCTGGCCACCGGCACCGCGCAGGCCCAGGGCCGGGTGCGCAGCGTCCTGCAACCGGAGAGCCAGTGATGTCGGACCCCGTTCCCGCCGGCCTGCGCGTGCGCGGGCTGCGCAAATCCTATCGCAACCGGCCCGTGATCCGCGACGTGGCGCTGGGGCTGGACCGGGGCGAGGTGGTGGCGCTGCTGGGGCCGAACGGCTCGGGCAAGACGACCTGCTTTTACTGCGTGGCCGGCCTGGTCGCGCCCGATTCGGGACAGGTCAGTATCGACGGCCGCGACGCCACGCGCCTGCCGATGTATCGCCGCGCGCAGATGGGCATCGGCTATCTGCCGCAGGAGATGTCGATCTTTCGCGGGCTGTCGGTCGAACAGAACATCCTGGCCGTGCTGGAGCTGGTCTGCCGCGACGCCCACCACCGGCGCGAGCGGCTGGAAACCCTGCTGGGCGAGTTTTCCATCGAGCATCTGCGCAACGCCTCGGCCATGGCGCTGTCGGGGGGCGAACGGCGTCGCGTGGAAATCGCCCGCTGCCTGGCGGCCAATCCGTCCTATCTGCTGCTGGACGAACCCTTCGCCGGCGTCGACCCCATCGCCGTGGGCGAAATCCGGGGTCTGGTCCATGACCTGAAAAGCCGGGGCATCGGCGTGCTCATCACCGACCACAACGTGCGCGAGACGCTCGAGATCGTGGACCGCGCCTATATCCTGCACGACGGCCATGTGCTGAAATCGGGCACCACCGCCGAAATCGTGGACGATCCGCAGGTCCGGCGCGTCTATCTGGGCGAAACCTTCCGCATGAACTGATGCGGCCTGGCGTCGCGGCAGGAAACCAGTTCCCCCGGCGCCGGTTGACAGAAGGGTCGCGCTGTCACCAAATGGATACAGGACGGGCAGCACGAACCCGCCCGACAACCCGGACGGCATCGCCGCGAGGGCGGCGTGACGTAACGGCCGGACAATGAAAGGACGGACCAACATGCGCTATCAGATCAGCGGAAAACAGATCGACGTCGGGGATGCTCTCTCGACGCATGTAAAGACCCAGCTGGGCGAGACGATCGACAAGTATTCGCAGCGCCCCACCGATGCCACGGTCATCTTTTCGCGGAACGCGCATGAATTCATCTGCGACGCCGTCGTGCACCTGTCCACCGGCCTGAACGTCCAGGCCAAGGGCGCCTCGACCGAGATCTATGCCGCTTTCGAACAGTGCAAGGAACGGATGGACAAGCAGCTGCGCCGCTACAAGCGCCGGCTCAAGGATCACCACAAGGACCGGGTGGAGCCGGTTGCCTTCGAGGCTGCGGGAATGTATGTGCTGGCCGCCGACGAGGACGAATGGGAAACGCAGGACGATCGCCTGCAACCCATGATCATCGCCGAGATGGAAACGCGGGTTCCCACCCTGTCCGTCGGCGAGGCGGTGATGCAGATGGAGCTGGCGGGCACGCCGCTTCTGGTGTTCCGCAACGAAAAGCACGGGGGCGTCAACGTGGTCCATCGGCGTGACGATGGCAACGTGGGCTGGATAGACCCCCGCAATCTGGGTTAGACTGCAGGACGAGCAGTCTTGTTGAACACGATGTCCCGGTCATGTCGACATGACCGGGACTTGGATAATTTCGGGCGATATGCAGATCAGCGACATCCTCTCTCCCGCCGCCGTGCGGACGATGACCCAGAGCACCAGCAAGAAGCGGTTGTTCCAGGAAATCGCCGAACAGGCTCGGGCCATCTATGGCGTCGATGCCACCCATACCCTGGATGCGTTGCAGGAACGCGAATCGCTGGGTCCGACCGGGGTCGGCCACGGTGTGGCGCTGCCCCATGCCCGGCTGCACGGGCTGGACCGGGTGGTAGGGCTGTTCCTGCGGCTGGAAAAGCCGCTGGACTTCGACGCGGTGGACCGCCAGCCGGTGGACCTGATCTTTGCCCTGCTCGCACCCAAGAATTCGGGCGTCGACCACCTCAAGGCACTGGCGCTGGTGTCGCGCACGCTGCGCGACAGTGAGCTGCGCAGCAAGTTGCGCGCGAACGACGACCCGGTGGCGCTGCATGCGATGCTTTCCGCCGCCCCGGGCATCAAGGCCGCCTGAGGGGTGAAATCCTTGCCGCGATGCGCTATATTGGCCTTCCCTTGAGGGAGGGTTGATGATGACCAGACATATCGCAGACAAATCCCACGACGACAGCGCCGGACGCCTCCGGCACTATCTTCGCCACGAACGCGAGGAGGCGGTTCATCCCGCCATTCTGGCCCTGCGCGCCCGCCCGCGCGAGGCGGCGTTGCCCGCCAGCCGGCGCGCAACCGAATATGCCCGCATCGAACGCGGGCATCGGGTCTAGGGCGATGGCCGGCTCCGCCAAGGTGCGCGGGGCCGGCCATCCCGTCAGGCGCGGACCAGCGCCTCATAGGTTTCGGCGATCTTGCGCGTGACCGGGCCGACCTGGAAATGCCAGTCCTCGCCGATCTGGGCCACGGGCGTCACCTCGGCTGCGGTGCCGGTCAGGAAGCACTCCTGGAATTCCTTGACCTCGTGGGGCGTGATGCGGCGTTCGTGGACGGTCACACCCTGATCCTTCAGCAGCTGCACGATGGTCTGGCGCGTGATGCCGTTCAGGAAGCGGTCTGCCAGGGGCGTGTGGACCTCGCCATCCTTGACGAAGAAGACGTTGGCACCGGTCGCCTCGGCGACATAGCCCTCCCAGTCCATGAACAGCGCGTCCGAGCACCCCTTGGCCTCGGCCGCGTGCTTGGACATGGTGCAGATCATGTAAAGGCCGGCAGCCTTGGCGGCGGTCGGGATGGTTTCCGGGCTGGGCCGCTTCCACTTGGCGATGTCCAGTTTCGCCCCCTGCCATTTCGCGTCGCCGTAATAGCTGCCCCATTCCCAGGCCGCGACCGCCATGCGCACGGGGTTGCGCGCCGCCGAGACGCCCATGTCCGGGCCCGAGCCGCGCCACATCACCGCGCGGACATAGGCATCGGTGAAGCCGTTGGCGTTCAGCACCGCTTCCTTGGCGGCGTCGATTTCCTCGGCGGTATAGGGCGATGCCATGTCCAGCAGCCGGGCCGATTCGATCAGCCGCAGCGAATGTTCATGGCCCTTGAAGATCTTGCCATTGTAGCACCGCTCGCCTTCGAACACCGAGCTTGCATAGTGCAGCGCATGGGTCAGGATGTGGACATTGGCTTCGCGCCAGTCCACCAGTTCGCCATCCATCCAGATTTTGCCGTCACGATCGTCGTAAGCGCCTGCCATTTTTCCCTCCGGCCGGTCTGTTTTTCGGATTGTTGCGCCTGCCTGCAGCGATCCGCATATAAAATTGCGCAACTTGACATCCGAGCTATCTATTGATGATTGGAAAGTCAACAAGCCTGACGTAAATAGGAGCCATGCACCAGGGGGAAGCCATGCAGAATAAAGTCAGCCTTGCTCCGGTCGGCGGCGAAAATCTGCTGTTCCTGACCGATGACCAGTTGCGCCGCGGGATCGAGGCGATGTTCTTCGCCTATCGCGCCTTCACCGCCGATCCCGACCTGATCCTGGCGGACATGGACTATGGCCGCGCCCATCACCGGGCCCTGCATTTCATCCACCGCGATCCCGGATTGACCGTCACCGCGCTGCTGGACGTGCTGGGCGTGACCAAGCAGTCGCTGAACCGCGTCCTGCGGACCCTGGTCGACGACGGGCTGGTCGAAAGCCGCATCGGGCGGCGCGACCGCCGCGAACGGCAGCTGTTTCTGACCGAAAAGGGCACGGCACTCGAGCGGCGGCTGTCCGAGGCGCAGCGCGCCCGGATGCGTGCCGCCTATCGCGCTGCCGGCCCTCAGGCCGTCGCCGGCTTTCGCCAGGTGCTTGAGGCGATGATGGACCGTGATACGCTGCGCCAGTTCCGTGCCCTCAAGGACCTGCCCGAACCGCAATGACGCCCCAAGACCCGCCCTCGGCCCACATCCTGGTCGTTGATGACGACGAACGCATCCGCAGCCTGCTGAAGCGCTTCCTGATGCGCAGCGGCTTTCTGGTGACCACCGCCCGCGACGCGGCCCAGGCGCGCCGTTTGCTGTCGGGGCTCGACTTCGACCTGATCGTGCTCGATGTGATGATGCCGGGCGAGGATGGAGTTTCTCTGACGCGCGACCTGCGCAAAAGCCGCGCAGTGCCGATCCTGCTGCTGACCGCCAAGGGCGAGACGCAGGACCGCATCGCGGGCCTGGAAAGCGGTGCGGACGATTACCTGGCCAAGCCCTTCGAGCCGCGCGAGCTGCTGCTGCGGATCTCGGCCATCCTGCGCCGGGTGCCCGCCGCGGAAAGCCGGGGGCCCAAGTTCCTGTCGATCGGTCCCCTGCGCTATGACGCGGACAAGGGCGAGTTGTGGCAGGGTGACGTGCCGCTGCGCCTGACCGGGACGGAACAGGCGCTGCTGCGCCGCCTGGCCGACACGCCGCGCCAACCCGTCAGCCGCAGCGCCCTGATCGAGGACCTGGGCCGGGGGCCCGCCGAGGAACCAGGCGAGAATTCGGAACGCGCCATCGATGTGCAGATCACCCGCCTGCGCCGCAAGATCGAGCCCGACCCGCGCGAGCCGCGCTACCTGCAGACGGTGCGGGGGACCGGCTACATGCTGGTGCCCGACTAAGCGGGCTCCGCTTTGGCGGCAAGGCCGGTCTTGGGTATTTGAAAAACAGTGAAAGCCCGCCGCGCCGTGCCCGGTTTCACCGTTTTCCAAATACCCATGATGCGTGTCCTCCACCCACGAGGCGCATGAAAAAGGGGCCCGAAGGCCCCCGCTTCACGCCAGCACGCCGTGGCAGTGCTTGAATTTCTGGCCCGAGCCACAGGGGCAGGGATCGTTGCGCGACGGGTTGCCCCAGGTACTAGGGTCGGTTTCGTCGAAGCCCGGCACGCGACCCGAGACTTCGCCGCCCTCGGCCTCTTCGTGCTGCGCCTCGAGTTGGGCCTCGGTGTCGGCCTGGCTTTGCTGGTACTGGCGCAGCATCTCTTCGCGCTCGGCATCGGTCAGTGGTCGGATGCGGGCCAGTTGCTGGGTCACGTCGAAGCGCAGCCCGTCCAGCATCTTTTCGAACAGCTGGAAGGCCTCGGTCTTGTATTCGGACAGCGGGTCGCGCTGCGCATAGCCGCGGAAGCCCACGACCGAGCGCAGATGCTCCAGCGTCACCAGATGCTCGCGCCATTTCGCGTCGATCTGCTGCAGCAGCACCTGTTTTTCGATCTGACGCATGTTGGCGTCGCCGAACTGCTCGGCCTTCTGGGCCATGTAGGCGTCGGTTGCCTGCTGGACGCGTTCGCGCATGGCGTCCTGGTCCACGCCGTCCTCGGCCGCCCATTCGGCGACCGGCAGGTCCAGGTTCAACTGCTCGATCACCGCCTGCTTCAGCCCCTCGACGTTCCACTGCTCGGCATAGGAGCGCGGCGGCAGGTATTCGTCGATCAGGTCGTCGATGACCTGGGCGCGCATGTCGGCGGCGACCTCGGCCACCTCCTCGGTATGCATGATTTCCAGCCGCTGGCTGAAGATCGCCTTGCGCTGGTCGTTCATCACGTCGTCGAACTTCAGCAGCTGCTTGCGGATGTCGAAGTTGCGCGCCTCGACCTTGGCCTGGGCGCGTTCCAGCGACTTGTTGACCCAGGGGTGGACGATGGCCTCGCCTTCTTTCATGCCGAGCGTCGACAGCACCTTGTCCAGGCGCTCCGAGCCGAAGATCCGCATTAGGTCGTCTTCCAGCGACAGGAAGAACAGCGAGCGGCCGGGGTCGCCCTGCCGGCCCGAGCGGCCGCGCAGCTGGTTGTCGATGCGGCGGCTTTCGTGGCGCTCGGTGGCCAGAACGAACAGCCCGCCGGCGTCCAGGACGGCCTGTTTCTCGGTGGCGTGCTCGGCCTCGATGCGGGCGCGCAGCTCGTCGGGGTTCGCCTCGGGATCGGCGGCCAGCGCCTCCATCACCTTCATCTCGACATTGCCGCCCAGCTGGATGTCGGTGCCGCGGCCGGCCATGTTGGTGGCGATGGTCACGGCGCCCAGCTTGCCGGCGTCGGCGACGATCTGGGCCTCGGCCTCGTGCTGGCGGGCGTTCAGGACGTTGTGGGGGATTTGTGCTTTGGTCAGCATCTGGGACAGCATCTCGGATTTCTCGATGCTGGTGGTGCCAACCAGGATCGGCTGGCCCTTTTCATGCGCCTCGCGGATCGCCTCGAGGACGGCGGCGTATTTCTCGGTCGCGGTACGATAGACGCGGTCGTGTTCATCGATGCGCTGCACGGGACGGTTGGTCGGCACCTCGACCACGCCCAGCTTGTAGATCTCGGCGAATTCCTCGGCCTCGGTCGCGGCGGTGCCGGTCATGCCCGAGAGCTTGTCATACAGGCGGAAGTAGTTCTGGAAGGTGACCGAAGCCAGCGTCACGTTCTCGGGCTGGATGTCCACGCCCTCTTTCGCCTCGATGGCCTGGTGGAGGCCGTCGGACAGGCGGCGGCCCTTCATCATGCGGCCGGTGAACTCGTCGATCAGCACCACCTCGCCGTCGCGGACGATATAGTGCTGGTCGCGCATGAACAGCTTGTGGGCGCGCATCGCCTGGTTGGCATGGTGCACGATGGTGGTCGATTCCGGGTCGTAGAGCGTCTGGCCCTCGGGCAGGACGCCCGCGGCCTGCAGGCGCTTTTCCAGAAACTCGTTGCCTTCCTCGGTAAAGGTCGCGTTGCGGGCCTTTTCGTCCAGCTTGTAATGCTCGGGCGTCAGTTCGGGCATGAAGGCGTCCAGCGTGCGGTACAGCTCGCTGCGGTCCTGGCTGGGGCCCGAGATGATCAGCGGCGTGCGCGCCTCGTCGATCAGGATCGAGTCGACCTCGTCCACGATGGCAAAGAAATGCCCGCGCTGGGTCATCTGGTCGATGGAGCCCTTCATGTTGTCGCGCAGGTAGTCGAAGCCCAGCTCGTTGTTCGTGGCATAGGTCACGTCGGCCTGATAGGCCTGCCGCTTTTCGGCATCATCCTGGAAGGGATAGACCACGCCCGTGGTCATGCCGAGCTGCGCAAAGACCTTGCCCATCCAATGCGCGTCGCGCTTGGCCAGATAGTCGTTGACGGTGACGACATGCACGCCCTTGCCGGCCAGCGCGTTCAGATAGGCCGGGAAGGTCGCGACCAGGGTCTTGCCCTCGCCCGTCTTCATCTCAGCGATGTTGCCCTGGTGCAGAAAGATGCCGCCCATCAGCTGGGTGTCGAAGGCGCGCAGACCCAGCGCGCGGCGCGCCCCTTCGCGGCAGTTGGCGAAGGCTTCGGGCAGCAGCTTGTCCAGATCCTCGCCCGACTGCGCGCGGCCCTGCAACTCGCGGGTCTTGCCGATCAGGTCGGCGTCGGACAGGGCGCGGAACTGTTCCTCCAGCGCGTTGATCTGCGCGACCAGCGGGCGGACCGATTTCACCTTGCGGTCATTGGGCGTGCCAAAGACCAGTTTCGCCAAGTTTCCGATGCCGAGCATGTGAGCCTTCAAAATCGCGTATCTGGGGGTGCGCGGGACGTTCCGCCCACTTGCCGCCACCATTCGCCTTGCCCTATCACATGGGCCGGAAAAACGGCGACGGGCGCGCATTTTCGGTTGGGCCGGATGTATGCGCCAAGCGCCAGACTGTCAATGTTCGCGCCCGTTCACCTGTGCGTGGCGCGTCCTTTAGGAACCAGTCCCGGGAAGGGGAAAACATGCTGAAACCGTTTCTTGCCGCCGCGGCGCTTGCCGCCCTGCCGCTGGCCGCTATTGCCCAGGATGCCGACACCGTCGTCGCCACCGTGAACGGCGAGGCGATCACCCTGGGCCAGCTGGTGGTGATGCGGCAGGGGCTGGACGCCCAGACGACGCAGGGCCTGCCCGACAGCGCGCTGTGGGACCTGATGCTGGACCAGATGATCCGCCAGACCGCCGTCGCGCAGGACGCCCAGCCGCTGAGCAAGCGCGACACCGCCGCGCTTGAGGTCGAGAAGCGCGCCTATCTGGCCGGTTCGGTGCTGGAGAAGGTCGCCTCGGCCGAGCCGACCGAGGATGAGCTGAAGGCCGCCTACGACCAGGCCTTCGGCGGCCAGAACGCCGAGCGTCAGGAATACAACGCCGCCCATATCCTGGTGAAGACCAAGGAAGAGGCCGAGGCGATCGAAAAGCAACTGAAGGAGGGGGCCGATTTTGGCGCGCTCGCGGCCGAGAAATCGACCGATCCGACCTCGGGGCCGAACAAGGGCGACTTGGGCTGGTTCCAGCCTGACCAGATGGTCGCGCCCTTTGCCGACGCGCTCAAGGCGATGAAAAAGGGCGACGTGTCCCAGCCGGTCGAGACCCAGTTCGGCTGGCATGTCATCAAGCTGATCGACCAGCGCGCCGTGGTTCCGCCCAAGTTCGACGAGGTCAAGGACCAGATCGCCGTGCAGGTCCGCCGCGACAAGGTCCAGGCCGCGATCGAGGCCCGCGTGGCCGAGTCCAAGGTCGAAAAGACCGAAGGGCTTAGCCCCGACCTGCTGAACAAGACCGACATCCTGGGGAACTGATCCATGGCCAAGGCGAAGCGCGACGAGTCGGACAAGCTGAAGACGCTGAAGAAAAAGCTGAAGAAGCTCAAGCAGGCGGCGCGCGGCGCCGAGGCCCCGGCCAAGGTCAAGGCCAAGGCCAAGCCCGAAAGCCGGCCCGAAAGCCGGGTCGAGGCCGTCAGCCGCTCGGTCGCTGACGCGGCCCGGGCGCAGGCCGCCAAGAAGGAAAAGAAGGTCTCGCCCCTTGCCCCCGCGACCTTCCCCGCGCTGCCGGTGATCGAGGGCGTGGAGTTTGCCGCCGGCGCCGCGGGCGTCAAGTATCAGGGCCGTACCGATGTCATGCTGGTGCGGCTGGCGCCCGGGACGGCCATCGCCGGGGCCTTCACCAAATCCTCGACCCGGGCGGCCAGCGTGCTGGACTGCCAGGCCAAACTGGCGCTGAAGCCTGACGCGGGCGCGGGCGCGGCGATCATCGTGAACTCGGGCAATGCGAACGCCTTCACCGGCCGGAACGGGCAAGAGGCGGTGGACAAGGTGACGGGCGCGGTCGCCTCCAGCCTGGGCATCCCGCGCAACCGCGTCTTCTCAAGCTCGACCGGCGTGATCGGCGAGCCGTTGCCCGCCGAGCGCATCACCGCGGTGATCGGGGCGCTGGGGCAGGGGCTGTCGGCCAGTGGCGCAGCCGATGCCGCCCGCGCCATCATGACCACCGACACCTTCCCCAAGGGCGCCGCCGCCAGCTTCCAGGCCGACGGCGGGACCATCAACATCGTCGGCATCGCCAAGGGCTCGGGCATGATCGCGCCCGACATGGCGACCATGCTGGTCTATGTCTTCACCGACGCGCGGATCGCCCCCGAACTGCTGCAACGCATCCTGAATGGGCAGCTTGCCGGCACCTTCAACGCGATCACGGTGGACAGCGACACCTCGACCTCGGACGCGCTGATCCTGGCGGCGACCGGGCGCAGCAAGGCGGCCGAGATCACCGACCTGCGTTCGATGCCTGCGCGGCGGTTCGGGCGCGCGCTGGGGCAGGTCATGCTGGATCTGGCGCAGCAGGTGGTGCGCGACGGCGAGGGCGCGACCAAGTTCGTCGAGATCCAGGTGACGGGGGCAGCAAGCCATGCCGATGCCCACCGCGTCGCCATGTCCATCGCCAATTCGCCCTTGGTCAAGACCGCCATCGCGGGCGAGGACGCGAACTGGGGCCGCGTCGTCATGGCGGTCGGCAAGTCCGGCGCCCAGGCCGACCGCGACCGGCTGACCATCCGGTTCGGCGACATGGTGCTGGCCGAAAACGGCTGGCGCGCGCCCGACTACGACGAGGCCAAGGCCAGCGCCTACATGAAGCGCGACCATCTGGTGATCGGCGTGGACCTGGGCCTGGGCAAGGGCCGGCGCACGGTCTGGACCTGCGACCTGACGCATGGCTACATCGACATCAACGCCGATTACCGCTCATGAAAACCGTCCTGGTCGCTGCCGTCGCTCTGATCGACCGCGACGGCCGCGTGCTGCTGGCCCAGCGTCCGCCTGGCAAGGCCATGGCGGGGCTGTGGGAATTCCCCGGCGGCAAGGTCGAGCCCGGCGAAACGCCCGAGGCCGCGCTGATCCGCGAATTGCACGAGGAGCTGGGAATCGAGACCTGGTCCTCGTGCCTGGCGCCCCTGACCTTCGCCAGCCACAGCTATGACAGCTTCCATCTGCTGATGCCGCTATTCGCCTGCCGGCGCTGGGGCGGCGTCCCCATGCCGCGCGAAGGCCAGACCCTGGCTTGGGTGCGGGGCGAACATTTGTGCGATTACCCCATGCCACAGGCCGATATCCCCTTGATTCCCGCCCTGCGAGAGTGGATATGAGGCTTATCTATCACAGGAAGGCCACAAAGACTTCGCTCTCTGCCATCCTGTTACACATTCTTAGTTAATGTTTAATGATTTTGTGGCAATGCTGAAACTCTGTAGAGGAGGAGATCGGACATGATTCGCACGATTACGATCGGCAGCTGCATTTCTGTCCAGGGTGTGTTCGAGCGTCAGGCGTCGAACGGGAACATCATCGTTCGCGTCGGCAGCAAGACTTATGAAGGCAAACCCGTGGTCATGGCCTGAACCAAGGTCGGAAACAGTGCCGCATAGACTGGCGGGGCCCGACGGGGCCCCGCCTTTTCTTTCGTCGCGGGCGGTGATTCGCGGCCGGGCCCGGATGTAAACATCAGACCCGAGCGTGTAAAAAAGGGGCCGGTCCGAAGACCCGCCCCTCTTGTTCCGCAGACGCGTGGCTTACAGCTGGCGCTGCACTTCCTCGCGCTCGAAGATTTCGATGACATCGCCCTTGCGGATGTCGTCGTAGTTTTCAAAGGCCATGCCGCATTCCTGGCCGGACTGCACTTCCTTGACCTCGTCCTTGAAGCGCTTCAGCGTCTTCAGCGTGCCTTCGTGGATCACCACGTTGTCGCGCAGCAGGCGCACGCCCGCCGAGCGGCGCGCCACGCCTTCGGTCACAAGGCAGCCCGCGACATTGCCGACGCCGGTGACGCGGAAGACTTCGCGGATCTCGGCATAGCCGATGAAGTTCTCGCGCACCTCGGCGGAAAGCAGGCCCGAGGCCGCCGCCTTGATGTCATCCACCAGGTCGTAGATGATCGAGTAATAGCGGATCTCGACCCCCTTCTGGTTGGCGGCGTTCCGCGCCGGGGCGTTGGCCCGGACGTTGAAGCCGATGACCGGCGCCTGCGACGCCTCGGCCAGGCCGATGTCCGATTCGGTGATCGCACCGACGCCGTAATGCAGCACGCGGACGCGCACCTCGTCGTTGCCGATCTTTTCCAGCGCCTGGACGATGGCTTCCGCCGAACCCTGCACGTCGGCCTTCACCACCACGGGCAGTTCGGCGACGCTTTCGTCGGCCTTGGCCTTGGCCAGCATCTGGTCCAGCGTGATCGCGGCACCGGCGGCGGCGCGCTTGTCCTTGGCGGCCTGCTCGCGGTAATCGGCGATCTCGCGGGCCTGCGCCTCGGTCTCGACCACGTTCAGCACGTCGCCGGCTTCGGGCGTGCCGTTCAGGCCCAGCACCTCGACCGGGACCGAAGGTCCGGCCTGGTCGACGCGCTCGCCCTGGTCGTTGATCAGCGCGCGCACCTTGCCCCACTGCTCGCCCACGACAAAGATGTCGCCGCGCTTCAGCGTGCCGTTCTGAACCAGAACGGTCGCGACCGGGCCGCGGCCCACGTCCAGCTTGGCCTCGATCACCGCGCCCTGTGCCGGGCGGTCGGGGTTGGCCTTCAGCTCCAGGATCTCGGCCTGCAGGGCAATGGCTTCCAGCAGCTGGTCCAGGCCCTGGCCGGTCTTGGCCGAAACCTCGACGTCCTGCACGTCGCCCGACATCGCCTCGACGACGACCTCGTGCTGCAGCAGGGCCGTGCGGACCTTTTGCGGGTCGGCAGACGGCTTGTCGACCTTGTTGATCGCCACGATCATCGGCACCTTGGCGGCCTTGGCGTGGTTGATCGCCTCGACCGTCTGGGGCATCACGGCGTCATCGGCCGCGACCACCAGCACCACGATATCGGTCACCTGCGCGCCACGGGCCCGCATCGAGGTGAACGCCGCGTGGCCGGGCGTGTCGAGGAAGGTCAGCAGCGCCCCGTTCGAGGCCTTCACCTGATAGGCACCGATGTGCTGGGTGATGCCGCCGGCCTCGCCCGCCACGACATTGGCGTGACGGATCGCGTCCAGAAGCGAGGTCTTGCCGTGGTCGACGTGGCCCATGATCGTGATGATCGGGGCGCGCGGCTTCAGGTCCTCGGGCTTGTCCTCGACCTGGTCGATGACCTGCTCCACATCCGCATCCGAGACACGGACGGCGCGGTGGCCGAATTCGTCGATCACCAGCTCGGCCGTGTCGGCGTCGATGGCCTGGTTTCCGGTCACCATCAACCCCATGCGCATCAGGGACTTGATGACATCGGGTGTGCGCTCGGCCATGCGGTTCGCCAGTTCCGACACCAGGATGGTCTCGGGCAGCTGCACGTCGCGCACCTGCTTTTCCTGGCGCTGGCTGCCGCCCATGGCCTTTTGCCGGGCTTTTTCCTGCTTGCGCTTCATCGCGGCCAGCGACCGCTGGCGGCCGCCTTCGCCGTCCATCGCCTGGGACAGCGACAGCTTGCCGGTGCGGCGGCTGTCGTCGCTGTTCTTCTTGCGGCTGTCGCGGTCGTCGGCGGGCGCGCGGTCGCGTTCGGTCTTGCGCGGCGCGGCGGCGCTGACGCCCTTGGTCTCGGCGCGCGACGCCGCCGCCTCGGCCGCGGCGCGGTCGGCGGGGGCGGGACGGGCCTCGGGGGCCTTGGGCTTGGTGACCTCGGCCTTCTTCTGGGCGCGCAGCTCGGCTTCGCGGGCGCGGCGCTCGTCTTCCTCGGCCTTCAGGCGCAGGGCTTCCTCGCGTTCGCGGTCCTCGCGCTCCTTGGCCTCGGCTTCCAGGCGGCGGCGCTCGCGCTCTTCCTCGCGGGCCTTCTCATCGGCCTCGCGTTGCGCGGCTTCCTCGACTTCGCGGGCCTTGGCGGCGCGCAGCGCGGCCATGCGGCGCTCCATCTCGGCGTCCGAGATGCCGGCCGGGCGTTTGGAAGGATCGCCGCCGACAGCCGAGGGCGAACCCGAACGCGACCCGCCTGCCGCGCCGGTCTTGCCCGGCACGACAACGCGCTTGCGCTTGATCTCGACCGCGACATTATGGGTCCGGCCGTGGCTGAAGCTTTGCTTCACCTGGCCCGAACGACCAGAGCCGCCACCAAGACCCAGGGGTTTCTTTCCGTCAGTATCGCTCATTCCGATTTCATTCCTTCCCGGCGGCCGCATTGCCGCCGTCATGCCCGCGCAGACCGTTCAGTCTGCTCGCGTCCCTGATCAGTCTGTCGGTCAGGCCCCCCGGCGCAAGCGCGCTGTGTATGACATGATCCCGCCCAAAGGACAAACCCAATTCTGATGCGGTCAGGCAGCCGAACCAGCGCCCGCCGGGCGGCGTCCACAGCTTGCCCTTGCCGCGCTCCGATCCGTCGCTGGCCTGCAAAAGCACGCGGGCCTTGCCCGCCGCCAGCCAGTCCTTGACCTTTTCGAAACCGGCCACCGCCAGGCCGGCCTTGCGGGCCAGGGAAAGGGCATCCGTCACCCGTTTCGCCAGCCCCGAGTCTATCATGGAAAGCAGCTCGGGCGGAGCGGAAACCTGCGCCTTCGCCCCGCGCGAGAACAATCCCTTCGTTGCCGCCCGGTCCAGAGCGGCGCGGTCGGCCACGACCCAGAAGCCGCGGCCCGGCAGCTTTTCGGCCAGATCGGGCACGACCTGCCCCTCTGGCCCCGCGACAAAGCGGATCAACCCGGCCTTCGGCTGGGTTTCGCCCGTCACGATGCAGCGGCGCTCGGGCGTTTCGCGGTCCTTGGTCCGGCCCCCGCGTGTCATCAGGCTCCCGGGGCGTTACACCCCGGCCTCCTGTTCGTCTTCGCCCTCGACTTCGGGCGTCTCGGCCTCAAGCTCGGTCGGGTCGACCCAGCCCAGCATGACGCGGGCGGTCATCACCATGGCCTGCGCATCCTCCAGCGACACGCCGAAGGGCTCCAGGATGCCTTCGTCCTTCTTGCGCTGGCCGTTCTCGGTGGTCCAGCCGCCGGCGATCTCCCAGTCGGCCAGGGTCGCGAAATCCTCGAGCGTCTTGACGTCGTCCTTGGCCAAGGCCTCGACCATCTGGGGCGTCAGGCCCTCGAACTCGATCAGGCTGTCCTCGGCGCCAAGCGCGCGGGCGCTTTCCAAGGCGGCCTTGTTCGCGGCCTCCAGGTTCTCGCGGGCGCGGGTCTGCAGCTCCTCGGCGGTCGATTCGTCGACGCCCTCGATGGACAGCAGCTCGTCCAGGTCGACATAGGCGACCTCTTCCAGGTTGGTGAAGCCCTCGGCCACCAGCAACTGGGCGAAGAACTCGTCCAGGTCCAGCGCATCCATGAACAGCTTGGTGCGGGCGTTGAACTCGGCCTGCCGGCGCTTCGACTCCTCCTCTTCGGTCAGGATGTCGATGTCGAGCCCGGTCAGCTGGCTCGCCAGCCGCACGTTCTGGCCGCGCCGGCCAATGGCCAGCGAAAGCTGCTCGTCGGGGACCACGACCTCGATGCGGCTCGCGTCCTCGTCGAAGACGACCTTGGCCACCTCGGCGGGTTGCAGCGCGTTGACCAGGAAGGTCGCCTGATCGCCCGACCACGGGATGATGTCGATCTTTTCGCCCTGCAATTCGCCCACCACGGCCTGCACGCGCGAGCCGCGCATGCCGACGCAGGCGCCGACCGGGTCGATCGAGTTGTCATAGCTGATGACCGCGATCTTGGCGCGCGAGCCGGGATCGCGGGCGACGGCCTTGATCTCGATCACGCCGTCATAGATCTCGGGCACTTCCATCTTGAACAGTTCCGCCATGAACTGCGGATCGGTGCGCGACAGGAAGATCTGTGGGCCCCGCGCCTCGCGGCGCACGTCCTTGACATAGGCGCGGATGCGGTCGTTCGGGCGATAGCTTTCGCGGCCGATCTTCTCGTTGCGGCGCAGGATCGCTTCGCCGCGGCCCACGTCCACGATGATGTTGCCGTATTCCTCGCGCTTGACGACGCCGTTGATGATGGTGCCGGCGCGGTCCTTGAATTCCTCGTACTGGCGGTCGCGCTCGGCCTCGCGGACGCGCTGCAGGATCACCTGCTTGGCCGATTGCGCGGCGATGCGGCCCAACTCGACCGGGGGCACCTCGTCCACGATCTCGTCGCCCACCTTGGGGTCGTCCAGATAGGGGCGGGCCTGCGCGATGGTCACCTGCGCCTGATAGTTCTCGACCGCGTCGTCCTCGACCACGGTGCGCACGCGGGTGAAGGTCGCGTTGCCGGTCTTGCGGTCGATCTTGACCCGGATGTCCATCTCGCTGCCGTAGCGGGACTTGGCCGCGCGGGCCAGGCTGTCCTCCATCGCCTCGATCACCAGATCGGGGTCGATCATCTTCTCGCGTGCGACGGCCTCGGCGGTCTGCAGCAGTTCAAGCTGGTTGGCAGAGGTGATGGCCATTCCTCACTCCTTCGCAGCGGCGTTATCCTCGCCGGCTTCCGTTTCGATCTCGTCAAAGGCGCTTTCGTCGAGGTTCTCGATCTGCACGCCCGCTTCCTTCTTCTGCCGCAGCATCTCGGCGATCAGTTCGTCGGTCAGGACCAGCTTGGCGTCCGACAACCAGTCGAAGTTCAGGCCGATGGTCTGGACCGCGCCCGCTTCCTCGATGTTCAGCAGCACCTCGTCGCCCTCGACGCCGGCCAGCACGCCCTTGAAGCGCTTGCGCCCGTCGATGGGCTGGTTCGTTTCCAGCCGCGCCTCGTAGCCCTCGAAGGTCGCGAAATCCTTCAGCCGGGTCAGCGGGCGGTCGATGCCGGGGCTGCTGACCTCAAGATGATAGGCGTCCTCCAGCGGGTCCTCGACATCCAGCACGGCGCTGACCGCCGTCGAGATGTCGCCGCAATCGTCCACGTTGATCCCGCCCTCGGGCCGGTCGGCCATGATCTGCAGCGTCGCGGTCTTGCCGCCCTGCAGACGGATGCGCACCAGTTCGAACCCCAGATCCTCGATCACCGGGGAAATGATCTCGGCCAGGCGCCGGTCGATGGCGGTCTTGGCGATGAGGTCGGACATGTCGCTATCCCAAATGAAAAACGGGCCGTCAGGGCGGCCCGTGCGTCTTACCGGTGGGCAGGACCTTGGACCTGCGCCGCTGTTGAGCGTCATATAGGCCAGGCCCGCAACGATTGCAAGGGAAAGCCGGGGCTCAGGCCCCCGCGCCGGGATTCATCTGCCACAGACGATAGTTCAGCGCCCCCGCAAGGCTCAGCCAGGCCAGATAGGGCAGCAGCAGCGCCCCCGCCAGCCGGTCCAGCCGGAACGCCAGCACCGTCAGGGCGGCGACGACCAGCCACAGCAGCGCGATCACCGCGACCCCCATCCCCATCCGGTGCGCGCCAAAGAACACCGGGGTCCACAGCGTGTTCAGCGCGATCTGCGCGGCCCACAGCGCCATGACCAGCCCCGCGCCCGGCAGATGCGCCAGCCGCGCGCCCGCCCAGGCGATCAGGACGTAAAGCGTGGTCCAGGCCACCGGAAAGGCCCAGCGGGGCGGGTTGAACCAGGGCTTGGCAAGCCCGTCGTACCAGGCGCCGGGCTGGAACAGGATGCCCGTGGCACCGGCGGCGGCGCAGGCGATCAGCAGGATCAGGAAGGTCATGGCAGTCCCTAATAGGCGCGGCCGTCGCGCGCCGCATCCCTGAAACCGTCCATCGCGCGGACCAGTTCCGCGGCGATTCGCGGCTCGCTCAGCGCGTGGCCGGATGCCGGGACCAGCCGCAGTTCCGCCCGGTCCCAGCCATCGGCCAGCTCCCACGCGGTCTGCGGCGGGCAGACCATGTCATAGCGGCCCTGCACGATGACCGCCGGCAGATGCTCGATGCGGTGGCGGTCGCGCAGCAGCTGGCCTTCCTCAAGGAAGCAGTCATGCGCGAAATAATGGTTCTCCAGTCGGGCAAAGGCGCGGGCATAGTCGGGCGGCGCATGGCCGGGGCCGCTGATCTCCAGTCCCGCCAGGGCGTTTTCCCAGATCAGCCAGGGCAGGGCATAGCGGATTTCCTGGCCGCGGTCGCCGCCGAACAGCCGGCGGTGATAGGCGCCGATCATGTCGTGGCGCTCGGATTCCGGGATCGGGGCCTGGAACTCGGCCCAGCGGTCGGGAAAGAACCGGGCGACGCCGCCGCCATAGAACCAGTCGAGCTCGGACCGCCGGCCTAGGAACACGCCGCGCAGCGCCAGCGCCAGCACGGCCTCGGGATGGGTCTCGGCATAGGCCACGGCCAGGGTGGCGCCCCAGCTGCCGCCGAACAGGATGGCACGGTCGATCCCCAGGTCGCGGCGGATCATCTCGATATCGTCGATCAGGTGCCGCGTGGTGTTGCCCTCGACCTCGGCATGGGGGCGCGAGCGGCCGCAGCCGCGCTGGTCGAACAGCACGGCGCGGTAATGGCTCGGGTCGAAGAAGCGGCGCATGTAGGGGCTGCAGCCGCCGCCCGGGCCGCCGTGCAGCACGATCACCGGGACGCCGTCCGGGTTGCCGCTCTGCTCGACATGGATGACATGGCCCTGGCCCACGTCGATCTGGCGCTGGTCGAAGGGCTCGACCATCGGATGCAGCCTGCCGTGCGGCGATGCACCGCCGATTTGCCCTGCCAATCTGTCCATGCCCCCACTATATAACGCCCGGCGCGCGCCCGCCATATCAAGGACGGCCTGATGACCCAAAGACAGCACACCAGCAGCATCGACCCCGCCGAGGTCGCCAAGTTCCAGGCCATGGCCGCCGAATGGTGGGACCCGCAGGGCAAGTTCAAACCGCTGCACATGCTGAACCCGACCCGGCTGGACTATGTAACCGCGCAGGTCGCCGCGCAGTTCGGCCGCGACCGCGACGCGGACCAGCCCTTTGTCGGGCTTTCCGTGCTCGACATCGGCTGCGGCGGCGGGCTGATGGCCGAGCCGATGGCCCGGCTGGGCGCGACCGTCACCGGCGCCGACGCCGCGCCGGGCAATATCGCGGTCGCCAGCCTGCACGCCCAAGGCCAGGGCCTGCCGATCGACTACCGCGCCACCACCTCCGAGGCGCTGGCGGCCGAGGGCCTGCGCTATGACGTGGTGATGGCGCTGGAAATCGTCGAGCATGTCGCCGATCCCGCCGCCTTCGTCGCCACCTGCCGCGACCTGCTGCGGCCGGGCGGGATGCTGATCCAGTCCACGCTGAACCGCACGGCCAAAAGCTTCGGCGCGGCGATCATCGGCGCGGAATGGATCATGCGCTGGCTGCCCAAGGGCACCCACGACTGGCGCCGCTTCATCACCCCGGACGAACTGGCCGCCATGACCGAGGCCGCCGGCCTGCGCGTGGTGGACCGCTGCGGCATGGTCTTCAACCCCCTGGGGTGGAGCTGGTCGCTGTCGCCCCGCGACCTGTCGGTGAACTACGCCATGACCGCACTGCGCGAGGACTGATCCCGCGCGGCACCGGCCTCAGCGCGTCTCGTGCGGAGTGGGGTGCAGCGTCTCCTCGAGCTGCCGGCGCAGAGCGCGCAGAACGGGCAGGGCGGCGCGAACGCGCTCGGCGCCGATGTCGCGCACCACGTCGGCGATGCGCGGCATGAAGGCCGCCAGCGCCGCGTCCCGTGCCGCGCGTCCGGCCGGGCTGATCGCTACGAACTTGCGCCGCGCGTCGTCCCAGTCGGGGCGGATGTGGATGTGGCCCGCCCACTCCAGCCGCGACAGCGTGTTCGTCATCGCGCCGCGGGTGACGTGGAACGCCTCGGCCAGTTCGGCGGGCGTGCGCTCGACATTCAGATGCGCCAGCAGGTTCAGCACCGAGAAATGCGAGATCTGCATGCCCTTGGGCAGCGACTTGCCGATCAGGTCGCGCGCCAGCTGGTCGGCGATGAAGACCTCGGAAAACAGCCCGGCCGCCAGGGAATCGGCGGCCGCTTCGGCATTGGCGGGCAGGTCGGCAAGGCGCTTTTCAGGCATGGTCGTCTCGGGGACCGCGATAGGCCCGGTCATGGGTCAGCGATGGGATGCGGGACCGTGCCCCGACAACCCCCGCCGGGTCAAGATCAACCAGCGTGACGCCGCGTTCTTCGCCGCCGTCCCCGATCACCGTGCCCCAGGGATCGACCGCCAGGGAATGGCCGTGACTGCGCCGCACCTTGCGGTCCGGGCACAGGACATTCGCATGCGTCCCGCATTGCGCCGGCGCCAGCACATAGCAGCCCGTCTCGATGGCGCGGGCGCGCAGCAGCACCTCCCAATGCGCCGCGCCGGTGGTGTCGTTGAAGGCGGCGGGCACGGTCAGCACCTGCGCGCCGGCCTGCGCCAGGTCGCGGTACAGATGGGGAAAGCGCAGGTCGTAGCAGACCGTCATCCCGATCGGCCAGGGACCCATCCCCACCACCGCACGGTCGCCCGGCCGGAAGGCTGCCGATTCGCGATAGGATTCGCGGTCCGAGACGCGCACGTCGAACATGTGCAGCTTGTCATAGCGCGCCCGGATGCCGCCATCCGGCGCGATCAGGAAGCTGCGGTTGGCAAAGCGGTCGTCGCCCGCCTCTCCGGTCTTGAGCGAGAGCGAGCCGATCAGCAGCCAGATCCCCAGCGTCCGGGCATCGCCCTGCAGCGCGGCCAGCGTCGGGTCGGCGTCCTCGGTGCGCAGCACCCGGTCCTGCGTGGCGCGGTCGGCGTTCAGGATGTTCGTCGCCTCGGGCGTCAGCACCCATTGGGCGCCGGTCTCGGCCGCCTCGCGCACCAGGGCGCGCGTCTCCGGCAGGTTCCGCTCGGGGTCGTCGGAGACGCACAGCTGCACCAGCCCCGCACGCAGCCGGGGCGGGTTCATCCGCCGATGCCCAGCAGGCCGTCCAGCTTGCCCTGCGCGTCCAGCGCATGGATGTCGTCCGACCCGCCCACCGGCTGCCCGTCGATGAAGATCTGCGGGACCGAGCGCCGGCCCCCCGCGCGCCGCGCCATCGCCGCGCGCAGGTCGGGGTCGCGGCTGACGTCGGTTTCCTGATAGGCAACGCCCTTGCGCGCCAGCAGCGCCTTGGCCGCCATGCAATAGGGGCAGGTGGGGGTGGTATAGATCTCGACCTTGGCCATCGTCGTCTCCTGTGTCGCGTTCCCCCTATCTAGGTATCCTTGACCGCGCGCGCCAGCACCACGACCGAAACCGGCCCGGCGCCCGCGTGGCGCAGCGCCTCGGCCGCCTCGGCCAGGGTCGCGCCCGAGGCCATCACGTCGTCTACCAGCAGCACCGCCCGGCCCTGCAGCCGGGACGCGAAGCGCGGCGCGACCGCGATCGCGCCGGCGACATTGCGGAATCGGTCCTCCACGCTGCCGTGATCCTGCGTCGGCGTGTGGCGCAGCCGCCGCAGGGCATGGGGCAGGTGGGTCAGGCCGTGGGCGCGCGCGACCGCGTGCGACAGCAGCGCGGCCTGGTTGTACTTGCGCCTGGCCAGCCGGCGCAGATGCACCGGCACCGGCACCACCACCATGTCGGGGCGCATCAGGGGGCTCGCCGCCCGCGCCACCCAGTCCCCCAGCGCCGGCGCCAGGTCCAGCCGGTCGCCGTGCTTCAGCATCAGCGCAAGCTTGCGCCCGGTGCCGCGATAGACCAGCGCCGCCCGTCCCCGCGACCAGGGCCGGGCCTGCCGCAGGCAGTCGTCGCAGATCAGCACAGCCTCGTCCTCGGTGCCGGTGCCGTCGTCGGGCAGGGGCGCGCCGCAGCGCGAACAGGCGCAGGAGCCGACGAATTCTGCCTCGGCCCAGCAGGCCGGGCACAGGCCCCCGTCCTCGGCCACGGCATTGCCGCAGCCCAGGCATTGCGGCGGATAGATCAGCCGCAATGCGCCTTTCATCAGGCCGCGAAGCCCCCTATTGTGCGCACCCATGATACCTGCCCGCCAAAGTCCGACCCCCCGCCTGACCGACCGCCCCGCGCTGATGCGCAACCGGCAGCGGGCAGGCCGCATCGGCTTTGTCGATGTGCTGCATCGAATCGTCGCCGACGAGATCGAGCTTAGGCTCGCCGAGGTTAACAGACGGTTTACGGACATCGCCATCGTGACCGGGGCCCCCGGTTTCTGGCAGCCGCTGTTCCCGCAGGCCCGCGTGGTGCCCGACGCGCCCGACCTCGAGCTCGCCCCCGGCGCCCATGACCTGGTGATCCACGCCATGGCGCTGCACTGGGCCGAGGACCCGGTCGGCCAGATCGTGCAATGCGCCCGTGCGCTGCGCCCGGACGGGCTGTTCATCGCGGCCCTGCCGGGCGGGCGCACGCTGTCGGAACTGCGCGAGGCGCTGGCCCGGGCCGAGGCCGAGGTGTCGGGCGGTCTTTCGCCCCGCGTCCTGCCGATGGGGGAAATCCGCGACCTGGGCGCGCTGCTGGCCCGGGCCGGGCTGGCGCTGCCGGTGGCCGACCAGATCGTGCAGCCCGCCAGCTATCGCAGCCTGATCCACCTGGGCCACGACCTGCGGGCCATGGGCGAGGGGAACGCGCTGGCCGCCCGCCTGCGCCGCCCCACACGCCGCGCCGTGCTGCTGCGCGCGGCCCAGCTTTACGCGGAAAGCCATCCCGATCCCGACGATCCCCAGCGCATCCGCGCGACCTACGAACTGGTCTTCCTGACCGGCTGGGCGCCCGATGCCAGTCAGCAAAAGCCGCTTCGGCCTGGCTCGGCAAAGATGCCGCTGGCCGAGGCGCTGGCCAGCACAAGGAAACTGCAATGATCCCAGACCACGCCCCGGCCGGGCATCCGGCCATTCCGCCCCGCCGCGTGGGGGTGCTTGTCGCCAATCTGGGCACGCCGGACGCCACCGACTACTGGTCGATGCGGCGCTATCTGAACGAGTTTCTGTCCGACAGGCGGGTGATCGACCTGCCGCGCTGGAAATGGCAGCCGATCCTGCAGGGCATCATCCTGACCAAGCGCCCGTTCAGCTCGGGCGCGAACTATCGCTCGATCTGGAACACCGAGGCAAACGAAAGCCCGCTGATGACCATCACGCGCCAGCAGGTGGCGGCGCTGCGTGACCGGGCGCAAGCGCTGTGGGGCGACCGGGTGATGGTCGATTTCTGCATGCGCTACGGCAACCCCTCGACCGAATCGGTGGTGGACCGCATGGTCAAGGCCGGCTGCGACCGCATCCTGTTCCTGCCGCTTTACCCGCAATACGCCGGCGCAACCTCGGCCACGGCGAACGACCAGTTCTTTCGCGCGCTGATGAAGCAGACCTGGCAGCCCGCCGCGCGCACCGTCGCGCCCTATTTCGACCGGCCCGACTATATCGAGGCGCTGGCCGCCTCGGTCGAGCGCGCCCTGGGCGGCCGCCAGCCCGCGCGGCTGGTCGCGAGCTATCACGGCATGCCCAAGCGCTATCTGATGCAGGGAGACCCCTATCATTGCCAGTGCCAGAAGACCTCGCGGCTGCTGCGCGAACGGCTGGGTTGGCCCGAGGGCGTCATCGACACGACCTTCCAGTCGGTCTTCGGCCGCGAGGAATGGCTGAAACCCTATACGGTCGAGCATGTCGCCGAGTTGGCCCGTCAGGGCGTGACCCGGATCGCGGTGGTGTCTCCGGCCTTCTCGGCCGATTGCGTCGAGACGCTGGAGGAGATCCAGGGCGAGATCCGCCACGCCTTCGAGGCGGCCGGGGGCGAGGAGTTCACCTATATCCCCTGCCTGAACGACGATCCCGCCCATATCAAGGTGCTGACCACCCTGATCGGCGAAAACCTGGCGGGCTGGGTCTAGACCGGCCTGCCCTTTGCGCGCGCGCCATGCCGGCGGGCGGCCGAGCCGGCAGGGCCGCATGGGTATTTGAAAAACGGTGAAGGGCTGGCGTTGCGTCTGTCCGGGCGGGCGGGGCAGGCTTTTCGGTATACGCATGGCGTACGCCCGCAGCCGTTGCGCGGGTATGAAAAAAGGGGCCGGCAGGCCCCCTTTCTGGCTTCCGTCATGCGGTCTGCGTCAGATCAGCAGCACCTGCGTGCCGATGGTCGTCAGGTCGTAAAGCTGCTGGATGTGTTCGTTGTAAAGCCCGATGCACCCGTTCGAGGACTTGCGCCCGATCTTGCGCGTGTCGTGCGTGCCGTGGATGCGGTAATACTGCCAGCTTAGCCAAAGCGCATGCGTTCCCAAGGGGTTGTCGGGACCGGCGGGGACGAAGTCGGGCCATTCGGGGTTGCGCTTCTTCATCTCGGGGGTGGGGGACCAGGTCGGGCCCTTGACCTTCTTGATGATCTCGGTCCGGCCGGTGCGGGTCAGGTCGGGGCTGACCGGGACCGAGGTCGGGAACAGCTTGTAGACCGTCTGATCCTCGGACCAGTAGTGCAGCGCGCGCGAGGTCAGGTCGACCAGGATCGCGCCATTGGTCAGGTCGCTGAAGTAGGGCTGCCAGTCCTGCATGCGGAAGCTGCTGATATTGCGCCGCGAATCCTGATTGGAGTCGTATTGCACCATGCCAGCGTCCGGCGTCGCGCCCGCCGCTCCGGTGCTTTGCAGCGCCTGGCCCGTATAGGGGTCGATGCCCTGCGCGATGGCGGGCGCAGCCAGGCCCGCGGCGCCAAGCGCCATCGAGGTGGAAAGGAATTTCCGACGCGAGACCGGATTTTTCGGCGTCATCTTCTGTCGCTCCTGAATGTTCGTCGGACCGCCTGGCGCGGCCTTCTCTGCCCGATTTGCGATGGGGTCGTGACTGGCGCGATACGCCTCTCGCGTGCGGCTTTCAATTCAAACAAGCGTCATTGTCGCAACAGAGTCGCAGGCTGTTGCGCTCACGCAATCTTGGGTTTGAAGGGCCGCGCGCGCTTTTGTAAGGCTGGCGCAAAAGATCATCCGGGACAGAACGACATGCTGAGAATTTCAACCCTGGCGCTTGTTTGCATGCTGGCGCTGGCGGGCTGCCAGTCGGCCCCGCAGCAGCAGCTTGGCCCCGATGGCCAGCCGCTGCCCGTCGCCTACAAGATCACCCCCAAGGAAGAGGCCCAGATCGCCCCGCGCGTCATGGCCCAGATCAACGGGCTGCGGGCCAACGTGGGCGCGCCGCCGGTCGCGCAAAGCCCGATGCTGGACCAGGCCGCCAAGGCCCATGCCCGTGACATGTCGGCACAAAACCGGGCCTGGCACTTCGGGTCGGACGGCTCCTCGCCGCTGGACCGGATCCGCCGGCAAGGCTATTACGGCCATCTGATCGGCGAGAACATCTCGGAAACCTACGAGAACGACATCACCACGCTGAACGCCTGGATGCAGAACCGCGACACGCGTGACGTCATCATGGACCCGCGCGCAACCGATTTCGGCATCGGCTGGTATCAGGAGCCCTCGGGCAAGATCTGGTGGGTGCTGCTGACCGGCGGCGCCGGGGGCACGCCGATGGCGGCGGGCGGCTATACGCCCGGGGCAGTGACGGCGGCGCCGCTGTAGGCGCGCGCGAACGGAGCCATTCGAGACTGATTCGCGCGTGATTCGGGGCGGGCCGGTACGGCACCGCCCCTTTTTCTGCCATGGCCGTGGCGGGCGTCCGCCGCTGATTGAAGAAGCGCAACGCATGCCCTTGATCGTGCTGCAAAACGCCCTGTGACCTGCGTGCACCGCGCGTACACAGCCCGTACACCGGGCGGCGGACGGCCGAGGGTTCCCAGACGCGGTGATTCGGCCCCGGCGCATTGCCTTGCGCGCCCTTTTGGCCAAGGCTGGCCCCTTGGGCGCGCGCGGGCGGCCCTGAGGAGGAGGGATCGGCATGGAGGAGAATGTCACCGGAGGGTGCCTGTGCGGCGCCGTGCGGGTCGAGGCGCGGGGCCGGCCGGACCGGGTGGCGCTGTGCCATTGCCTGGACTGCCGCAAGCATCACGGCGCGCTGTTCTATGCGGCGGCGATCTTTCCCGCCGCGGCCGTCACCGTTAAGGGCGCGTTGCGCGCCTACAAGGGGCGGTGCTTTTGCCCGGCCTGCGGATCGTCCGTCCTTGCGCGCTATGGCGACGAGATCGAGCTGCACCTGGGCGCGCTGGACGCCCCCGACCGCTTTCAGCCCGAATACGAAAGCTGGACCCTGCGGCGCGAGGCCTGGCTGCCGCCCTTTGACCTGGCGCGGCATTACGAGCGGGACCGCGAGGGGGCCTGACAAAGGGGGGAAAGGCGGGGGCCGGGCGCCCCGGCCATCCACGCGCGGCCAGTGGCGCGCGGCTGCCGCGCGCGCGCGCGCGCCGGGCCTGTGCGTCAGGGATAGATGAACACCGGCACGCCGGGGTTGATCATCGCGAAGATCTCCTCGATCTCCTCATCCGTCACGGCGATGCAGCCGGCGGTCCAGTCGGGGCGGTTCAGCTTGCGGCCCAGGGGCCCCAGGCCGTGGATCATGATGTCGCCGCCCGGGCGCAGACCCAGCGCCGCCGCATGGGCGATGTCCTTGGTCGAGGGATAGGAGATCCCGACCGAAAGGTGATAGCTGGACCGCGGGTTCTTGCGGTCGATGAAATACATCCCTTCGGGCGTGCGGCCGTCGCCTTCGTATTCCTTGGGACCGACCGGCTGCGGGCCGAGGTTCACGTCATAGCTGCGCAGCACCGTCCGGCCGCTGAGCAGGTACATCTTGCGATCACCCTTCTTGACGACGATCTGCGTCACCGGAGGACCGCTGTAGCTTTTGAACTTGCTGGGTGCCGGCTGGCTGCTGTCACCACCGCAGCTTGCCACCAGCACAAGCGCGACCACCGCGATTGCTGCGCGAATTGCCCGTATCATCCACTGCCCTCTGTGTGCTGAAGCACTTCTCGTTGAGGGTGTAATAGCACGAAGGTAAAGAAATCGCTAGCGTCGGCGAATTTCCGCCACGGTTTCGACATGGGGCGACCAGCGGAACTGGTCGATGACATAAATCCGTGAAATCGAAAGACCTTGATCGGCAAGGATCCGCGCATCCCTTGCGAAAGTGACCGGATCGCAACTGACCCAGGCCAAGGTTTCAGCCGGCGACAGCGCGATCTGGCGGGCCTGCGCCTCGGCCCCGGCGCGGGGCGGGTCGATCACGATCGCGTCATGGGTCAGTTCGTCCGGCAGCAGGGGGCGGCGCGCGAGGTCGCGAACCTCGGTCGTGATTCGGTGCAGCGGCGGCGAGGCGGCGCGCGCCCCGGCGGCGAGCGCGTCGAGCGGCGCGGAGAGCCCCTCGACCGCATGGACCCGGGCGGTTTCGGCCAGCGGCAGGGAAAAGGTGCCGCAGCCCGCAAAGAGGTCCAGGACAGCGCGCGCGCCCCGCGTGATGTCGCGCACGGCGGCGAGCAGCGCGGCCTGCCCCTCTGGCGTGGCCTGCAGGAAGCCGCCGGGCGGGGGGACGACGCGGGCGCGGCCGAAGCCCAGGACGGGCGGGCGGCGGGTGATCGACTGGCCGTCCTGATCCGGCCCCGCCCAGGTCAGCCGCGCCCAGTCGCCGCGTTCGGCCAGCACGGCCAGCCGGGGCAGCAGCGCCGCGTCCATCGGCTTGCCGCCCGTCACCGCCACGTCGAGCCCCGCGCCGGTTTCCGTCACCGTCAGGGCCATCTCGCCCGCGCGCGTGCCGCCGGCCACCACCAGTTCGCGCAGCAGCGGCAGGGCGGCGAGGATTGCCGGGCGCAGCACCATGCAATCGGCAATGTCCACGATCACGTCCGAGGCGCGGGCGTGAAAGCCCAGCAGCGCGCCCTTTTTCGTGCGCCGGCCCGAAAGCACCGCCCGCCGGCGCGACCGGGGCGGCGAGACATGGACCCCCGCGACGGGCGCGGCGAGCCCCTGCGCGCGCAGCGCCTGCGTCACGACGCCGACCTTCCAGTCGCGCAGGAAGGATTCCGAGCCGTGCATCAGCGAACAGCCGCCGCAGGCGCGGTAATGCGGGCAGGGCGCGCGCACGCGGTCGGGCGAGGGCTTCACGATGCGGGGGGCGGCGATGCGGCCGTCCGCAGCCTCGCCCTCGATCACCTCGCCGGGCAGGGTCAGGGGGGCGAGCGCCTTGTCGGTGCCCGACAGCGCCACGCCGTCGCCCTTGCGGCCGAGCCGTTCGATTGTCCAGATCATGCGGGGGGCCAGATCATGCAGGGGTCCAGATCACTCGGCGGCCTCCGCCGGGTCGTCGTCGGTGCCGAGGAAGCCGCCGGACTGCCGGCTCCAGTAGCGGGCATAGGTGCCGCCCTGCGCCAGCAGGTCGGCGTGGCTGCCCTGTTCGACGATGCGGCCCTGTTCCATGACGACGATGCGGTCAAGCTGGGCGATGGTGGACAGCCGATGCGCGATGGCCAGCACCGTCTTGCCCTGCATGGCGCGGGTCAGGGCGTCCTGGACCTGGGCCTCGACCTCGCTGTCGAGCGCGCTGGTGGCCTCGTCCAGGACCAGGATCGGGGCGTCCTTGAGCAGGGCGCGGGCCAGCGCGATGCGCTGGCGCTGCCCGCCCGAGAGCTTGACCCCGCGTTCGCCCAGGTGCGCGTCATAGCCGCTGCGGCCCTGGTGGTCGCGCAGGGTCAGGATAAAGTCATGCGCCTCGGCCGCGCGGGCGGCGGCGATGATGTCCTCCTCGGTCGCGTCGGGGCGGCCATAAAGGATGTTGTCGCGGGCCGAGCGGTTGAACATCGCGGTTTCCTGCGTGACCATGGCGATGTTGCGGCGCAGGCTTTCCTGGGTCACCGTGCGCAGGTCGTGGCCGTCGATGCGGACCGCGCCGCGTTCGACGTCGTAAAGCCTGAGCAGCAGGGCGACCATGGTGGACTTGCCCGCGCCCGAGGCGCCGACGATGCCCAGCTTTTCGCCCGCCGCGATGTGCAGGTCGAGGTCGCGGATGCCCGCGCCGTCGTCCCGGCCATAGGCGAAATCGACGTGGTCGAAGTCGATCCGGCCCTGGACCCGGCCCAGGGCCAGGGCGTCGGGCGCGTCGGTCAGGGCGTGGGGCGGGGACAGGGTCTGCATCCCGTCCTCGACCTCGCCGATGGAGCCCCAGACGCCCATCAGCGCCATGCTGACCCAGCCGGTCATCTGCGCGAGCCGCATCGAGATCGCCCCGGCCGCCGCGATGTCGCCGGCCGTGGCCGCGCCCTCGCGCCACAAAAGGAGCGTGCCGCCGATCAGCACCACCGGCAGGGCGCCGGCGACGAACATCAGCGAAAAGCGGAACCAGGTCGAGACGCGGCCGAAGTCCAGCGCGCGTTCGCGGAAACCTGCCATGGCGCCGAGGGCGGCGCGGTCCTCGTGCTCGGCATGGGCGAAGAGCTTGACGGTCTTGATGTTGGTGATGGTGTCGACGACCTGGCCCGTGACCATGGCGCGGGCCGAGGCGCGGCTGGCCGAGCGGGTGCGGATGCGCGGCAGGAAGAAGCGGATCAGCCCGGCGTAGGCCGCCAGCCAGACCAGCATCGCGACCGCGCCCCAGCCGTCCACCGACACGAGGAACGCCGCCGAGCCCAGGATCGAGGCCAGCGCGAAGGCCACGACGTTCACGAACTCGGTCGCGACATCGGTGACGGCGCGGGCGGTCTGGGTCTGCTTCTGCGCGATGCGGCCGGCGAAGTCGTTGTCGAAGAAGGTGACGGAATGGCCCATGGTCCAGCGGTGCAGCCGCGACAGCACCAGCGGGAACAGGTTCGGGCCGATGATGACGCTGGAGCTGGCGGTGGAAAAGCCGAAGATCGCCGGCCGGATCACCAGGAAGAACAGCACGAAGCCCGCGATCAGCGCGCCCTTGTCGGCCAGCAGCCGGTCGGGCGTGGTCGTCACCACGGCGTCGATCACCCAGCCCAGCATCACCGCCGAGACGATGTCCGCGATCCCGCTGAGCGCCGAGGCGATGGCCGCGATGGTCAGCCCGCCCCAAGCCCCCGAGAGGCACCAGCGGAAAAAGGCCAGCAGGCTGCGCGGCGGCGGGCCTTCGGCGGGGCGGAAGGCGTCGATCATGCGGGCGAAACGGTCATGCATCCGGTTGGCTTTCGTTCCCGCGCGCGATGCAAAGCAGCGTGTCGCGGTCCAGCGTGAAGTCGCTGTCGGTCCAGGCCTGGCGGGCGGCGCGCAGGGCGTCGCCCAGCGCCTCGCCCTGCAGCGCGGGCATCAGGTCGGCGGCGGCGAGCGGAAAGACGGCCGCCGCGCCCCGCGCGATGTCGTGGCACCAGCCGAAGGCGGGGGCCTGGCCGCGCGCGGCGCGGATCAGCACCGATTGTGCGGCGACGGTGCGGCCGAAGCGATGCGCGGCCAGCGCCGGCGGCAGGGCGAGCGCCTGCGCGATCTGGTCGAGCGCGCGGCCCTCGTCCCGCGACAGGCGCAGGGCGGGAACCGGATCGGCGGGCCCGAGCAGCGCCAGCCGGCGGGGAAAGGCCGGCAGCGCGCCGGTGCCGTATTCGCGTTCGACCTGCACGAGGTCGGGCAGGTCGCCCGGATCGGCGCCGGGCAGGATCAGGGGCAGCACGCCCGCCTCGGCCATCAGGGCCACGGCGGGGGCGGGATCGGCGGCGGACAAAAGCTTGCGCATCTCGTGCCCGATGCGTTCGCGCGAAATTCCCGACAGCCCCGCCCGCAACTCGCGGCAGGCGGCCAGGGCGCGGGCATCCGCCTCGCGCCCGTAGCAGGCGAGGAAGCGGTAAAAGCGCAGGATGCGCAGGTAATCCTCGGCAATGCGCTGGGCGGGATCGCCGACAAAGCGCAGGCGGCGCGCGGCGAGATCGGGCAGCCCTCCGACCGGGTCCAGCACCTCGCCCGTGCGCGTGGCGTAAAGCGCGTTCATGGTGAAGTCGCGGCGCCGGGCGTCCTCGGCCAGGTCGTCGGAAAAGGCCACCACCGCATGGCGGCCGTCCGTCTGCACGTCGCGGCGAAAGGTCGTGACCTCGAAGCCGCGGCCCTTGCAGAGCACCGTGACGGTGCCGTGGTCGATGCCGGTGGGGACCGCGCGCAGCCCGGCGCGTGCCACGATGCGCATGGTGTCCCGCGGCAGGGCCGAGGTCGCGATGTCGATGTCCGAGACCGGCACGCCCAGCAGCGCGTTCCGGACCGCGCCGCCGACGACCAGCGCCTGATGGCCCGCGCCTTCCAGCGCGCCCAGCACCCGCGCCAGGTCGGGATCGGACAGGAAGGGGGCGGTGATGCGGGAAACCGTCATGCCGAAAGCCTCAGCGCAAGGGAATGAAGCACGCGCGCGGTGGCGCCCCAGATGTAATAGGGCCCATAGGGCGCGACGTAATAGGACCGCCAACCGCCGCGCCAGCGCCGCCGCTCGATGCGGTAGCGGGTCGGATCGGCGACATGGGCGAAGGGCACGCGAAACGCCTCCTCGACCTCGCCGGCCTCGGGAACGGGGGTGAAATCGCCCCGGATCAGGCCCAGGACCGGGGTCATGGCATAGTTCGTGACCGTGCGATGCGCGGGCAGCACGCCCAGCACGTCGACCTGCGCGGGATCGAGCCCCACCTCCTCCTGCGCCTCGCGCAGGGCGGCGGCGGTTTCGTCCGCGTCGCCGGGGTCGACCTTGCCGCCGGGCAGCGCGATCTGGCCGGGATGGTTGCGCAGTCCCGAGGCGCGCTTGGTCAGCAAAAGCCGGCCCCGCGCGTCGAAGGCCACCAGCACCCCGGCCGGCCGCAGCGCCGCCCCGTCCGGGACCAGCGCGTCGAGGTCATAGTCCGACGAGGGCACCGCCGCAGGAACCGACAGCGCCGCCATCAGGCGGTCGCGCAGCCCGGCCTGCGGCAGGACCTGCATCAATGCGCCGCCCGCGCCGAGGGCAGGGGCCGCCCGGCCTGGTCCACGGTCGCCTCGAACCCCAGGCTTTCGGGATCGAATTCGTAATGCGCGCCGCAGAACTGGCAATCGGCCGTCACCACGCCGTCGTCGTTGATCATGTGGCCGATGTCCTTGCGCGAATAGATCGACAGCGTGCCGCGCACCTTGTCGGCGCTGCACGAGCAGCCGAATTCCAGCGCCTGGCGGTCGAAGGCCGCGGGCTCTTCCTCGTGGAACAGGCGGAACACCAGGTTCGGCAGCGGCAGGGCGGGATCGACCAGTTCCATCGCCTCGACCGTGGCCATCAGCATGGTCGAGCGGTTCCAGTCCTCGGATTCCGCGCCTTGCAGGATGTCGGCGGTTTCCAGCTCCTCGCCCTGTTCGGTCGGGACGCGGGGCTGGGCGGGCAGGGTCTGGACCATGATGCCGCCGGCGCGCCAGTCCTGGTTGGCCTGGCCGGACAGGCGGGACTGGCCCACCGCCAGTTCGAACCGGGTCGGCAGCTGTTCGGACTGTTCGAAATAGGTCTGCGCGCAGGCCGCGAGCGAGCCGCCCGCCAGCGGCGTCATGCCTTGGTAAGGGGTCGTGCCTTCGCCCTGGTCGATCAGCACGGCGAAATAGCCCTGGCCGATCTGGTCGAAGGCGGGTTCGCCCTCGGCCAGCCGGTCGGGGTCGAAGCTGGCCCAGGCGCGGATGCGGGCCGGCGCGCCTTCGGTCGCGGGGGCGTAATAATCGGTCGCGATGGTGCGGATGGCGCCGTTGCCGCGCACCTGCAGCGACAGTTTCCAGCGCAGCTTGATGGTCGGGCCGATCAGCGCGGTCAGCGTGACCAGTTCGGCGACCATCGCGCTGACCGCGAGGGGATAGTCGTGGCGCGACAGGATGTGCTGGAGCAGCGGACCCACCCGGGCGGTCCGGCCGCGCATGCCCGAGCGTTCCAGCTGAAAGGGCAACACGCTGTCGTCCCAGGAAAGGTCCTTTGTCATAGCCATGGTGATTCCTTCGGAATGATAGGGCCGCGCCCGACGCGGGGAATGGGGGCGCGCTTTGCCCCCTTATATAGGCCGCGGCGCGCGAACCCCAAGGGGCGGCGCTAAAGCCGGGGCAGGAACGAGCCGCCCAGCGCCAGCACATGGTCGTGCACGCGCTGGCCCGCCGGCGACAGCGCCATGTCCTCGCGCCGGATCAGGAACCAGTTGCGCTGGATCGGCAGCCCGTTCGCCCGCAGCGCGACCAGCCGCCCCGAGCGCAATTCCTCGGTCACCGTATGCTGCGAGATCAGCGCCACCCCGAGGCCCGCGATCACCGCCTGCTTGATGGTTTCGTTCGTGCCCATCTCGACCATGCGCCAGGGGGTGCCGTCGCCGATGCGGTCCAGAAAGCGCGTCATCAGGATGCGCGTCCCCGAGCCGGGTTCGCGCGCCAGGAAGGTTTCGGCCAGCAGGTCCTGGGGCAGGGCGGGGTCGGCCCTGGCCAGCGGGTGGTCGGGGGGCGCGATCACGACATGGGGATGGGGGCCGATGGGTTCGGCGGTGACGGCGGGGGCGCGCGGCGGGCGGCCCATGATGGCCAGGTCCAGCGCGCGCGAGGTCAGCCAGGCGATCACCGCGTCGCGGTTGCCGATCCTCAGCGTCACCTCGACCTCGGGCAGGGCGCGGCGCACTTCGGCGACCAGGCGCGGGGCGAAATACTTGCCCGTCGAGACCACCCCCAGCGAGACCGCGCCGACATGCCCGCTTTGCAGCGCGGCGACGCGGCGGGCGCAGGCGTCCAGCGCGACGGCGATCTGGGCCTCGGCCTCCAGCACGGCGCGGCCTTCGTCGGTGGGCAGGAAGGCGCCGTGTTCGCCCCGGATCACCAGGGGCGCCGCCATCATGTCTTCCAGCGCGCGAAGCTGGCCGTGAACGGCCGGCGGGCTCAGACCAAGGTCGCCCGCCGCGGCGGTCAGCGAGCCCGTCTCGACCACCGCGCGCAGCGTGCGGAGTTGGCGAAGCGTCACGGCGTCGATGCGCGTCATTCGGAAATCCTGAAACCGAGTTCTGGATTTTTAAATGTTCCTGAAAGTCCTTATCTGTCAACACCAAGGCCAGGGAGAAACCGGGGGAGAAGATCATGGCCATCGAGACGGGACGGATCCCCGCCGGGCTGCGGCCCGCGATGACGGCCTTGGCCGGGGCCGCGGCGGAACTGGCGGTGCTGATCCGGCGCGGCGGCGATCTGGGCGCGGCGGTCGGCACCAACGCGGACGGCGACGGGCAGAAGGCGCTGGACGTGATCGCGGACGGGATGTTTCGCACCGCGCTGCGCGGCGCCGGCGTGCGCTGGCTGGCGTCCGAGGAGCAGGAGCAGGCGCTGGCGCTGGACCCGCAGGGCAGCCTGGCCGTGGCGATCGACCCGCTGGACGGGTCCTCGAACATCGACACCAATGTCTCGATCGGGACGATCTTTTCGATCTATCCGGCCGAGGACACGGCCGAGGCCAGCTTCCTGCGCCCGACCCGCCAGCAGATCGGCGCGGGCTATGTCATCTATGGCCCGCGCTGCGCGATGATGGTCAGCTTCGGCGACGGCGTGCAGCAGTACCTGCTGGACCCCGGCACGGGCGCCTTCCGGCTGGTCGACGGGCGGCTGACGATGCCCGACTGTTCGTTCGAATTCGCGATCAACGCCTCGAACTACCGGCACTGGTCGCGCCCGATCCGGGCCTACATCGACGATTGCGTCGCCGGCATCGAGGGCCCGCGCGAGACGAATTTCAACATGCGCTGGATCGCCAGCCTGGTGGCCGAGACGCATCGCATCCTGACGCGCGGCGGCATCTTCCTGTACCCGTCGGACGCCCGCAAGGGCTATGAGCGCGGCCGGTTGCGGATGCTTTACGAATGCGCCCCCATCGCCTTCCTGATCGAGCAGGCGGGCGGGCGCGCCACCGACGCCTGCGAGCCGATCCTGGACCAGGCCGCGACCGCGCTGCACCAGCGCACGCCGCTGGTCTTCGGCTCGGCCGAGAAGGTCGCCCGCGTCGCCGCCTATCACGACCTGCCCGAAACCGAGGTTTCCGCCCTGTTCGGCCATCGCGGCCTGTTCCGCGCCTGAGGAAAGACCATGAGCAAGAAGCACCCCATCATCTCTGTCACCGGCTCGTCGGGCGCGGGCACCACGACGATCAAGAACACCTTCGACCAGATCTTTCGCCGCGAGGGCATCCGGTCCGTCAGCATCGAGGGCGATGCCTTCCACCGTTACGACCGTGCCGCGATGAAGCAGGAACTGGCCCGCCGGGGCGAGGCCGGCGACAACACCTTCAGCCATTTCAGCATCGAGGCGAATGAACTGGAAAAGCTGGAAGCCGTGTTCCGCACCTATGGCGAGACCGGCCGGGGCGAGACGCGCCATTACGTCCACGACGAGCGCGAGGCCGAGAAATACGGCACGGCCCCCGGCACCTTCACCGATTGGGCGCCGTTCGAGGACGGCTCGGACCTGCTGTTCTATGAGGGGCTGCACGGCGCGGTGAAGGCCGAGGGCATCGACATCGCGGGCCAGGCCGACCTGAAGATCGGCGTCGTGCCGGTCATCAACCTGGAATGGATCCAGAAGATCCACCGCGACAAGGCCAGCCGGGGCTATTCGACCGAGGCGGTGACGGACGTGATCCTGCGCCGGATGCACGCCTATGTGCATGTGATCTGCCCGCAGTTCACCCAGACCGACATCAACTTTCAGCGCGTGCCGGTGGTGGACACCTCGAACCCGTTCATCGCCCGCTGGATCCCGACGCCGGACGAAAGCCTGGTGGTGATCCGGTTCAGGAACCCGCGCGGCATCGATTTTCCCTATCTGACCACGATGATCCAGGGCTCGTGGATGAGCCGGCCGAACTCGATCGTCATCCCGGGGCCCAGGATGGACCTGGCCATGCAGCTGATCCTGACGCCGATGATCCTGCGTCTGGTCAGCGAATCGAAGCGCGCCTGAGGAGGAGACGCCATGAACCAGATGCTGCGTATCGACACCGACGCCGAGGCCGCGATGGCCACCGCCATCCGGGTGCTGGCGATGGACGCGGTCGAAGCCGCGAAATCCGGCCATCCCGGCGCGCCGATGGGCATGGCCGATGTGGCGGCGGTGCTGTTCAACCGCTTCATGACCATCGACCCGGCCGATGCCGCATGGCCCGACCGCGACCGCTTCGTGATGTCGGCGGGGCATGGCTCGATGCTGGTCTATGCCATCCACCACATGCTGGGTTACGACGACATGGACATGGACCAGCTGAAGCGTTTCCGCCAGCTGGGCGCCCGCACCGCGGGCCACCCCGAATACGGCCACGCCAAGGGCATCGAGGTCACCACCGGCCCGCTGGGCCAGGGCATCACCACCGCCGTCGGCATGGCCCTGGCCGAGCGGATGATGAACGCCCGCTTCGGCGACGCCCTGGTCGATCACTGGACCTATGTGATCTGCGGCGACGGCTGCCTGATGGAGGGCATCAGCCACGAGGCCATCGACTTTGCCGGCCACCAGCGGCTGGGCCGGCTGATCGTGCTGTGGGACGACAACGGCATCACCATCGACGGCCACACCGACCTGGCGACCGCCACCGACCAGAAGGCGCGGTTCGCGGCCTCGGGCTGGCATGTGCAGGCGGTGGACGGCCACGACCGCGAGGCCGTCGCCACGGCCATCGAGGCCGCGCGCGCCGACGACCGCCCGTCGATGATCGCCTGCAAGACCGTGATCGGTTTCGGCGCGCCCGGCAAGCAGGGCAGCCACGATGTCCACGGCGCGCCCTTGGGCGCCGACGAGATCGCCGCCGCCCGCAAGGGTTTCGGCTGGGCGCATGAGCCCTTTGTCCTTCCGCCGCAGATCATCGACTCCTGGCGCGCGGTGGCCGCGCGCGGAGCGAAGGCGCGGTCGGCATGGCTGGACCGGCTGGCCGCTTCCCCTCACGAAGCCGGGTTCGCCGCCACGCTGGCCGCGCCCGACGCAGCCCGGCTGCGCGCCAGGATCGGCGACTATTGCCGGGGCCTTACCGAAACCCGCCCCAAGGTCGCGACCCGCAAGGCGTCGGAAATGGCGCTGGAGGTGGTCAACGACGTGCTGCCCAACACCGTGGGCGGCAGCGCCGACCTGACCGGGTCGAACCTGACGCGGACAAAAGGCATGGTCTCGGTCACGCCCGACGACCGCAGCGGGCGCTATGTCCATTACGGCATCCGCGAACATGGCATGGCCGCGATCATGAACGGCATCGCGCTGCATGGCGGGCTGATCCCCTATGGCGGGACTTTCCTGGCGTTTTCCGACTATTCCCGCCCGGCGATCCGGCTGGGCGCGCTGATGGGGGTGCCGGTCGTCCATGTCATGACCCATGACAGCATCGGCCTGGGCGAGGACGGCCCCACCCACCAGCCGGTCGAGCAGGTGGCGGCGCTGCGCGCGATCCCGAACCTGCTGGTGTTCCGCCCCGCCGACGCGGTGGAAACCGCCGAGGCCTGGGAAATCGCGCTGACGGAACGCGCCACGCCCTCGGTCCTATGCCTGTCGCGGCAGAACCTGCCGACCGTCAGGGACGATGTGGCCGCGAACCTGACCCGGCAGGGCGCCTATGTGCTGCGCGAGCCGCAAGGCGCGCGCGACGTGACGCTGATCGCCACCGGGTCCGAGGTCGAGATCGCGCTGGCCGCCGCCGACCTGCTGGCGGGCCAGGGGGTGCGCGCGGCGGTGGTGTCAGCCCCCTGTTTCGAGCTTTTCGCCGCAAGGCCCGAGGCCGAGCGCGAGCGCGTCCTGGGCCGCGCCCCCCGCATCGGCATCGAGGCGCTGATCCGGCAGGGCTGGGACGGGCTGATGCTGCGTCCCGGCGACGGTTTCGTCGGCATGGCGGGGTTCGGCGCATCCGCCCCGGCCCCCGCGCTTTACCGCCATTTCGGCATCACGGCGGAACGCGCCGCCGAACTGGCCGGCCAGCTTATCCAGGGAGGGAAATGATGGCACTGATCACGCTGAGACAGCTTCTGGACCACGCAGCCGAGCAGGGCTATGGCGTGCCCGCCTTCAACATCAACAACATGGAGCAGGGGCTTGCGATCCTGAAGGCCGCGGCCGAGGTCGAGGCGCCGGTGATCCTGCAGGCCAGCCGCGGCGCGCGGTCCTATGCCGGCGACATCATGCTGCGCCGCATGGTCGAGGCTTTGGCCGAGATGAACCCCGCCGTCCCGATCTGCCTGCACCAGGACCACGGCAACAACCTGGCGACCTGCATGTCGGCGATCCGCCACGGCTTCACATCGGTGATGATGGACGGATCGCTGCACGAGGACATGAAGACCCCCGCCGATTACGACTACAACGTCGCGGTGACGGCCAAGGTGGCCGAGGCGGCGCACGCGGTCGGCGCCAGCGTCGAGGGGGAACTCGGCGTGCTGGGCAGCTTGGAAACCGGCGAGGCCGCGGCCGAGGACGGATCGGGCGCCGAGGGCAAGCTGGACCATTCCCAGCTGCTGACCGACCCCGACCAGGCGGTGGATTTCGTGATGCGCACGCGCTGCGACGCGCTGGCGATCGCCTGCGGCACCTCGCACGGGGCCTACAAGTTCACCCGCAAGCCCGATGGCGAGATCCTGGCCATGCATGTGATCGCGGCGATCCACGACCGCCTGCCGGGCACGCATCTGGTGATGCACGGATCGTCGAGCGTGCCCCAGCACCTGCAGGACCTGATCAACGCCTCGGGCGGCGAGATGCCCCAGACCTATGGCGTCCCGGTGGAGGAGATCGAGCGCGGCATCCGCATGGGCGTGCGCAAGGTCAACATCGACACCGACTGCCGCATGGCGATGACCGGGCATTTCCGCAAGGTCGCGCAGGAGAGGCCCGACGAATTCGATCCGCGCAAGTTCATGATCCCCGCCATGAAGGAGCTGACGGCGCTGTGCCGCGACCGCTTTGAACGCTTCGGCACCGCGGGGCAGGCCGGCAAGATCAGGGTCATCGCGATGGACGAGATGGCCAAACGCTACGCGTCGGGGGCGCTTGACCCGGCCATCACCGGCGCCCGCGCCGCCTAAGGGAGGAAGTCCGATGAACGAGATGAGCAAGACCCAGATCACCGACGCCAAGAAGCGTTATGCGGCGGGCGTGCTGAAATACGCGCAGATGGGCTATTGGGACGGCGACTACCAGCCCAAGGACACCGATGTGCTGGCGCTGTTTCGCATCACGCCGCAGGAGGGCGTGGACCCCATCGAGGCCGCTGCTGCCGTCGCCGGAGAAAGCTCGACCGCGACCTGGACGGTGGTCTGGACCGATCGGCTGACGGCCTGCGACCAGTATCGCGCCAAGGCCTACAAGGTCGAACCCGTGCCGGGCACGCCGGGGCAGTATTTCTGTTACGTCGCCTATGACCTGATCCTGTTCGAGGAAGGGTCCATCGCCAACGTCACCGCATCCATCATCGGGAACGTCTTCAGCTTCAAGCCGCTGAAGGCCGCGCGGCTCGAGGACATGCGCTTTCCGGTGGCCTATCTCAAGACCTTCGCCGGCCCGCCGACCGGCATCGTCGTCGAACGCGAGCGCCTGGACAAGTTCGGCCGCCCGCTGCTGGGCGCCACCACCAAGCCCAAGCTGGGGCTTTCGGGCAAGAACTATGGCCGCGTGGTCTATGAGGGGCTGAAGGGCGGCCTGGATTTCATGAAGGATGACGAGAACATCAACTCGCAGCCCTTCATGCACTGGCGCGACCGGTTCCTCTACTGCATGGAGGCGGTGAACAAGGCGACCGCTGCCACCGGCGAGGTCAAGGGCCATTACCTGAACATCACCGCCGGCACGATGGAGGAGATGTATCGCCGCGCCGAGATGGCCAAGGAACTGGGTTCCGTCATCGTCATGGTGGACCTGATCGTGGGCTGGACCGCGATCCAGTCGATTTCCAACTGGTGCCGGCAGAACGACATGATCCTGCACATGCACCGCGCCGGTCATGGGACGTATACCCGGCAAAAGAACCACGGCATCAGTTTCCGCGTGATCGCCAAGTGGCTGCGCATGGCGGGGGTCGACCACCTGCACTGCGGCACCGCCGTCGGCAAGCTGGAGGGCGATCCGATGACCGTGCAGGGGTTCTACAACGTCTGCCGCGAGATTCACAACGAGGTCGACCTGCCGCGCGGCATCTTCTTCGAGCAGGACTGGGGCAACCTGAAGAAGGTGATGCCGGTCGCCTCGGGCGGCATCCATGCCGGGCAGATGCACCAGCTGATCGACCTGTTCGGCGACGACGTGGTCCTGCAGTTCGGCGGCGGCACCATCGGCCATCCGATGGGCATCCAGGCCGGCGCGACCGCCAACCGCGTGGCGCTGGAAGCCATGGTGCTGGCCCGCAACGAGGGCGTGGACATCAAGACCGAAGGCCCCGAGGTGCTGCGCCGCGCGGCCAAGTGGTGCAAGCCGCTGGAGGCCGCGCTGGATACCTGGGGCAACATCACCTTCAACTACACCTCGACCGACACCTCGGACTTCGTTCCGACCGAGTCCGTCAGCTACTAAGGGAGAGAGAACATGCGTATCACCCAGGGCTGCTTTTCCTTTCTGCCCGATCTGGACGACAACCAGATCCGCGACCAGGTGGAATACATCCTGTCGAAGGACTGGGCCGTCGGCATCGAGTTCACCGACGAGCCCCACCCCCGCAACACCTATTGGGAGATGTGGGGCAATCCGATGTTCGACCTGAAGGACGCCAAGGGCGTGATGATGGAGCTGGACGAGTGCCGCAAGGCGCATGGCGACGCCTATATCCGCATCAACGCCTTCGACAGCACACGGGGATGGGAGACGGTGATGATGTCCTTCATCGTCAACCGTCCGAAGTCCGAGCCGTCCTTCAGGACCTGGCGGATGGAGGCCGATGGCCGGCATATCCGCTATACGCACGAGATGGTCGGCTGACGCCTGATGGCCGGGCCGGCGCCCGGCGGAAGCCGGGGGACTTCGCGTCCCCCGGACCCCCTGCGGGGTATTTGGAAAACGGAGAAAGCCCGATGGATGGCGATGTTGGTGAGACGCTGGCGACGGTCGATCTGAAGGCCGAATACGAGACCTCGGGCGTGCGCGAGATCCTGGACGAGCTGGATCGCGAACTGATCGGCCTGGCTCCGGTCAAGGAGCGCATCCGCGAGACCGCCGCGCTGCTGCTGGTGGACCGGGCGCGGCGTCAACTGGGGCTGGCCCATGAGGTGCCGACGCTGCACATGAGCTTCACCGGCAATCCCGGCACCGGCAAGACCACCGTGGCGCTGAAGATGGCGGGGCTGCTGCATCGCCTTGGCTATGTGCGCAAGGGGCATCTGGTCAGCGTGACGCGCGACGATCTGGTCGGGCAATACATTGGCCACACCGCCCCCAAGACCAAGGAGGTGCTGAAGAAGGCGATGGGGGGCGTCCTGTTCATCGACGAGGCCTATTAACTTTACAAGCCCGACAACGAGCGCGACTACGGCCAGGAGGCCATCGAGATCCTGTTGCAGGTGATGGAGAACAACCGCGACGACCTGGTGGTCATCATGGCGGGCTATGCCGACCGCATGGACCGGTTCTTTTCGGCCAATCCGGGGTTTCGGTCGCGCATCGCCCATCACATCGAGTTTCCCGATTATTCCGACGACGAACTGGGCCGGATTTCCGGCGCGATGCTGGAGGGGCAGGGTTACGCCTTCGACGCCGAGGGACGCGTGGCGATGGAGGAGTATATCCGCCTGCGCCGCGAGCAGCCGCATTTCGCCAATGCGCGGTCCATCCGCAATGCGCTGGACCGGGCGCGGCTGCGCCAGGCGAACCGGCTGTTTTCCGGCGACGGCCCCGTTGACGCCAAAACGCTTTCCACGATAACCGGGGCCGACATCCGGGCCAGCCGCGTCTTTCAGGGGGGCTTGGACATCGACGGCAGCCGCAGGAAGGATCAGCCATGACGTTCGACCGCAAGATCAAGATCGCGCCCTCGATCCTGTCCGCCGATTTCGCGAATTTCGGGCAGGAAATCCGGGCGGTCGAGGATCAGGGCGCCGACTGGGTCCATGTCGATGTGATGGACGGGCATTTCGTGCCGAACATCACCTTCGGCCCACAGACCTGCAAGGCGATCCGGCCCCATATCCGCGGCGTGATGGACGTGCACCTGATGATCGCGCCGGTGGACCGCTATATCGACGCCTTCGCGGAATCGGGGGCGGATGTCATCACCGCCCATCTTGAGGCGGGGCCCCATATCCACCGCACCCTGCAGGCGATCCGGGGCGCCGGGGCCAAGGCGGGGCTGGCGCTGAACCCGGGCACGCCCGCCGAGGCCGCAAGCGGGCTGATCGACGACCTGGACCTGATCTGCGTGATGACGGTGAACCCCGGCTTCGGCGGGCAGAAGTTCATCCGCAGCCAGGTCGAGAAGGTCCGTGCCCTGCGCGCCCTGATCGGCGACCGTCCCGTGCACATCGAGATCGACGGCGGCGTCGACCCGACCACCGCGCCGCTGGTGGCCGAGGCGGGCGCCGACGTCCTGGTCGCGGGCTCGGCCGTGTTCAAGGGCGGCTCGGTGTCGAACAGCGCCCCTTACGGCGAGAACATCCGCGCCATCCGCGAGGCCGCCGAGGCTGCAACCCGCCGTTGATCCCGTCCCGGGCGCCGTCTAGGCTGGGCCCGGACTTCGGGGAGGGACGGGCGCTGGCGGCAACCGGGACAAGGCGATGATCTGGCATGCGACGACCGCGCTGGCGGGAACGGCGCTGCGGCTGGCCGCGCCCTTTTCCGGCGCGGACTGGCGCGAGCGGCTGGCGCTGACCGGGCCGGACGTCGTGCCCGGCGGGATCTGGCTGCATGCGGCCAGCGTGGGCGAGTTGAACTCGGCCCGGGTGCTGGCCGAGGCGCTGGGCGCCGAGTTGCCGCTGACCGTCACCACCAACAGCCTGACCGGGCGGGCGTTGGCGCGCAAGCTGGGCCATGTGGCGGCGCTGGCGCCCCTGGACGTGCCGCAGGCGGTCGAACGCTTCCTGGCGCGGATCGAACCCTCGGTCCTGGTGACGGTGGAGAACGAGCTTTGGCCCAACCGCTCGGCCATGGCGCGCGACCTGGGCGTGGCGCAGGTCGTGGTGGGGGCGCGGATTTCGGAACGCTCGGCCCAGCGATGGGCGCGGCTGCCGCAGCTGATCGGGCCCATGCTGCGGCGCATCGACCTGCTTTCCGCCCAGGACGAGGGCAGCGAGGCGCGGCTGCTGCGGCTGGGCCTGCCGGCGCTGTCGCTGGGGACGCGGCTGAACCTGAAGCTGCTGGGCCCCGCCCAGGTCCATCCGCCCGAGGACGGGCCCGGCCGGGCGCGGGTGGTGCTGGCGGCCTCGACCCATGAGGGCGAGGACGAGATCGTCCTGGATGCCTATGCCGAGGCCCGGCGCGCCGTTCCCGACCTGCGCCTGATCCTGGCGCCGCGCCACCCCCGGCGGGGCGACGCGGTGGCCGCGCTGATCGCGGCGCGCGGCCTGGGTTTTGCCCGGCGCAGCCAGGGCGGGGGCGTTGATGCCCCGGTCCTGCTGGCCGACAGCCTGGGTGAGATGGCGGACTGGTACCGGGCGGCGGGGATCTGCGTCACCTGCGGCTCGCTGGTCGATCACGGCGGCCATACGCCGTGGGAGCCCGCCGCCTGGCGCTGCGCCGTCCTGCACGGCCCCCATGTCGCGAACCACGCCCGCGACTATGCCGACCTGGCGGCCGCCGGGGGGGCGCTGGCCGTGACCGCGCAGGACCTGGGCGCGGCGCTGGCCGACCTGGCGCAGGACGGCGAGCGTCAGCGCCGCATGGGCCGGGCCGCCCGCGCGTTGCTGCTGGCGCGCGCGGGGGATCCGGCGCCGCTGATCGCGCGGATCCTGGACCTCGCGCGGACTGGCCTTGTCTAGGGCCGGCCTTGTATAAGCCCCCTCCGATCCAGATATCTGGAGGAGGAAAGGAACGACGATGATCCGCTATGACCTGCGCTGCGACAAGGGCCACGATTTCGATGGATGGTTCCGGGACTCCGAGGGTTTCGAGACCCTGCGGAAGGCGGGACAGGTCGCCTGTACGCATTGCGGATCGGTCGCGGTGGACAAGGCCCTGATGGCGCCCCGGGTGGCTGCGCCCCGGGACGACCGGCCAAAGCCCGACCTGCGCACGCCCCGCGACCCGCGCGAGGCGGCGCTGGAGCGCCTGCGCCGCCATGTCGAGGAGAACTCGGACTATGTGGGCATGTCCTTTGCCGCCGAGGCCCGCGCCATGCATGAGGGACTGGCGCCCGAGCGCGCGATCCACGGCGAGGCCAAGCCCGAGGAGGCCCGCAAGCTGATCGAGGACGGCATCCCCGTCGCGCCGCTGCCGTTCCGCACGCGTGAGCGCGCGAACTAGGCGTCCCGCCTTCAGGGCGCGTGTTCGCCGTCGATCAGCACCATCAGCCGCCCGCGCGAACAGAACTCGACCCGCGCCTCGACGCCGTAGACCTCGGCCAGCAGGGCGGGGGTCAGGACCTCGGCAGGGGCGCCGTGGGCGCGGACGTGGCCACCGTGGATCAGGACGATCCGGTCGGCCCATTGCGCGGCCAAGGCCAGGTCGTGCAGCACCGCGACCACCACCCGCCCCTCGGCCGCCAGCCGGCGCAGTTCCGACAGAAGGCGCACCTGCCGGGCCAGGTCCAGCGCGCTGGTCGGCTCGTCCAGCAGCAGCACGCGCGGGTCGCGCACGATGGCCTGGGCCAGGCTGACCATCTGGCGCTGCCCGCCCGACAGCGCGTCCAAGGGCTCCAGCGCCAGCGCGCCTATGCCCAGTTTCTCCATCACCGCCATTGCCGCCTGGTCGGCCTGCCGGGCGGGCAGCGCCTTGCCCGCGCGCAAGGCGGCGATGACCGTTTCCAGCGCCACCAGCGACGACCCCGAGGGCAGGCTTTGCGGCATGAAGCCCAAGAGCCGCGCGCGTTCGACGGCGGGCAGGCGCGCCAGGTCCCGGCCGTCCAGCATCGTGCTGCCGCGATGCGGGACCAACTGGGCGATGGCGCGCAGCAGGGTCGATTTCCCGGCGGCGTTGGGACCGGCCAGCACGGTCAGTTCGCCCGCCCGCATCTCGGGCAGGGTCAGGCCATCGAGGACCCGGCGCGGGCCGAAGCGGACCGAGATGTCGCGGACCAGCAGGCTCATCCGCGCCGCCGCCCGCGCAGGATCAGCGCAAAGAAGATCGGCAGGCCGATCAGCGAGGTGACAAGCCCGACCGGCAGCAAGACGCCCGGCACCACGGTTTTCGACAGCGTCGAGGCCAGCGACATGACCAGCGCCCCGGTCAGCAGGCTGGCGGGCAGAAAGACGCGGTGGTTTTCGCCCACCAGCATCCGCGCGATATGGGGGCCCGCCAGACCGACGAAGCCGATGACGCCCACCATCGAGACCGCCGCCGCCGACAGCAGGCTGACCCGAAGAAGCGTCCAGCGCCGCAGACGGGTCACGTCGACGCCGAAGCTGCGGGCCTGATCCTCGCCCAGACGCAATGCGGTCAGCTTCCAGGCGGCGCCAAAGGAAAACGGCGCGGCGGCCAGCAGGATCACTCCGATCATGGCGACGCCCGGCCACTGGGCCGAGGCCAGGCTGCCCATCGACCAGAACACCAGTTGCTGCAGCGCGTCGGCCGAGGCCACGAACTGGACCAGCGACAGCAGCGCGCCGGCGGTAAAGTTCAGCGCGACGCCGAACAGGACCAGCACCTCGGGCCCGCCGCCCCGGATGCGGCCCAGAAGCTGCAGCAGCAGCAAGGCCCCCACGGCGAACAGGAAGGCGTTGGCCGACACGCTCCAGACTCCGGGCAGGCCGGGGATGGTCAGGCCCAGGATGATCGCCACCGCCGCCCCGAGCGCGGCGGCCGAGGAAACGCCCAGCGTGAAGGGCTCGGCCAGCGGGTTTTCCAGCACGGTCTGCATCTCGGCCCCGGCCAGAGCCAGGGCCGCGCCGACCAGCAGCGCCATCACCGCGACCGGCAGGCGCACGTCCCAGACGATGACCTGCGTGCCGCGCGACACCTCGGCCCCGGCCAGCGCGCGCAGCGTGTCCGACAGCGCCAGCCCCGCCGGGCCCGTCACCAGGTCCAGCAGCAGCGCGGCCAGCACGGCCAGGGCCAGCGCCCCCACCAGCACCGCATGCCGCCGCCCCTGGCGGTGATAGCGGTCCAGCGCCGCGTGATTGGCCTGCATGGTCATGGCGCGGGCGTCACCCACCAGGTCCCCGGCACTTGGACCGGGGAAAAGCGCGTCTCGATCTCGGCCAGGGTTGCGGCGGGGTCGATGTCGGCGAAAAGGTCCGGGTGGAAGGTCCGGGCCAGGTATTCGATCAGCGCGATATGGGCGGGCGAATCGTTGAACAGGTGCCAGACCCCCGCCGCGCGCCCCTGCGTCACCGCGCGCAGCGAGGCAAAGCCGGGCGCGCCGATCAGGCTGTCGAACGAGTCCTGCGCCGTCTGGGCATCGACGCCCGAGCCCAGCACCAGCCCCCCGCGCGAGGCCATGTGCGTGCCCCCGGTCGCGACATAGACGTCGGGATCGGCGCCGATCAGGTATTCCAGGCTGACGGTGCCCAGGACGCCCTTGACCGTCTCGGCCCCGATGTTCTGCCCGCCCGCCGTGGTCACGAAGTCGTGAAACACCCCCGGTCCCACGGTGGAGCAGCAGCCCGTGGGCGCGGCATGGACATGGACGAAGACGCGCGGCCGGGCGATGGCCGGGTCGGCCAGCCGGTCGCGGATACGGTTCAGCCGCGATTCGTAGAAGGTGGCGAATTCCTCGGCCCGCGCCTCGGCCCCGGTCATGGTGCCCAGAAATCGCAGGCTGGGCATCGAATTCTCCAGGGGATGCGAGAAGAAATCGACATAGGCGACCGCGATCCCGGCCGCCTCGAGCTGCTGGCGCGCGACCGCCATGCCCTGGTTCTTTTCGTCCATCAGGCTCAGCACCACCAGGTCGGGGTCCAGCGCGATGATTGCCTCGACCGACAGGTCGCGGTTGCCCGCGCCGACCGAGGCGATCCGGTCGATCGCCGGGAATTTCGCGCGATAGGCAGCCATCGTGGGCGGGTCCAAGGGCTTGTCCAGCCGCCAGCCCGCGACCAGCGCGACCGGGTCGTCGTGGATCAGGCCCAGGACCGACAGGTGCCGCCCCTCGCCCAAAACGATGCGATGGGCGGGTTCGGGCAGGGTGACGGTGCGGCCCAGGATGTCGGTGGCGCTGACCTCGGCGCGCGCGGGTGCCAGGGCGGCGATCAGCGCCAGGGCGGCAAGGAACAGGCGGGCAAGGCTCATCGGTCACTCATCGGTCGGGCCGGCCTGCCCGCGTCTTGCGGCGCGTCCGGGACGGGGCGGGGGCGGGGCGTGGATCGCTTGCCTCGGGCCGCGCGGCGCGCGCGCGGATCGGGGCTGGCTTCGGTCTGGGTGCAACCTATATTCCTGACCGGGTGTGTCAACTAAGGACGGATCGCAATGACCTCAGCCAGTTCCGCTGCGCATGGCCGCGTCGGACCCGACCACGCCCGGGCCGAAGCCGGGCTGCGCCTGTTCCAGACCGGCGCGCCCAGTCACGCGCTGTCGCAGATCGCCCTGCCGGACGAGGGGCCGGGCCATCGCCTGTTCCTGGCCGTGCCGCGCGGGCCCGCGCCCGCACGGGGCTGGCCGGTGCTTTACATGCTGGACGGCAACGCGGCCTTCGATTTCCTGACGCCCGAGCATCTGGCGCTGGCGCCGGAACTGGTGGTGGTCGGCGTCGGCTATGACACCGACCGGCAATTCGCGCGCGAACGCCGCACGCTGGATTTCACCGCGCCCGACGGGCCGGGCGACGGGCTGCGCCCCGACCCGGTGCATCCGGGGCGCACGGCCGGCGGGGCGGCGATCTTTCACGACCGCCTGACCGGGCCGATCCGGGCGGCGGCCGAGGCGGGCCTGCCCGTCGACGCCGCGCGCCGGACCCTGTGGGGCCACAGCTTCGGTGGGCTTTTCACGCTTTACGCGCTGCTGGCCCGACCGGGCAGCTTTGCCCGCTATGCCGCGATCAGCCCCTCGATCTGGTGGGACGAGGGGCTGATCCGCCGCATCGCGCAGGCCGCCGCCCCCGCCTCGCTGCCGCTGCTGGTGGCGCTGGGGGACCGGGAAAAACGCTCGGGGAGCGAGGGGCCGCCGCCGGACGGGCCGGCCCCCGCGACGATGGATTTCATCCGCGATCTGGCCGCCCATCCCGGGCACAAGGCGCAGGTCCATGTGTTGAAGGGCCATGTCCATATCCAGACGCTGGCCGGGTCATTCCCGCTGGCGCTGCCCTTCGCGCTGGCGGATTGACCGGGTCGCAAGGGGCACGTGCCACCCCTGATCCGCCGTGACGAAAGGGGGCGAGGCGGTCGCCTGGGGCGGCCGTTCCTCTCCAAGCGCTTGTCGTCCCCGCGGCCGGGGCCGGGCGGGTCAGCCCTGCTCCAGCCGGCGGATCAGGTCGGGGGCGATCAGCGCCACCGCCTCGGGCGAGGTCATCTGGGCATGCAGGAAGGGCAGGTCCACCACATCGAGCGCCGCGACATGGGGCTGCCACAAGGTCGGGGTCAGCCCGCGTTCGGCATGGTCGCGGGCGGCGCGGTAATGCGTGACCGTGCCGGGATAGGGGCGGTGGCGATGTTGCCGGATCAGCCGGTTCGTGTCGATGACCGACCGCACCACCCCGTCCAGCACCGGCGGCGGCAAGGCCCCCAGCGCGGTATCCCCGGCCCGCAGGAAGGCCATGACGGCGTCGCGCGTGTCCAGCTCGGGGTGGGCGTCGGGGTCGTGGCCCGCGATCGCCAGCAGCGCGCGCAGGGCCGTCACCGGGTCGGGCTCGGGCTCGTCGCGCCAGACCTCGGCTGGATAGCTGTCCAGCAGGGCGACGACGCCCGGCGGGCGCCCCCCCTCGGCCAGGATCGCGGCGATTTCCTGCGCCAGGATGCCGCCGACCGACCAGCCGGCCAGATGAACCGGACCGGCGGGAACCTGGCCCGCGATGCGGGCGGCGTAGTCCTGCGCCAGCGCCGACAGGCTGGCGGGCATCGGACGCGCGGGGTCAAGGCCCGGGTGCTGCAACCCCCAGACCCGGCGGCCGGCCGCGATCCGGCGCGCCAGGCCGCGATAGCCCCAGGCAAGCCCGCCCGCCGGATGGATCAGGAACAGGGGCGCGCGCGTCGTGTCGCCATCGGCCAGCAGGATCAGGGGGCCGAGCCCGTCGTCCCCCGCCCGACCCCCGTCCAGCGCCATGGCCAGATGGGCCAGCACGGGATGTTCGAAGATGGTGCCAAGGCCCGGGTCGCGGCCGGTCGCGGCCTCGATCTCTTGCGCGAGGCGGACGGCGGACAGGGAATCGCCGCCCAGGGCAAAGAAGTCGGCCTCGGCCGGGGCGGGTTCGGGCAGGTGCAGGATGCGCGCGAAAAGCCCGGCCAGCAGCCGTTCGGTCGCGGTTTGCGCGGCCCGGCCTAGGGCCTGGAACTCGGGCGCGGGCAGGGCCTTGCGGTCCAGCTTGCCGTTTGCGGTGACGGGCAGCGCCTCCAGCGCGATCTCGGCCGCGGGCAGCATATAGGCGGGCAGGCTGGCCGCCAGCCGCTCGGCCAGCAGGCCGGGACGCCAGGCCGCGCCCGCCGCGGGCACGACATAGGCCACCAGCCGCTTGTCGCCGGCGTGATCCTCGCGCGCGATCACCACGGCCTCGCGCGCCAGGCCGGTGGCCATGATCGCGGCCTCGATCTCGCCCAGCTCGATGCGCAGGCCCCGGATCTTGACCTGGTGGTCCGAGCGGCCAAGGTAGATCACCGCCCCATCGGGCCGCAGCCGCGCCAGGTCGCCGGTGGCGTAGAGCCTTCCCCCCGGACCCTGGACGAAACGCTCGGCCGTCAGGTCGTCCCGGCCCAGATAGCCGCGCGCCAGCTGCACGCCGCCCAGGTACAGGTTGCCCGCCAGCCCCGGCGGCACCGGCCGCATCCGGTCGTCCAGCACCGAAAGCGCGGTGTTCCACACCGGCCAGCCGATAGGGACCGGGTTGCTGAGGTCCTGCGCGTCGGCGGGCCAGTAGCTGACATCGACGGCGGCCTCGGTCGGGCCGTAGAGGTTGTGCAGCTCGGCCCGGATGCGGTCGTGGAAGCGGTCGCGCTGATCCGCCGTCAGCTCCTCGCCCGAACAGAAGACGCGCCGCATCGCCAGCCCCTCGGAGGCGGGCGAGGCCAGAAAGGCCGACAGCATCGAGGGCACGAAATGGCAGGTGGTGATCGCATGGTCGCGGATCAGCCGGGCGATGGCGGCAGGGTCGCGATGCGCGCCGGGGGGCGCCATGACCAGCTCGGCCCCGGCGATCATCGGCAGGAAGAACTCCCAGACCGAGACGTCGAAGGTCGCCGGCGTCTTTTGCAGGATGCGGTCGCTGGCATCGATGCCGTAATGCGCCTGCATCCACAGCACGCGGTTGACGATGGCGCGATGGTCGATGGCGACGCCCTTGGGTTCCCCGGTCGAGCCCGAGGTGAAGATCACATAGGCCAGATCACCCGGCGCGGGCTCTCCCCTGGGCTCGCCGTCCCGGGGCCAGTGGGCGGGACACAGCAAGGGCGCATCCGGCGCGAACAGCGGCGCCAGGTCGGGGGTCGTCAGCACGGCGACCGGCCGGGCCTGGTCCAGGATGCGGGCGATGCGCTGGGGCGGGTGCGCCGGGTCCAGCGGCAGATAGGCCGCCCCCGCCCGCAGGCAGGCCAGCAGCGCGATCGGCAGATCGGCCGAACGCTCCATGGCGACGGCGACGATTCGGTCGGGCCCGGCGCCCATCGCCTGCAGGCGCGCGGCCAGCGCGGCGCTGCGCCGGTCCAGATCGGCAAAGCGCAGCACCCGGTCGCCGCAGCGGATGGCGGGCGCGTTCGGGGTGGCGGCAAGCTGCGCCCGGATCAGCGCGGTCAGCGTGGTGTCGGGCAGCGGCCGATGCGTGGCCTGCGCGCGGGCCTGCGCCTCGGCGATCTCGGCGGGGCTGGCGGTCGGGACCTCGGCCAGGGACTCAGCCTCCAGCGCGGCGGTCAGGAAGGCCACCAGCCGGTCGCCATGGCCCTGGACCTCGGTCCGGGTGTAAAGGGCGGGATTGGCGTCGACCTCGAAGACCATCCCCTGGGGATCGCCGCGGAAGGTCAGGGTCAGGTCGTCGACCGCGCCCGCGCCCAGGATGTGCAGCCGCACCGTCAGTCCTGGAAACTCCGGTGCCCTGTCAAAGGGCTGCACGTTCACGATGGGCCCGTAAAGCCGCCGCGTCCCGCCGACCAGACCCAGTTCGCGGCGCAAAAGCTCGCTGCGGTAAAGCCCGTGCCGCCGGCCTTGGGCCATGCGCCGCGACTGATGGGCCAGCCATTCGGGCAGCGCGGCATCCTCGTCGATCTGCAGGCGATAGGGCAGGACGTTCATCGCCATGCAGGGCACTTGGGCGATCTTGCGCCCCATCCGTGCCATGAAGGGCAGGCCGATCACCGCCTCGCCCCCGGTCCAGCGTGCCAGATAGGCGCCGGCCAGCGCGTTCAGCATGTCCGGCCAGCCCAGGCCGCAAGCCTGGGCCTGGGCGGACAGGCGGGCCAGCAGGGACTGGGGCAGGGTGCGGCTGTCGCGCAGGAAATCGTGGCCGCTGACCGCGCGGCCGGGGGCCGGGCCCGCGGCCTCGGGCAGGTCCGCAAGCGCGCGGTGCCACCAGTCGCGATCCACCGCGCGGCGAGGGGACTGGCGATAGGCCGCGTCTTCCTCGGCCGCAAGCGACAGGGGGCCAAAGGGCGCGGGCGCCGGCCCTTGCCCGGTCAGCGCGGCGTAATGTTCGGCGATGCGGTTCGTGACCAGCACCATGCCATAGCCGTCGATGGCCAGGTGGTGGATGCGTTCGTAAAGGAAATGTCGGTCGGGCGCGATGACGAACAGCGTGAAGGCCGCCGCCGGGTCCCGGTCCAGCTGCAGCGGGCGGCGGCTGTCGGCGCGCATCTGGGCCAGGGCTTGCGCCTCTGGCTCGGGCTGGACGGTGAGGTCGGCGAAGCCCAGCATCGGCGGCAGCCCGCCCGCCTGGCGCGGCCCGTTCCCGGGATCGGCAAAGCGCAGCGACAGGGCCGGGCTTTCGGTGATGGTGCGTGCCACCGCCGCCGCCATCGCGTCGCGATCCAAGGGGCCCAGCAGTTCGAGGTACTGCCCGGTGTTCAGGATCGGGTTCGCCGGGTCCAGCGCCTGGGCGTACCACAATCCCTCCTGCGCCTCGGTCAGGGGCGGCGAGTCGGGCGTGACGGGGCACAGGGGCATCGGCTCGTCACCGTGAAGGGGAGAGGACGGCGAGGACTGCTGAGTCATGGGCGGACGGCCATATTCTTGTTACCGCGACAGGCCTATCTTGCCCCGTCAGGATTGGGGCCATAGTCTTGGCATGAAAAATAGTCAACTTTTCATCCCCCACCGCCCGGACCGATCCGGCCGTATATCCAGGACCCAGGATGCCCAAGACCTCTGCCGATGCCACGCTCCCGCTTCGCGACACCCGAGCAGTATATGGGCGCGTCACAAGGGTTTTGCATTGGTCCATCGCGGCGCTGATGGCCTGGCAGTTCCTGGGCATGGGGCTGCGGCTGATCCTTGGCCGCACGCCCGTGGTCAGTTTCTTCGTCGGATCGCACCAGAAGGTGGGCACGGTCCTGTTCCTGCTGATCCTGGCGCGCATCGGCTGGGCGCTTTCGAACCGGCGCAACCGGCCCGATCACGGCGCCGGATTGCTGGGGCGGGCGGCCACCGCCGGGCACCTGGCGCTGTATCTGGCGATGCTGATCGTGCCGACTGCCGCCCTGCTGCGCGCCTGGGGCTCCGAGCGGGTCTTTGCGCCCTTCGGGTTTCAGGTCTTTCCCGCCCAGATGCCCGAGATCGGCTGGGCCGTGAGCATCGGCAATGCTCTGCATGGCGAACTCGCCTGGATCATGCTGGCGCTGATCGCGGGCCATGTCGTCATGGTGGGCCTGCACGAAAGCATGTGGCGCGATGGCACGCTGGCGCGGATGGCTGGCCGGCGCCGCGCCTGAAACGGCAGCGCGGCGCTTGCGGCAAATGTCGCATGGGTATCTGAAAAACAGTGAAAGCCGGGGCGCCGCGCCTGGTCTTCACCGTTTTCCAAATACCCGATCGCCGCGACGCCGCAAGGGCGACGCCTCAGGTGGGGCGAAAGGCCCCGGCCGCCTTTTCGATTGATCCGGCGGCCGGCAGGTGTCACGATCCGGTCATGAACATGCCCTTCGGCTTCAATGCGGATCAGGAGCGGGTCGCCTTTGACCGGGCCGAGCTTGGCGTGATCCTGTCGCTTTACGGCCGGATGGTCGCGGCGGGGGAATGGCGCGACTATGGCCTGTCGTTCCTGCGCGAGGTGGCGGTGTTTTCCGTCTTTCGCCGGGCTGCCGAGAACCCGCTTTACCGCATCGAGAAGCGGCCCCGGCTGCGTGCGGCGCAGGGACAGTACGCGGTGATCGGGATGGATGGGCGCGTGCTCAAGCGCGGGCACGACCTGGGGCAGGTGCTGCGCGTGCTGGAGCGCAAGCTGATCCGGCCGGTCGACTAGCCGCCCACCCAGTGGATGACGAAGGGCAGGGTCAGGATGCTGGCCGCCGTCGATACCAGGATCGCGGTCGACACCCGATGCGCCGCGACGCCGAAGTGCTGGGCAAGAATATAGACGTTGCCCGCGACCGGCAGGCTGGCTGCGGCGATCATCACGCCCGCAGCAAAGGGCTGCACGTCAAAGATGGCAAGCGCCGCGGTGCCCACCGCCAGGGGATGCAGCACCAGCTTGGCCAGGCTGATCCACAGCGCAGGGGCCAGCCGCTCGGCCCGGCGGCCTGCCAGGCTGGCGCCGATGGCGAACAGCGCCCCGGGTGTCGCCGCGGCGCCCAGTAGCGACAGGAATTCGTCCGCCGGGCGGGGCATCGGCAGCCGCAGCCAGGCCCAGCCGAGCCCGGCCACCATGGAGACGATCATCGGGTTCGCGACGACGCCACGGACCAGCGGCACCAGCGCCGAGGCCAGCCCCCGCCCGTGCCGCGCGGCCGTGACCAGCAGCGTCAGCAGCGCCGAAAAGATCACCAGGTCGATGGCCAGCACCATCATCACCGGGCCGATGGCCGCCTGTCCCAGCAGCACGACCAGCATGGGCACGCCCAGAAAGCCGGTGTTGCCGGTGACGGCGCTGTGCGATTCCATCGCCGCCTCGGCCAGGGGCAGGCGGCGCCAGCGCGCGACCGCCATCGCCAGCAGCCATAGCGCCAGCGTGCCGGTCAGATAGGCCATGAAGAAGGGCGCGTCGAACAGCCGCCGCACGTCGAGCCCGGCGGCAAAGCGGAACAGCATCGCCGACAGTGCGAAGTAGAAGACGAATTTCGTCAGCCACGCGGTCGCTTCCTGCGGAAAGAACCGGGTGTGGCCGGCCAGCCAGCCGGTGCCGATGATCAGGAAGAAGGGCAGCGTGCGCAGAAAGATGTCAAGCATCGGGTCCGCGTTCGACGGTGTATTCGGTCTGACCCGGGGCGGTCTCGCGGACCGAGATCAGGACATGGCCGGATTCGGCGCAGAAATGCGGCACGTCGACCAGCGCCGCACGGTCGGTCGCAAGCAGCGTGACGCGGGTTCCGGGCGGCTGGCCCAGAAGGCGCTTGCGCAGGCGCAGGACCGGCAGGGGACACAGAAGCCCGCGGGCGTCGATCTGCAGGCTCATGCCAATGCGACCCGCGCCCGGCACCAGTCGAGCGCGGCCCCGGGCGCGACCGGCTGCGCCATCTCGCCCGCGAAGGCGTGAAAGCCGGGCAGTTGCTCGGCCGGGACCGACAGCAGGACCGGCACGCCCTGGGCCAGCGCCTGGGCGATGACGTCGCGAAAGCCGCGACCGAAACATTCCTGCTTGCCGAACTTGTTGACGATGACGAGGTCGGCACCGCGCGCCAGCGCCGCCTCGGCCCGCGCCACGGCCTGGGCCAGCGCACCCGTGTCCAGCCGGCAGCCTTCGGCGCAGGTGCCGAGGTTCTGCGAGATGCGGATGACGGTCCCGTCGCCGAGGATGCGCAGGTCCATGTCGCAGTCCTGCCCTTCGCCCCGGTCCAGGTTCTGCTGGACCGCGCCGGCCAGCCGCAGCCCCTCGCGTTCCAGCAGGGCGGCGGTTTCGGCGAGCAGCCGGTCGGCGCCGCCGGCGTCGGGGATGGTGACAAAGCCAAGCATCGCGGTTCCTTTCCCAAGGCGGCCAGAATAGTCCCGGCGGCGGCGGGCGCAACGTGGGTATTTGGAAACGGTGAAAGCCCTTCAGGGGCTGTCGGCCAGAGGTCCGTAGAAGATCAGCGCGGGATGGGGGCTGGGCCCCTCGGCCGCGAGCAGCGCGGCAAGGCCCGATACCGTGGTGCGGACCAGCCGCTGGTGGGGGTGGCCCACGGCCTCGGCCAGCAGGGCCGGGGTGTCGGCGGGCAGGCCGTTTTCGATCAGCGACCGGGCCATGCCGGGAAATGTGCGCTGGCCCATGAAGACGACCGTGGTGGCGCGCGGATCGGCGAGCGCCGCCCAGTTCTGGTCCTGCGGCAGGCCCCCGGTCACGTCGGCGCCGGTCACGAATTGCAGCCGCCGCGCCGTCAGGCGCCGGGTCAGCGGCAGGCCCGCGACCGCCGCCGCCGCCATGGCCGAAGGAACGCCGGGCACGATCTCATAGGGAATGGCGGCGGCGCGCAGCGCGGCCAGTTCCTCCTCGAGCCGGCCGAAGACGCCGGAATCGCCCGATTTCAGCCGCACCACATGCTTGCCGGCGCTGGCGTGCTCGACCAGGAGGGCATTCACCGTCTCCTGCTTGGCCGAGGGACGGCCGGCGCGCTTGCCCACCGGGATGCGTTCCGCCTGCGGTCCCGCCTGGTCCAGCACCGGCCCCGAGGCGAGGTCGTCGTAAAGCACCACGTCGCAGCCCTGCAGCAGGCGCAATGCGCGCAGGGTCAGAAGCTCGGGGTCACCCGGCCCGGAGGAGACGAAGCTGACGCGGCCTTGTTCGGTCATCTTTCCGCGATGCGGCAAAATCGGTTTCATGGCAAGGGGCTGCTTGCCGGGTCCGTCCCCATTTGCGATAGAGGGCGCGACCGAGAGCCGGGGGTATCCATGTTCCGAGCGCGCCATCTGTTGGGGATCGAGCCTTTGGCCCCGGCTGAAATCACAACGCTTCTTGACCTGGCCGAAAGCTATGTCGACCTGAACCGCCGCACGGTGAAGCATTCCGATGCGCTGGAGGGCATGACGCAGATCAACATGTTCTTCGAGAACTCGACCCGCACCCAGGCCAGTTTCGAGCTGGCCGGCAAGCGGCTGGGCGCGGATGTGATGAACATGTCGGTGGCCCAGTCGAGCGTGAAGAAGGGCGAGACGCTGATCGACACCGCGCTGACGCTGAACGCGATGCACCCCGACCTGCTGGTGGTGCGCCACCCGCAATCGGGCGCGGTGGACCTGCTGGCGCAAAAGGTGAACTGCGCCGTGCTGAACGCGGGCGACGGGCGGCATGAACATCCGACCCAGGCGCTGCTGGACGGGCTGACCATCCGCCGGGCCAAGGGCCGGCTGCACCGCCTGACCATCGCCATCTGCGGCGACATCGCGCATAGCCGGGTCGCGCGCTCGAACCTGTTCCTGCTGGGCAAGATGGAGAACCGGCTGCGCCTGGTCGGTCCCGCGACGCTGATGCCCGCGGGCGCGGCCGACTGGGGCTGCGAGGTCTATGAGGACATGCGCGAGGGGCTGAAGGGCGCCGATGTGGTGATGATGCTGCGGCTGCAAAAGGAACGGATGGACGGCGGCTTCATCCCGTCCGAGCGGGAATATTACCACCGCTGGGGGCTGGATGCCGAGAAGCTGGCGCTGGCCGCGCCCGACGCCATCGTCATGCACCCGGGCCCGATGAACCGGGGCGTCGAGATCGACGGCACCATCGCCGACGACATCAACCGTTCCGTGATCCAGGACCAGGTCGAGATGGGCGTCGCCGTGCGCATGGCCGCGATGGACCTGCTGGCGCGGAACCTGCGCGCGGAACGCGGCGCCAAGGCCTCGGAGATGATGGCATGATCCTGCACTTCCAGAACGCGCGCCTGGTCGACCCCGAGGCCCAGGCGGTCGAGCCGTCGACCCTGACCATCCGCGACGGCCGCATCGAGGCGGTGGGCGGCGACGCCCCCGAGGGGGCCGAACTGGTCGATTGCGGCGACCGCTGCCTTGCCCCCGGCATCGTCGACTGGGGCGTCAAGATCGGCGAGCCGGGCGAGCGGCACAAGGAAAGCTTTCGCAGCGCCGGCCTTGCGGCGGCGGCGGGGGGCGTGACCACGATCGTCGCGCGGCCCGACACGCAGCCGCCGATCGACGCGCCGGAATCGCTGGAATTCGCGACCCGGCGGGCCGCGGATGCCCTGGTCAACATCCGCCACATGGCGGCCCTGACCAAGGCGCGCGAGGGCCGCGAGATGGTCGAGATGTCGTTCCTGCAGGATGCAGGCGCGGTCGCCTTTACCGATGGGGTCCGGGTCGTGTCGGACACCCGGCTGCTGTCGCGCTGCATGACCTATGCCCGTGGGCTGGGCGCGCTGATCGTCGGCCACCCGCAGGAACCGGGCCTGTCCAGGGGGGCGGCGGCGACAAGCGGAAAGTTCGCCTCGCTTTACGGCCTGCCGGCTGTGTCGCCGATGGCCGAGGTGATGGGGCTGGACCGCGACCTGTCGCTGGTGGCGATGACGGGCGCGCGCTATCATGCCGACCAGATCACCGTCGCGGCCAGCCTGCCGGCGCTGCGCCGCGCGCGACAGGCGGGGCTCGACGTGACCGCGGGGACCTCGATCCACCACCTGACGCTGAACGAGTTGGATGTCGGCGGCTATCGCACCTTCTTCCGCTTCACGCCCCCCCTGCGGTCCGAGGACGACCGTCAGGCCATGGTCGAAGCGGTGGCCGACGGCACCATCGACGTGATCGCCAGCTTCCACACCCCGCAGGACGAGGAAAGCAAGCGCCTGCCCTTTGCCGAGGCGGCGCCCGGCGCGGTCGGGTTGCAGACCCTGCTGCCGGCCGCGATGCGGCTTTACCATGCGGGCGGGCTGAGCCTGCCGCAGCTGTGGCGGGCGCTGGCGCTGAACCCGGCCAGGCGGCTGGGTCTGGAGGCCGGGCGGCTGGTCCCGGGGGCGCCCGCCGACCTGGTCCTGTTCGATCCCGACGCGCCCTTCGTGCTGGACCGCTTCGCGCTTCTGTCGAAATCCAAGAACACCCCCTTTGACGGCGCGCGGATGCAGGGCCGGGTGCTGGGAACCTGGGTGGCCGGCCACCCTGTCTACGGAGATGCCGCATGACCCTGATTCTCTGGGCCGTGCTGGGCTACCTGCTGGGCTCGATCCCCTTCGGCATCGTCATCACCCGGGCGCTGGGACTGGGCGACCTGCGCCAGATCGGCTCGGGCAATATCGGCGCGACCAATGTGCTGCGCACCGGCAACAAGCCCGCGGCCCTGGCGACGCTGCTGCTGGATTCGGGCAAGGGCGCCATCGCGGTGCTGCTGGCGCGCTGGCTGGCGGGCCCCGACGCGGCGCTGGTGGCGGGGGCGGCGGCCTTCCTGGGCCACCTGTTCCCGGTCTGGCTGGGCTTCAAGGGCGGCAAGGGCGTCGCGACCTTCCTGGGGACGGTGCTCGCGCTCGACTGGCGGCTGGGGCTGATTGCCTGCGGCCTGTGGCTGCTGACGGCGGCGGCGGGGCGCATCTCGTCGCTGTCGGCGCTGGTGGCGGCGGCGCTGACGCCGGCCTTTGCCTGGTGGCTCGACGGTCCGCGCATGGCGGTGGTGACAGGCTTCATGGCGGTGCTGATCTTCATCCGCCATCACGCCAACATCGGCCGCATCCTGGCCGGGACCGAGCCGCGCATCGGCCGCAAGGGCTGAATTCACCGTTTCCGAAATACCCCGGGGTCCGGGGCAGAGCCCCGGCCGCCCCCGTCCTGGTCTAGCGCGTGGGAACCGGCGTCTCGCCCGAATAGTCATAGAAGCCGCGGCCGGTCTTGCGGCCCAGCCAGCCCGCCTCGACATATTTGACCAGCAGCGGGCAGGGGCGATACTTGGTGTCGGCCAGCCCGTCGTGCAGCACGTTCATGATCGCAAGGCAGGTGTCCAGCCCGATGAAATCGGCCAGTTCCAGCGGCCCCATCGGGTGGTTTGCCCCGAGCTTCATCGATTCGTCGATGGACCGGACGCTGCCCACGCCTTCGTACAGCACATAGACCGCCTCGTTGATCATCGGGATCAGCACGCGGTTGACGATGAAGGCGGGAAAATCCTCGGCGCTGGCGGCGGTCTTGCCGATCCTCTCGACCACCTCCAGCAGCTGCTTGTAGGTCGCCTCGTCGGTGGCGATGCCGCGGATCAGCTCGACCAGTTGCATGACCGGCACCGGGTTCATGAAGTGCACACCGATGAAGCGTTCCGGCCGGTCGGTGCGGCTGGCAAGCCGCGTGATCGAGATCGAGGAGGTGTTCGAGGCCAGGATCGTCTCGGGTTTCAGATGCGGCAGCAGGTCCTCGAAGATCGCCTGCTTGACGGTCTCGCGTTCGGTCGCGGCCTCGATGATCAGATCGCACTGGCCGAGGTCGGAGAGTTGCAGCGTGGTCCTGATGCGGCCAAGCGCCGCGTCCCTGTCCTGGTCCGAGATCTTGCCCCGGCTGGCCTGGCGCGACAGGTTCCGGTCGACCAGCGCAACTGCCTTGTCCAGCGCCTCGCGCGAGATATCGGTCATCAGCACGTCATAGCCGGCCAGCGCAAAGACATGCGCGATCCCATTGCCCATCTGGCCCGCGCCGACGATGCCTACCGATTGAATCGCCATGTTTTCACCCCTTTGAACTTCGCAGGGGACGATGGCGCAAGCCCGGGGATCATTCAATGCAAAACCGCCCCTTTTGCGGGGGCGGTTTCGGTCCGGGGCTGGGCCGGCGCGTTGCGTGGGGTGGCCGGGGGGCTCTGCCCCCCGCGTCCCCGTGGCCCCTCGACGGGGCCTCGGGGACGCGCCCCCCGGGGTATTTGCGCAAACGGTGAAGCGCTCAGAGCTTTCCTGTGAGTTCCGGCACCACGGTGAAGAGGTCACCGACGAGGCCGTAGTCGGCGACCTGGAAGATGGGGGCCTCCTCGTCCTTGTTGATGGCGACGATCACCTTCGAATCCTTCATCCCCGCCAGGTGCTGGATCGCGCCCGAGATGCCCACGGCCAGGTAAAGCTCGGGCGCCACCACCTTGCCGGTCTGCCCGACCTGCCAGTCGTTCGGCGCATAGCCACTGTCGACCGCCGCGCGCGACGCGCCGACCGCCGCGCCCAGCTTGTCGGCGAGCTGCTCGATGATCGCGAAGCTCTCCTTCGACCCCAGCGCCCGGCCGCCCGAGACCACGCGTTTCGCGCTTGTCAGTTCGGGACGGTCGCTCTCGGCCACCTCGTCGGCGACCCAGGACGACAGCCCCGGATCGGCCGCGGCCGCCGCCTCGGCGATCGCGGCCGAGCCGCCGCCGGGCGCCGCCTCGAAGCTTGCCGTGCGCAGCGTGAAGACCTTGGTCGCATCCTTCGAGCGCACCGTCTGGATCGCGTTGCCGGCATAGATCGGGCGCTCGAACGTGCCCTCGTCGATCACCTTCGAGACCTCCGACAGGACCATCACGTCCAGAAGCGCCGCGACGCGCGGCAGCACGTTCTTGGCATCCGTCGTCGCCGGCGCCGCGATGTGGCTGTAGTCGCCCGCCAGCGACACGATCAGCGCCGCCGTCGGCTCGGCCAGGCGGTGGCCGTAAAGCGGGCTTTCGGCCACCAGCACCTTCGCCACGCCGGCGATCTTGGCCGCCTCGGCGGCGGCGGCGCGGGCCTGCGCGCCCGCCACCAGAACCGTCACCTCGCCCAAAGCCCGGACCGCGCCCACCGCCTTCGCGGTCGCGTCCAGGTTCAGCGCGCCGTCGGTGACTTCCCCCAGGATCAGAACAGCCATCAGATCACCCCCGCTTCTTTCAGCTTGCCGACCAGTTCGTCGACCGATCCCACCTTGATGCCGGCCTTGCGGCCCTCGGGCTCGCGCACCGAGACCACCTCGAGCCGCGGCGCGACCTCGACCCCGTAATCGGCCGGGGTCTTCTCCTCCAGGGGCTTCTTCTTGGCCTTCATGATGTTCGGCAGCGACGCATAGCGCGGCTCGTTCAGCCGCAGGTCGGCGGTGACAACCGCGGGCAGGCCGACCTCGATGGTCTGCAGGCCGCCGTCGACCTCGCGCGTCACCTTGGCCTTGGCCCCTTCGAGCTCGAGCTTCGAGGCGAAGGTCGCCTGGCCCCAGCCCAGAAGCGCCGCCAGCATCTGCCCGGTCGCGTTCATGTCGTTGTCGATGGCCTGCTTGCCCGCGATGACCAGCCCGGCGCCCTCGGCCCTGGCCACCGCGGCCAGGATCTTGGCCACCGCCAAAGGCTCGATGTCCTGGTGCACGTCATCGGCCGCGACCACCAGGATCGCCCGGTCCGCGCCCATCGCCAGCGCCGTGCGCAGCGTTTCCTGGGCCTGCTTCACGCCGATGCTGACGGCGATGACTTCCTCGGCCTTGCCGGCTTCCTTCAGCCGGATCGCCTCCTCGACCGCGATCTCGTCGAACGGGTTCATCGACATCTTCACATTCGCAAGGTCAACCCCAGACCCGTTAGACCGAACCCGAGCCTTCACGTTGTAGTCAATAACCCGCTTGATGGGGGTGAGGATCTTCATCACAAATCCTGTCGTTGGTGTCATCCGTCACACGCGCCGCGCCCCGGAGGGCGAGCGGCGGTTCATCCAGGCGCATGGCACGGACCGCGCAGGCGGCAAGAAGACGCAGCCGAAACCAATAGCCGCCCTGCCCCGCTGATCGGGGCCGCACGTCCCGGAGGCGGTCAGGCAGGCATTCTGCAGGGCTTCGGTTCGCGACATGACTCTCCTGGATATCAGGGCGCGCCGATCCCATCGGCGCGCCAAAGCATTACAGATCCTTGACCAGCCGCAGCGCGTCGTAGATCGCGGCATGGGTGTTGCGGGCGGCCACCGCATCGCCGATGCGGAACAGGCGGAACTTGCCCTCGGGGTTCTTGCGGACATTCTGAAACCCGCCGGTGGTCAGCGCCTCGTAATCGACCTCGCCCAAGTTCGAAGAGAGGGGCTTCAGGTCGAAATACAACTCGTCCAGCGGGCGCGTGCCGTGGTTGACCACCACCTGATCGACCAGCCGCTCGCGCGTGACGCCGCCGTAATCGCTGCCCAGTGTCGCGCGCAGCTGGTTGCCGTCGCGCGCGACCTGCATCAGCCGCCAGGTCACGGTGAAGGTCGTGTCCAGCTTTTGCAGGCTGCGCATGTAGGGGACCAGGTTCATCGCCATCACCTCGGGCGAGAAGCTGCGGTCCGGCGTCACGATTTCCACCTTGGCGCCGGTCGCGGCGATCAGGTCGGCGGCCTGCAGCGCGGCATGGTCGCCCGCGTCGTCATAGACCAGCACGTTCTGGCCCGGCTTCACGTCGCCGGAAAGAATGTCCCAGGCGGACACCACCAGATCGTTGCCCTGCGTCAGCACCTCGGTATGGGGCAGGCCGCCGGTGGCGACGATGACCTCGTCCGGGTCGGTCGCCAGCACGTCGTCGGCCTCGGCGAAGGTGTTGAAGTTGAAGGTGACGCCGTGCTTGTCGCACATAGCCTGCCGCCAGGCGATGATCGAGATCATCTCGCGCCGCCGTTCCTGCAGCGCGGTCAGGCGGATCTGGCCGCCGGGCTGGTCGGCGGCCTCGAAGACCGTGACCGCATGGCCGCGCTCGGCCGCGACGCGGGCGGCCTCCATCCCGGCGGGACCTGCCCCGACGATGGTGACGCGCTTTTTCGCGGGCGCGGCAGGGATGGTGTGGGGCATCGTTTCCTCGCGCCCCGTCGCGGCGTTGTGCAGGCAGAAGGCCAGCCCGCCCTGATAGATGCGGTCCAGGCAATAGTTCGCGCCGACGCAGGGGCGGATGTCGTCCTCGCGCCCCTCGATCACCTTGCGGACCAGATGCGGGTCGGCCATGTGGGCGCGGGTCATGCCGACCATGTCCAGCAGCCCGGCGGCGATGGCGTGGCGCGCGGTCGGCACGTCGGGGATCTTGGCGGCGTGGAAGGTCGGGAAATTGGTGGCCTTGCGGATCGCCCCGGCGAATTCCAGGTGCGGGGCGTTGCGCATGCCCTGCACCGGGATCACGTCCGTCAGGCCGGCGTCGGTGTCGATATGGCCCTTGACCACGTTCAGGAAGTCGACCAGCCCGCTGTCCTTGAGCTTTTGCGAAATGGCAATGCCGTCCTCGGCGGTGATGCCGCCGGGCAGATCCTCATCCCCGGTATAGCGCACGCCCAGGATGAAATCCTCGCCGCAGCGTTCGCGGATGCCCTTGAGGATGTCGAAGGTAAAGCGCAGCCGGTTGTCCAGGCTGCCGCCATAGGGGCCGTCCAGGTCGTTGGTCAGGGGCGACCAGAACTGGTCCATCAGGTGGCCATAGGCCTGCAGTTCCAGCCCGTCCAGGCCCGCGGCCTTCATCCGTTCGGCGGCATCGACATAGTCGCCGATGATGCGGCTGATGTCCCAATCCTCCATCTTCTTGGGGAACGAACGGTGCGCCGCCTCGCGTTCGTGGCTGGGCGAGACGACCGGCAGCCAGTCCGCCTTGTCCCAACGCGTGCGCCGGCCAAGGTGGGTCAGCTGGATCATCACCGCGCAGCCGTGGTCGTGGCATTCGTCGGTCAGCTTCTTCATCCAGCCGACGACCTCGTCCTTCCAGGCCAGGATGTTGTTGAAGACCGGCGGGCTGTCGCGCGACACCGAGGCCGAGCCCGCCGTCATGGTCAGCGCCACCCCCGCCTTGGCGCGTTCGACATGATAGGCACGATAGCGGTCCTTGGGCATGCCATCCTCAGGATAGGCAGGCTCGTGGCTGGTGATCATGATCCGGTTGCGAAGTGTCAGGTGCTTCAGCTGATAGGGCTGCAAAAGGGGATCGTTCGACATGGCTCTGCCTGGATGGGTGGATACTCTGCCCTTCAGCAATCCTGAAACTGTTCATTCATGTCAATTAAAAAATCATCTGTGAACGGTTAACGCCCAAAAATGAACATTTATCGGGACGAAACCGCAGCATCCTGGGCGCGCCGCAAGACGAATCAGCCTTCGTCAAGGACGGGTCCCGCAATCGTACAACTGTGCAACAAGGTCGCCATCACGTTCTTACCTGCATAGCAAATGCTCTATTATGAACTTTGATCCGACAGTCATGAACATTTTGTTGCAAGAACGCCGACCATTCTGTAGCGAATATGACGGGAGACGCCTTGGGGCGGAGGATTTGCCACGGAGGAGGCAGCGCGGCCATTCGGGCCGCTGCGTGCGCACACCGGGTTCCACCGCACCGGGCCAAGGGGACAATCAGGCGCGGCAAGCCATGCGGCGGCTCGTACGGCGCCAAGGGAACAGCCGCACAGGAAACACAAGATGCAGAAACTCGCCCTCGCCTTTGCAGCCGCCGTGCCGGCGCTCGCCTTCTCGACCGCGGCACGGGCCGAATGCGGGTCGCTGACCATCGCCAGCATGAACTGGCAAAGCGCCGAGGTGCTGGCCAGCCTGGACCAGTTCATCCTGAACGAAGGCTATGGCTGCGACGCCGAGGTCACGGTGGGCGACACCGTCCCGGCCATCACCTCGCTGGTGGAAAAGGGCTCGCCCGAAATCGTTCCCGAGGGCTGGGTCGGGCTGATGCCCGAACTGTTCGAAAAGGGCCTGGCCGAGGGCAAGATCGTCTCGGTCGGCAAGGCGCTGTCGGACGGCGGTGTGCAGGGCTGGTTCATGCCCAAGTTCATCCAGGACGAACACCCCGAGATCCGCACCGTCGCGGACGTGCTGAAGCATCCCGAACTGTTTCCCGCACCCGAGGACCCGTCCAAGGGCGCGATCTTTACCGGCCCGCAAGGCTGGGGCGGCAATGTCATCACCACGCAGCTGGCCCACGCCTTCGGGGCCGAGGATCACGGCTTTACCCTGGTCGACCCGGGCTCGGCCGCGGGGCACGACGGCGCGGTCGCCCGGGCCTATGAACGCCACGAGGGCTGGGTCGGGTATTACTGGGCCCCGACCGCGCTTCTGGGCAAATACGAGATGGTCAAGCTGGACTTCGGCGTGCCGCTGGACATGGCGGAATGGAAACGCTGCACCTCGGTGGCCGATTGCGCCGACCCCAAGCCGAACAGCTGGCCCACCGACGAAGTCCTGACCCTGGTGGCCAAGGAGTTCGCCGAAACGACCGATCCGGCCGTCATCGACTATCTGAAAAAACGCAGCTGGTCGAACGACACGGTCAACGCGCTGATGGCCTGGATGACCGAGAACCAGGCCACGGGCGAGGACGGCGCGCGCGAGTTCTTGAAGACCCACCCCGAGATCTGGACCCAATGGGTCAGCCCCGAGGCGGCCGAGGCCATCAAGGCTGCCCTGTAAGATCGCCGGGGGGCCGGCCAAGGCCCGCCCCCTGCCTGTCGTAGCCCACCCGCTCCATGAGGTCGCCATGACTTGGTTCGACAAGTTCCCGCAGCTGAACGACGGATTCCTTCGTGACCTGAAGAAGGTCATCGACGACGGCTTCCGCAGCTTTACCCGCAGTTATGGCGACGCCATCGAAAGCCTGTTCGAGCCCCTGCGCCATTTTCTGGTCTGGTCGGAAAACCTGCTGACGAGCACGCCCTGGCCGATTATCCTGATCGCCATCGCGGCCATCGCCTGGGGCGCCAGCCGCAGCGCCAGGATCGTTGTCGCCTGCATCCTGACGCTTTGCCTGATCGGCGCCTTCGGGATGTGGGATGACACGATGAAGACCATCTCGATGATCCTGACCTCGACGCTGCTCGCCATCGCGGTCGGGCTGCCCATCGGCATCCTGATGTCGCGCTCG
>NZ_KK211404.1:0-114403 GCF_000622145.1 Paracoccus yeei ATCC BAA-599 | reverse complement strand
AGACCGAACCCGAGCCTTCACGTTGTAGTCAATAACCCGCTTTACCGGCACGAGAACCTTCATCGGCCTCTCCCCTTTGGTTTTGCCACCTGTTCGGTCAGTTTGTTAGCGGTCCGCCCCGCCTTGTAACAGAGTAAAAACGACAGGATTGCGTCGTAACGCGGCGATCCTGTCCTGTTGTCGCTAACGGCTTGCCCCGGGCACCCAGAGCACGTCCCGGGAGCCGTTTTCATTGGCAACCCGGCCCGCGACGAACAGCCAGTCGGACAGGCGGTTCAGGTATTTCACTGCCGCCGGATTGGCGTCCTCGGCCGCGGCCAGGGCCACGGCGGCGCGTTCGGCGCGCCGGGCGGTCGTGCGCGACAGGTGCAGATGCGCGGCAAGCGGCGTCCCGCCGGGCAGGATGAAGCTGCGCAGGGGCGACAGATCCGCATTCATCGCGTCGATTTCCGATTCTAGCCGGTCGACCTGCCCGTCGATGATGCGCAGCACCGGATACGGGGCCTCGGCATCCTCGTGCATCCTGGGACGCGACAGGTCGGCCCCGAGGTCGAACAGGTCGTTCTGGATCGTTGCGATCCGGTCGGCCAGGGGGCCGGTCGCGTAAAGCCGCGCCAGGCCCAGCGTGGCGTTCAGCTCGTCCACGGCGCCATAGGCCTCGACCCGCAGGCTGTCCTTGCGCACGCGCTCGCCGTTGGACAGCGCGGTGTCGCCCTTGTCGCCGGTACGGGTATAGATCTTGTTCAGGACAACCATCAGCCGCTCCGCATCCAGAGGTAGAACAGGAACACCGCGATGGCCACGGCCTGGGCGATGATGCGCCAGCGCATCAGCCGGTTGCCGTGCTTGCGGTTGAATTCGCCGCCCCGGGCAAAGCCGCCGATCCCGGTGGCCAGGATGGCCACCACCGCAAGGCAGCACAGGGCAAGCAGGTAGAACAGCGGGTCGTCGCGCATGAAGGGCCCCTTCCGCCGGCCAGCCTAGCCCCGGCGCGTCACCCAGTCCAGACCGCGCGTGGGCAGAAGCCGCCGCGCGATCCCCGAAATGCGCGTGGGCACCGTGACATAATAGCGCGGGCGCGGATTCGCCGCCTCGAGCGCATGGGCGATCCTTTCGCTGACCGCGCGGGGCGGCAGTTCGAAGCGGTCCTTGCGCGCGGCAGGCTGATAGAGCCGGCGGAGCAGGCTGCGGCGGTACTGCTCGGCGCGGGGGCTGTTTTCCCAGTCGATCCAGCGCTCGAAATGCGGGATGGAATTGGCGCGGATCCGGGTCGCGATGGGACCGGGTTCGATCAGCACCACCTTGACCGGGGTGCCGGCCATCTCGATGCGCAGCACGTCGGTCAGCCCCTCCATCGCGAACTTCGTCGCGACATAGGCACCCCGCCAGGGCACGCCGACCAGACCCAGGACGGACGAGACATTGATCACCCGCCCGCCGTGCTGGCGGAAATGCGGGATCAGCCGCCGGGTCAGGTCGTGGGTACCGAACAGGTTCGCCTCGAAGATGGCGCGCAGGGCGCCGCGGGGCAGGTCCTCGACCGCGCCGGGGATGGCGAAGGCGGCATTGTTGACCAGAGCGTCGATCCGCCCCAGCGCCAGCGCCTGGGCGGCGGCGCGGGCGGTGCTGCCCTCGTCGGCCAGTTCCAGGTGAATCGCCTCCATCCCCTCGGCGCGGCGGGCGTCCAGGTCGTCGCCGCGCCGGCAGGTCGCGATCACCCGCCAGCCGCGCGCCTGCATCAGGCGCGCCGCATCCAGCCCGATGCCCGAGGAACAGCCGGTGATCAGCACGGTCTTCATCGAAAGCCTCCGTTTTCGGCAGGTTCTGGGGCATGGCAGCGGGCCGCGCAAGACGCACATTTCCGGCTGGACCGGGGCGCGGCCGGGGCCTATTCAGGCGTGCATGTCCGACGATCCGAACACCACCGATCCGGCCCAGCCCGATCAGACCGTTTCCGAACCGCTGTCGCGCGCCATCGGCGAGCGCTACCTGACCTATGCGCTGTCCACGATCATGCACCGGGCGCTGCCCGACGCCCGCGACGGGCTGAAGCCGGTGCACCGCCGCATCCTGTATGCGATGCGAGAATTGCGGCTGTCGCCGACGGGGGCGTTCCGGAAATCGGCCAAGATCACCGGCGACGTGATGGGCAACTATCACCCGCATGGCGACGCCGCGATCTATGACGCCATGGCGCGTCTCGCGCAGCCCTTCGCAATGCGCTATCCGCTGGTCGACGGGCAGGGGAACTATGGCAACATCGACGGCGACGGGCCCGCCGCCAGCCGCTATACCGAGGCGCGCCTGACCGCCACGGCCGAGGCGCTGATGGAGGGGCTGGCCGAGAACGCGGTCGATTTCCGCCCGAACTACGACGGCACGCTGGAAGAGCCGGTCGTCCTGCCCGCGGCCTTTCCGAACCTCTTGTGCAACGGCGCCAGCGGCATCGCGGTCGGCATGGCGACGAACGTGCCGCCCCACAACCTGCACGAGGTGATCGACGCCTGCCTGCACCTGATCAAGTCGCCCGATGCCCGCGACGAGACGCTGGTTTCGATCATCCCGGGCCCGGATTTTCCGACCGGCGGCGTTCTGGTCGAAAGCCGCCAGACCATCGCCGAGGCTTACCGCACCGGGCGTGGCAGCCTGCGCCTGCGCGCCCGCTGGTCGGTCGAGGACCTGGGCCGCGGCATCTGGCAGATCGTCGTCACCGAAATTCCCTATCAGGTGCAGAAATCCAAGCTGATCGAGCGCCTGGCCGAGCTGATCCAGCTGAAGAAGGTGCCGATCCTGGCCGATGTCCGCGACGAATCGGCCGAGGACGTGCGCATCGTGCTGGAGCCCCGCGCCCGCAACGTCGATCCCGATCAGCTGATGGGGGCGCTGTTCCGCGTCTCGGACCTCGAGGTGCGGTTCGGGATGAACATGAACGTGCTGATCGACGGCCGCGTGCCCAAGGTCTGTTCGCTGAAGGAGGTGCTGCGCGCCTTCCTCGACCACCGGCGCGAGGTGCTGGTGCGCCGCAGCAATCATCGGCTGGACAGGATCGCGGCCCGGCTCGAGGTGCTGGAAGGCTATATGATCGCCTTCCTGAACCTGGACCGGGTGATCGAGATCATCCGGCACGAGGACGATCCGAAATCCGTCCTGATGGCCGAGTTCCGCCTGACCGAGGTGCAGGTCGAGGCGATCCTGAACATGCGCCTGCGCGCCCTGCGCAAGCTTGAGGAAATCGAGCTGCGCACCGAGCACGGCAAGCTGACCGAGGAGCGGGCGGGGCTTGTCGCCATGCTGGCCGATCCGGCCGCGCAATGGGGCCGCATCGCGCAGGAGCTGCGCGAGACGCGGGGCAAGTTCGGCAAGTCCGCCCCGGGCGGGCAGCGCCGCACCGAAATCGGCGAGGCCGGCGAGACCGCCGAGATCGACATGGATTCGATGATCGAGCGCGAGCCGATCACCGTGATCCTGTCGAAAATGGGCTGGATCCGCGCGATGAAGGGCCATCAGCCGCTGGACGCCGAGGTCAAGTTCAAGGACGGCGACGGGCCCTTCATGGCGCTGCACGCCGAGACCACGGACAAGCTGATGCTCTTTGCCGGCAATGGCCGGTTCTATACCCTGCCGGCCAACAACCTGCCCGGCGGGCGCGGCATGGGCGAGCCGCTGCGGCTGATGATCGACCTGCCGAACGACGCCCCGGTGATCGCCATGTTCCCCTGGCGCGAGGGCGCGCGCTACCTGGTCGCCTCGAAGGCCGGGGACGGGTTCGTGGTACCGGCGGGCGACATCCTGGCGCAGACCCGCGCCGGCAAGCAGGTCCTGAACGGCGAGGCGGTGCTGTGCCGGCCCGTCAGCGGCGATCATGTCGCCGTCGTGGGCGAGAACCGGAAACTGCTGGTCTTTGCCCTGTCCGAACTGCCCGAGATGGGTCGCGGCAAGGGCGTGCGGCTGCAGAAATACAAGGACGGCGGGCTGTCGGATGCGATCTGCATCACCCTGGCCGACGGCCTGCGCTGGCAGGAATCGGGTGGGCGCACCCGGACCGAACCCGACCTGACCCCCTGGCTGGGGAAACGCGCCGGGACCGGCTATATGGCGCCGCGCGGCTTTCCCCGCGACAACCGGTTCAACTGAAAGAGCGGGCGGTTCAACTGAAACGGGCGGGACATGTCCCGCCCGTTTCGGAAATGTCGTGACCGACCCCTAGCTGCTGGTCGTGGGCCGCACCACGGGTTGTTGCGGCGTGGTCTGGGCCGAGGTGTCGGTTTTCATCTTGTGCCCCGCGCAATCGGCGAAGGCAGGCGCCGCGGCCGCCGACAGGGCAAGGGCAACGGCGAGGGTCTTGGCAATCATCGCGTCAGTTCTCCTTGGATCGTTGGTCCTGGGTCCAGCCTTGCACGCAGGGGTGATTCGTTCAATCGAGGCCGGCAGCGATCACGCATCCGTTTGCATGTCGGCGCCGACGGGCCCCCGAGGGCCAGGCGCATCCGCTTTTTTCATCGCCTGCATGGCCGGCTGGCGCGGAAAAAGGCAGGGGCCGCATGGATGCGGGTGCAGAACGGATTGCGATTGCCCGATGCCGCATTGCGGCGCAACCTGAAGGGGACGGGGCCCGCATCCCCGCCACCCCGGGCCGCACGGGGTTCTTCATGGCAACCGCCGTTCCTGTCGCGTCTCTCCTCCCTCCGCGCAGACAGGAACGGCGGTCTTTTTCCGACAAAAAGGCGTGGCGCGCTGCGGACAGGCGATCCCCCGGCTGCGGCGTGGCGCGGGGGGCTGTCTGCCCCCCGGCATGCAATTCGCCCCGGGGGGCGTATCGCATGCTCCCCCCGAGGATATTTGTGCACGAAAGAAGCCCTTGGCCTTGCCGTCAGTCCAGGCTGACGTTCGCGTCGCGGACGACCGGCTCCCATTTCGCCATCTCGGCCTTGACGTGCTCGGCCAGTTCCTCGGGCGAGGAGGCGACGATGGTGGCCGAGAAATCCGCCATGCGCTTGACGACCTCGGGGTCGGCCATGGCGGCGCGGGCGGCGGCGTTCAGCCGGGCGACCGCCTCGGGCGGAGTGCCCGCCGGGGCGAAAAGCGCGTTCCAGGTATAGGTTTCATAGCCCGGCAGGGTTTCGGCGATGGCGGGCACGTCGGGGAAGCTGGGCGCGCGTTCGGCGGTGGTCACGCCAAGCGCTCTGAGCTTGCCCGAGGCGATGTGGCTGGAGGCCGAGGGCAGGTTGTCGAAGATGATCGGCACCTGGTTGCCCAGGACGTCGGTCAGCGCCGGGCCCGAGCCCTTGTAGGGGATATGGGTCAGATCGACCCCCGCCATCGACTTGAAAAGCTCGCCCGACAGGTGGAGCGGCGTTCCGTTCCCGGACGAGGCATAGGCCAGCGTGCCGGGTTCCTTCTTGGCCAGGTCGATCAGTTCCTGCACACTGTTGACAGGCAGTTCGGGGTTCACCGCCAGCACGTTGGGCACCAGGACCAGCAGCGACACGGGGGCGAAATCCGCCACCGGGTCATAGGGTTTCTGCTTGAGGATCAGCGGGTTCAGCGCATGCGTGGCGACCGTGGCCATCAGGATCGTGTAGCCGTCCGGGTCGGCCTTGGCGACCTGTTGCGCGCCCAGGGAGCCGCCGGCGCCGCCCACGTTCTGGACCACGACCTGCTGGCCCAGGTCGCGGCTCATCCGGTCGGCGACGATGCGGCCCACGACATCGGTCGAGCCTCCGGCGGCGAAGGGGATGACCAGCGTGACCTGGCGTTCGGGGAATTCGGCGGCGGCGGCGCCGGCCAGCCCCAGCGCCATGGCGGCGCCCAGCAGGAGCCTGCGGGTGATGGATGGTGTCATGTCTATGCCTCCCATTATCATGCATCGCTTTCGGTAAAGACCTCGTCCCGGCGCCGGCGGATCTGCGGCAGGAACACCAGCACCAGCACGGCGGCGGCCATCAGCAGCAGCGCCAGGCTGATCGGGCGGGTGATGAAGGTCGAGGGATCGCCGCGCGACAGGATCATGGCGCGACGCAGGTTTTCTTCCAGCAGCGGGCCCAGGACAAAACCCAGGAGCAGCGGCGCCGGTTCGCAGCGCAGCTTGGACATGACATAGCCCAGAAGCCCGAAGAAGGCGACCGCGAACAGGTCGAAGGTGTTCGTCGCCACCGAATAGACCCCGATCGAGCACATCGCCATGATGATCGGGAACAGGACGAAATAGGGCACGGTCAGCAGCCGCACCCACAGCCCGATCAAGGGCAGGTTCAACACGACCAGCATCAGGTTGCCGATCCACATCGACGCGATGATGCCCCAGAACAGCTGCGGCTGTTCGCTGACCACGTTCGGCCCCGGCACGATGCCCTGGATGATCATTGCGCCGATCATCAGCGCCATGACCGGGTTCGCCGGGATGCCCAGGGTCAGAAGCGGGATGAAGCTGGTCTGCGCGCCGGCGTTGTTGGCGCTTTCCGGCCCGGCGACGCCGGCCAGCGCGCCCTTGCCGAACTCCTCGGGGTGTTTCGACAGCTTCTTTTCCACCGTGTAGCTGGCGAAGCTGGCCAGGATCGCGCCGCCGCCCGGCAGGATGCCCAGGACCGAGCCGACGCCCGTGCCGCGCAGCACCGGGCCGATCATCTGCCTGAGTTCGGCCCCGGTCGGCAGCAGGCGGTTGATGCTTTTCGTCATCACCTCGCGGTCATGCTCGTCCTCGAGGTTGCGCAAGATCTCGGCGATGCCGAAGACGCCCACGGCCAGCGCGACGAAGTTCAGACCATCGGCGTATTCCGTGATGCCCAGGGTAAAGCGCGGCGTGCCGGTATAGATGTCGGTGCCGACCATGCCCAGCAAGAGGCCCAGCACCACCATCGCCAGCGCCTTCAAGACCGAGCCATGCGCCAGCGCGACCGACATGACCAGGCCCAGCACCATCAGGCTGAAATATTCAGCCGCGCCGAATTTCAGCGCGACCGCGGTCAGCGGCGGGGCAAAGATCGCCACCAGGAAGGTCGCGACGGTGCCGGCAAAGAACGACCCCAGCGCGGCCACCGCCAGCGCCGTCCCGGCCCGGCCCTTGCGCGCCATCTGATAGCCGTCGATCGCGGTCACGGCCGACGAGCTTTCGCCCGGCATGTTGATCAGGATCGCCGTGGTCGATCCGCCGTATTGCGCGCCGTAATAGATGCCCGCCAGCATGATGAGCGAGCTGACCGGCTCAAGCTGGAAGGTGATCGGCAGCAGCATGGCGATGGTCGCGGTGGCGCCGATGCCCGGCAGCACGCCGATCAGCGTGCCGAGGATCACGCCGATCAGGCAGAAGGCCAGGTTCGCCAGCGACGAGGCGACCGAGAAGCCCATGGCGAGGTTGGAAAGCAGGTCCATGCGCGCCCCCTTACAGCGGCAGCCAGGGGCCGAAGCGCCGGAACGGCAGCCCAAGACCATAGCTGAAGATCAGCGTCGACAGGATGGTGACGGCGACCGCCAGCACCAGCGCCGGCAGCGGCCGCATCCTGACCGAGGCCTGGGACGCGATCAGCGTGGTGATGAACAGCGCCGGGACAAAGCCCAGGCCCCGCACCGTCAGCCCGAAGAACACCGGCGCCGGCAGGATGAAGACGAGCCCCCGCCAGGCGATCTTGCCAAAGGGTTCGCCTTCGCGGCCGAAGGCCTTCAGCGTGACCAGCGCGCCCAGCACGAACAGCAGCCCCGACAGCACCATCGGGAAATAGCCCGGGCCCATCCGCAGCGATGTGCCGATTTCCAGATCCAGCGTCTGCCAGCCGAAAAAGGCGGCGGCCGCCATCAGCAGCAGGCCGGCCGCAAGATCGGTCGAATCCTTGGGTTTCGTGGACATGATCCCCCCTTGTTCGGAAAGCGGCCCCGCACCGCGCGGGGCCCTTCATCAGTCGGCATAGACCCCGGCGGATTCGATCACCGGCTTCCAGCGCGCGATCTCGGATTCAAGCTTGGCCTTCAGCGCGGCGGGGGTGGCGTTCTCGGCCGGCTCGGGCGCGGTGCCCAGATCGGCCATGGCCTTGGAGACGCCTTCGTCGGCCAGGGCCTTCTGCAGCGACTGCGACAGGCGCTCGTTCACTTCGGCGGGCGTGCCCTTGGGGGTATAGATGCCGTGCCAGATGCCCACCTGCAGCGCCGGCAGGCCGGCTTCGGTCGCCGTCGGCAGGTCGGGGAACAGCGGCAGGCGCTCGGTCGTGGTGGTGGCATAGGCCTTGATCGTGCCGCCCTTGATCTGCTGGGTGGTGTTGGTGGTCTGGTCGCACATGATGTCGGTCTGCCCGCCCAGCAGGTCGGTCATCGCCGGGCCGGTGCCCTTGTAGGGAACGGTCACCAAGGGCGCCTCCAGCGCCTGCATCAGCATCATCCCGCACAGATGGCTGGCCGAGCCGATGCCGGCGTTCGCCAGCGTCAGCTTGTCGGCGTTCGCCTTGACGTATTCGGTGAAGCCCTTGAAATCCGCCGGCTCGAAGTCCTTGCGGGCGACGACGACCATCGGCACCTCGGTCACAAGCCCCACATAGTCGAAGGCCGTCAGCGGGTCATAGGCCAGCTTGCGGTAAAGCGTGGCCGAGGTCGCCATGCCGATGTGGTGCAGAAGCACGGTATAGCCGTCGGGCTCGGCCTTGGCGACATTGCCTGCGCCCAGCGTGCCGCCGGCGCCGCCGACGTTTTCCACGACGATCTGCTGGCCCAGGTCGGACGACATCTTTTCCGCGACCAGCCGGGCCACGGTGTCGGTCGGCCCGCCGGCCGAAAACGGCACCACCATGGTGATCTGGCGGTTGGGATAATCCTGCGCCTGGGCCGCGCCGGTCAGGCTTAGCGCCGCCGCAAGGGCGGCGACGATCCTCGGGTATGCCATGAGTTCCTCTCCCTGGGGTTTGGGCCGCACTCCCCTGCGGCCGCTGCAGGGCAGGTTGCGCGCGCGGGCGCGGGCCGACAAATGCAAAATCGCCCAAGCCGGGTGGCGGCTGCGGGTTCTCGCGGGAAAACGGGTGGAAAGGGTGACGGCCTGCCGGTGGCGTGGGTGGAAATCCACCCATTCACCCCATGTCTTCGGGCGCCTCGACGATCAGCCGCCGGTCCAGCCCGTATTTCTGCATCTTTTCGTACAGCGTCTTGCGCGAGATCCCCAGCGTTTCATAGACCGCGCGCAGCCGTCCGCCATGGGCGGCGATGGCGCCCGCGATCAGGCTGCGTTCAAAGGCCGCGACCCGTTCGGCCAGTCGGGCGCCGTCCGCCTGCGGCGTCTCGGTCCCTTCCAGCCCCAGCACGACGCGTTCGGCCAGGTTGCGCAGTTCCCGCACGTTGCCCGGCCAGTCCCGCGCCGCAAGGCCCAACAGGAAGGCCGGCGGCACGTCGCGTTCGGGCACGGAATGGCGGGCGGCGGATTCGCGGACCAGCTGCAGGAACAGCAGGGGAATGTCCTCGCGCCGGGCGGACAGGGCCGGGACGTGCAGCACGGCGACGTTCAGCCGCCAGTACAGGTCCTCGCGGAACGCGCCGTGCCGGACCAGATCGGTCAGGTCTGTCTTCGAGGTGGCGATGAAGCGGACGTCCAGCGCCACCGGGTCGTTCGAGCCGAGCCGGGTGATGACGCGTTCCTGCAGCACCCGCAGCAGCTTGGCCTGCAGGTCCAGTGGCATCGAGCCGATTTCATCCAGCAGCACCACGCCGCCCCGGGCATGTTCGAACTTGCCGTAGCGGGGCCGCAGCGCGCCGGGAAAGGCGCCGGCCTCATGCCCGAACAGTTCGGATTCGATCAGGGCCTGGGGCAGGGCCGCGCAGTTGATGGCGATGAAGGGATGGCCCGCGCGCGGCGACATGTCGTGAAGCGCGCGGGCCGCGACCTCTTTTCCCGCGCCGGTGGGGCCGATGATCAGCGCATCCGCGTCCGAGGCGCCGATGGCGCGCAGCCGGTGGCGCAGGTCGACCATGACCGGCGTGCGCCCGGGCAGCCGGGCCTCGAGATCGTCGCGCTTGCCGGCGACGGCGCGCAGGCGGCGGTTCGCCAGGACCAGCCCGCGATGATCGACGGCGCGGCGGATCACGGTCGCCAGCTCCTGCACCACGAAGGGCTTTTCGATGAAGTCATAGGCGCCGCCGCGGATCGCCTCGACCGCCAGCGGCACCTCGGCATGGCCGGTGACCAGGATCACGGGAAGCTCGGCGTCGATCTCGTGCAGGCGCGACAGCAGGGTCATGCCGTCCATGCCGGGCATGCGGATGTCGCTGACCACGGCGCCGGCAAAGCCGGGGCCCGCCAGCGCCAGAGCCTCCTCGCCCGAGGCCAGGGGCTCGACCGCGAAGCCGGCCAGTTCCAGCGCCTGCGCGGTCGAATTGCGCATCCGGTCGTCGTCGTCGACCAAAAGGACGCGGGGGATCATGCGGCGGCCTCCAGCGCGATGGGCAGGGCGATGCGGAACTCGGCGCCGGGGGCGGCGTCGTGGACGCTGATGTCCCCGCCGAAGTCGCGCACGATGTTGGCGGTGATCGACAGGCCCAGGCCCAGCCCCGCGCCGATGCCCTTGGTGGTGAAGAACGGGTCGAAGATGCGGGCCGCGATGGCGTCGGGCACGCCCGCGCCCCGATCACGCACCGCGATCACGACACGCCCGCCCGCGGCCCGCGCCGACAGCGTGATGCGGCGGTCGTCCCGCCCCTCGACCGCGTCGGCGGCATTGGCGATCAGGTTGACCAGCACCTGCTGCAGCCGCGTCGGCCCCGCGCGCAACGCCGGCAGGTCGGCGGGCAGGTCCAGGTCCAGCGTGGCCCCGGCCGCGGCCAGGCGCGGTGCGACGATGGTTCGCGTCTCGCGCAGCAGGGGCGCCAGGGCCACGGCGCCCAGCACCTCGTCGGGCTTGCGCGCGGCCTGGCGCAGGTGCCGGCCGATGGCGGCCATGCGGTCGACCAGGGCCAGGATCTCGGCGATGTTGTCGCGGGCGCGGGCGTAATCGCCGCGTTCGATCAGGATGGCGGCGCTGTCGGCGTAATTGCGCGCCGCGGCCAGCGGCTGGTTGATCTCGTGGCTCAGCGAGGCCGACATCTGCCCCAGCGCGGCCAGCTTGCCGACCTGCACCAGGCTTGCCTGGGCGGCGCGCAGCTCGTCCTCGGTCGCGCGGCGCTCGGCGATCTCCTGCTCCAGCTGGCGGTTCACGCGGGCAAGGTCGGCGGTGCGTTCGACCACCCGCCGTTCCAGTTCCTCGGTCGCGGCCAGCCGCTCGGCGATGCGGGCGCGGCGCTGGCGCAGCATCAGGGCGCCGCAGGTCGCGGCCGCCAGCAGCAGGATCAGGCTGGCCAGCGCCAGCCGTGCCTCGGCCCGCAGGGGGGCGCTGTCCAGCAGCACATGGACCGTCCAGCCCGCCTCGAACATCGGCTGCGAGGCGATGATATAGTCCCGCGCGGGGCTGGCGGGGCTGCCCGGATCGTCGGGCAGGCGCAGCACGTCGACCCCGTGGCTGACCTGGCGCGGATGGGGAAATTCGCTGAGCGGCGTTTCGGCATAGCGGCGCGAGGCCTCGGTCCGGGCCATCCGCGCCGGCGTCAGCGGGTAAAGGCTGCGGTAAAGCCAGGCGCGGTTCGACGACAGGAACGCCGTGCCGTCGGGGTCGGTCACCAGCACGCCGTGGTCGCTGCCGGCCCAGCCCGCCTCGAGCCGGTCCACGCCGATCTTGACCGCGACCACGGCGACGATGGCGCCCGCCGCGTCCCTGACCGGCGCGGAGAAGAAATAGCCCCGCACCCCCGAGGTGGTGCCGACCCCGTAGAACCGCCCCGGCATGCCCCGCATGGCGTCGATGAAATAGGGCCGATAGCTGAAGTTCTGCCCCACGAAGCTGAGTTCGGCCTGATAGTTCGAGGCGGCGATCGTCTCGCCATCGGGCCGGATCAGGTAGATGTCCGAGGCCATCAGCGCGGCGTTCAGCTCGGCCAGCTTGCGGTTCGTCGCCTCGACCAGCGCCGGATCGCCGGGTGCCGCCGCCAGCCGGTGGATCAGGTCCAGGTCGCCGATCAGCTGCGGGGTGTGCTCATAGCGGGCAAGATCCGCGTTCAGCGCGTTGACGGTCAGGCGCAACGCCGCCTCGGCCCGGGCCAGACCCTGCGCCATCGCGTGCTGAAAGGCCAGCCGCCCGCCCAGGCCCACCAGCAGCGCCAGCGCCACAGCGCCAGCCAGCCAAGGGGTCAGGCGCCCCAGGCGGGCCGGAACCCAGGCCCGCGCGGCGGCAGGCGGGGCGGGTCCGAGCGGCATGGCCGGGCGTCCTTCTGGCTTTGCGTCGCCGCGATGTTACAGCATGGAGAGGGCCATGCAATCGCGCCGCGGCCTTATCGGCACGCGGCCGGGTTCACCCCCACGCCGCGCAGGCCCCAGTCCGTCATCTGCCCCAGCAGTTCGCGCCCGGCGGCATCGAAGGCGGGGATCAGGTCCGCGGTCCTTGTGCTGGACGCGGTGGCGGTGGCGCTGAAGCTGCCCCGCGCGGCGACCGAGGCATCCATTTCTCGCACCAGCTGGGCGTCGACCGACAGGCGCACGATGGCGCCCTTGCCCGCGACCTCGGCGTTGAAGTCCCGGATCTCGCTGATCAGGGCGAAATCGCCGGCGGTCCCCAGGGGCGCGCGGCCCACATGGGTGAAGGCGTCATAGGGCGAAAAGCTGCGCACCAGCAGGTTCTGCAGCGTGACGGGCACGGTGTCACCCCATTGCGCATCGGGCAGGTACTGGGTCTGAAGCGCATTGGGGCGGATCATGATGCGCTCGGTATCCAGGGTGCCGCGGGCCTTGGGCTCCTCGATCACCAGTTCGGCGCGGCGGCCGCGGCCGCAGGACTTCGGCGTTTCGTCGGGGGCGCGCAGTTCGAACACGTCCAGCGCCGGCCCCCCCGACAGGGCCGACAGCGCGCCGCAGCCCGGCAGGGCCAGGGTCAGCGCCAGAATGGCTGCGGCGGTTCTTGGGCGGGTCGTCCTCGCAAGGGTCACGGGCACCTCTCCTTCAGCGGCGGAACTCGGGCGTTCTTGGCCCGGTGATGACCTGCGCCGGGTTGCGGCGCAGGGTGGTGACAAGCTGGTTCAGGTTCTGCGACAGATTGCGCAGGTCGCTGGCCAGGCGGGTGAATTGCGGCAAGCCGTCCCGGGCAAAGCTTTGCACCGGCGCGCGGGCCCCGTCCAGCATCCCGCGCAGGCTGACGAAGGCCGCGTCGGCGCTGTCGGCGGCATTGCGCAGCCGCGCGGTGATCGCGGGAATATCCTCGGTCACGCTGCCGATGGCATCGTTGAAGCGCGCCAGCGTCGCGCGCAGGTCGGTCACGACCGGCTCGATCTGGCTGTTCATCACCCGGTCGGCGCTGCCGAAGGCGCCCTCGGCGCTGGCAAGCGCGCGCTCGCCCACGGCCAGGGCCGCGTCCAGCCGGTCCATGGTGGTGCCGGCCCGCTCGGTCAGCCGCGACAGGTCGGACTGCAGGGCGGTCGCGGTGCGGTCCAGCGTCTGCGTCAGCCCGCGCAGGTCGCCCGAGACATAGGTCCGCACCTCGTCCAGCGCGGCGGTGCCGGCGTCCAGCGCGCGGTCAGCGCGCTTGGCCGTCTCGTCGAACTGCGCCAGGGCGGTATCGGCATTGCCCAGCGTCCTTTGCGCGGCCTCGCCCAGGCTGCCCAGCTGGTCGCCAAAGCCCGAGATGTCGCTGGCGGCGCTGGCGATGGAATCGGTGGCCTTGGTCACGTCGGCCAGCGCCTTGTCGAGGTTCGCGCTGGAGCGTTCGACATTGTCCAGGATGTTGCGCACCCGGTCCTGGTTTTCCTGGCCCAGCAGCCGCGTCATCTGCTCGGCCACCGTGTTCAGGCGGGAAATCATCTCGGGGCCCTGGTCCGACAGGGTCTGGAGCGCCGAGCGGTTGGCCGGGATCACCGGTACCCCGTCGGGCTGGGCCACGCGCAGCAGCTCCGCGTCCTGCGATCCGGCGGTGATCGCCACGTTCGACGTTCCGGTGACGCCGGTGATCTCGATGGCGGCGCGGCTGTCGGTGCGGACGGGCGTGTCCTCGGCCACCTCGACGCGGACGCGGACGGCGCCGGACTGGCCCTGGGCCAGCTGCATGTCGATGACCTTGCCCACGGTCAGGCCGGCATAGGTCACCTCGGACGACAGGCCCAGGCCCGAGACCTCGGGGAAATAGATGTCGTACCAGGCGAACTGCCGGTTCAGGGACAGGTTCGCGAACCACATCAGAAAGGCCACCAGCCCCAGGAAACCGGCGATGGTGAAGGCCCCGATCAGGACGAAATTGGCCTTGGTCTCCATCGCTTACTCCTTTTCCGCCAGGGCCGCGCGGGCGCGGGGGCCGTGGAAATATTCGTGCACCCAGGGGTGATCGACGCGCAGCATGTCGGCCATGGTGCCGGTTGCCAGCACCTTGCGTTCGGCCAGGACCGCGACCCGGTCGCAGCAGGCGTGCAGCGTGTCAAGGTCGTGCGTGACCAGAAAGACCGACAGGTTCAGCGCGTCGCGCAGGCCCACGATCAGCCGGTCGAAGGCATCCGCCCCGATCGGGTCCAGCCCCGCCGTGGGCTCGTCCAGAAAGACGATTTCCGGGTCCAGCGCCAGGGCTCGCGCCAGGCCCGCGCGCTTTTTCATGCCCCCCGACAGGTCCGAGGGATACTTGCCGTTCGCGTTCCAGGGCAGCCCCGCCATCGCGACCTTGAGCTGCGCCAGCCCCTGGCGCGCGGTATCGGAAAGGCCGGGGACGGCGCGCAGCGGGACCTCGACGTTTTCCTGCACGGTCAGGGCGGAAAACAGCGCCCCGTCCTGGAACATCACGCCCCAGCGCCGCTCGAGCGCCTCGCGCGCGGGGCCCGACAGGCCGGTCACGTCCTGGCCCAGCACGCGCACCGTCCCGGCGGTGGGCCGGATCAGCCCGACGATGGTGCGCAGCAGAACCGATTTCCCGGTGCCCGAGCCGCCCACCACGCCCAGGATCTCGCCGCGCTTCAGGTCCAGGTCGAGGCCGTCATGGATGACATGGCTGCCGAACTGGGTGCGCAATCTCCGAACCTCGATCACGTTCTCGGTCATAGGCCCACCTTGGCGAAGAAGACCGAGAAGAGCGCGTCGATCACGATCACCGCAAAGATCGCGTTGACCACCGCGGTCGAGGTCTGCGCGCCCAGGCTTTCGGCGTCCTTGCCGACCTTCATGCCGGCGTGGCAGCCGATGACGCCGATCACCAGCGCAAAGACCGGCGCCTTGGACAGACCCACGATCACATGGTCCACGCTGGTTTCCGAGAGCAGCCGATAGCGGAACATCGAGGGCGAGATGCCAAGCTCGATCCAGGACATGATCGCGCCCCCCACCAGGCCCGAGACATTGGCGACCAGCCCCAGGATCGGCAGCGTGATGATCAGCGCCAGCACGCGGGGCAGGATCAGCACCATGTCGGGGTCCATGCCCAGCGTGCGCATGGCGTCGATTTCCTCGCGCATCTTCATCGAGCCGATCGAGGCCGTCAGCGCCGAGGCCGTGCGCCCGGCGACGATGATCGCCGTCAGCAGGATGCCCAGTTCGCGCAGGATCGAGATCGCGATCAATTCGACCACAAAGATCTCGGCCCCGAACTGGCTGAGCTGCGCCGCGCCCTGGAACGCCAGCACCACCCCGATCAGGAAGGACATCAGCGCCACGATGGGCACGGCCCGCAGCCCGGTTTCCTGGCAATGGTGCACCAGCGAGGTCAGCCGGAAATCGCGCGGATTGCGAATGGCACGGGCCAGCGCCGCCAGGAAGCGGCCGAGGTATTCGCAGATCTCGCGCAGAAAGACCCCGGCCCGGACCACGCGGCGCCCGGTCGCGTCCAAGGCGGCGCGCCAGCGCGCCATCGCGGGGGGCGCGGGCTCGGACTGGGGAACGGCCTTGGTCACGGTGTCAAGCAGCGCCTGCTGCGCCTCGTCCAGCCCGTCGATCCGGGCGCCCTCGGCGCGGAGGCGGGCCAGATGCCAGGCGCCCGCCGTGTCAAGGCGGGTCAGGCCCGAAAGGTCGATCCGCGTCGCGCCGCCGTCCTGGGGCAGGCGGGGCAGGGTCCAGACGGTCAGCGCGCCACCCAGGTGCAGCGCGTCGCCATCGGCCCGGACGGTCAGGTCCTGGTCGGGCGCGGCGGTCATGGCCGCCCCCGCGGGCGCCTGGGATGGGGATGCCGGCCCATGTCAGCCCCCCGCCAGGTCCAGCGTGCGCAGCAGGTCGTCCGGGTTCAGCCGGAAATCCGTGGCACCGCCTTCGGCCAGCACATAGCCGTAGCCCAGGCCCAGGGCGTCGGTATAGTCCTTCCACGGGTTGTTGAACCGCCAGGGCGGCTGGATCGCGACAATGGCGCCGCCGTCCGCCATGCCAAGCAGGGCATGGGCAAAGGCGCTGCCCTCGACCGAACAGACCACGGCCGCGCCGTGCAGCAGGGCGGCGATCTGGTCGACGGGCTGGCTGGCCGTATCCACGATGTCGAAGCCCCGCGCCGCCAGCAGCGCCTCGATCTCGGGCTCGTTGGCCAGGTTGCGGGCCTGGCCGCCGGTGCGGCGGATGAACACCCCGTGCCCGGACCGCCGCCCGCCGCCAGCCCGCATCCGGCGGCGCAGCTCGGCCAGGCGGGCGCGGCGGTCGGCGGTCATGCCGTGGTCGCGAAACACCCAGGCATCGCGGATCAGGGCATGGCCCACGGGCGGGATGGCGATGCCCAGCCGCTCGCGATAGCGCAGGGCATGGGACCAGCCCTGGCGCGCGGTCGGTCGGGGCAGGCGCGGCGGGGCAAAGCGTTCGGCCAGCAGCGCGGTCGCGGAATCGTCGATCAGGAAATGGCCGAAGAACTGGTCGCCGACCGTGGTGCCGGGCAGCGAGCAGCGGTCGATCTCCTCGACCGGGCCGCGGCCCAGCAGCGGCTCGGGGCGGACGACCTGCTGGCGGCGCATGCCGCCGCAGTAAAGGAACCCGTCGAAATACTGCAGGTCGCGAAAGCGATAGGCCCGGGTCGCGTCATGGCGGACCGTGCCGCCCGTGATCCGCGCCATCTCGTTCTCCAGCGTGGTATCGGGGGCGGTCGCCCTGACCCGCTCAAGCTGGCCAGGCAGGGCAAAGGCCGCGGGGCGTTGCGCCTGTTCGTCGGGCGAGACCTCGACCACCTCGGCGGCAACGGCCTGATCGGCCGGATCGCGGCCCAGCTTGCGCGCGATCCGGGTGGATAGCCTTTGCAGAAACAGCGTTGGCGCGATCAAGGATCTTCTCCCCTGCGGTGACGGTGGGAACAGTGACGCATCCTGCGGGCGAACGCCAGCACTCAGCCCCGCATCATGCGCACCGGCTCGGTCCGGGCCAGCCGCAGGACATGGGCGACGAAGGGCTGGCCCAGGTCGTCGGCGCGCACCGCGGCGTAAAGCCGACGCAGCATGCCCTGCGGCCCCAGCGGCAGCAGCGCCAGTTCCGGGTTGCCGGCATGGGCGCGCAGCACCCAGTCAGGCATCACCGCCACCCCCCGCCCCGAGGCGATCAGCATCAGGGCCACCGCCGTCTGTTCGACCTGACGGTGATGGGCAGGCTCGACCCCCGCCGGGTCCAGGAACTGCGAGAACACGTCCAGCCGCGCGCGGTCCATGGGATAGGTGATCAGCGTCTCGGCCGCCAGGTCCTGCGGTTCGGCATAACCCTTGGCGACCAGCGGGTGGCTGGCCGGCACGACCATCGTCGGCGCATAGTCGAACAACGGCTGAAAGGTCACGCCCTCCATTTCCTCGGGGTCCGAGGAAATCACCAGGTCCACCTGCCCCCGCACCAGCGCCGGCAGCGCCTTGAGCGCGAGGCTCTGGCGGATGTCCAGGTCCACCTCGGGCCAGGCGCGGCGGAACTGGTCCAGCACCGGCAAGAGCCAGTCGAAGCAGTGGTGGCATTCCATCGCGACATGCAGCCGGCCCGCCCGGCCCAGTTCCACGGCGCGGAACTCGGCCTCGGCGGCGTCGATCAGCGGCAGCACCTGTTCGGCGGTGCGCAGCAGGCGCATTCCCGCCGCCGACAGGCGCAGAGGCTTGGTCTTGCGCAGGAACAGTTCGACCCCGGCCTGTTCCTCAAGCGCCTTGATCTGGTGGGACAGGGCCGATTGGGTCAGGTTCAGCAGCTCGGCCGCGCGCGCCAGCCCGCCCTGTTCATGGATGGCGCGCAGGCTGCGCAGATGGCGAAGTTCCAGATGCATCTTGAGCCGGCCTCATCACGATCTTGAGGATTATGAATTTGTCTCACGTCCCGCATCGTGTCACAAGCCTTGCGACAAAAGGATAGTGCCATGACGACGCCCGCCCTCAGTTTCGAGTTCTTTCCCCCCAAGACGCTGGACCAGTCCTTCCGCCTGTGGGAAACCGCGCGCGCGCTGGCGCCGCTGGGGCCGGACTTCGTCAGCGTGACCTATGGCGCGGGCGGCACCACGCGGCAGTTGACGCACGAGGCGGTGACGGCGCTGGCCAGCCACTACGGACTGAACGTCGCAGCCCACCTGACCTGCGTGGACGCCACACGAGAGGAGACGATGCAGATCGTCGCCGATTACGCGGCCGCCGGCGTCCATGAAATCGTGGCCCTGCGCGGCGATGCGCCCCAAGGGCAGGACCGTTTCGCCCCCCATCCCCAGGGGTTTGCCAATTCCGTCGAACTGATCGAGGCGATTGCCGCGCGCGGAGACATGACCATCCGCTGCGGCGCCTATCCCGAGCCGCATCCCGAAAGCCCCGACACCGCCGCCGACGTGGCCTGGCTGAAGCGCAAGACCGACGCCGGGGCGACCAGCGCGATCACCCAGTTCTTTTTCGACGCCGAGACCTTCTTCCGCTTTCGCGACCAGTGCGAACGCGCGGGGATCACGGCGCGCATCATCCCGGGCATCCTGCCGATCCAAAGCTGGGCAGGCACCCGCCGCTTTGCCGAGCGCTGCGGCACGTCCGTTCCGCAATGGGCCGAGGACGCCTTTGCCGCCGCCGGCAAGGCGGGCGAGGCCCAACTGGCGCTGGAAACCTGCGTGCAGCTGTGTTCGGACCTGGTGGCGGGGGGTGTGGACAGCCTGCATTTCTATACGCTGAACAAGCCGGACCTGGTGCAGAAGGTCTGCGCGGCGCTTGGCGTGGTCCCGCCTCGGGGGGCGATGCCGGACGTCGCCTGAGGGGCTTTGGCCCTGCTGCCAGCGGGCTGATCCGAGCAGCGCGCCAGGGGTCTCCGATGATCCTGGAAAGATGGTCCTGCCGCCTCAGGCCGGGGCCGAGGGGTCCATGCCCCGGGGCCCGGACAGGCGCAGGCGCAACCGGCGCGCGCGGCCGGGACGCGCGGCGGCGGCCAAGTGGCCGGTCAGCAGCGCCGGGCCGTCATAGGGTCCGACGCTGGGGTGCAGGGCCTGGGATGCATCGGAGCCAACCCGGCGCGGCGCGCGCGTCAGGAAGATCTTGCCCCAGCTGCGCCACGAGCCGACCGCCGGTGCGCCGTGGTCGCAGGGGTGATGGCGGCGCCAGCCTTCGGGCAGGGGCAGGCCCAGCCCTTCGGCCTGGGTCAGCAGCCAGACCAGCGGCACATTGGCCAGCGGCCGGGCGGTTTCCTGCCCGCCAAGCTGGCCGCCCACGTCGGGGTGGCAGCCGCGGAACCACATCTGCTGGACCCGGCCGTCGGCATCGTCCCACAGGATCGGCGCGAAGGCGACGCGGGTTTCGTCCAGGGCCAGGGCATGGACGCCATGTTCCACGTTCGGGGCCAGCCGGCCCTTGGCATAGGAAAAATCAGGCTCGGACAGGGTCCACAGGAAGGGCAGGCGCAGGCCCAGCGACATGACCGTGTCCAGAAGCCCGACCATGCGGACGGGCACATGGTCATGGCAGCGCGCCGGGTCGAGCCGCTCGCCCGGGCAGTGGCGATAGATGTTCCAGGCACAAAGCACGGCGTCGCCGGTGGCCTGATCGGGCGTCAGCAGGCCGATGCGCGCGATCATGTCGGCCAGGGCGCAGACCCCGACCCCGCCGCGCGAATAGCCGAACAGATAAAGCCGGTCGCCGGGCCGCCAGGTCTGCGCCAGCCAGCCGTAGGCGGCGCGGATGTTGCAGTCCAGCGACGCGCCCGACACCAGTTCCGGCACCGTCCGCCAAGCCGCCCATTGCTGGCCCGGCGCGTAATGCAGCAGCACTTGGCCGCCCGGTGGGCCCATGTCGCCCGACAGCATCCCGTGGATCCGCGCGATCGAGGAACCCCGTCCTTCGGTCAGCGAGGCGAAGGTGCCATCCATCAGGACAACCAGGGTGCGGGGTGGGGTGCTGTTTTCCATGGCCTTATACTAGAACGAAAATACGAATGAAAAGTTGCGGCCTTACGAAACTGTCCTGACAGTCAGATGGGAAACCTGGCCGAAGCCGTTGAAACGGGTGTTGGTGACGGTGGAATAGGCACCTGCACCATGAAAGATCACATAATCGCCCTCGCGCAGGGTGGCGGGCAGGGGCAGTTCGCCCGGCAGGCGGTCGACGGAATCGCAGGTCGGGCCAAAGACCGGCCGGGGCCGGACCCGCCCGCGCCGGACGGTGCCCTGGGGGGTCAGCACCTCGATCCGGTCCAGATTGCCGATCAGCGGCAGTTCGGTCAGCCCGCCATAGACGCCGTCGTTCAGGAACACGTCGCGCCCGTCGCGCAGGGCCTTGACCCGGGCGATCAGCGAAAACGCGTCGGCGCAAAGGCCGCGTCCCGGTTCGCAGACCAGTTCGGGCGCATGCTCGCCAAAGGCCGCGCGATGGGTCTCGCGGATGCAGGCGAAGATCGCGGGCAGGTCGGGCGCCGCCGCCGCCACCCGGTGCGAGGGAAAGCCGCCGCCCAGGTTCAGCCGGCGCGGCCGGACGCCCGCCGCCGCCGCGATGCAGGCCGCGGTCTGGATATAGGCCCGCCAGGCCTGCGGATCGGTGCATTGGGTGCCGGGATGAAAGGTCAGGGACGGCAGATGGCCATGGTCGGCGGCACTGCGCAAAAGCGCGGCCGCCAGTTCAGGCAGGGCGCCGAACTTGGACCCGAAGTCATAGGCGGCGCCGCCGACCGGCAGCTTGAAGCGGACGGCGATCTCGTGCCCGCCGGCGGGCAGTTCGGCGAAAAGCTTGTCCAGTTCGCTGTGGCTGTCCACCGACCAGGACCGGATGCCGGCCGCCAGGGCATGGCAGATCTCGGCCCGCGCGCGGACCGGGTTGTGATAGTGCCGCGCAGCCCCCGGCGCCAGGCGTCCGATCCAGTCGATTTCCCAGGGCGAGGCCACGTCGAAGCCGCCGACCCCTTCGGCACACAGGGCGCGGATCACGGATTCGTCGGGGTTGGCCTTGACGGCATAGGTGACAAGCCCCGGAAAACCGTCCAGAAAGCGACGCGCGGTGTCGCGCAGGACCGAAGGCGCAAAGGCCATGACCGGGTGATCCGGGGCCAGCGCGCGGATGATCTGGGCGGGGTTGTTCCACAGGGTGCGGGGGCCACGCCCCTCGGTCAGTCCCATCGGCGTCTCCTTTGTTCCTGGCTTCAGGATCGCGCCGGGACCGGTCAGGCGCAGCACCCAAAAGGGTGGAAATGGTGCGCCGCATCGGTAAATATGACGAAAACATCGTCGAAATGACAGGCGGAACAGCGTGGATGATCTTGATCGGGGCATTGTCGCCCATCTGGCGCAGGATGCGCGGCTTTCGGTAGCGGTGCTGGCGCGGCGGCTCAAGGTCGCGCGTTCGACCGTGCAGGCCCGGCTGGAACGGCTGGAAACCTCGGGCGCGATCGCGGGCTATACGCTGCGGCTGGGCGATTCCGCGCGCGAACACCGCATCCGCGCCACCTGCCTTCTGACCATCGAGCCGCGTTCGCAGGTGGGCATCCTGTCGCGGCTGCGCAACATGCCCGAAGTCGAGCGCATCCACACCACCAGCGGCCGCGTGGACCTGCTGCTGCAACTGGCCGCGGCCTCGACCAGCCAGTTGGACGACGTGCTGGACCAGATCGGCGGGCTGACCGGCGTCAGGTCGTCCGAAAGCCTGATCCACCTGTCGACCAAGCTGGATCGGTCCAGCTAGACGGTCCAGTCAGGCGTTTTTGGGGCGCAGCAGGGTGACGGTGGTGTCGCCGTATCTGCGCTGGTCGATGCGGGCCAGGCCCGCGACCGGGGGCGGGGGGGCGGCCTCCTCCCAGACGATCATGGCGTCCGGGGCGATCCAGCCCCCGGCCAGCGCCGAGGCCAGCGCGCGTTCCCCCAGGCCCAGCCCATAGGGCGGGTCCAGGAACACCAGCCCATAGGGCGCACCGCGGTTTTCGCCCAGCCGGGTCGCGTCGCGGCGCCACACGTCGGTCACGCCCATCGCCCGGGCCTTTTCGATGTTGCTGCGCAGCAGGCCGCGCGCCGCCACGCCATCGTCGACAAAGGCCACGCGCGCTGCGCCCCGCGACAGCGCCTCAAGCCCCAGCGCGCCGGTGCCCGCGAACAGGTCCAGCACCCGCGCACCCGGGATCGGGTCGCCGTGAACGCCATTGACCAGCAGGTTGAAGATCGATTCCCGCACCCGGTCGGTGGTCGGGCGCAGATGCGCGCCAGGGTCGCCCGCGCCGACATCGGCCAGCCTCAGCCCGCGCAGGGTGCCGCCGATGATCCTCACAGCAGGGCCTTCAGGTCGGGGGCCTCGGCGATGGCCTCGGGGGCAGGGGACCGCCCGGCCTCGATCAGCCGCTTGCCGATCATGTAGGCGCGCGGGTCGTTCAGCGCGTCGACCGCGATCAGCGCGCCGTCGCGGAAATACCAGACCGAGCCGCCGTTGGCGCCGGGCCGCGTCACCACCCTGTCATAGCCCAGGTTCAGCCCGGCGATCTGCAGCTTGGCGTCGAACTGATCGGACCAGAACCAGGGCTTGGGCGTATAATCCGCGCCGGCGCCCAGCATGTTCGCGGCCACCGCCTCGGCCATGTCGATGGCATTGCCGACGCTTTCCAGCCGCAGCCGGCCCCGCGACATCGGAAAGCTGGCGCAATCGCCCGCGGCCCAGACAGCCGGGTCCGAGGTCCGGCCCTGCGCATCGACCGCGATGCCGTTGTCGATCTCCAGCCCGGCCGCTTCGGCCAGCGCCGTCTCGGGCGAAACGCCGATGCCGCAGATCACCAGGTCGGCGGGCAGGTGGCGACCGTCGGCCAGCGCCACGCCGTTCGCCGCCGTATCGCCGGTGATCCGCGCGATGCCCACGCCCTCGATGATCTCGACCCCGTGCGTGCGGTGCAGGTCGCGGATCATGTCGGCGGTCTCGGCTGCTGCGACGCGACCCAGGATGCGGGGCGCGGCTTCGACCAGCGTGACCGCCAGGCCCAGCTTGCGGGCGACGGCGGCGGCCTCCAGCCCGATATAGCCGCCGCCGATCACCACCAGCCGGCGACCGGGGGCCAGCGCCGGGCGCAGCGCGGCGATGTCGGCCAGGTTCCTGACCACATGCACGCCGGGCATCTCTCCGCCCATCTCCGCGGGCAGGCGGCGCGGCCGGGCCCCCAGGGTCAGGGCCAGCCGGTCATAGGGGTATTCGCCCCGGTCGGTTCTCACCACCCGGGCGTCGCGGTCGATGGCGGTCGCGGTTTCGCCCAGGCGCAGCGCGATGTTCTGGTCCGCCCACCAGTCCGGCGCGCGCAGGGTCAGCCGGTCCAGGTCCATCTGGCCCAGCAGATAGGCCTTGGACAGGGGCGGGCGCTGATAGGGCGGCGCGGCCTCGTCGCCGATCACGGTGATCGGCCCGCCATGCCCCAGTGCCCGCAGCCTGGCCGCCAGCGAGGCCGCCGCCTGACCCGCCCCCAGGATCACGATGTTCATCTTACGCCCTCGCTGGTGTTTCGCGGGGCGAACCCTATAGTCCGCCCCGAACCGATGCAATTCATGGAGAAAGCGCATGGCAATCGCAAAGGGTGACACGCTGCCCCAGGGCAAGCTGGTGAAACTGGGCGAAAACGGCCCCGAGACGGTCGAGGTCTCTGATCTGGCGCAGGGCCGGGTGGCGATCTTTGCCGTTCCCGGCGCCTATACGCCCACCTGCAACAACAGCCACATGCCGAGCTTTGTGAAGAACGTGGACAAGTTCCGCGAAAAGGGCGTCTCGCGCGTGGTCTGCATCACGGTGAACGACCCGTTCGTCGCCGGCGCCTGGGCGAAATCGACCGGCGCCGCGGATGCCGGGATCGAGGTGCTCGCCGATGCCGACGGCAGCTGGACCAAGGCCCTGGGCATGAACATCGAGGGCGCGGGCTGGATCAACGGCCGCTCCAAGCGCTACGCCATGCTGGTCGATGGCGGCACCGTGACCGAGCTTCAGGTTGAGGAAAGCCCCGGCACCTGCGCACTGTCCTCGGGCGATGCGCTGCTGGACCTGGTCTGAGGCCGCAGGCTGAACAGATCCGTGAACGCCTGCGCGGCGGCCTTGTCGCCGCGCAGGGAAACCAGCCCCGCGCCCGCCAGCGTCACGGGTCCCGGGCCATAGACCGCGGCGGCCAGGGCATTGCCCGTCCCCTCCAGCAGGAAATCGCCCCGTGGCTCGCGCGCGGCCACGACCTGCGGCGCGCCCTGGGGCGAAAAGACGACCTCGAACCCCTCTTTCCCCGACAGAAAGGCGCCGCGCAGCCCCGATCCCGCCGCACGCGCCGCATCGACCGTCGCCGAGATCGAGATCATCAGCGCCGTGATGCTGATGAACATCCGGGGATCGTGCCCCGGCATCAGCAAGGCCCAGCGGCACAGTTCGCGCAGGACGGGATGCAGGGCGCGGCCGGCCTCGGTCAGGGCATAGGTGCCCAGGACGGCATCATGCGCGACCACCCCCGCCTGCGTCAGTTGCGCCAGCCTTTGGGTCAGCACGCTGGCGGTGATGCCGGGAAGCCCGGCGCGGATCATCTGGAACCGCTTGGGCGCAAACATCAGTTCGCGCACGACAAGCAGCGCCCAGCGGTCGCCGACCAGGTTCAGCGCATGGGCGCCAAGGCAGCCTTCTTCGTATCGCAGACGCGGGTTTTTGCCAGGTTCAGTCATGAAACAATATTACCAGTTGCATTTTGATACTTCAAGTGCCAGCCTTCGACTCGGGCCGGTACATCCGTGCCGGGACAGGAGGGAACGCATCATGACCTATTATTCGGGATTTCTTCTGGCGGTGCCGACCGCGAACAAGCAGAAATACATCGACCACGCCAAGATGGCCGCGCCGATGTTCAAGCGCTTCGGCGCCCTGCGGATGGTCGAGGCCTGGGGGGTCGACGTGCCGCGCGGCAAGGTCACGGACTTCTACATGGCGACCCAGGCCAAGGAGGACGAAAGCGTCGTCTTCTCGTGGATCGAATGGCCCGACAAGGCCACGGCCGACGCCGCCTATGAAAAGATGATGTCCGACCCCGACATGCAGAAGATGGGCGAGATGCCCTTCGACGGCATGCGCATGATGTGGGGCGGGTTCGAACCCGTCGTGGACGAGCGCTGAAGGGGGCGGTCATGTTTCACGGAAAACCCTGCTGGTTCGAACTCGCGACCCTGCGCGGCGGGCTTGCCGATGCCGAGGCCTTCTACAACCGCCTTCTGGGCTGGACCTGCAAGGATGCGGGCGTGCCGGGCTTTGACTATCACCTGGCCAGCCAGGGCGGGGACATGGTCGCCGGCCTGATGGAAACCCCCGAGGATCGCAGCGGCGTGCCGCCGCATTGGACGGTCTATTTCGACGTGGACGAGATCGACGCCGCCGTGGCCAAGGTCGAGACCCTGGGCGGCAAGGTCCTGATGGGTCCGCAGCCGATCCCCGGAACCGGGCGCTTCGCCATTGTCGCCGATCCGCAGGGTGCCGTCTGCGGGCTGCTCGAGCCCGGCCCGATGGATCCGCGCCCGCCGGTCGAGGCCGGTGCCTGGAACCAGCAGAAGGACGGCCACGGCAACTGGCTTGAACTGATGTCCCCCGACCCTGGGGCGGGGTTCGAGTTCTATTCGGAGCTGTTCGGCTGGACCCGGGGTGACGCGCTCGACATGGGCGAGATGGGCACCTATCAGCTGTTCCGCTGGCAGGGGGCCGAGATCGGCGGGATGATGGGCCAGGGCAACGCGCCCGTACCGACCTGGCTGCCCTATTTCGGCGTGAACGGCGTCGCCGAGGCCATTCAGCGCATCCACGACGGCGGCGGCACGGTGCTGCACGGCCCGACCGAGGTGCCGGGCGGCGCCTTCATCGCGGTCGCCCGCGACCCGCAGGGCGCGCATTTCGCCCTGGTCGGCCCAAAGGAACATGCGCCGTCATGATCCGGACCGCGCTGCTGTTGTGCGCCCTTTGCGCCGCCCCGGTGGCGGCGCAAGAGATGCAGCCCCAGGACATACCGCAGGGCCGGAAGGATTATCACGCCGCCGAGGCGGGAGATTACCGCCTTGACCCTTATCACAGCGCGGTCATCGCCCGGGTGCCGCACATGGGCTTTTCCTACAGCGTGTTTCGTTTCGACCGGGTTTCGGGCGAACTGGCGTGGCATCCCGAGGACCCGGCGCAAAGCGGGCTCAGGGCCGAGGTGCAGGTCGGCTCGATCTCGACCCCGGTCGAAGGGTTTGCCGAGGCGCTGAAGGGCGCCGACTACCTGGATGTCGCGGCCGATCCGGTGGCGCGTTTCGTGTCCGACAGCTTCACTCCCGAAAGCGACACCAAGGGCATCGTGTCGGGGCAGCTGACGCTGATGGGCCGGACCCATCCGGCGACCTTCGCGGTCGAACTGGTCGGCGCCGGCCAGGGCTATACCGGGGACGAGAACGGCAATCCGGTGATCCGCAACCTGTTGGGCGTCCATGCGGAAACGCAGATCGACCCGCAGGCCTATGGCATGAGCCCCTTTTTCACCGCGCCGATCCCCATCGTGATCGACGCCGAATTCGCCCGACAGGAGTGAGCGATGGATGAGATCGCGACCTGTGACTGGGTGCCCGAGCTGGCGCGCGGCTATGTCCGCGACCTGCGCATCCGCTGGGTCTGCGACGAGGCCGGCCAGCCCTGTCGCGTCGAGACGACCGCCGGGCGGGACGAGACCCCCGAGTATTTCGCCCGCCAGCCTTGTGGCCGGCCGAGGCATTTCGGAAAGGCCGACTGATGCTCGAACTGTTCGGTCATCCGCTGTCCTCCTATACCAGAAGGTGCTGGTCGCGCTTTACGAGACCGGCGCCGATTTCACCCTGCGGACCGTCGATCTGAGCCAGCCCGAGGACCGCGCGCTGATGCAGTCGCTGGAGCCGATGGGCCGGATGCCGGCGCTGCGCGACGGCGACCGGGTGCTGTCGCAAAGCTCGCTGATGATCGAATGGCTGGACCGGCACCATCCCGGGCCGCAGCGCCTGCTGGACCCGGACCCCGATGCCTCGCTGGTCGCGCGGCAATGGGACCGTTTCCTGGATTTCCAGGTCATGCAGATGATGCAGCAGATCGTCGATGCCCGCATCTTCATGGGCGAGGGGGCCGAGGACCGCGTGGCGCCCTTTGCGCGGTCCAAGCTGGAGCTGGCCTATGCCGCGCTGGACCGCCGCCTGGACGGGCGCGACTGGATCGCGGGCGGCTTCGGCCTGGCCGATTGCGCGGCGTTTCCGGCGCTGTTCTATGCCGGCGCCATCCACCCCTTTGCCGGGCATTCCCGGCTGATGGCCTATTTCGACCGGCTGGCCGGCCGCGCTTCGGTCCAGAGGGTGATCGAAGGGGCGCGGCCCTGGTATCGCTGGTTCCCCTTTGCCGAGGGGATTCCGGCCCGGTTCCGCTAGCGCCTCTTGGCCTTTGGCCTTGGTTTCGCTATCCCCTTTCGCAATTCAAGGGGTGAGCGACATGGCCATGGACAAGAACTTCGACGCGCAATCCGCCGAGGCGCGGATCGCCGGGGAATGGGCGGCGAAAAACGCCTTTGCCGCCGGCGCCAATGCGAAACCGGGGGCGGACAGCTTCTCGGTGGTGATCCCGCCCCCGAACGTGACCGGCAGCCTGCACATCGGCCACGCGCTGAACAACACGCTGCAGGACATCCTGGTGCGCTGGCACCGGATGCGCGGTTTCGACACGCTGTGGCAGCCCGGCCAGGACCATGCCGGCATCGCCACCCAGATGGTCGTCGAACGCCGCATGGCCGAGCGGCAGGAGCCGGGCCGGCGCGAGATCGGGCGCGAGGCCTTCCTGCAGAAGGTCTGGGCCTGGAAGCAGGAATCCGGCGACACCATCATTGGCCAGCTCAAGCGCCTGGGCGCCAGCTGCGACTGGTCGCGGAACGCCTTCACCATGTCGGGCGCGCCGGGCGCGCCAGCAGGCGAGGGCGGCAACTTCCACGACGCCGTCATCAAGGTCTTTGTCGACATGTACGACAAGGGCCTGATCTATCGCGGCAAGCGGCTGGTGAACTGGGACCCGCATTTCGAGACCGCGATTTCCGATCTCGAGGTCGAGAACCGCGAGGTGCCCGGCCATATGTGGCATTTCAAGTATCCGCTCGCCGGCGGCGAGACCTATGAATACATCGAGCGCGACGCCGACGGCAACGTCACCCTGCGCGAGACGCGCGACTATATCAGCATCGCCACCACGCGGCCGGAAACCATGCTGGGCGACGGCGCGGTCGCGGTCCATCCCGACGACGCCCGCTATGCGCCCATCGTCGGCAAGCTGGTGGAAATCCCGGTCGGGCCGAAACAGCATCGCCGGCTGATCCCGATCATCACCGACGACTACCCGGACCCGCATTTCGGCTCGGGCGCGGTCAAGATCACCGGCGCGCATGACTTCAACGACTATGCCGTGGCGATGCGCAACGGCATTCCGCTGTATGCGCTGATGGACGGCAAGGGCGCCATGCGCGCGGACGGGCTGAGCTATGAGGAAAGCGCCGAGATCGCCACGCGGGCGGCGCGGGGCGAGGACGTGGGCGACGTGTCCGCGGTCAACCTGGTGCCCGAGGAATTGCGCGGCCTGGACCGCTACGAGGCCCGCAAGCGCGTGGTCGAGGCGATCACCGGCGAGGGGCTGGCCGTCACCTATCTGCACAAGGAAATCGACAGGGAAACCGGCGCCGAGCATCTGGAGCGCCGACCCCTGGTCGAAGCCAAGCCGATCATGCAGCCCTTCGGCGACCGTTCCGGCGTGGTGATCGAGCCGATGCTGACCGACCAGTGGTTCGTCGATACGCCGAAGATCGTCGGCCCGGCGCTGGAGGCGGTGCGGTCCGGCGCGACGAAGATCCTGCCGGAACAGCACGAAAAGGTCTATTTCCACTGGCTGGAGAATATCGAGCCCTGGACCATCTCCCGCCAGCTGTGGTGGGGCCACCAGATCCCGGTCTGGTACGGCTTGGACCTGCGGCTGGAAGGCCAGGTCGATGACGACCACGACGGCGCGCTGGACGATGTGGAGATCTTCGCGCTGCTCGAGGAGGGGCTGGTCCATAGCGACGAGATCCTGCAATGCGCCGCGAATTTCGAGAGCGTGGCCGACAAGTTTCGCGATGCGCTGGCCGAACTGCCCCAGCCCCTGGAAATCGCCCGAGTGGTCGAGGTCGAGGACCGCGAGGCGGCCGTCGATGCCTTTGCGCAGGGGCTGGCCGACTATAACCTGACGCAGGATCCGACGAAGCTCGTCTATCCGGTCTGGCGCGATCCCGATGTGCTGGACACCTGGTTTTCCTCGGGGCTGTGGCCCATCGGCACGCTGGGCTGGCCCGAGGACACGCCGGAACTGCGGCGCTATTTCCCGACCTCGACCCTGATCACCGGGTTCGACATCATCTTCTTCTGGGTCGCCCGGATGATGATGATGCAACTGGCCGTGGTCGGGCAGGTGCCGTTCCGCACGGTCTATGTCCACGGTCTGGTGCGCGACGAAAAGGGCGCCAAGATGTCGAAGTCGAAAGGCAACGTCATCGACCCCCTGACCCTGATCGACGAATACGGCGCCGACGCGCTGCGGTTCACGCTGACCAGCATGGCCGCCATGGGCCGCGATCCCAAGCTCGGCCCGAAGCATGTCGAGGCGAACCGCAACTTCGTCACCAAGATCTGGAACGCCAGCCGCTTTGCCGAGATGAACGGCGTGCGCGGCGGCGTCGCCCGGCCCGAGCCCCGGCATGTCGTCAACCGCTGGATCATCGGAGAGGTCGCCCGCGTCCGCATGGCGACCGACGAGGCGCTGGCCAGTTACCGCTTCAACGACGCCGCGACCGGGCTTTACGCCTTTGTCTGGGGCAAGGTCTGCGACTGGTACGTGGAATTCTCGAAGCCACTGTTCGACGGCGCGTTCGCGGACGAGACGCGGGCCACCATGGGTTGGGTGCTGGACCAGTGCTATACGCTGCTGCACCCGATCATGCCCTTCGTCACCGAAGAGCTTTGGGCGCTGACCGGCGACCGGGCCAGGCTGCTGGTGCATGGCGACTGGCCGGGTTACGGCGCCGAACTGATCGACCCCGAGGCCGACCGGCAGATGAACTGGGTGATTGCGCTGATCGAGAACATCCGCTCGGCCCGGGCGCAGATCGGCGTGCCGGCGGGCGCGCGTCCCGACCTGATCGTGACCGAGGCCGATGCGGCCGCGCGCGCGGCGCTGGAGGCAAACGGCGCGTTGATCGAGCGGCTGGCCCGGGTCAATCCGCCGCAGGCGGGGGCGATGGGGCCGGGCATGATCTCGGTCGCGGCGCTGGGGGCGAGCTTTGCCCTGCCGGTGGGCGAGATGATCGACGTCAAGGCCGAGACCGCGCGGCTGGAAAAGGCCGCCGCCAAGGCCGAAAAGGACGCCGCGGGCCTGCGCAACCGGCTGGGCAATCCGAAGTTCGTCGAGAACGCCGAGCCCGAGGTGATCGAGGAAACCCGCGAGAAGCTTGTGGCGCTGGAGGATGATCTGGCGCGGATCAGGGCGGCCCTGGCGCAACTGGCGGCGATGTAGTCGCCCCGCCGCGCGGCCGCATGGGTATTTGGAAAACGGTGAACATCAGGGCCGCTCGGACAGGGCGGCCCTGATGCTTGCGGCGATCATGGCGGGGACTTCGGCGGCCATGCCGACCGGGGGCAGGGTGATGCCCTGGAACCCTGCGGCTTGCAGCGCGGCGGGCAGGTCGTCGGTGACATGCTCGGCCCGGGTGGCGAACAAGGGCAGGCAGATCGCCCGTGCGGGCAGATGGCGGGCGGCGTCCGCGATGAAGGGCGCTTCCTCGATGAAGCCGCAGGTCACGGTCAGGGGCGCAAGGTCGCGGGCCATGGCCTGCGCCGCCTCGGCCGGCGCGCGCGAGCGGCCCGAGCCATGGGCCGCCAGCAGGATGTGGGTTTCGGAAAGCGCCCAGCCTTCGGCGGCGGCGGCCTGGTCCAGCAGGCGCCGGCACAGCGCGGGCAGGCCGGGATCGGCGCCGAAGGGCGGCAGGATGCGGGCCCCGGCCGCGCCGGCCAGCGCCAGGCGGCGCGGCAGTTCGCTGCGGGTGAACCAGCCCTGCGCCATGAACAGCGGATAGATCAGCGTCTCGTCGCGGGCGATGTCCAGCGCGCCCGGCATGGCCAGCGTCGCACCCCGGACGGTCGTGCCGGGGACCTGGACGCGGGCGGCCAGCGCCTCGGCCGCCCGTTGCTGGGGGCCGGGATCGCCCGGCTGGCCATGGGCGACGATCAGCGCGTCGGGCAGCGCGTTGGGCAGGGGCTCAGCCACGGAAGGCCTGCGCGAAGGGTTCGGGGATGTCGAATTCCTTCAACGCGATCATCCGCGCCTGGGACGACATCTTGCGCGCGGTCTTTTCCACGATCCGGTGCAGCTCCTGGGGGTCGCGGGTTTCGGCGAAGGGGCCGAGATACCAGCGGATGAAGGTGAAGCAGGCCACATCCTCGAGCGCCTGCACCTGCGCGTCGCGCTTGATGCCCTGTTTCGTCAGCATCCTTTCGGCTTGGGCGATCTGTTCGTCGTCATAGCCCGCCTCGCGCATGATCCCGGCCACGCGGGCGGCATGGCGGCGGCCCTGTTCGGTGCGCCAGGCCAGATAGCCGGGCCGGTCCATCGGATAGGCGTCGCGCGGCAGCAGCCAGCGTTCGACATGCTGCCCGCGGCAGGCGATTTGCAGCGCCTCCGAGGCGTCGGGGTAAAGCGCCTGCTGCTCGGCCGTCATGCGCTGGCCATAGAGCAGTTCCTTGGGCTGGCCGGTTTCGTCCAGGTGCGGATCGGCGGCATTGGCCTTGTCGATGGCGTCGAAGGCGGTCTGAAGGCGGCTCATGGGGGTCCCTTTGGCTTTTGCGCCATCATGCCGCAGCCGGGCGCGGGGTCAATCCGATTGCCCGGCGGCGGGCGGCGGCCTAGAAGCGGGACCATGGAATGGGCAGAATTCACCCTGGCGCTGGCGGCCTTTCTGGCATCGCACGTCATTCCGGCCCGGCTGCGCGGGCCGCTGGTCGCGCGATTCGGGCGGCGGGCCTATGTCGCGGGCTACAGCCTGCTGTCGCTGGGACTGCTGTACTGGCTGATCCTGGCGGCGGGACGCGCGCCCTTTGTCGAGGTCTGGCCGCAGCTGCCCTGGATGCGCTGGCTGGTCAATCTGGCGATGCCGCTGGCGATCCTGCTGGCCGTCGCCGGCGGCATGCGCGGGCTGATGGCGGGGTTCGCGGTCTGGGCCGGGGCGCATCTGGTCGCGAACGGCGATCTGGCACATGCGATCTTCTTTGGCCTGCTGCTGAGTTACGCGCTGTTCGGGCTGAAGGTCACGCGGTTCCGCTGGCGGCTGTCCTGGCGGCGGGGGGCGCTGGCGCTGCTGGTCTGGGCGGCGCTGTTCCACCTGCATCCCTGGGTGATCGGGGTCAGCCCCCAGCCCTAGGATCGGGCACCCTGAACCCTTCGGGGATGGTGTCGCGCCCCTCAAGGATCAGGTCGGCCAGCATCCCCGCGCAGGCCGGTGCCATCGCCAGGCCGATCTTGAAGCCGCCATTGGCGACGTAATGCCCCGGCCGGTCCGGCCACGGCCCGACGATGGGCGCACGGGATTTCGTGCGGGGGCGGATGCCGGCCCAGCGGTCCACGACCGGGGCATCGGCCAGGGCCGGGCACAGCGCGCGGGCCCTGGCGATCAGCACATCCAGCTGGGCGTCGGTGGCAAGGTCTGCGACGTCGCGCTCCGAGGTCGAGCCGACCGCCACCGTCCCGTCGCCATGCGGCACGATATGGATGCCGTCGGCAAAGACCTGCGGCGCTTCGGGGGCGGCGAAGCCCAGCAGCGCCGACTGGCCCTTGACCCCGCCGCCACCGAAAGACGCGAGCCCGGCCCAGCCGGTGGCCCAGATGGCGGGGCCTTGTGTGGTCGAACCTTCCTCGATGATGCCGCCCCGCGCCCGGATGGCTGCGGCCAGCGCGGCGCAGGCGCGGCGCGGGCTGATCCGCGCGGTCAGCCGGTCGACCAGCCACAGGCCGCTGTCCGACACCGGGACCAGCGCCGCATCGGGGCTGTCGGTCAAGGCCATCGCCGCCCAGCCGGGCCAATGGGCGCGGGCGGCGGCGATGCGTTCGGCCATGCGCGCCTTGGTTCCCGGGGCGACGGGCTGGATGCGGCCGGTGCGGGCATAGCCGGGGTCCACGCCGCCGGCCTGGGCCACCTCGGCCCACCAGGCCTCGGCGCCGATCAGCGCCTCAAGCTGGACCTGCTTCTTGGCGTTCCAGTTTTCCGGCGCATGGGGGGCCAGCGCGCCGACATGACCGCCCGAGGCCCCGGCGCCGATCCGGGCCGCTTCGACCACGCGCGCCGGCTGGCCGCGGCGCAGCAGTTCCCAGGCGCAGGCAAGGCCAAAGATGCCCGCGCCCGCCACCGTGACTGTCGGGGTGATTTCGCTTGCCATCCGCTTCCTTTCGCCGCATCTGCCGCCGAAACCGGAGTTAGCGCGAATGCACGATGCGGACCAGAGCGGCGCGGACCTGGACTGGCGCGAGGGGGCGATCCCGGTCTCTCGCCGGTTCGACGACCCGTATTTCAGCCTGAACGGCGGGCTTGCGGAAACCCGCCACGTCTTTCTGGCCGGAAACGGCTTGCCGACGCGGCTGCGGCCGGGGTTTCATGTGGCGGAGCTGGGGTTCGGCACCGGGCTGAACCTGCTGGCGCTGGCGCAGGTGGCGACGGTGCCCGTCCGCTTCACCAGCTTCGAGGCCTATCCGATGAGCCTGGCCGAGCTGACGCGCGCCCATGCCGCCTTTCCCGAGCTGGCGGTTCTGGCGGCAGAGCTGCGCGCCGGCTGGGCCGAGCGCCGGTTCACGGTCGGCACGGTCGAGGCCCGCATCGTCGAGGGCGATGCGCGGGACGCCCTGCCGGCCTGGCCGGGGCGGGCGGATGCCTGGTTCCTGGACGGCTTCTCTCCGGCAAAGAACCCCGAGCTTTGGGGTGAGGCGCTGATGGACCAGGTCGCGCGCCATACCGCGCCGGGGGGCACCTTCGCCACCTATACGGCGGCGGGGCACGTCCGGCGGGCGCTGGCGGCGGCGGGCTTCGCCGTCAGCCGGGCGCCGGGCTTTGCCGGCAAGCGGCACATGAGCCGGGGCGTCCTAGCGCCGCACGACCGGGATGCGTGAGGGCGCGTAATCCGCCGCGCGATGCGGCGGGCGGCCATGCGTCGCCTGCCAGAATCGCGGCCCGCCCCGCCGGATGAACAGCGGCAGCGCCAGCACGCCCCCGGCCAGGAAGCCGCCGATATGGGCGACATAGGCCACGCCGTCGTCCAGCATCGCATAGCCCGAGAACAGCTGGATCCCGAACCACAGCATCAGCACCACCCAGGCAGGCAGGGTGAAGCGCTTGATGAAGACGATGATGATGGCGATCACGTCGATCCGGGCGCGGGGAAACAGCAGCAGATACCCCCCCATCACCCCCGCGATGGCGCCCGAGGCGCCGACCATGGGAATCCCGCTGTCCGGGTCGGCCGCGATCTGCCCCGCCGCGGCCGCCAGCCCGCAGGCCAGGTAAAAGGCCAGAAAGCTCAGGGGGCCCATCTGATCCTCGAGATTGTCGCCGAACACCCACAGGAACAGCATGTTGCCGCCCAGATGCAGCAGCCCGGCATGCAGGAACATGTGCGTGACCAACCCCCACAGCCATTGTTCGTGCATGATGGCGACCGGATACAGCGCCAGCCTGTCCCACAGCCCGATGGCGCCGCCGCCCCAGGGCTCGGTCAGCAGGAACATCGCGATGTTGAGCAGGATCAGCAGGTTCCTGACATGGGGCGTGCGGGTCGAGGGATTGTGGTCTCGGATCGGAAACATGGGGGCCTTCCTTGGCCGGGCCAGCGTGGCAGAGCCGGCGGCGGGGCGCAAGCGGCCCCTGTTCGCGGCCCGGCCGGGCGTATAGCATCGCCCTGAATCGCAGCAGGGAGAGGGCCGATGACCAGCCTGACCGACCGCAAGAACGCCGCCATCTCGCGCGGGGTGGGCATGACGACGCAGATCTATGCCGAGCGCGCCGAAAATGCCGAGATCTGGGATGCCGAGGGCAACCGCTATATCGATTTCGCCGCCGGCATCGCCGTGGTCAACACCGGCCACCGCCACCCGCGCGTGGTGCAGGCGGTCAGGGACCAGCTGGACCGCTTTACCCACACCTGCCACCAGGTCGTGCCCTATGAAAGCTATGTCGCCCTGGCCGAGCGGCTGAACGCGGCGGTGCCGGGCGACTGGCCCAAGAAGACCGCGTTCTACACCACCGGGGCCGAGGCGGTGGAAAACGCCGTCAAGATCGCGCGGCATTACACGGGCCGGGCCGGGGTGGTGGCCTTCTCGGGCGGGTTTCACGGCCGCACCTATCTGGGCATGTCACTGACCGGCAAGGTCCAGCCCTACAAGGCGGGCTTCGGGCCGATGATGAACGACATCTGGCACCTGCCCTTTCCGGTCGAACTGCACGACACCAGCCAGCAGGATGCCTTGGCGGCGCTGGACCGGCTGTTCAAGTCCGACATCGACCCGGCCCGCGTCGCCGCCATCGTCGTCGAGCCGGTGCAGGGCGAGGGCGGCTTCTATGAGGTCCCGCCCGGCTTCATGCAGCGTCTGCGCGAGATCTGCGACCAGTATTCCATGCTGCTGATCGCCGACGAGGTGCAGACCGGCTTTGCCCGCACCGGCCGGCTGTTCGCGATGGAGCATCACGGCGTTGCGGCCGACCTGACCACCATGGCCAAGGGCCTGGGCGGCGGGCTGCCGATCAGCGCCGTGACCGGTCGGGCCGAGGTGATCGACAGCCCCGCCCCGGGGGGCCTGGGCGGCACCTATGCCGGCAATCCGCTGGCCGTGGCGGCCGCCCATGCCGTCCTCGACGTGATCGCCGAGGAGGACCTTTGCGCCCGCGCGACCCGCCTGGGCCAGCGGCTGAAGCAGCGCCTGGCCGGGATCGCCCATGATGTGCCGGAAATTGTGGACATCCGCGGCCCCGGCTTCATGAACGCGGTCGAATTCAACATCGCAGGATCCGACAAGCCCAACCCCGAAATGACGAACCGCGTCCGCGAGGAGGCGCTCGGGCGCAACCTGATCCTGCTGACCTGCGGCGTCCACGGCAATGTCATCCGCTTCCTCGCGCCGCTGACCATCCCCGAGGCGGTCTTCGACGAGGCGCTGGACATTCTGGAGGATTCGATCCGCGCCGCCCGCAGCTAAGGCCGGCACCCGAGAAAGACCAATCGCCCGACCAGCGGAAGTGCCGGATCGGGTATTTGGAAAACAGTGAAATGCCGCGCCGCGGCGCTTTCCGTGTCGAAGGCGCGGGCCGGCGGGCCAAGCCTTGGCTTTCACCGTTTTTTAAATACCCATGCGGCGCCTGCCGCCGGCGGTCAGGCCAGGGCCTTCGAGCCCATGGCTAGGAACTTCTGCCGCCGATGGCGGACGATGTCGGCGGGCTTCATGCCGTCGAGTTCGGCCAGCATCTCGGCAATCGCGTCGCCCACGGCGGCGATGGTTTCGGCGGGCGCACGCTGGGCGCCGCCCATCGGTTCGGGAATGATGCGGTCGATGACGTCCAGCTTCTTCAGGTCCTGCGCCGTCAGTTTCAGCGCGTGGGCCGCCTCGCGCATCTTCTCGGCATCCTTCCACAGGATCGAGGCGCAGCCCTCGGGCGAGATCACCGAATAGATCGAGTGCTCCAGCATGGCGATGCGGCTGGCGGTGGCGAAGGCGACGGCGCCGCCCGAGCCGCCCTCGCCGATGATGACCGAGACCAGCGGCACGCCGATCCGCAGGCATTTCTCGGTCGCCCGCGCAATGGCCTCGGACTGGCCGCGTTCCTCGGCGCCCTTGCCGGGATAGGCGCCGGGCGTGTCGACCAGGGTGATGACCGGCAGCCGGAAGCGGTCGGCCAGGTCCATCAGCCGGATCGCCTTGCGATAGCCCTCGGGTCGGGCCATGCCGAAATTGTGTTCCAGCCGGGTCCGGGTGTCGTTGCCCTTTTCGTGACCGATGACGACGCAGGGCGCGTCGCGGAACCGCGCGAGGCCGCCCATCACGGCGTGATCCTCGCCAAAGGCGCGGTCGCCGGCCAGGGGCGTGTATTCGGTGAACAGGGCTTCGACGTAATCCTTGCAATGCGGGCGTTCGGGGTGGCGGGCGACCAGCGTCTTGCGCCAGGGATCAAGCGACTTGTAGAGGTCGCGCAGCATGTCCTCGGCCTTGCGGTCGAGTGCGGTGGCCTCTTTCTCAAGATCGACGCCTTCGCCCTTGCGGGCCAGTGCGCGCAGTTCCTCGGCCTTGCCCTCCAGGTCGGCAAGGGGCTTTTCGAACTCGAGGTAGGTCATGCGAGGCTCCGCGCTGTCATCCTGTCGGGTTGGCGACTATATGCTTGCGGACGGGGCGGATTGCAACGTGCCGCTCACCAGCGCGACAGGGCGCCTTCGTCGGCATCGCGCGCCTCGACCCATTGGCCGGGGCCGTCCGGGCCGATTTCGCGCTTCCAGAACGGGGCGCGGGATTTCAGCCAGTCCATCAGGTATTCGGCACCCTGGAATGCCGCCTGCCGGTGCCGGGCGGCGGTCGCGACCATCATGATCGGCTCGCCTACCGCGATCCGGCCGTGGCGGTGCACGATCCGCCAGTCGGTCAGGCCGAAGCGGCGGGCGGCTTCCTCGCCATAGGATTGCAGGGCCTTTTCGGTCATGCCGGGGTAATGCTCGATTTCCAGCGCCACAAGGCGCCCGTCCTCGGACCGGACCAGGCCGGAGAAGGTGACGACGGCCCCGGCATCCCGGCCGAAGCCCGCGATCTCGGCCCCCAGGTCGAAGGCCTCGGCCTGCACCCGCGCGGACATCGCCTAGCCCCCGGTCATGGGCGGAAAGAACGCCACCTCGCGCACGCCGGCCAGGGGGGCGTCGAGGTCGGCCAGTTCCTGGTCCAGCGCCACGCGCACCGCGCTCAGGTCCGAAAGCGCCGCCGCGTGCCAGTCGTCCATGGCCGCCAGCTGGGCCACCAGGGCGCGCACGGTGGCGGCCTCGGTCTCGACCGTCTCGCGCGGCTGGCCGATGCGTTCGCGCAGCCAGGCGAAGTAAAGCACGTCAAGCCGCATCGGGATCCCTCAGGAAGGGGCGGGCCTTGTCGAAATAGTCCCAGCCCGTGATGGCGGTCAGCACCGCCGCCATCCAGATCAGCGCCAGGCCGATCTGGGTCGCGAGATCGGACCAGCTGTCGGACCAGGGCAGGCTGGTTTCGCCCACCAGGGGCGGATGGCCGACCTCGTAATAGTTCAGGCCGGTGCCCAGGAACAGGACCGAGATGGCGACCATCTGCGCGGTCGTCTTCCATTTGGCAAGCCGGGTGACCTTCAGCAGCTTGGCATTGGCACCCAGGAATTCGCGCAGGCCCGACACGAAGACCTCGCGGAACAGGATCACGGTGGCGGGCAGGATCAGCCAGGGGTTCATGCCGGAATAGCCGGTGATCACCACCACGGCGATGATGACCATGGCCTTGTCGGCGATCGGGTCCATCGCCGCGCCAAAGCGGCTTTCCTGGCCCCAGGCCCGTGCCAGATAGCCGTCGAACCAGTCGGTGATCGCGGCGACAAGGAACAGGACAAGGGCCGCGAAATCGGCAAAGGGCCGGCTGAGGAACAGGAACATCAGCGGCACCAGCGGCGCAGCCAGAAGTCGCAGAACGGTCAGAAGGTTGGGCAAGGTCCAGCGCATGACGCTCAATCTAGGCGCTTGTGCGGGCCGGGGAAAGGGGGCGCGGACGGCAAGGGGTTGCATGGGGCATGTTTGAAATGTAATAACATCACGAAACTTGGCAAACGAGGGATGACGGACGAATGCGGAACGGGATGATCGGCCGGATCGGCGCAGTGACGCTTGGCTTGACGTTGCTGGCGGGGGGCGCGCTGGCACAGGGCACGGGCCACAACCATGACCATGGGCACGACCATGCGCATGGCCACAGCCACAATCATGGCGATGAGCGCATCTACAAGGGGTATTTCGAGGATGCCCAGGTCCAGGACCGCCCCCTGTCGGACTGGCAGGGTGACTGGAAGTCGGTCTATCCGCTGCTGCAGGACGGCAGCCTGGATCCGGTGATGGCCCACAAGGCCGAACACGGCGACAAGACGGCCGAGGCGTATCGCGCCTATTACGAAACCGGCTACAAGACCGACGTGGACCGGATCGAGATCGCGGGCGACACCGTCACCTTCATCAGCGGCGACACGGTGGCGCGCGGAACCTATGCCGCCGACGGGCACGAGATCCTGACCTATGCCAAGGGCAACCGCGGCGTGCGCTATGTCTTCAGGAAGGTGTCGGGGGACGAGGCGGCGCCCGGCTATATCCAGTTCAGCGACCACAGGATCGCGCCGGCCAAATCAGACCACTACCACCTGTACTGGGGCGATGACCGCAAGGCCCTGCTGGAGGAGGTCACGAACTGGCCGACCTATTACCCGAACGCGCTGAGCGCCGAGCAGATCGTCGACGAGATGATGGCCCATTAGGGCCGGGACGGGAAAGGGGGCACCCGCCCCCTAACCCTTGTGGAAGTGATCGACGATCTTCTGCGCCAGGGATTCGTTGATCCCCTCGACCGCGACCAGATCGGCCAGGCCCGCGCGGCTGACCGCCTTGGCGCTGCCGAAATGCTGAAGCAGCGCGCGCTTGCGCGCGGCGCCGACGCCCGCGATCTCGTCCAGCGGGTTCGCCATCACGGCCTTGGCGCGCTTGGCGCGATGCGTGCCGATGGCCCAGCGGTGCGCCTCGTCGCGCAGGCGCTGGATGAAATACAGCACCGGGTCGTTCATGCGCAGCGCGAAGGGGCGGGCGCCGAAACGGTGGAATTCTTCTTTCCCGTGGTCGCGGTCCTCGCCCTTGGCGACGCCGACCATGGGAATGTCCTCGACCCCCATCTCGGCCATGATCTGGTGCACCGCGCTGACCTGGCCCGCGCCGCCGTCGATCAGCAGAAGATCGGGCCAGGCATCGGTCTGGCGGTCGGGGTCTTCCTTCAGCAGGCGGGCGAAGCGGCGGGTCAGCACCTCCTTCATCATGCCGAAGTCGTCGCCCGGGGTGATCTCGGTGCCTTTGATGTTGAACTTGCGGTATTGGCTCTTGATCCAGCCCTCGGGGCCAGCGACGACCATCCCGCCGACGGCATTGGTGCCCTGGATGTGGCTGTTGTCATAGACCTCGATCCGCTGCGGCACGGCGGGCAGGTCGAAGGCCTCGGCCAGACCCTCCAGCAGCCGTTGCTGCGCCGCGCTTTCCGACATGCGGCGGGCCAGGCTCTCGCGCGCGTTGCGCAGGGCGTTTTCCACCAGTTCGGCCTTTTCGCCGCGCTGGGGCACGCCCACGGCCACCTTGCGCCCGGCCTTCTGGGTCAGGATCTCGGCCATCAGGTCCGGGTCCTCGATGCCATGCGACAGCAGGATCAGCCGGGGCGGCACCTTGCCGTCGTAGAACTGCGCCAGGAACGCCTGCATCACCTCATCGGCGGATTCGACGCCGTTGAGCCTGGGGTAGAAGTCGCGGTTGCCCCAGCTTTGGTTGCCGCGGATGAAGAAGACCTGCACGCAGGCCTGCCCCCCCTCCATATGCAGCGCGATCACGTCGGCCTCGGGGACGCCGCGCGGGTTGATCGCCTGGACCGACTGCACGGCGGTCAGCGCCTTGATGCGGTCGCGCAGCGCCGCGGCGCGTTCGTATTCCATCGCCTCGGCCGCCTCGGCCATCTCGCGCGCCAGGTTGGCCTGCACGGCGGTGGACTTGCCCTGCAGGAAGCGTTCGGCATCCTGCACCAGGGCGTTGTAATCGGACTGCTCGATGCGGCCGACGCAGGGCGCGCTGCACCGCTTGATCTGGTAAAGCAGGCAGGGCCGGGTGCGACTGCTGAATGTCGCATCGGTGCAGCTGCGCAGCAGGAACACCCGCTGCAACTGGTTCAGTGTCCGGTTCACCGCACCCGCGCTGGCGAAGGGGCCGTAGTAGTCCCCCTTTTCCGACTTGGCGCCGCGATGCTTCTTGATCTGGGCAAAGGGATGCGACTTGGCGACCAGGATGTTCGGGAAGGACTTGTCGTCGCGCAACAGCACGTTGTAGCGCGGCTTCAGTTGCTTGATGAGGTTCTGTTCCAGCAGCAGCGCCTCGGTTTCCGTGCGCGTTGTCAGAAACATCATCGAGGCGGTTTCGCGGATCATCCGCGCGATGCGCCCCGAATGGCCGCTGCCGCGCGCATAGTTCGAGACGCGGGCCCGCAGATTGCGGGCCTTGCCGACGTAAAGCACGGCCCCCTGCGCATCCAGCATCCGATAGACCCCCGGCGAGCCGTCGAGCGTCTTCACATAGTCCTGGATCAGCGCCTGGCCTGTCTTGGAGGGCTTTTCTGGGGTGGAATCGGTCATGGTCGTTCAGGAAATGATTCTGGGTCCGCGCTGCAAGGTCCGGGTGCGGAATTCAAGCGGAATCCTGTCCACGGAATCTGGGGATAAGTCTGTGAGTCTCCGTGGGACCAGCATGGCGCGAGCGAGCATTTGTTGGGGTTTGCTTGGCCTGCGTAAATTTTAGGCAGGAAATCAGCGCCTTGATTTTCAATGATATTTTTCATTCTGGCAACAATGTGCTGAATCCGTTGGAGGAATCGTAAAGAAATTACGACAGCTGTCCCGCAGGTGGACAAGTAGGGGCGCCCGGACCATGCGGGCGCCACCATCATTTCCAGCGGATGCCCAGCAGGCGGGCGATCAGCCGGCGCACGCCGGGCCCCGCTGCCAGCGCCAGGGCGATGAGGATCAGCAGGCACAGCAGGACGGTCTTGATCATGCGCCGGTCCCGAAGCGCGCAAAGGCCGCGCGTTCCTCAAGGCTGTCCATCACGTCGCCCGCCGACAGGCCAAAGCGGCGCAGCAGCGGTACGCGCTGGCCATAGGGCAGGAAGCGGACCGTGTCGCCGTAAAGCGCGCGCATCCGGGGCACCAGATGGGCGATGCCATCCGCCAGGCCCAGCTCCACCGCCTCGCGCCCGGTCCAGATCTCGCCGGTGAACAGGTCGCGGTCGGCGGCCAGCCGGGTGCCGCGTCGCGCGCGGACGTGATCCTTGAACGCTTCGTGGATCGGGACCAGCAGACGGTTCAGCCGCTCGACATCCTCGGGGGTTTCGGGGCGGAACGGGTCCAGCATGGACTTGGACCGGCCGGCGGTGTGGACGCGGCGCTGGATGCCCCAGCGCTCGATCAACTCGTGAAAGCCGAAGCCCGCCGAAATCACCCCGATCGAGCCCAGGACCGAGCTTTCGTCCGCCCAGACATGATCCGCGCTGGAGGCCAGCCAGTAGCCGCCCGAGGCCGCCATGTCCTCGACAAAGGCGTGGACGGGAACCTTGCGTTCCTCGGACAGGCGGCGGATGCGGGCGGCGATCAGGCTGGACTGCACCGGCGAGCCGCCGGGCGAATTGACCGCCAGCGCCACGGCGACGGGTTTCTTGCGCTTGAAGGCGCGTTCCAGCACCGGGGCCAGGCCGGCATCCGTCATGCCGCCCCCGCGCGAGGCCATGCCGATCACGCCCTGCAGCCGGATCACGGCGACATGCGGCGCAGGGTTCAGAAGACGGTTCAGGAAGGGGATTTTCATGGCTGTCAGATAGGCATGGAACGGGCGTTCGGCAAGTTCATGCGCCGTCTTTCGCCTAGGTCTGCGCGGCCAGAAACGCCATGACCTCGGCCCGGTCGGGCATGGCGTCGCCCGCGCCCGGTCGCGTGACCTGGATTGCCGCCGCCGCCGCCGCATGGCGCAGCGCGGTTGCCGCATCCTCGCCCCGGTCAAGCCCAGCGGCGAACCAGCCGGCAAAGCAGTCGCCCGCGCCGGTCGTATCCACCGCCTTGACCGCAAAGGCCGGCTGGCGCAGCACGCTGCCGGTCGCCATGTCGCGGTATTCGGCCCCCTCGGCGCCTTTGGTGATCAGCAGGCCCTCGATCGGCAGGTCCTCGCCCAGGGCGGCAAAGGTCTGGCGCGCTTCGCCCGCGTTCACCGCCAGAATCGAGACATGGGGCAGGACCAGGCGCAGCGCCGCCAGATCGAAGGGGGCGGCGGAATAGATCACGCGGGCGCCGGCGGCCCGGGCCTGCGCCGCCGCCTGGGGTTGCAGGCTGGTTTCGTTCTGCGCCAGCAGGATATCGCCCGGGCCGATGCCGGACAGGCCACGCGCCAGCACCTCGGGTGGCAGGGCCACGTTCGCGCCGCCATGGACGACGATGCAGTTCTCGGCCGTCCGGTCGATCAGGATGATGGCATGGCCGGTGACATGGTCTGGCAGGCGGGCGATGGCCCCGGTCTCGACCCCGGCCATGGCAAGCCGGTCGTGCACCCAGTCGTCGGCGGGTCCGGTCGCCCCCAGGTGCACCACCCTCGCGCCGGCGCGGGCGGCCGCGACCGACTGGTTGGCGCCCTTGCCGCCCAGGCCCAGGGCGTGGTCCAGCGCATGGATCGTCTCGCCTGCACGGGGCATGTCGGCCAGCCGATAGACATGGTCGATGTTGATCGAACCGAGGTTGTAGATGGTCATTGCGCGCTCCCGCCCCTTGGGACGCATCCAAGCGGCAGGCGGCCTCCTTGTCCAGCGGGCGCGCACCGGAAAATGCGCGATGTCCCGCCGCCAAACGAAAAACGCGCCCCGAAGGGGGGCGCGTTATCCTTGGGTCGGGGCTGTCCTATTCGGGCTTGCGGGTGCCGTGCTTGATCGGCCACCACAGCTTCTTGTTGGTCAGATACAGCAGCGAGGCCAGCACGATCAGGAAGATGACCGAGACGAAGCCCACCTGCTTGCGGTCCATCATCTTCGGCTCGGCCGTCCACATCAGGAAGGCTGCGACGTCGCGGGCCATCTGGTCCACACTCGCCTCGGTCCCGTCCTCATAGGTGACCTGACCGTCGGACAGCGGCGGCGGCATCTTGATCCAGCCGGTCGAGAAGGCGGCGTTGTGATAGAAGGTGCTGCCCGCCTCTTCCTTTTCCTCGCCGTTGTAGCCCACGAGGATCGCATGGATGTACTCCGGCCCGCCGATGCCCCGGAACAGCTGCGACAGGCCCGAGCCGTAAGGCCCATGGAAGCCGGCGCGCCCCTTGGCCATCAGCGACAGGTCCGGGCCCATGCCCTCGCCCGAAACGGTCGGGAAATGGTCGGTCGGCGTGCGCGGACGCTCCTCTCCGGTTTCGGCGTCCATGATGGTCAGGTTGGCCGCATAGGCGCGGACCTGATCCTCGGGCAGGCCGGGGCCGCCGGGGTCGCCCAGCGTGCGCAGCGGCACATAGCGCAGCCCGTGGCAGGCCGAACAGACCTCGGTATAGACCTGCAACCCGCGCTGCAGCTGGAACTGGTCGAACCTGCCGAACGGCCCCTCGAAGCTGAACGAGATGTCCTCGATATGGGGCGCGGCATGGCCGCCGGCGGCTTCGCCCTCGGCCTCGGCATGGCCACCCGCGGCCTCGCCCGGGGCGGGGGGTTCTGCCGGGGGCTCACCCCCGCTCTCGACCGGCGTGTCGGCGGCGGCCTCGGCGGCGGGCGCCGGGGTTTCGACCACGGTGCCGGTCTGGCCCGCAGCTTCGCCCGCTGCGGGTTCGGTGGCCGCTTCGGCTGCGGTTTCAGCTGCCGCAGGCTGCTCGCCCGCGGTTTCGGCCGAAGCGTCGGGCGCCGGAGCCTCGGGCGCAGCGGCGGCGGGCGCGTCGGCTGCCGGAGCCTGATCCTCGTCCATCGCGGGGGTTTCACCCGCGCTGTCCGGTGCAGGTTGCGAGGCGGTTTCCGACGCCCCCGCCTCGGGCAGCGGAGCCGCGTTCTCGGCGGCGGTCGCCGCCTCGCCCTCGGGGGCGGTGGGCTCGGCAGCCGGCTCGGCGGTCTGGGGTGGGGCGTCCTGCGGTTCGTCCGTCTGCGGCTCGGCGGTCAGCGGAGCCTCGGCGGCATTCGTCGGCGTGTCGGTCGGCGCCTCGGCGCCGGTCGTGCCGCTCTGGTTGGCGCCGGTGCCGGTTTGACCCGGCGCGGCGGGTGCCTCGGATGTCGTGGTGGTCCCGGCGGTGCCGCCCGCCCCGGGCTGGGGCGCGGGCGTCCCGGCCGGGGCCGGGGACGCGGGGGTCGCCTGGTCCGTTGCGGTCCCGTCTTGCGCCAGGGCGGCGCCCGACAGCGCAAGGGTCAGGGCCGCAACAGCCGCGAGCGGTGCGTTTCTCAGCGTCATGTTGCCTCTCCTTACTCGGCCGGATGGGTGTTCGCGCCGTAATGGGCGTTGAAGTCTTCCTCGATGGTCGAGGGCATCGGCTCGGGCTTTTCGATGACGCCGAGGATCGGCAGGATCACCAGGAAATAGGCGAACCAGTAGGCCGAGCCGAACAGGGCGATATAGGGATAGATCCCCTCGGCGGGCATGGCCCCGACCCACATCAGCACGACGAAATCCACCGCCAGCAGCCAGTACCACCACTTGAACAGCGGCCGGAACCGGCCCGAGCGCACCCGCGAGGTGTCAAGCCAGGGCACCAGCGCCAGCACCAGGATGGCGCCGAACATCGCCAGCACGCCGAAGAACTTGGCGTCGATGATGCCGAAGGACAGCCAGTTGACCAGCATCACCACCCAGACATCGGCGGTGAAGGCGCGCAGGATCGCGTAGAAGGGCAGGAAATACCATTCCGGCACGATATGGGCCGGCGTGGCCAGCGGGTTCGCCTCGATATAGTTGTCGGGGTGGCCCAGATAGTTCGGCATGAAGCCGACGACGGCGAAGAAGATGACCAGGACGATGGCCAGGCCCACCAGGTCCTTGACCACGAAATAGGGCCAGAAGGGCAGCGTGTCCTTTTGCGCCTCGGCCTTCGAGCTGCGGCGCACCTCGACCCCGGTGGGGTTGTTGTTGCCGGTGGTGTGGAAGGACCAGATATGCACGATCACCAGCGCCGCGATCACGAAGGGCAGCAGATAGTGCAGCGAGAAGAAGCGGTTCAGCGTGGCGTTGTCGACCGCCGGGCCGCCCAGCAGCCAGGTCTGGATCGATTCCCCGATGCCCGGAATGGCGCCGAAGAGGCCGGTGATGACGGTCGCGCCCCAAAAGGACATCTGTCCCCAGGGCAGCACATAGCCCATGAAGGCGGTGCCCATCATGCACAGATAGATCAGCATGCCGACGATCCAGGTCACTTCGCGCGGGGCCTTGTAGGAGCCGTAGTAGAGGCCGCGGAAGATGTGGATATAGACCGCCAGGAAGAACAGCGAGGCGCCGTTCGCATGCAGATAGCGCAGCATGTAGCCGCCGTTCACGTCGCGCATGATGTGTTCGACGCTGGCGAAGGCCAGGTCCACATGGGGCGTGTAGTGCATGACCAGCACCACGCCGGTCGCGATCTGCATGACCAGGCAAAAGGCCAGCACGATGCCCCAGATCCACCACCAGTTCAGGTTCTTGGGGGTGGGGATCATGATCGTGTCGTAGATCAGGCCAAGGACCGGCAGGCGGCGGTGCAGCCAGCGCTCGGGCGCGGTCTTGGGTTCGTAATGGTCGTGGGGAATTCCGGCCATCTTGCGCTCCTCAGCCCAGCTGGATGGTGGTGTCGTTCACGAAAGCGGCGACGGGAATGTGCAGGTTCTGCGGAGCCGGGCCTTTGCGGATGCGGCCGGCAGTGTCGTAGTGCGAGCCGTGGCAGGGGCAGAACCAGCCGCCGAAATCGCCTGCACCGTCGCCGATGGGGACGCAACCCAGGTGCGTGCAGACCCCCAGCATCACCAGCCATTCGCCATTCTCGTCCAGCGTGCGGTTCTGGTCCAGGGCGGATTCGTCCGGCTTGTTGGCGTTTTCCGCGTTCTGGTCGATCAGCTCGTTCAGCTGGACCTGGCGGCCGGCCTCGATTTCTTCCGGGGTCCGGCGGCGGATGAACACGGGCTTGCCCAGCCATTTCACCGTCAGCTGGGTTCCCGTCTCGATCCCGCTGACATCGACCTGGATCGAGGAGAGCGCCTGCACGTCGGCCGAAGGGTTCATCTGGTTGACAAGGGTCCAGGCTGCGGCACCCGCTGCGATCGTGCCGGCGCCGGCCGTCGCGAAATAGAGGAAATCCCTCCGGGTGGTGCCGTGGTCGCCTACGTGGTCGTCTGCGTGGGACACGGGTTCATCTCCATTAACGCGCCCGTCTCCGGGCGATATGACGGAGTGGGCCGTGCATGCGCACTTCCCCCCCCTTGGCAGAGGTTGTAGCGATCAAAATCTTGTCAGTCCAGATTGGCCCCGGCCGCGGCCTGCAGCAAATCAGCGCAGGTGTGGGATTTTGGCTGCGCGCCGCCATGCCGCCGACCCGCACGGCAAAAGTGCAGGGCCGCCCGAAGCTTGTCCCGGAGTGCCGGCCGGGACAGGACGCAGGCCGGACGTATCACAGCAGCCCCTCGGCCCGAAAGCTCAGTTCGCGCGCCTTGCCGATGATGAGATGGTCGTGCACCGTCATCCCCATGACCTCGGCCGCGGCGACGATGCGGTTCGTCATGGTGATGTCCGCCTGCGAGGGCGTGGGATCGCCCGACGGATGGTTGTGGACCAGAATCAGGGCACTGGCCGTCAGCTCCAGCGCGCGGCGCATGATTTCGCGCGGATAGACCGGGACGTGGTCGACGGTGCCACGGGCCTGCTCCTCGTCCGCGATCAGCACGTTCTTGCGGTCAAGGTACAGCACCCGGAACTCCTCGATCTCGCGATGCGCCATGGCGGTGTGGCAGTAGTCCAGCAGCGCGTCCCAGCTGGTCAGCACCGGCCGGTGCATCACGCGCGACCGCGCCAGGCGCTGCGCCGCCGCCTCGACGATCTTGAGTTCCTGGACCACGGCGGGCCCCACCCCCGGCACCTCGGCCAGCCGGGGGGCGGGGGCCGAGAGCACCCGGTTGAAGTCCCCGAAGCGGTCGATCAGCAGCCGCGCCAAGGGTTTGACGTCCTGGCGCGGGATGGCGCGGAACAGGACAAGTTCCAGCAGTTCGTAATCGGGCATCGCGCCCGCGCCGCCCTGCATGAAACGGTCGCGCAGCCGGGCGCGGTGGTCCGAGATATAGCTGGGCAGCCGGGCGCCGCGGGCCAGGGGCGCACCCCCGGCCTGCGGCACCTCATCCGCCGCGGTTCCTGGGCCGGGGCTGGGAAAAAGTGGAAGCGGCGCTTCCTGAAATGAGCGATTCGGGTCCATGCCGCGATGCTGCCACGGCAAGGGTAAACGGGCGGTTAACGCGCGCCTGTCAGCCCTTCATCTCATCCCAGAACCCCTTGATCTTCTGAAAAAAACCTTGGGTTTCCGGACTGTTGTCGGCCTTGATCCCCTCGAACTCGCGCAGCAGCTCGCGCTGCCGGGCGGTCAGGTTCACCGGGGTTTCCACCGACAGCTCGATCAGCATGTCGCCCGATTCGCCGTTCATGCCGGGTCCGTGGCGCAGGGGCGGCATGCCCTTGCCCCGCAGCCGCAACTGGCGGCCCGACTGGGTGCCAGGCGGGATCTTGACGCGCGAGCGGCCGCCGTCGATGGTCGGCACCTCGATCTCGCCGCCCAAGGCCGCGGTGACCATGCTGACCGGCACCTGGCAGGCCAGCATCTTGCCGTCGCGCATGAAGATGGCGTGGTCCTTGACCTCGATGAAAATGTAAAGGTCGCCCGCAGGTCCGCCGCGCATGCCGGCATCGCCCTCGCCGGCCAGACGGATGCGGGTTCCGGTCTCCACCCCGGCGGGGATGTTGACCGACAGCGTGCGTTCCTTTTCGACGCGGCCGGCGCCATGGCATTCCCGGCAGGGATTCTTGACGATCTGGCCCTGGCCGTTGCAGGTCGGACAGGTGCGCTCGACGGTGAAGAAACCCTGGCTGGCGCGAACCTTGCCCATGCCGGAGCAGGTCGGGCAGGTCGCGGGCTCGACCGCGCCCTCGGCGCCGGTGCCCTCGCAGGCGGCGCAGGCGACCGAGCCGGGCACGGTGATCGCCTTTTGCGCGCCGGTGAAGGCCTCTTCCAGCGTCACCCGCAGGTTATAGCGCAGATCCTGGCCGCGGCTTGCGCGCGACCGGCTGCCGCCGCCCTGGCGGCGCCCCATCATGTCGCCGAACAGGTCCTCGAAGACATCGGCAAAGGCCGAGCCGAAATCGGGATGGGCCTGGCCGCCGCGGGTGCCGAAGCCGCCGCCGTTTTCGAAGGCCGCATGGCCGAAGCGGTCGTAGGCCGCCTTCTTCTGATCGTCCTTGAGACAATCATAGGCTTCGTTCACTTCCTTGAACGCCGCCTCGGACACCTTGCAGTCCTTGTTCCGGTCGGGGTGAAGCTGCTTTGCCTTGGCGCGGTAGGCCTTCTTGATCTCGTCGGCCGAGGCGCCCCGAGTCACACCCAGAACTTCGTAGTAGTCACGTTTCGCCATGTCGATCGCGTCCGGGGTCCTTCAAGAGAAAGCCGGCCCGCGCGGGTTGCGCAGCGGGCCGGCTGGGTTCGTCATCGGCGCTTACTTGCGCTTGTCGCCGCCGAGATCCTCGAAGTCGGCGTCCACGATCTCGTCGTCATCGCGGCCGCGCGACCGGGGCTCGTCGGCCTCGGCGCCTTCTTCACCCGGCTGGCTGGCCTTGTAGATGGCCTCGCCCAGCTTCATCGAAGCGTCCATCAGGTTCTGGATGCCGCCCTTGATCTTGCCGGCGTCCTCGGTCTTGACCGCATCCTCCAGCGCGCCGACGGCCAGTTCGATCGCCTCGACGGTCGAGCCGTCGACCTTGTCGCCGTGCTCTTCCAGCGATTTCTTGGTCGAATGGATCAGGCTTTCGGCCTGGTTCTTGGCCTCGACCAGTTCCTTGCGCTTCTTGTCGGCTTCGGCGTTGGCCTCGGCGTCCTTGACCATCTTCTCGATATCCGCGTCCGACAGACCGCCCGACGCCTGGATGGTGATGTTCTGCTGCTTGCCGGTGCCCTTGTCCTTGGCGCTGACCGAGACGATGCCGTTCGCGTCGATGTCGAAGGTCACCTCGATCTGCGGCATGCCGCGCGGCGCCGGGGGGATGTCCTCCAGATTGAACTGGCCCAGCAGCTTGTTGTCCGAGGCCATCTCGCGCTCACCCTGGAAGACCCGGATGGTCACGGCATTCTGGTTGTCCTCGGCGGTCGAGAAGATCTGCGACTTCTTGGTCGGGATCGTGGTGTTGCGGTCGATCAGCCGGGTGAAGACCCCGCCCAGCGTCTCGATGCCCAGGGACAGCGGCGTCACGTCCAGCAGCACCACGTCCTTGACGTCGCCCTGCAGCACGCCCGCCTGGATGGCGGCGCCCAGCGCCACGACCTCGTCGGGGTTCACGCCCTTGTGCGGCTCCTTGCCGAAGAAGGCGGTCACTTCCTCGACCACCTTGGGCATCCGGGTCATGCCGCCGACCAGCACGATCTCGTCGATGTCGCCCTTGGACATGCCGGCATCCTTCAGCGCGTCCTGGACGGGCTTCATGGTGCGCTTGATCAGATCGCCGACCAGGCTTTCCAGTTTGGCGCGGGTCAGCTTCATGACCAGGTGCAGCGGCGTGCCCGAGTCGCGGTCCATCGAGATGAACGGCTGGTTGATCTCGGTCTGGCTCGAGCTCGACAGCTCGATCTTGGCTTTCTCGGCGGCTTCCTTCAGCCGCTGCAGCGCCATCTTGTCCTTGGTCAGGTCGACGCCGTGTTCCTTTTTGAACTCGTCGGCCAGGTAGTTGACGATGCGCATGTCGAAGTCTTCACCGCCCAGGAACGTGTCCCCGTTGGTGGACTTCACCTCGAACAACCCGTCGTCGATCTCCAGGATGGTGATGTCGAAGGTGCCGCCGCCAAGGTCATAGACGGCGATGGTCTTGCTGTCCTTCTTGTCCAGGCCGTAGGCCAGCGCGGCCGCGGTCGGCTCGTTGATGATGCGCAGCACTTCCAGGCCCGCGATCTTGCCGGCGTCCTTGGTGGCCTGACGCTGGGCGTCGTTGAAATAGGCGGGCACCGTGATGACGGCCTGCGTCACCGGCTCGCCCAGATAGGATTCGGCGGTTTCCTTCATCTTCTGCAGGATGAAGGCCGACACCTGGCTGGGCGAATACTTCTCGCCCCGGACCTCGACCCAGGCGTCGCCATTGCCGCCATCGACGATGGCATAGGGGACGAGCTTCTTGTCCTTTTCGACTTCCGGGTCGGTGGTGCGGCGGCCGATCAGGCGCTTGACCGCGAAGATGGTGTTCGAGGGGTTGGTGACCGCCTGGCGTTTCGCGGGCTGGCCGACCAGGCGTTCGCTGTCGGTGAAGCCGACGATCGAAGGCGTCGTGCGCGCGCCTTCCGAGTTCTCGATAACCTTGGGCTGGCTGCCGTCCATGATGGCGACGCAGCTGTTGGTGGTCCCGAGGTCGATGCCGATGACTTTAGACATGCAGTAACCTTTCTTGCGGCGATATTCTGGGCCTTGGGTCCTCAAGCGGCCCCCGAAGCCCGATCCCTTGGATTTCATCGGAGGGCCAGGCCCTTCCGAACTCTGTGGGGCTATATAGGAAGGCCGCAAACGGCCTGCAAGCTGAGCCTGCGGCAGAATCTGTGGCCCTTGCGCAGGGCGTCAGCGCCCCGCGAGCGTCGAGATGGAAACCGACTTGCGGCTGACGTATTCCGCCATCAGCCCGATCATCAGCAGCGCCACGATGCAGTAAAGCGGATAGCTCAACGAGGAATTGCGCGGCGAATAATTGATGAAGGCGAAGCCCCGCGTCTGGTCGATGATGTGGAACAGCGGGTTCCAGGCAAAGGCGTGCAGCATGTAAAGCGGCAGGGTGTTGGCGACGAACATCTTGCCAGAAAAGATCATGTTCATGCGCTGGTAAAAGCTTGTCAGCACCTGCGACCCTTCGGGCCACCAGGGCCGGAAGGACAGAAAGATCAGCCCGATGCAGCAGCCCGAGAACCAGGCCATCAGCAGCATTCCGTAGCAGGCCAGCGGCTTGTCGATATGCACCGGCTGGATCAGGTAGTGATAGGCCGACAGCACCACGATGGCCGAGAAGGTCTGCCGGTAAAGCGCCGCCAGGGCCGCGCCCGCCATCATGACGGCGGTGTTCATCGGCCCGTGCTTCATCATCTGGTTCGTCGGGCTGCCCGCGCCCGCGACCGCGCCGATGGCCTGGGCATGGGCCATGAACATGAAGATGCCGCTCATGATGTAGACGATGAAGTCGCCGCGAATGGGCGAGTTCCGCACGCCCAGGATCGAGAACATCAGCCAAAAGCCCGCGATCATCGTGACCGCCTGCAGGACCGTCATCAAAAGGCCCACGACGGCGTTGCGCTGGCCCTTGCGCAGGTTGTTTGCGGTGATGTGATAGATCAGCGCCAGCGTGGTGAACGCGGCCTCGACCAGATTGCGGCTGCGACGCTGTGCGAACATGTCTTGCGGGATTCCCTGACTGGCATGAGGGCGGCGCTTGCCCTGCGCGATGGCTGGCATCATAAGGAAGCAAACCGCCCAATTCAATCGCCGCCACATGCCCGGCCGGCCGCGACGAAAAGGATAAACCATGCAATTCGATCGAATGATCGCCCAGATGCGCCGCCTTGCCCTGCAGGCGGGCGACGAAATCATGAAGATCTACGGGTCCGAGGATTTCGACGTGCGCGCGAAATCCGACGCCTCGCCGGTGACGGCGGCGGACGAGGCGGCGGACGCGCTGATCTCGGCCGGGCTGCGCGAGGCCTTTCCCGACATCCCGCTGGTGACCGAGGAACAGGCCGCCACGCACGGGCAAAGCCTGTCCACCTTCCTGATCGTCGATCCGCTGGACGGGACCAAGGAATTCGTGCAGCGCCGCGGCGATTTCACCGTCAACATCGCCTATGTGGAAAACGGCACGCCCCGGTTCGGCGTGGTCTATGCCCCGGCCAAGGGCCGGCTGTTCTATACCCTGGCCGAGGGCGGCTCGGTCGAGGAAAAGGCCCCCTTCGGCGATCAGCCGGGCGAGGTCACGCCGATCGGCGTCAACTCCATGCCCGACAACCGCGCGCTGATGGTCGTCGCCTCGAAATCGCACCGCGACGCGGCGACGGACGAATACATCGCCCGCTACGGCGTGCGCGACATGACCTCGGCCGGATCGTCGCTGAAGTTCTGCCTGGTCGCCACCGGCGAGGCCGACCTTTACCCGCGCCTGGGCCGCACGATGGAGTGGGACACGGCGGCGGGCGACGCGGTCCTGCGCGGCGCGGGCGGGCAGGTGGTGCGGTTCGACGACCACACGCCCCTGGCCTATGGCAAGGAAGGCTTTGCCAACCCCTTCTTCATCGCCTTCGCGCCGGGCGTGCTGCTGGCGCGGGACTAGGTCCATGTCCGTCGTCATCGTAATCCCCGCGCGGCACGCCTCGACACGCTATCCGGGCAAGCCGCTGGTCGAATTGCGCGGCGCGACCGGGCAGGCCCTGACCCTGATCCGCCGCAGCTGGGAGGCCGCGCGCCAGGTCCGGGACGTGGACCGGGTGATCGTCGCCACCGACGACGAGCGCATCGCCGACCATGCCGCGGGCTTCGGGGCCGAGACCGCCATGACCTCGACCCAGGCCCGCAACGGCACCGAACGCTGCGCCGAGGCGGTGGCCAGGCTTGGCCTGACGCATGAGATCGTGGTCAACCTGCAGGGCGACGCGCCGCTGACCCCCGCCTGGTTCGTCGAGGATCTGGTCGCGGGCCTGCGGGCCGATCCGGGCGCCGACGTGGCGACGCCGGTGCTGCGCTGCTCGGGCGCGATGCGCTCGGACCTGATCGCCGACCGCGTGGCGGGGCGGGTCGGCGGCACCACGGCCGTCTTCGGCCATGACGGCCGTGCGCTTTACTTCTCCAAGGAAGTCATTCCCTTCGCGGCGGATGATTTCGGCCCCTCGGACCCGACGCCGGTGTTTCACCATGTCGGCGTCTATGCCTACCGCCCGGCCGCGCTGGCCGAATACCCCGGCTGGGGCGAGGGCCGGCTCGAGGCGCTCGAGGGGCTCGAGCAGTTGCGCTTTCTGGAACGCGGCCGCCGCATCCTCTGCGTCGAGGTCGAAGCGCGCGGGCGCGAGTTCTGGGAACTGAACAACCCCTCGGACGTGCCGAAACTGGAAGCGATGATGCAGCGGATGGGCCTTGCCTGATGACGTGCCCGCGCTGCGGGCCAGCGTCGTCGTCGTCTCGCGGCACCGGCCCGAGGCGCTGGCGCGCTGCCTGGCCGCGCTGACCCTGCAGGACCACCCGCTGGAACTGGTGCTGGTCGCGGATCCCGGCGCGGTCGGGATCCGGCCCGATCTGCCCGCCAAGCGGGTGGCCTTCGACCGGCCCAACATCTCGCTGGCCCGCAACCTCGGGCTGGCCCGGGCGGCGGGCGATGTCGTGCTGTTCATCGACGACGACGCGCTGGCGGAACCGGGTTGGGTGCGCGATCTGGTCGCGCCCTTCGCCGACCCGCGCGTCATCGCCGCGACCGGCTTCACCCGCGGTCCCGACGGGCTGAACTGGCAGGCGCGGGCCGAGCGGATCGACGCCTCGGGACGCAGCTATCCGATCCCGGTCGAAGGCCCGGCCCTGCTGGCCCCCGAATGGGGCGATCCGGTCAGCACCCTGGGCACGAACTGCGCCTTTCGCCGCGATGCGCTGCTGGCAGTCGGCGGGTTCGATCCGGCTTTCGCCTATCACCTGGACGAAAGCGACGTGAACCGGCGGCTGGCCCAGGCCTTCCCGCAGGGCCTGACCGCCGTGGTGCCCGGGGCCGAGGTGATCCACGGCCTGGAGCCCGGCACCTCGCGCGCCAGCCGGGGGGTGCCGCACGACCTGCGCGCGGTGGGCCGCTCGACCGCGATCTTCGCGGCGCGCCATGGCGGCAGCGCGGACTGGCTGGCGGCCGCGCAGCGCAGGCGCCTGCTGCGGCTGATGGTGGCGGGCCGGCTGGAGCCCCGCGCCGTCGGCCGCGTGCTTGCCACCCTGCGCGCGGGCCTGGCCGAGGCGCAGGGCATGGCCCCGCCGCGGCCCGGCCCGCTTGCCCCCGATCCGCCGGCCTTCCTGCCCCTGCCTGCGCGCCCGGGCGAGGCGCTGTTTCTGGCCGGCTGGCACTGGCGCGCCCGCACATTGCGCCGCCGCGCTGCGCAGGCGGTGGCGCAGGGCCGGCGCGTCACGCTGCTGCTGCTGACGCCCAGTCTCCTGCCGCACCGGCTGATCCTGACCCCGGGCGGCTGGTGGGAACAGCGCGGCGGCCTTTGGGGACCGTCGCGCCCGGGTGATTCTGCGCTGATGTTCTGCCGCCTGCAGGGCAGGACGGAACGGGAACGGAAGATTTTTGCCGCACTGCGGCGTTAAATGGGCGGGAAGCTGCCGTCGGGCCTTGTTCTTTTCCGGCCATTGCTGGCAAAAACCGGCCATTCCCTTTGTTAAGCGATTGTTGCGCTAACGGTGGCAAAAGAGGATAAGCTTTGCCAAACTGGCGCAGACATCAGGAGACCATATTGATGAGCCGCAAAGTCACCAAGGCGATCTTCCCGGTTGCCGGCCTCGGAACCCGTTTTCTGCCTGCCACCAAAAGCGTCCCGAAAGAAATCATGACGCTGGTCGACCGCCCCCTGATCCAATATGCGATCGACGAGGCGCGCGCCGCCGGGATCGAGGAATTCATTTTCGTCACCTCGCGCGGCAAGGGCGCGCTCGAGGATTATTTCGACCATTCCCACGAACTGGAATCCAGCCTGAAAAAGGCCGGCAAGAACGACCTGCTGGATATCCTGCGGTCGACCAACATGGATTCGGGCGCCATCGCCTATGTCCGCCAGCACAAGGCCCTGGGCCTTGGCCACGCGGTCTGGTGCGCCCGCCGCCTGGTCCATGACGAACCCGTGGCCGTGATCCTGACCGACGACGTCATCATGGGCGAGCCGCCCTGCCTGCAGCAGATGATCGAGGCCTATCAGGAAACCGGCGGCACCATGGTCGCGACCATGGAGGTCCCGCTCGAAAAGACCAAGTCCTACGGCGTTCTCGACGTGGCCGAGGACATGGGCGCCATCGTGCGCGCCAAGGGCATGGTCGAAAAGCCCAAGGAAAACCCGCCCTCGAACCTGGCGGTGATCGGGCGCTACATCCTGGCCTCGACCGTCATGGAAAACCTCAACAAGCTCAAGCAGGGGGCCGGCGGCGAGATCCAGCTGACCGACGCCATCGCCGACGAGATCGAGGAGGGGCGCGACGTCTTCGGCCTGCGCTTCCGCGGCCAGCGCTTCGACTGCGGCTCGAAAGCCGGCTTCCTGCAGGCGACCGTCGCCTTCGGCCTGGCCCGGGATGAGCTCAAGGACGAATTCGCCGACTATCTGGCCGATGTCATGGCCATGCGAAAAGCCGCCGAATAACCATGACCCAGACCGTATTGGTGACGGGCGGCGCCGGCTATATCGGCTCGCACGCCTGCAAGGCATTGCGCGACGCGGGCTTCGTGCCCGTGACCTATGACAACCTGTGCACCGGCTGGCAGGAGGCGGTGAAGTTCGGCCCCTTCGAGCAGGGCGACCTGATGGACCGCGCGCGGCTGGACCAGGTCTTTGCCACCCACAAGCCCGTCGCGGTGATGCATTTCGCCGCGCTGAGCCAGGTGGGCGAGGCAATGCGCGAGCCGGGCAAGTACTGGCGCGGCAATGTCAGCGCCTCGCTGAACCTCATCGAGGCGACGCTGGCCGCCGGGGTCGGGAACTTCGTCTTTTCCTCGACCTGCGCGACCTATGGCGACCATGATGGGGTGGTGCTGGACGAAAACACTGTCCAGACGCCGCTGAACGCCTATGGCGCCTCCAAGCGCGCGATCGAGGACATGCTGAAGGATTTCGGCGCCTCGGACGGGCTGCGTTCGGTGATCTTCCGCTATTTCAACGTGGCGGGCGCGGACCCCGATGGCGAGGTGGGCGAATTCCACCAGCCCGAAACCCACCTGATCCCGCTGATCCTGGACGCCGTCGACGGCAAGCGCGCGGCGCTGACCATCCACGGCACCGACTATCCGACGCCGGACGGGACCTGCATCCGCGACTATGTCCATGTCATGGACCTGGTCGATGCGCATGTGCTGGGCCTGCGCCACCTGCTGGCCGGCAAGGTCGCGGACGGCGGTCACGAGGTGTTCTGCCTGGGCACCGGCAACGGCTTCTCGGTGCGCGAGGTCGTGGCCGAGGCGCGTCATGTCACCAACCGGCCCGTGCCCATGCAGGACGGGCCGCGGCGCGGTGGCGATGCGGTCAAGCTGGTCTCGGGCAGCGAAAAGGCCGTCTCGGTCCTGGGGTGGAACCCGGCGCGTTCGACCATGCAGCAGATGGTGGCCGATGCCTGGCGCTGGCACCAGAACGGCGGTTATGCCCGCTGATCCGGCGATCCTGCTGGACATCTCGCGGCTCTTGTCCCGGCTGGGGCGCGGCACCGCCACCGGGATCGACCGGGTCGAGGCCGAATGGCTGGCCCATCTGCAAACCCGCGACCACCTGCTGCTGTGCCGCGTGCCGCGCGGCCAGCTGCTGCTGCCGCCCCCCGCCGGGGCGGCGCTGCTGCGCTGGCTGGCGGGCGATCTGGCCGACCTGCCGCGCCCCGGCCCGTGGCACCGCCTGCTGGGCCGTGACACGCTGCGGCTGCGGGCGGTCCGGGGGCTGCGGCGCATGGCGCTGCGCCGTTATGGCCGCGCGCCCCGGGGGCTCGGCGCCGATGTCGCGCGCCGGCTGGGCGCGGATGCGGCCTATCTGAACCTTGGCCATGCCAACTGGGACCGGCGGGTGATGGCCGCCCTGTCGCCGCTGCCGCGCGTGGTCATGGTCCACGACGCCATCCCGCTGGATCATCCCGAATATACCCGCCAGGGCCAGAGCGCGCTGTTTCGCGACCGCTTCGCCGCGGTGCTGGCCGGCGCCGACCTGGTGCTGACCGTATCGCAGGCCAGCGCCCAGTCGGTGCGGGACTGGCAGGGCAGGTTGCGCCAGCGCCGTGCCCTGCCGGTGGTCGCCGCCCCCATCGGCACGCGCCTGGCCGCGCCCGATCCGGCGGGGCTGCCGCCCGGCCTGGACCTGTCGCGGCCCTTCTTCGTCACCCTGGGCACGATCGAGCCGCGCAAGAACCACGCCCTGCTGCTGGACGCCTGGCAGGAACTCTCCCGCCGGCTGGACCCGCCGCGCCTGCCGCAGCTGTTCATCGTCGGCAGCCGCGGCTGGGAAAACGCGGAAACCTTCGCCCGGCTCGACGCGCTGCCGCCGGGCGGGCCGGTGCGGGAACTGAACGGGCTGGACGACGGCGCGGTGGCGGAACTCCTGGGCCGCAGCCACGGCCTCTTGATGCCCAGCCGCGCCGAAGGCTTCGGCCTGCCCCTGACCGAGGCGGCGGCGCGGGGCATTCCCGTCATCTCCGCACCACTTCCGGTTGCACGCGAGCTGCTGGGCGGTTACGCCCGGTACCTGCCACCCGACGATGCCCGCGCCTGGGCCGGGGCCGTGGCGCTGCTGGCGGCGGCTTTGCCCCTGCGCCTGCCGCCCCATCCGGTGCCGCAATGGGACGGCCACTTTGCCCAGGTCGCGGCCGCGATCAGGGAACGATTGCCTGCCGGGGCGGCAGGCGCTATGCCGCGATAGGATGTGAACAAGACCCGTGCCGCGCTTTTTCAGGATCTTTCGCAAGAAACTCAGGCTGCGCGCCCGCAGGCAATATCTGCTGGCGCGGGCGATCCGACGTGGCCGCGCGCTGAAGCCGGTGCAGGACCGCACCCGCCGCATCCGCCCGGGCGACATCCTGCTGTTCATGGTGCTGCGCAACGAAAAGATCCGGCTGCCGTTCTTCCTGGACTATTACCGGCGCATGGGGGTGCAGCACTTCCTGGTCGTGGACAACGGCTCGGACGACGGCGGACGCGAATACCTGACCGAGCAGATGGACGTGTCGGTCTGGCTGACCCATGCCAGCTACAAGGAATCGCGCTTTGGCATGGACTGGATGAACTGGCTGCTGCGCCGCCATGGCGCCGGGCACTGGTGCGTGACGGTCGATCCCGACGAGTTCCTGATCTATCCCCACCACGATTCCCGGCCGCTGAAGGCGCTGACGGACTGGCTCGACGCGTCGGCGGTGCGGTCCTTCTCGGCCATGCTGCTGGACATGTATCCCAAGGGCCCGCTGAACGCCCAGCCCTACCGCGAGGGGGGCGACCCGTTCCAGATCGCCAACTGGTTCGATCCGGCGAACTACACGATCCGCAAGAACGGCGAATACTGGAACCTGTGGATCCAGGGCGGGCCGCGCGGCCGGGTGTTCTTTCCCGACAATCCCGAAAAGGGCCCGGCTCTGAACAAGATCCCGCTGGTGCGCTGGGAACGGCCCTATGTCTATGTCAGTTCGACGCACATGCTGCTGCCGCGCTCGCTCAATGTGGTCTATGACGAGGACGGGGGCGAAAAGGCCTCGGGCTGCCTGCTGCACGCCAAGTTCCTGTCCACCTTCGTCGAGAAATCGGCCGAGGAGCTGTCGCGCCGCCAGCATTACGCCGACAGCCAGGAATACATGGCCTATCACTCGGGCCTGCAGGACGATCCCGATTTCTGGTGCGAGGAATCGCGCAGGCTCGAGGACTGGCGCCAGCTCGAGGATCTGGGCCTGATCTCCAAGGGGAACTGGGCATGACGGGCGCGGCGGACAGGACGGGTGCGCCGGGGCCGGTGCAGCTGGGCGTGGTGATGCTGTGCCACAACGAGATGCCGACGGCCACGCGGATGGCCCGCGTCTGGGCCGAAGGCGGCGCCCGTGTCGTGATCCATGTCGATGCCGATGTCTCGCGCGATGCCTTCGCGACGCTGATGACGGACCTGGCCGGCCAGGACCGGATCGTCGTGTCGCCGCGCTACAGCTGCGAATGGGGCATGTTCAGCCTGGTCCGCGCGACGCAGGATGCGGCGGAACTGCTGCTGGAGCGCTTCCCCGAGGTGACGCATGTGCTGACCGTCTCGGGCTCGTGCCTGCCGCTGCGGCCGGTGGCGGATCTGGTGGCCTTCCTGTCGCGCTATCCGCGGCGCGACTTCATCGAAAGCGTCACGGCCGAGGACGTGGGCTGGACCGTCGGCGGGCTGAACGAGGAACGCTTCACCCTGCGCTTTCCCTTTGCCTATCGCCGCCACCGCCGGCTGTTCGACCGCTATGTCGATTTCCAGCGCCGCTGGAAGATCCGCCGCAAGATCCCCGAGGGGCTGGTCCCGCACCTGGGGTCGCAATGGTGGTGCCTGACCCGCCAGACGCTGCTGGCGATCCTGCAGGACCCCCGGCGGCCGGAATACGACCAGTATTTCAACCGCGTCTGGATCCCCGACGAAAGCTATTTCCAGACCCTGGCGCGGCTGCATTCCAACCGCATCGAAAGCCGGTCGCTGACGCTCTCCAAGTTCGACGATCAGGGCAAGCCCTATATCTTCTACAACGACCATTGCCAGATGCTCGAGGAATCGCGCTGCTTCGTCGCCCGCAAGATCTGGCCCAACGCGACCACGCTTTACGCCCATTTCCCCCGCCCGGCGCAGGGCGCGCCCTCGGCCGCCGAGCCGCAGCCCGAGCGCATCGACCGCGTGATCGGCCAGGCCGTCGCGCGTCGCCGCCTGGGGCGCCCCGGGCTTTACATGCAAAGCCGCTATCCGCTGAAGGACCGCGAGAACGGCAAGACCTCGGCCGCCTATGCGGTGATGCAGGGCTTTACCGACATCTTTCCCGATTTCCCCGACTGGCTGGGCCAGCGCCTGGATGCCGATGTCCACGGCCATGTCATGGCCCAGCACGGGGTCGAATACGCCGGTCAGCGCCGGATCGGGCCGGGGGGGCTCTCGGACAGCGCGCAGCTGCGCGACATGGACCCGCGCGGCTTCATCGCCAACCTGATCCGGGTGTCGCCGCGGATGCAGGTCATCCAGTACAGCCCGCGCGACCAGCAGAACCTGAACTGGCTGATGGCGACCGACCCGAACGCCCGGATCTTCGTCATCACCGGCGCCTGGGCAGTGCCGCTGCTGCATTCGGGCATGCCCTTCGACGACATCCGCCGGGTCGCGGCCATCCTGCAGCGCACCGAACTGGCGCAGATCGACGTGCTGAACTCGGTCTGGCTCAAGGCGCGCACCCGGATCTGGAACCTGGGCGATTTCTGCGCCCGCCCCGCCGGTGCGCTGCAATCGGTGCTGCGCGATCTGGGCGGCGATCCCGAATCCGCCGCCAACCTGCCGGCGATGCGCGAACTGGCGGGCATGGGGCGGTTCCTGCAACGGCTGCGCAACGCGGGGCTGCGGCCCCAGCTCATGGGGGATTTCCCCGTGACCGACACCCTTCCGACCAAGGATCCCGCCTGACATGACCCAGACCTTCCAGCGCTTCGTGATCTTTGCGGAAATGCGCACCGGCTCGAACCTGCTCGAGGCGACGCTGAACGCCGTCAAGCGCGTCACCTGCTTTGGCGAGGCGTTCAACCCCTACATGATGGGCTGGCCCGACAAGGACGAACTGAAGGGCATCACCCGCGCCGAGCGCGAGGCCGACCCGATGCGCCTGCTGCGGGCGCTGTGGGACAAGCCCAACCACCTGTCGGGCTTTCGCTATTTCCACGACCACGATCCCCGCGTCCTCGACGCGATCCTGGACGACCGCGCCTGCGCCAAGATCGTGCTGACCCGCAACCCGGTCGACAGCTACGTCTCGACCGCGCTCGCCCGCCAGACCAACCAGTGGAAGCTGAACGAGACCGAGACCCCGATTCCCGCCTCGGTCCCCTTCGACGGGGCCGAGTTCCGCCAGGTCCTGGCCGAGGTCGAGGAGTTCCAGCTGAAGATCCAGCACCGCCTGCAGGTCACCGGCCAGACCGCCTTCTGGCTGGGGTACGAGGATCTGCGCGACGCGGACGTGATGACGGGCCTGCTGCACTGGCTGGGCCGCACCGAACTGGAGCGGGTCGAGCCGGCCAACGATCAGGTGCCGCAAAACCCGCGCGAACTGTCCGAAAAGGTCCAGAACTTCGACCAGATGCAGGCGGAACTGGCCCGGCTCGACCCCTTCGCGCTGCGCAAGATCCCGAACTTCGAGCCGCGCAAGGGCCCGAACGTGCCCAGCTTCCTGGCGGCCGAGGCGGGGCGGGGGCTGGTCTTCATGCCGATCAAGGGCGGCCCCTCGGGCCCGGTCGAGACCTGGCTTAGGGCGATGGGCGCGGTCGCGGGGGACCTGAACCAGAACGGCCTGCGCCAGTGGAAGCGCGACCACCCCGGCCACCGCAGCTTCACCGTGCTGCGCCACCCGCTGCGCCGCGCCTGGACCGCCTTCGCCTCGCTCATCCACGGCAAGAACGCCGAACTGCGCGAGCTGATGCGCCGCATCCACCGCGTGCCGCTGCCGCCCGAGGAGGCGCTGGCGGACCTGCCGGAAGGCCGGCAGGCCGAGCTGTTCGAGGCGTTCCTGGATTTCCTGCGCCGCAACCTGAACGCCCAGACCACCTTGCCGACCTATCCCGGCTGGGCCAGCCAGTCCGAGGTCCTGGCCGGGTTTTCCCGCTTCGGCGCGCCCGACATGGTGCTGCGCGAAAGCGATCTGGCGCGCGACCTGTCCTGGCTTGCGGCCAGCGCCGGGATCAAGGCCCCGGCCGATCTGCCCGTGCCCGAGCCGATGCCCGCCTTTCTGAACGACCAGAAACTGCGCGGCGCGGCCAAGCGGGCCTATCTGCGCGACTATGTGGCCTTCGGCTTTTCGGGCCAGCCCTGATCCCTAGCCCTGCGGCGTCATCGCCTTGCGCTGGCGGTTGCGCTCCAGCCCCAGCTGGCGTTCGCGCCAGATGATCAGGATGCCCGCCAGGATGACCAGGGCGGCGCCGGCCAGCATGGCGCCGGTCGGGGCCTCGGCAAAGACGAACCAGCCGATCAGCAGCGCCAGCACCATCGACACATAGTCGAAGGGCGCGATCAGCGAGGCATCGGCATAGCGATAGGCCGAGGTCAGCAGGATCTGCGCCACGCCCCCCAGCAGCCCGATCGCGACCAGCATGGCCAGGGTGCCCGCGTCGGGCATGACCCAGCCGAACGGCAGCGTCAGCAGGCCCAGCAGCGTCGAGGTGACCGAAAACCAGAACACGATGGCCGAGGTGCGCTCCTCTTGCGCCAGCTTGCGCACAAAGATCATGGCCATGGCGGTGCAGGCCGCCCCGGTCAGCGTGACGACCGCGCCCAGGCTGTGGCGCGGGTCGCCCGTGACGCCGGCGCCCAGCCGGGGCGACAAGACGATCACCACCCCCAGCAGGCCCAGCGCCACCATCGACAAGCGGAACAGGCGCACCGGCTCGCCCAGAAACATCGCGGCCAGGATCACCGTCAGCAGCGGCGCGGCATAGCCGATGGCCGTGACCTCGGGCAGGGGCAGCAGCGCCAAGGCCCAGAAGCTCATGCACATGGCGGCGCTGCCGACCAGCCCGCGATAGAAATGCCCCATCGGCCGGTGCGTGCGCAGGCCGACGCCCAGTTCCCCGCGCATCGCAAGCCAGACCAGGATGACCGGGATGGCAAAGAAGGAGCGGAAGAACATCTGCTGCCCCGGCGGAATCGGCAGCGCGCCCCCGGCAGTGGCCTTGACCAGGGACGACATCACCGTGAACACGACGACGCTGAGGCTTTTCAGCAGGATGCCGCGCAGCGGGCTTGATTGGGTCGGGATCATGGCAACCGTTCGCAGGCCCAGCCGGCCGCGTCGGCGACCGCGGGATCGGGATCATCGCGCAAGGCTTCGGCCAAGGGCCGCAGATGTGCAAGCCCCGAATTGCCGATGGCGTAAAGCACGTTTCGAACCATGCGGTCGCGCCCGATCCGCTTGATCGGACTGCCCGAAAAACGCGCTCGGAACGCCGCATCGTCCAGCTGCGCCAGCTCGGCCAGCGCCGGCGCGCCATGCGGGCCGTGATAGCGCATCTCGCTGGCCTCTTGCGCGAACTTGTTCCAGGGACAGGCGGCCAGGCAGTCGTCGCAGCCATAGATGCGGTTGCCCAAGCCCGGGCGCAGTTCGGGATCGACCGGGCCGCGATGCTCGATCGTCAGATAGGACACGCAGCGCCGCGCATCCAGCTGATAGGGCGCGGGAAAGGCGCCGGTCGGGCAGGCGTCCAGGCAGGCGCGGCAGGACCCGCACCGCTCGGCCTCGGGCGCGTCGCGGGGCAGTTCCAGCGTGGTGAAGATCGCGCCCAGGAAGAACCAGCTGCCTAAGGTCCGCGACAGAAGGTTGGTGTGCTTGCCCTGCCAGCCCAGCCCCGCCGCCTGCGCCAGCGGCTTCTCCATCACCGGGGCGGTGTCCACGAACACCTTGATCTCACACCCGGTCAGGTTGACCAGCCAGCCGCCCAGCCGCTTCAGCCGCTTCTTGACCAGGTCGTGATAATCGCGGCCTTGGGCATAGACGCTGACCGCGCCGCGATCACGCTGGTCCAGCACCGCCAGCGGGTCGTGGCCCGGGGTGTAAAGCTCGGCCAGCATGATGACCGACCGCGCCTCGGGCCACAGCGCGGACGGATCGGCACGCCAATGCGCGCGATCCGCCATCCAGTCCATCTGGCCGTGGCGGCCCTGCTCCAGGAACGCCGCCAGCCGTTCGGGCAGCTGCGGGTTGGCGTCGGGGGCGCAGATGCCCAGGGCCGAAAACCCCTCGGCCCGGGCCTGCTCGGTCAGCCGCGAACGGATCTCGACCGGGTCAGAAATCCAGCAGCGCATAATGCGGCGCCGGGTGCACCCCCGGCAGGTGGTCGGCCAGCAGGCTGCGGAAGGCCGGGCGCGACTTGATCTTGGCATACCATTCCTGCACCTCGGTCGAATGGGTCCAGTCCACGTCCGAGATGTAGTCGAGACAGGAAATATGCGCCGCCGCCGTGAAATCGGCCAGCGTCATCACGTCGCCCGCCAGCCAGCGCCGGTGCTCCAGCAGCGATTTCATGTAGTCCATGTGATAGCGGATCGCCGAGAGGCCGGCCTTGACGGTGCGGCTGTCGGGGTATCCGGCGCGCATGACCTTCTTCCAGACCCGCTCGTTCATCACCGGGCGGGTGCATTCGGCGTTGAACTTGTCGTCGAACCAGGAACACAGCCGCCGCACCTCGTAGCGGTCGATGGCGGCATGGGGCATCAGCGCGGGGGTCGGGACGCTTTCGTCCAGGTATTCGCAGATCGCCTGGCTTTCGGCCAGCAGCCGGCCATCCATGCGCAAGACCGGCAGCTTGCCCGCCGGGTTGCGGCGCCAGATTTCCGAGCCCGGCTCCCAGTAGCGGTCCTCGACCAGCTCGACCTCGATCCGCTTCTCGGCCAGCACCAGCCGCACCTTGCGGCAGAACGGCGACAGCGCAATGTGGTAAAGGCGAATCGTGGACTGACTGTTCATCTGGGGAAAACCGGCTTTGTCGCGAACCATCCCGTCTGATACGCCTCGGGGGCCCGGGTTTCAACCGGGATGGGTGGCGCGCGCGCCCGCCCGCCGGAAACCGCTTGCGTGCCGCTGCGGGCTGTGGGCTGATGTCCGCCAGTGCCGGGCGCCAAGGCCCGCCCAACAGCAGAGGAACGCCATGACCCGAAGCGCAAGGATCACCGCCGCCGCCGCTCTCCTGACCGCCGCCGCCGCCCTGCCCGCCCTGGCCCAGGACCCGGCGCACTGCGCAACCGTCCGCCTGTCCGACCCGGGCTGGACCGACATCACCGCCACGAACGGCGTCGCCACCGCCGTGCTGACCGGCCTCGGCTACAAGCCCAACGTTGCCACCCTGTCCGTCCCCGTCGGCTACGAGGCGCTGAAAAAGGGCGACACCGACGTCTTCCTGGGCAACTGGATGCCGGCCCAGCAGAAGTTCCGCGACGACCTCGACGCCTCGGGCGTGACCGAGGTGCTGGTCCAGAACCTCGAGGGCGCCAAGTTCACCCTGGCCGTGACCGACGCCGCCAAGGACCTGAACGTCAAGGACTTCGCCGATCTCGACGCGCACAAGGACGCCTTCCAGGGCAAGATCTACGGCATCGAGCCCGGCGCCCCCGCCAACCAGTCCATCGCCAAGATGATCGCCGAGGACAAGTTCGGCCTGGGCGACTGGGAACTGGTCGAATCGGGCGAACAGGCGATGCTGGCGCAGGTTGCGCGCAACGACGGCGCGGGCACCCCTTCGGTCTTTCTGGCCTGGGCGCCGCATCCGATGAACGTGAACCTCAAGATCACCTACCTGTCGGGCGGCGACGAGGAGTTCGGCCCGAACTTCGGCGGCGCCACCGTCCACACCGTCGCCCGCAAGGAATGGGTCGCGGCCTGCCCGAATGTCGCCAAGCTCTTCCGGCAGATGGTCTTTACCGTGGACCAGGAAAACCAGCTGATGGGCAAGATCCTGGACGAGGGCGCGGATGCGACCGATGCTGCGAAGGACTGGATCAAGGCCAATCCCGATGCGGCGAAAGCATGGCTTGACGGCGTCACCACTCTGGATGGAAAACCCGGCGCGGATGCAGTCCTCGCCTCGGTGGAATAAGTGAAACGACCCAATATCCTGATCGTCATGGCGGACCAGCTGTCGGGGGTCCTGTTCCCCGACGGCCCCGCCGATTTCCTGCATGTTCCGCACCTGCGGGCGCTGGCCGAACGCGCGACGCGCTATGCGAACTGCTATACCGGCAGCCCGCTTTGCGCACCGGGCCGGGCCAGCTTCATGTCGGGCCAGCTGCCCCGCCGCACCCGGGTCTATGACAACGCGGCCGAGTTCTGCTCGGACATCCCGACCTATGCCCACCACCTGCGCCGGGCGGGCTATCACACCTGCCTGTCGGGCAAGATGCATTTCGTCGGCCCCGACCAGCTGCACGGGTTCGAGGAGCGGCTGACCACCGACATCTATCCCGCCGATTTCGGCTGGACCCCCGACTATCGCAAGCCGGGCGAGCGGATCGACTGGTGGTATCACAACCTCGGCTCGGTCACCGGCGCCGGCGTGGCCGAGATCACCAACCAGTACGAATACGACGACGAGGTGGCCTACAACGCCACCCGCAAGCTCTACGACCTGTCGCGCGGCAATGACGACCGGCCCTGGTGCCTGACGGTCAGCTTTACCCATCCGCACGACCCCTTCGTCGCCCGGCGCAAGTATTGGGACCTGTACGACGGCATCCCGGAACTCGAACCGCCCGCAGGCATGGACTACCAGGACATGGACCCCCATTCGCAGCGCCTGATGGACGCCTGCGACTGGCGCGGCCTGACCGTCACGCCCGACCACATCCGCCGCGCGCGCCAGGGCTATTTTGCCAACATCAGCTATATCGACGACAAGCTGGGCGAGCTGATGGACGTGCTCACGCGCACCCGGCAAGAGGCCATCGTCCTCTTCCTGTCCGACCATGGCGAGATGCTGGGCCAGCGCGGCCTGTGGTTCAAGATGAACTTCTTCGAACCCTCGGCCCGCGTGCCCCTGATGATCGCCGCCCCCGGCATGGCGCCCGGCCGCATCGACACGCCCGTCTCGACCATCGACGTGCTGCCGACGCTCTGCGACCTCGCCGGCATCTCGATGGACGAGGTGATGCCCTGGACCGACGGCCGTTCGCTGGCCCGCGGCGCGGCCGACCGCGGCCCGGTGGCGATGGAATATGCGGCCGAGGGCAGCATCGCGCCGCTGGTCTGCCTGCGCGACGGCGACTGGAAATACATCGCCTGCAAGGCCGACCCCGAAATGCTCTTCAACCTGGCCGAGGATCCCGCCGAACAGGTGAACCGCGCCGCCGACCCCGCCTGCGCCCCGGCGCTGGACCGCCTGCGGGCGATGGCGGCCGACCGCTGGGATCTCGACGCCTATGACGCCGAGGTGCGCGAAAGCCAGGCCCGCCGCTGGGTGGTCTACGAGGCGCTGCGCAACGGCGCCTATTTCCCCTGGGACCACCAGCCGCTGATGCAGGCCTCCGAACGCTACATGCGCAACCACATGGACCTGAACGTGCTCGAGGATTCCAAACGCTTCCCGCGCGGGGAATAGGGCCGGACGAAGCGCGCGGGTCGCCCGGCAGGGCAACATGGCAGGGTTTCCTTGTTGCCCAAATACCCACCCGACCCCGCGCCGTCCTCGGAACGCTTCAGTCGAACAGGTCCAGCGTCCGCGCCAGATCGCTCCAGTCCAGGGTAAAGACCGTGTCGTTGCCCTCGGCCACCAGCAGGCCGTAACGCTGGCCCAGCCGGTCGGACAGCTGCTTCAGCGTGGCGGCCACCCGGTCGGGCGGCTGGATCGGCACGATGGCGGCGTCCGGGGGCGCGACGTTGATGCCGTGGACCAGATGGCTGCCCTCGACGCCGACGATGGCGCGGGCGTTCCCGCAGGCCTCGATCAGGTCGTCCGCCGTGACCTTCAGCGGGTCGATGACCAGAAAGCCGCGCTCGCGCTCCAGCCGCTCGGCCAACTCCGCCTCGTTGCGCAGCAGCCGCAGGTCGCCGCCGCGCCCGCGCAGCAGGAACACGCCCGGCACCGGCGCGGGGCTGCGCCCGGCCAGCAGCCGGTCGCGCAGTTCGCGCTGGCGGCGCCATTTGTCGGCGTTGTTCGACAGATCGCCGAACAGCACCAGCTCGTCGAAATGCACGTCGCCCGCGATGCGGTCCGGGGTCACGCCCAGCAACGCCTCGTAGCGCGCGGCATGGCTGTTCGGCGCGGGGGCGGGGGCCGTGGTCATCGCCATGCCAGTCGCCTGCGCCAGGGGCCAGGTCACCAGCCCGTCCATCAGCCAGCTTCCGAACCAGCGGTTCGTGGTCCAGGTCTCGTAAAGCGCCGCGCTGACCGTTTCCCGGGGCTGGAACGCCAGCCCCAGCCGGTTCCGGCGGCTGCGCAGATGCAGCTCGGCTCCGGGCCGGTACAGCACCCCGTCCACCAGGTCGACGTCGCGAAAGCGCCAGCCCATGGTCGGCCCTTCCCAGGCCTCGCCGTCGCGGGTCAGCGCCTCGATGGTCTCGGGCAGGGTGGCGAAGACGCTGGCCCGGATGCGGCCGACCTGGCCCGGCAGGCTGACCGAGGGGCGGAACACCAGCGTCGAGGCCGACGCCTCCTCCCAGGTCTCGACGGCGCCGTCGGTGAAATGCGGCTCGGGGCGACGGGCAAGCTTGCGCAGGCGCGCGCTATAGGGGCGCAGGGGGTTGGGCATGGCTCAGGCGCGGTCCCCCGTGCTCTCGGCCGCCCGCTCCCCGGCCGCCCCCTCGACCAGCACCGGGGAAAAGAACCGCTTGCTGCGGCTGCCCGTGGTCAGCGGCCCGATCAGCTCGACGCAGCGCCGGTAATGCTCGGTCGCGCGATGGGCGTCCAGCGCCGCCTCGTCGGCAAAGATCTCGTAGCAATGGAAGCGGTTCTCGTCCTCGGGGTCGGCCAGCAGGTCGAAGCGGATGTTGCCCGGCTCGGCCCGCGTCCCCTCCCAGTTGATCCGGAAGGCCGCGACAAAGGCGTCCCGCTGGCCGGGGCGCACCTCGAACTGGACAAGCTGGATCAACATGAAAACTCCTGGGTCAATGGGTCTGGCGAGCGACGCTTGCATTTGGCACCATAACGCCGGGCCGAGACAAGGGCGAAGCGCCGCAACGGTGCCTGTGTCAACGAAACCCGGTCAGGGCCCGGGTGTTCCCTCGCGGCGATCCCCGCCGCACAACCGAAAGGATTTTCAGCATGTCCGATCTTGTGGTCATTGCCTTCGATGACGAGGCGACGGGCTTCGAGCTGCGCAGCGAACTGGTCAAGATGCAGACCGAATACCTGATCCAGCTCGAGGACGCGGTGGTCGTCACCCGTCCCTCGGCCGAAGACATCCAGCTGCACCAGGCGGTGAACCTGACCGCCGCCGGCGCGGTGGGCGGCGGCTTCTGGGGCACGCTGGTCGGGCTTTTGTTCCTGAACCCTCTGCTCGGCGCGGCGGTCGGCGCGGCCTCGGGGGCGATCGCGGGCAAGCTCAGCGATGTCGGGATCAACGACGACTTCATGCGCAGCCTCGGCCAGTCGATCCCGCCCGGCGGCTCGGCGGTGTTCATCCTGGTGCGCAAGATGACGGCCGACAAGGTGCTGGCGCGGCTGGAAAGCTTCCGCCTGCGCGGCCGCGTGCTGCAGACCTCGCTGCCCGACGCCCAGGAGGAGCGGCTGCGCGAGGCCTTCGCCGGCGGCAAGCTCGGCAGCGCGCTCGGGGTTCCGGCGGCCGACACCGCCCCCGCCTCCGGCGCCGCCGCGGCGGAATCCGAAACCGCCCCCGCCTCGGGCCAGGGCACCAGCTCCTCGGGCTTCGCCTCGTCCTCGTGACGGGGGCGCGGGCGCGGGACGCTTGACGCAAAGGGGCTGGCCGTGACAGGACGCGGCCATGCCCCGCCGCAGCGACACCCTTCCCGACCCCGAGGCCCTGGCCCAGAGCGATGCGCCAAGGGCCCGCCGCCGCCTGCGCCCGCTGCGCCGGGGCGCCTGGTGGCTGGCCGGCTGGCTGCGCTGGATCGGGCTGCGGCTCTTGGCGCTGATGGCGGCGCTGGTCCTGCTGTTCTCGGTCGTGAACCCGCCGACCAGCTGGACCATCATCGCCGGCCAGCGCGAATTCCCGGGCCGCGCCGAACGGCAATGGACCGACATCGACGACATCGCCCCCCAGATGGTGCGCGCCGTCGTCGCCGCCGAGGACGCCAATTTCTGCCGCCACTGGGGCTTCGACATGGTCGAGATCCGCCGCGTCATCGCCTCGGGCTCCAGCCGGGGGGCATCGACCATCACCCAGCAGACCGCCAAGAACGTCTTTCTGTGGCAGGGCCGCAGCTGGCCGCGCAAGGCGCTGGAAACGCTCTACACCCCGATGATCGAGGCGCTCTGGTCCAAGCGCCGCATCGTCGAGGTCTATCTGAACCTGGCCGAGTTCGGGCGCGGCGTCTTCGGCGTCCACGCCGCGGCGCAGCACTATTTCAAGACCACCCCCGACCGGCTGACGATGGCGCAGGCGGCGGCGCTGGCCTCGATCCTGCCCGCGCCCAAGACGCGCAACCCGCAGACCGGCTCGGCCCGGACCCGGGCCATCGTCTCGGGCGCGCGCACCATCCAGGCCGACGGGCGCGACAGCTGCCTGGTGCTGCTGCCGCCCGGCCGCTAGGGCGCTAGGGGCCAGTCGATGTCCACCCAGACCAGCCGATGGCTGGAGGCGGCCTCGGCGGTCCCGTCCTCGGGCCAGTGGACGCCCGCGCCCAGAACGCCCAGCCCCTTTCCCGGCAGGACGTAATCCACCCGCAGGTTGCCCGGCGGCCTGTCGTCGGGCCAGTCGCCGGTGTCCAGCCCCGGGTCCCCCTTCTGCGCCGCGTTCACCCCCAGCGCGCCGGCGCGCCGCCCGCCTTCGCTGCGGGGCAGGGGGTCCTGCACCCGCGCCATGATCCGCGCCAGCGCGCCCGGGTCGCCCGCGCTGTCAAGGGCATCCATGTTCAGCTTGCCCGCCAGCACGAAGGGCGCGTCCGGCAGGTGCCCCAGCCAGAAGGCCAGCTCGTCGTGGTTGCGCCCGATGTTGCGCTCGCCCCGCCCGAAGGCCGGGGGCGAGGCCGCCATCGCCAGCACATGCAGCCCCCGCCCGCCGACCGTCACCACCGCATCCCAATGCGCCACCGATGGCAGGCGCTGCACCGCCGCCACCTCGGGCGGGGCCGGGGGCATCCGGTTGCCGGGCAGGTCGCGCCACAGGAAACCGCTGTAATCCGTGACCGGCCCGATCGGGTGGCGCGACAGCAGGACCATGCCGCCCTGGCCCGAAAACCGGCCAAAGCCCTGCCGGTCGTCGGGCGTGCCGCGCCGCCCGTCGCCGTCCATGTCCAGCCCGGTGACCATGCCCGCGTTCGGCCGCCCGGCGAAGGCATGGGGGTAGTCCACCCCCGCCGCCGCCAGCCGGGCGCGAAAGGCGGCCAGCGCGCGCCCCTCGTGGTCCCAGTCAAAGCCGGTCAGCAGCAGGATGTCGGGCCGCACCGCCGCGATCACGCCCAGAACCGCGTCGATCTGCGCGTCCTTGCGGCCAAGATCGCGCAACAAAAGCCCCGGCCCGTCGCGCGACAGGCCGGGGTCGAACGTGGCGATCCGCAGCGGCTGGCCCCAGGCCGCCGGGGCGGCCAGCGCCGACAGCAGCGCGATCAGCCGGATCAGACCCAAGGCCGGCTCTGGGCCATCTGCGCCTCGTAGGCGTCGATGGCGGGGGCCTTCTCCATGGTCAGGCCGATGTCGTCCAACCCGTTCAGCAGGCAGTGCTTGCGGAACGGGTCCACCTGGAACGGAAAGCTCTGCCCGTCCGAGGTCGTCACGGTCTGGTTTTCCAGATCGACCGTCATGCGCGCGTTGGCGCCCTTGCGGGCATCCTCCATCAGCACCTCGACCACTTCGGGCGGCATGACGATGGGCAGGATGCCGTTCTTGAAGCAGTTGTTGAAGAAGATGTCGGCAAAGCTGGTCGAGATCACGCAGCGGATGCCGAAATCCAGCAGCGCCCAGGGCGCGTGCTCGCGCGACGACCCGCAGCCGAAATTGTCGCCCGCCACGATGATCTCGGCCTGGCGATAGGCCGGCTGGTTCAGCACGAAATCCGGGACTTCGCTGCCGTCGGGGTTGTAGCGCATCTCGTCGAACAGGTTCTTGCCCAGGCCCGAACGATGGATCGTCTTCAGGAACTGCTTGGGGATGATCATGTCGGTGTCGATGTTGACCAGCGGCATGGGGGCCGCGATGCCGGTCAGGGTGGTGAACTTGTCCATGGATGTCCTCGTGGAATTGACTGGCCGCCCCTGCGGCCGTTAACCTTTTCGCGCCGGTTTCCGAGTTCCGCCGCAAGGATGTTTCATATGTTTGGCTTTGCAAGTTTCGCGGCGCTGCGCGCCTGCGTGTCCCGCGACTGGACGCCCGCCATCGGCGACCCGGAGGTGACGGGCTGGCTGACGGTCCTGGCCTATCTGCTGTGCATGGTTCTGGCGGTGCGGGTGCTGACCCGCCGCCCGCCCCAGGCCGCGCGCGGGCTGTGGCTGGGCATCGCGCCGCTGATGGGCTTTCTGGCGCTGAACAAGCAGCTCGACCTGCAGACCGCGCTGACCGCGACCGGGCGCTGCATGGCCCATGCCCAGGGCTGGTACGACAACCGCGCGCTGGTGCAGCTGGGCTTCATCGCGGGCCTCATCCTGCTGGTGGTGCTGGTCCTGACGGTCGCGCTCCGTTCGCTCAAGGGACGGCTGCGCATGAACGGGCTGGCCCTTCTGGGCCTTGCCGTGCTCTGCGGTTTCGTCCTGGTGCGGGCGGTGGGCTTTCATCACGTGGACCAACTCATCAGCATGGATTTCGCGCGTCTCCCGTTCAACTTCTGGTTCGAGAACGCGGGGCTTTTCCTGATCGCCGTCAATGCCCTGTGGCTGGCCGGGCGGGACAGCGCGCCCCGCCCAGCCGCCGTCAGACCGTTTCAGAGATAAGCGCGCGCACGTCGGTCAGGTGGCCCCTGATCGCCGCCGCCGCCGCCATCACCGGCGACATCAGATGCGTGCGCCCGCCCCGGCCCATGCGGCCCTCGAAGTTGCGGTTCGAGGTTGCGGCGCAGCGCTCGCCCGGCGCCAGCTGGTCGGGGTTCATGCCCAGGCACATGGAACAGCCCGCCAGCCGCCATTCGAACCCGGCATCGGTGAAGATCTTGTCCAGGCCCTCCTCCTCGGCCTGCATGCGGACCAGGCCCGAGCCGGGGACGACCATGCCCCGCACGCCCGGCGCCAGCTTCTGGCCCTTCAGGATGCCGGCGGCGGCGCGCAGGTCCTCGATCCGGCCGTTGGTGCAGGACCCGATAAAGACCGCGTCGATCTTGATCTCCTCCAGCGGCGTGCCGGGCTTCAGGCCCATATAGTCCAGGCTGCGGCGCGCGGCCTCGACCTTGCCGCCCTCGAAATCCTCGGGGGCGGGGACGGCGGCGGTGATCGGCAGCACGTCCTCGGGCGAGGTGCCCCAGGTCACGACCGGGGCGATGTCCTCGCCGCGGATGGTGACGACCTTGTCCCAATGCGCGCCCTCGTCGGAAAACAGCGTCTTCCACCAGGCGACGGCGGCTTCCCAGGCCGCGCCCTTGGGGGCATGCGGGCGGCCCATGCAGTATTCGAAGGTCTTTTCGTCCGGCGCGATCAGCCCGGCGCGGGCGCCGCCCTCGATCGCCATGTTGCAGACGGTCATGCGGCCTTCCATCGACAGGGCGCGGATCGCCTCGCCGCAGTATTCGATGACATAGCCGGTGCCGCCGGCGGTGCCGGTCTTGCCGATCACCGCCAGCGTGATGTCCTTGGCGGTGACGCCGGGCATCAGGCGGCCGGTGATCTCGACCTTCATGTTCTTCGATTTCTTCTGGATCAGCGTCTGGGTGGCCAGGACGTGCTCCACCTCGGAGGTGCCGATGCCATGCGCCAGCGCCCCAAAGGCGCCATGCGTCGCGGTGTGGCTGTCGCCGCAGACGACGGTCATGCCGGGCAGGGTCCAGCCCTGTTCGGGGCCGACGATATGCACGATGCCCTGGCGGATGTCGCTCATCGGGTAATAGTTCAGGCCGAACTCGCGGGCGTTCTTGTCCAGCTCCGCGACCTGGATGCGGCCCTCGGGGTTCTCGATCCCGTTCACGCGGTCAGGCGTGGTCGGCACGTTGTGGTCCGGCACGGCGATGGTCTGGTCGGGCCGGCGCACCTTGCGCCCGGCCATGCGCAGCCCCTCGAAGGCCTGGGGCGAGGTCACCTCGTGGACCAGGTGGCGGTCGATGTACAGCACGCAGGTGCCGTCCTCGGCCCGCTCGACCACATGGGCGTCAAAGATCTTGTCGTACAGCGTGCGGGGCGCGCCCGCGTTCATGGTGCCTGTCATGGCTTTCTCTTTCCGAAAGAGTAGCTGGTGGGGTCATGGATCGGACCGCCCGCCTGTCGGGGGGTGTCCCAGGGGCGCGCACAAGCATGCGCCCGCTGCCGTCAAAGTCGGGCGGTGACGGACAGGCTTTCGCCGTAGAACCGACCCGGCAGCCGGGCGCGGTCATGGATGTCGAAATAGACGAATCCTTGCATGAGCGCCGTTTTACGCCGGTTTTCGCCATCAGGCAATATGGCAGGCCGGGGCGGAGGACCGGCGGTGCACGCCCTGTGTACGCGCGGTGTACGCCCGGTGCGGGCGCCCCGAGGGGCCTTCGGTCACGCGGCGGGCACGGTTCTGTTAATTCATTCTTGGCATCCGGTCCCTATGGTCAAGCCCGGACGAAAGGTGATCTGCCATGATGATTCGTATTTTCCTGCGGGCGTTTCCGCTGCTTTGCGCCGCGCTCTTCACGCTCGCCGTCTTCGTCGCGCAAACCCCGGCGGAACGCGCGCGCCAACTGTTGCGGCTGGAAACCGACCGCCTGGCCTGGGCCGAAGGCTTAGTCAAATGCCCGGAAACATGGGATAATCTTCCGCTGTCGGCCTGCCGGGTCCAAGCCGCGGCCCGCGTCCTGCCCACAAATCTGGCCGCCCCGCATTGAGCCGGGGCAATTCCATGCTACATTATAAGGGCCCCGGCGCCGGGGGAGAGCGGCGCGATGACCGGAGGATGAACCCCTGTCCAATACCGTCTCGCCGGTGACTGCACCGGCTGCGACCGCCGCGATGCCCGGGCTGACCAGCGATCAGCTTCTGGATCGCATTCTTGCCTCGCTCGACGACGACAAGGCCGAAGAGGTCGTGACCATCGACCTGCGCGGCCGCTCGGCCATGGCCGACCACATGGTGATCGCCTCGGGCCGGAACGCGCGCCAGGTCGCGTCGATCGCGGAAAAGCTGGTCGAGCGTCTGAAGGAGCAGACCGGCCGCTCGGCCCGCGTCGAAGGCAAGGACACCGGCGACTGGGTGCTGATCGACACCGACGACGTGATCGTCCATGTCTTCCGCCCCGAGGTGCGCGAGTTCTATCAGCTTGAAAAGATGTGGATGCCGGCGGATGCGCTGCGCTCGGCCACGCTGGACAGGCTGCGCGCCGATCACGCCGCCGACGAAGCCGCCCAACGCCCGCAGGGCTGACGGGCCGGACGCATGCGGATGGTCATTGCCGCGGTCGGGCGGCTGCGGCAGGGCCCCGAGGCGACGCTGATCGCCGATTATCTCGACCGTCACGCCAAGGCGGGCCGCGCCTTGGGCCTGCCCCCCGTGACCATCGCCGAGGTCGAGGACAAGCGCGGCGGCGGCATGGCGGCCGAGGCGGCACTGCTGGATCGGGTCATTCCCTCCGATGCGGCGCTGGTGACGCTGGACGAACGCGGCCAGATGCTGACCTCGCCGGAATTCGCAGACCGGATCGCGGGGTTCCGGGACCAGGCCCGCGACATCGCCTTCGTCATCGGCGGCGCCGACGGGATCGACCCCGCCCTGCGGGCCCGCGCCGCGCTGTCGGTCAGCCTGGGCCGCATGGTCTGGCCCCATATGCTGGTGCGTGTCATGCTGGCCGAACAGATCTATCGCGCGACCACCATCCTGGCCGGCAGCCCCTATCACCGCGCCTGATCGTTAAAACTTTAGGAATATTTAACCTTAACAATGGGTTAAAATCGCGCGACGAAGGTTAACATGATCCTGTCCGCATGATGATTCCCGGGTTTCGGCATGGCCTCGCCTTCGATCAGCAGCTCTTCTCCGGTTCCGGCCCTGGCCCCCGCCCCGGGCGCGGCGCGGGACCCTTCCGTCAGCCCCGGCCGCGTTGTGGTGCCCCCCGAAGCCACCCGCCCGGGCGAGGAGGATGTCAGGCTGCGGCCCGGTCGCGACCAGGCCGGATCCCGGGACGACACCGCGCCCCGCGACGGCTTCCGGCTCAGCGACGATGCCATCGAGCGGCTGGGACGCGAAGACCCCGCGCTTGAGGCGCGCATCCGCGCCGAGGCCGAGGCCGCGCTGGCCCGCGCCCGCGCGATGGCAGCCAATGCCGACACGCCCCTGGATCAGGCCGCGTTCCGCGCCGAGGTCATCGACTATCTCAAGGCGATCTACCTGAGCGATCCGGCCTTTGCCCGCGCGCTTGAACGCGGGACCATCGTCGTCCGCCCCGCAGCGGGCGACGAGGACCCGCAGATGCAGCCCGAACTGACCCACGCCGTCTATCGCAGCGGCGCGCTGCGTTCAGGCGCGCCGCTGCCGGGCGAGGGCGTGGACAGTAACGACTTCGTGGCCTGGTGGCCGCATTAGGCCTCAGGCCCCGGATCGGGCTCCGGATCGGGCTCCGGATCGGGCCATGCGTCGATGATCGCCAGCGCTTCCTCGGCCGTGTCGACAAAGCTGATCAGGTCCAGGTCCTCGGGGCTGATGGTGCCGGCCTCGGCCAGGGCCTGCCAGTCGATCACCCGGTCCCAGAACTCCTTGCCGAACAGGATGAAGGGCACCCGCGTCATCCGGCCGGTCTGGATCAGGGTCAGCGCCTCGAACATCTCGTCCATGGTGCCGAAGCCGCCGGGGAACACCGTGACCGCCCGCGCCCGCATCAGGAAATGCATCTTGCGGATCGCGAAATAGTGGAAGTTGAAGCACAGGTCTGGCGTCACATAGGCGTTCGGCGCCTGTTCGTGCGGCAGCACGATCGACAGGCCGATGGAGACGCCCCCGGCCTCGGCCGCGCCCAGGTTGCCCGCCTCCATCACGCCGGGGCCGCCGCCGGTGCAGATCACGTTCTCGGCGCCCTTGCTCTCCAGGCTGCGCCGCGTCACCAGCCGGGCAAAGATCCGCGCTTCCTCGTAATAGCGGGACAGTTCGGCCAGGACGGGGGTGCGCGCACCGGCCCGCGCCTCGGGGGCGGGGATGCGCGCGCCGCCGAACATGACGATGGTCGAACGCACGCCTAGGGCATCCATGATCATCTGCGGCTTCAGCAACTCCAGCTGCAGCCGCACCGGGCGCAATTCCTCGCGCAGCAGGAATTCGTTGTCGGTAAAGGCCAGCCGATAGGCCGGAGCGCGGGTCTGGGGCGTGTCGGGCACCTGCCGGATGGCGGCGGCATCCTGCTGGCTGTCGCGGAACGGGTGGGCGCGCTCGTCTTCGTCGATCATCGAAACCTCTGGCAGGCGGCGCGGATTGCGCGACCGCACCCCTGGGCTTATAGCCCTTGCGTGACAGTTTCCACCCGAGAGAGGCCAGACCCATGTCGAATGACGCCCTAGAAGCCGCCATCGAATCCGCCTGGGAGACCCGGGACCGGATCACCCCCGACACCCGGGGCGAGGCCCGCGATGCCATCGAGGCGACGCTCGAGGCGCTGGACAAGGGCGTCCTGCGCGTGGCCGAAAAGCGCGGCGCCGACTGGCATGTGAACCAGTGGGCGAAAAAGGCCGTGCTGCTGGGCTTTCGCCTGAAGGACATGGAGATGCAGTCGGGCGGTCCGCAGGGCGGCGGCTGGTGGGACAAGGTGGACAGCAAGTTCCTGGGCTGGGACGATGCGCGCTGGCGCGAGGCCGGGTTCCGCGCCGTGCCGAACTGCGTCGTGCGCCGCTCGGCCTATATCGCCAAGGGCGTGGTCCTGATGCCCAGTTTCGTGAACCTGGGCGCCTATGTCGACGAAGGCACCATGGTCGATACCTGGGCCACAGTCGGGTCCTGCGCGCAGATCGGCAAGAACGTCCACCTGTCGGGCGGCGTCGGCATCGGTGGCGTGCTGGAACCGATGCAGGCCGGCCCGACCATCATCGAGGACAACTGCTTCATCGGCGCCCGCTCCGAGGTGGTCGAGGGCTGCATCGTGCGCGAAGGCTCGGTCCTGGGCATGGGCGTGTTCATCGGCAAATCGACCAAGATCGTGGACCGCGAGACCGGCGAAGTCATGTATGGCGAGGTGCCGGCGGGTTCGGTCGTGGTCGCGGGCTCGATGCCGTCCAAGAACGGCGTGAACCTGTACTGCGCAGTGATCGTCAAGCGGGTGGACGCGCAGACGCGCTCGAAAACCTCGATCAACGAGCTTCTGCGCGACTGAGGACGCGGAACCGCGCCGCCCGTTTCCGCGTTGCCCGACCAAGACAACCTTATGAAGGGGAAGGGAATATGGAAGGAATGGGATGGATCGCCGCGATCATCGTCGGCGCTCTGGCGGGCTGGATTGCGGAAAACCTCATGAAGTCCGAACACGGGCTGCTGATGAACATCATCCTGGGCATCCTGGGTGCGGTTCTGATGAACTTCATCTTCATCAACCTGCTGGGGTCGACCCTGGGCGGCTGGCTTGGACAGCTTGTGGTCGGCGTGATCGGCGCCTGCATCCTGATTGCGCTGGGTCGGATGCTGCGACGCAACCGCTAAGCCCCTGCGGGCTGATCGAGAACGGGGCGGTCCTGCCGGGGCCGCCCTTTTTGCCGCCTTGCGCATCGGGCCGGGGCCTGTCACATCCGGAAAGGACGATGGGAAGGACGCGATGACGAACGCCAGCCAACAGGTCTATACGCTTCTGGTCCAGGTCGGACGCGCCGCTGACGACGGCTTGCCCGAGGGCGCGACGGGCGCGGCGCTGGTCTGCTACGCCTCGGGCCGGGACGAGGACGAGGCGGTGCGCGAGACCGTCGCCATCCTCAAGCAGGCGGGCCTTGCGCCGCTTGAGGTGACGGGCCACGGCAGCATCGACGAACGCCTGGCCGAGGGGCATGAGATCCCGACCGAGGAGCGGGACCTGATGGACCGCGCGCTGGCCGAGAACGCGGTGATCGTGGCCCAGATGGAGCCCCTGTTTCCCGATCAGGACTGACCTATCCACCCGGCGCGGCCTGCGCTAGACTGCCCGCAACCATAACAAGAGCGCGGGCAAGGACAGGCATGAACAAAGGCATCTATCGCATGGCGGCCACCGGGCTGCTGACCCTGGCGCTGGCGGGCTGCGGCGCATCCATGAACCAGTCGCCCGGCGCCCTGGGTGGCGGCCATTTCGGCGGGCTTCCGACCGCGAACGGGCAGGGGTCCGAGGCAGGGTTCCAGACCTGGGTCGCCAGCTTCCGCCCCCGGGCGCTGGCCGCCGGGATTTCGCCCCAGGTCTTTGACAGCGCGATGGGGCAGGCGCATTTCATGCCCAGCCTGATCGCGCTGGACCGCAAGCAATCCGAGTTCTCCAAGCCGATCTGGGACTATCTGGACGGGGCCATCGGCACCCGCGTCGGGACCGGCCGGTCCAAGGCGGCGCAATACGCGTCCACGCTGGCGGCCATCGAGGCGCGCTACGGCGTCCCGCGCGAGATCGTGCTGGCCGTCTGGGGGATGGAATCGAACTTCGGGGCGGGCCGGGGCAGCACGCCCATCGTGCCGGCTCTGGCCACGCTGGCCTATGACGGGCGGCGGGGCGAGTTCTTCGCCGGCGAACTGGTCGCCGCGCTGCGCATCATCCAGGCGGGCGACGTGGACAGCGCCCATATGGTGGGCAGTTGGGCGGGCGCCATGGGGCACACGCAGTTCATGCCCAGTTCCTTCCTGTCGCACGCGGTCGATTTCAACGGCGACGGGCGGCGCGACATCTGGTCGGACGATCCGACCGACGCGCTGGCCTCGACCGAGCATTACCTGCGCCAGAACGGCTGGCAGCCCGGCCAGCCCTGGGGGGCCGAGGTGATCCTGCCCTCGGGCTTCGACTACAACCAGGTCAGCAAGTCGGTCGAGAAATCGGGCAGCCAGTGGACCGCGATGGGGGTCAGGACGGCAAGCGGCCGGCCGGTGCCCTCGGGCGCGATCATCGCGCCGGCGGGGGCGCGGGGGCCGGCCTTCCTGATCACGCAGAACTTCCGGGCGATCCTGAAATACAACGCCTCGGACAGCTATGCGCTGGCGGTCAGCTTCCTGGGCGACGCGATTGCCGGGCGCCCGGGCATCCAGGGCGCCTGGCCGCGCGGCGACCGCACCCTGTCGAACAGCGAAAAGGCCGAGATCCAGCGCCTGCTGATGGCGCGCGGCTTCGACACCGGCGGCGCCGACGGCAAGCTGGGCGCGAAGTCGGTCGAGGCGGTCAAGGGCTTCCAGCGCTCGCGCGGGATGGTGCCGGACGGCTATGCCGACGCAAACCTGCTGGCGCTGCTGCGCGGATAAGGCGCGCACCACCGTCGCCCGGTTTTCGGTCATCTGCATCCGGCATGGACCAAAAACCGGGCAACGAACAAAGCCTTGCGCGCAAACTGCCCCGGAACGTGGCAGCGCCGCCCGTTTCCTGCCCTGATCCCCTTGCCGTCATGCGGCACCAACAAGAGGGAAACAGGGATGAACACGTTCACCAGTGCCTGCGCCGGTCTTGCCATTCTGGCCGGTTGCGCGGGCGCCGCCTGGGCACAGGACGACACGATCAAGATCGGCGTGCTGCATTCGCTGTCGGGCACGATGGCGATTTCGGAAACCACGCTGAAGGACACCGTGCTGATGATGGTCGATCAGCAGAACGCCAAGGGCGGCGTCCTGGGCAAGAAGATCGAGGCGGTCGTGGTGGACCCGGCCTCGGACTGGCCGCTGTTCGCGGAAAAGGCGCGCGAGCTGATCTCGGTGAACGGCGTGGACGCGATCTTTGGCTGCTGGACCAGCGTCAGCCGCAAGTCGGTCCTGCCGGTCATCGAGGAATTGAACGGGCTGCTGTTCTATCCCGTGCAGTACGAGGGCGAGGAGTCGTCCAAGAACGTGATCTATACCGGCGCCGCCCCGAACCAGCAGGCGATCCCGGCGGTCGATTACATGATGGAGGAACTGGGCGTCGAGAAATGGGCGCTGCTGGGCACCGACTACGTCTATCCGCGCACCACGAACAACATCCTGGACGCCTATCTGAAGGGCAAGGGCGTCGCGACGGGGGACATTTTCGTCAACTACACCCCCTTCGGCCATTCCGACTGGTCCAAGATCGTTGCCGACGTGGTGGCGCTTGGCGCGGACGGCAAGAAGGTCGGCGTGGTCTCGACCGTCAACGGCGACGCGAACATCGGCTTCTACAAGGAACTGGCCGCCGCGGGCGTGTCGGCGGATGACATCCCCGTCATGGCGTTTTCCGTGGGCGAGGAGGAACTGGCGGGCCTGGATACCGCGAACCTGGTCGGCCATCTGGCGGCCTGGAACTATTTCGAATCCGCTGACACCCCCGAAAACAAGGCCTTCATTGATGGCTGGCACAGGTTCACCGGCGACGACAAGCGCGTGACCAACGACCCGATGGAGGCCACCATGATCGGCTTCAACGCCTGGGTCGCGGCGGTGGAAAAGGCCGGCAGCACCGACACCGACAAGGTGCTCGATGCCATCGTCGGGGTCGAGGTGCCGAACCTGACCGGCGGCACGGCCAAGGTCCTGCCGAACCACCACCTGACCAAGCCCGTGCTGATCGGCGAGATCCGCGAGGATGGCCAGTTCGACATCGTCAGCCAGACCCCCGAGGTGCCGGGCGACGCCTGGACCGACTTCCTGCCCGAAAGCGCCAAGCTCGACAGCGATTGGCCGGGCAAGCAATGCGGCATGTGGAACACCGAAACCAACGCCTGCGTGCAGGTCAAGTCGAACTACTGACCGCTGACGGGGCGGCGCCCGCCGCCCCCCTTTCCGGGTCGCGAGGATTTCATGCGCTTCATTTTCATTGCCCTGGCGCTCATGGCGCTGGCCCTGCCGGCTGCGGCCCAGGCCCCCGACCTGGGGGCGGTGATCGCCCAGCATCGCGGTCAGATCGAAAAGCCCTCGCGCCAAAGCATCGGCCCGGTGGTCCAGGCCATCGCCGCGACCGGCCCGCAGGGCGCGGCGCTGCTGCAAGCCTGGGGCGACCGGGCGCTGGGTCTGCGCAAATCCGACGGGCTTCTGGTGATCGTCGATGGCGACCGGCTGACCGATGCCGCGACCGGGGCCGACCTGCCCCCGGCCGAAGTGACGCTGCTGCGGCCGAACTCGGGCGTGCGGGGGGTGATCTCGGACGCGCTGGCGGGGGCGGCGCTGTCGGACCCCGATCCGGCGCGCCGGGCCCAGGCGCTGGATGCGCTGTCGCGCCGCGCCGACGCCAGCCAGCTTGTCCTGCTGCGCGCGGCGCTCGACGATCCCGACCCTGGCCTGGCCGCCCGCAAGGCGCGGCTGGAACGGTTGCTGACGATCCAGCACGACCCCGACCCGGCGGCGCGGATCGCCGCCATCGAAGGCTTTGGCGGCGACACGGGGCTTGATTTCCGCGCCGCCCTGAACCCGATCCTGGCGACCCGCCGCGTGGCGCTGGAAACCGTCCCGCCGGGCGCCAATGTCGCGGCGGAGCTGAGCCCGGGCGACGACATCTCGCGCGATGCCGCCTATGCCATGCTGGTCGAGGCCGGGCTTGCCCCCGCCCGCCTGACCCCCCAGGCCGAACGCGCCATGCTGGCCCAGCACATCCAGGGCGGCATGGTCGGCGGCGTTCCCCTGGCGCAGCTGGGCCATGATGCCGCCCGCGACCGCGCCTGGACCGCACTGGAGAGCCAGGGCCTCGTCCAGCCCGCCGCCAGCGAGGACGAGGTGACCGCCGCGCTTGACCGCTTTCATTTCCTGGACGTCTATGCCGAGCCTGACCAGACCGTTACCGACGCCGCCCGCGCCGCCCTGCGTGGAACCGAGACGCGCATCGGCCTGATGCAGGCCGCCGACCTGTCGCTGGACGCGCTGTCGCTCGCCTCGATCTATTTCCTGGCGGCCATCGGCCTGGCCATCACCTTTGGCGTGATGGGCGTCATCAACATGGCGCATGGCGAATTCATCATGATGGGCGCCTATACCGGCTATGTGACGCAGCAGTTCATCGCCGACCGCACGCTGTCGCTGATCGTGGCGCTGCCATTGGCCTTTATCGTCACCTTCGCCGCCGGCGTCGCGCTCGAGCGGCTGGTGATCCGCCACCTCTACAAGCGCCCACTGGAAACGCTGCTTGCGACCTTCGGCGTCAGCATCGCCCTGCAACAGCTGGCCAAGAACATCTTCGGCACGCAGGCCCGGCCGCTGACCGCGCCCGCCTGGCTGGACGGGGCCTGGACGCTGAACGACATCGTCGGGGTCAGCTATATCCGCATCGCGATCTTTGTCCTCGCGCTGGTGTTCCTGGGGCTTTACCTGTTCATCATGAACCGCACCCGGCTGGGGCTCGAGGTGCGGGCCGTGACCCAGAATCCCGGCATGGCGGCCAGCATGGGCATCAGTCCCGACCGCATCAACATGCTGACGTTCGGCCTGGGTTCCGGCATCGCCGGCATCGCGGGGGTGGCCATCGGCCTGTTCGCCAAGGTCACGTCCGAACTGGGCAGCGACTACATCGTGCAAAGCTTCATGACGGTCGTCGTGGGCGGGGTCGGCAACATCTGGGGCACGCTCGCCGGCGCCGCGCTGATCGGCTTCCTGCAGAAGGGGATCGAGTGGCTGAACCCCGCCAACACGCTGGCCGCGCAGACCTACATGATCCTGTTCATCATCATCTTCATCCAGTTCCGGCCGCGCGGCATCATCGCCGCCCGGGGCCGCGCCGCCGTGGGGGCCTGACATGCGCAAACCCTTGGTGCTTCGCCATCCCTCGATCCTGGTGTTCCTGGCCGTGCTCGCGGTCTTTACCCTGGCCGTCACCATGCTGTCGGCGGGCTATGGCACGGGCGCGATTTCCACCAGCATGGTCAAGACGCTGGGCAAGACCCTGTGCCTGGCGCTGGCCGCCGTCGCCATGGATCTGGTCTGGGGCTATGTCGGCATCCTGTCCCTGGGCCAGATGGCGTTCTTTGCGCTTGGCGGCTACATGATCGGCATGTGGCTGATGGTCGCCCGGACCGAGGGCATCGTCACTGGATCGCTGGCGAACCTGCCGATCCCGCCGACCGAGGCCGAGATTTCCCAGGCCGTCGCCACGCAGATCTTTGGCGTCGTGGGCTCGGACCAGTTCCCGGCGATCTGGGCGCTGTCGGGCTCGCTCATCGGCCAGCTGGCGCTGGTCGTGCTGGTGCCGGGGCTCTTGGCGCTGGTCTTTGGCTGGCTGGCGTTCCGCAGCCGCGTGAACGGGGTTTACCTGTCGATCCTGACCCAGGCGATGACGCTGGCCCTGGCGCTTTACCTGTTCCAGAACGATTCCGGCCTGCGCGGCAACAACGGGCTGTCGGGGTTGCAGAACATCCCGGGGCTGGAGAGCGTGGGGCAGGAACGGCTGTCGGTCTGGTTCCTCTGGGCCTCGGCCCTGGCGCTGGGACTGGGCTATCTCATGATCGCCTGGGTGGCGTCCGGCAAGTTCGGCAGCGTCGCCCGCGCCATCCGCGACGACGAGGCGCGGGTCCGCTTCCTGGGCTATTCGGTCGAGGGCTACAAGCTGGTGATCTTCGTGCTGGCGGCCGTCATCACGGGCATCGCCGGGGCGCTGTACTATCCGCAGGCGGGCATCATCAACCCGGCCGAGCTTGCCCCCATCGCCTCGATCTATCTGGCGGTCTGGGTGGCGATCGGCGGCCGGGGCCGGCTTTACGGCGCGGCGATCGGGGCGGTCTTCGTCTCGCTGGTGTCCAGCTGGTTCACCGGGGGCCGCGCGCCCGACCTGAACCTGGGCTTCTATACGGTGAAATGGGTGGACTGGTGGCAGGTGCTGCTGGGCCTGTCCTTCGTGCTGGTCACGCTGTTCGCGCCCAAGGGCATCGCCGGGCTGGTCGACCTGCTGGAAGGGCTGCGGCCCCCGAAACGCGGCGGCGCCCCCCTTGGCCCCGACATGGGCGCATTGCAGGAACGCGAGGCCACGGAATGAGCGCGCTTTTGGAAGTCATCGGAATCTCGGTCAGTTTCGACGGATTTAGGGCGATCAACAACCTCAGCTTCGCCATCGCCGAACGCGAGCTGCGCGCCATCATCGGCCCGAACGGCGCCGGCAAGACCACCTTCATGGATATCGTGACCGGCAAGACCCGGCCCGACGAAGGCCAGGTCCTGTGGGGCGAAACCTCGCGCAGCCTGCTGAAGATGAACGAGGCGCAGATCGCCCGAGCCGGCGTCGGCCGCAAGTTCCAGCGCCCCACGGTCTTCGAGGACCAGACCGTGGCCGAGAACCTGACCATGGCGCTGAAGGCGGCGCGGGGCCCGTTCAGCGTGCTGTGGTGGAAACCATCGGCCGACAGCCTGGCGCGGGTGGCGGAGCTGGCCGCCGAGGTGGGGCTCGCCGACCAGCTTTCCCGTAAGTCCGGAGAGCTGTCCCACGGGCAAAAACAATGGCTTGAGATCGGGATGCTGCTGGCGCAGGAACCGCGCCTGCTGCTGGTCGACGAGCCGGCCGCCGGCATGACCCTGGCCGAGCGGGAACAGACCACGACCCTGCTGCGCCGGCTGGCGCAGCGGCACGCGGTGGTGGTGGTCGAACATGACATGGATTTCGTGCGGCGGCTGGAGTGCAAGGTCACCGTGCTGCATGAAGGCTCGGTCCTGGCCGAGGGCAGCCTGGACCACGTCACCGCCAATCCACAGGTTGTCGAAGTCTATCTGGGAAGGGGCTGACATGCTGGAAGCGACCGGAATCACGCTGCATTACGGCGGCAGCCAGATCCTTTACGGCGTCGACCTGATCGCCCGGCCGGGCGAGGTCACCTGCGTCATGGGCAACAACGGGGTCGGAAAGACCAGCCTTCTCAAGGTCCTGTCCGGCAGCCACCCGCGGTCGGGCGGCAGCCTGCGGCTGAATGGCGAGGAACTGGGCCGCGTCAACGCCCAAGCCATGGCGGCGCGCGGCCTGGCCTATGTGCCGCAGGGGCGGATGATCTTTCCGCTGCTGACCGTGCGCGAGAACCTCGAGACCGGCTTTGGCCTGCTGCCGCGCGGCGAACGCCAGGTGCCCGAGGAGATTTTCCAGCACTTCCCGGTGCTTGCCGAGATGAGCCACCGGCGCGGCGGCGATCTGTCGGGCGGCCAGCAGCAGCAGCTGGCCATCGCCCGGGCCCTGGTCACGCGGCCGCGCGTCCTGCTGCTGGACGAGCCGACCGAGGGCATCCAGCCCAATATCATCCAGCAGATCGGCCGCGTCATCAAGGGCTTGCGCGACAGGGGCGACATGGCGATCGTGCTGGTCGAGCAGTTCTTCGACTTCGCCTATGACCTGGGCGACCGCTTCCTGATGCTGGAGCGGGGCCGGGCGGTTATCTCGGGCAGCCGCGCGGAGGTGGCGCGCGACACGCTCAAGGCGCGGCTGGCGGGACTGGGCGCGGCGGCCTGAGGGCGCGCAACAAGCGTGCGCCGGGGGCGCAACGCCCCCGGCCCAAGCCTTTCAAATGCAACGAAAACCGCCCGTGACATGCGTACACCGCGCGTACACGGGGCGTACACCGCGCGTCGGACGCGTCAGGGGCTAGACAGCTTCATCATCGCGATCCCCGCGACGATCAGCGCCGCCGCCAGAACCCGTCCGGGGCTCAGCCCCTCGCCCAGCAGCAGGACGCCCAGCACGAAGGCGCCGACCGCGCCGATGCCGGTCCAGACCGTATAGGCCGTCCCCAGCGGCAGCGAGCGCATCGCCAGCGCCAGCAGGCCGAAGCTGGCCACCATGCCGACCAGGGTAACGATGCTGGGCACCAGCAGGGTGAAGCCCGCCGATTTCTTCATGGCGAAGGCCCAGACGATTTCCAGGATGCCTGCGGTGAAAAGATAGAACCAGGCCACGACACAATCCTTGTCCTGCCGGGCCGTCCCGCGCGCTTGACCGTGATGGTGGGGCCGTCCCCGCCGCCACTATGAAACAGGCCGGGGCCAAGGACAAGCGCCGCCGCCACGCGCGCGCCACGCCCCCCGGCGCGACGATCCCAAGGCTTCTTTCGTGCGCAAATATCCTTGGGGGCCTCCGAACGCCCCGGGAAAACGGTCCGGCGCGCCTTTTTCAGCGAGGAAGGGGCTGACAGGTCTGATGGGGGGGCAAGGCGCCCCGGCCCGGCGCGGGCCGACAGGCCAGCGCCCTCAGACTTGGGCCTTCAGGCCAGATAGTCGCGGAAATCGGCGAAGACCTGTTCATAGACGGCGCGCTTGAAGGGCACGATGGCGCCGATCAGGTCGCCCGCGCGCATCCATTGCCAGCGCAGGAACTCGGGTTCCTCGGTCTTGATGTCGACCTGCGAATCCTCGCCCAGGAAGCGCATGGCGAACCATTTCTGCTGCTGGCCGCCGTAGCGGCCCTTCCAGATCTTGCCCAGAAGCTCGGGCGGCAGTTCATAGGTCACCCAGCGGGGCGATTCGGCCAGGATCTCGACCAGGTCGGGGTCGGTGATGCCGGTTTCCTCGCCCAGTTCGCGCAGCGCGGCGTCGCGCGGGGTCTCGCCCCGGTCGATGCCGCCCTGGGGCATCTGCCAGGCGCCGCCCGGCTCGCCGCCGCCCTGGTCGATGCGCTGCCCGGCAAAGACCAGGCCTTGGTCGTTGATCAGCAGGACGCCCGCGCAGGGCCGATAGGGCAGGCCCGAGGGGCCCACCATCAGGTTGTCGTGGATCGGGTCGATCATTGCCGCAACGCGCCCCCGCTGTCGCCGCCCTGCGTCCCGCCGGGGGCGTCGCCATCGGCCGCGCCCTCGCCGGTCACGGCGGGCTTGACGCTTTCCGGCACGGCATCGGCGCGGAAATCGACCGCCGACAGGCCCTTGAGGATGTCGACCGCATAGGCGAGCTGGTAGTCCTCTTCGCGCAGCTTGGCGGTGGCCTCGACCTGGCGGGCCTCTTCCTCGATCTGCTTCTTCTCTTCGTCCGACACGGCGTCGTTGTTCAGCGCGCCGCGCAGGTCGGCTTCCGAGTTCGAGAATTTCGAGGCGCTGCGCGGGGTGTCGGCGTCCTCCTCGTCCTTGGGCTTGGGCGCGGGCTGTTCGACGATGATGTCGGGCTGGATGCCCAGCGCCTGGATCGACCGGCCCGAGGGCGTGTAATAGCGCGCCGTGGTCAGGCGGATGGCGCTGTCGGGTGTCACCTGCATCACCGTCTGGACCGAGCCTTTGCCGAAGGATTTCGTCCCCACGACGATGGCGCGGCGGTGGTCCTGGAGCGCGCCGGTCACGATTTCGGACGCGCTGGCCGAGCCCCCGTTGATCAGCACGACCATCGGCTTGCCTTGCGCAAGATCGCCCAGCTTGGCGTTCCAGCGTTCCGATTCCTCGGGCTTGCGGCCGCGGGTCGACACGATCTCGCCCTTGTCGAGGAAGGCGTCGGACACTTCGATGGCCTGGTTCAGAAGGCCGCCGGGGTTGTTGCGCAGGTCGAGGACGAAGCCCGTCACCTTGTCGATGCCGCCGGCCTGCTGGATCGCCTTTTCCATCTCGGTCCGCAGGGTCGACATGGTTTCGTCGTTGAAGGTGGTGACGCGCAGGACGACCGCATGGCCTTCGATGCGGGTCTTGACCACGGTCAGCTTGATCACGTCGCGGGTGATGGTCAGGTCGAAGGGCTCTTTCTCGCCCTCGCGCAGGATGGTGATCTTGATTTCGGACCCGACCGGGCCGCGCATCTTCTCGACCGCCTCGTCGAGGTTCAGCCCCATCAGCGATTCGCCGTTGACATGGGTGATGTAGTCGCCGGCCTTGACGCCGGCTTCGGCCGCCGGGGTGTCGTCGATGGGCGAGATGACCTTCACCAGGCCGTCCTCCTGCCCGACCTCGATGCCGAGGCCGCCGAAGCTGCCGCGGGTCTGGGTCTGCATGTCCTCGTAGTCGCGGGCCGACAGGAACGAGCTGTGCGGGTCGAGCGAGGTCAGCATGCCGTTGATCGCGGATTCGATCAGCTTCTTGTCGTCGACCTGTTCGACGTAATCCGAGCGCACGCGTTCGAACACGTTGCCGAACAGGTCGAGCTGTTCATAGACCGAGGCGTTCTTGCCGGTTTCCTGCGCGATCAGCGGGCCGGCCAGCTGCGTGGCCGCGACCGCGCCTGCAAGGGTGCCGATCGCGCCGGCCAGAAGATAATGTTTCATTCGGTTGCGTCCTGCGCGGTTGCGTCGCCTGTCTGGGCCACAATGGGATTCATCACGAACCATTCCGCCGGGTCCAGTGTTTCCTTGCCCTTGCGGAGTTCAACATACAGTGTTTCGGTCTGTCCAGCGCCGGTGCCGGTGGCGGCGTCGGCGACGAACTGGGCGCCGAACTCCTGCGCGGGGGGCTCGGTGCCGCCCATCAGGCCGACCGGCTCGCCCGCCACCAGCACGTCGCCGGTTTCGCCGAAAACCTGCGCCAGCCCGGCGAATATCATCAGATAGCCGCGCGCGGGTTCAACGATCATCACATTGCCGTAATCCAGCAGCGGGCCGCGATAGCGGATGGTGGCGGCCCAGGGCGTGGTGACCAGCGCCGCGGGGCCGGTCGCGATGACCAGGCCGGGCCGGGTAACGCCGGCCGCGTCGGGTTCGTTGTAGCGCCGCAGCACGGTTCCGATCACCGGCAGGGCCAGGCTGCCCTGGGCCCCCTCGAAATCGGCCATGGGGGCGCCGACGTCGTTTTCCATGCTGGTGATGCCCGAGGCGAAGGCGTCGAGCGTGTCGGCCGACTGCACCAGCTGGCGCAGCTCCTCGGGGTCCTCGCCATAGCGGGCGGGCATGTCCGAGCGGTCGGTGGTGGCCGAGGCCAGCAGGCGGCGCGCCTCCTGCACCTGGCCCAGGCCCTGGGCCAGGGTGTTCGCGGCGTTCAGCTGGATGGTGCGGACGGTGCGGATTTCCTGCAGCTTGTCCTGCATGGCCTGCGCCTCGGCCTGCAGCCCCGGCGCGACCGAGGACAGGATCATCCCCGCCCGGGCCGAGGATTCGGGCCCCGAGGGGTGCAGGAGCAGCATGGTTTCGGGCGAGCGCTGCATCGAGGTCATCACCCCCAGCACGCGGCCCAGGCTGTCGCGGCGGGCGTCGAACTCGGCGCGGATCTCCTGTTCGCGGACACCGGCGCGGCGCAGCCCCTCGCGCAGGGCGGCAAGGCCCTGTTCATAGGCGCGGATCATCTGCGTCAGCGAGGCGACCTGATCCTCCTTGGTCAGGGCCTGGTCAAGCTGGCCGGTGGCCTGGCGCAGCATCTCGGCGGCGCGGGCGGCCTCGTCGGCGGCCTGGCCCAGCGGCTCGGCCGGCTGGGCGGGGACGGCGGGGGCGGCAAGGCCCAGGGATGCGGCCAGCAGCAGGGCAAGGGCGGGACGGTTCATCGGACGATCAGCGACCGGCCGGTCATCTCGGGCGGGAGCGGCAGGCCCATCAGGTCGAGGACCGTCGGCGCGACGTCGGCCAGGCGGCCGTTGCGCAGGCTGGCGCCCTGGGGGCCGCCATAGACGATGACCGGCACCGGGTTCACGGTATGGGCGGTGTGCGGGCCGCCGGTTTCCGGGTCGATCATGGTTTCGCAATTGCCGTGGTCGGCGATGACGACGGCCGCGCCGCCCGCGCGCTCCAGCGCGTCCAGCATCTGGCCGAGGCCGCGGTCCACCGCCTCGCAGGCGCGGACGGCGGCGGGCAGGCTGCCGGTATGGCCGACCATGTCGGGATTGGCGTAGTTCACCACGATCAGGTCGTAGCCCGCCTCGATCGCGCCGACCAGGCTGGCGCTGACCTCGGGCGCGGCCATCTCGGGCGCCAGGTCATAGGTCGCGACCTTGGGGCTTTGCGGCATGAAGCGGTCCTCGCCGGGTTCGGGCGTCTCCTTGCCGCCGTTCAGGAAGAAGGTGACATGGGGGTATTTCTCGGTCTCGGCCAGGCGGAACTGCCTGAGGCCGCGCTGCGCGACCCAGGCGCCGAGCGTGTTTTCGACCTGCCGCTTGGGATAGGCGGCCTGCATGTATGCGTCGTGTTTCGCCGAATAATCCACCATGCCCAGCAGCGCCGCCCATTGCGGCCGGGTGCCGGTGTCGAAGGCGTCGAAGCCCGGCTGGCCGATGGCGGCCAGGATCTCGCGCGCGCGGTCGGCGCGGAAGTTCAGGCAGAAGAAGCCGTCGCCGTCGCGCGCGCCTGCGTAATCGCCGATCACGGTGGGCCGGATGAATTCGTCGGTTTCCTCGCGCGCATAGGAGGCGGTCACGGCCTCGACCGGATCGGCGGCCGAGAGCCCCTCGGCCCGGACCATGGCGGCGTAGGCGCGGGCCACGCGCTCCCAGCGGTTGTCGCGGTCCATCGCGTAGTAGCGCCCAATCACGGTGCCGATGCGCGCGCCTTCGGGCAGGGCGGCCCGCAGTTCCTTGACGAAGGCCAGGGCGGAACTCGGCGGCACGTCGCGCCCGTCGGTGATGGCATGGACGACGACCGGCACGCCCTTGTCGGCGATGGCGCGGGCGGCGGCGATGACGTGCTGGATATGCCCGTGCACGCCCCCGTCCGACACCACGCCCATCAGATGCGCCGTGCCGTGGCTGGCGCGCAGCTTGCGCACGAATTCGCGGATCGCGGCGTTTTCGTAGAAGCTGCCGTCCTCGATGGCGAGGTCGATCTGGCCCAGGTCCATCGCCACCACCCGGCCGGCGCCGATGTTGGTGTGGCCGACCTCGGAATTGCCCATCTGGCCGCGCGGCAGGCCCACGTCCGGCCCGAAGGTCACCAGCGTCCCATGCGGGCAATCGCGCATCAGCCGGTCGAAGTTCGGCGTCCGGGCCTGGTCCGGCGCGCTCTGGTCGGGGCGGTTGGAAATGCCCCAGCCATCGAGGATGCACAGGACGACGGGTTTCGGATGGGTCATGGGTGCCTCGTTCGCGGGTCGGCGCTTTCTACGCCCGTGCGGCGCGCGGGGCAAGTTCGGCGCACAGCCTGGGGGCGGTTCGATGCCGGATCAGGCCAGCGCCGGATCAGGCCCGCGGCGTGATCGTGACCGGGATGCCCCGGGCCAGGGTCAGGGCGACCATCGAGCTGCCCCGCGCCTCGTCGATCAGGGCAAGGCCGGGGCTGCCATCGGCCAGCCGGCAATCGACCGTGAGTTCCGCCGAGGTCGCGACGACCGGATCGCCGTCCAGCTGCAGCGCGACGCGGACCGACAGCGCGGCGATGGCGACGCCCCGGCGTTGCGCCAGATAGCGCAGGTCGTTGCACAGGCACGCCCCCAGCGCGAGCGCCAGCAGTTGGGCGCCGTTGAAGCCCAGGCCCGCGCCCCCCGCCGCGCCCTCGGGGCGGTCGGCCACGACGACATGCCCGCCCGACCGGCCCACGGCCGCCTGCGTTCCGGGCAGATCGGTGAACTCGGCAAGGACCGTCGGCATCGCAAACATCCCGGGCTGGGGCCTGCGTCGATGCTAGCAGGAATGGCGGCTTCTGTCAGCCGGTCAGGCCGGGGCGGCGCCCGCGGCCTCGGCCGCGATCTCGGCCCGCGATTTCCTGCCGCGTTCGGTCGCGGATTTCAACTGGCCGCAGGCGGCCATGATGTCCTCGCCCCGCGGCGTGCGGATGGGGCTGGCATAGCCGGCCTTGTGGATGATGTCGGCGAATGCCTCGATCCGCTCCCAGCTTGAGCGCTTGTAGGCCACGCCCGGCCATTCGTTGAACGGGATCAGGTTGATCTTGGCCGGGATGCCGCGGATCAGCCTGACCAGGCGGCGGGCGTCCTCGTCGCTGTCGTTCACGCCGTCCAGCATGACATATTCGAAGGTGATGCGTTCGCTGTTCGACAGGCGCGGATAGTCGCGCAGCGCGTTCAGCAGCGTCTCGATGTTCCACTTGCGGTTCACCGGCACCAGCATGTTGCGCGTCTCGTCGGTGGTGGCGTGGAAGCTGACGGCCAGCAGGCAGCCGATCTCCTCGGCCGTGCGGGCGATTTCGGGCACGATTCCGCTGGTCGACAGCGTGATGCGGCGGCGCGACAGGCTGAGGCCTTCGCCGTCCATCACCACCTTCATGGCGTCGCGGACGTTCTCGAAATTGTAAAGCGGCTCGCCCATGCCCATCAGCACGACGTTGGAGACCAGCCGGGTTTCGTCCTTGGGCGCGCCGGGCTGCGGCCATTCGCCCAGGTCGTCGCGGGCGACCATGACCTGGCCCACGATTTCCCCCGCCGTCAGGTTGCGCACCAGCTTCTGCGTGCCGGTGTGGCAGAAGGAACAGGTCAGCGTGCAGCCGACCTGGCTGGAAATGCACAGCGTGCCGCGGTTTTCCTCGGGGATGTAGACGGTCTCGACCTCGTGTCCGCCGCTGATGCGCAGCAGATACTTGCGGGTACCGTCGGCGCTGATCTGGCGGGTCACGATCTCGGGCAGGGCGATCTCGAACCGCTGGGCCAGGAAGGCGCGGTAGTCCTTGGCCAGGTTCGTCATCTGCGCGAAGTCGCGCACACCCCAGTGATAGACCCATTGCCAGATCTGGCCCACGCGCATCTTGGCCTGCTTTTCCGGCGTGCCGGCGTCGATCAGCGCCTGGCGCAGCTGGTCGCGGGTCAGGCCGACGATGTTGGTCAGCGCCGTGTCGGGCAGCTTGCGCGGAATGGTCAGAAGGTCTTGGGTGATCGGGGCGTTCATGGCTGGGCGAGGTCCGGGCGGATGGGGGGCGAAGGCGTCTATATAAGGTAAAACGCCCCAAAAGAAAACAGGGGCCGAGGCCCCTGTCTGTGTCGTCCCGGTCCGGCGTCTTACTTGCAGGCGGCCTGGGCCTTGTTCGTCATGGCGGTGATGCCGGCCAGGCTGAACGTGTCCTTGGTCACGGTGCCGCGCGCCGAACGCCCGGTCACGATGGCCGAGGAGCCGCCGCGCAGCGCCGAGATCAGCTTGCCATCCTCGGACGGCGAGCCGGTCCAGGCGCTTTCGCCTTCGGTGAACAGCTTGAAGACATTGCCGCCCACATTGACCTCGACCGTGGAATCGGGCGCGAAGGGATAGCCGCCGGCGAAGGAGACCTCGCCCGACTGGCCGGGGCGATAGGCGACGTAAAGCCGGATGTCGCCGCGCGTCACTTCGCGCGGATTGCCGTTCGCGTCGGTGTTCTGCGTCGATTTCGGCGCCGAGACGGCCCAGCATTCCTTGGGGCTGGCGGCCGAGAACGCGGTCCAGTCCCCTTCGGACCCGATGGCGTTCGTCGATTCCTGCGCCATCAGGGGGGTGGAAAGCGCGATTGCGAATGCGGTGGCTGCGGCCGCCACACGCGGCGCGGATGTGAACATGCTCTGGCCTCCTGCCATGGTCCGGTTTGTCCGGGCTTGTTGCTGATCGTGGTGGCGTTTTCAACCATCCGGCGGCAGGATAATGCGAAAAACCCGGCGGGAAAAACCCCCTCGTTCAGAAAATCGCGCGATTGTCAGAGGAAAACGACCCATGACGGCGGCCAGACTTGTGGAATTGTGGCGCGGCGGCCTGTGCGAGAGCGCGCATCTGGGCCATGCGGTGATCGCCGACGCGGGCGGCATCGTCGAGGCCTGGGGCAATCCGGCGGCCGTGATCTATCCGCGCTCGTCCTGCAAGATGATCCAGGCGCTGCCGCTGGTCGAAAGCGGTGCGGCCGATGCGGCGGGGCTGTCCACCGAGCATCTGGCCCTGGCCTGCGCCAGCCACCAGGGCGGGGCGGCGCATGTCGGGCGGGTGCGGGCCTGGCTGGCGGGGCTCGGGCTCGAGGACGAGGACCTGCGCTGCGGCGCGCATCTGCCGGCCGACCCGGCCGAGCGCAAGCGCGTGGTCTGTTCGGACGAAAGCCCCTGCCAGGCGCACAACAACTGTTCGGGCAAGCATGCGGGCTTTCTGACGCTGGTGCGGCATGTGAAGGCCGGGCCGGAATATGTCGCGATCGACCATCCCGTGCAGCGCGCCGTGCGCCGCGCCTTCGAGGAGGTGACGGGCGAGACCGCCGCGGGCTGGGGCATCGACGGCTGCTCGGCCCCGAACTTTGCCTGCACGCTGGAAGGTCTGGCGCGCGCGATGGCCGCGTTCGCCCGGCCCGGCCCCGGCCGGCGGGGCGAGGCGCAGGCCCGGCTGGTCCAGGCGATGATCGCCCATCCCGACCTGGTCGCGGGCGAGGGGCGGGCCTGCACGGCCTTGATGCGCGCCCTGCGCGGGCGCGCCGCCGTCAAGACCGGGGCCGAGGGCGTCTTCGTCGGCATCGTGCCCGAGCGCGGCCTGGGGATCGCGCTGAAGATCTCGGACGGGGCGACGCGCGGGTCCGAGGCCGCGATCACCGCGCTTCTGCTGCACCTGGGGCTGCTCGACGCCGGGGATCCGGTGGTCGATGCGCTGCTGACCGGGCCGCAGCGGAACTGGCGCGGGCTGGTCACGGGCGGGCTGCGCCTGGCGGCGGGCTTTCCGGCCTGATCGCGGCGGCCGCGTCGAAAATCCGCCCATCCGTGCGATGCGCGTCGCCGCAGCGTCACGGCTGTGGCATAAGGTCGGGGCATCCGCACTTTGTCCCAAGGAGAACCCATGGCGGCGACAGCCTGGTGCTGGAGGGGTGCCGCTGTCCCAGCTCGGCGCCTCGATGTTCGACTTTACCTGAACGGGCCGCGGCGGGTCACAGCATCTGCCAGATCAGCCGCAGCGCCAGCAGGGTCGAGGTCGCGACCAGCAGGGGCTTGATGATGCGCGCGCCGATCCGCATGGCCAGGCGCGCGCCCAGCGTGGCCCCGGCGATCTGGGCCACGGCCATCGCCGCGCCCAGAAGCCACAGCGGCTTGCCCACCGCGGCAAAGGCCACCAGCCCGCCCAGGTTCGAGGCGAAGTTCAACAGCTTGGTATGAGCCGTCGCCTTGAGGATGCCGTAGCCCGCCAGCATGACGAAACCCAGCATCAGGAAGGCCCCGGTCCCGGGCCCGAGCAGCCCGTCGTAAAAGGCGATCAGCGGCACCACGCTGGCGGTGAAAAGCCCCGGAGAAAGCCGCCGCGCGCGGTCGAGGTCGTTCAGCCCCGGCTTCAGGGCAAAGAACACCGCGATGGCGATCAGAAGGACCGGCAGGAGATAGCGCAGCAGGTCGGTGGGGATCGCCGCGACGCAGAGCGCGCCCGCCAGCCCGCCGGCGAAGGCCACGGCCGCCGCGCCCTTTTGCGCGCGCAGGTCCACCAGGCCGCGCCGGGCATAGGAGATCGCCGCCGTCGCCGCGCCGAAGGCGCCCTGCACCTTGTTCGTGGCCAGCGCCTGCGCCGGAGGAATGCCCGCCAGCATCAGCGCGGGCACGGTGATCAGCCCGCCGCCGCCGGCGATGGCATCGACGAAGCCGGCGGCAAAGGCCGCGGCCACCAGCATCAGGACAAGATCAAGGGAAAGCTCGAACATGGCCGGGGCGTGATGCGGCGGGGGCGCGGAATTGTAAAGGGCGGCGAGGATGGCGCGGTCGCATGGGTATTTGGAAAACGGTGAGAACCCCTGGGTCCTGACGTCTGCAAGGGCGCGGGCGGGCTCTCTTTCACTGTTTTCCAAATACCCATTGCGGCGCCGGCCACGGGCAGGGCGCGCGGGGTGCCTAGCGCCGGGGGTGGGCCGCGCGGTAGACGGCCAGCAGATGGGCGTTGTCCACCCCGGTATAGACCTGCGTGGTCGAAAGGCTCGCGTGGCCCAGCAATTCCTGGATCGTGCGCAGATCGCCCCCGGCGGCCAGAAGGTGGGTGGCGAAGGAATGGCGCAGCGCATGCGGCGTCGCCGTGTCCGGCAGGCCCAGGGACTGGCGCATCAGGCTCATGGCCTTGGCCATGACCGAGGCGTTGAGCGGGCCGCCGCGCGCGCCGCGAAACAGCGGCTGGTCCGGCGCGCGGGGATGGGGGCAGAGCTCCAGATAGGCCGCGACCGCCTGGCGCGCGACCGGCAGGACGGGGACCTGGCGCTCCTTCTTGCCCTTGCCGCGGATGGTCAGCGCCTCGCGGAAGGGCCAGTCGGCGCCCGTCAGTCCCAGCGCTTCCGAGATGCGCAGGCCGCAGCCGTAAAGCAGCGTCAGCACCGCCGCGTCGCGGGCCGCGATCCAGGGCTCGGGGTGGGTATGGCCGGCAAGGTCCAGCAACTCGCGGGCCTGATCCACCTCGAGCGGGCGGGGCAGGGACCGGGTAAAGCGCGGCCCGCGCGAGGCGAGCGCCCTGGAGGCGTCGAACCCGTGCCGGTCCGACATCCAGCGCAGGAAGCTGCGCACCGCCGACAGCCGCCGCGCCAGCGAGCGCGCGCCCAGGCCCCGCGCCCGCTCGGACGCGGCAAAGGCGCGCATGTCCGTTTGCGTCAGGCTGCCCAGCGTCGCGGGCAGGGCGGGCCCGCCCTGGTGGCGGCCGAGGAAGGACAGGAAAGCCAGCAGGTCGCCCTGATAGGCCTTGATCGTATGGTCCGAGCGGTCGCGCGCACCCCGTTCGCTGTCCAGCCAGCGCTGCAGCTGGTCGGCCATCAGCGGGGCCAGCGCCAGGGGCTGCTCGGGGCCGGTCATGCCCTGGCCCCTTACTCGCGCAGCCACGAGATCAGCACCAGCCGGAACACCTGCCCGAAGAAGCGCAGCAGGTCCGTGCCCTGGGCCGGGGTGAAGCGCCCCGCCTCGGCCGAGCCCATCAGCAGCAGCGCGGGGAAGCGCTGCGGCCCGAGGTCGATGGGCAGCAGCGCCTCGGACCGGATGGGCGCGCGGGCGCCCTCGTGATAGGGCAGGGTTTCGGCGGCCGCGGCGCGCAGCACGATGTCGTCGCCGCGCGGCGTGCGGCGGCCGGCGCGAATCAGCTCGGCGATACGGCCGGCGGGGGTGATGACCAGGGGCCCGGACAGGTCCGCGGCCGGCGCCGCCCCCGATTCCATCAGCAGCCGCAGCGTGTCGATGCGCAGGATCGGCGCGACCGAGCTGCCCAGGTTTTCCAGGAAGCCGTCGAAATCGACCGGCTCGAGCAGCGAGATCACCGCCCGGTGGATGGTGTTCATGCCCGACTGGTTCTCGTAGGCGGCCGAGATCACCGATTCATGGGCCGATTCCAGCCGGTCGAGCCGGCTTTCCAGGGCCTGCATGGCGCGGCCCCGGATGTCGATGACATTGTCGCCCAGGTCTGCGTCGCGCGCGCCGATCAGCGCCCGCATCAGGTCGCGGTCGCCGAGGATCAGGTCCGGGCGGGCCAGCAGGCGGGCGCGGTCCTCGGGGGACAGCGCCTCGGGCGCGGTTTCGGATGTGGGCGCGGCGGCGGCCCCGGGGTCGGCGGGTGCGCCGCTCATCCGATCTTCTGCCCCGTCTTGGCCCAGTCGGCGTTGAACTGGTCGAGCCCCTTGTCGGTCAGCACGTGGCTGGCCATCGCCTTGATGACGGCGGGGGGCGCGGTGATCACGTCGGCGCCGATGCGGGCCGCGTCGGTGATGTGGTTCACCGAGCGGATCGAGGCCGCGAGGATCTGCGTCTGGACGTCGTAGTTGTCGTAGATCGTGCGGATGTCCTCGATCAGCTGCATGCCGTCCAGGTTCAGGTCGTCGAGCCGGCCGATGAAGGGGCTGATGAACGTGGCCCCCGCCTTGGCCGCCAGGATCGCCTGCGCGGCGGAAAAGCACAGCGTGACGTTGACCATGTGGCCCTCGGAGGACAGCGCCTTGCAGGCCTTGAGCCCGTCCCAGGTCAGCGGCACCTTGACCGCGATATTGGACGCGATCTGCGCCAGGTGCTTGCCTTCGCGGATCATCTCCTGCGCGTCGGCGGCCACCACCTCGGCGCTGACGGGGCCCTGGACCATCTCGCAGATCTCGCGCGTCACCTCGGCGATGGCGCGGCCCGACTTCAGGATCAGCGAGGGGTTGGTGGTCACGCCGTCGACCATGCCCAGGTCGTTCAGCTCTCGGATGGCGGCGGTGTCGGCGGTGTCGACGAAGAATTTCATGCTCGGGCCCCTCCATAGGCTTTGCCCAGGGGTTTAGCGCAAAACCGGCAGGGCGGAAAGTCCGCAGGGGGCCGCTTGCGGGGCCTGTCGCGCCCGTGGCACAGTCCGCCCCTGTCCAGTTTCCCCGGAGGCCGCCTTGACCGCCAGACCCCAGCCGCGCCCGCTGCCCTGATGAACCGGCCGCCGTTCTATCCCCAGGGCGCCCGCATCGCCGTGCTGACGCAGGAGGTGGTGGGCATCCTGGACTACCTGGCGCCCGAGGGCGGCGTGCGGCTGGGCCAGCTGGTCGTCGTGCCTCTGGGCCCGCGCCGGGTCATGGGCGCGGTCTGGGGGCCGGGGGTGGGCGATTTCGACCTGGCCCGGCTGCGGCCCGTGGCGCGGCTGATCGACGCCCCGCCGCTGGCGCCCGGGATGCTGGAGTTCATGGCCCGGATGGCGGAATACACGCTGACGCCGCTGCCCGCGATGCTGCGCATGGCGACGCGGGCGCCGGACCTGGACCAGCCGCCCGGTGCCCGGCGCATCGTCCATCGCGCGGGTCCCGCGCCCGAGCGGATGACCGACGCCCGCGCCGCCGTGCTGCGGGTGATCGAGGACCACGGCGGGGCGGGGTTCGCCCCGGGCGAACTGGCGCAGCTGGCCGGGGTCGGCGCCTCGGTCGTCCACGGGCTGGTCAAGGCCGGCACCCTGACCGAGGTTCTGGCGCCGCGCGATCTGCCCTATCCGCGGCTCGACCCCGCGCTGCCCGGAAAGCCGCTGGCGCCCGACCAGGCCGAGGCCGCGGCCGCGCTGCAGGGGGCGCTGCGGGGCCGGGGCTATGGCACCACGCTGCTGCGCGGCGTCACCGGCTCGGGCAAGACCGAGGTCTATCTCGAGGCCGTCGCGGAATGTCTGCGCCAGGGCCGGCAGGCGCTGGTCCTGCTGCCCGAGATCGCGCTGTCGGCCGAGTTCCTGGACCGGGTCGAGGCGCGCTTCGGCGCGCGGCCCGGCGAATGGCATTCGGGTATCACCCGGGCCGAGCGGCGGCGGCTGTGGACCATGGCCGCGACGCAGAACGTGGGCCTGGTCGTCGGCGCCCGCTCGGCCCTGTTCCTGCCCTTTGCCGACCTGGGCCTGATCGTCGTCGATGAGGAGCACGATTCGTCCTATAAGCAGGAGGACGCGGTCTATTACAGCGCCCGCGACATGGCCGTGCTGCGCGCCAGCATCGAGGGGGCGCAGGTGGTGCTGGCCTCGGCCACGCCGTCGCTGGAAAGCTGGGTCAATGCGCAGGCCGGGAAATACGCACGCATCGACCTGCGCGCGCGCTATGGCAGCGCCGAACTGCCCGAGATGGGCACCATCGACCTGCGCGCGCAGGAGACCGAGCGCGGCCGCTGGATCAGCCCGCGCCTGGCTGCCGAGGTGGCGGCGCGCAAGGAACGCGGCGAACAGTCGCTTTTGTTCCTGAACCGGCGCGGCTATGCCCCGATCACCGCCTGCCGGGCCTGCGGCCAGCAGATCGGCTGCGACCAGTGCGACGCCCGCATGGTCGAGCACCGCTTCCAGAACCGCCTGGTCTGCCACCAGTGCGGCGCGACGAAGCCCATCCCCACCGCCTGCCCGAGCTGCGGGACCGAGGGCAAGATGACCGCCATCGGCCCCGGCGTCGAGCGCCTGGCCGAGGAGGTGGCCGAGCGCTTTCCCGAGGCGCGGGCGGCGGTGCTGTCCTCGGACCTGTTCCATTCGGCCCGCGCGCTGAAGGAGGCGATCGCCCAGATCAGCGCGGGCGAGACCGACATCATCATCGGCACCCAGATCGTCGCCAAGGGCCACAACTTTCCCCGCCTGACGCTGGTCGGCGTGATCGACGCCGACCTGGGGTTGCAGGGCGCCGACCTGCGCGCGGCCGAGCGGTCGTTCCAGCTGATGCGCCAGGTCGCGGGCCGCGCCGGGCGCGAGGGGGGCGAGGCGCGGGGGCTGGCGCTTCTGCAGACCTATCAGCCCGACCACCCGGTGATCCGCGCCATCCTGTCGGGCGAGGACGAGGCGTTCTGGGATGCCGAGGCGGCGCAGCGGCAGGCGGCGGGGATGCCGCCCTTCGGCCGGCTGGCGGGCATCATCCTGTCCCACCCCGACCAGCCCGTGGTCGAGGATTACGCCCGCGCCCTGGCCCGCCGCGCCGCGCCCCTGCAGGCGGTGGGGGCCGAGCTTTGGGGGCCCGCGCCCGCGCCCATCGCCCGCATCCGGGGCCGCCACCGCGTGCGCATGCTGATCCGCGCGCCGCGCCAGGCGCCGGTGCAGCAGGCCATCGCCGAATGGCTGGCCGGGGCGCCGAAGCCGCCCACCAACCTGCGCCTGTCGGTGGACATCGACCCGCAAAGCTTTTTCTGACGGGCAGGGCCCGCGCGCGTCCCGGTCAGGACGCCCATTCGGGGTCCGTGGTGAAGGCGATGGTCAGCCAGCGGTCGGGGCCTTCGTCGCCGATCTGGTCCCCGACCTCGTCCCGGATCGCGTCCCATTCCTCCAGCGTGCGGGCGGGGGCGCCCTGGGGCACGATGAAGAACAGCTCGATCTGGCGGCCCCGGCCGACCCGCGCGACATAGGCGCGGTGGCCCAGGAACCCGTGCCGCGCGGCGGCGGCCCGGGCCACGTCGTCGACATGGCTTTTCAGGTCCTGCGGCGTGACCAGCAGGATGTCGGCCAGCGCCTGGCGCACGGTCGGGATCGGCATCGGCAGCACGACCAGGCTGACCACGGCCAGGATCGTCGGGTCGACATAGGGCGACATCCAGTCCCAGGCCGTCCCCTGGATCGCCCAGCCAAAGCCGAAGGCCGTCAGCAGCGCCCCGGTCATCGCGGCCGAAATGGCCCAGGCCTTGGCGTCGAGTTCCAGAAACATCGACCCGATGCGCCGGTTCGCCCGGCGGCCGTAAAGCGCCATGCCCGACGCCGTGACGACGGTGACGATGGCGTAAAGGATGGCCTGGCCGAACTGCAGCTCGCGCCCGCCCGCCATCAGGCTGCTGACCGCCGTGACCAGCGCATAGCCCGCCGCCCCGATCAGCAGGCTGCCGCTGAGCCCCAGCACCATCGGCTCCAGATGCCAGAAGCCCATGGTGAAATGCGGCCGCAGCCGGGCCTGGGTCCGCTCGGCCAGCGACTGCGTGATCAGGCGCGAGACCAGCAGGGCCAGCATGGTCATGCTGGCGTCCATGGCCGAATAGATGCCGTCGAAGATGATCGAGGACGAGCCGGTCAGCACGCCGAAGATCACCCCGAACCCGGCCAGCGCAAAGGTCACTGCGATGGACAGGCGCAGGATCGACTGCTCGGACCGCATCCTAGACCCCGCAGCGTTCCAGGAAGCCGTCGAGCACCCCGGCCAGCCGCTCGGCCCAGAGCGTCTGGCCGGCGTCGTCCTCGATCAGGTCGTTCCTGACCTCGATCAGCACGTTGGGGCGGCCGTGGGCGATGGCGTGGCGGTCGATGGAATCGCCCGCCAGATGCCCGGCATAGGGTTCGTTGTCGCCGGTGACCCAGCCCTGCGCGCGGCATTCGCGGATCAGGGCGGGGCCCAGCCGCGCGTCGTCGTGGGAATAGAGCACGCCGACCGACCAGGGCCGGCGCGGGCGGCCGCGCAGCTGGCGGGTAAAGCTGTGGACGGCGCAGATCGCCCGGTCTGGGCGCCGGGCGGCCAGCGCGGCATAGGCGGCGTGATAGGGGCGGTAAAGCCGGTCCAGCCGGCGTTCGCGCTCGGCCGCGTCGGCGTGGCGGTTCGCGGGGATGACGGTGCCGTCATAGATCCGCATCAGCAGGGTGGGGTCGTCCTCGCCCCGGTTCGGGTCGATCACCAGGCGCGAGAAATCCGACAGGATCGCCGGCGCCCCCATCCGCTGGGCCAGCTTTCGCGTCAGCCCCGCCGCGCCCACGTCATAGGCGATGTGGCGGGCCATGTCCTCGGGCGGAAGCCCCAGATCGCCGCCCCCGATCCAGTCGGGAACGCGGTTCGTGGCGTGATCGCAGGTGATCAGCCAGCGCGAGGGGCGGTCCTCGCCCAGGATGGAAAATGGTTCTGCCGTCATGGTCCCTTTGCCTTGCATGGGGCAAACATTAGTGCAAGCCATGTCCACGGGGCCAGTTGCCGCGGGGCGGGGCCTGACGTAAGACAGCGCAGGTGATAGCGCAAACAGTCCGGGGGATCAGGGATGAGACGGCATCGCAAGGTCAAGATCGTGGCAACGCTGGGACCATCCTCCAGCGATTTCGCCACCATCCGCGCGCTTTTCGAGGCCGGGGCGGACGTGTTCCGCCTGAACATGAGCCACGGGACCCACGACGAACAGCGCGCCCGCTATGACATCATCCGCCGGGTCGAGGCGGAATCGGGCCGCCCCATCGCGGTGCTGGCCGACCTGCAGGGGCCGAAGCTGCGCGTCGGCACCTTTGCCCAGGGGCCTCACGACCTGCACGACGGCCAGAGCTTCCGCTTTGACCTGGACCCGGCGCCGGGGGACACGGCGCGCGTGCAGCTGCCCCATCCCGAGATATTCGCCGCGCTGGACGCGGGCGCCGAGCTTCTGGTCAACGACGGCAAGATCCGGCTGCGGGTCGAACGCTGCGGGCCGGATTTCGCCGATTGCGTGGTGACGGCGGGCGGGCCGATCTCGAACCGCAAGGGCGTGAACGTGCCCGACGTGGTGCTGCCCCTGGCGGCGCTGTCGGACAAGGACCGCGACGACCTGGAATTCGCCTGCCAGCTGGGCGTGGACTGGCTGGCGCTGTCCTTCGTCCAGCGCCCCGAGGACGTGATCGAGGCCCGCGAACTGGCCAAGGGCCGCGCCGCGATCCTGAGCAAGATCGAGAAGCCGGCCGCCGTGCGGGCCTTTCCCGAGATCCTGAAGGTCTCGGACGGGATCATGGTGGCGCGGGGCGACCTGGGGGTGGAACTGCCGGTCCATTCCGTGCCGCCGATCCAGAAACGCCTGACGCGGGCCTGCCGTGCGGCCGCCAAGCCGGTGATCGTCGCCACCCAGATGCTGGAATCCATGATCGAAAGCCCGATGCCCACCCGGGCCGAGGTCAGCGACGTGGCGACCGCGATCTATGAGGGGGCGGACGCGATCATGCTGTCGGCCGAAAGCGCCGCCGGCAGCTATCCGGTCGAGGCGGTGGCGACCATGGACAATGTCGCGCGCTCGGTCGAAAGCGATCCGACCTATCGCGAGATCATCGAAAGCTCGCGCCAGGCCAAGCGCCAGACCGTGGCCGACGCCATCGTCGCCGCCGCGCGCGAGATCGCCGAGACGACCGACATTTCCGCGATCTGCGCCTTCACCTCGTCCGGGACCACGGTCAGCCTGGTGGCGCGCGAACGCCCGCGGGTGCCGATCATTGCCATGACCGCCGAGGAAACCACCCTGCGCCGGCTGTGCCTGACCTGGGGCACGCATTGCGTGCTGACGCCCGAGCTGGTGCGCTTCAAGCAGGCGGTGGTCAACGCGGCCAAGGCGGCGCGCGATTTCGGCTTTGCCGACGAGACGAACCAGATCGTCGTGATGGCCGGCGTGCCCTTCAACCAGTCGGGCACGACCAACATCCTGCGCATCGCGCCCTGCGACGAACGCTTGATCTATCGCACCGATCCGGAATAAGTCCCGGAGCCAAGGGATTTAGCAAGGAAAGGGTGGCCCCGATGATCGACCTTCTGCTGCTGGCGGGGGTGGCGCTTTGCGCGCTCTCGGTCGTGATGGCCGTCGTTTCGGTGGCGCGCACGCGCGCGCCGCGCGGGGCCGCGCTGGCCCTGGTGCTGGGCATCGTGGCGCTGTTCGCGGCAAGCTGGCTGGACGAGCGGCCCTTTGGCTGGCGCAGCGTCTGCGACGCGTGGGAGCGGCTGGTCAGCGGGAAAAGCTTTGGCGCCGACCCGGTGCTGCCGCCGGCCGACCCCGCTGCCGAGCCGACCGCCGAGCCCGCGGCGCCTGTGGCCGAGCCTGCGCCGGCGCCGGAACCCGCTCCGGCTCCGACGTCTGCTGGGGCGCCCCAGACCCCGGCTCCGGCCCAATAAGGCTTGCCAATTCGCCGGCGCGGCCTTATAGGGCGCGCTTCCACCCGCGCGGCCGGCCGATATGGCATTGCCGAGTCGCGCGTTCACTCTGACCGCAAGGAGAGTAAAATGCCGAAGATGAAGACCAAATCGGCCGCGAAAAAGCGGTTCTCGATGACGGCCTCGGGCAAAGTGAAAGCTGGTCCGGCCGGCAAGCGCCACGGCATGATCAAGCGCTCGACGAAATTCATCCGCGACGTGACCGGGACCATGATCCTGTCCGACGCGGACGCGAAGATCGTCAAGAAATACATGCCCTATAACCGCTAAGGAGAACCGGACATGGCACGAGTCAAATCGGGTAAAGTCACCCACGCCCGCCACAAGAAGGTTCTTGACGCGGCGAAAGGCTATTACGGCAACCGGTCGCGCAACTTCCGCACCGCGACCCAGGCGGTCGACAAGGCCAACCAGTACGCGACCCGCGACCGCAAGACGCGCAAGCGCAACTTCCGCGCTCTGTGGATCCAGCGCATCAACGCCGCCGTCCGCGCCGTCGATGCCGAGATGACCTATTCGCGCTTCATCGCCGCGCTGGCGAAAGCCGGGATCGAGGTGGACCGCAAGGTCCTGGCCGACCTGGCCGTGCACGAGCCCGAGGCCTTTGCCGCCGTGGTCGCGCAGGCGAAAGCCGCCGCCTGATTGCCGGCAGGCTTGCAGGAATACGGAAAAACCCGCGCCTCGGCGCGGGTTTTTTGCTTTGCGTTCGGGGGGCGCTGCCCCCGCGCCGGGCAGGCCCGGCACCCCCGGGGGTATTTGGGAAACGGTGAAAACACGAGGAACCGGGCGAGGCCGCGGCGGTTTTGAAGGCATGAGCCGTTATCCAGCCCGCGTTCCCCTGCACCGCAAGCCCCTGGGCGTGATCGGCAGCGCCCTGGTCGCGCGGCGCAATGTGCTGGAGCTGATCCCCGAGATCGCCGTGCGCCAGCCCATGGTCTCGGGCAAGGTCGGCAAGCGTTGGCACATGGTCATGGACCCCGACGCCCTGCGCGTGGTGCTGAAGGACCGGGTCGAGGATTACCCGAAGTCGCTGGTCACCAAGCTGCTGCTTGAGCCGGCGGTGGGCGAGTCGCTGTTCGTGGCCGAGGGCGCGCATTGGCGCTGGCAACGCCGCGCCGCCGCCCCGGCCTTTGCCCAGCGCCATGTCGAGGCCCTGGCGCCAGTGATGACCGCCGCCGCCGAGGCGAGCGCCCGGCGGCTGTCGGCAGCGGCTGGCGGCACGGTCGACGTGTTCGCCGAAACCGTCGCCGCGACCTTCGAGGTGATTTCCGACGTGACCTTTTCCGGCGACGAGGGCTTCGACCGCGACGCGGTGCACCATGCCATCGACGCCTATATCGAGAGTACGGCGCGGATCTCGGTCCTGGACATCCTGGGCCTGCCGGGCTGGATCCCGCGCCCGGGGCGGCTGCGGTCGGGGGGCGACCTGCGGCGGATGAAGCGGGTGGCCGACGATGCGATCCGCGCCCGCGCCCGGTCGGGGCCGCGCCCGGTGCCGGATCTGCTGGATCTGCTGCGCGCGGGCGAGGATCCCGAGACGCATCGCCGCATGACCCCGGGCGAGCTGCGCGACAACCTGCTGACCTTCATCGTCGCGGGGCACGAGACGACCGCCCTGACGCTGGCCTGGGCGCTTTACCTGCTGGCTTTCGACCCGGCGGTGCAGGACCGGGCGGCCGCCGAGGCGCGGGCCGCGCTGGGGGATCGCGCCGCCACGGCCGTCGACCTGCCGCGCCTGCCCTATGTCCGCCAGATCGTGGACGAGGCGCTGCGGCTTTACCCTCCGGCCGCGTTCCTGTCGCGCACCGCCCGCATCCACGACAGCCTGGGCGGGCGCGAGGTGCTGCCGGGGGACACGGTGATGCTGCCGATCTATGCGCTGCATCGCCACCACCTGCTGTGGGACGATCCCGACGCCTTCGACCCGGACCGCTTTGCCCCCGGCGTGACGCGCGACCGCTTTGCCTTCCTGCCCTTCGGCGCCGGTCCCCGCATCTGCATCGGCGCGAGCTTTGCCCTGCAGGAGGCGGTGATCATCCTGGCCACGCTGGTCGCCCGGCTGCGGTTCGACCTGACCGCCCGCCAGCCGCAGCCGCGCATGATCCTGACGCTGCGCCCGCATGGCGGGCTGTGGCTGTCGGTTCGCGCGCGGGCTTGATCCCGGCGTGCGGGGCGCTAAGGTCGCGGCCATGATCGTCATCCATCACAAGCCGAACTGCTCGACCTCGCGCAAGGTCCTGCAGATGATCCGCGATGCGGGGTTCGAACCCCTGGTCATCGACTATGTCCGCGAGGGCTGGACCCGCGCCCAGTTGCTGGGCCTGTTCGCCGCCGCCGGCGTGACCCCGCGCGGGGCGCTGCGCGTCAAGGGCACCGACGCGGCCGAGCGCGGCCTGCCCGATGCCGGTGACGAGGCGATCCTGGCCGCCATGGTCGAGAACCCCGTCCTGGTCGAACGTCCCTTCGTCTGCGGTCCCGGCGGGGTGCGTTTGTGCCGCCCTGCCGAGCTGGTCCGCGAAACCCTGTCCCGCCAGGCTTTTCCCTGATCTCCGGCCGTGCTAATCGGCGGCGGAACCGCAAGGAAAGCCTGCCATGTCCGACCTGACCAGCCTTCGCCAGACCTATCTTGACCGCATTTCCGGCGCCGCCGACAGCGACGCACTGGAACAGGTGCGGCTGGCCGCCCTGGGCAAGAAGGGCGAGATCAGCGGCATGATGAAGGAACTGGGCCGCATGACGCCCGAAGAGCGCCAGACCCGCGGCGCCGCGCTGAACCGCCTGAAGGACGAGGTCGATGCCGCGCTGCGCGCCCGCAAGCAGGGGCTGGAGGATGCGGCGCTGGACGCCCGGCTGCGCGAGGAATGGCTGGACGTGACCCTGCCCGGCCGGCCGCGTCCGCAGGGCACCATCCATCCCGTCAGCCAGGTGACCGAGGAGGTCACCGCTATCTTTGCCGACATGGGCTTTCGCGTGGCCGAGGGGCCGCAGATCGAATCCGACTGGTTCAACTTCGACGCGCTGAACATCCCGCCCGAACATCCGGCCCGGCAGGAGCACGACACCTTCTTCATGGCCCGGGCCGAGGGCGACCCGCGCCCGCCGCATGTCTTGCGCACGCATACCTCGCCGGTGCAGATCCGGGCGATGCAGGCGACCGGCGCGCCGATCCGGGTGATCGCCCCCGGTCGGGTCTATCGCATGGACATGGACCAGACCCATGCGCCGATGTTCCACCAGGTCGAGGGGCTGGCGCTCGGCCGCGACATTTCCATGGCGAACCTGAAATGGACGCTGGAGGAATTCTGCCGCGCCTTCTTTGAACTGGACGAGGTCGAGCTGCGCTTTCGCGCCAGCCATTTCCCCTTCACCGAACCGTCGGCCGAGGTCGACATCCGCTGTTCCTGGGAGGGCGGCAAGCTGACGCTGGGGCAGGGGAATTCCTGGCTGGAGATCCTGGGCTCGGGCATGGTGCACCCCAAGGTGCTGGCCGCGGGCGGGATCGACCCGGACCAGTGGCAGGGCTTTGCCTTTGGCATGGGCATCGACCGGATCGCCATGCTGAAATACGGGATCCCGGATTTGCGGGCGTTCTTTGAGAGCGATCTGCGGTGGCTGAAGCACTACGGCTTTGCGGCGGGGGATGTGCCGAGCGTGGCGGGCGGGTTGTCGCGGTGATCGGGGGGGCTCTGCCCCCCTCGTCGCTGACGCTCCTCTCCCCCCCGGGATATTTCGGCACGAAAGAAACTCGGGCCCTTGTGTCTGGCCTGTGCGTGGTCAGGCACATCCGACCTTGGTGCAGCCTCAGGCGTTCGCTGCAAACTCGCTGCGCAGGCTTTGGCGCAGCAGGTCGCGCTGCTGGTTGACCATGCCGGGGATCAGGAACAGATCGGCCAGCATCCAGATGCCCAGGGCCAGCAGCAGGATCAGGCCCACGCCGATCGGAAGGGTGACGGCGCCCAGGATCAGCAGCAGCAACATGGCAACGCCCGAGCCGGTGCGCCCCAGATAGAAGCGGTGAATGCCAAGGCCGCCCACGAAGATCAGCAGAAGATAGGCAAGAAGCGGGGATTTCGCCTCATTGCTGATGCGTTGTTCGATCAGCATCTGTTGGTGGGTATCAAGGGCCATGACCGGAATCCGTGTAAAGAAACAATATCCCTGAAAATAGCCCCTGCCGTCCCAGCGCAAAACGGCTGATCGGGTTTGTGGTTAACGGTCGGTCGACCGCCCCCTCACAATGCCCCCTGGATCATCAGAAACCCCGGCAGCCAGCCGGTAAACACCCCCGCCAGCAGTGTGACCCAGCCGGCCTGCCGCGTGACCGGATAGCGCAGCGCAAGCATCAGGAAATACAGGAACCACAGCCCCGCCCAGGCGAGCCAGTTCGCGGCCATCCAGGTTTCGCCGGTGTTCAGGGCGTCGCGGAAGGCCAGCACGGAAACCGGCAGGGCTGTTACGGCCACGAACAGGCTGAACCAGCCCAGGCCGCGGCCGTCGGCGCCCGAGAGGCGGTTCCAGGCGACCCACAGGTAGGTCGTGCAGAACAGCAGCGACAGCGTGGCGTTGCGGATGGACTCGGCGTCGGCCTTAGGGCCGAAGGCGTCGTGCAGCACCACGGCGCCGGAGACCAGCGCGGTGACGATGTTGATGACGACGATCTCGCGCCCGTCGATCCGGTCCAGAAGCCACAGCCCGTTGATGACCAGGACGGCGCCCACATAGAACAGAACGAAGCCGGTCAGCATGTTTCCCCCATCGCAGCCGGAAGGCTGGGCGAGGCTCTAGCCGGGCCACCGCCCCGGCGCCATGGGCCGGCGCGGATAATCAGCATCAGGAAAATCGATGCAATCGCCGCAGGTTATGCGGGATCAGTACAGGCCCGAGCCGAGCCTGCGGCGGATCTCGTCCTTGTCCTCCTGGATCATGCCGGGGATCAGGAACAGGTCGATCACCGCCCAGACCCAGACCAGGCCCAGGAGCGGCCAGCCGATCAGGATGGGCGCGGTCAGCCAGCCCAGGCCCGACATCGCCAGCATGATCAGACCGCTGACCCAGCGGCCGAGATACATCCGGTGTGCGCCGAAACCCCACAGCAGGATCGCCAGCAGATAGGCGACCAGGGGGGATTTCGCGTCATTGGCGACCCGTTGTTCGATCAGCATCTCGCGTTGCGTGTCCATTGGCTCCCTTGCCCATGTTAATGTCCCTTACATATAGGGCGCGCCGGGTTTCCTGCAAGCGCCGGGCCGTGACGGGCGTACACCGCGCGTACACAGGCCGTACACCGGCCGTCGGACCGGGGGAGGGGGGGGCGCCCGCGCGCCCCTACCATTCCGCCGCGCCATGCGCTAAGGGAGCCCGAACCTGCCGATCCCCATGGACCGCCCGAACCCGACGGAGCCGCCGCAATGAAATTCACCCTCTCCTGGCTGAAGGAGCATCTCGAGACCACCGCCACGCTGGACGAGATCACCGAGGCGCTGACCGACCTGGGCCTTGAGGTCGAGGGGGTGACGGACCCGGCCGCGAAACTTGCCCCCTTCACCATCGCGCGCGTGATCGAGGCGGTGCAGCACCCGGACGCCGACCGGCTGCGGGTCTGCAAGGTCATGACGGACGAGGGCGAGAAACAGATCGTCTGCGGTGCCCCGAATGCGCGGGCCGGCATCACCGTGGTCCTGGCCAAGCCCGGCGACTATGTTCCCGGCATCGACACCACGCTGGGCGTGGGCAAGATCCGCGGCGTCGAGAGCCATGGCATGATGGCCTCGGAACGCGAACTGGAACTGTCGGACGAGCACAATGGCATCATCGAGCTGCCTTCGGGCGAGGTCGGCGAGAAATTCGTCGACTGGCTGGCGGCGAACCGTCCCGAAGCGGTCGATCCGGTCATCGAGATCAAGATCACCCCGAACCGCCCCGACGCGCTGGGCGTGCATGGCATCGCCCGCGATCTGGCCGCGCGGGGCCTGGGCACGCTGAAGCCCGTTCCCGAGGTCACGGTGCCGGGCGGCTTCGCCTCGCCCATCGGGATCCGCATCGCGCCCGAGGTGGCGGACAAGGCGCCGTTCTTCAGCGGCCGGCTGATCCGGGGCGTCAGGAACGGCCCGTCGCCCGACTGGCTGCAAAAGCGGCTGACCGCCATCGGACTGCGGCCGATCAATGCGCTGGTCGACATCACGAACTTCTTCATCTTCGACCTGAACCGGCCGCTGCATGTCTTTGACGCGGCCAAGGTCCGGGGCGACCTGGTGGTGCGCCCGTCGCATGAGGGCGAGGAGTTGCTGGCGCTGGACGGCAAGACCTATGCCTTTGCCCCCGGCACCATGGTGATCGCCGACGAGCAAGGCCCGGAAAGCATTGCCGGCATCATGGGCGGCGAGCTTTCGGGCTGTTCCGAGGAGACCACCGAGGTCTTCCTGGAAAGCGCCTATTGGGACCCGATCGCCATTGCTACCGCCGGCCGAGCGCTGAAGATCACCTCGGACGCGCGCTATCGCTTCGAGCGCGGTGCGGACCCGGCCTTCACCCAGAAGGGCCTGGAGCTGGCAACGCGGATGATCCTGGACCTGTGCGGCGGCGAGGCGTCGCAGGTGGTGACGGCGGGCGCCATCCCCGACACGACGCGCAGCTATCCGCTGGACCCGGCCAAGGTGTCCAGCCTGGTCGGCATGGAAATCCCCGAGGACAGGCAGCGCGCCACGCTGGAGGCGCTGGGCTTCCGCCTGGAGGGCCAGCAAGCCTTCGTCCCGAGCTGGCGTCCCGACGTGCAGGGCGCGGCCGATCTGGTCGAGGAGGTGGCGCGCATCGCCAGCCTGAGCGGCTTGCAGGGCCAGCCCCTGCCGCGCCCGCAGGCGGGCGTGCCGGCCCCGGTGCTGACCCCCTTGCAGCGCCGGGAATCGGCGGCGCGGCGCATGGCGGCGGCCTTGGGCTATAACGAATGCGTCACCTACAGCTTCATCGACCAGGCCGCGGCGGCGCTGTTCGGCGGCGGGTCCGATGCGGTACGGATCGAGAACCCGATCAGCAGCGAGATGACGCATATGCGCCCCGACCTGCTGCCCGGCCTGCTGGCGGCGGCGGCGCGCAACCAGGCGCGCGGCTTCATGGACCTGGCGCTGTTCGAATGCGGGCCGGTGTTCAGCGGCGGCGAGCCCGGAGAGCAGGACCTGCACCTGACCGCGATCATGGTCGGCCATACCGCGCCGCGCGATCCCTTCGCCTCGCGCCGCAAGGTGGACATCTATGACGCCAAGGCCGATGCCGAGGCGGTGCTGGCCCAGATCGGCGCGCCGGCGAAAGCGCAGATCAACCGCAGGCTGGACGGCTGGTGGCACCCCGGCCGGGCGGGCAACATCGCGCTGGGCCCGAACACGCTGGCGACCTTCGGCGAGATCCACCCGCGCGTGCTGCGCCATTTCGGGATCAAGGGCGCGGCGGTGGGCTTTACCCTGCGCATCGCGGCGGTGCCGCTGCCCAAGGTGAAATCGCCCTCGCGCCCGGCGCTGGCGCTGTCGGACCTGCAGGCGGTCGAGCGCGACTTTGCCTTTGTCGTCGATCCGCAGGTCGAGGCGCTGGCCCTGGTCAACGCCGCCGCCGGCGCCGACAAGGCGCTGATCGAGCGGGTGACGGTGTTCGACCAGTTCACCGGGCTGGAGGACGGCCGCAAGTCCATCGCCATCACCGCCCGCCTGCAACCCAGGGACAAGACCCTGACCGACGCCGAGATCGAGGCGGTTTCGGCGAAGATCGTCGAAAAGGTCGGCAAGGCCACCGGGGGCGTGCTGCGGGGCTAGGCTGCCGAGGCGATGCCTAATCTGCTCTTGATTGTATTTAACAGATGAAAGCGGCCAAGAGTGGCCGCTTTCGCATTCTCAGCTCTGTTTGGCTCTAGGTCGAGTCAGGAAAACCCTCCGGCGGAAGTCGCGTGACCGGATAGTCCGGTCGAAACGTAGGCGAAAGAACGGACCGAACAGAGATTTACCCTGCATATGGCTCTGATGATGTGACCGCCCCCCCGACGGCTTCGCTGTGCCAGGGTGGGTCTGGGACGATCCACAGAGGGGAGAGGTCATGTCGGAGATTACCACGATCGGGCTCGATCTTGCGAAGCATGTGTTTCAGCTTCACGGGGCCGACGCTTCTGGGCGAGCGGTGCTGCGCAAGAAGCTTCGGCGGGACCAGGTGCTGGCGTTCTTCAGCCAGCTAC
>NZ_JHWH01000010.1:96027-200309 GCF_000622145.1 Paracoccus yeei ATCC BAA-599 | reverse complement strand
GAAGCTGCGAGCCGACCAGGTTGCCGAGGTGCTTGATCCCGTTGATGTAGGGGATCGCCGAGGTGATGAGATGCCGGGCCATGCGTTGCGTCCTAAGGGGTCGGCGCCCTGTCTAGCCGCGATGGGGCGGCTTGGAAAGTCCTGCGGGCGTTGCAGGGCCTGGCCGCGCAACGGGGCGCGGGCAAAGGGGCCGAAAGCCCGGGAAAACATGGGGTTTCGGGGGGTGACCCGCGTGCACCGCGCGTACACGGTGCGTACACCGGGTGTCGGACGGGATGGCATCGGGGGCGGTAGAGGGGGCTCTGCCCCCACGCGCCCGCCGGGCGCGTCCCCCCGGGATATTTGGGCAAGAAAGAATATCAGGGGCGGCGGGCCAGCGCGCGGTCGAGCGTGGCGAGGACCCGGGCGCTGAGCGGCAGGCGGCCGGCGCGCAGGTCGGCCAGCGGGACCCAGGCGGCGTCGAGCGCGTCGTCGGCGGCGAGCGGGGCGCGGTCCGGGCCCAGGGGTTCGCAAAGCACCGCCGCGAGCAGGAAATGGAAGCGCAGCGCGCCATCCGCGCCGCGTTCGATCACATCGATATTGTCGATGTAGCACAGGGGGCGGGCCGTCAGGCCGGTTTCCTCATGGAGTTCGCGGGCGGCGGCGGCCAGCGCCGTCTCGCCCGGTTCGACATGGCCGCCCGGAAAGCCCCAGAGCCCGGCGTCGGGCGGGTTGCGGCGCTGGACCAGGAGGACGCGCGGCCCATGATCGGGATCGTGGTCGATGAGGACGGCCAGCGCCGCCAGCACCGGGCGGGCGGCGGCGTCCCTTGGTCTGGCGTCCTGTGGTCCGGCGGTCACGCCCGGGTCAGCGCCGGCGGTCGCGCCGCGAGCTCATCGGCTGGAAGGCCACGCCGACATGCGCCTCGCAATAGGGCTTGCCGGGGGCCGAGGGCAGGCCGCAGAACCAGAACTTGTCCGTCGCCGGGTCGCCGATCGGCCATTTGCAGGTCCGTTCGGTCAGCTCCATCAGCGTGAGCTTGCGGGCGCGCTTTTCGACCTCGCGCACCGAGGCCAGCGCCTCGGGGCTGATCTCGTTGGCCGAGGGCTGCGGCGGCAGCGGCTGGCCGGCGGGCACGATGGTGCGGCGGTTGAAGCCGGCCGGCTGGGTGGCTGCGGGCTCGGCCGGGGCGGCGGGTTGCGCCTCATCCTCGGGTTCGGCCTCGGGTTCGGGGTCGGGCTGAGGCGCGGGGGCCGCCGCAGCGGCGGGCTGGGGCGCGGCCTTGGGTTCGGGGCGGGGCTGGGCCGATGCCGCCGTCGGGGCGGGGGCCACGGGGGCAGCGGGCGCCGCCTCGGCCGGGGCGGCCTCGTCCTCGGCCCGGTTCGACAGGCCCAGGCGGTGGACCTTGCCGATCACCGCGTTGCGGGTCACGCCGCCCAGTTCCTTGGCGATCTGGCTGGCGGATTGACCTTCGGCCCACATGCGTTTCAGCGTCTCGACGCGCTCGTCGGTCCAGGACATGGCTTGCCTTTCCTGCACCGCGACGGTCGCCGGTGCACATCTGTTCGTGTCTTCAATTCCGCGGGACCCCGCCTTAGAACCGGGGTCCGGGAATGGGGATAGCCAGATTTACCCGCACGAACCCGCAAATTCAAGGAGCGCCGATGCAACCCGACCCGACGATTCCAGGATTTCGCCAGATGGGCGTGCGCCGGTTCGGCCGCGTGAACTGGCTGGGGCTTCATACCCTGGCGCGGCGCGAGATCATGCGCTTCATGAACGTCTGGCAGCAGACCATCTTTGCGCCGCTGATGACCTCGGCGCTGTTCGTGGTGGTCTTTGCCCTGGCGTTGGGCCAGAACCGGGGCGAGGTCATGGGCCTGCCCTATCTGGCCTTCCTGGGGCCGGGCATCCTGATGATGACGGTGATCCAGAACGCCTTCGCCAACACCTCGTCGAGCATCATCTCGGCCAAGATGCAGGGGAATATCGTCGACACGCTGATGCCGCCCCTGTCGGCGGGCGAGATCCTGGCCGGCTATCTGGCGGGGGCGCTGGTGCGCGCGCTGATCGTGGCGGGGGCCATCGGCCTGGGCATGGCGCTGGTCATCGGCCAGGGGATCGCGCATCCGGCCTGGGCGCTGGCCTTCGTCGTGCTGGGGGCGCTTCTGATGGGGGGGCTGGGCCTGCTGGGCGGGATCGTCGCGCAGAAGTTCGACCACATGGCCGCGATCACCAATTTCATCGTGACGCCGCTGTCCTTCCTGTCGGGCACCTTCTATTCGGTGCAGGCCCTGCCCGAGCCGTTCCGCACGCTGGCGCACTGGAACCCGATCTTCTATCTGATCGACGGGGCGCGCTACGGCTTTGCGGGCGTGTCGGACGCGCCGGCGCTGCGCGGGCTTCTGGTCTGCGGGCTTGCCGTGGCGCTGGTCCTGGCGCTGGCCTGGCGCTGGCTGGACCGCGGCTATCGCATGAAGGCCTGAAACCTTGCGCCGGGGGCGGTTTCGCGCTATCTGGCGGCCATGATCGTTCGGACCGCCCAGATTGCCCGTCCCCGACGTTGACCCGTTCGACGTCCGATCCTGCCTGCCCTTCTTCCTGTCAACCTGCGCCGCCTTGCCGCGGCATTCCGCGAGGACAATCCCATGATTTCGCACGTCCTGCCGACCTACAACCGCGCGCCCATCGCCTTTGAGCGCGGCGAGGGTGCCTGGGCCATCGCCACGGACGGCACGCGATACCTGGACCTGGGCGCGGGCATCGCGGTCAATGCGCTGGGCCATGCGAACCCCGCCCTGGTCGCCGCGCTGACCGAACAGGCGGGGCGGATCTGGCATGTCTCGAACCTGTACCAGATCCCCGAGCAGGAGCGGCTGGCCGACCTGCTGGTCGCCCATACCTTCGCCGACACCGTCTTCGTCACCAATTCCGGCACCGAGGCCGCGGAGCTGGCGATCAAGATGGCGCGCAAGTACTGGTCCGAGAAGGGTGAGGACCGCAGCGAGATCCTGACCTTCGAGGGGGCGTTCCACGGCCGTTCGACCGGGGCCATCGCCGCCTCGGGCGGGGAGAAGATGGTCAAGGGGTTCGGGCCGCTGATGCCGGGCTTTGTCCACCTGCCCTGGGGCGACATGGATGCGCTGGAGGCGGCGATCGGCCCGCGCACCGCCGCCGTCATGCTGGAGCCGGTGCAGGGCGAGGGCGGCATCCGGCCGCTGCCCGACGCCGACCTGCGGCGGGTGCGCGCGTTGTGCGACCGGACCGGGGCGCTGCTGATCCTGGACGAGGTGCAGTCCGGCATGGGCCGGACGGGCAAGCTGTTCGCGCATGAATGGGCGGGTGTCACCCCCGACATCATGATGGTGGCCAAGGGCATCGGCGGCGGCTTTCCGCTGGGCGCGGTGCTGGCGACCGAGGCCGCGGCCGCGGGCATGGCGGCGGGCACGCATGGCTCGACCTATGGCGGCAACCCGCTGGCCTGCGCGGTGGGCGCGCGCGTGATGGAGATCGTCGCCGACCCGGCCTTCCTGTCCGAGGTGAACCGCAAGGCGGGGCTGCTGCGCCAGAAGCTGGAGGCGCTGGTCGCAGCCCATCCCGAGGTCTTCGAGTCAGTGCGCGGCCAGGGGCTGATGCTGGGGCTGAAGTGCAAGGTGGCGCCGGCCGACCTGGTCAAGGCGGGCTATGCCGAGCACATCCTGACGGTGCCGGCGGGCGACGGCGTGCTGCGCCTGCTGCCGCCCCTGACCATCACCGACGCGGAGATCGCCGAGGCCGTCCAGCGGCTGGACCGGGCCGCCGGCCGGCTGGAATAGCGGCTTTCCGGGGCGGAAAGGCCGGCGCGGGGCCTTGACCTTGCGCCGGCGACGCGGCTTGCTGGCCGCAAGCATCGAAAGACAGTGACAATGAACAGTTTCCTTGACATCCATCTGACCGACAAGGCCGCCTTGCGGGGCATGATCGACAGCGCCCGCCGGATGAAGGACGCCCGCGCGGGCCAGCCCCGGGGCGCGCTGGACGCGGACCTGGCGCTGAAGAACCGGATGGTGGCGCTGATCTTCGAGAAGCCCTCGACGCGGACGCGGGTCAGCTTCGACCTGGGGGTGCGGCAGATGGGCGGCTCGACCATGGTGCTGTCGGGCAAGGAGATGCAGCTGGGCCATGGCGAGACCATCGCCGACACCGCCCGGGTGCTGTCGCGCTATGTCGACCTGATCATGATCCGCACCTTCGAGGAGGCGACGCTGCTGGAGATGGCGGAATACGCCAGCGTGCCGGTCATCAACGGGCTGACGAACCGCACCCATCCCTGCCAGATCATGGCCGACGTGATGACCTTCGAGGAGCATCGCGGCCCGATCGCGGGCCGCAAGGTGGTGTGGTCGGGGGACGGCAACAACGTCTGCGCCTCGATGATCCATGCGGCGGGGCAGTTCGGCTATGACTTCACCTTCACCGGACCTTCGACCCTGGACCCCGAGCCCGAGGCCGTGGCCTTTGCCCGGGCGCAGGGCGTGACCGTCGCCATCGAGCGCGATCCGATGAAGGCGGTCGAGGGGGCGGACCTGGTGGTCACCGACACCTGGGTGTCGATGCACGACCCGCAGTCGGCGCGCGAGCGGCGCCACAACCAGCTGCGCGGCTATCAGGTCAACGAGGCGCTGATGGCGCGGGCCAAGCCCGATGCGCTGTTCATGCACTGCCTGCCCGCGCATCGCGACGACGAGGTGACGAGCGCGGTAATGGATGGGCCGAATTCGGTCATCTTCGACGAGGCCGAGAACCGGCTGCACGCGCAGAAGGCCGTCATGCGCTGGTGCCTGGGGGTCTGAGGGCGGCCGTCGGGCCGGGACCGCTTGCGCTGGTGCCTGCCCGTGTGGCAGGCGGCCGAGGGTGGCGGGGGCTCTGCCCCCACGCGCCCGGCGGGCGCGTTCCCCCGGGATATTTCGACAAGAAAGAAGCCTGGGGCGGATCGAACGTCGCCCGCCGTCAGTTTTCCCGGAAGGCGCGGGTGAAGTAGTCGCTGAGCGGCTTCATCAGATAGGCCAGCGGGCTGCGTTCGCCGGTCTGGACATAGACCTCGACCGGCATGCCGGGCACCAGGTCGAGGCCCTTGAGCTTGGCGATCTGTTCGGGCGGGATCGTCACCTCGGCCCGGTAATAGGGCACATGGGTCGCCTGGTCGACGAGCGTGTCGGCCGAGACGCGGCTGAGCACGCCGTCGATTTCCGGCGTCGTGCGCGACGAGAAGGACGAGAACCGCAGCACCACCTGCTGGCCCGGATGCACCTCGTCGATGTTGATCGTGGCGATGCGGGCGGCCACCACCAGCGGGCGGTCCTGCGGGATGATGTAAAGGATCGGGTCCGCCGCCCGGATCACCGAACGCGGCGTCGTGACCTGGGATTCCTGCACCACGCCCGCGACCGGGGCGCGGATTTCCAGCCGGGCCACCTGTTCGGTCAGCGCGCGGCGGCGTTCGGCCAGTTCCAGTTCGCGGTAGCCGAGGTCACGCAGCTCGGTTTCGGCCTGTTCGCGATAGGCGGCTGATTTTTCCAGCCGCGACAGGTCGATCTCGGCAAGCTGCGTTTCCGCCTGGGCACGGCTGGCGGTGGTTTCGCCCAGGAGCCCGTCGAGGCGCGCCGCCTCGCGTTCCAGGGCCAGGACGCGGGGCGCCTGGGCCAGGCCCTTGTCGAGCAGCGTGCGCTGGTCGCGCAGTTCCTGGGCGATGAAGTCGCGCTGCTTTTGCAGGGCGTCGTTCTGGGCGTCGATGCCCTTGATCTGCGAGCCGATCTGTTCGGCCTGCTTGGCGAGCTGGCCGAGCGACTGGTTCAGCGTGTCCATGCGGGCGCGGAACAGGTCCTGCTGGCCCGCCATCAGCGCCCGATAGTCGGGATGGGTGCGGGAGGCGGCGACCAGCTCCTCGGGGAAGACGATTTCGGTGCGGTCGGAGCGCTCGGCCTCGAGCCGGCCGCGGCGGGCGAGGATCTCGAAATACTGGCCCTCGACGATGGCGAGTTCGGTGCCCAGAAGCGCCCCGTCCAGCCGGATCAGCGGCTGTCCGGCGGCGACGGTCTCGCCCTCGTGCACGAGGATTTCGGCGACCACGCCGCCGTCGGGATGCTGGACGATCTGGCGGCGCTGTTCGACCTCGACCTGGCCCGAGGCGACCACGGCGCCGCTGATGCGGGCGGCGACGGACCAGAGGCCGAAGCCGCCGACCAGCAGGGCCAGCGACAGGAGCCCCAGCAGGATGGCGCCCCGGGCCGACCATTCCGGCCGCGCCGGCGGCGGGGCGGCGGGGGGCGCCGGCTGCGGCGCCGGACGGGCCGCGGCCGGGTCGTGGGGCAGCTTTTCGACGGCGGCGCGCGCGAGTTTGAGGTCGGTCATGTCACCCCTCCGCCCTGGCCCTTGGACCGCGCGATCTGTTCGGCGTTGCGCACCACGGACTGCAGCACCTCGTCGCGCGGGCCGAAGGCGCGGCGCACGCCCTGTTCCATCACCAGAAGCAGTTCGCATTCGCTGATCGCGGCGGGGCGGTGGGCCATGATGATGACCGCGCCGCCGCGCGCCTTGATGGTGCGGATCGCCAGGTTCAGCGCCGCCGAGCCTTCGTTGTCGAGGTTTGAGTTCGGCTCGTCCAGGACAAAGATCGCGGGGTCGGCGTAAAGCGCGCGCGCCAGGCCGATGCGCTGGATCTGCCCGCCCGAAAGCCGGCCGCCGCTGTGGCTGACGGGCGTGTCATAGCCCAGCGGCAGATCCAGGATCATGCGATGCGCGGCGGCGGCGGTGGCGGCGGCGACGATCCGCTGCGGATCCGGGTCGGGCGAGAGGCGGGCGATGTTTTCGGCGATGGTGCCGTCGAACAGCGTCACCTGCTGGGGCAGGTAGCCGACCAGGCCGCCCAGCACGTCGGGATCGTATTGGTCGAGCGTCGCCCCGTCGAGCCGGATCGAGCCGCCGGCCACCGGCCAGGCCCCGATCAGCGCGCGGGCGAGCGTGGTCTTGCCCGCGCCCGAGGGGCCGATGACACCCAGCGCAAGGCCGGGGCCCAGGTCGAAGCTGACGCCGCGCAGGGTGGGCGCGGTCTGGCCCGGCGGCACCACGGTCAGGTTGCGCACCTCGAGCTGGGCGCGGGGCCGGGGCAGGGGGGTGCGGGCGGGGCTGGGCGGGCGGCGCGACAGCAGGTCGCCCAGCCGCTTCCAGCCGTCCTGGGCGCGCTGGACGATGGACCAGCCGCCCACAACCTGTTCGATCGGCGCGAGCGCGCGGCCCATCAGGATGGAGGAGGCGATCATCGCGCCCGGCGTCACCTCCTGGCGCAGCACCAGCCAGGCGCCGGCGGCCAGAAGCGCGCTTTGCAGGAACAGGCGGAAGGTGCGGGAAAAGACGGTGAAGCCGGTGGCGCGGTCCTGGCCCTGCATCGCGGCCTCGGTCGCGGTGCCGCGGGCGGCCTGCCAGCGCCGGAAGGCCGCCTGCCGCATCCCGAGCGAGCCGATGAGTTCGCCTTCCTCGCGGTAAAGGTCGGACATGCGTTCGGCCGATTGCGCGGCGATGCTGGCCTTTTGCAGCGATTCGCGGCCCATCCACTGGTTCAGCAGCGTGGCCACGACCAGGACCAGAAGGCCCGCTGTCGCGACCGCGCCCAAAAACCAGTGGAACAGGAAGACCGCCGCAAGGAAGAAGGGCGCCCAGGGCAGGTCGAACAGCGCCATCAGCACGGGCGAGCCGATCAGGCGCTGCACGGCCTCGAGATCGCGCATGCCGCCCTTGACCACCGCCTCGGACCCGGTGACGCCGCCGTCCTGCAGCGCGGCGGTGAACACCCGCCCCTCCATCCGTTCCTGGAAGCGGGCGGCGACGCGGGCCATGACGCGGTTGCGCGCCAGGTCCAGCAGGCCCATCAGCAGAAACAGGAACACCACCAGCAGGAACAGCGCCGTCAGCGTTTCCACCGAGCGCGAGGCCAGGACGCGGTCGTAGACCTGCATCATGAACAGCGGGCCCGTCAGCATCAGCAGGTTCACGGCAAACGAGAACACGCCGACAAAGGCGTAGAGATGCCAGGCGTTGCCGCGCGCCTGAAGCAGTTCGTTTCGGCCGTCGTGTCGCATCGGCGCCAGGGCCATGCCGCTTCCTTCCCAGATCGTCCCGCCGGGCTTGCCCGGAGTCGTTGCAGCGCATATCCCAAAGCTACGGCCCGGAACAGGAACTATTCCCGCCCCCCGGCCTGAATCCGCCAGTTGCCCGACCGGGCATAGCAACGAAAGGTTATCACAAGATTGACGCGCTGGATCATTCTTGCCCTGACCGCGGGCCTTACCGCCTGCGCGGCCCCGCCCGAGTCGGGGGGCATCCATGACCCGCTGGAGCCCGCGAACCGGCGCGTGCACGCCTTCAACCGGGGGCTCGATGCGCATGTCGTCAGGCCGCTGACCTCGGGCATGGGCGGCAGCGGCGGGTCCGGGGCGGGCGGCGCGGTGCTTGCGGGGATCGGGAACTTCGGTTCGAACCTGGGGCAGCCCGGCAAGGCGGTGAACCACCTGCTGCAGGGCCGGCCCGAGCCCGCGATCCGCACCGGGCTGCGGTTCCTGGTCAACACCTCGCTGGGTCTTGGCGGGTTCCTGGACCCGGCCACGGCCGATTTCGCCCTGCCCGAACTGGACACCGATTTCGGCCAGACGCTTGCCGTCTGGGGGGTGGGCGAGGGGGCCTATCTGGAATTGCCGGTGCTGGGCCCCTCGACCCTGCGCGACACGGCGGGGCGGCTGGTCGATCTGGTCATCGACCCGATGCATGCGGTGCTGAACCGCGACGAATACCTGATCGGGCTGGGGATGCGCGCCATCTCAAAAGCCGGTGATCGGGCGCGGTTCGGCGACTCCGTCGATAGCGTCCTGCACGAAAGCGCCGATAGTTATGCCCAGACGCGGCTGATCTGGACCCAGCATCGCCGCCACGAGCTGGGTGAGCAAGGAGACGAGATTGACCCTTATGCCGAATGAGACCCGCCGCGGGTTCCTGGGGCTGATGGCCGCGGGCTGCGCCCTGGCCGCCACCCCCGCGCTTGCGCTGAACACCGAGAGCGCGCGCGCGCTGGTCCAGCAATCGCTGGACGAGGTCTATGCCGTCATCAACGCGGGCCAGCCGCCGGCGCAGATGTACCGGGCGTTCGAGGCGATCTTCGCGCGCTACGCCGACGTGGACATCATCGCGCGGTCCGCCCTGGGCCCGGCGGCGCGGCAGGCCGGCGCGGCCGAGTTCGCGGCCTATCGGCAGGCGTTCCAGGGCTATATCGGGCGCAAATACGGCAAGCGGTTCCGCGAGTTCATCGGATCGAAGATCGAGGTGACCGACGCGCGGCCGGTGAAAAGCTTCTTCGCCGTGACCTCGATCGCCTATCTCAAGGGGCGCAGCCCGATGGAGGTCGAGTGGCACGTCTCGGACAAGTCCGGGAAAAGCCGCTATTTCAACATCATCATCGAAGGGGTGAACATGCTGGCGTCCGAGCGGGCCGAGATCGGGGCGATGCTGGCCCGGCGCAAGGGCGACATGGCGGCGCTGACCGCGGACCTGCAACAGGCCGGCTGAAGCCCGGCGCGAGACGACGGAAAAAGGGCCGGCCTTGCGGGGCCGGCCCTTGGCATGTCGCGCGGGCGTCACTGCTGATAGACGCCCTCGATGCCGCGCAGGGCCTGGGTCAGCGGGTCGTCGGGCGAGACCTCGGTATCCATGCCGTCGGCCGAGGAGGTCTCGGCCGGGAAGGTGGGGGGCGTGGTGCCCGGCACGCCCGGATCGGGCAGGGTCCGGCCGGGCTGGGCGCCGTCGCTGGCAAGCGTGCTGCCCTCGGTCCGGGGCGCCGTGCCCTGCGGCTGGGGCTGGCCCAGCGCCTCGGACAGCGCCGCCGCCAGCGGGTCGGTCGATCCGTCCGGGGTCTGCGAGCTGACCACGCTGGGCACCGCGCCCGAGGCGTCGAAGACGAAGTTGCCCAGCGGCTCGACCGGCAGGCCGTCGTGGATCTCGGCCATCACGGCCTGCCAGATCTCGGCCGGAAGGCCGCCGCCGGTCACGCCCTTCAGCGGCTTGTTGTCGTCGTTGCCCAGCCACACCCCGGTCACATACTGGCCGGTGAAGCCGATGAACCAGGCGTCGCGATAGCTGTTGGTGGTGCCGGTCTTGCCCGCCGCCGGGCGGTTGCCCAGTTTCGCGCGCCCGCCAGTGCCGTGCTGGATCACCTGCTCCATCATGCCGATCAGCTCTCCGGCGGCCTTCTGCGAGATGACGCGCTGGCCCATGCCGCCCGACTGGCCGATCAGCGGCTGGTCGTCGCCCTTGATGCGCAGCTCGACCAGGCCGTAGGGGCGCACGGCGGTGCCGCCGTTGCGGATGCCGGCATAGGCGGCGGTCATGTTCAGCAGGGTCGATTCCGACACCCCCAGCCCCAGCGAAGGGCCGCTGGCCATGTCCTCGTTGGCGGAAAAGCCGAAGTCGGCGGCGACGCGACGCACGGCTTCGCGCCCGGCGATTTCCTGCAGCCGGATCGTCGCGGTGTTCAGCGAATTGGCCAGCGCGCGGGTCAGCGTCACCTCGCCCATGTAGCGGCGTGAATAGTTCTGCGGCGACCAGGGACCCGAGCCGCGCACGTTGATCGTCAGCGGCGCGTCCAGGATGCGGTCGTTCGGCCCGTAGCCCTGGTCCAGCGCCGCCGCATAGACGAAGGGCTTGAAGCTGGAGCCGACCTGCCGCTTGGCCTGGGTCGCGCGGTTGAAGGTGCCGGTCGCGGTGTTGTCGCGCCCGCCGATCATCGCCCGCACCGCACCGTCGGGCGACATCACGACCACGGCCGCCTGCGCGGTCGAGCCCTTGGCGACCTTTTCGTCGAAGACGCGCTTCAGCGCCCGTTCGGCCGCGCGCTGGATGCGCTGGTCGAAGGTGGTCTTGATGGTCACGTCCTCGGTCGTCTCGCTGGTCAGGAAGCCTGGCCCCGATTCCATCACCCAGTCGGCGAAATAGCCGCCCGCGCGGGCGGCCGCGGCCTTCGACAGCACGGCCGGATGGGCCTTGGCCTGCGCATATTGCGCGTCGTCCAGATAGCCCTGGTCGTGCATCAGCCCTAGGATCACGGTCGCGCGGTCCTGCGCCCGTTCCAGGTTCGAGGTCGGCGCGAAATAGCTGGGCGCTTTCAGCAGGCCCGCCAGCATCGCCGCCTCGGGCGCCGTCACCTCGGCGGCCGACTTGTCGAAATAGCGCTGCGAGGCCGCCTCGAACCCGCGCGCGCCGGCGCCCAGGTAGGAGCGGTTCATGTAGATGTTCAGGATGTCCTGCTTGGAATACTTGAACTCCATCGCCAGGGCATAGGGCACTTCCTTGACCTTGCGCCAGATCGAGGACTTGCGGCACTCGGCCTCGTACTCGGCCTCGGATTTCCAGCGGATCGGGTCGAAGGTCTCGCCCAGGCACAGAAGCTTCGCGACCTGCTGGGTGATGGTCGAGCCGCCATTGCCCTCCAGCGGGCCGCGCCCGGCGGCCAGGTTGATCTTGACGGCGCTGCCGATGCCCTGCGGGTCGACGCCGATGTGGCGGTAGAATCGCTTGTCCTCGGTCGCGACGACGGCGTTCTTGAGCACCGGGGCGATCTTGTCGGCGCTGACCATGCCGAATGTTTCGCCACGCCAGGCAAAGACCTGGTCGTCGCCGTCCAGCATGGTGACCGAACCCCGGGCACGGCCGTCGAACAGTGCCGAAGCCTCGGGCAGGGTGGTGTAGTAATAGAAGCTGGCCGCCGCGAGGATCGCGACCATGGTCAGCCCCAGGCGCCAGAACGAGCCCCAGACCACCCGCCAGACCAGGCTGACGATCCCGGCGATTCCCCGGCTGAGCACATTGCCGCGCCGGGGCGGCCGCGCGGCCCGCCTGCGGGTCGGTTTGGCCGGCTGTTTCTGCGTGTTTTTCTGGGGTTGGTCGAAATTGCGCTTGTCGGCGACGATCCGGCCCCGGCCGGTGGGTTTCTTCATGCCTGTAATCCTGCCCAGCCGGGTGCTCCGGCCTGATTGGCGCGCAGGATACAGGAAAGCCCCGGGATTGAGAACCGCGATGACCGATCAGTGAACTGCCGCCGCAGGCCGCATTCCGCCGACGTCGTGATGAAAAAGCGGGCTGTCTGCAAGCGGGGCGGGGGAAAACCTGCACAAAGCTTGTGCTTGCGCGAAAACGCCGGATTTTCTGGCAGCGACACGGAACTGCTGCAAGCAGAGAGAAGGTGCAGGAACCATGAAAAGATTACCCGCGATCCCACCCATGATCCCGGCGCTGGCCCTGACGCTGGTCGGGTTGGCCGCGCCGGCCTGGGCGCAGGAGGCACCCGCCCCGGCGGCGGCAGCCGTGGCCGAAACCGTGGCGCCGATCGTCGACAAGGGCGACACGACCTGGATGATGGTCTCGGCCATCCTGGTGATGATGATGACCATCCCGGGGCTCGCGCTGTTCTATGGCGGTCTGGTGCGGGCCAAGAACATGCTGTCGGTGCTGATGCAGGTCTTTACCGTGTTCTGCATCATGTCGCTGCTGTGGGTCTGCTTCGGCTATTCGCTGGCCTTCACCGGGGCGGGCTCGGCCGAGGACGCGACCTGGCTGACGCCCTTCATCGGCGGGCTGTCCAAAGCCTTCCTTGCGGGCGTGAACACCGGCACCCTGGCCGAAACCTTCACGCAGAACGTCTTTGTCCCGGAATATGTCTTCGTCATCTTCCAGATGGCCTTCGCCTGCATCGCGCCGGCGCTGATCGTGGGCGCCACCGTCGAGCGGATGAAGTTCTCGGCCATCCTGCTGTTCGTGGTGATCTGGTTCTTCTTCAGCTACCTGCCGATGGCCCACATGGTCTGGTGGTGGGGCGGCCCCAGCGCCTATGACGCGCCCGCGGGCTATCTGTTCGGCCATGGCGACCTGGACTTTGCCGGCGGCACCGTCATCCACATCAACGCGGGCGTCGCGGGCCTGGTCGCAGCCCTGGTCGTGGGTCCGCGCCTGGGCTTTGGCAAGGAGCTGATGGCGCCGCACAACCTGCCCTTCACGCTGCTCGGCGGCTGCCTGCTGTGGATCGGCTGGTTCGGCTTCAACGCGGGCTCGAACATGGAGGCCACCGGCACCGCCGCCATGGCGATCCTGAACACCACTGTCGCCACCTCGGCCGCCGCGCTGGCCTGGGCCTTCGGCGAATGGCTGTTCCGCGGCCACCCCTCGCTTCTGGGCGGCGTCTCGGGGGCCATCGCGGGTCTGGTCGGGATCACGCCCGCGGCGGGCTTCGTCGGACCGATGGGTGCGATCGTGATCGGCCTGGCAGCGGGCTTCCTGTGCATGTGGTTCGTGATCTCGCTGAAGGGCCGGCTGGGCATCGACGAAAGCCTGGACGTGTTCGGCATCCACGGCATCGGCGGCATCGTCGGCGCCATCCTGACGGGCGTCTTCGCCGCGCCCTCGCTGGGCGGGTCGGGGGTCTTCGACTATGCGACCGGCGCGGTGGCCGAGGGCTACAGCATCGCGGGCCAGGTAGCGACGCAGGCGCTGGGCGTCGTCGTCGCGGTGGTCTGGTCGGGGGTCGTGTCCTTTGTCGCGCTGATGATCGTCAAGGCGGTGATCGGGCTGCGCGTGGCCGCGAACGACGAACGCCAGGGGCTGGACGTGACCGTGCACGGCGAAAACGCCTACAACAGCTGAGATCCGCGTCCAGACAGGAAAAAGCCCGGCGCAAGGCCGGGCTTTTTGCGTTTCCGCGCGCGCCCTGTCAGGACAGGCGCGAGACGACGTAATCCGCCAGGTCCGACAGGATGGCGCGCAGCCCGTGGTCGGGCGCGGCCGCAAGCGCCGCCTTGGCGCGCCCGGCCCAGGCGATGGCATCGGCCCGCGCCGCGTCCAGCGCGCCCTGCCTGCGCAGGATGTCCAGCGCGCGCTCCAGGTCGCCCTCGTCCTGCTGGCCCTTGCCGATGGTGCGGTCCCAGAAGGCGCGCTCGTCCGCATCGGCGGCGGCGATGGCCTTGATGACCGGCAGCGTCAGCTTGCGTTCGCGGAAATCGTCGCCGACGTTCTTGCCGATGGCCTGGGTCGCGCCGCCGTAATCCAGCAGGTCGTCCACGATCTGAAACGCGATGCCCAGCGCGTCGCCATAGTCGAACAGCGCCCGCTGCACGGCATGCGGGGCGCCGGCCACGACCGCACCCGCCTCGGTCGCGGCGGAAAACAGCGCCGCCGTCTTGCCGCGCACGATCTGGATATAGGTGTCCTCGGTGGTCGAGACGTCCTGCGCGGCGGTCAGCTGCAGCACCTCGCCCTCGGCGATGGTGGCGCTGGCATTGGCAAGGATGCGCATGACCTGCATGCTGTCGGTGTCCGCCATCAGCTGGAAGCTGCGCGCGAACAGATAGTCGCCGACCAGCACGCTGGACTTGTTGTCCCACAGAAGGTTCGCCGTCGGCCGGCCGCGCCGCTGGCGGCTTTCGTCCACCACATCGTCGTGCAGCAGCGTCGCGGTGTGGATGAATTCGACCGCCGCAGCCAGCGCCAGGTGGCTTTCGCCGGCATAGCCGCACAGCCGCGCCGCCGCCAGCACCAGCATCGGGCGCAGCCGCTTGCCGCCGGCCTCGACCAGATGGGCCGTCACCTCGGGGATGCGCGGGGCGTGGCGGCTGGCCATCCGCTCGCGGATCAACGCGTTGACCGCATCCATATCCCCGGCAAGCTCGCTGGAAAGCCGGTCGAGCGGCTTGGAAACATTTTCGTTCATGCCCATCTGCCAATCCCTTTCGCTGGCAAGCCATTGCCACGCCATGGACACAGGCGCAACCGCCGCTTAACGTCCGCGCCATGAAGGAAGTCCTGCGCACCACCGATGCCCTGCTGATCACCCGCGCCGCCGACCTGCTGGAGGCCGAGGGCATTGCGGCCTTTCCGCTGGACCAGCACATGAGCGTGCTGGAGGGATCGCTGGGCATCCTGCCGCGCCGGCTGATGGTCGCGGACCGCGATCATTTCATGGCCAGCGCCATCCTGCGCGACAACCGGATCGGCGATGGCGGCTGAGCCGCGAATCGACGGCTTCCTGGGCGGGCGGCTGCGGATCGCGCAGCCGGCAGGCGGCTATCGCGCGGGCGCCGATGCGGTCATGCTGGCGGCGGCCTGCCCGGCCGAAGCGGGGCAGTCGGTGCTGGAACTGGGCTGCGGGGCGGGGGTCGCGCTGTTGTGCCTGGGCGCGCGCGTGCCGGGGCTGGACCTGACCGGGCTGGAACTGCAGGAGCCTTACGCGGCGCTGGCGCGCGACAATGCGGCGGCGAACGGCATCGCGGCCAGCGTCCTGACGGGGGATCTGGCGCGGATGCCCGGGCCCCTGCGCGGGCAGGGCTTCGACCATGTGATCGCGAACCCGCCCTATTTCGACGCGGGCACCCCGGCGCCCGACGCCGGCCGCGGCGCCGCCCGCCACGAGGACACCTCCCTGTCGCAATGGATCGAGGCCGGGCTGCGCCGCCTGAAGCCCTTCGGCTGGCTGACGCTGATTCACCGGGCGGAACGGCTGGGGGCGATTCTGTCGGCCCTGGGCGCGGGGGCGGGCCAGATCACGATCCTGCCAGTCAGTGCCCGGCAAGGGCGTCCGGCGGGCCGGGTGATCGTCCTGGCCCGCAAGGGCGCGCGCGCCCCCATGCGCTTGCTTTACCCCTTCATCATGCATGAAAAACCGTCACATTTGTCGGATGGCGAGGACCTGACTCCGGCTGCCTGCGCCGTCCTGCGCGAGGGTGCGCCGCTCAACCTGCGGGAGGGGTGATTTTCGGTGACATTGCGACGATTCTGTGTTGCTATCGTAACCGTTCGATCAATCCACGAGGAGGACGATATGTCGGTTGAATCCCATGTTCAGGAGCTTCGCCGTAAACATCAGTCACTGTCGAACCAGATCGAGGCGGCGCATCGCAGCCCCGGCATGGACGAACTTTCGATCTCGCAGATGAAAAAGGAAAAGCTGCGCCTCAAGGAAGAGATTACGCGCCTGTCTCACTGAACCAGGGCTACTCCATCGACACGAAATCATCATTCTCAATGAGAAACGGCCCGCGGATCTCCGCGGGCCGTTGCCTTTGGGGCGCCGGGCGTCAGACGAAGAACTGCCCGCCGTTCGCGCTGATGGTCGAGCCGGTGATGAAGCCCGCGTCGTCCGCGGCCAGGAACGCGACGCAGCGGGCGATTTCCTCGGGCTCGCCCAGGCGGCCGACGGGGATCTGCGGGATGATGCGTTCGTTCAGCACCTTTTCGTCGATGGCGCGCACCATCTCCGTGCCGATATAGCCCGGGCAGATCGCGTTCACGGTGATGCCCGCGCGCGCGCCTTCCTGGGCAAGCGCCTTGGTAAAGCCCAGGTCGCCCGCCTTGGCGGCGGAATAGTTTGCCTGGCCGGCCTGGCCCTTTTGCCCGTTGATCGAGCTGATGTTGATGACCCGGCCGAACTTGCGGTCACGCATCCCGCCCCAGACCGCATGGGTCATGTTGAACAGGCCGGTCAGGTTGGTGTCGATGACCTCTTTCCACTGCTGGGGGGTCATCTTGTGGAACATGGCGTCCCGCGTGATGCCGGCGTTGTTGACCAGCACGGCGATGGGGCCCAGTTCTTCCTCGACCTGGCGGCAGCCGGCGGCGCAGGCGTCGTAATCGGCGACCGACCATTTGTAGGTCTTGATGCCCGTCTCCTCGGTGAAGGCGCGGGCCGCATCGTCATTGCCGGCATAGTTCGCCGCCACCTGAAAGCCCGCCGCCTGCAGCGCCTTCGAAATGGCCGCGCCGATGCCGCGCGACCCTCCCGTCACCAGAGCCACTTTCGTCATGTCCTTCCCCCCTTCTCAAGAGTCATCGTAAAATAGAATTTCATAATAAATGTCTTGCACGCAACATAGTTGCGCGCAAGACCTGATTGATCAGGGACGTTCGACGCAGAGCGCGACACCCATGCCGCCGCCGATGCACAGGGTGGCCAGGCCCTTCCTGGCGTCGCGGCGCTTCATCTCGAACAGCAGGGTGTTCAGGACGCGCGCGCCCGAGGCGCCGATCGGGTGGCCGATGGCGATGGCGCCGCCGTTCACGTTCACGATCGAGGGGTCCCAGCCCATGTCCTTGTTGACCGCGCAGGCCTGGGCGGCAAAGGCCTCGTTCGCCTCGACCAGGTCGAGGTCGGCGACGGTCCAGCCGGCCTTTTCCAGCGCCTTGCGGCTGGCGGGGATCGGGCCGGTGCCCATGATGGCCGGATCGACGCCGGCCGTCGCATAGGAGACGATGCGCGCCAGCGGCGTCAGGCCGCGGCGGCTCGCCTCGTCCTCGGACATGACCAGCACGGCCGCCGCGCCGTCGTTCAGGCCCGAGGCGTTGCCCGCCGTGACCGAGCCATCCTTGCTGAAGGCGGGGCGCAGCTTCTCCATCGCGTCCAGCGTCGCGCCGTGGCGGATGTATTCGTCGGCATCCACCACCGTCTCGCCCTTGCGGGTCTTGATCGTCACCGGGACGATTTCGTCGGCGAATCGGCCGGCCTTCTGCGCGGCCTCGGCCTTGTTCTGCGAGGCGACGGCGAATTCGTCCTGCTGGGCGCGCGAGATCTCCCACTTGCCGGCGACGTTTTCGGCCGTGGTGCCCATGTGATAGTCGTGGAAGGCGTCCCACAGCCCGTCCCGGATCATGGTGTCGAGCATCTTCATGTCGCCCATCTTCTGGCCCGAGCGGATATAGGCGGCATGCGGGGCCAGCGACATGGATTCCTGCCCGCCCGCGATCACCACCTTGGCGTCGCCCAGGATCACCTGCTGGGCCGCCAGCGCCACCGCCCGCAGGCCCGAGCCGCAGACCTGGTTCAGCCCCCAGGCGGCCGATTCCTGCGGCAGTCCGGCCTTGATATGGGCCTGACGGGCGGGGTTCTGGCCCTGGCCGGCGGTCAGCACCTGGCCGAGGATGGTTTCCGACACCTCGGATGCATCGACCCCGGCGCGCTCCAGCACGGCCTTGATGACGATGGCGCCGAGATCATGGGCGGGCGTGTTCGCGAATGATCCAAGAAAGCTGCCCACCGGAGTGCGGGCGGCGGATACGATCACGGCTTTGGTCATGTCAGGCTCCTTCCCTGAGTGCCGAAATGTCGGCGTCCAGGACAGGTTGCCGTTTCGCGCCGTGGCGTCAAGCGCACTTGGGCAGGCTTGATGGATGATAACGCTGACAGTCCGCCGGGTCTTGCCCATGTCCCCGGCCCGGAGCGCTCCGCACCGCCTTGGGCCCGCGGCCTAGAACCGTTTCGCCGCCGTGCCCGGAGAGCGCCAGGGCGGCACGATGGTCGGCGCGCCGAAGTAATAGCCCTGCAGGCAGTCGATTCCCATGTCGATCAGATAGGCCGCATCCTCGGCCGTTTCGACCATTTCGGCGACGGTGAACATGTCGAACTGATGCGCGATGGATTGCAGCGCGCGGGCCAGCACCTGATTGTCGCGCTGGGCGGAAATGTCGCGCACGAACTGGCCGTCGATCTTGATCATGTCGAAGCAGAAGTCGCGCAGGTAGCGGAACGAGGTATAGCCCGCGCCGAAATCGTCCAGCGCGAAGCTGACGCCGCTGGCCTGCAATTCGCTCATGAACCTGCCGACCATCTCGGGCAGGCCCATGGCCGAGCTTTCGGTGATTTCCAGGATCAGCCGTTCGCCGATGCTGCTGTCGCCGTTCATGCCCTGGCGCAGCGTGCGGATCCAGGCGGGGTAGCCGATCGAGCGCGCCGACATATTGATCGACAGCCGGATCGAGGGCTCCTCGGCCAGGGTCTTCAGGCCCAGCGACAGCGAGAGACAGTCGATCTGGCGGCCGAGTTCGGTGGTTTCGGCCAGCGGCATGAAGTCGCGCAGCGGCACGATGCGGCCGGTTTCGTCGATGATGCGGATCAGCCCTTCGTGAAAGGCGACATGCTGGGGACGGCCGGACTGCACGACGGGCTGATAGGCCAGCACCGCGTCGCCCCGGGCGACGGCGCGGCGCACGGTGGCCATCGTCAGGCGGGACTGCTGGTCCACGGCAAAGTCCAGCGGAGAGCCGAGTTCGTCAGAGGGATCAATCGGGTCGGTCATGCCATGGCTCCTGTCTTCAGCAGCAGTCTGGCGATTATCCGCTAACATCGGGTAAACCGCAGGGGATTTCTCGACTCAGGGTTAACGGAAATGAATGACGGCCGATGCGCCTGGTGCGGGACCGATCCGCTGTATGTCGCCTATCACGACACCGAATGGGGCGTGCCGGAACGCGACCCGCGCGCGCTTTGGGAAAAGCTGGTGCTGGACGGGTTTCAGGCGGGCCTGAGCTGGATCACCATCCTGCGCAAGCGCGCGGCGTTTCGCGAAACCTTCGAGGGCTTCGACCCCGAGCGCGTCGCCCGCTGGGGCGAGCCGCAGATCGAATCGGCGCTGAAGAACCCCGGCATCGTCCGCCACCGCGGCAAGATCGAGGCGACGGTCAAGGGCGCACGGCTGTTTCTGGAGATCGAATCGGCCGAGGGCTTCACGCCCTTCATCTGGTCCTTCACCGGCGGCCGCACCATCCAGAACGCCTTTGCCAGCATGAAGGAGGTGCCGGCCAGCACGCCCGAATCCGCAGCCATGTCCAAGGCCTTGAAAAAGCGCGGCTTCAATTTCTGCGGCCCGGTCATCACCTATGCCTTCATGCAGGCCTGCGGGCTGGTCAACGACCACATGACCAGTTGCCCCTGTCACGCCCGCGTCAAGGCGCTGTCGCCTGGCGGATAAGCGCCTTGGCGGTATCCGACGACCAGTCGGCGCCGCCCATCAGCCGGGCGATCTCGTTGCCCTCGCGGTCGATCAGCAGCGTCACCGGCAGGCCCATTACCCCCATTTCGCGCGCAAGCGCCTGGCGCGGGTCCAGCAGGACCGGCAGGTGGGTGATGTTTTCCTCCTCCAGAAACTTGCGCACCGCGGGCGGGGGATTGTGCCCGGCCGCAATCGCCACCACGGCGAAATCCTCGCCGCCCATCTCGGCCTGCAGCGCATCGAGCGAGGGCATCTCCTCGCGGCAGGGGGCGCACCAGGTCGCCCAGAAGTTCAGCAGCACCACCTTGCCCTTGTAATCGGCCAGCGAATGGGTGCCCCCCTCGGGGTCGGTGAAGGTCGTCGCGGGCACCGGGGTCGGGTCGGTCTGTTGCAGCTTGGCAAGCCCGCCGTCATGCGCGGCCTGCCAGTCGATCTCGCCCGCCCATCCGGCGTTTGCACCGATCAGCAGTGCCGTATAAAGAACCAGCCAACGCATTCCACCCCCTTGAGGCCCAATCCATGACCGAGCAGCCCTCCACCGCCAACCAGATGTGGGGCGGACGTTTCGCCGCCGGCCCGGACGCGATCATGGAGGCGATCAACGCCTCGATCGGCTTCGACCGGCGGCTTTATGCCCAGGACATCCGGGGCAGCCGCGCCCATGCGGCGATGCTGGCAGCAACGGGCATCATCAGCACTAGCGATGCCGAGGCGATCGGGAAAGGGCTTCTCACGGTCTTGTCAGAGATCGAGGCGGGGAATTTCCCCTTCCGCACCGAACTGGAAGACATCCACATGAACGTGGAATCGCGCCTGAAGGAAATCGTGGGCGAGCCGGCGGGCCGGCTGCACACGGCCCGCTCGCGCAACGACCAGGTGGCGACCGACTTCCGGCTGTGGGTGCGCGACCAATGCGACGCGGCGATTTCGGGGCTGGACGCGCTGATCCGCGCCACTTTGTCGCAGGCGGAACAGGGCGCGGACTGGGTGATGCCGGGGTTCACCCATCTGCAGACCGCGCAGCCGGTGACCTGGGGCCATCACATGATGGCCTATGTCGAGATGTTCGGCCGCGATCTCACGCGCTTCCAGGACGCGCGCAGGCGGATGAACGAATCGCCCCTGGGCGCGGCGGCGCTGGCCGGGACCGGCTTTCCCATCGACCGCGAGGCGACCGCGAAGGCGCTGGGGTTCGACCGGCCGATGGCCAACAGCCTCGACGCGGTCAGCGACCGGGATTTCGCGCTAGAGTACCTGTCCTCGGCGGCGATCTGCGCCGTCCACCTGTCGCGGCTGGCCGAGGAACTGGTGATCTGGTCCTCGGCCCAGTTCCGCTTTGTCACCATGTCGGACCGGTTTTCCACCGGCTCGTCGATCATGCCGCAGAAAAAGAACCCCGACGCGGCCGAACTGATCCGCGCCAAGATCGGCCGCATCCTGGGGGCGGCGGTCGCGCTGTTCGTGGTGATGAAGGGCCTGCCGCTGGCCTATTCCAAGGACATGCAGGAGGACAAGGAACAGGTCTTCGACGCCGCCGACAACCTGATGCTGGCCCTGGCCGCGATGACCGGGATGCTGTCGGACCTGAGCGCGAACAAGGACCGGCTGGAGGCGGCGGCGGGTTCGGGCTTTTCCACCGCGACCGACCTTGCCGACTGGCTGGTGCGCGAGGCCGGGCTGCCCTTCCGCGACGCCCACCATGCCACCGGCGCGCTGGTCGCCATGGCCGAGAAATCGGGCGTGGACCTGCCCGAACTGACGCTGGCGCAGATGCAATCGGTCAATCCGGCGATCACGGCGGATGTCTACAACGTTCTGGGCGTGCATAATTCGGTTGCCTCGCGCATGTCCTATGGCGGGACGGCGCCGGTGCAGGTCCGCGCCCAGATCGCGCGCTGGAAGGAGAAGCTGGCATGACCCATTCCATCCTGATCGCCGCGCTGGCCCTGATGCTGGCGACCCTGGCCGCCTGCGGCGTCGACGGCCCGCCCACGCGGCCCGATCCCGAAGCCCGGACCCAGCCGGGCGTCCATGTCAGCGGAGAGGCGCGGATCGGTGTCACAACAGGGCTTTGACCTGACCCCCCTGCGGCTTGTCTGGCTGGCGCTGGCGCTGTTCGGCGGCGCGGCCGAACTGCTGTCGGAGGAATACCTGTGGTCGGGTATCGGCGCGGGCGAGATCGTGGCCCAGATCACCCTGGCGCTGTGGTGCCTGGTCGAGACCATGGTGCGGCGCAACTGGGCGGCGCTTCTGACCCTGCCGGCGCTGGCGCTGGGGATCGGCTGCGCCCTGCCGCTTTATCTTTTCATCCGCTCTCGCAGGATCGTCTGATGGATCACTTCAACTATGTGGACGGCCTGCTCCATGCCGAGGATGTGCCCCTGACCGTCATCGCGGCCCAGGTCGGAACCCCGGTCTATGTCTATTCCGCGGCCACCCTGACGCGCCATTTCAAGCTGTTCCAGCAGGCGCTGGAATGGACCGACCACCTGGTCTGCTTTGCTGTCAAGTCGAACAGCAATCTCGCGGTGCTGAAGCTTCTGGGCGACCTGGGGGCGGGGATGGACATCGTCTCGGCCGGGGAATACGCCCGGGCCAGGGCCGCCGGCGTGCCGGGCAGCCGCATCGTGTTTTCCGGCGTGGGCAAGACCGGGGCCGAGATGCGCATGGCGCTGGACGGCGGCATCCGCCAGTTCAACGTCGAATCCGAGCCGGAGCTGGAGCTGCTGTCGCAGGTGGCATCCTCGCTGGGGGTGGTCGCCCCCATCGCCGTGCGGGTGAACCCCGACGTGGACGCGAAAACCCACGAAAAGATCGCGACCGGCAAGGCCGAGAACAAGTTCGGCATCCCCATCGCCCGCGCCCGCGACGTCTATGCCCGCGCCGCCGCCCTGCCGGGAATCGAGGTCGTCGGCATCGACATGCACATCGGCAGCCAGCTGACCGACCTCGAGCCTTACCGGCTGGCCTATGCCAAGATGGCCGACCTGACCCGGGCCCTGCGCGCCGACGGGCACGACATCCGGCGCCTCGACATGGGCGGGGGCCTGGGCATCCCCTATCGCCGCGACAACAACGCGCCGCCCTTGCCCATCGAATACGGCCAGGTCATCCGCGAGGCGGTGGGCGATCTGGGCTGCGAGATCGAGATCGAGCCGGGGCGCAACATCTCGGGGAACGCGGGCATCCTGCTGAGCTCGGTGATCTATCTGAAAGAGGGCGAGGGGCGGGATTTCCTGATCCTCGACGCGGCGATGAACGACCTGATCCGCCCGGCCATGTATGCCGCCCATCACGACATCGTCCCGGTGGTCGAGCAGGCGCCGGGCACGCCCGTCGCCCCCCACGATGTGGTCGGGCCGGTCTGCGAGACCGGCGACACGTTCGAGAAGGCGGTGGACCTGCCGCGGCTTTCGGCGGGCGATCTGGTCGCGCTGCGCTCGGCCGGGGCTTATGGGGCGGTCATGGCCTCGGAATACAATTCCCGGCCCCTGGTACCCGAGGTTCTGGTGCGGGGCGATCACTTCGCCGTCATCCGCGCGCGGCCGACGCTTGAGGAAATGCTGGGACGCGATACCATCCCGGAATGGCTTTAGGCGCTTATCCCGGACGCAGGCTCGGTGCCGGGGGGATCAACCCTCCGGGCCCGTGCCAAGCAGCCGGGGGTTTCACACCCCCGGACCCCCGTGGGATATTTGGACAAGAAAGAATGACTGCCCGTGGATAGGCCCGATCCCCCCCAGGTGCGTCGCGCGGTCGGCCTGACCCGCGCGGCGATGCTGTGGGAGGCGGTGGCCGTCGCCTTCTGGCCGCTGGGCGTGGTGCTGGCCGCAGTGGTCGCCGCGCTGGCCTTTGGCCTGGCCGATGTCCTGCCCCTGTCCGTCCTGCCCTGGGCGATGGGCCTGGCGCTGCTGGTCCTGGTCGTCGCTGCAGTGCGGGGCTGGCGGCGGTTCCGGCGCCCTTCGGCCGAGGCGGCGCGGGACCGGGTCGATGCGGCCCTGCCGGGGCGGCCCCTGTCGGCGCTGCGCGATCAGGTGGCCGTCGGCGCCGAGGATCCGGGCGCCGCCGCCCTGTGGCGGGCCCATCAGCGCCAGGCGGCGCGGGCGGCCGGCGCCGCGCAGCCCGTCGTGCCCGATGCGCGGCTGCGCTGGCGCGATCCGGTCGCGCTGCGGCTGGCGGGCATGGTCGCGCTGGTCATGGCGCTGGTCTTGGCCCCCGCCGGTCGCTTCGGACAGGGGATCGCGGCCCTGGGCGCGACCTTTCGCCCCGCCCCCGAAACCCGCCCCGACGTCGAGGCCGCGCCCGGCTGGGAGGGCTGGGCCGAGCCCCCAGCCTATACCCGCCGGCCGACGATCTATTTGAACGCGCTGCCCGAGGGCGAGGCCCTAAGCCTGCCCGAGGGCACGGTGCTGAGCTTTCGCATCTATGGCGAGGGCACGGCGGTGGCGCAGGACATCGGCGAGGCGCTGCCGGGCACCGATCCCGCCGCGCCCGAATTCCTGGCCGAGCGCGACGGCACGGTCGAGGTCGCCGGCCGGCGCTTTCCGGTGATGGTGATCCCCGATGCCGCGCCGACCGTCGGGCCCTTGGTCCAGCCCGACCGCCGCGCCGACGGCCGCTTCGTCCAGCCCTTTTCGGCCAGTGACGACAATGGCGTCGCGCGCGGCCGGGCGGTGATCGCGCTGGACATGGCGGGGATCGACCGCCGCTTTGGCCTGGCCGTCGAACCCGAGCCGCGCGCGGCCATCGAACTGGACCTGCCCCTGCCCGCGACCGGGGCGCGCCGCGACCTGCGGGGCCAGCTGACCGCCGACCTGTCGCGCCACCCCTGGGCGAACCTGCCGGTCACCGTCTCGCTTGAGGTGCGCGACGGGATCGACCAGGCCGGCCGTGCGCAGCCGGTGGCGATGATCCTGCCGGGGCGGCGCTTTTTCGATCCGCTGGCGGCGGCGCTGATCGAGCTGCGCCGCGACCTGCTGTGGTCGCGCGAGAACGCGGCCCGCAGCGCCCAGCTGCTGCGCGCCGTCAGCTGGCAGCCCGAGGGCTTCATGGACCCGGCCCTGGCCCAGGGTCTGCGCGGCGCGATCGGCGTCCTGGAGGCCGGTTCCCTGACCGAGGACTCGCGCAACGACCTGGCCCAGGTCCTGTGGGACGCGGCCGTCGCGCTTGAGGACGGCGGGCTTGCCGACGCGCTGGAGCGGATGCAGCAGGCGCAGGAGCGGCTGTCCGAGGCGATCCGCAACGGCGCCAGCCCCGACGAGATCCAGCGCCTGATGGACGAATTGCGCGAGGCGACCGACGCCTATACCGACATGCTGGCCCAGCAGGGCGAGGACCCGGCCGAGAAATTCGACCGCTCGCCCAAGGCGCAGGGCCAGCGCATCACCGGCGACCAGATCCAGCAGATGATGGACGAGATCCAGCGCCTGATGAACGAGGGCCGCATGGCCGAGGCGCAGGAGCTTCTGGACCAGTTCAACCGCATGATGCAGAACATGCGCGTCACCCGCGAGCCGGGCGAGGGCGGCGAGGGCGAGCGTCCCTCGGACCGGCTGGCGCAGACGCTGCGCGACCAGCAGCGCCTGGCGGACGAGGCGATGCGCCAGATGCAGGACCAGTACGGCCAGTGGCAGCCCGGACAGGACGGCCAGCAGGGCCAGGGCGACCAGCAGAACCAGGACCTGGCCGACCGCCAGCGCGAGCTGCGCGAGGCGCTGGGCCGCCAGCGCGGGTTGCTGCCGGGGCGCGGCACCCAGCCCGGCGACCAGGCGCGGCAGGCGCTGGACGACGCCGGCCGCGCGATGGAGGGGGCCGAACAGGCCCTGCGCGACGGCGACCCCGCTGGCGCGATGGAGCGCCAGGCCCAGGCCATCCAGAACATGCGCGAGGGCATGCGCGCCCTGGGCGAGATGCAGGCCCAGAACCAGCCGGGGCAGGAGGGCGCGCCCCAGCAGGGTGGGCAGGAAGGCGGCCCCGAAGGTCAGAGCCGCGAAGGAAACGGCCAGCGCGGCCTGGCCCAGCCCTATCAGAACCGCCCCCAGACCGATCCGCTGGGCCGCTCGACCGAGGGGCAGGGCGGCCAGATCGCGACCGGCGACCCCCTGGCGGAAGGGCCCGATCCCGCGCGCCGCGCCCGCGACCTGCAAGAGGAAATCCGCCGCCGCAGCGGCGAGCGCACCCGGCCCGAGGATGAACGCGACTATCTGGGCCGGCTTCTGGACCGCTTCTAGTCGAGCCGGCCCCAGAGGTCGTATTCCCCGGCCTCGTCCACCGTCACGGTGACGATGTCGCCCGGTGTCAGCGCCTCGAACCCGTCGTCGATGAACAGGTTGCCGTCGATTTCCGGCGCATCGGCCTTGGTGCGGCAGGTCGCCCCGTCCTCATCGACCGAATCGACGATCACCTCGATGCGGCGTCCGACCTTGGCGGCAAGCTTCGCCTCGGAAATCGCCTGCGCCTTTTCCATGAAGCGGTCCCAGCGCTCCTGCTTGACCTCGGCGGGCACATGGTCGGGCAGCAGGTTCGCCCGCGCGCCCTTGACGTTTTCGTATTGGAAGCAGCCGACGCGATCCAGCTGCGCCTCGTCGAGCCAGTCGAGCAGGGTCTGGAACTCGGCCTCGGTCTCGCCCGGATAGCCGACGATGAAGGTCGAGCGCAGGGTGATCTCGGGGCAGGCTGCGCGCCAGGCCGCGATCTCGTCCAGCGTCCTGGCCGCCGCTGCCGGACGGGCCATGCGCTTCAGCGTGTCGGGATGGGCGTGCTGGAAGGGGATGTCCAGATAGGGCAGCACCAGCCCCTCGGCCATCAGCGGGATCAGGTCGCGCACATGCGGATAGGGATAGACGTAATGCAGCCGCACCCAGGCGCCAAGCGACCCCAGGTCGCGGGCCAGGTCGGTGATATGGGCGCGATGGCCGCGCTCGGTCGCGAACTTGCGGTCAAGGCCATAGGCCGAGGTGTCCTGCGAGATCACGAGGAGTTCGCGCACCCCGGCCTCGACCAGCTTTTCCGCCTCGCGCATCACCGCGTGCGCCGGGCGGCTGACCAGTTTCCCGCGCATGTCGGGAATGATGCAGAACTTGCAGGCGTGGTTGCAGCCTTCGGAAATCTTCAGATAGCTGTAATGGCGCGGCGTCAGCTTGACGCCACTAGCCGGCAGCAGGTCCACGAACGGGTCGGGGCTGGGGGGCACGGCATGGTGCACCGCGTCCAGCACCTGTTCGTATTGCTGCGGGCCGGTCACGGCCAGCACGGACGGATGCGCGCCGGTGATGTATTCGGGTTCCGCGCCCAGGCAGCCGGTGACGATGACCTTGCCGTTTTCCGCCAGCGCCTCGCCGATGGCCTGCAGGCTTTCGGCCTTGGCCGAATCAAGGAAGCCGCAGGTGTTCACGATCACCGCGCCCGCGCCCTTGTAGTCGGGGCTGATGGCATAGCCTTCGGCGCGCAGGCGCGTCAGGATGCGTTCGCTGTCGACCAGCGCCTTGGGACAGCCAAGGCTGACCATGCCGATGGTCGGTTGCCCGTCCCTTCGTGTAGTGTCGAAGATCGGGCTGGGGGCTAGATCGGGGCGCAGCAGGGGCGGGTTCTGGCTCATGATGGGCGGCATATAGTGCGGGCCGGGGCGCTTGTTAAGCGCCAAGCGCAGGCCCGGCGGCCGGCGGCGCGCTCGCCGGAACGTCATTTTGACGCCGGCGGGCTTCGCGGCATAAGCTGGCGTCATGACCACGCGCCCCCTCACCATGCCCCGACTGACCCCGGCCAGACTGGCCATGTCCCGCCTGCTTCCGCTTGTCGCCGCCGCCCTGGTCGCGGCCCTGCTGCCCGGTCCCGCCCCCGCCCAGCCGCGCGGCAAGGCCGAGCCGATCATCATCCTGAACAACAAGGGCGGCAACGTGCTCGAGGCGGTGCAGTACCGCAACAGGCTTGCGGCCAGCGGGCGTCCGGTGCAGGTGCGGGGCTATTGCCGCTCGGCCTGCACGATCTACACGACGCTGCCCAATGCCTGCCTGGGCCCGAACGCCACCATCGGCTTTCACGCCCCGCGCATCCCCGGCACCACCATCATCCCGCCCCTGGTGGACGAGATCATGGGCCGCTTTTACCGCGGCGGCATCCTGCGCAAGTGGAACAGCGAATGGAAGCATTCGCTGAAGATGCACAAGATCAGCGCCCGCGACTATGTCCGGCTGGACCCGCAGACCAAGCTGTGTCCGCGCTGAGGCCGGGCACGGCATGCGCAGTCGGGGGTTGTTTTTGGCGCCGGTCCGCCCTATCTTGGGCGGGCAACGTTATTTCTTCTGCACTGTCTCCTTTTCGGCTTCAGACTGCGTTTTGATCTGACCGAGCCGGGTCGCCGCAATTTCGCGGGCGACATACAAAAGGAGATCTCACGATGGCCAATGGCACCGTGAAATGGTTCAACGCAACCAAGGGTTTCGGCTTCATCGCCCCGGAAGATGGCGGCAAGGACGTGTTCCTGCACATCTCGGCCGTGGAACGCGCCGGCCTGCGCACCGTCGCTGACGGCCAGGCGGTGACCTTCGACATCGAATCGGGTCGCGACGGCCGCCAGTCGGCGCGCAACCTGGCCCTGGCCTAAGCCTCGGGACCGACTGCGGCGGCATGGCGTCCCTGGCGCCGGCCCGCCTGCGGCATGACGATGGGACCGGCCGATCCCGGCCGGCCCGAACCCCTGATGGAGGCCGCCATGGCACCCAAGGACGGGACCAAGGGGCTGTTCCGCGCGCCGGCCCCGCTGACCGCGATGGACCGCACGACCTCGGAGGCGCGGCAGATCATCGCCGACCAGACCGAGCGTCGCCAGCAGCTGACCGCAAAACTGCGCGCCGCGCGCCTGGCCCAGGCGGCAGCCGCGCCGGAACCGGCGCCCGCCGCCAAGCGCGGCAAGAAGACCTGATCACAGGCAGACCGACCTGACTCGGCCAGACCGGGGACGGACGGATTCCCGACGCATGGGGCAGGTGATCCTGCCCGCCCGGCAAGGGGTCGCCGCCTGCGGCCCCCCTTGCCGTATTCAACACTCATGAAAGGTTTCGATGACCACCAGACGACCCACCCGCAGAAAGACCGCCCGCAAGCATCAGGATCAGCGCCGCCTGGCCGCGATGTTCGCCACGAAACGCCTCGCGGCCCCTTTGGCCCTTTCGGCGCCCAAGGCCCCGCCTATTCGCGAAGCCGCCAGCCGGTGACGAAGATCCAGCGGATGATGCCCAGGCAGACCAGGATCATCCCCGCGACCGCCAGCAGCGAGACGCCCACCGGCACGTCGGCGATGTCGAAGAAGCTCCAGCGAAAGCCAGAGATCAGGTAAAGCACCGGATTGAGCTTGGCCACGCCTTCCCAGAACGGCGGCAGCATCGAGGCCGAATAGAACGCGCCGCCCAGGAACACCAGGGGCGTGATGACCATCATCGGCACGATCTGCAGCTGCTCGAAGGACTTGGCCCAAAGCCCGATGATGAAGCCCAGCAGCGAAAATCCCAGCGCCGTCAGGGTCAGAAAGGCCAGCATCCAGACCGGATGGGCGATGTGGATGCCGTTGAACCAGAAGCTGGTCACCAGGATCACCAGCGCGATCAGCACGGCCTTCGAGGCGGCGGCGCCGACAAAGCCCAGCGTGACCTCGACCCAGCCCGTCGGCGCGACCAGGTATTCATAGATCGTCCCCGAGAATTTCGGGAAATAGATGCCGAAGCTGGCGTTGCTGACCGATTGCTGCAGCACGGTCAGCATCATCAGGCCGGGCACGATGAAGGCGCCATAGGCCACGCCCTCGACCGACTGGATGCGCCCGCCGATGGCTGCGCCGAAGACGACGAAATACAGCACCGTGGACAGCACGGGCGAGGCGAGCGATTGCCAGACCGTGCGAAAGAAGCGCGCCATCTCGTGGTCATAGATCGCGCGTGCGGCGTTCCAGTTCATGCGCTCGCCTCCTGCCGGTCCTCGACCAGCGACATGAAGATTTCTTCCAGATTGCTTTGCTTGGTGGCGACGTCGCGCACCGCGATGCCGTGCTGGGTCAGCTCGGCCAGAAGCCGGGCGATGCCGGTCCGCTCGGCCCGGGTGTCATAGTCATAGCCCAGCTCCATTCCGTCGGCCGACAGCGCCAGCCGGTCGGCCAGTTCTTCGGGCAGGGCGGCCAGCGGCTCGTACAGCGATATGGTCAGGCGCTTCTTGCCGAACTCGCCCATCAGCTCGGCCTTGGGCTTGACCAGCAAAAGCTCGCCCCGGTTGATGACGCCGATGCGGTCGGCCATGTCCTCGGCCTCTTCCAGGTAATGCGTGGTCAGGATGATGGTCACGCCCTGGGCACGCAGGTCGCGCACCACCTGCCACATCTCGCGCCGCAGCGTCACGTCGACGCCGGCCGTCGGCTCGTCCAGGAACAGCACCTTCGGGCGATGCGACAGCGCCTTGGCGATCAGCACGCGCCGCTTCATGCCGCCCGACAGCTCGCGCGTGCGGGCGTCACGCTTGTCCCACAGCGCCAGGCTGCGCAGCAGGCTTTCCAGATAGGGCTCGTCCGGGCCCTCGCCGTAAAGCCCGCGGGTGAAGCGCACGCAGTCGATGACCTTCTCGAAGGGCTCCAGCGCGATCTCCTGCGGCACCAGGCCGATCAGCTTCCTGGCCGCGCGCCAGTCGCTGCGGATGTCGTGGCCGCCCACGCGCACCGTGCCCCCGGTGGGCCGGACCAACCCGCAGATGATGGAAATCAGCGTGGTCTTGCCGGCGCCATTGGGGCCCAGCAGGGCCAGGATCTCGCCCTGACGGATCGACAGCGACACGTCCTTCAGCGCCGAGGTCCCGGAATCGTAGCGTTTCGACAGCCGGTCGATCTCGATGATGGGGTCCATGTCCTTCTCCGTCTTGGGCGCCGGCCGAAAGCGGGCAGCCCAGCCCAGATAGGCGCGCCGGACCGATCCGGCAATGGCAAGCGCCCAGATCAGCGCCCCGCCAGCGCGGCCTCGCCCCCGGCCTCGTGGTAAAGCGCAAGGCTCGCAGGCTCGATCCGACCGGCCAGATCGGCCAGCAGGGGCTCGATGCGCTGGCCGGGGGGGACGGGCTCCAGGAACTGGACCACGGCCACGCCGGGGCGGATCGGAAAGCCGCGCTTGGGCCAGAACAGGCCGCAATCGACGGCGACCGGAACGATGGGAAGGCCGGTCGCACGCTGGATGATCGCCACCCCGGGCTTATAGGGCAGGCTGTGGCCGGGCAGGGTGCGCGTGCCCTCGGGATAGACGATCAGCTGGCCCAGCCCCTCGGGCGAGCGGCGCGCGGCCTCGACCTCGGCGGTGATCTGGCGCAGCGCGTCCTTGCCCTTGGTGCGGTCGATCGGGATGCAGCCGACCTTGCGGGCGAACCAGCCCATGATCGGCACGTTCAGCACCTCGCGCTTCATCACGAAGGCGCGGCGCGGGCAGGCCTGCGCCAGCGCGAGGATGTCCAGAAAGCTTTGGTGCTTGGCCGCGATCAGCACGTCGCCCACCGGAGGCGCGCCGCGATATTCGACCCGCACCCCCAGGATGACGCGCGCCGCGCCCAGCATCTGGCGCAGCCAGACGGTGGCGACGCGGTTCGCCGCCGCGCGCCCGCGCAGGCCCTGCGGCAGGCCCCAAAGCCCCAGCACCAGCGTCGCGAGCGCGATGTAGAGGTAATAGGCCAGCGTGCGCGCCCAGGCCAGCGCGCCGCCCCGACCCGGCCGGCGGGACGCCATCAGGCGACCTCGCGCAGCATCCGCAGCGCCGCCCAGCGGGTCGCGGCAAAACCGATGGCGGCGGCGGCCAGCGGGATCAGCAGCGGCCAGATCCAGCCCCAGCCCTGGAACCCCAGGCCGGTCAGGAAGCCCCCGGCCTCGTCTGCGGCGGGCAGCGCCCAGACCGCCAGCATGCCCAGCACCGTGCCCGCGGCGGCGCCCAGCGCGGCGCGGCGGGTAAAGCGGCGCACGAAGGCGGTGGCGATGGTGATGTCGCGCGCACCGATCAGCCGCAGCACCCGGATCACCTGCCCGTTCGCCGCCAGCGAGGCCTTGGCCGCCAGCGTGATCATCGCCCCCGACGTGGCCGCGATCAGCAGCAGCGAGAACAGGCCCAGCGCCCGCAGCCGACCCGCGGCGCGCACCAGCGGCTCGCGCCAGCGGGTGTGGTCGTCCAGCACCGCGCCCGGCGCCTCGCCCTGCAGGCGCAGCGCAAGGGCTGCGGAATCGAACCCTTCGGGGCCTTCGCTCACCTCGATCAGGCGCGGCACGGGCAGGGCCTCGACCGGGACATCGGGGCCGAACCAGGGCTCCAGCAGCTTTTCGACCTCGGCGTCGGGCAGCATCCGCGCCTCGGCCACGCCGGGCGTGGTCTTCAAGACCTCCAGCACGGTCGCCGTCTGGTCGTCGATCTGGTCGGCGGGGGCGGACAGCCGCACCGTCACCGTCTGCGCCAGTTCCGTGGACCAGCGCTCCGCCAGCCGGCCCGTGGCCAGCGCCAGGGCCAGCGCAAAGACCGCCAGAAAGGCCATCGCCCCGGCGGAGAACAGCGTCAGCTGCGCGGTATAGCCGGTCGGCGGCACCACCCGGTCGGCGCCGGTGGCGTCCGGCCGCGTCAGCCCGCGCCACAGCGCGCCCAGGTCCAGCGATTTCAGATCGGTCTTTTTCACAGGTCGGCCCCCGCCAGTTGCAGCCGCTTGCCCGCGATGCGCAGCACCCGCGCCTGCACCTGCTGCTTGGCCGCGCGGATCAGGTTCATGTCATGGGTGGCAAACAGCACCGCCTTGCCCGAGCGGTTCAGTTCGATCAGCAGTTGCAGCAGCCGCATCGACATGTCCCAGTCCAGGTTTCCCGTCGGCTCGTCGGCGATGACCAGGTCGGGGGACATGATGACGGCGCGGGCCAGGGCCGCGCGCTGGCGCTCGCCCCCCGACAGGGCCGGCGGCATGGCGCGGCTGTGGCCGGTCAGCTGCACCCAGCTCAGCAGGTCCGACAGCGCCTGCATGTCCACCGTCTCGCCGGCGACGATCTGGGGCAGGGCGATGTTCTCGGCGACCGGCAGGTGGTCCAGGAACTGGGTGTCCTGGTGGACCACGCCGATGCGGCGGCGCAGGGCGGCGATGCCGTCGCGCGACAGTTCGCGCACGTCCTGGCCAAAGGCGGTCATCCGCCCGGCGCTGGGCAGCAGGTCGGCATAGCACAGCCGCAGGAAGGTGGTCTTGCCCGACCCCGAGGGCCCGGTCAGGAAATGGAACGATCCCGGCGGCAGCGCCAGCGACATGTCGGCCAGCAGGGGATCGTCCCCGCCATAGCCGAAAGACAGGTTCTGCATCTCGATCACGGGGCGGTTCCTTCCTTCCGGGCCGGCCGTTCGGGCGGGCGGCCGGGCTGCTTGGCGTGCGGTTCGCGGCTTGATAGAACAGTCGCGCGGCGAATGCGAGACGCAGCCACGCTGGCGCCCGCACCGCCCCCAAGCGACGATGAAAGTGACCGAATGCGCCTGACCTGCCCCCGTTGCAGAGCCGAATACGAGATCCCCGATACGGCCATTCCTGCCGCCGGACGCGAGGTCGAATGTTCATCCTGCGCCCATGTCTGGTTGCAGATGCCGGCCGCAGCCCCCGTCGCAGCCCCGAAAACACGCGGGAATCCGCCGCCCGCCGTGCAACCGGCGCCGGCGGGGCAGGGGGCGGCATACCCCAGCGAACCCGCGCCGCTGAGCCGCCCTCTGGACGATTCCATCCTGTCCATCCTGCGCGAGGAAGCCGCCCGGGAGCTTTCCGCCCGCCAGGCCGAGGGCCGCAAGCCGGCCCCGGCGGCCGATCACATTCCCGTTATTTCCGCGGCGCCGCCGCCGTCGCAGACCGTCGCCGAACCCGAATTGCACCCCGTGCCCCAACAGCCCACGACCGCGCCGACGCCCCCGCGCGCGGATTTCGACTGGCCGGTGGCGACAGTGACGCTGCCCGACGATGCGCCGCCCGACGATGCGCCGCCCGCGTTCGCCCCCGCGCCCGCATCCACGTCGGAACCCGAGCCGCAACCCGAGCCCGCCCCCGCGCCCCGGCCCAGGCTGGTCCCGCTGCCCGAGCCCGCCGTCTCGATCACCGACCCCGAATCCGACGCGGCCCCGGACCAGCCGCCGCGCCGGCTGCCCGACGCGGCGCTGCTGGCCGCGACCCTGACCCGGCGCGCCGCGCCCGCCCCGTCCACGGACGACACCGCCCGGCCCGAACAGGCCCGCGACAGGGACGCCCGCCCCGATGGCCCCCTGGCCCGGCCGGCCCGCCCCGCGCCCACCCGCCCCGCGCCCGCCGCCACCGCCACCGCCCTGCCGGCCGTGGTTCCCGCCCGGCGCGGCGGCTATGCGGCGGGCTTCGGCCTTGCCGTCATGCTGGCGCTGGCTTTCCTGGCGCTTTACGCGCTTGCCCCCCGCCTGCCCGCCGGGCAGGACGGCGGCGGCGGCGCTTTGGGCGCGCTGCGGGACGGCGTCGATCAGCTTCGGCTGTGGCTGCACGGCCTGCTGACCGCAGGTTGAGCGCCGCCTGGCGCAGATTCCTTTTGGCCGCGGGTTCCCCTCGCCCCGGCCCTGCCTTAAGGAGGGGCTGCTTATGACCGGCAATCAAGGCGGAACGCATGGACTGGGACCCGAACGGCAAGCCTCGCAAACCCGATTTCCTGGGCATCGGCGCGCAAAAGGCCGGGACCACCTGGCTGTCGCAGATGCTGGGCCAGCATCCCGGCCTGTGGACGCCCCCCTTCAAGGAGGTGCAGTTCTTCAACCACCGCTTTGTCGAGGAGCACCGCAAATGGCTGCCCTGGCATTTCAAGCGCGCCCGCCAGAACATCGAGAAACGCTATGAGGCGCGGGGCGAGGACGTGCCCGCCCCGGTCGTGAAATACCTCGACCGCGTGATGCGCGAACCGATGTTCACCAACCACTGGTACAAGACCGTCTTCGCGCCCGCCCCCGAAGGCCGCAAGACCATCGACATCACCCCCGAATATTCGACCCTGCCCGAGGAAGGGGTGGATTTCATCGCGAAATTCCTGCCCGAGGCCAGGTTCATCTACATCATCCGCCATCCGGTGGACCGCGCCATCTCGCAGCTCAAGATGAACCTGACGCGGGCGCGCCGCAAACCCGCCTCGGTCGAGGACTGGCTGACCGAGGTCCAGGACCCGGTGCTGGTCGACCGCGGCGACTACAGGACCTATGTGCCGCGCTGGAACGCCCGCTTCGGCGCCGACCGGATGTTGTACCTGCCCTTCGGCCGCATCGCCCGCGACCCCCTGGGCCTGCTGCGCCAGGTCGAAACCTTCCTCGGCCTGCCGGCGCACGACTATCGCGACACCGGGCGCAAGGTCTTTGCCTCGGACAACAGCCTGGTCGTGCCCGACAAGGCCCGCGCCGCGCTGCGCGCAAAGCTCGAACCGCAGTTCGCCTTTCTCGAGGAAACCTTCGGCCGCGCCTTCACCAGCCAGTTCCGCTAGGCTTTCCCTTTCGCCCGGCCTGCACTACATAGCCCCGAACGCAGCGCTTCCAGAACACGGGGAAAGATCATGGCCTCCTACCAGTTCGTCTACCACATGGACGGGGTGTCCAAGACCTATCCGGGCGGCAAGAAGACCTTCGAGAACATCCGCCTGAACTTCCTGCCCGGCGTCAAGATCGGCGTCGTGGGCGTCAACGGCGCCGGCAAATCCACGCTTCTGCGCATCATGGCCGGCATCGACAAGGACTTCACCGGCGAGGCCTGGGCCGCCAAGGGCGCGACCGTGGGCTATCTGCCGCAGGAACCCCAGCTCGACCCCGCCCTGAACGTGCGCGGCAACGTGATGGAGGGCGTCAAGGCCAAGCAGGCCAAGCTCGACCGCTACAACGAACTGGCGATGAACTACTCGGACGAGACCGCCGACGAGATGGCGCGCCTGCAGGACGAGATCGACGCCGAGAACCTGTGGGATCTCGACAGCCAGATCGACGTCGCGATGGAGGCGCTGCGCTGCCCGCCCGACGACGCCGACGTGGACAGCCTTTCGGGCGGCGAGCGGCGCCGCGTCGCGCTGTGCAAGTTGCTGCTGGAACAGCCCGACATGCTGCTTCTGGACGAACCGACCAACCACCTGGACGCCGAAACCATCGCCTGGCTGCAAAAGCACCTGATCGAATACCCGGGCACCATCCTCTGCGTCACCCACGACCGCTATTTCCTGGACGACATCACCGGCTGGATCCTGGAACTGGATCGCGGCCGCGGCATCCCCTACGAAGGCAATTATTCGGCCTGGCTGGAACAGAAGGCCAAGCGGCTGGAACAGGAAGCGCGCGAGGACAAGGCCAAGCACAAGACGCTGGAGCGCGAACTGGAATGGATCCGCGCCGGCGCCAAGGCGCGGCAGGCCAAGCAGAAGGCCCGGATCAACGCCTATAACGAACTCGCCAGCCAGTCCGAGCGCGAGAAGCTGTCGAACGCCCAGATCATCATCCCCAACGGCGAGCGGCTGGGCAACAAGGTGATCGAGGTCGAGGGGCTGAAAAAGGCCATGGGCGACAAGCTTCTGGTCGAGAACCTGTCCTTCAGCCTGCCGCCGGGCGGCATCGTCGGCGTGATCGGCCCGAACGGCGCCGGCAAGTCCACGCTGTTTCGCATGCTGACCGGGCAGGAGCCCCCCGACGCGGGCGAGATCAGCTATGGCGACACGGTGAAGCTCAGCTATGTCGACCAGTCCCGCGACGCGCTCGACCCCAACAAGACCGTTTGGGAGGAAATCTCGGGCGGGGCCGAGCTGATCGAACTGGGCGACGCGACAATGAACAGCCGCGCCTATTGCAGCGCCTTCAACTTCAAGGGCGGCGACCAGCAGAAGAAGGTGGGCCTGCTCTCGGGCGGCGAACGCAACCGCGTGCACATGGCCAAGCTGCTGAAATCGGGCGGCAACGTGCTGCTGCTGGACGAACCGACCAACGACCTGGACGTGGAAACCCTGCAGGCGCTGGAGGCCGCGCTCGAGGATTTCGCCGGCTGCGCGGTCATCATCTCGCACGACCGCTTCTTCCTCGACCGGCTCTGCACCCATATCCTGGCCTTCGAGGGCGACGCCCATGTCGAATGGTTCGAGGGCAACTTCGAGGACTACGAGGCCGACAAGGTCCGCCGCCTCGGCCCCGATTCGATCGAACCGAAGCGGGTGAAGTACAAGAAGTTCACGCGGTAGGGTGGGTTCAAAACCGACTCCGGTTGGATATCGGGCATCACTTCAAACTTTTCGGCCCTAAAGTTTGAAGTGAGCGCCCGGTTCCAACGTCAGGCATATCTTGCGATACGACACAGACCATCGCCACCATCGACCGGATGATCGCGCTCAAGGTCGAATACTGCGACCGCGTCACCGCGATCAAAAGCGGCAATGCCGTCGGCGTCGTCTCGATGCTGTTCGAAAATCCGGTGGTCATTCCCAGGCCGGTGGCAGAGCGCCAAGAAATCAGCGACACGTGCGCGCGCCAGCTGCTGGCCAAGCTGGCTGAACTTGGCATCATCCACGAGGTCACCGGCGTCTATTCCAAGGCCTATATCGCCGCGGGCATCATGGCCGCAGCCCGCCGCTGACCCCCTCTCACACCACCCGCCGCACCAGTGGCTGCTCACCCGCAGCCTCGACCGCGCGGATCGCCTCTTCCACCTCGGCCTCCTCCGGGGCGCGCCACGCTTGGGCCTTGGCGATGAAGCCCCCGGCCTCCAGGCGTTCGGCCAGCGCCGCGTGGTCCAGCTCGCCCGTGCTCAGGAAGTTCGGGTTGGCGCGGTCCGGCGGCATCCAGTTCGCCCGCAAGGCGTCGATGACGGCGGGCGGATGGCCCTGCATGCCCTCGATCTGGGCGGCGATGTTGGCATAGTCGCCGGTGCTGCGGCGCAGGATGATGCCGATGGTCTGCTCGGGCCGCGCCACCAGCCCCAGCAGGTGAAAGGCCGAGCCGTCCAGCCCCAGCACATGGCTCGCCGACTTGTACCAGATCAGCTGCTCGCGCAGCGTCATGGTCTGGGGATGCATGATCGCATAGCCCTCGCGCGCCAGGTTCCGCTCGATCGCCGTCTCGTTCAGGACGCCGCCCTGCCCGCCCAGGGCGGAACGCGAGACATAGATCCGGCGCGGCCCGTTCGACCGGATGCGCGCCGTCCGCAGCCGCAGCATGGCGCGGAACTCGGGGGTGCCGCGGGCGATGGCGCCCAGGCCGAAGCCCTGGCCGGGGATCACCAGCCGCTCGACCGCGACCGGCTCGCGCAGCAGGCTGACCGGCATCTCGGGCGCCAGCAGGTTGAAGAACGGGCGGTGCAGCCTTTGCACGCCCTTGATGTGGACGCGGCGCGGCAGGAACAGCCAGCCCTGCGCGGGTTCCGAGGTCAGCCACAGCCGCGCCAGCGATTCGACGACGAAATGGCCGAAATGGCCGAACAGGAAGCCGCCGAACAGATGCGTGCCGGAAAGCCGGGCGGCGGGCTCGGGCGGCTCGGCCAGGGGCCGGGGCACGCGCTTTTCGTCGCGCCAATGCGCCGCCTCGGGCACGTCGCCGTCGGGGCCCCAGACGCCGCAGACCGGATGCTCGCCAAAGCTGCGCGGCGGGACGATGACGGCGTTCTCGACGACGGTGATGCCGCGCGACCATCCGTGGTCCGGGTGCGGAGGCTGGTTCATGGCGGCTCCTTTCAGCGTGCTGCGCCCGGCCGCCGGCAACAACCGCAGCGGGTGCCGGCCCTTTAGGGCCTCAAGCCGGCGCCAAGGTCAAGCCTTGCGGACGCAGCCCGGCGGTCCGACGCGCGGTGCATGCCCGGTGTACGGGCAGTGTACGCGCGGTGCATTGCCTGTTCGTTGAAAATCAACGATTTGCGTCATGCACCGCGCGCTGCCGTTGCGCGGCGCTCAGGCCCACTCCCAGGGACCGGCGAACTGGCCCAGGCAGGTGGCCACGGCCGCCTCGTCCACGCCCTCGGTCCGGGCCAGCCGGGCGACCAGGCCGCGCTTGCGGTCGTCGACCACCTCGGCCACGGTCACGGCCAGCCCGGCCTGGGTCAGGGCGGCGCCATAGACGCGGGCGATGGCGCGCTTGCGCAGGTCCGGCTTGAAGATCTTGCCCACCGCCGTCTTGGGCAGTTCGTCAAGGATTTCAATGTGCTTGGGTATGGCCGCACGCTCGGGGATATGGCTGCGGGCGTGTTCGGCCAGCGCCTCGACCGTGACCTCGGCGCCGGCCACCAGCTCAACATAGGCGCAGGGCAGCTCGCCCGCGAAACTGTCGGGCTGGCCGATGGCGCCGGCGAAGGCCACGGCCGGATGCGACAGCAGCGCGTCCTCGATCAGCGCCGGGTCGATGTTGTGGCCGCCGCGGATGATCAGGTCCTTGGCCCGGCCGGTGATCCACAGATATCCGTCCGCGTCCAGCCGCCCCAGGTCGCCCGTGCGCAGGAACCGCCCCTCGGCGAACAGCTCGTGGTTCTTGTCCGCCTCGGTATAGGTCGAGCCCTCGAACACCCCGGGCGAGGCGACGCAGATCTCGCCGATCTCGTCGGTGGCGCATTCGCGGAAACCCGTGGGGGTCTTGCACAGGATGCGGACGTGGCTATAGGGCAGCGGCAGCCCGACCGATCCCACTTTCTTCAGTCCTTCCACGGGGTTGCAGGACACGAGACAGGTCGCCTCGGTCAGCCCGTAGCCCTCGGCGATCTCGACCCCGGTGGCGGTCTTGAAGCGGTTGTAAAGCTCGACCGGCAAGGGCGCCGAACCCGAGATCGCGGTCTTGAGGCTGCTGACATCGGCATCCACCTTGCGCTGCATCAGCGCGGCGATGGCAGTCGGCACGGTGATCAGGAAGGTCGCCTGCCAGCGCTCGATCAGCTTCCAGAAGTTGTCGAACACCCCCTCGCCGCGATAGCCGGCGGGCGTCGGCATGACCAGCTGCGCCCCCGAGGCCAGGCAGGACATCAGCACCGGATAGGCCGCGAAGACGTGGAACATCGGCAGCGGGCACATCAGCACGTCGGTTTCATCGAACAGCATCTCGGCGCCCAGCCAGCCGTTGTAGATCATGCCCGACTGCTTGTGCTGGGCGACCTTGGGCGTGCCGGTGGTGCCGCCGGTGTGGAAATAGGCGCAGACGCGGTCCCCTTCGGGTTCGTCGAAGGTCAGGCGGTTGTGCCGCTGGGCCGAGACGCAGGCCTCGAAATCCAGGTATTTCGCGGTGTTGCGGACCTCGAGCTTGGGCCGCAGGAACGGGATCGCCAGCCGCTTGAGGCCCGACAGATAGGGCCGCAGATCGACCTGCAGCACGGTCTTGACGTTCGGCGCGAGCGCGACCGCATCCGCCGCGCGCTGCGCCACGTCGGTCTTGGGAAAGGGCTTCAGCGTGACCAGGACCTTGGCCCCGGTCTCGCGCAGGATGGCGGCGATCTGTTCGGCATCCAGCAGCGGGTTGATCGGATTGACGATTCCGGCCGTCGCCCCGGCCAGCAGCACGATGGGCGTCTCCAGCGCGTTCGGCAGCAGATAGGCCACCACGTCCCGCGGCCCGATGCCCAGCGAGCGGAACAGGTTCGCGGCCTCGGTCACGCGCTCGTGCAGTTCGTTCCAGTTCAGCACCGCGGATTTCGAGCGGGGCGCGGACAGGATCTGAAAGCCCATGGCGGGCCGCGTCGGAAACCGTTCCCGGGTGCGGCTGAGCATCTGATAGACCGTCTGCGGCAGATCCCTGTTTCGATAGGGCATTTCCGCCTCGACCGCGTCGCGGTCCGCGGCTGTCGCGAACTTGGCCATCTGATCCTCTCCCTGCTTCTTGCGCTCCCGCGGATGAGGATGGTTCATAACCCGGGATCAGGGCAAGGGTCGAGGCCCCCGCACCGGGCGGGGGCAACGCAGCGTCAGGCTTGGCCGCGCGGGATGCGCAGGGTCTGGCCGGGATAGATCTTGTCGGGGTCCGACAGCATGGGCTTGTTCGCCTCGAAGATCTCGCGATAGCGGTTGGCGTCGCCCAGGTGCTGCTTGGCGATGGCCGACAGGGTCTCGCCTTTCTTGACGGTGTGGAACAGGGGCTGTTCGGCCGGAGCCGAGGCCGGGGCGCCCGGCTCATCTGCCAGTTCGACGCGGGCGATGCCCTTGATGTTGCCCACGGCAAGCACCAGTTTTTCCAGGGTTTCCTGATCGCGGGCCTGGCCCTTGATGACGACCGTATCGCCGCCTCGCAGGGTCAGGTGCACGTCCGAGGCGGTCAGCCCCAGTTCCTTGAGTTCGGCCTTGAGCGCGGCGACCTTGCGGTCGGTTTCGCCGTCGGCGCCGGCCTGGGCGGTCCCTGCCTGGGCTGCTCCTGCCTGTCCGGGGGCCGCCGGGGCCGGCTTGGCCGAGGGGGCGGGGGCGGCCTGCGCCTCGTTGCCGAAGATCGACTTGCCCGCGTCCTTCACGAAGTCCCAGAAAGCCATGGTGCTGTCCTTTCTCGTCTGGATTGTGCCGAGCGGAACGTTCCGCTTCATCGGCGGTTCCGTCAAGGACACTGTCGGGCCCGTTCCGGAACGCCGGTCCCGCCCACCCGCCCGCGCCAGCCAGAACAGGAGAGAACCCGGATGCCGCAGTCCCTTCGCAGATCCCGAACCGCCGCCATCGGCCTTGCCGCCCTGCTTGCTGCGCTGCCCGCCGGCGGCGTCCTGGCCCAGGGGCGGGCCACATGTCCGGCGACGACCGCGGCCGACAACCAGGCCGCGGCCGCCGCGACCAATGCGCAGCGCCGCGCGCGCGGTCTGGCGGCGGTCGCCCCCGATCCGCGGCTGGCCAAGGCGGCGGCCGCTCATGCCTGCGACATGGCCCGGCGCGGGGTGCTGAGCCATACCGGCAGCAACGGCAGCGCGCCGATGCAGCGGGCCAAGGCGGCGGGCTATGCGCCCCGCGTCATCGCCGAGAACGTCGCCGCCGGACCCGCCCGGCTGGATCAGGCGATGGCCATGTGGATGCGGTCCCCGCCGCATCTGGCCAATATCGCCAATGCCCAGGTGCGGCATGTCGGCATCGGCCGGGCGGTGGGCGCGGACGGGCGGACCACCTATTGGACGGCGGTCTATGCCGCGCCGCGCTAGCCGGCGGCCTGCAGTCCCGCGCCTTCGGTGAACTGCAGCCGCGCCAGCCGCGCGTAAAGCCCGCCCTGTGCCACCAGTTCCTCGTGCCGGCCCTGCGCCAGGATGCGGCCGTGGTCGAAGACCACGATCCGGTCGGCCTTTTTCACCGTGGCCAGGCGGTGGGCGACGATGATCGTGGTGCGCGACCGCGCCAGTTCGTCCACCGCGTCCTGCACCAGCCGTTCGGATTCGGCGTCCAGCGCGCTGGTCGCCTCGTCCAGCAGCAGGATCGGCGCGTCGCGCAGGATGGCGCGGGCGATGGCGATGCGCTGCTTCTGCCCGCCCGACAGCATCACCCCGCGTTCGCCCACCGGGCTGTCATAGCCCTGCGGCAGCGCGGACAGGAAGTCATGGGCATGGGCGGCGCGGGCGGCGGCCTCGACCTCGGCGTCGCTGGCGCCGGGGCGGCCGAAGCGGATGTTGTCGCGCGCGCTGCCCGAAAAGATCACCGGGTCCTGCGGCACCAGCGCGATGGCCTGGCGGAAGTCGGCCCGCGCCATCTGCCGCAGGTCGATCCCGTCGATCGTCACCTGTCCGCTGGCCGGGTCCCAGAAGCGCAGCAAAAGCTGGACGACCGTGGTCTTGCCCGCGCCCGAGGGGCCGACCAGGGCCACCGTCTCGCCCGGGGCGATGTCCAGCGTGATCCCTTCCAGCGCCGAGACATCGGGCCGCGACGGGTAATGGAAGGTCACGTCGCGAAAGCCGATGCGGCCCTGCACAGGACGGGGCAGGGGAACGGGGTTCGGGGGATCGGTCAGCGTGTCCTGCGCGCTCAGCAGTTCGGTCAGCCGCTCGGTGGCCCCGGCGGCGCGCTGAAGCTCGCCCCAGATTTCCGACAGCGCGCCGACCGCCCCGGCGACCAGCACGGCATAGATCACGAATTGCACCAGCTGGCCCGCCGTCATGACATCCGTGCGCACGTCGCGCGCGCCGACCCACAGGACGCCCAGGACGCCCGAAAAGATCAGGAAGATCACGATCACCGTCATGATCGTGCGCGTCCTGACCCGGCCCAGGGCCGCCCCGTAGGAGCGTTCCGTCACCTCGCGGAAGCGCGCGCGGGTCGGGCCTTCATGGGTGAAGGCCTGCACCGTCTGCGCCGCAAGCAGGCTTTCCGAGGCTGCGCCGGCGCTTTGGGCGATCCACTCCTGGTTCTCGCGCGACAGCGCCCGCAGCCGGCGGCCCAGCACGATGATCGGCACCACGACCAGCGGCACCAGGGCCAGGACCAGCATCGACAGCTTGACCGAGGTCCAGATCAGCATCGCCATGCCGCCGATCAGGATCAACAGGTTGCGCAGCGCGATGGACACGCTTGATCCGATGACCGACTGGATCAGCGTGGTGTCGGTGGTGATGCGGCTGATGATTTCCCCGGTCAGCACGCGTTCGTAGAATGCCGGGCTTAGCGTGATGACGCGGTCGAAGACCGCCTGGCGCAGGTCGGCCACGACCCGTTCGCCCAGCCGCGTGACCAGGTAATAGCGCGCGCCTGTCCCCAGCGCGAGCAGGGCGACGATCGCCAGCGCCGCGCCGAAATACTGGTCCAGCAGATGGGCGCCCGCGTCGAACCCGTCCACCACGCGGCGCACGGCCAGCGGCAGGATCAGGCTGATCCCGGCGGTGATGACAAGCGCGACGACCGCCGCGCCCAAGAGGCCGCGATAGGGCCGCAGGAAGGGCCAGAGGGCGCGCAGCGCGCCGATGCGTTTCGTGGTGGGCCGGTCGGCGGTGATGGTGGGGCCGCGTGCCATGTTTCCTCCCTTGGGGACCGGGGGCGCGGGGCCCGCCGGATTGCCTAGAGCGTTTGGGTGCCTTGTCCCAGGTCCAGGATGACCTGCCATTCGGCGTCGGACACCGGCTGCACGGACAGGCGCGAGTTGTTGACCAGGACCATGCCGGCCAGCCGGGGCTCGGCCTTGGCCTCGTCCAGCGTGACGGGCCGGTTCAGCCGGGCCACGGCGCGGACATCGACGCATTCCCATTTCGGGTCCTGGGCGGTCGAATCCGGGTGCGCCTCGGCCACGACCTCGCAGATGCCGACGACCGCCTTGCCGATGTTCGAGTGATAGAAGAAGCCGCGCTCGCCCTTTTTCATGGCGCGCATGTTGTTGCGGGCCTGATAGTTGCGCACGCCGTCCCATTGCTCGCCCGTCGCGCCCCTGGCGATCAGGTCGTCGAAGCTGAACACGTCGGGTTCGGATTTGAAAAGCCAGAAGGCCATCAGCCGATCACCTTGCGCCATTCGCTGACCTCGACCGAGGCGAACAGGCCCGCCTGCGCATAGGGATCCTGCGCCGCCCAGTCGGCGACCGCGCCCAGGCTGTCGCCTTCGACGATCAGCAGCGAGCCGCAGGGCTGGCCGTCCTCAAGGAAGGGGCCGGCCAGCAGGACGCCGGGGTTTTCGCCGACATAGGCCAGATGGCGCTCGCGCGTGTCCATCCGGGTTTGCAGGTGGTCGGGCTTGTCGCGGCAGATCACGGCGAACAGGGGCATCATTCCTCCTTCAGGGGGCGGTTCAACAGGATGTCGGGCGCATGTTCCACGGCGATGCGCCCCTCGGCAAGGCCCGCGACCAGGCGCGACAGGGGCAGCTCGATCCCCAGGCGGGGCGCAAGGGCCGCGACGGCGCGGGCGGTGGCCGCGCCCTCGACCGTGGTGCCGGCGCCGAAATCGCGGCCTGCGCCCAGGGCCAGGCCATAGCGGAAGTTGCGCGACTGCTGCGAGGTGCAGGTCAGCACCAGGTCGCCCAGACCCGAGAGGCCGGTCAGCGTTTCGGGCCGCGCGCCCAGGGCGGCGGCCAGCCGCGCCATCTCGGCAAAGCCGCGGGTGATGACGCTGGCGCGCGCGCTGTCGCCGTAGCCTGCGCCGATGGCCACGCCCGCCGCGATGGCGATCACGTTCTTCAGCGCCCCGCCCAGTTCGGCGCCCGCGACATCGGTGGTGCGGTAAAGCCGCAGCGTCCCGGTCGAGAGCCGCGCCTGCAGCGCCTGCGCCGCCTCGGCGTCCGCGCAGGCCAGGGCCAGGGCGGTTGGCAGGCCGCGGGCGATATCGGCGGCAAAGCCCGGGCCGGTCAGCACCGCGACCGTGGCGCGCGGGCAGGCCGCGCGGATCAGCGCCGAGGGGCCTTGCAGCGTCGACAGGTCGATGCCCTTGGCGCAGCTGACCAGGTTGCGGCCATCCAGCAGCGGGGCGTGTTCGGCCAGAAAGCCGCCCAGCACCTGTGCCGGCAGCGCCAGCAGCAGGGTGTCGGCGGTGCAGTCCCCGATCCGGTCGGTCAGGGTCAGCGGGTCGGGCAGGGCGATGCCGGGCAGGCGCGGGTTCTCGCGTCCAGTCCAGGCCACGTCGCGGCCCCACAGCGTGACCGGCCCGCGCGCGGCCAGCGCCACGGCCAGGGCGGTGCCGAAGGCGCCCGCGCCGATGATGGCGACGCCGCCGCTCATGCCTTGGCCCCGCGCTTGCCGGTGCCCAGCATCGGCGCGGCGGCGCTGTCCAGGGGCCAGCGCGGGCGGGCGGCTAGGTCCATGCCGTCGCGCTGACCGGCGCGGAACGCCTCGATCCCGGCCCAGGCGATCATCGCGGCATTGTCGGTGCACAGCCGCAGCGGCGGCGCCAGGAACCGCGCGCCCGCCGCCTCGGCCACCGCCATCAGCGCGCTCCGCAGGGTCTGGTTCGCCGCGACCCCGCCCGCGACGGCCAGCACGGGAACCTGGGTCTGCTCCAGCGCGCGGCGGGTCTTTTCGGCCAGCACCTCGGCCACCGCCGCCTGAAAGCCCGCGCAGATGTCGCGGCGGTCCTGTTCGTGCAGGCCGCCCTGCGCCGCCGCCAGCGCGTCGCGCTGGCGCAGCACCGCCGTCTTGAGGCCGGAAAAGCTCAGGTCGCAGCCCGGCCGGTCCAGCAGCGGGCGCGGAAAGGCAAAGCGCCGCGCATCGCCGCCCTGCGCCGCCGCCTCGACCGAGGGGCCGCCGGGCTGGGGCAGGCCCAGAAGCTTCGCGACCTTGTCGAAGGCCTCGCCCGGGGCGTCGTCGATGGTGCCGCCCAGCCGGGTGAAATCCTGCGCCCCCCGGACCAGCAGGAACTGGCAATGCCCGCCCGAGACCAGCAGCATCAGATAGGGAAAGCCCACGCCGTCCGTCAGGCGCGGCGTCAGCGCGTGGCCCGCCAGGTGGTTCACGCCGACCAGCGGCAGGCCCGATCCGGCGGCGAGCCCCTTGGCCAGCATCACCCCGGACAGGACGCCGCCGATCAGCCCCGGCCCCGCCGTCACGGCGATGCCGTCCAGCGCGTCCAGCGTCACGCCCGCCTGCTCCAGCGCCTGCTCGACGCAAAGGTCCAGCTTTTCGGCATGGGCGCGGGCGGCGATTTCCGGTACCACGCCGCCGAAATCGGCGTGCAGCGCCGTCTGGCCCGCGACGACCGAGGACAGGATCGTCCCGTCGCCCCGCACGACGGCGGCGGCGGTGTCGTCGCAACTGCTTTCGATCCCCAGAAAGGTCGGTGCCATGCTTGTCCTTGTCCGCGAAAGGCCGGTGGCCTAGGCATGTCCCACTAGCACCCAAGCGGGCCGAATGCCATGCCGCCGACCATCCTGCTGACGCGACCCGAGGCCGCGGCGCGACGCTTTGCCGCAGGGCTGGGGCCCGGCGGGCCGCCGGTCGTGATCGCGCCGCTGCTGCGCATCGTGGGGGTGGCGCATGACGCGGCGCGGCTGGCCCAGGCGCGCGGGCTGGTGCTGACCTCGGCCCATGCGGTGCCCTGGGCGGGGCCGGGACGCGGCCGGCCCGCGATCTGCGTGGGCCCGGCGACGGCCTGCGCGGCGCGCGCGGCGGGGTTCGACGTGACCGAGGGGCCGGGGGACGCGGCGGGCATGATGCCCATGCTGGAGGGCCTCGGCCCGGGCTGGCTGCACCCGCACGGCGCCCATGTCGCCCGCGAACTGCCGGTGCCCGGCATGGTCGTCTACGACCAGCAGGCGCAGGCCCCAACCCCGCAGGCGCTGAAGCTGCTGGCCGGCGCGGGGCCGGTGATCCTGCCGCTGTTCTCGCCCCGGACGGCCCGGCTGGCGGCGGCGATGGCGCGGGATGCCCGCGCGCCCTTGTGGGTCGCGCCGATCAGCGCGGCGGCCGCGGCGGCATTCGATGCGCCCTCTGCGCGCCAGGCGCTGGCGCCCACGCCCGACGGTGCCGGAATCCGCGCCGCCCTTGCCCGCCTGCTGGCGCCGGAACAATCGTGCTGACGGTGGGTTGAGGCGCACCAAGGCGGGGACTAGACTGCGTCGGAACGAACGATCCGGCAGGCGATCCGCAGGCCGCCGGGCAAGAACGTCCGAAGGCCGAAAAGGAACGGGGAAAGACAGTGAACGAGCAAGACAAGACATCGAGCCAACCCCCCGCAACCCCGCAGCCGAAAAAGCAGCCGGTGGCGGGCGCCGCGATCCAGTCCCGCCCGGCCGAGGCCAAGGCGCCCGAGACGGCAGCGGCCGCGCCCAAGCCCGCCATCGAATCGACGCTGGTGGGCGATGCGGCCAAGGGCAAGCCCGCCGCCGCGCGCAAGGCTGCCGAGGACAAGTCCAAGCCCAAGGCAGACACCGCCGCCGAGGCCAAGGCCGCGGCCTCCAGCACGGTCCCTGCCTCGGGCCGCCCCGATCCGAAGTCGTCCTCATCCTCGCCGTCGGGCGCGCCCCCCGTTTCCGCGACTACTACGGCCACGACCTCCGCCCCCGCAAAGGTGGTCGAGGTGCGGCGCGGCGGCTTTCTTCCGCTGGTCCTGGGCGGTGTCGTCGCCGCGGGGCTTGGCGCCGGTGCGACCTTCTGGGCGATCCCGCATCTGCCGCCCGAATGGCGCCCGGTCGCGGCCAACGGCCAGCCCGATGAGGCGGGCCTTGCCGCCGCCCGCGACGCCGCCGTCGCCGCCGCCCGCAGCGAGGTGCAGGCCGAGATCGAGGCCTTGCGCAACAGCGCGGCCCAGGCCGGGGCCGACGCCGCCCGCCAGGCGCTGGCCGACCTGCCCGCCGCGCCCCCAGGCTCGATCCCGCCCGCGCTCGAGGATCGCATCGCCGGGCTGGAACGCGGCCTGACCGACGTGACGAACCGCCTGCAACAGCAGCCCGAGCCCGAGCCCGCGCCCGCCCCGACCGTCGACCCGGCGGCGCTGGATGAATTGCGCGGCCGGCTGGACCAGCAGGCCGCCCGGATCGAGGAACTGGCCGCGCGCCCGACGGTCGATCCCGCCACCGCCGAGCAGGTCCAGACGCTTGCCTCGCAGGCGCGCGAACTGCAGCAAAGCACCGAGGCTGCGAACCGCCAGGCCCAGGCAGCGACCGCCGCGGCGGCGCTTGCCACCGCCTTCGAGGCCGGCGCGCCGCGCGATCAGGCGCTGGCCGATCTGGCCGCCGCCGGCATCGAGGTTCCCGAGGTCCTGAAGGGCGAGATCCCGCGCCTGGTCCAGCTGCGCGCCGAGTTTCCGGCGGCGGCGCGGGCGGGGCTGCGCGCCTCGCTGGACGCGGTTGCCGAAAGCGAGGGCACGATGGGGCTGATCGGTAACTTCCTGCGGGTCCAGACCGGCGCGCGCTCGGTCGAGCCGCGCGAGGGCAGCGATCCCGACGCCATCCTGTCGCGCGCCAATGCGGCGGTCGAGGCCGGCGCCATTGCCACCGCCCTGGACGAGATCGCGACCCTGCCGCAGTCCGGGCAGAACGCGATGAAGTCCTGGACGGATCGCGCCCGCATCTGGGTCGATGCCAATACCGCGCTGGCCGAACTGGCCGCGGGCGGCAGGTAAGGGGCCCGTCATGCTGCTTTCCGCGCTGAAAATCCTGATCTTCTTTGCCGTCGTCCTGTGCCTTGCGCTGGGCGCGGTGCAACTGTCGGAAACCGGCCACGCGCTGCGGCTGGTCTATGCCGGCACCGAATACACGCTGGGCCCGGTGCAGGCGCTGATCGCGCTGGTCCTGCTGCTGGCCGCAGGCTGGATCGCCTTCAATGTGCTGGGCCTGGCTCTGGCCTTCATCCGCTTCCTGATGGGGGACGAAACCGCCATCGACCGCTATTTCGCCCGCTCGCGCGAGCGCAAGGGCTACGAGGCGCTGTCCGAGGGGATGCTGGCCGTCGCCTCGGGCGAGGGGCGGCTGGCGCAGGACAAGGCGGCGCGCGCCGCCAAGTTCCTGGACAAGCCGCATGTGACGAACCTGCTGGCCGCCCAGGCCGCCGAGACCGCCGGCGACAACCGCAAGGCCTCCGAGGTCTATCGCACCATGCTGTCGGACGACCGCACCCGGTTCGTGGGCATCCGCGGCCTGATGCGCCAGAAACTGGACGAGGGCGACACCGCCACCGCCCTGAAGCTGGCGCAAAAGGCCTATGCGCTGAAGCCGCGCCACACCGAGGTCCAGGACATGCTGCTGGAGTTGCAGACCCGGCAGGGCGACTGGAAGGGCGCGCGCGCCGTGCTCAAGGACAAGCGCAAGCAGGGGCTGTTGCCGCAGGACGTGCATATCCGCCGCGATGCCGTGCTGGCGCTGAAGGAGGCCTCGGAAGTGCTGGCCGAGGGCAATTCGATCAGCGCGCGCGAGGCCGCGATTTCCGCGAACCGCGCCAGCCCCGACCTGATTCCGGCGGCCGTTCTGGCGGCGCGCAGCTACATCGCGCAGAACGATTTCCGCAATGCCAGCCGCGTCCTGCAAAAGACCTGGTCGGTGCGGCCGCACCCCTCGGTCGCCGCCACCTATGCCGAGATCGTTCCGGACGAGACCCCGGCCGCCCGCCTGCGCCGGTTCGAGGACCTGATCCGTCAGAACCCCGAACACGAGGAATCCAAGCTTCTGCGCGCCGAACTGCTGCTTGCGGCCGAGGATTTCCCGGGCGCCCGCCGCGCGCTGGGGGACATCCCGGCCAAGCACCCGACCGTGCGGTCGCTGTCGATCCTGGCGGCGGTCGAGCGGGGCGAGGGCGCGGACGACGCCCTAGTGCGCGCGACTCTGGCCCGCGCCATGACCGCCAGCCGCGGCCCGCAATGGGTCTGCGACAAGTGCCACAACGTCATGGCGGACTGGGCCCCGGTCTGCGACAGCTGCGGCGGTTTCGATACCCTGACCTGGCGCGAGCCGGACAGCGCCACCGCCTCGGCCGGGGTCGCCCCGAACGGGGTCGAACTGCTGCCCCTGCTGGTCGGTGCACCCCAGGACAAGGCGAATGGAGACACGGCGCCCCACGAGGCGCCGGCCGGTGGCAAGATACCGGAGGCCGCGGCGGCTTCTGCCGCGTCGCGGCCCGCCCCGGCCAGTCGCCCCGGCATGGTCGAGCGGGACGAGCCGTATGCGCCTCCGCCAAGGCACGCCCGGCCCGTCGTGGTCGAGGTGCCCGACGTGGCCCCCGGCATGGTCCCGCGCGAATCCGACTATCGCCGCCCCTTGGCCGAGGCTGAGCCCGCGATGACGGTGACCGACCCCGAACCCCTGCCCACACCCCCTGCCCAGCCCTCGGCCGTGCCGCCCCCTCCCGAGGCGGCCCCGGCCAGGATCGCCGCGGATGCCGACGTCCTGCCCGTCCGCCCCGACGTCGAGCCGCCCGAGGAGAGTGCAAACTTGTCGGGGAAAAGTCGCTGACCCCCCTTTTCGCCCGCGCCGGAACCTGCTATCCGGCGCGGCACATAGCGGAACGCCGGTGTAGCTCAGCTGGTAGAGCACGTCATTCGTAATGATGGGGTCGGGGGTTCGAGTCCCTTCACCGGCACCACTAAGGTGGTGAAGTCGCTGGAAAAAAGGCCGTTCGTTCAGGCGGCCTTTTTTCTTTGTGCGGTTCGTGGAACCACTGTGGAACCAACTGTAGCTTGTAACTGTTGGCGCGGTCCAGCTTCCGGACTGTTAGCGCGATCCAGCTTTGGCAGAACGGCGAACTAGGTTTGGCACGAAAATTTTTCGCTCGCCCTGTCAGGATCGCAGCCGGCTGGCCCTCTGCTCCTCTCATCCTGACACCCAAAAGGAAAGTTGGACGTGGCGCGCCACTTTCAACTTTTCGGCCCTAAAGTTTAGCCCTCCTGACCGCCGCGCCCATGACAGCGACGACCGCTACCGAGGCGATCGCGCCCATCTGGATCGGCCGCTGCCCGGCCTCGAGCGCCCATCCCAGCACCGCCCCCAGGCTCACGGCCGACCAGTCGAGCAGGCTGTCCCACCATAGCGCGCGGCGGCTGGTCAGGGCCTGGACCAGCTCGAATCCGGCATAGATGCCGCCGACGGCGACCAGGCTGCCGGTCAGCACCCACAGCGCCACGCCGATGCCGGCATGAGCGGCCAGAACGGCCGCCCAGACATAGGGGTCGCGCTGCGCCTCGGCCGTGAGCAGGTCGCGGATCATTGCGGCAGGCCCGGGAAGCGGCGGCGCAGGAAGGTGCGGGCCTCCGCGATCGTGTCCTCGGCCCCGGCGCCGAGCCGAACGCCCAGGATGTCGCCCATATCGGCGACCAGGGGCACAGCGGTGGTTGCGCCCTGGCCGATCCGGTCGAGCAGGAAGTCGGTCTGGAAGGGCGCGGCGAGAATGGCGGCCGAGCCGATCAGCGCGCCGTCCAGATAGACCGCCCATCCGGCTGGGCTCAGTTCGATTTCGAAGAGGTGCAGCCCGCTGGTGGGATATGTATAGTTGCCGGAATGGATGTTCTGCCCGGACGAGGTCCCGCCATTGTTGGTCCAGGCATAGATGTGGTTGAACGCCACGATCATGCGCAGCTCGTAATCGTCGGTCCCGGCCACATCCGAGCCGAACAGCCGCATGTTCGCCGTCAGCCCGGCACAGTCCATGACCCACATCAGGCGGATGCCCATGATGCTGGCCCGTGTGGCCAGGGTCGGCGTGCCTGTCGAGCCGGAGAGCTGCAGGGTGTTTCCGATCCGTGTCAGCGGCGCGCCCGAGACCGTGGCATCGAACAGCGCGCCGGCGGCGCCCTGGTTGAACCAGCGTTGATGGCGTGGATGCCCCCACCTGACGGCATCGCAATGTGCCAAGGTGATGCGTGTTGAAGCCATCACAGAAGGAGGGAGCATCCATGTCCGAGGTTACGATTATCGGGATCGATCTGGCAAAGCGCATTTTCCACCTGCACGGTGCCGGTCACGACGGATCCGTCGTGTTTCGCAAAAGGCTTTCGCGTGGCCAGCTACTTGCGTTCATGTCTCAGGTACCGCGGTGCGTTGTCGCCATGGAGGCGTGTGCGACGGCGCATGGCTGGGGCCGCGCTTTCGAGACGTTTGGACATGAAGTGCGCCTGATCCCGCCGGTCTACGTGAAGCCATTCGTCAAACGCCAGAAGAACGATTGCGCGGATGCCGAGGCGATCGTGGAAGCTGCGGTGCGTCCGACAATGCGCTTTGTGGCTTTGAAGACCGAAGACCAGCAAGCCCGCGCGATGCTGTTTCGGACGCGGCAGATGTTTGTCGGCCAGCGCACCCAAATGATCAACGCCCTTCGCGGGCATCTTGCCGAGCATGGCCTGGTCGCGGCGCGAGGAGTTGCCCAGCTCAAGAAGCTTGCGGACGCCATCGGTGACGTGAAAACGCCCTTGCCCGCCACGGTCCGAGAACTCGGCCAGATGTATCTGAACGCGATCGAAGGGTTGAGTGAACGCATTGCGGAACTCGACCGCAAGATGGGCCAGGCTACGAAGGAAGCAGCTTCGACGCGTCGTGCTCAAACCATGCCCGGCGTCGGGCCGATCACGGCATTGGCGATCGAAACATTTGCACCTGATCTGACCAGCTTTCGGCGCGGTAGGGACTTTGCCGCGTGGCTGGGGCTCGTGCCCCGCCAGCATTCGACGGGAGGCAAACCCCGTCTGGGCAAAACCTCGAAGATGGGACAGCGCGACATCCGAAGGCTCCTGATCTCCGGCGCAATGGCTGTGCTGCAGGCGGTCGAGCGCTATGGCAGTTCAAAGCATGGATGGCTTGTTCGCTTGCGGGGGCGCAAGCCACGCATGGTTGCCGCTGTCGCCTTGGCGAACAAAATGGCGCGAGGTCTCTGGGCCATGATGACGAAACAGGAAGATTACCGGAACCCGGCGGCGACGATGGCATGACAGTGCAAAGCTTGCCATCGCGCCTCGGTACGTCGGGCGTGTGAGGAGATCACTGAACAGTAAGGGCAAAGGATCGACAAGATCCGGGTTGGAGAAAGCAGTATTTGTCGTGGAGCCGAAGAGCTCGCTCTGTTGATTTGCCTCTGACCCGCGCATCGCCATACCGGCCTGCGGCCACGTTCGAGCCGCACCATGAGGCCTGATACATGACCGCATCCGATCACGCGTCTGAGCTATTCAAATACCACTTGCACGAAAGGGGGCATCCATACATGACAAATGGCGGAGCCACAGGCGGATCGGGGTTACGTCAAACTGATGCCGCCGGGGGAGGGCGGCCGCATCATCACAGCCATTGGCCTCTTAACCCCGCCAGACCTCGGCTAGCAGGGCGATCCAATTTTCGCCCATGACGCGCTCGATCCTCGCTTCGGGCCAGTTCCGGCGCTGCATGGCGGCGGTCAGAGCGCTGGTATGACCGATCGAGTCCAGGCCGGCCGGGTTCTTGATCGTGCCCAGATCCGTCAGGCGGCGGGCATAGCCCTTGTCATGGCTGATCCAGTCGAAGAACTTCTGTCCATGACCCTGGGTGAAGTCGGTGCCATAGCCGACCCGCTCCTCGCCGCAGAGGTTGATGACGTATTCCATTGCATCGACATAGTCGTCGACCGTCGCGTTGGCCCCACGTGCCAGGAAGGGCGTAAACATGGTCACGCCCACGAAGCCGCCATGGTCGATGATGAAGCGCAACTCCTCGTCCGTCTTGTTGCGCGGATGCGCCTTCAGCCCGGCGGGCAAGCAATGGGAATAGGCGACCGGCTGGCGCGAGGCCAGGATCACGTCGCGGCTGCTTTGCGCGCCGACATGGGACAGATCGCACAGGATCCCCAGGCGGTTCATCTCGGCCACCACCTCGTGTCCGAAGTCCGACAGCCCGCCGTCCCTGGACTCATAGCAGCCGGTCGCGACAAGGTTCTGGGTGTTGTAGGCCATCTGGATGATGCCGACACCCAGATCCTTGAACAGCGACAGATAGCCGATCTGATCCTCGATGCCGGTGATGTTCTGCCAGCCCAGGATGATGCCGGTTTTGCCCTCGGCCTTGGCGCGGCGGATGTCGGCGGTGCTGCGCACTTGCAGGATCAGGTCGTCATTGTCGCGAAACCACTGCTTCCACTGCATGATGTTGCGCATCGTGCCGGTGAAACCCTCCCAGATGCAGCAGGTGCAGTTGGCGGCCGTGATGCCGCCGCGCCGCATATCCTGGAAGATCGCGCGGTTGAAATCGGACACGATCAGCCCGTCCACGACAGTCAGCCGGGCATGCAGGGCATCGGCCCCGGAAACGGGGGTCAGGTCGTTCATCGTCTTCTCCTGTTCGGTTCAGTGTTCGCTGACGATCACGCCGGCAGAGGGGGACCAGCACAGCCAGACGCGGCTGCCCTGCGGCACCGGCGTGGCGCCGCCCAGACCGGGTGCGGTGGTGCGCGCGGTCATGCGCGGGCCGGCCTCGGTCGCGATCTGGTATTCCACCGCCGCACCGTGAAAACTCATCACCTCGACCCGGCCCGCCAAGGCATTGACCCCTTCGTCGGGCGCCGTGGTCGCAATCGCCACCACCTCGGGGCGCAGTGCCAGGCAGGCGGGGCCGGCGACGGGCGCTTGCCCTGCCAGGCGCAGGACCGGCCCCGCATCGGTCACGAAGCTGCCGTGATCGGCCGCCATGCGTCCGCGCAGCAGGTTCGGGATGCCCAGAAAGGCTGCGGCGAAGGCGGAACGCGGCTGAGTATACATCTGGTCGGGCGCGCCAACCTGTTCCACCCGGCCATTATACATCAGCACCATGCGGTCGGAGGTGCTCATCGCCTCGTCCTGATCATGGGTGACGAAGACCGTGGTCAGACCCAGCGATTGTTGCAGTTGGCGGATCTCCAGCTTCATCTCCTGGCGCAGCGAGGCATCCAGGTTCGACAGCGGTTCATCCAGCAGCAGCACGTCGGGTTCGATCACCAGCGCCCGGGCCAGGGCCACGCGCTGCTGCTGGCCGCCCGACATCTGCTTGGGCAGGCGGTCGGCGTATTGGGACAGGCGCACCCGCGCCAGTGCCTCGCGCACGCGGCGGGCGGCGTCGGTTTTGTTCACCTTGCGCATCTCCAGCCCGAAGGCCACGTTCTGCGCCACGGTCATGTGCGGGAACAGGGCATAGTTCTGGAACACGAAGCCCATGTTGCGCCGGTTTGGCGGCAGGCCGGTCACGTCGCGCCCGCCTACCGTAATCCGCCCCTTGGTCGCATCGACGAAGCCGCCGATCATGCGCAGGGTGGTGGTCTTGCCGCAGCCCGAAGGCCCAAGAAGCGCCACCAATTCGCCATCGGCGATGCGCAGCGTCATGTTTTCCACCGCGATGGCGGTGCCGTAATGCTTGGCGACATCCTGAAGAACGACGTCAGACATGGCTTATCCTTTCAGAAGGCGCGGCTGAGCTTGACATAGCGGTCGGTGACGATCAGCAGGGCCGTCACTAGGGCGATCTGCACGGTGGCGACGGCGCCGATGGTCGGGTCGAAATTCCATTCCAGGTAGTTGATCAGCGCGATCTGCAAGGTCGTGCTGTTAGGTCCGACCAGGAACAGCGATTTTTCCAGATCGATGAAAGAGTTGATAAAGGCGAACAGGGACCCGGCGATCACGCCCGGTTTGATGACCGGCAGGGTGATGCGCCAGAATACCGTCAACGGTCCCGCCCCCAGGCTGCGCGCCGCCTCTTCGACCGAAGGGTTGACCGAGATCAACGCTGTGGTGACCAGCCTGATCATCCAGGGCAGCGCGATCAGTCCATGGGCGACCAGCAGGCCTGCGCTGGTCCCGGCGATGCGCCAGCCGGTCAGGAACTCCACCTCCAGGAAGAACACGAACAGCGCGCTGCCGCCGACGATGCCGGGCACGATCATTGGCGACATCAGCACCGTGTTGATCGCCTCGCGCCCCTTGAAGCGGGTCCGAGCCAGGGCAAAGCTGGCCGGCAGGCCCAGGGCCAAGGCGATGCCGGTGGCGATCAGGCTGGTCCGGATGCTGAGGAAGAAGCCGTTGCGGAAATCCGACAGCTCCCATGCGCGCAGATACCAGTCCAGCGTATAGCCCTGCGGCGGAAAGGACAGGATCTTGTTGGAAAAGAAGCTCATCCAGACGATGAAGACCAAAGGCAGGGTGATGAAGCCGATGGCCAGCACGGCAAAGGCGGCGTAACCCCGGCGGATGGCGCGTGACTGTGCGGGCATCACTCGCTCCATTTCCGATAGCGGCGCTGGACCAGGACCGACACGCCCACTGTCAGGATCAGCGTCACGGCCATCAGGATGAAGGCTAGGGCCGCGCCGAAGGGCCAGTTCATCACCTTGGCGATCTGCTGATAGACGGTCGGCGCCATCATGTGGAATGTCGGCCCGCCGATCAGCACGGGCGTGGCATAGGCATTCATCGACAGGATGAAGCACAGGACGCTGCCCGCGAGGATGCCGGGCATCGCCAGCGGCAGCACGATCCGGCGCATCACCGTCAGGTGGCCCGCGCCCAGGCTCTGACCCGCGTCCTCAAGGTTCTGGTCGATGGATTCGAAGACACTATTCAGGGTGATGACCATGAACGGCAACAGGACCGAGACCAGGCCGATGGTGACCCCCGCCGAGGAATACATCAGCCCCAGCTGCCCGTCCCAGCCGAACAGGCGCAGAAAGGCCGCCAGCACGCCTTGGTCGTTCAGGATCAGCATCCAGGCCGATGTCCTGACCGCGTTCCCGATCAACAGCGGCACAAGGATCGCCAGCAGCAGCGCGCGCTTGGCGCCGGGCGCCACATGGCGGGCCAGGAAATAGGCCAGCGGAATTCCGGCGGCCAGGCAGATCGCCGTGGACAGGGCCGAGATGCCGATCGTGCGCCACAGGACCTCTTGATAGAAGGCATCGCCGAAGAACTTGATGTAATTCTCGGCCGTGACCGCGCTGATCATCAGCTCGGCCGGATCATAGCGGTTCAGGCTGTTGCGTAGCATCAGGGCCAGAGGTGCTAGCAGGCCAAGCGCCACGAAGATCATTGCCGGTGCGCTGAGCCAGGGGGCGCCCAGGCGCCGGGGCGTGCCGGCAGGGGTGGGCGGCGGGGCCGGATCTACTGCCATCTCGGTCATGCTCATGCAGGTTCTCTCATGCAAGGGCGGATTGGAGCAAGCGTGCGGTTCAGACGGCGAAGGACTTGTTCCACCATTCCAGCCAAGCGGCGGTGTTCTGCGCCACATAGTCGAAGTCGAGGAAACGCATCTTCGCCCGCTCCTCGGCCGAGAAATCGACAAGTTGGCGCAAGTCATCCGACAGCGCGGCCTTGGTGTTGGCGGGGGCATAGAAGCTGGCCTCGGCCAGGCCCGCCATGGCCTGCGGATCCAGCATGGCGTCCAGATAGGCATAACCCGCGTCGGGGTTGGCGGCGAACTGCGTCAGGCAGGCCCCGAAGGTCACGGCGATGGCGCCTTCCTCGGGATACTGGATAGCCAACGGCAGCCCGTCATGCGCCCATTGCAGCCCGCGTGCCTTGTAGTTCACGGCGATCTCGACCTCGCCGTTGGCCAGCCCGGCCTGCAACTGCTGGTGGGCGGCGTAAAGACGCGGCTTGCTGTCCGCGACCAGACGTTCCAGGCGGGCCTTACCATCCTCGACACTGGTCATGTCACCCTTTTCGACCAGCCCGGCCATCATCATGTAGTTGAAGTAAAGCTGGTTGGTCAGTCCGACCTTGCCCGCCCATTTCGGATCCCAAAGCTCGGCATAGGATTTCGGCGGCTCGGATACTTTGGTGGTGTCATAGATGATGACCACGCCGCTATAGAGCCAAGGGACGAAATAGGGGCTTTGCAGTTCCGGGGCGGTATCGGCGTAATTCGGGATGCGCGCTGTATCCAGTTCGGCGACCACCCCCTGCTTCTGCAATTCGAAGGCGTCCGAGCTGTTGATATGGATCACGTCGGCCGAGGCGCGGCGGATGCGCTTTTCGCTGATCAGCTTGGCCTTGCGCTCGGGTTCGGTCCCTAGGTCGCGGACGATGCTGAAGCCCTTGTCCTCGAGCAGCGGCTTTTCCACGTATCGGACCGTGCGGTCGTTCCAGTCGCCGCCCCAGTTCGACACCACGACCGTGCCGCTGGCAGCCCAGCCCCTGCGCGGCGCGATGGCGGCTGCGGCCACGCCGCCGAGCAAAAGGCCCAGCGTGCTGCGGCGTGAGAATGTTGCGGAATCGATGATACGGCTTGCCATGATGGGCAATCTCCCTGTTGTGTGGCGGGCTTCGTTGGCCCTGCGTCTTTTGGATGTTTCACAAACGATGCAGGACGATTCGCCATTTGTAAAATATCAATTTGCACTTTATTATTTCCTACAAGTTATCAATGATGAGCCGTGCCATGGGCTTGGACCTTCGTCATCTGCGCGCTTTTTCGGCAGTCGGAAACGAACTGCATTTCGGCCGCGCGGCGGATGCGCTGCATATCGCGCAACCCGCCCTGACCAAGATCATCCAGCAGCTTGAGGCCGAGGTGGGCGTGCCCCTGCTGTTGCGCACCACCCGCCGGGTGGAACTGACGGCAGCGGGCAAGGCCTTCCTGTCCGAGATCGCTACTGTGGAAGGCCAGATCGACCGGGCCATCAACCGGGCCCGCCATGCCGCGCGTGGCATCCGGGGCGAATTGCGAATCGCCTATACCGATTTCGCCATCAACGGCCACCTGCCACATGTGCTGCGCGATTTCGCCAGCGCGCATCCCGACATCCGGCTGGACCTGATCTTCATGCCGACCACCCTCCAGCACGTCGCGCTGCTGCAGCAAAGCATCGACATCGGCTTCATGATCGGGCCTTTCGAGCACAAGACGACCCGGCAGATGATCTTCGACCAGGACGACTATGTCGCGCTGCTGCCCAGTTCCCACCCGCTTTGCGCCCAACCGTCCCTGACGCTGGCGCAATTGGCGGACGAGCCTTTCGTGCTGGGCACCGGCGACAACTGGGCCGCCTTCCGCAGCAGGCTGTTCGCGGAATGCCGCAGCCGAGGGTTCTTTCCGAACATCGTGCTGGAGGCGTCGAACAGCGAAGGCATCTTCGGGCTGGTGGTCGCGGGGGTGGGGGTCACGATCTATTCCAGCTGCGTCGGCAACCTGCCGCGCCTGGGCGTCGCCGTGCGCCCGCTGCGGGATGTGACCAACAAGCTGCCGGTCACCGCAGTCTGGGACCGCACGAACAGGTCGGAGGTGCTGGAAACCTTCCTTAAATTCCTGCGGACTCAAGGCCGGAACAGCGTTCCGGCCCTTCCCTGAGCACTAGCGCATCCCGGCCAGCTTGGCGACCTCCACGAATTCGCGGACCTGGCGCGACCGGTTCGACCGTTTCCAGGCCAGGACGGTGCTGATGCGGAACTGCGGGTGGATGATCGGGCGCACCTCGACGCTGCGGCCCAGAAATCCGATCAGGCTTTCGGGATAGACGGTCACGCCCAGCCCAGCCGCGACCAGGCCCAGCAGGGCCAGGGTGTTCGAAGCCTCGATGGTGATGTTCAGCGATATGCCCTCGGCGCTGAACAGATTGGCCAGGCGCCAGCGGTATTCCTCCCATTCATGGGTATCGCCCAGGATAATGTCCTGGCTCGCCAGGTCCGCGGGCGTGACCACCGGCAGGCGCAGCAGCGCATGGTTGCGCGGCGTCACCACATAGAGCGGTTCGAGCGAGAGCGTCAGGCTGTGATAATCCGAGTGATCGAACGGCCCGATCATGTAGCCCAGGTCGATCTCGTCATTGGCCAGGGCGATCTTCTGGCCCTGGGTGCGGATATAGCGGATCTTCAGGTCGACCTCGGGATGCGCCTGTCGGAACCGCGCCACCGCGGCAGGCATCAATTCGGTGGCCGCGAAGGCCATATAGCCGACGTTCAGCGCGCCCAGCTTGCCCTCGGCGATGCGCCGGGCCAACTGGATCGACGATTCGTAGCCGCGCAGCAGGTCGGCGTTGTCGTCATAGAAGCTGCGCCCGGCCTGGGTCAGCCGGACCTCGCGCGTGGTCCGCTCTAAAAGCCGAAAGCCTAGTGTAACTTCAAGCTTCTGGATGCGTCGGCTCAGCGCCGACTGGTCCAGATGCAGGCGCTCGGCGGCGCGGCGAAAGCTGAGTTCCTGGGCGAGGGTGATGAAGGAATGGACATTCTCGATGCCGGAATGATCGCTCATGAAACGGCGCCTTACAATTGATGCATCTGGTGCATGAATAATTGCTGACACGCCATTTCCCCCGGGTCAAGGAAACGCGGAATATGCCCCTCAGAGCGGCGGACGATGGATGCCGGCGGCTCGGATACCCGGCGCAGCGCTGCGCCTTTCTTACCCAGACAAGGATCTCGATCATGAGCGAAGTGGACACCAAGGAACTGGACCGCCTGCTGCAGGAAGCCTTCGACACCGCGACCAAACTTTACAAGGAGCGCGGCTTCCAGCGCCGCGTCGGCTTCGGAAAGCGTCCGGCCCTGGTCAGCGTCGATCTGGCGAATGCCTGGACCCGCCCGGGCAACCCCTTCACCTGCGACCAGGAGAAGATGGACAACGAGATCATCCCCGGCATGCAGAAGCTGCTGAAGGCGTTCCGCGCCGCCGGCCTGCCGGTCGTCCATGTCACCACGGCCTACGAGATCACTGACCGCAACGCCGATTTCACCGACATGGGCCTGTGGCACAACAAGATCCCGGTCGATGTGGTGGACATCAAGGACAAGGACCTGTGGGCCATCGACAGCCGCATCGCGCCCATTGACGGCGAATACACGCTGCTGAAAAAGCGCGCCTCGTCCTTTCACGGCACCGAGCTGGCGGGCATCCTGCGCGCGAACGGCGTGGATACCATCCTGGTCACCGGTGTGACCGCCTGCGCCTGCGTGCGCCAGACGATCTGCGACGGTATCGCGGACGGCTTCCGCACCATCGCGGTCAAGGAAGCCATCGGTGACCGTGTGCCGGGCGCGGTGGCCTGGAACCTGTTCGACATCGACGCCAAGTTCGGCGACGTCCACACCGTCGATGAATGCGTGGCCTATATCGACGGCCTCGGCGCCCAGAAGATGGCGGCGGAATAACCCCAACTGGCGCCGGTCCCTTGCGGCCGGCGCCTTTTTTCAGCGCCGCGAAGACGGGCGCGAGCCAACCAACAGAGAGGTGTCACATGGCCAGGATTGGCGTCGATGTGGGCGGGACGAATACCGATCTTGTCCTCGAATGCGCAAAGGGGGTCTTTTACCACAAGGTTCCGACCACGCTGAAGAACCAGTCGATCGGCGTGGTGCAGGGCGTCAGGGGCATCTGCGACCAGGCGGGGATCGACCCGTCCGAGGTCGAGACCATCGTCCACGGCACCACCACCGCGACGAACATCACCATCGAGCACAACGGCGCGGAATGCGGGATGATCACCACCCACGGCTTCCGCGATATCCTGCATATCGGGCGCCACAAGCGGCCCTATAACTTCAGCCTGCACTTCGACGTGCCCTGGCAAAGCCAGCCGCTGGTCAAGCGCCGCAACCGCATCGCCGTGCGCGAGCGCATCCTGCCGCCGACGGGCGAAATCGCCGAGCCGCTGGACGAACAGGCCGTGCGCGACGCCTGCGCGTTGTTTCGCAAGCGCGGCATCGGCTCGGTCGTGATCGGCTTCATGTTCAGTTTCCTGAACGACGCCCACGAGGCCCGCGCCAAGGAGATCGTGCTGGAAGAAATTCCCGGCGCCTATGTCACCATGTCGTCGGAACTGGCGCGGGTCATGCGGGAATACGAACGCTTCTCGACCGCCGCGATGAACTGCTATGTCGGCCCCAAGACCGCCTATTATCTGCGCGATCTGGATGCGCGGCTACGCGAGGCGGGCGTTACCTCGAAACTGCGCATCATGCAGTCGAACGGCGGTGTCTCGACCGTCGAATCCTGCGCGCGACGCCCGATCCGCATCCTGATGTCCGGCCCGGCCGGCGGCGTCATCGGCGGTGCGTCCGAGGGCCAGATGGCCGGCACGCCCAACATCATCACCGTCGACATCGGCGGCACCTCGGCCGACATCTCGACCATCCCCGGCGGGCAGCTAAAGATCATGAACCAGCGCGACACCTATGTCTCGGGCTATCCGGTGCTGACGCCGATGATCGACCTGGTGACCATCGGCGCTGGCGGCGGCTCGGTCGCCTTCATCGACGACGCCGGCGGCTTCAACGTCGGCCCGCGCTCGGCCGGGTCCGAGCCGGGACCGGCCTGCTATGGCCGCGGCGGCGATGAGCCGACCGTAACCGACGCGCAGATTGTGCTGGGACGCCTCGACCCCGACATGGCGCTTGGTGGCGACCTGCGGCTGGACGCGGACCTGGCCCGCAAGGCGGTCGAGGAAAAGATCGCCCGGCCCCTGGGCCTGTCGGTCAACGACGCGGCGCTGGGGATCATCAGGATCATCAATAACAACATGGCGCTGGCGATCCGGTCGAACTCGGTGGCACGCGGCATCGACCCTCGGGAATTTTCCATCATGCCGTTCGGCGGCGCGGGTCCGCTGCACGGCGTGGCCCTGGCCGAGGCGGTCAGCGCCCGCGACGTGGTCGTGCCGGTGGCGCCGGGCATCACCGCTGCCGTGGGCCTGTTGAAGACCGACCTGCAATACGAACATACCGAGGCCGGGATTCTGATCCTGAACTCGGCAAGCGACGCGGAACTCGCTCGCATCAACAACAATGTCGAAAAGCTGTGCCAGGCCGTACACGAGGAACTGGACGCGGACGGCATCGCGCGCGAGGCGCAGGATCTGAAGATCATCGCCGAATGCCGCTATCAGGGCCAGGGCTTCGAACTGCGCGCCGATTTCCCCGACGGGCCGCTGACGCAGGAGAACAAGCAGGTCATCATCGACAGCTTCCACGACGCGCATGAACAGGACTACGGCTATGCCTATCGCAAGGCCGAGGTGGAACTGATCACGCTGCGGGTCATCGGCTCGGCCAGCGTGCGCCGGATCGAGATCCCCAAGGTGCAGCCCACCGACGGCAGCTCGATCGACCGGGCGCTGATGTTCGTGCGCCCGACCACCTTCGACTGCGGCCGGACGCTGGAAACACCGCGCTACGACCGCACGAAGCTGTTCGCGGGCGACCGCGTGCCGGGGCCGGCGATCCTCGTCCAGCACAATTCCACCACCCTGGTCCCGCCCGGCTATGTGGCCGAGACGCTGGATTACGGCAACACGCGCATCAGCAAGGGGGCGTGAGATGAACCAGATGAGCAAGATCACCGAGGTCGATCCGATCACGCTGCAGGTCGTCCGCGGCGCCTTCGAGACCATTGCCGAGGAAATGGGCCATGTGCTTTACCGGATGTCGTTTTCCTCGATCATCCGGGAAAGCCAGGATCTGGGCGCGGGCCTGTTCGACACCGATTTCAACACGCTCTGCGAGTCGGAATCGACGCCGATGCATATCGGCTCGATCCCCGGTTATCTGCGCGGCATCGCCGAAACGCTGGAGGACGGCGAATGGTATGAAGGCGACGCGGTCGTCCACAACCACCCCTATCACGGCTCGTCCCACACCCCCGACCTGGCCATCGTCGTGCCGGTGTTCTTCCAGGGCCGGCTGGTGGGCTTTGCCGGAAACACCGCGCACCACGTCGATATCGGCGCGGCGACTCCGGGCCTGATCATCGACGTGCCCGATGTCTATGCCGAAGGCATGCTGTTCGCAGGCACCAAGCTTTACCGCAAGGGCGAGCCGAACAACGCCATGTGGAACTATATCCGCCGCAATTCCCGTGCAGCCGGGCAGTTGGTGGCGGATATCGAGGCGCAGATCGCCTCGGCCCGCCTGGGCGCGCGCCGCTTTGTCGAACTGCTCGAGAAATACGGTGAGAAGACGATCTTTGGCGCCGCCAACCAGCTGATGGATTACGCCGAGCGCATGACCCGCCAGCGCATCAGCGAAATCCCGGATGGCGACTACACGGCCGAGGGCTGGCTGGACGACGACGGCCGCAACCGCGACCAGCGCCTGAAGGTCAAGGTGACGGTCCGCGTGCGCGGCGACGAGGTCGAGGTGGACCTGACCGGCTCGGCCGACCAGACCCCCACGGCCTATAACGTGCCCTTCGAAGGCTCGACCAAGGTCGCCGCCTATGCGGGTTTCCGCAAACTGCTGCTGGATGCCGCCACCTCGGACGCGCGGGTGCCGTCGAACGAGGGCTCCTTCCGCCCGATCAAGGTTACGGCGCCGCTGGGGTCGATCTTCAACCCCCGCGCCCCCGCCTCGGCCGAGGCCCGCTTTACCCAGTGCAACCGCATGATCGACCTGATCATCCGCGCGCTGGCACCGGTGATGCCGGAACAGGTGATCGCAGGATCCTCGGCCTCGATCAGCTTTGCGGCCTATTCCGGCGTGCGGCCCTCGGGCGATTACTGGGTGTTTCTCGAGGTGAACGAGGGTGCCTATGGCGGGCGGCCGCGCAGCGACGGGCCGGACAGCATCGACAACCTGATGGCCAACACCCGCAACAACCCGCTGGAAGACCTGGCGATGCATATCCCGATGATCTGCGACCGCTACGAGCTGCGCGACGACGCCCCTCCGGGCGCGGGCCAGTTCCGGGGCGGCATCGGGGTCGTCAAGGCGCAGCGGGTGCTAACGCCGGCCTTTATCACCCACGAATCCGAACGCCATACCGATGCGCCCTGGGGCATCTTCGGCGGACAGGACGGCGCAGTAGGGCGCTGCACGATCAGCAATCCATCCAGGCCCGGACAGGAGCAGGAGATGCATTCCAAGTTCTCGGGCCTGTCGGTCGGCGCCGATGACGTGATGACCTATTACAGCCCAAACGGCGGCGGCTACGGCAATCCGCTGAACCGCGCGCCTCGCAAGGTGCTGGAGGACGTTCTGGACGGGTTCTGCACCCTCAAGGATGCCCGCGAGGTCTATGGCGTCGCCATCGACCTCGAGGCCGAGACGGTGGATCTGGCCACCACCGAGAAGCTGCGCCTTGCGATGCAGCGCCAGGACTGACCAGGGGGGCCGCATCGCGCGGCCCTTTCATTTCGGCGAAAGAACGGCCGCACGACGGCCGCATGAAACCAACACACAGGGAACAGAACCATGTCACTGACACAGGACGGGCTGGCGGCCGGGCGCGACCGCACAGCCCTGATCGAGGAAAGCATCCTGCCCACCCGAGCCAGCCAGCGGCCCATTGGCATGCTGGGCTATGCCTGGATCTGGGTCGGCATCGCGGTCATCATCGCCACCTATTCGCTGGGTGCCACCGGCATCCAGGGTGGGTTCAGCCTGGGCACGGTTGCCCTGACGATCCTGCTGGCGAACCTGGCCATCGGCGCGCTGATGCTGCTGACAGCCGACATCGGCACCGAGCACGGGCTGTCCTTTGCGGTCTATCTGCGCGCGCCCTTCGGCCTCTATGGCACGCATCTGCCGGCAGTCTCGCGTGGAGTCGTGGCGGCGATGTGGTTTGGCATCCAGACCTATCTGGGGGCATTGGCACTGAACGGAATCGGCGAATACTTCCTGGGCTTTTCCAACTGGTTCCTGTGGTATGCACTCTTTGCCGCCGTGCAGGTCGCCAATACCATGCTGGGCATCAAGTCGGTCGAGCGGCTGGCCTCGCTGGCCGCTCCGGCCATCATCGCGATTTCTGCCTGGATGTATTTCACCCTGGACGGCATTGCCCAGACCAAGGGGCTGAACATCTGGACCTTCCGGGCCGAGGGACAAGCCTCGCTGATCGTGCTGTTCATCGCCAATATGAGTTTCTGGTCGACGATGGCCATCGACATTCCGAACCTCACACGGTTCGTCGAGACCCAGACCGGCACCCGCAGCTTTTTCCGCCGCAACCGCTCGATCTTCCTGGCGCAGTTGGTTGCACTGCCCGTAACGCAGGCGATGATCGCCGGGATCGGCGCGGTCTCCTTCATCGCCACCGGCAACTGGAACCCTGTCGAGGTGATCCAAGGGGATGCACAGGGCATTGCGCTGCTGGTCCTGCTGGTGCTGGTCGTGCTCGCGCAATGGTCGACGAACAACTCGGCCAACCTGATCCCCGCCGCGCTGACCTTCGTCAACCTTGCGCCGCGCGTCATCAACTATCGGATGGCCGTGATCATCGCGGGCGTGGTCGGCACGCTGTGCTTTCCCTGGCAGATCCTCGACAATCTTTTCGTATTCCTGGGCTATTACGGCGCCTTTTTGTCGGCCATCGGCGGCATCATGGTCGCGGATTACTATGTCATCCGACGGCGTCGCCTGAACGTCCCGGCGCTTTACGACCCCGAGGGACAGTATCGCTATGGCCGCGGCTTCAACCCGGCCGGGCTGATCGCCTGGGTGCTGGCGGGCGCCATCGCGGCCTGGTGGTCGGTCTACGCCTTCGTGATCGGCTTCCCGCTGGGCTTTCTTCTGTATCTGGCGCTGATGCATGGACTGGTGCTGTCGCGCTACGGCCAGGCAGAACTCGAGTCGCGCGAGTCGGACGACTATCTGGCCGCCTCGGTCGGGGTGGACTGGGTGCATCTGGGCAGCGGCCGCTTTGCCCGCATACCCTGCGGATCGGGCAACGCGGGCGATCGCGAAGACCTGTAGGCGAGGGAAAGGCTGGCGGCAAAGTCCGCCGGCTTATTCGAATCCACCGTGCTGGAGTTTGGCCCTGCCACTCTACTGGACGATGCCTGGCTCGGCATTTCCCGCCGACGTCTGCGCGATTATAGGAAAATTCGTGCAGACGACCAACTGCATTCGCGCGCCTTCGGCAGCCGGATCGGCTGCAGCGGTCTAGAGGATCGCAGTGGTGGCATCCGATGACCCCGCGCTCTTGATGCCAAGGATCGCGTTCAACAGTGCCGACTGGTTCAAGAAGTAGGCCGCACAGCCTCGTGCGGTGCCTACGCTGAAACGAAAATGCCAGTCTGCCGCAGTGCCGGAAAACTCGTCACATCGGACGGCCCGTTGTCAGTTGCTTCCTACCGCCCGGCCCGCCGCCAGATCGGCCATGTCGACAAAGGGTATCAGGACGGTCCCTCGAAGCACGGGCGCATAGTGATGCGCGGTATTGCAACGGATCGCCGATGCCTTAGCTCCGGTCCGTTCCAATCCCCTTGCCATTTCAGCCAGCCCGTCCCCAGATCATAGCCAAGATCATCAACCAGGCGGATAATCCGCGACGGTAGCACCTGCTGGTTCATGTCGGCCAGCAGTGGAATGTGATCGACATCGCCCTGGTGGGCGTCGCTGCGATCAGCGGACGCGATGGCACCCGTGCCTAACCACACAGACCAATTTGCAGACCAATGTGAAGAAGCCTCAGAACCTTGCCCGACGTCGCAACAGCGGCATTGCACAGGAAAGGTCGTAGCCTTGAAGAAAACCGATCGCTTTTTGCTGCTGATGATCGGCGCAGTCGCGCTGGCGACCGTCATGCCGGCTACCGGAGCTACTGCCGGCCTTGTGGAGACGTTCGGCACGGCGGCCGTGGCGCTGCTTTTCTTTTTGCACGGCGCTGCACTGTCGCCGCGCACTATCCTGGATGGGCTCAAGCGATGGAAGTTGCATCTGTTCATTCTGACGACAACATTTGCGGTCTTCCCTTTGCTGGTTCTGCCGCTGAGATTGCTGCCCGGCTCGATCCTCCCTCCGGATCTGGCGCTCGGGTTCGTCTATCTGGGCGTGTTGCCCTCGGCCGTGTCATCCTCGATCGCCTATACTGCCATGGCCAAGGGCAACGTGCCGGCCGCCGTATGCAATTCCGCCGGATCGAACGTATTCGGGCTTTTGCTGACGCCGCTGCTGATGAGCATGTTGATCGGTTCGGCGGCCAGCGAGGCGATGGATCTTGGCCAGACGCTGGCGGACGTGTGCCTGCAGCTTCTTCTGCCCTTCGGCCTGGGCCAGCTTGCCCATCGCTGGCTGGGTGGACCGTTGCAGCGCAACAGCCGATGGTTGTCGGACTATGACCAGTGGGTGATCGTTCTGATCATCTATTCCGCGTTCTCTCAGTCCGCCACGGCAGGGCTTTGGCAGGTGCTGCCGATTAGCGGATTGCTGTTGGCAGGGGCATTGTGCCTGGTGCTGCTTCTTGCGGTGATCGGCTTTACCATGACCGGGGCGCGCAGGCTGGGCCTGTCGCGCGCGGACGAGATCACGGCGGTTTTCTGCGGCTCGAAGAAAAGCCTGGCTTCCGGCTTGCCGCTGGCGCAGGTGCTGTTCGCAGGCGCCGCCGGCTTTGGCATGATCGTTCTGCCGATCATGCTTTACAACCAGATCCAGATCATGGTGGGCGCAATGCTGGCGCGGCGCTATGCAAGCGGTGGCCTAGGCGCTTCAGGCCTGCGCGCGCGCGTCGTCGATCCATGACAGGAAGGTCTGCCTGGCCTTGCGGCGGCTTGCATCGCGGGGCGTCAGGTTGGACTGGGTCAGGTAATAATCGAACTCTTCCAGAACCGAGATATCCGACAGCTGAACCAGGTGCCCGGCGGCGAGATCGGGCTGGATCATTGCCAGCGAACACAGTGCGACGCCTTGCCCGGCCAGCGCCGCAGCGCGCAGCAGGTTGAAATCCTCGAAGATGCTGCCCGGCAAGCGCGTCGGTGCCGACAGACCGGCGCGGGCAAACCAGGTCTTCCAACCGGAAAGATTGGTGTCATGCAGAAGCCCCAGTTCCAGAACCCGCTCGGCCGAGGCCTCGGTCGGGCCGGGCCCGACCAATGCGCGGCTCGCCACCGGCATGCTGCGCCCGGACAGGAAGGGCCGGGACAGGATGCCTTCACCGACGGGCTGTGCGTCGGCGAACGTGAAGGCCACATCCGTCGAGGTGAAGTCGATCTCGTGGCCGTGATGGGCATAGATCACGCGAAGCTGGATGTCGGGATGCAGGGCCCGGAACGCGGGCAGGCGCGGGATCAGCCAGCAGATGGCCACCGAGGGAATGGCTGCGACCACCAGCGTGCCCTCTGATGAGGCCGGGCGGGCCCGGCGGCAGGCCGCATCGATGCCGTCAAAGGCCATGGTCAGGTCGCGCGCCAGAGCGACGGCGCGCGGCAGCAACTTTGGCGACCGACCCCTGCGATCGAACAGGGGCGCTCCAAGCCATTGTTCCAGATGCTTGATCTGGTGGCTGACCGCCGACTGGGTGACGTGCAGATCCTCGGCGGCGGCCTGAAAGCTGCCGGTCCGAGCGACGGCCTCGAACGCGCGCAAGGCATTGAGCGGCGGTTGCGACATGAAGGTCTTTCATGAGAAAATCTAAATACAGGTTTATAAATGATCCTTTGACCGCTGCAAGCCTGGCCGGCATCCTTCCAGGAAATCTTATGCAAGGAGGAATGAATGACCGAACGCGAAAGACTGCAGGACTATGTGGGGAATGGCAAGAAAGCGAAGGGCACCTTTTCATATGCCGAGATGCAGCGGCGTCTGGACGCGATCCGCAAATACATGGCTGACAGCCAGATCGACGCGGCCCTGTTCACCAGCTATCACAACATCAACTACTACGCCGATTTCATGTTTTGCCAGTTCGGGCGGCGCTATGGCTTCTTCGTCGATCACCAGCACGCCACCTCGATCAGCGCCGGCATCGACGGTGGCCAACCCTGGCGGCGCACCTTTGGCGGCAAGAACCTGACCTATACCGACTGGCAAAAGGACAACTACTTTCACGCCATTCGCCAGGTCATCGGCGGCGCCAGGCGGATCGGCATCGAATTCGACCATGTCAATCTCGACACTCTGGCGGCCCTGAAAGCGGAATTCCCCGGAGTCGAATTCGTTGATATCGCCGCCCCGGCCATGCGGCTGCGCATGGTGAAATCCGCCGAGGAAATCGCCCATATCACCGAAATGGCCCGCATCGCCGACATCGGCGGCGCGGCCTGCGTCGAAGCCGCCGCCGTGGGTGTTCCGGAGCACGAGGTCGCGCTGCATTCCACCGCCACCATGGTGCGCGAGATCGCGAAATCCTGGCCCGAGGGCGAGCTGATGGACACCTGGACCTGGTTCCAGTCCGGCATCAACACCGATGGCGCGCACAACCCGGTCACGGCACGCAAGATCGAAGCCGGCGACATCCTGTCCCTGAACTGCTTCCCGATGGTCGCGGGCTATTACGTCGCGCTGGAGCGCACGCTCTTTGCCGAACATGCCAGCGACGAACACCTGCGGCTGTGGGAAATCAACTGCAAGGTCCACGACCGCGGCAAGGAACTGCTCGTGCCCGGCGCAAAATGCGCCGACATCGCCGCCGAGCTGAACGAGATCTATGCCGCCGAAAACCTGCTGCAATACCGCAGCTTCGGGTATGGCCACAGCTTTGGCGTCCTCAGCCACTATTACGGCCGCGAGGCCGGGCTGGAGCTGCGCGAGGACTGCGACACCGTGCTGGAACCCGGCATGGTCGTCTCGATGGAGCCGATGATCACCATCCCCGACCACCTGCCCGGCGCCGGCGGCTATCGCGAACACGACATCCTGGTGATCGAGGAGACCGGCAACCGCAACATCACCGGCTTCCCCTACGGCCCCGAACACCTGATCGTCCGGGGCAAGGCCAAGGCCGCCTGATCCAGGAACCGGCGGGGCCAGAAGCCCCGCCGGTTTTCGCTTTTGCCAGCACGCAAAAGCCGTCCGGCCGACCGGGAGGGTCGCGCCGTCGACGATGATCGTCACCATCATCGGTTCCCATGGGAGGAGACCATGACCACCATGACCATCCCCGCCGCTGCGGGCCCGAACGGCGTGCCCGACGCCCAGGCCAGTCCGGCCGTCCTGCGCAAGGTTCTGACCGCCAGTTTCATCGGCAATTTCGTCGAATGGTTCGACTATGCCTCCTATGGCTATTTCGCCACCGTGATCGCCGCGGTCTTCTTCCCCGAGATCGCGCCGCAGGCCGCACTGCTGGCGACCTTCGCGGTCTTTGCAATTTCCTTCGTCATCCGCCCGATCGGCGGCATCGTCTGGGGCAGCATCGGCGACCGCATCGGCCGCAAGACCGCGCTGTCCTGGTCGATCCTGATCATGTCCGGGGCGACGACGGTCATCGCCTTGCTGCCGTCCTATCACCAGATCGGCATGCTGGCGCCCGTGCTGCTGCTGCTGGTCCGCATGGTGCAGGGCTTTTCCGCCTCGGGCGAATATGCCGGGGCGACGTCCTTCCTGGCCGAATATGCGCCGCCCGCAAAGTCCGGCCCGTCAGGTGCTTTCGGACCCGCGTGTGCGCGACGTCTATCTGGGAAAGGAAGTGGCATGATGCTGGAACTAACAGGGGTGCATTCGGGCTATGGTCAGATCCCGATCCTGCGCGACATCACGCTGCATGTGGCCGAGGGCGAGTTCGTCGGCATTCTTGGCGACAATGGCATGGGCAAGACCACGCTGCTGATGACCATCGGCGGCGATCTTTCAACGACGCAGGGGCGGATAGGTATGGAGGGCCGCGACATTACCGCGCTGCCCATCCACCGGCGCGCGAGGCTGGGTCTGGGCCATGTCAAGCAAGGGCGGCGGATCTTTCCACAGCTGACGGTGCGTGAAAACATGCAGGCCGCCTGTCTGGCGGGCGGCCAGTCGCTGGACCGGGCCGAAGAGATGACTGCGCTTTTTCCGCGCCTCGCGCCCATTGCCGGGCGACCGGGCGGTGTGCTGTCCGGGGGCGAACAGCAGATCCTGGCTCTGGCCCGCTGTCTTTGCGCGGCGCCCCGGTTGGTGATGCTGGACGAGCCGACCGAAGGCATCCAGCCCTCGATCCGCGACGAAATCGTCGAGGCCTTGTTGATGTTGCGCGACCGGCTGCACCTGACGATGCTGTTGGTCGAGCAGGACGAGGCATTTCTGGGCGCGCTTTGCACACGTCGCTATTACTTGGAAAAGGGGCGGCTGTTGGCGTGACTTGCAGCATCGACCGCTCCCAATGTGGATATCTGTGCGCTCCGATCCACATGGAGGCACCGGCCTCGAAGGTTCACTTGGCTACTTAACCGGATGCATCATTCCCAGTCTGGCGCGAGTCTCTTCTGATCAGATCTTGCTGGTCCGACTGTTGCCAGATCCGCCACGAATCTTGGCAGGGCGCTGTGCTTGCCCGGGTCCAGCTTTTCCTGTGGCAGCCGATCCTTGATCAGGCTGAGGACCGCTTCAGCCTGAATCCTGTCACGCGCGGCCTTGCCGGGATCGCGGTCTGCTCTTTGGGAAATCCAAAGCTTGTGCGCCGCCCATATGGCCGGTGCTGGCGCGGTCATTCTGACCGGAAAGCCGCGGTCATCGATGGCAATTGCCGTAAAGGCAGGTGCAGACACGAGCCATTCCAGACCGACAATCGGGGCCGGAACGGCATCCCCGTCGACGCCGCTGATCTGGCCGGGCATGACCCGATGCGCTGGTCGCGCCTCGGGGCGGATAAACTCGACCATGAACCCGTCCTTGTTGATCAGCCGGAAATCTCCCTTCTGCCGCTGCTGGAATGACGGGTCGACGGATCTGGCGATGGCCTCCAGGCCTCTCGCTTCTCCGTCAATTGCGATGCGCAAGGGCGCGCGATCGTCGATCAGAACATCCAGATCTCCGGTGGCGACCATCTCTCCTTCGAACGTCACCGCCGCTGCGGCTTCATAGGCGTAAAGGGCATGGGTCCCCACCACTCGAAACCGGGCGGCTGCCGGGCTTTCATCCAGCTTGCGGATCAGCCTGGCGGCGATGCTGGGGACACGCTGGTGGTTGAGCGCCCGCATGACCGCGGCCAGTTGGTTGATCTTTCCGGCCAAAGTTGCGAGACGCTCCTCGGCCTCCTGTTTCTGTCGCAGATAATGCCCAAGAATTGCGTCGGTCTTGTCAGATCGAGGGCCAAGGCTTCGGGTCGACCTGATCCCGCCTTTTGTCATTCTGCGGTACAAATATTCGCGGTCCGCGCGGAACTCGTAAGACATGTTTCCGCCAAGTTCGTTCTGTGATAGCTTCCTGACCCGTTGCCACTCTTCGAACGTGGCGACGAGATCAACCCGGTCACGGATCACTCGGCTGTCTAAAGCACTGTAATACATGAATTTGGGACTCCAGGGTGCTACATTCCAGAGAATAATCACCAAATTGAAAAAAATCAATAAGATGTGTTGTCCTATCGGTGAAGCGCCTCCGCGACATCGCCGATCATAACGACCTCTTGGACCTCAGATCTATCGAGGCACAGACCCCCGGGTAGCCTCAGCTTTCTAGAGAAGATTGCCCGCCTCTGATGATGTGACCGCCCCCCGGTGGCATCGAATGTGCCAGGGTGGGTCTGCAACGATCCACAAAGGGGAGCGGTCATAACGAGACTATCGCGTTCGGGCTCGATCTGGCGAAGACTGTGCTCCAGGTGCATGGAGCCGACGGCACAGGACGGGCCGTTCTGCGCAAGACGTTGCGGCGGGCTCAGGTGCTGGAATTTTTCAGCCAGCTGCCCTCTTGCGTCATGGTGATAGAAGCTTGTGGCAGTGCGCAGCTGCCCTGCCGCACCGCCATCAGACCGCTTTCCACCCTTTTTGACGCTCTTCTCTGGCGCGCCCAATTAAGGTGATGCAGATGGTGTCAAGAATCCTGTCCTTTTTGTCACTGGAAATAGCAACAATTCCTGACATGGATCTTCTCTGTGCGACGCGCCGTGCCCGGGCTGACACAGGCCGATGTCGCCTCCATGGCGCAGATCAGCCTGCCGGCGCTCCGGGCGCTCGAGCGGGATGAAGGGGGTTTTCACGCCGTTGTCACGGTGATGGCGGTGCTGGGCGTGCGCTGGGGCTGGGCGCCGGATCGTGCACAGGCGGCGACCGCGCTGGCCGCGCGGCACCGCGCCAAGGACTTGAGCCAGGCGGAACTCGCCACCCGCATCGGGGTCACCTATCGCCGGCGATTCGCCCTGGCCTCCGGCCGCTTGCCATGATCGACGACGGGCTCGGCTTCAAACTGGTGCCGTGGACGCCCTCGCTCGAACGGCATCTGGGTCAGCATGTCTCCGGCGTCGCGCGTGGCGATGGCGGGGTGGACTGGTGCTTCGGCCGGAAGTGTGGGCTGGGGTTGTGGGGCCGATCACCTTGACGGCCGGTGTTGCCATCCCATATGACTACAGATAGTCATTGCGAGGAACGGCCATGAAGGAACTCCAACTCAGGGATGCGAAGGCGACGCTTTCCGCCGTGATCGATCAGGCCGTGGCGGGCGAGCCGACGGTCATCACCCGGCACGGCCGCAAGGAGGCGGTGCTGCTCTCCTTCGAGGAATGGCAGCGCATCTCGCGAGTTCCGGATTTCGCCGACCTGCTGCTGGCCTTTCCCGGCCAGCCGGAGGATATCCCCGAACGCACCCGCAAGCCTGCACGCGCGCTGCGGGATACGAGCCTCTGAATCTTGTACCTGCTCGATACCAACATCGTTTCGGCCTCCGCGCCGACGAGGCGAGACGCCGATGTTCTCGCTGCATGGATGCGCGCCCACAGCGACCGGCTCTATCTCTCGGCCATCACCATCGCCGAGATCGAGGCCGGCATCGCCCGGGCGGTCAGGATCGGCGCCAGCAGCAAGGCCCCGGCGCTGCGCCGCTGGCTCGCTGCGGTCGAGCATTTCTACGCCAGCCGGATCCTCGCTTTCGGCATCGAGGAGGCTCGTCAGGCCGGGGCGATCCTCGACCAGGCGCGTGCCCATGATCCGGGCTTCGAGGACATCGCCATCGCGGCGACGGCTGCCGCGCATGGCCTGACGGTGCTGACCGCCAACGAGCGGCATTTCGCGCCGCTCGGCGTGCCCTATGCAAATCCGTTGAAGGAACTGCCCGCATAGCAGGGCATTCGGCCAAGGATGGCCGCCAGACCTGCATTGCTCGACCGGCCTATTTCGGGATCAGCGCCGCCACTTTTCGGAAACGGGGGTGCTTCGCCGTGCGCAGCCATTCGGCCGCGACGGCAGAGTCCAGATCCGGTCCGCGAAACTTCGCCGTGCGCTGGAACGAACCGTCCTTGTTCAGCACCGCGCCAGGCGCGACCAGTGCCGCCCAGGGCAGAAAGTCGGCGAGGCGGGATAACAGCCGAATAGGCGCAAGCCATCCAATCATTGTCTTTTTGTGGATGGTATTATCTGGATAGCGCGGACGGGAGCGCCGTGGCGTGACCTTCCTGAAGAGTTTGACAAGTGGTCGTCAGTCTGCCGCCAGTTCCGCCGCTGGACGCTGGTCGGGCTGTGGGAGGATATCCTGGACGCTCTGAACCATGCGGAAATCGCGCCTGACAAGCTTCAGATGGTCGATAGCACCATGATACGCGCCCAAGGGGCAAAGATTGAGCCAAATTATGTTGGGAGCATGCGCTCGACATCGGCCATTACGGCGTCCTGGAACTCTGGCCTGAGCGCGCCATCGAGGGAGAGCACCTCGATCTTGATGCGCAGTTCGGCGCGGGTGCGGGCGGGCGTCTGCGCGAGGGTGGCCTCGATCTCATCGATGCGGACCAGAAGCGCGTCCATCCTGGCCAGTGCGGCGCGGCCGGGTTCGGTGGTCTCGAAGCCGCAGGCGGCGGCGCGCTGGTCTTGGGCGCGATAGCGTTGCCAGGCGCGGTGCCAGGCGCGCCGTGCCGTCCGGAAGGCCGCGCGCGGGGGGGCCGCGGTGGGGGTTGCCCTCCCGGCGACCGGCTCGACGGCGAGCAGCAGGGCGAGGCCGGGCAGCGTGGCGATGAGGTCGCGCCGGGTGGTGGCTTGCGGCATGACGGGGGCTCCGGCGCTTTTGGTGGACTGCGATGGCTGCGGTTCGGCGGCGGGGATGGCGGCAGGGCGCAGGGGTTCGGAGGCGCGGCGGATCAGTCGGGCGGCGGCGTTGGCTGTTCGATGTCCAGCATCACTTGCGCGGCGACCTCCAGATCAAGGCGCTCGAGCCAGGGGGTAAGGCCGTCGTCGGAAAGCTCGCGCCGGCTCACCAGGGCGGCCGCCATGTCCTCGAGCAGCGCGCGGTGCGGGGCCAGCAGGGCGGCGGCGCGGGCCTCGGCGGCCTCGAGGTGGCGCCGGATCCGTGCGCGCAGATCGGGGTCGCGCATGGGGGCCGCGCTGTCGGTGCCGAGCCAGAGCGGCCCCTCGGCGCCGAGGCCGTAGCGGGTCTCGAGATCGAGCGCCACGCGCGTCGCCAGCGCCAGGTCGGAGTCCGGCGGGCCGCCGGCGCCGGCGGAGACAGCGCCCAGCACCAGCCGCTCGGCGGCGCGGCCGGCCATCAGCTCGGCCAGCAAATCGGTGTAGTCGGCGATGAGCCCGGCCTGCGGGCGGCGCGCGATCCGGGTCGTGCCGCCGCTGCCCGCAAGCGCCAGACGCTGCACCACGCCGCGCCCGAGCGCGGTGGTGACGAGGGCATGGCCGCATTCGTGCAGGGCGACGCGCCGGTCGATCGCCGGATCGCGCCCGGCGCCGAGCCGGGCCATGAGGCCGGCCGCGTCCATCTCGATCCCGGCCCGGCGCGCCGCGCCCCGCGCCGCCCGCAGTTCGGCATCGCATTCGGCAAGGCTCAGGCCGACGCAATGCCGGGCGAGCGTGGCGAGGTCCGCCTCGGGCAGCGCCAGGTGGCGGCGCAGCACGCCCGCGAGCGTGGCGGCATCGGGCAGTGGCACCTCGACCCGCAGGTCGAAGCGGCCCGGGCGCAGCACCGCCGGGTCGATCAGGTCGATGTGGTTGCAGGTGGCGACGACGAGGACGCCGGGCGCGCGGGCGATCTCGTCCATCAGCGCGAGGAAGGCGTTGATGCCCTGCACGCGGTAGTTCTGGTTCGAGCCCGCGTTGTCTTCGCGGTTGCCCACGGCGTCGAGCTCGTCGAGGATCAGCAGCGCCGGCGCGCGGGCGCGGGCCTCGGCGAAGGTGCGGCGCATGGCCTTGAGCATCTCGCCCAGATGCCCCGCCGCCTGCCATTCGCCGAAGCTTCCGGTGATCGCGCTGATGCCGGCCGAGGCCGCCATGGCCTGGGCGAGCCAGGACTTGCCGGTGCCGGGCGGGCCGTAAAAGAGCGCGCTGCGGGTGATCTCGGACCAGTCGAGGCGCCCGGCGCGCCAGAGCCGCAGGTCCTCGACCAGGTGCCGCGCGGCCTGCAGCGCCGGGCCGTCGCCGGTGAGGCTGTCGAGGGTGGGCGGCGCGGCGGCGTCGCCCGGCGCGACGGGGCTGCCGGCCAGCCGCGCGGCGAGTTCGGCCATTGTCGGTGCCCGCAGGGCCAGCAGCACATCGGTGCTGTCGAGGGAGAGCCCGCTGTCGAAGGCCTGGCGCAGCAGGGCCCGATCGGCCACCGCGCCTTGGCGGGGCAGGCGCCGCAGGGCCTCGAGGAGCGCCCAGACCAGATCGGCGCCGATCGGCGCGAACTCGTGGATGACCGCATGCCGGGTCGGCCGCGCGTCGGGCAGCGCGGCGCCCGCGGCAAGCAGGATCAGCAGCGGCGCGGCGCTGTCGAGGCCTGCGAGCAGCGGGTGCTGCAGCGCGTCACCGCGCCCGGGCGCGGGGGCCGTGATCAGGTGCAGCGTGGTGGCGCCGGGGTGCTCCCGCGGGGCGCCGTCGTCCGGCTTCAGCTCGCGGATCCGCCAGGCGCCGGGCAGGAGGCAGGGCAGCACATGGCGCAGCAGAGGGATGTCCTCGGCCGGGATCCCGCGCAGCAGGGTCAGCGCGCCGGGTCGCAGGGCAGCGGTGACGGCGGCCTGGCCGCCGAGGCTCGCGGCCAGGCGCAGCGCCGTCAGCAGGGTGCGGGGCGTCAGCGCCGCGGGCTCGCTGGCCAGGCCGAGGTCGGCGGCGAGTTCGGGATCGGGCAGCGCCTCGCCGGTGGGTTCGCGCAGGCGGTGCAGCAGCTTGCGGGCGAAGGGCAGCCAGGCGGGTGCGGGGCTGGGGCGGGCGGATTTTTGTGCGGTCATGCGGGATCTCCAGAGGCCGGGGCGCGGCGCGGGCGGCGCCGCGCGGCACGCAGGGGCGTGTCGTCGTGGATGGAAGGAGCGGCTTGTTCGCGTGGGAACACCGCCGGGGCGGCGGCGCGGCGATGCGGTCAGGACAGCCCGGCGCCGGCGTCGGCCGCGATGCGGTCGAGCGCCGCCTCGATCACCGGGCGCAGCGCCGGGCGATAGATCTCGCGGGTGACGTTGATGCCGTCGGCGAACTCCGCCCTCGGCACCACCGCATCGGGGTGGGCGCGCCGCAGCTGGCGGTGCAGCGCGATCTCGCAGGCGCAGGCCGCGTGGCCCGAAGCCATGGCCACGACCCGCAGCACGGCGACGCCTGCGTCCGGCGGCAGGCCCAGCTGGTGGCGGTGGCGCTTGACCGGATGGGCGCTGTAGCCGAGCTTGAGGTATTGCCGCGCCGGGCGGGGGCCGCGGGCGGGCAGGTGGATCTCGAAGAGATAGAGAAAGCTCGGCCTGGCGCTCCAGCTCTGGCCGCAGCCGGCGCAGTCGCATTGGCCCCAGAGCATGTTGGCCTGGGCCACGCGCTGCACATGGCCGCAGCGGTGCCGATAAAGCCTGTAATTCGGCCGCCCCGACGGGCAGGGCCCGAGGCGCTGCCAGCCGAAGCGCCGGGCCTCGGCCGCCTCGCGCGCGGCATGGCAGGTCTCGCAGCGCAGCCCGGTCTCGCCGCGCGCGACCCGCGCGATCAGGTCGAACTGCCGGCGCAGGATGTGGCCGCAGGGGGCGCGGAACTGGCCGTAGGCGGCATGGTCCGGATCGGGGCCGAGGAAGGCGACGCCTGCCTCCGCCGCCAGCGCGCCGCGCCGCGCGGCGAGGCAATGCGGGCAGAGCGGCTGGCCGCGCATCAGCACGAAGAGCTTCGTGGGGAAGTCGCGCCGGCAGGTCCGGCAGCGCAGCAGCAGGTGATAACGGTCCCGGATCCGGGCGAGGATGCGAAAGCCCTTGGCGGCGGCGGTCGCCTGCCAGTGCGGCCGGATCGGGGCGGGAAAGCGGGGCAGGGCGGTGGAGAGCGCCGGATCAGCGCCGGGGGTGGTGGAAAAACACATGAGAAGATCCTTCCCTGGTCAGAGGGTGCGTGGGCTCAGGCCTGCGGGCGGCGTGGCCCGGGGCGGCGACAGGATCCGGGAAGGGTGATGGGTCAGGGCGTGAGGTGTTGCGATCACGCGCGGGGAACGGCGCGGCCCTTCGGGGGAGAAAGGGCGGCGGAAAGCGCCGGTCAGGCGGCCGCGGCGCCGGGCAGGTCGCGGGGCGCCGGGGAGGGCTTGCGCGCCATGTCGGCGGGATGGGGCAGGGGCTGGGTGCAGGTCTGGCGCAGCGCGCTGTCCTGCGGGCCGATCACGGCGGCGGGCACCAGCGCGTCGCCGCCCCTGTCATCCCCCTCCGGCGCGTAGTCCGGCAGCGCCGCGACCGCCGCGAGCTGCGCGCGGGCCTCGGCCAGCATCTCGTCGACACCCCGATCGACCGCGCCGCTGCCGGGGCAGCGCAGCACGGCGCCGAAGGCGGCGATCAGCCCATGGGCCTGGGCGAACTCGGCCTCGTCGGTCGCGAGCAGCATGACCCGCGCGATCCGCGCCAGCTGGCGCAGCGGCCGGTCCTGGGCCCGCGCGGGCTCGGTCGCGCAGACCGCGTCGAGCGCGGCCGCCAGCGCCGTCCGCGCCGCCTCGGCGTCCCGCAGCCAGTGGTCGCAGGCCGGATCCCAGGCGCCGGACTGCGCGAGATCCCGCTCGGCGTCGAGATAGAGCGCCAGCGCGGTCTGCATGAACGCAAAGCGCTGCACCATCGGGGTGGGGGTGAAGCCTGGCGTGAGAGCTTCCGCAAAGCCCGCCAAAGGGATAGATTGATGTGCAGTCATGGTCGATCTCCATACAGGTTGACCGTGATTAGGGCCGAAAGAAGTGTTGGTAGCGCTTCTTCGGCCCGCATATACAACATATGCTCAAAGATTCTTATTGTCAATATGCAGCATATGGCTTAGTTGAGGCTGATGGCAAAACAGACCGTTTTTCCCGTCAAAAAGCTTGTCAACCTGACAGATGATCAGGCGCAGCGGATCAACGACTTCCGTTACGACAACAGAATACCCTCCGAGAACGAAGCCATCCGGCAACTGATCGAGCTTGGGCTGCAGGCTGCTGCTGCATCCGAAGACAGGTAACAATCACCTGGTGGGAACGGCGTTGCCGTGCGTTACCGGCCTGTTCCCAAGGTTTCCGTTCAAGATCAAAGTCTTGCATCAAAGGTAACGGGGAACGGCGGATTCTCGGGGAATCTATGCGCGCATGCGTGCGCGTGCGCCTGTATGTGCGTGCGTGCGCGTATACATGCGCGTGTGCGCGTAGAATGTCTACATACTACGTTACTATAACAGTATTTATTTATTATTATATTGATATCAGAGACGAATAGCGGGAACGCGGCGGTAACCGAGCGGTAACGGGAGGGAACGGCCGTTCCTGGTTCCTGGCGCCGGTGGAAACCTTGTTTCCGGACCCGGCGCACCCCTGCTGCTCGTGGCCCTCAACGGAAATCCGGCTCGGAAGCAGCCTCTTCTCTTGCTCGCGGGGAGGGATCACGGCGCCCATGATGCCGGCCCCGGCGGGGAGGGGGCTCTTGTCGGCGCGGCCGTCGTTCGTCTCGATGATCAGCGGCGGCCGAGGATGCTCTGTAGAGGCGACGGATCCTCGACCTCGTCCGCCACCGGATGCACCACCCGGCCGTCGCTGTATCCGGCCAGTGACCCGTCCACGGCAGGATGAAGATTTGAACGTCCCTTCAAATGAACTTCCCTTCGCATGAAGATCCGTTCAAATGAAGATTGGCGTGGCCCGCTGACGGCAGTAGCACGATGCGGCACGGGCGATCCCCGGTGAAGATCGGCTTTCCGGGAGCGGCGCCTCACCCGCGCTGATGCCATGAAGCAATGGTCATGGGAGCATGCGAAGCAGCATGGCCGGATCCGGTGATCCGGGTGCCTCGAGGTGGATGAGCAAGCCGTGCCGCCCGCCGGCCAGCGGAAAAGGCATACCCGCGCCCGGCAGGCAGGGCCGAATGGCTGCCTGCGCCATGACCGTGCTGTCGCAATCTCAGACGAAGGGGCTGGTCCGGGACCTGCCGCGCCTTGTAACCTGCGGGGGGGGGCGACATCACGAGGCGTGCTTCATGGAGGGGCAAGGATGCAAGACTGCAAACGCGTCGTCGCCGTCTGCCTGAGCCCGAAGCACCGCCTGTCCAAGACACCGGCTCTGGAGATCAGGGCCGTTGCCGGTTTGGGCATCGAGGGCGACGCGCATTACGGGACGACCACCCAGCATCGCTACGACAAAAGGAAGGCGCCGGATCGGCCAAATCTCCGGCAGGTTCATCTGGTTGAAAGCGCGCTGCTCGATGACCTCGGATCAAGGGGCTTCGATCTTCAGCCTGGCGATCTGGGCGAGAATATCGTCACGGCGGGCATGAGCCTGACCGCCTTGCCGGAAGGCACGATCCTTCGGATTGGCGCCGAGGCGCGGCTGCAGCTGACCGGGCTGCGTGAGCCATGCGTGCTTCTGGACAGGTTGAGACCCGGACTGCGAGCTGCTGTCGGGCAAAAGGGCCAGGGCGCCAAGCCGTTTCTGCGCGGCGGCGTCATGTCCCGGGTGCTGGCCACAGGCTTCATCCGTCCCCATGACGAGGTGACGATCGAGATGCCCTCGCCTCCGCACCGGCCGCTTGGAAACGTCTGACGATCGGGATGCGCGACCCGGGGCCATGATGCCCGGCGACAAGCACGACCCCGCCGGACGGTCTGAAGCCTGGGCCAGTCCCTGCCGACCCGTCCACGGCAGGATGAAGATTTGAACGTCCCTTCATTTGAACGTCCCTTCATTTGAAGATCGCCTGCTGCTGTCGACGCTGGATCCTCGTCGATGCGGGCAGTCTGCATCGGCCCGCCCAACGGCCGTTCGTCCCTGACGTATGAATATGTCTTCGAATGAAGAGCAGTCGGCACTGTGCGCGTGGCATCGCCGGGGCTTGGGTCAGCCCGACGCATTGCGGTTCGTCATTGAAGATTTGAACGTCCCTTCAAATGATCATCCGTTCATATGATGATAGGCGTGGCCGGGGGGCAGCAGCATGATGCGGCATGGGCGATCCCCGGTGAAGGGCAGGGGCGCCGTCTCACCCGCGCTGATGCCATGAAGCAATGGTCATGGGACCATGCGAATCCCGGTCCCGCCCGGTGACGCGGGCCCTGTCCTTCGAGATGGATGAGCAAGCCGCGCCGCGCGCCGCTCAGGGGCGCGGCAGAGCCTCGGCCTGGCGGATCATCTCGGACAAAGCTTGCCCTGAACGACGGGGTGCGCGGGCGCTATCTTGGCCAGCCCTTTATCCGGATCAGATGGACAGGATTTGCAGGCTGCCGCGCGTTCTTCGCGCTGCTGATCAGGAGCTGTGAGAGGTGACGTCCCGCCTGCTTTGCAGCCCTTTTGATGGCCGCCCAGTCCTCGTCGTAGGCTGAGATCTGGCGCGCTTTGGTTCGGTCTTCGGTCAGCTTTCCCAGGCGGGCCATCGGATTTATTCTCCGTTCCCGCACGCGCCGCACATAGGATTTCTATGGGTTTGCGGAGTCTTGATATCAGTGTGAGGCAAAAGTGATTCCCGTGGATTTTGACGGTTCAAATGACCGGCTGAAGCGGTGCAGGATTTGCCGCGTTGGTGCCGCAAAAGGGCAGCTGCCTGGCGCCCGGACCGTGCCCTGCCAGCAGCGAACAACGGCATGATCGAAGGAGGCCATCCTCGCATGAAAGAAGCCTTTGACGTTCCCATAGCGGGGTCAGAACAGCTTCCGCTGACACCGTGGCCGCTGGATTGTGGATGCCGATCATCACCGCGTCTCTTTTATGGTGTCGAGGGACTCTGATGCACAAATCGGCTGAAGGTCCGAGTAGCCCTTTCCCGAGGCAGCCTCAGCCGCAACAGGCTCTCGACGAAGCCGCCTCGCCATGGTTGCTCGAACCAGTGGCGCAACATGGCTCGATCTGCCTGAGCGCTATCCCAAACAGCACTTTCATCGTCAGGCAGGTCTGGATCGCGGCATCACTGTAGCCGGGCTTACGACTACGCCTGCCGGTGGGCTCGGCTTTCCAGGCCATCGTGGGGTCAAACCAGATCGCCAGCGAACCGCGGCGCCTGCTCTGTAGAGGCGACGGATCCTCGACCTTGTCCGCTACCAGATGCACCACCGGGCCGTCGCGCTGGGTCTGACCGGCGACCCGTCCGAGGACAGATGAAGAAATGAACGTCCCTTCAAATGAACGTCCCTTCAAATGATCATCCCTTCAAATGAAGATTGGCGTGGCCCGCTGACGGCAGCAGCATGATGCGGCACGGGCGATCCCCGGTGAAGGGCAGGGCGGCGTCTCGCTCGCGACCATGCCTGAAGCAATGGTCATGTGACCATGCGAATCCCGGTCCCCCGGTGACGCGGGTTCTGTCCTTTGAGATGGATGAGCAAGCTGCGCCGCCCGCCGGTCAGCGGCGCGGCAGGGCCTCGGCCTGGCGGATCATCTCGGACAGGGGCAGGTCCAGCGCCTCGGCGATCTTGTGCATGGTCACGAGCGTCGGGCGGTGGCGGCTGCCCTCGAGGAGCGAGATGAAGCGCATCGACAGCCCGGCGCGATGCGCCAGCTGCTCCTGCGACAGGCCGGCCTCGCGCCGGCGCATGCGCAGCACGGTGGCGTAGGCCTCGACGATGGGGTCGGCAATGCGGTCCATGCCGGCGATGAGCCGCGGATTGCCTCTTGATATCTATGAAGCAAACTTCATATTATGAACCATGCTGTGAATTTGCGGGGCAAGACGGATGGAGAGCCAGAGCCGGACGATCGACTGCGGTCATTGCGGCACCCCGGTGAAGCGGACGGCGCGGGTCTGCCCCGGCTGCCACGCGCAGAAGGGCGTGGGCCGGCTGGCCAGCGGCCGCGTCGTCGGCCCCGAGGAGATCGGCAGGACCCGGCGCTTCGTGGCGTTCTTCGCAGCGGTCGCCGTGATCTCGGGCCTGACCGGGGTCTGGTTCCTCGCCATCGCCTGCGGCTTTGTCGCCCTCGCGGCGCTGGTCCAGTCCGGCTCGGTCCTCTTCAGCAACGGCCGGGAATACTGGTTCCGCTGACACCGGTCGCCTTTCCGAGTTCCCCGTTTCCAAGGAGCCTTCCATGACCCCGAACCCCCTTGTCCTTGCGGCGGCGTTGCTGGCGCTTTCCGGTCCGGCCACGGCCGAGGTCTATCTGGCCCGCTGCAAGATGGGCGAATGCATCCATTACGAACAGAGCGGCCGCCGGGTCGAGGCGCAGGGCTCGGCCAAGGTGCCGGGCGAACTGGTGCGGGTCTGGCTGCGCCAGGCGGTGTCGGCCAGCCCCGAGACCCGCACCGCCCAGCTGCAATGGGGGGCGCCTTCCGAGGTGCGCTTCTTCTGCAGCACCGCGCGGCCGGCCTATCGGCTGGAGGATGGCGGCTTCCAGGGCCTGGACCTGGGCCAGGTGTTCGGGGCGACCGAGATGGTCTCGACCATGTATCTGCGCGCCTGCCACCCCTCGGAACCGGGCGGCACTATCGAGGCCGCGCTGCAGAGCCTCGGCTATCGTCCGACGCCCGATCGCACCTACCCGAGCTTCGAGGCGCTGACCCGCTGACCCGCTGATTCCAACGACGATGCCCCGCCGCCGCGCCGCCGGCGGCCGCCCCTGCCTGTCCGATCCGGAGGACCGACCATGCTGAAGACCCTCGCCCTGACCAGCTGCCTTGGCCTCGCGCTGGCCGCGCCGCTGGCCGCCGAGACCTACACCGATCCCGACCGGGCCTGGTGGACCAGCTTCCTCGATACGCTGGACGGCCGCGCGCCGGACCTCGAGGCGCTGGCGCGCCAGGACCCGGACTACCTGGCCGCCGACGAGTTCACCCGCGACGCGGTGCTGGCCAGGGTCATGGCCCGGCTGCAGGCGCAGCAGCCGCGCATCGACCCGGCCACGGCCGAGGTGGTGCTGTCGATCGGCGCCACGCTCGGGGACTTTGACGCGGGGCAGGGCGCCTTCCCGGTCAGCATCTTCACGCCGAACAGCCGCCTGCCGCTGGACAGCGGGCGCGAGTTGTTCTTCCGCAACTGGAAGGACGTCGCGCTTTATCCCGCCAGCAGGGAGGAGGGCCGCGCCCTGCGCCAGAGGATCGGCATGCGCGAGATCCTGGCCCAGGTGACGGTGACGGAGATCCGCAAATCCGCCACCCGCCGCCTTGGTTATGAGGGGCGGGTGACCGGCATCAGCTATTACACGCAGGATGGCAGCCTGCTGCGGCGCGTCAGCCCGCCCGAGGCGGCGCCGGTCGATGCCGCCGCGGCCGAGGGAAACCTCGATGCCCTTCGCGGCAAGATCCTCAGCGACGCGCGCATCCCGGCCCTCGGCACCCGCTGGGAGGACGCGGCGCCCGCGCTGACCGCCGACTGGCCGGTGATCGCCAGCGACGACTTCGTGCCCTATGGCACCGCCCGGCAACTGGCGTTCCTGTGGCAGGACGGCGCGGTGCTGAGCGATCAGGCGCATGATCCGGAGAAGTCCTTCAAGGTCTTCCTGCAGCAGGTGCCGGGCGCCTGGATGCCCCAGGACGGGGTCTCGATCGACGTGACCGACGTGCTTTACGGCAGCGGCGCGGGCGTCGTCGACACCAGGGCGCTGGGACCGGGGCTGGCCTGCTACACCCCCGGCATCCCGGACCGCTGCGCCGTGCTGGTCTTCGCGCCCTCCGGGGGCAGCCATGTCCTGACCGGCGCCTACGGTGTGCTGGAACAGCCCGCCGCCGCCGCGCCCGAGGCCGCGTTCAGGGCCTATGCCGGCGCGGCCGCAGAGGCCTTCACGGGCCTCGAGACCATGGCCGATTACGACAGCGAGGCCGTCCGCGCGGGCGACCGCGTGCCCCATCCCGGCAGCCGCGGCGTCCCGACCTATGCCGCCGGCGCCGGGGCCGAAATCACCGGAAAGCCGATCTACGATCCGCTGAAGAACACCACCGACGTCAATCCGATCGCGCGCGAGCTGGCGCTCTACGCCATCGGCGGCGCGGGAGACCGCACGCCCATGGTGTTTGTCCTGGGGCGGTAGGGGAGGGAAGGCCGGTCGGCGCTGCTACGGGTCATAAGAGGGGCGTCAGGCGGGAACCTGCAGCCGGACGCTGCCGTCAGGGATTTCTGACTTGAGGGCTGTTTATGCTCGCAGCATCCGTCCGCAATGACCGCAGCATTCCCGCCATGATGGACCCACCGCCCCGGTCCGGCGGCGATCTGGTTGGACCCTGCCATCGACGTGAAGAGCCCATGGCGGTCATTCGGCGGCTTCTCTCTGAGGGTGATCCGAACCATGGACACGGACCGCCTCGGCGAGGGGCGCGCAGCTTGATCGTCACCATCGGCTCCGGAATGGCGATGTCCGCACGGCCTGAGGGCGCACACCCTCATGACGCCTGTGCCAGACAAACCGGCTTCTTCTCGACGACCGCGTTGCGCATCCCGAGCCGGGCGAACAGATCCGCATCCTGCCACGACGCGGGGTTCTCCGTCGTCAGAAGCACATCGCCTGCGAAGATCGAGTTGGCGCCAGCGAGGAAGCACAGCGCCTGAAGCTCGTCGCTCATACCCGTCCGCCCCGCCGACAGCCGCACGACGCTTTGCGGCATCAGGATGCGCGCCAGCGCGACGGCCCGCACCAGGGCGAAGGGGTCGACCGGACGGGCCATCGCCTCCACCGGCGTGTTGCCGATGGGCTGCCACAGGTTGATCGGCACACTTTCGGGATGATGGGAAAGGTTCGCAAGAACGACCAGCATCGCGATGCGGTCCTCCTCCGCCTCGCCCATGCCAAGGATGCCGCCGCAGCAGACCTTGATGCCGCCCTGCCGCACATGGTCCAGCGTGTCCAGCCGGTCCTCCATCGTGCGGGTCGTGGCGATCTTCGGGTAATAGGCGGGTGAGGTGTCGATATTGTGGTTGTAGAAGTCGAGACCCGCCTCCTTCAACCGGGCGACCTGCGGGGGCGTCAGCATGCCCAGCGTCATGCAGGTTTCCAGCCCCAGATCGCGCACGCCTTTGACCATGGTGCAGATGGCATCGAGATCGCGATCCTTCGGGCTGCGCCACGCGGCCCCCATGCAGAACCGCTGCGCCCCCGCCGCCTTGGCACGGCGCGCGACCGCCAGAACCGCGTCCACCTGCATCAGCTTCGTGGCCTTCACGCCCGTGTCGTGGAACGCGCTTTGCGAGCAGTAGCCGCAATCTTCCGGGCAGCCCCCTGTCTTGATGCTGAGAAGGCTGGCCTGCTCCACGACATGCGGATCGAACGTCTGCCGATGGACGGACTGCGCCCGATGCATCAGGTCGGGGAAGGGCAGCGCGTGGACCGCCTGCGCCTCCTCCAGCGTCCAGTCGTGGCGGATCATGCGCGCCCCCGTGTCCAGAGGGTGGCCAGCCCTGCGGCAAGCCCGATCTTCAGCAGATCACCCATGAGGAACGGAAAGATGCCAACCGCCCAGACATCGGCGGCGGGCACGAAACGGCACAGCCATGCCGCGCCAATGGCGTAGATCACCCCCATGCCGGCCAGCATGGCAAGGATGCGGCGCATCGTGCCGCCGCCGATGGCAAGCCAGCCGGTCAGGGCCGCTGCCAGAAGATAGCCAAGCAGATAGCCGCCCGTGGGCCCGACCATATAGGCCAGCCCGATGCCACGGGCCGGAGAGCCGGAGAACACGGGCAAGCCCGCCGCGCCGGCTGCTAGATAGGTGGCGACCGCGCCAGCGGCGAGACGGGGTCCGGCGAGGATGGCGATCGAAAGCACCGCAAGCGTGTGCATCGTCATCGGCACGGGCCAGAACGGCACCTGGATCTTCGCGCCAAGCGTAATGAGCGCGGCAAGAGCCACAACCTTCGGCATGGCGTGGAGCAGAGCCCGATGATCGGGGCGGGACAGGAGCGTATAAGACGTCATAACGGGGTCCTTTGCGGAATATCTATGACTAGACGCTCACGGGCTTAAACGGCAACAAAGATTATAGATATTGCTGATTATTTCTGACAAGTAACTGATTACAGGCCGTTCTTTTGAAGATCCCGTCGCCTTGTCCGTCCGACGTGCTTCGACAGGATCAAACACGCCCTGTCCGTTTCCCCACGCCGAAGGGCCGCAAGGATGGCGCGATGCTCGTGGTTCGTCGGCGCCTCCCAATCACTGCGCCAGGCGGCGAACAGGAAGCGGGCGCTGGCGGTGTGGAGCGTGTCGATCGCGGACAGCAGTCGCGGCATGCCGCACGGCCCGAGGATCAGGCGGTGAAACCGGCGATTGGCGTCCTCCCACTCCCGCACCTCTCGGGAGACATCTCCGGCATGTGTCGCCTGTTCGGCTGCCTCCAGAACGGCTGAAGTCATGTTGGGCACCGCATGCCGCAGGGCCAGAACCTCGAGCGAGGCACGCATGGCCGCTACCTCGTGCAGATCTTCCACATCGAACGGGGTGACGCGCATGCCCCGTTGCGGCTCGCTGATCGCCAGCCCTTGCGCCTCCAGCTGCCGGAAGGCTTCGCGCACGGGCACATGGCTTGCCCCGAATTCGGCGGCGATGTGGTCCTGACGCAGAGGGGTGTTGGGGCGAATAACTCCCGTGATGATGCGGTCAGCCAGGCTTTGGGCGATCTTTGTCGCCAATGTCTCTCTGAGGGGATTCTTCATGGATTATAGATAATCCAGCAGATCAGTGTCGTCCAGAGCGGGTTAAGAGGCTTATAAAGCCGTGTAAGGTCCTTGCCTTTGGCGCCCGGCCGTTCCGGGAGCATGCCTTTGCATCCAGCCGTGATCGTGACGTAGACCTTCGTTAAGCGGGCGGCCGAACTAATCTATATCCGCGCTCTTCCGCGCCCTGTGAAGCGCAAAAGGCGCGCGCTCCAAAGCCTGAACGGCCGTTCTGTCCCGCATCGCAGCCGCCCCGTCAACCTGCAGCTTGGCCAGGGGTTTGACTGGCGGCCAGCATGGAGATGTCCGACGGCCTTGCGGCTCAGACCTGGGGCCTGGGGCATCCTCGTCGACGTCACCGGGCCCCATCCGCCTCACCGGAAATCCCGCGTCCTGACGCGGATCGTGTCGAGGTGCAGGTCGCGGATGAACATGTCGCGGGGCTTCGGGTGCCGGGGGTCGGGGGTAGGGCAGGCGTTGTGGAATTCGTCGCCACGGCCGTGCGGCAGGGGGAAGGCGCCCCGGCTTCCGACGCTGGCGAGGGCGTCCGAGAGATCTGTGAGGCGGTGGACGACAAAATGCACCACCTCGCCCTCGCGCTGGATCATCCCGTGCGCGGCGATCATGCTGGCGGCGAGGATGATGCGGCGGTTGGCCTCGAAGACCTTGGGCCAGACTACGAGATTGGCGATGCCGGTTTCGTCTTCGAGCGTGATGAACATGGTGCCCTTGGCCGAGCCGGGGCGCTGGCGCACCAGCACCAGGCCCGCGACTGCGGCCCAGTGGCGATTGGGCAAGGCCATGGCGTCAGTGCAGGTCAGGATGCGGCGCCGCGCCAGATCCCCCCGCAGGAAGGCCACCGGATGCCGACGCAGGGACAGGCCGGTGCGGCTGTAATCCTCGACCACCTCGCGGCCGGCGGTCATCGGGCGCAGGGCGGCGGCGGGCTCGTTGCCCTCGAGCGCGGCGAAGAGCGGCAGGTCGGTGTCGGGCAGGCCCTTGATGGCCCAGACGGCCTGGCGCCGCGACAGGCCGAAGGCGTGGAACCCGTCGGCCTCGGCGATGCGGGTCAGGGCAGCCAAGGGCACACGGGCGCGGCGCCAGAGGTCCTCGACCGAAGCGAAGGGGGCGGCACGGGCGATCTGTCGGGCATGGGCCTCGGCCAGTCCCTTGACCATGCGCAGGCCCAGCCGGATCGCGAAGCGGCTGTCCATCGGTTCCAGCGTGCAGTCCCAATCCGAGGCATTGACGCAGACCGGCCGCACCTCGACCCCGTGGTCCTGGGCATCGCGCACGATCTGGGCGGGGGCATAAAAGCCCATCGGCTGGCTGTTCAGCAGCGCCGCGCAGAAGGCATCGGGGTGCCAGCACTTGAGCCAGGCGGAGGCATAGGCGACCAGCGCAAAGCTGGCCGCGTGGCTTTCGGGAAAGCCGTATGAGCCGAAGCCCTCAAGCTGCCTGAAGGTCCGCTCGGCGAAGTCGCGTGGGTAGCCGCGCGCCTCCATGCCCGCGATCAGCTTGTCGCGAAAGGCGCTGACGCCGCCGGTGAACTTGAACGTGGCCATCGACTTCCTGAGCATGTCGGCCTCGCCCGGGGTGAAGCCCGCGCATTCGATGGCGACGCGCATTGCCTGCTCCTGGAACAGCGGCACGCCCAGCGTCTTGCCCAGCACCCTTTCCAGCTCGGGCCTGGGGTATTCGACCGGCTCGAGGCCGGCGCGGCGGCGCAGGTAGGGATGCACCATGTCGCCCTGGATCGGACCCGGGCGCACGATCGCGACCTGAATGACCAGATCGTAATAGGTGCGGGGCTTGAGGCGCGGCAGCATCGCCATCTGCGCCCGGCTCTCGATCTGGAAGGCGCCGAGCGTATCGGCCCTGCGGATCATCGCATAGGTGCGCGGATCCTCGGCGGGGATGGTGGCGAGGTCATGCTGCGCGCCCTTGTGCCGTGCCACCAGCGCCAGGCCCTTGGCCATGCAGGTCAGCATGCCGAGGGCCAGGATGTCGACCTTCATGAACTTAAGCGCGTCGATGTCGTCCTTGTCCCATTCGATGATCTGGCGATCCTCCATCGCGGCGGGTTCGATCGGCACCAGATCATCCAGCCGGTCATGGGTCAGCACGAAGCCGCCGGGATGCTGGGACAGGTGGCGCGGCGCGCCCATCAGCTGCCGGGCGAGATCGACAGTCAGGCGCAGGCGGCGGTCGGCGGGGTTCAGGTTCAGCTCGGCCAGTTGCGCGTCGGTGACGCCCTCGTCGGACCAGGCCCAGATCAGCGACGAGAGCGCCGTGATCAGGTCCTCGGGCAGGGCCATGGCCTTGCCGACATCGCGCAGCGCGCCCTTGGCGCGGTAGCGGATGACGGTCGCGGTCAGCGCGGCCCGGTCGCGGCCATAGGTGCGGTAGATCCACTGAATCACCTCCTCGCGGCGCTCGTGTTCGAAATCCACGTCGATGTCGGGCGGTTCGCGGCGCTCCTCGCTGACGAAGCGCTCGAACAGCAGGTCGTTGCGGCTGGGGTCGATGGCGGTGATGCCAAGGACATAGCAGACCGCCGAGTTCGCCGCCGATCCGCGCCCCTGGCACAGGATGTTCTGCGACCGGGCGTAACGGACGATGCTGTGCACGGTCAGGAAATAGGGCGCATAGTCCAGCCGGCCGATCAGGGTCAGCTCATGGTTCAGCGCCTGTGTCACCTCGGGCGGGATGCCTTCGGGATAGCGCGCCGCGGCGCCCGCCCAGGTCAGGCGGGCCAGCGTCTCCTGCGCGGTCAGGGCGGGATCCTCGCGTTCCTCGGGATATTGATAGCGCAGGTCCGCGAGGTCGAAGCGGCAGCGGTCCATGATCTCGATGCTGCGGGCCAGGGCCTCGGGATAGCGGGCGAAGAGGCGCGCCATTTCCTGCGGCGGCTTCAGATAGCGGTCGGCGTGACGCTCGCGGCGATGGCCAAGCGCCTCGACGGTGCAATTGTGGCGGATCGCCGTCACCACGTCCTGAAGGATGCGGCGCGAGGGCTCGTGGAAGAGGACGTCATTGGTGACGACGGTCGGCACGCCGGCCCGGGCGGCAAGGTTTGCAAGCTCGTGCAGGCGCAGCTGGTCGTTCGGACGGCGGCGCAGCGTCAGGGCGAGGTAGGCGCGGTCGCCGAACAGCTCGCGCAGGCGACGCAGGCGCAGGGCGCAGGCGTCGTCGGCCCGGTCGGGGACGAGGATGGCGATCAGCCCCTCGGCATGCTCGGCCAGATCCGACCAGTGCAGATGACACGCCGCCTTGCCGGCACGAGACTTGCCGAGCGTCAGCAAGCGGCAGAGCCGCGACCAGGCCGGCTTGTCGGTCGGATAGACCAGCACCGACATGCCGCAGGTCAGATCCAGACGGCAGCCCGCGACCAGCCGGACGCCGGTGGCCTTGGCCGCCTCCCAGGCGCGCACGAGGCCCGCGACCGAATTGCGGTCCGCCACGCCAAGCGCCTCGATGCCCAGGGCCGCCGCCGTGGCGAAGAGGTGCTCGGCCGAGGAGGCACCCCGCAGGAAGGAGAAGTCCGAGGTGACCTGAAGCTCGGCATATCTCATCCGAAGACCCCGTGCAGGAACCAGCGATGCGAGCCGGTGGCGGCGTCCTCGCCGTCGCCGGCGCGAAAGATCCACAGGCGTTCGCCGGCCTCGTCCTCGACGCGGAAATAGTCGCGCACGGCGATGCGCTCGGCCTCGCGCGTCCACCATTCGCCAAAGATGCGCTCGGGGCCGTCGGCACGGGCGATGCGGCGGCGCACCCCGCGCCAGGCGATCCAGACCGGCGGCTGGTCGGGCAGCAGCGCCATCGCCTCGATGGGATCGGGGCGCGGCAGCAGACGCGACGGGCGCGGCCAGTGGTCGGGCCAGCCCGCGCCGCTGTCCTCGGCCAGCGCGGGGATGCGGCGGGCGGATCGTTCGGGCACGTCGCTTTCGACCGGGGCGATGCGGTAGATGGCGTGGAACCCGACGCGGTTCGCCAGGATGTCGATCAGGCCGGCGAGGTCCGGCGCCTCGGGCGCCAGCGTGCTGATCTGGCGTGCGCCCAGGGGCTCGGTGACGGTCGCGGCCAGGGTCATGATCTCGATCCCGAAGCCGGGGGCGATGCCGGGGATCTTGTCGCACAGAAGCCGGGTCAGGCGGGCGGGATCGCGCTGCGGCACGGCCAGGCCCACGCGCACGGTTTGCAACTCGCGGTCGACGCGGTGGCAGATCAGGTCCAGGCGCCGGGCGCCCATGCCCCGCGCCTCCAGCGCGTCGCAGAGCGCGGCGACCAGCTTGGCGATGTAGCGGGCGATGGTCTCGGGCGCGGCGATGGGTTCGGCAAAGGCGCGGCGGGCCTCGATCAGGCCCTCGGGGCGCAGGGCGTCGATGGGCTCGGGGGCATCGCCGAACATCTGGTCGATGCGGCGGCACAGTCCAGGGCCAAAGCGGCGGGTCAGCGGCGCGCGGGGCTGGGCCATGAGATCGCCGATGCGGCCAAAGCCCATGTCGCGCAGCCCGGCCACGGTGGCCGCGGGCAGGCGCAGCGCCTCGGGCGGCATGTCCGCCAGCGCGCCGCCGAACCGCGCCAAGGCATGCGCGGCGCCCCATGTGTCGGCCACCGCCGCCCGCGCCGTCACCCCCGACAGCGCGAGCCGACCGGTCAGCGCCGCGAGCAGCGCCTCCTCGCCGCCATGCAGATGCGCGGCGCCGGTCGCGTCGATGACGATCCCGTCCGGCGGATCGACCGCGACGATGGGCGCGATGCGTTGCAGGATCCAGAACGCCAGGCGCTCGAGGCTCGCCAGATCCGCCGCCACGTCCGCGGGTTCGATCCTGAGATCGGGCACCAGGGCCTGCGCCTTGCTGACCGGCATGCCCGGTTTGAGGCCCAGGCCCGCCGCTGCGGCATCCACGGCCGTGAGCACGCGGCGATTGCCGACGCGCCCCGCGAGGACCAGTGGCCTGTCCGGCGGCCTATCCGAAGGCGTGCCGTCCTGCCGCCGCAGCCGATCCACCGGCCACAGCGGCAGGAAGACCGAGATGACCCGTGCCATCGCATGCCTCCAGTTCCAGATCGAAGGAATCCCCCGCCCGCGCGCGCAAGAGTTCCACCAGCCAGCGCGCCCGGCCCACCCCCGGCGCCGGCAGCGGCGAGGATGGCAGCACAGACACCCGCCAGCGCGTCATCGCCGCCGTCGGCTGGCCGAAGTCGCTGGCATCAAGCTGCCTGCGCCAGCGGCGCAGGGCGATGCCGGTGGTGCCCGAGGTCTTGGCGGCCAGATGCAGGCGGCGCGAGGCGGTCATCGACAGCCGCGCCACATCCGCCACCACGGCGGCCAGGCTGCCATGGCGCAGCCCTTCCTCCATGCAGGCGAGAACGGCGGTGTCGTCGCCCGCCTCGACATGGATCACGCGACCGGGCGGCAGGCCGGCCTGTTCCAGCCCCGGTGCGAAGAGGTCGGCCTGCGTCACGCACCAGAGCACCTGCCCGGGCAGGCGCGCCGCGATCCCGGCGGCAAAACAGGCCGCCGCCGCGCCATCGACGGCGCCGTTTCCGCCGCCCGCAACTTCGTGCAGACAGCCAAGCGCCAGCCCGCCCTTGGGCAAGCGTCGGTCAAGTTCGGCCAGGCCGAACGGCAGCGCCGCCTGCGGCGGGCCGTGGTCGCCCTCGATCGCTGCGATCCGCTGCCGCAGCGCCACGAGAGCCGGATCGGATCGGGGCGCTGACATGGCAGTGTCGGGCTCCTGTCTGAATGGGACTCTGGGTTATATGTTCACCATTCGTTCCATAAACCCCGCATGTCAATCCGTCGCATGGCCTTTGTGATCCTTGCCTGGCTGTGCCAGCATGGTGCGAAAATTCCTGTGAAGGAGGAGGTCGCCCCATCTGCAACCTGTATAACCTGACCACGAACCAGCAGGCGATCCGCGATGTTGTCGGGGCCATGTCCGACAGCCTCGGCAACCTCGAGCCGTCGCTGGATGTCTATCCCGATCGTTCGGCGCCGGTGGTGCGCAATACCGGCAGCGGTCGCGATCTGGCGCGCCTGACCTGGGGGATGCCCACGCCGCCGCAGTTCCTGAAGGCGCCGGATGCGCCGGACACCGGCGTGACGAACATCCGCAACACCGCCAGCCCGCATTGGCGGCGCTGGCTTGGAACCGCCCATCGCTGCGTGGTGCCCGCCACGGCCTTCTCGGAATATGGGGCCAGGCCCGATCCGGTGACAAAGCGCAAGCCGCTGCACTGGTTTGCGCTGGACCCGACGCGACCGCTGTTCTTCCTTGCCGGGATCTGGACACCGTGGCAGGGCACGCGGGGCTCGGCGAGGACGCCCCGGACCGGGGACCACCAGCTCTTCGCCTTTCTGACCTGCGAGCCCAACGCCGTGGTCGGACGGATCCATCCCAAGGCCATGCCGGTGATTCTGACCTCCGCGACCGACATCGACACCTGGCTGAGCGCGGACTGGCCTGAGGCCCGTCATCTGCAGCGACCGCTCGACGACGATCAGCTGATCGAGCTGGACTGATGCCGCTCGTCACCCCGGATGGGCGCTATATCGTCGTGCGCGGGCGGCTCTGGCGGGCGACGAACCCGAGCCTTCCCGAGCCTGAGCGGCAGCGGCTGACGGAAGCGCTGATGGATGCCCGCCGCGCAGTGAAGGCGGCCCGGGCGGCGGCCGACCGGGACGCCGAGGACGCCAAACAGGCCCTGGGCGAGCGCGGCCCGGTCTGGTGGACAGACGGCGCGCCGGACCTGAACCGCAAGATGGCCAGGAACACAGCCTACGCCGATTGGTTTGCATCCGTCGGCGGGTGATCTTCCATGCCGCCAAGCCGCGCTCGACGCATGGCTCGTCCTTGGCCGGGCGGGGCCGCCAACAGACCTTGGCCCATGCGCCTGGCAGCAGTGGGCAGGAGAAGGTGGCCATAGCGGGAGGCCGGCAGGGTGGGAGGGCGACGCGAAGCTCCAGGCGATCATGCTTCCCGCGCGCCAAGGGGGCATATCTTGCAGGTCGAAGACGCCCACGCTGGTCGAACATAATTCAAGGTCGGAAGGCAAGCTACGGCCCATTGCGGACGGTCGCGCCTCGGCAGTGCTGCGTTGCCGCATTCCGGGAAGCTGCCGTTCGTCGTGCGCTACAACAAACACCCGGCCAGTATGGTAGCGATGCCGGACAAAGTTGCCGTTGCGCTCGATGAAACAGCTCTACTAGTTCGGTTAACGTGGGCGGGCGCTGAAGATGTAGCCGCCCATCTTGGCACTTCGAAGCCGTCAGGGGGCGGTTAAATCATCAACGCCGAAGGGGAATGACAAAGGCCGCGCCGCGAGCAAGAGGAGGCATGCTCCCTGTCATGTACATCTTTACCTCTACTCAGTCCACGCCTAGCATCATCCGCAAAGCTGTGAGCCAAACAAAAAAGCTAAAGGAAGTACTGGATGGCGGCTACCAAGACGGCGGCGGAGGTTATTGTATTAAGAAACCTGATGCGAGGTCAGGGAAGTCATCGACCAGCACGACATCGTATAGCGGACACTCTGCTTCGTGCAAAATTCCGCTTCTCAGCTGAGCTGAACCGGTTCCTGCTAGAATCGACCTATCGCATCGATCCCGGCCAATGGCAGAATTTTCCATTTAGTGACGGCGACTGGGAGGACGCAAGAAAAATATCAGCAAGCCGGCGCTCTGTGATGCTGGAAAACGTTGTTGATCTTGTCGAGCAGCACATAGTGGTGAACAAGGAAACCGTAAATAGACTGATAGGCTTTTCTGACTTACTATCCTGTGCCCTTCTCGAAACTCCAGAGGCAGACCCGACAGGTCTATTTGAGAAGCTACTTCCCGTTGATCGACAATCTTTATTCTTCTGGCGTGTCGTGGCTGCAGCAAATTCACAAAATGGAAAGCTTCTCGCGAGACGAATTTCAGACGAAATGCGCTCCACTTGGGCAACAAGAAAATTCCTCTATCCGTTTGTGTTCTTCTCTGTGAATCAGCCACCCGAAGGTCATATTCAGACATCTCTGAAATACGTATTGAATGGCGGCGAGAAAGAGTGGGAGCGTCGCCTTATCGAATACGCAGTGGGGCATCAGAGTTCCCTGATCGGAAATGAGGCAGGGTTCCTTTGGCTCTCTTTGCTGGCGCACCCCTTCGATGCGCTGAACTTACTTTGTGATGTACTTGAAGAGCACACATCATGTGGGAACACAGCGCCCGATGCCTTAATTGATTGCGCCGAAAGAATTAGTAATGAGGTGAATTTTCGACGTCTGAATAGTATGATCCGCCGGCACCGTGGCGAGCTTATTAAATTTGATGATGAACCTGATATCGAAGGAATACAGCTCCCAATCTCCAAAGAAGCAAAGTCTTTCTATCAAAGCCTTATACAGCCACACCCGCTAACCGCTCCACCCAAAGACTCTGAATTCCTGAATAGTTTGGCAAAGCTGCGAAAAGAAAAGTATCCATCTCAGCTAACCTATGACCACGTTGTGTTTTCGTCGAGGCGCTGGCGGTTTACTGAGGCTGGTCGGCTCTTGAGTGGCATCGCTTACTTGCTATTTATGTTTCCCCGATCGGAATGGCCAACTGAGTACAAACAGTTCCTAAGGCTCGTTGACTTCTACGGAGGCGCTAGTGTCCTTCTTCTAATGGCGCCGGGCGTGGCGACGGCAAGCAATAGGAACAAAATATTCGGTAAACCCTGGGCGGATCTGGCGGCCGAGACGGAAGTGAGGGTGGAGGCAATTGGAAGTGTCGGAGATCGAACATGGATAAACTTGCTTCATAGAGAGGTCTCCCAAGATCAAAATGCCGGCCGCGTCTCAGACTGGATCTCGAAAATAGAGCGAAATTGCCCAATAAAGCGTAACTATCTGTCGGGTGCAGACTGGGCTTGGATAGAGGAGGTGCTGAGAAGTCGAAAAGTCCAGCCATTCAGGGGCGACTGGCGGGCGGCGTATGTATTTCTACTTAAAGGAGTAGAGCAAGGAGACCCCGACTTTAGTGTCATCAGGAGCATACTGCGACCAATATATGCATCTATTAGTATTTCCGACCTCATAAATCTAATCATTTCCGCTTACGGGGAGCGTGCGGCAGCTTTCTCTTATTTCTTCTTGTCACCCCAAAACTTACTTCTCATGGAAATGTCATTCAACGAAATTGATGCCATGGCTGGAAGGATCTCAGCGCTGGAGGAATGCATTAGGCGCTATGGGTTCTGTGAAACAGTGACTGAGGATGTCTACCTTGATGAAATTCGCGCGCTGGAGTCCGCAATTCTGTATAACAGCATAACATCATCTCAGTTTGAAGTTCCGTGGCAATCATTCTCCAACGAGATGATGATCAGGACCAAGGATATATATGAGGCCTCAATTGAGCTGACACAAAGAAATGAAGGTGGCGCGTTTCCTGCTCGGGCGTCGGAGACAGAGAACACAATAACGTTTCCAAATGGGGTTTCAAGTAAGGTTACCCTTCCGAACTTCAAGTGGGCATCTGCGGATGTTGCTTTAGAGATCATAAAGTCGTTTATGCGCGATCCGGGATACGGTCTTGAAGCGATATTGGGGACGCGAATTCGCCACAATGTGATTGAGCGTGAGTTTGTTGGCGCATTGCAATCTCTAGCGCAGCATTCACTTCCCGGGGTATTTAGGGATGTTTCAATAAGAATAACTGATGCTTTCGTGGATGAAATAAAAACAGACATACAGACTTGGGTGGATAGCTATATGCACAGCCTTCGGCCTGGCAAGCCGCGCGGCATGTTTCGCATAACACCTGATCATAACGAACTAAACGCAATTGTCGAAACCATCGAGAATGCTGATAGTCATCGCGAGGCGGTTCGTTCGGTTGTTCTGTGGCTACAAAAGCGCTTGGGCGAGGATCTAGAGGCTGCTAGGCATCTCGTCCAGGTTGATCTTAAGATAAAGCTGGAGGAGAGTGTTCAACATGCTAGGGAGAACATAGAGGCCCAAGGTGTAGAGAGGGTGCAGGACATTGATAGCGTTGCTCGCGCAATTCAATCGTAAGCGGCGGCTGCGCCCCACTTGCATTCAGCTTGACGGCTTGAAGTTCCAGGGCAGCAGGTCATCGATCCGGGCCTGCGGGTGACTGGCGGCGACGGCTTCCAAGGTTGCCTTGAGGTAGGCGAAGGGTTCGATGCCATTGACCTTTGCGGTGGCGATCAGGGATGCAATGCGGGCCCAGGATCGCCCGCCCTCGTCATGGCCGGCGAAGAGCGCATTCTTGCGGGTCAGCGCGATCGGCCGGATCAGGTTCTCGACGCTGTTGGAGTCGATCTCGACCCGACCATCGTGCAGGAAGGTCTGCAGCCCGTCCCAGTGGCGGTGGATGTAGGTCAGCTTCTCGCCGAGGCGAGACTTGGCAGAGATGCGCCGACACTGCAGCTGCAGCCATTCGCCAAAGGCTGCTACGAGTGGCGCACTGCGCACTTGGCGGGCCGACAGCCGCTGGCCGGGACCCATGCCACGGATATCGGCCTCGATCCGGTAAAGCTCGGCGATCCGGCGCAAACCCTCAGCCGCGATCTCGGAGCCGTCGCGATCGAAGATCTCCTTCAGCTTGCGCCGCGCATGTGCCCAGCAATGGGCGACGATGATCGGCGCGCCACCTGTCCGGGACGGGCGCGTCAGGCGGTTGTAGCCGGGATAGCCATCCAGCTGCAGGATGCCATCAAAGCCCTGCAGGATGCGCTCTGCATTCTCGCCTGCGCGGTCGGGCGCATAGGTGAAGACCACACCGGGCGGGTCTGCCCCGCCCCATGACCGGTCATCGCGCGCCAGGGCCCAGAGATAGCCCGTCTTCGTCCGTCCCCGGCCGGGGTCGAGGACAGGGGCAGTTGTTTCGTCCATGTAGAGCTTGGTCGACGTCCTCAGATGTTCGGCCAGCCGATCGACCACGGGGCCGAGGTGGAAGGCGGCGGTGCCGACCCAATCGGCCAGCGTGCTCCGGTGAAGTTCGATCCCGGCCCGGGCCAGGATCTGGCTCTGGCGGTATAAGGGAAGGTGGTCGGCATACTTGCTGACCAGCACATGCGCGAGGGCGCCCTCGGTGGGCAGGCCGCCCTCGACCAGGTGCGCGGGGGCCGGTGCCTGGGTCACGCTATCAGCACACCGGCGGCAGGCATACTTGGGGCGCACGGTCACGATGACCCGCAGCCGGGCCGGCACGATATCCAGCCGCTCGGTGCGGTCCTCGCCGATGCGGTGCATCTCGCCGCAGCCACATGGACAAAGCAGGCTGTCCGGCTCGATCAGCCGCTCGAAGCGCGGCAGGCCTTGTGGAAGATGCCCAAGGTTGCGGCGGGCGGTCGGGCGCGAGGGCGTGCGGGGCGCAGCCTCCGCATCCTGCCGGGTCTCCGCCTCGGCCACGGCAGCTTCGAGATCCTCGAAGGCCAGTTGGCGCTCGTCGTCGTTCAGTTTCTCGGAGCGCTTGCCATGTAGAACCTGGTTCAACTCGGCAATGAGATGCTCCAGCCTCCGGTTGGTTTCCCGCAGCGCATCCCGTTCGTGCAGCACTGCCAGCACAGCAGCACGTTGGCTTTCAGGGATCGCGGAAAGATCGATGGACGGGGCTGCGGACATAGGACAATCATAGCCTGGTCATCCTGATATTGCTCGTCTTTTCTGTCGTTTAGGTCATTCTGCAACGGCCGGTTTCGGCGTTTCCAGAGGCCGGACGCGGCGCCAGTCAAGGCCGGCAAAAAGCGCCTCGAACTGTGTGCGGGTCAATGTCATGGCGCCATCCCGAACCGCCGGCCAGGTGAAGCTGTCGGCCTCGAGGCGCTTGTAAGCCATCACCAGCCCGCTGCCGTCCCAAAACAGCAACTTCAATCTGTCGGCGCGTTTGGAGCGGAACACAAAGACCGTGCCGGTGAAGGGATCCTCTGCCAGCATCGACTGCGCCAAGGCTGCCAATCCGTCGTGCCCCTTCCTGAAGTCTACCGGCTTTGTCGCGACCAGGATCCGCATGCCCTGCGACGGCATCAGCATCCGGCGGCTCCAAGGGCACGAACGATCTCGGCCAACCGAACGGCCGGTGTATCCGCGGCCAGCTCGAGCCTGACCTCGCCCAGCACAATCCGGATCCGCTCGTCTGCAGGGGAGCTGTCGCATGACGGTGCAGCAGGTGGCGGACTGCAAACCACTAACGGCGCAAAGACTGGCTCTTCGGTCAACAGGGCTGGAAGGACCAGCTTGCCCTGCTTGGCTAGCCGTCGCCACGCCGACAATTGGTTCGGCTGCACTCCATAGCGATCCGCCACCGCGTTCACTGTGGCCCCCGGCTCAAGTGTATCGGCGACAACCCGAGCCTTCACCTCATTCGGCCACCGCCGATGACCAGAGGCATGGATCTCCACGCCCAGAGAAGTGAGAAACGAATTCTTGGCACACATTGCGAAACGCACTCCCCACCAGCCGATGGATAGGACTTCGCAGCAGCGCCTCAGCCAAGCAATGTGGGGTTCAGACGCCGCTTACAGGCAATCTGAAATTGATAGAAAAATTTCGCAAGTAGGCCATTGGTTTGAATGGCCGGAGGAAAATAGCTCTCAAACTGTGTCCCTCTGGGAGATTTGCAGGGCTACCTTCGCGCGCTTCACCACAGAAATAGAAGTAAGGAATATTAGAGTTAGATTGTCTAATGACCTGGAGGGGGTGACCTACCCTCGAACGTCTGCTCGTCTAATTCTAGATATCGCGTCAGAAGTCATGATGAACCACCTAAAGCACGCAGGAGGATCGTCAACATCTATGCGAGTAACTATACAAGTTGTTGAAGGTAAAAGATCTATTGATTTCAGCAGTTCTTGTTTGGGTGGTGAAAAAAATGAGGTGCGGACTGTTCTAGGCGAACGCCACAACAGCCAGATAGAACATCTTCTTGCATCAACGGGATCGGGTTTGAAACGCATCGCGGGTGCATATGCGACTGCACTTGGGAAACAGCTCCAGATAGCAGCTGCTTCGAGAAAAGGGTTCTTCCACGTCTTACTGCCCATTGATGAAAAATGGAGGGACTGGTTGAAATTTAATATTCTGATCCTCGAGGATAATGACATCAAATTCAATGATGTGCAATCAGTCGTTCAGGACGAGATTGGAGCCGAAGCCCAGATAAGTAGAGCGTCGACAATGGTTGAGGCGGAACGCATGCTATTTTTAAAGCCATGGAATCTATTTATTTTAGACATCTCTATGGATATAACGGCGGGGTCGAGATCGGGGTCGAGCCTTCCACAGGCTACACTTGGTGGATTGAGCTTTGCTAAGCTAATATGCATTGAGGGGCTGGAAGCTCCCGTTGTCTTAGTTACAGCCTTCGATTCATTTTCGGATAAGCCACTTGGAAAGGCTGAAAGTATAGTCAATGATCTACACTACGTTAAGGCATCGGCTATAGAGAGCTTGGGATCCTACTACAGGGGAACTGTTCGCTACGGCAAAGGCAAGTGGAGTGAGGAATTTAAATTGATCCTGAGGGGGGCTGTCTGATGGATGTTATTATCGTCCACGATCGTGAGTTGGTCGCTGCTGAAATCGCGAAGATTGTTTCTTCCATCGATCCCTCTGCAAGAGTGGATTTTGCTAATGATTCGAGGGGTGCGCGAAAGCTAATAGCAGGCCGCGCCTATGACTTGATGGTTTTGGATCTCACAATTCCACAAAATCTTGGGCGTGATCAGCCAAGCTTTGGCAATACTGAAGCCCTTTTAAATGAGATATACGTTTACGGCGACTTATTGGCTCCTGCAGATCTGATTGGAATTAGCAGAGAAGCAGAGGCGATCGATCTGATGCGCTCTGGCCTTGGTTCACACTTCATGGTTTCATTATCTGAGCGCGAAGATGGACTGTGGATGGATCAGCTGCCGGACCGCGTTAAGTATGCGTTTCGATCAATGGAGTCAAAGCAAACATCCCTTTCACGGCATTTTGGTGTAGATGCGCTGATTGTAACTGCGATGGATGAAGAATTTTTCCCCTACCACTCCCTTTTTGACTTAAGGAAGGATGATGTATACTCGGAAGTATATCGCTTTACATTTACTGACAAAAACGGGATTCCGAGGGTCGGCGTAGCATTCCCTATTGGAGTTTCCGGTCAGGCGTCTGCGGCGTCCAGGACGCAGTCGTTGATTAGCTGGTTTCGACCAAAGCTGGCCATTATGTCGGGATATTGCGGAGGTGTTAAGGGTAAAGTTGATCTGGGTGATATTTGTTTCTTTGAGTCCTCTGCGCCTTGGGACTACGGCAAGTGGGACGAGACACGGGATCCGCAAGGTAATCTGATTTCTGAAGAATTCAAATCCAGACCAAATGCTCTTTCGATACGGGAGGATGAAATTAAGCGTGCGGTTCGCGATATTTGCATCAACGGCGGATGTCTCACGCCACAGGAACAATTGTCAATTAGGGATCTGCTGCCAAAGCAGATTGATAGCCAGCCTAAGTTTCTCCTGACGCATGCGGCGTCTGGCTCAGCTGTCGTCGCGAACGATACTATTATTGCGCAAATTCGTGGGCTCAATGATTCCATTAGAGCTGTCGACATGGAATCTTATGGTTTTTATGATGCTTGCCTGAAAACCTTTGTTGCCAAGCCAAAGTTTATCTGTTTAAAGGCCGTCTCAGATTTTTGCAATGGTGAGAAGGGTGATGATTACCATCCCACATTTCCCAAGTAAGGCGCTGATTTCGCTGTCCTGACCATTATATTTCCTATATAAAACATGGTGTTGAAGGCTGCGAGGGGCGCGTTTCATGGATCACCCAGAGGGTGCGGGCTTGCAACGGGCAGATCGGGTGGATTTCGACCCTCGCGTGCGGCTGGAATTTCGCGGCACGCAGCTCAGTTCCGACGGCGGCCTTCTGGTGATGCGCGAGCTTGATGACGCGCTCGGGTTGTCCGATTTGGCGTCAGCGGCGCTGCGCGATACTCGCTCTGGCAAGAACACGGTCCATCGGCTCGACGGCCTGTTCCGGCAATCAGTCTTTGGGCGGCTGGCCGGATACGAGGATGTCAACGACGCCAACCGTCTCGCCTGCGATCCGGTCATGCGCCAAGTTGTCGGCGGCAGAGCGGTCGATGCACAAGCGGCCTCGGCATCGCAGATGGGACGGTTCGAGACCGAGACGCTGGCTCTGGCCGGGAACCGTGCCGCGCTGGCCGACCTGAACGGGCAATGGATCGACCGGTTCCATGACCGTAACGGGCTGAAGTACATCGTTCTGGACATGGACAGCTCGGTCAGCCCGACCCATGGCGACCAGGAAGGGTCTGCCTGGAATGGCCATTTCGACTGTAGCTGCTATCACCCCAACTTTCTGTTCAACCAGTTCGGGATGCTGGAACGCTGCGCCCTGCGCCATGGCAACGTCCACAGCGCCGATGGCTGGCGTGATGTTCTCGACCCCGTCATTGCGCGCTACGCGGAGCGCGACCTTGGTGGCAGGTTCTTCCGGG